>NZ_LMDQ01000012.1:0-509847 GCF_001425125.1 Acidovorax sp. Root402
GTCTGGCCCACTTGCCAGTCGTTGGGCGCGTAGCCTGCGTCCACCGCCGCGCGGCTGGCACCCAGGGCGGCGCCCAGCTTGTCGGCTAGGGGCGTCATGACTGCGTCGAACTTTTCCTTGCTGCCCAGCGCGCGTCCACCGGAGACGATGATCTTGGCGGCGGTCAGCTCGGGGCGGTCGCTCTTGGCGATTTCGCTGCCCACGAAGCTGCTCTTGCCGGCGTCGGCCGTGGCGGCGGCGGTTTCAACTTGTGCGCTGCCACCGGTGGCGGCTGCGGCGTCAAAGCCGGTGGTGCGCACGGTGATGATCTTGACGGCATCTTGGCTTTGCACGGTGGCAATGGCGTTGCCGGCGTAGATGGGGCGCTCAAACGTATCGACTGCGATCACCTTGGTGATGTCGCTGATCTGGGCCACGTCGAGCTTGGCCGCCACGCGGGGGGCGACGTTCTTGCCGCTGGCAGTCGCGGGGAACAGGATGTGGCTGTAGTTGGATGCGATGGCGAGCACTTGGGCGGCGACGTTTTCTGCCAGGCCGTGTTCCAGGCCAGGGGCGTCGGCGTGGATGACCTTGGCAACACCGGCTATTTTGGAGGCGGCTTGTGCAGCAGCGCCGGCGTTGTGGCCGGCCACCAGCACGTGCACGTCGCCACCGCAGGCCACTGCGGCCGTGACGGTGTTCAGCGTGGCGCCCTTGATGGACGCGTTGTCGTGTTCAGCAATAACGAGTACCGACATTTAGATCACCTTCGCTTCGTTCTTGAGTTTTTCGACCAGGGCGGCCACGTCGGCTACCTTGATGCCTGCGCCGCGCTTGGCGGGTTCGGTCACCTTGAGGGTCTTCAGGCGCGGAGCCACGTCCACACCGAGGTCTTCGGGCTTGACGGTATCGAGCTGCTTTTTCTTGGCCTTCATGATGTTGGGCAAGGTGACGTAGCGGGGCTCGTTCAGGCGCAGGTCGGTGGTGATCACTGCGGGCAGCGAAAGCTGCAGGGTTTCCAGGCCGCCGTCCACTTCGCGGGTCACGCTGACCTTGTCTGCAGCCAGTTCGACCTTGCTGGCGAACGTGGCCTGGGGCAGGTCGGCCAGGGCCGCCAGCATCTGGCCGGTCTGGTTGGCGTCGTCGTCGATGGCTTGTTTGCCCAGGATGATGAGCGAGGGTTGCTCTTTGTCCACCAGGGCCTTCAGGAGCTTGGCCACGGCCAGGGGCTGCAGTTCCACGTCGGTCTCGACCAGGATGGCGCGGTCGGCGCCAATCGCCATGGCTGTGCGCAGGGTTTCCTGGCACTGGGCCACGCCGCAGGAGACTGCGATGACTTCGGTCACCAGGCCTTTTTCTTTCAGGCGCACGGCCTCTTCAACGGCGATTTCGTCAAAGGGGTTCATGCTCATCTTCACGTTGGCGATGTCCACACCCGTGTTGTCCGACTTCACGCGGACCTTCACGTTGTAGTCCACCACGCGCTTGACNGTCAAAGGGGTTCATGCTCATCTTCACGTTGGCGATGTCCACACCCGTGTTGTCCGACTTCACGCGGACCTTCACGTTGTAGTCCACCACGCGCTTGACGGGAACGAGGATTTTCATGGTTGGGTCTTTCTGAAAAAACAGGAAATCGATCAGTGCGACAGCGCGCGGTGCAGGTCACGCAATTCACGCTTGAGCACCTTGCCGATGGCGCTGCGCGGCAGCTCATCAATGAAATGCAGCGCAGCCAGCCGCTGCGTCTTGCCCGCACGGGCGTTGTACCAACCCATGATCTGGGTGGCGTCTTCGGTGGCACCCGGCCGGCGGCATACAAAGGCCACCGGCGTCTCGCCCCATTGTTCGGAGGGTACGCCGGTCACGGCCACGTCCTCCACGGCGGGGTGCTTGCGCAACTCGGCTTCGAGGTCGCTGGGGTAGATGTTGAAGCCGCCGCTGATGACCATGTCCTTGCGGCGGTCCAGCAGGGTCAGAAATCCCTGCGCGTCAAACCGGCCCACGTCGCCCGTGCGAATGAAGCGCTTGCCGGTGGCGTCAAACCACTCGGCCTCGCGCGTCTTGTCGGGCTGCCGGTGGTAGCCGGTCATCATGCCGGGCGAGTGGCCCACCACCTCGCCGGTGGCGCCGGGCGGCAGCTCATGGCCCTCTTCGTCGATCAGGCGGATGTCGCTGGTGGATGCGGGCTGGCCCACAGTGTGCAGCTTGTCGGGATGGTCGTGCGCCGCCAGGATGCAGGTGCCGCCGCCTTCGGTCATGCCGTAGAACTCGTACAGCGCGCCCGGCCAGCGCGCCAGGATGTCGGCCTTCAGCTCGGCACGGAACGGCGCGCTGGTGCAGAACTTGGCGCGAAAGCACGACAGGTCGAATTCACCAAACTGCGGCAGCGCCAGGATGCGCTGGTACTGCACCGGCACCAGCATGGAGTGCGTGGCGCGAATCTGCTGCGCGGTCTGCAGGTAGCGCAGTGCATCGAACTTTGCCATCAGCCGCACGCTGCCGCCCCAGCACAGGCCGGGGAAGAACGACACCAGCGTGGTGTTGGAATACAGCGGCGTGGCCAGCAGCGTGACACTGTCCGGCCCGTAGCCCTGCGCCAGGCCGCGCACCAGATGCGCCCAGCGCATGCCGTGCGATTGCACGATGCCCTTGGGGTTGCCAGTGGTGCCGGAGGAATAAATGATGTTGAACGGGTGCTCGGGGCCCACATCCACCGGCTGCGGTGCGGCGCCTTCGGGAGCGAGCCACTCAATCCACGGCGTGCCCGCGCCGGTATCGTCCAGCGCCACCAGGGGCAGCGCAACGGCGCCTTTCATCACCGCAGGCGGCACCGCCGCCCTGCCCTGCGCATCGGCAAACAGCAGGCGCGCCTGGGCATCGCCCAGCATGGACGCCATGGCCTCGGGCGTGACGGATGGCGCCAGCGGTGCCACCACCACACCCGCACGCAGGGCGCCCAGGTACACAGAGGCATAACGCACCGACGACGCGGCGCATACGGCCACCACATCGCCCGACTGCAGGCCCGCCTGCTGCAACGATGCGGCCACGCGGTCCACCAGGGCATCGAGTGCGGCCCAGTTCAACGCGGAGTCGTCATCGGCCAAGGCCTTGGCCTGCGGGCGCTGCCGCGCGTTGTCACGCAGCAGATCGGAGACCCTGCGGAACGGGGGAAAAGGGGCAGAGGCAGTTGCGTTGGTCATGGCCCAACTTACTCGAAGACGATGCCCTTGTCGCGGATCACCTGGCCCCACTTGGCGTAATCGCCACGCACGCGCTTGGCCATCTGGTCCGGGCCCTGGTGGTTGGCGATGGCACCGGCGTTGAGCAGCTTGTCCTGCACCTCCTTGTCGGCCAGGATGGCTTTGACTTCGGTGCTGATGCGATCAACCACATCCTTGGGCGTACCGAGCGGGGCCATCAGGCCGCCCCACGACACGGCATCAAAGCCCTTGAAGCCCTGCTCGGCAATGGTGGGCACGTTGGGGATTACGCCCACGCGCTGCGGCGAGCCCACCGCAATGGCGCGCAGCTTGCCCGTCTGGATATGGGGCAGCGCTGCCACGAGGTCTGCATACATCATGGGCACCTGGCCGCCCAGCGTGTCGGTGATGGCGGGCACACCGCCCTTGTAGGGCACATGCTCCATCTCGAATTGACCCAGCTGCTTGAGCAGCTCCATGCTCAGGTGGCCAAAGCTGCCCACGCCCGAGGAGGTGTAGTTGAGCTGACCTGGCCGCGCCTTGGCGTGGGTGATGAGCTTTTGCAGATCGGTCACGGTAGGCATCTGCGCCGGGTTGACCACCACTACGATGGGCAGGTCGTACACGGTAGCCACGGACACGAAATCCTTGGTGGTGTCGTAGCCCGCCTTTTTGTACAGGTGCGGAGCCAACAGCGTGGGCGTGGCCAGCATCATGAGCGTGTAGCCGTCGCCAGGGGTCTTGGCGATCTGCTGCGCGGCAATCGAGCCCGAAGCGCCCGCGCGGTTCTCCACCACCACGGGCTGCTTCAGCCGCTCGGCCAGCTTCTGGCCGACGATACGCGAGGCCGTGTCGGTGGGGCCACCAGCCGGGAAGGGCACCACGAGCTTGATCATCTTGTTAGGCCAGGCCTGGGCGTGCGCTGGGGCCGTGCCCAGCAGGCCGATGGCCGACACAGCGGCAGCTGCGGACAGCACCGCGCGACGCGAAAAGGCGGCGGGGAAAAGAGATTGTTTCGTCATCAGATATCCGTTTTTACTTTCAGCTTTTGTGCTGACCCACGCCCGACGTAACCGGCGCGGCCCAGGCGCGGGCAGCCGCGCAAGGGCCGCCCCGCCGCGCTGGCTGCGTCCCCCTGCCCGCATGGCGCAGCCATGCGAGAGCGGGGGGAAGCCGCGCTGCGGCTCAGGGGGGTGTTAATCGAGCTTTGCGCCAGACACTTTCACCACGCGCTCCCACACCGGTGCGTCCTTCTTGAACTGGGCGCTGAACTGCTCGGGACTGCTGCCCACGGGGATGAAACCCATCTGCTGGATGCGGTCGCGCACTTCGGGCATCGCGATCACGGCCTGCAGCTCAACGCCAAGCCGCGCTACGACTTCGGGCGGCGTCTTCGCGGGTGCGCTCATGCCCACCCAGCCCGTCACCTGGAAGACCTCGTCCTTGATACCCTGCTCAGCCATCGTGGCCACTTTGGGCAGCGCGTCCATGCGCTGCGCGCCGGTCACGGCCAGTGGCTTGAGGCGGCCCGATTCGATGTAGGGCCGGGCCGACTGCAGGCTGGCAAACGCCATCTGGAACTGCCCGCCCACGAGGTCCTGCAGCATTGGGGCCTCGCCCTTGTAGGCCACATGGTTCATGTCGGCCTTGTGCTTGTCGGACAGCCACGCCCCAGCCAGGTGGGCGTACGAACCCATGCCCCATGAGCCATAGGCGATCTTGCCCTTGTTGCGGTCGATGTAGGCCATCAGCTCCGCTGCGTTGTTGACCGGCAGCTGCGGGTTGACCAGCAGCACCACCGGCGCCAGCGCGATCTGGGTGATGAGGGCCTGGTCCTTTTGCGGCTGGTACGGCAGGCGGTCGTACAGGAACTGGTTGATGAGCATGGTGGTGCCCAGGGACACCAGCAGGGTGTAGCCGTCGGCCGGCGACTTGAGCGCCTGGTCGGTGCCGGTCACGCCGCCGGCTCCGCCGCGGTTGTCCACCAGAACAGGCTGGCCCAGGCGGGCCGAGAGCTTCTCGCCCAGCGCGCGGGCGGTGATGTCGGTGGCGCCACCGGCCTGGTACGGCACGATCAGCTTGATAGGCTTGGCAGGCCAGGCGTCCTTACCCGCCTGCGCCAGGGCCGAGCCCAGCAGGCCGGTGCTGATGAGGGCGGCCAGGCCCTGCAGGACCCTGCGGCGGGGAATACGGAAGAAGTTCATGTTTGTCTCCGGATGGCAATAGGAAAAGGTCGATAGCGCTTGTTCCGCAAGCGCTTTCCGCTATTATTTTTATAGCTATTAAAGCGGGGGAAGTGTGAGCACACCCTTGTCGCGCAGGGCCTGAAGCTCGGCCTCTGGCAGTTGCAGCAGCTGCTGCAGCACATCGCGCGTGGCGTCGCCCAGGGTGGGCGGTGCGTTGCGGATGGGCAGGCGCTGGCCGTCCAGCCGATAAGGCGGCGCGAACACATGCGTGGTGCCCGCCACGGGGTGGGGCATTTCCTGCAGGAGGCCGCCACGCCGCGTACGCTCGCTGGTCAGCGCTTCGTGCAAGCCAGCCACCCTGCCGCAAGGGATGCCAGCAGCGGTCAGGCGTTCGAGCAGCACATCACGCGGGAAGCTGGCAATCAACGCCTTCATCTCGGGCAGCAGGGTCAGTCGATTGCGGGCACGCTCGACATTGGTGGCAAAACGGGGGTCTTCCACGATGTCCGGGCGCATCACCACCTGACGGCAGAACTTGTCGAACTGGCTGTTGTTGCCCACGGCGATGATGAGCGGACCGTCCTGTGCCTCGAACATGCCGTAGGGCACGATGGACGGGTGGGCGTTGCCGTAGCGCTGCGGGTCGTGGCCCAGCAGCATGGCGTCCAGGCCGTAGTAGCCGGTGATCATCAGACCGCAGTCGTACAGCGCCATCTCGATGTGGCGGCCCTTGCCCGTGCGCTCCCGCCGGAACAGCGCGGCCAGCACGGCCTGCGCCGCATACATGCCGGTCATCATGTCCACCGCGGCCACGCCGAACTTCAGCGGGGGCTGGTTGGCCTCACCGTTGATGGCCATCAGACCCGCCTCGCCCTGGATCACCAGGTCATAACCGGGGCGCTTGGCCTCGGGGCCGGAGCTGTCGTAGCCCGCCACCGAACAGTAGATGAGGTCGGGCTTGATGGCCTTGAGCTGCTCGTAGCCCAGGCCCAGCTTCTCGGCGCCGCCGGTCTTGAAGTTCTGGACTACCACGTCGCACTGCGGCAGCAGGTCGCGGATGATCTTCACGCCTTCGGGCGTCTGCAAATCCACCGTGATGGACCGCTTGTTGCGGTTCATGCTGTTGTAGTAGGTGGTCTCGGTCTTGCCGATGCGCATGCCCCAGTCGCGGGTGTCGTCACCCCGGCCGGGGTGTTCCACCTTGATGACGTCGGCACCAAAGTCGGCCAGTACCTGGCCGCACAGCGGGCCCGCAAACACACGCGAGAGGTCGAGCACGCGCACGCCTTCGAGCGGGAAGTCCATGCCCTCGGGCAATGGGGGGGTGGGGGTGGTGGAGGTCATTGCGTAGTGTCTTGTGTACCCGCGCCAGCGGCATTGACCTGGCGCAGGCGGGCGAAATCGGCCGGGCGTTTTTCCAGAAACGCACCAACGCCTTCGCGGGATTCTTCGGTGGCTTGCGACTGCACCATGAGCTGTGCTTCCAACTCCAGCTGATCGTCCAGTGGCTGGACGTAGGCACTGCGGCACAGCGCCTTGATGCGGCCCATGGCCAGGTCCGGCCCGGTGGCCACCTGCGCGGCCAATGCCAATGCCTGCGTCAGCGCCTCACCCGGTTCGGCCAGTCGGTTGACCGGGCCGAGTGCATGCAGTCGCTCGCCAGAGATGCGTTCGCCGGTGAGGCACAGCTCGGTCAGCACCTGGCGCGACACGAACTCGGCCAGGAAGGCAGTGGCGCCGCCGTCGGGCGTGAGACCCACCTTCACATACGCGACCGAAAACACGGCGTTACGCGCAGCCACCAGCATGTCGCAGGCCAGCGCCAGCGACAGGCCCGCACCAGCGGCAGCGCCCTCCACCGCTGCAATCACCGGCTTGCGGCAATCGCGCACGGTGCGGATCAGGTCGTGCAGGCCTTCGAGCTTGGCGCGGCGCTCTTCGATGGGCAGCTCACGGCGCTTGGCCAGCTGGCGCAGGTCACCGCCCGCGCAGAAGTGCCCATCCTCGCCCGTGAGCACGATGGCGCCGACGGTAGGGTCAGCCTCGGCCTGTGCCAGTGCCTCGGTCAGCGCTGCATAGAACGCGGGCGACAGCGCATTGCGCGCGGCAGGGTTGTTGTTGGAGAGCACGAGCACCGCGCCCTCACGGCGTTGCAGCAGAGGCAGTGGCTGCTCCATGGCTTCAGCTCCGGCCCAGCGCGATAAAGCGCGCCAGGTGGTGGTCTTCATCGCCAAACTGGTGGTCCACCATGACGAGGCGCTTGGCGTAGTGCGACAGCGGCAGCTCCCACGTCATGCCAATGCCACCGTGCAGCTGGATGCTTTCCTCGGCCACCAGCGCGCCAATGCGGCCCATGGTGACCTTGGCGGCCGAGAGCGCGCGCTCGCGCTCGGTGCGGTCGGTGCTTTCCATGGCTGCTGCCGCATTGATGACGGCCGAGCGTGCCTGCTCCACTTCCAGCAGCAGGTCGGCCATGCGGTGCTGCAGAGCCTGAAAGCTGCCGATGGGTACGCCAAACTGCTTGCGCGTTTGCAGGTATTCCAGCGTGTGCTTCTTGGCCACATCCATGGCGCCCAGCGCCTCGGCACACACGGCCAGAATGCCCCAGCCCACCGCGTGCTCCAGCGTGGCAAAGCCCTGCCCTTCTGCGCCCAGCAAGGCCCCTGCGCCCACCTGCACGTTTTGCAGCGTGACTTCGGCCACACGGCCACCATCGATGCGGCCCATGCCACGGCGGCTCAGGCCTGCAGCATCGGCGGGCACCAGGAACAGCGAGATGCCGTCTTCATCGTCCACAGCGCCCGCTGTGCGGGCACTGACCAGTAGCAGTTGAGCCTGGTCGCCATGCAGCACCACGGCCTTGTGGCCGGTGAGCAACCAGCCGTCGCCATTGCGCACGGCGCGGGTGGTCACGCGGTTCAGGGCGTAGTGCGCGCCGGCTTCCTCGTGCGCCAGGGTCACCACGGTGCTGCCGTCGATGATGCGGGCGATGTGTTCCTTTTGCGCAGCGCTGCCCGCCAGGCCCAGCGCCCGGCCCACCACCAGCGCGCCGACGAAGGGCTCCACCACCAGGCCGCTGCCCAGGGCTTCAAACACCACGGCCACATCAAAGCCTGCGCCGCCGAAGCCGCCATCGGCTTCGGGGAAGAGTGCGCCAATCGCGCCCAGCTCGGCAAAGCGGCTCCACAGCGCCGCGTCCATGCCGCTGTCGCCGTAGGCGATGTGGTTGCGCGTCTCGATCCCGTACTGCTCGGCCACAAAACGGTTCAGGGTGTCCGCCAGCATGCGGCGGTCTTCGGTATGTTCAAAGTTCATCGCGGCAACCTCACAGGCCCAAAATCATTTTTGAAATGATGTTCTTCTGGATTTCATTGGAGCCGCCAAAGATCGACAGCTTGCGGTAGTTGAAGTAATTCGCAGCTGCCGTCGCTGCCTCCTTCGGCCCCACGGGTTCATCGGCATAGCCTTCGTACTGCGCTGCTTCGATGAAAGGCAGCGCGTACGGGCCCACCGCACGGCGGATGAGCGAGAGGATCTCCTGCCGGATCTCGGTGCCGCGAATCTTGAGCATGGAGCTTTCAGCCCCTGGCACGCCGCCACCGGCCACGGCGGCAATCACGCGCAGGTTGGTGGTCTTCATGTTCTCCAGGTCAATCTCGACCTGGGCCATGCGGGCGGCAAACAGTGGGTCCTGATCCAGCGGCTTGCCGTTTTTGATGACCTTGGCGGCAATCACCTGGAGCTTGGCCAGCGCGGCAATGCAAAAGCCCACGCCTGCAATGCCCGTGCGCTCATAGGTCAGCAGGTACTTGGCGTAGGTCCAGCCCTTGTTCTCCTCGCCCACCAGGTTTTCCACGGGCACCTTCACATCGGTGAAGAACACCTCGTTGACTTCCTTGTCGCCATCGAGCGTGCGGATGGGGCGCAGCTCCACGCCGGGCGAGTTCATGTCCACCAGCAAGAAGCTGATGCCCGACTGCGCCTTGGCTTCGCGGTCGGTGCGCACCAGGCAGAAGATCATGTTGGCGTGCTGGCCCTGGGTGGTCCAGGTCTTCTGGCCGTTGACGATGTAGTGGTCGCCCTGGCGCACCGCCGTGGTCTTGACCGAGGCCAGGTCCGAGCCCGCGCCAGGTTCGGAGTAGCCCTGGCACCACCAGTCCTCACCGCTCAGGATGCGCGGCAGCCAGTATTTTTTCTGTGCCTCGTTGCCAAACTTGATGAGCACCGGGCCCAGCATGTTCACGCCAAAGGGCACGATGCGCGGGCCACCGGCCAGGGCGCATTCGGTGTCGAAAATGAACTTCTCGACGGCCCCCCAGCCGGGGCCGCCATAGGCTTCGGGCCAGTGGTTGGCCAGCCAGCCGCGCTCGTTCAGGATGGCGTGCCACTCGTCCTGGTCCGCCTTGGTCAGGCGCTGCCCGGCCTTGACCTTGGTGGCGATGCGCTCGGGCAGCTTGGCTTTCAAGAAAGCCTGCACCTCGGCGCGGAAGGCTTCTTCTTCGGGGGTGAAATTCAGGTCCATTGACGGTTTTCCTCAGTCATCCATGGCGCTGTGCGCCTGTATACGGCCTTTGCACTGGCGCGCCCCAGGCGGGGGACGCCGAGCAAGGGCCGCCCCGCAGCGAGGGCGTCGTCCCCCTCCCGCAGGAGAGGGGGAAGCGGCGCCAGCCGCTCAGGGGGTGTTTCAATAAATCTCGAACAGGCCTGCAGCGCCCATGCCACCGGCGATGCACATCGTCACCACGCCGTACTTGGCCTTGCGGCGGCGGCCTTCGAGCAGCAGGTGGCCCACCAGACGTGCACCGGTCATGCCAAAGGGGTGGCCAATGGCAATCGCCCCGCCGTTCACGTTCAGCCGCTCGGACGGAATGCCCAGGCGGCGCTGGCAGTACAGGGCCTGCGAGGCGAAGGCTTCGTTCATCTCCCACAGGTCAATGTCCTGCACCGTGAGGCCGTGGCGCGCCAGCAGCTTGGGCACGGCAAACACGGGGCCAATGCCCATTTCGTCGGGCTCGCAACCCGCCACCGCAAAGCCACGGAACGCGCCCAAGGGCTGCAGGCCACGGCGCTCGGCTTCTTTCGCTTCCATGAGCACGCAGGCGCTGGAGCCGTCGGACAGTTGCGAGGCGTTGCCTGCGGTGATGAACTGGCCCGGACCTTTCACCGGCTCCAGCTTGGCCAGGCCTTCCAGCGTGGTGCTGGCGCGATTGCAGTTGTCGTGCGTGGCGGTCACTTCGCGGTAGGTGACCTCACCGGTCTCCTTGTTCTTTTCCATCATGCGCGTGGTGCAGGGCACGATCTCGTCAGCGAACACGCCGGCCTGCTGTGCGGCGGCGGTGCGTTGCTGGCTTAGCAGCGAGAACGCATCCTGGTCTTCGCGGCTGATGCCATAGCGGTGGGCCACGATGTCGGCGGTGTCGATCATGGCCATGTAGAGGTCGGGCTTGTGCTCTTGCAGCCAGGGGTCGATGTCTGCCGGGTTGCCTGCACGGATGGCCGAGATGCTCTCCACCCCACCCGCCACCATGGCGGGCACGCCTTCGGCCACGATGCGGCCTGCGGCAATCGCCACCGACTGCAGACCCGATGCACAAAACCGGCTGGCCACCATGCCCGCCACCGAAAGGGGCAGGCCCGCGCGCAGCGCGGTCTGGCGGCCAATGTTCTTGCCGGTGATGCCCTCGGGGTAGCCGCAGCCCATCACCAGGTCTTCGATCAGCTCGGGGTCGATGCCCGAGCGCTCGACCGCTGCCTTGACGGAAAAGGCCGCCAGCTGCGGGCCGGGTGTGGCATTGAATTCGCCCCGGTGCGACTTGGTCAATGGGGTGCGGGCGGTGGAAACGATGACGGCTTCACGCATGATTTGCTCCTGATTTAATAGCTTTTTGCGCTTATTCATAAAGCGCTAGAGGCCAATATGACTCGAATACGGTGGGACTGATGGAAAACGCTTCGCGTGCAATGCAGGTCAGGCAGTCTCTGCGCTATGCAGCCTTGTTCAGGCTGTCGAAATTGCGCCCCTCGGCTACCAGCTTTTCCAGCAGCGGCGCGGGCTGCCAGAACAGCGGGTCTTCCTGGGCGAACTCGCGGATATCGGCCAGCACCTTGTCCAGCCCCGTCATGTCGGCCCACTTCATCGGGCCGCCACGGTGGCGCGGAAAGCCGTAGCCCGCGACAAAGGTCACGTCCACATCCAGCGGGCGCAGGGCAATGCCTTCGGCCACCACTTTGGCGCCTTCGTTGACCATGGCGGCCATGTAGCGACGCATGATCTCGTCGGCGCTGAAGCTGCGGGGCGTGACGCCTTTCTTGGCGCGCTCGGCATCCACTATGGCCAGCACTTCCGGGTCGGGCTGGCCCGTGCGGGCACCGTCGGGGTACAGGTAGAACCCGCGCCCGGTCTTCTGACCAAACCAGCCGCGTTCGCAGATGCGGTCGGCAATCTCCACGTACCGGGCCTTGGGGTCGCGCGTGGCAGCGCGGCGCTTGCGCGTGGCCCAGCCAATGTCGCCACCGGCCAGGTCTGTCACCTGGAACGGGCCCATGGCAAAACCAAAGCCGCGCACGGCAGCGTCGATCTCGTAGGGGCTGGCACCGTCTCCCAGCAGGTAGTCAGCGGCCTGCTTGTACACGGCCAGGATGCGGTTGCCGATAAAGCCGTCGCACACGCCCGCGCGCACAGGCACCTTTTTCAGCTTGCGAGCCAGCTCGAACGCCGTGGCCACCACGTCGGGCGCCACCTTGGCGGGCACCACGATCTCCAGCAGCTTCATGATGTTGGCGGGGCTGAAGAAGTGCAGGCCGATCACATCCTGCGGGCGGCCGGTGGCAGCTGCAATGGCGTCGATGTCGAGGTAGGACGTGTTGGTGGCCAGCACGGCACCGGGCTTGCACACGCGGTCCAGCTCGCGGAACACGGTCTTCTTGACTTCGATGTCTTCAAACACGGCCTCGATCACCAGGTCCACCTGGGCGATGTCGGCATAGCTGGTGCTGCCGGTGTAGCGCGCCATCACGGCGGCCTGGGCGGCATCGGTCATGCGGCCCTTGGCCACCAGGGCGTTGTAGACCTTTTCGACATTGGCGCGGCCGCGGGCGATGGATTCGGCATCGCGCTCGATCATGGTCACGGGCAGGCCCGCATCCAGCGCGGCCACGGCAATGCCCGCACCCATGGTGCCGCCACCGATGACGGCAATGCTGGCCACGGGGCGTGGCTGCGCGGCCTGAGCCTCGGGCACTTTGACCACTTCACGCTCGGCAAAAAAGGCGTGGATGAGCCCGGCGCGTTGCGGGCTGTCGATGCATTCCATGAACAGCGCACGTTCGCGGGCCATGCCTTCTTCAAACGGCAACTGCAGTGCAGCCTGCACGCATTCGATGATCTTGAGGGGCGAGAACAGGCCGCGCGACTTCTTGGCCGTCTCAGCCTTTTGCTCTTCCAGCCAAGCCAGCGCAGCCTGCGGCTCGGCAATGGCCAGGTCACGCGTGCGGCGCACGGGGGCGTTGGCAGCCAGCAGTTCGCGCACGTAGGCCAAGCCTGCGGCCAGCGGGTCGGTGCCTTCCACCAGCTTGTCAACCAGGCCGGCTTGCAGCGCGGCCTGCGCCTTGAGGGGCTGGCCGCTGAGCATGAGGGTGGTGGCGGCCTGCACGCCCATCAGGCGCGGGGCGCGCTGGGTGCCACCCGAGCCGGGCAGCAGGCCCAGGTTCACCTCGGGCAGGCCCAGCGTGGCGGCAGGCAAGGCCAGCCGGTAGTGGGCCGACAAAGCCACCTCCAGCCCGCCGCCCAGGGCTGCGCCGTGCAGCACGGCCACCACGGGCTTGTTCAGGTTTTCGATGGCGCGGCAGACCTCAGGCAGGATGGGTGCTACCGGTGGCTTGCCGAATTCGCGGATGTCCGCCCCGGCAATGAAGGCCTTGCCCGCGCCCACCAGCAACACGGCGACCACGGCGGCGTCGGCCTGCGCCTGCTGCATGGCCGCCAACAGGCCCTGGCGCACGGCGGCTCCCAGGGCATTGACGGGCGGGTTGTCGATGGTGACGACCAGAACATCGCCATGCAGCGCGGTGGTAACAACGGAAGATGCGGCAGCGGCGGCGTGCATACGGGGAAGTCTCCTGGTCAATGGCTGTGCCTGTTGATGACCGGGGGATTGTTGATGCGCGAAGTAATCTTGACAATTACATAGCCCATTGACAGACTGTCAAACTTCTTTTGACAAACTGCGGCAAGCGAGCGTTCAGATGCCGCCCCACCCATCCCGCCTATGGAACTCACCTCCCTCACCGTGCTGGTCGACATCCTTGATGCTGGCAACCTGAGCCAGGCCGCGCGCAACCTGAAGATGACGCGAGCCAACGTGAGCTACCACCTGCACCAGTTAGAAAAATCGGTGGGTGTGCAGCTGGTGCGCCGTACCACACGCCGGGTGGAGCCCACCGAGGTGGGCCTGCGCCTGTACGCCCATGGCCGCGCCATTCAGAACGAAATGCTGGCCGCGCGCGAGACCATTGCCACGCTGGGCCAAGGCCTGCAGGGCCGCGTGGGCCTGAGCGTGCCCAGTGGCTACGGGCAGATGGTGATGTCGGACTGGCTGATCGACTTCAAGCGGCTGTACCCCGGCATCGTGCTGGATGTGCGCTTTGAAAACCGGGTGGATGACCTGATCCGTGATGAGGTGGACATCGCCATCCGCGTGATGCCCGAGCCCCCGCCCACGCTGGTGGCGCGCGACCTGGGCAGCGTGCGTTACATCGCCTGCGCATCGCGCGAGTACGCCGAGACGCATGGGCTGCCCCAGGACTTCGAAGCTCTGCAGGCCGCGCCGGTGATCACCGCAGGGGTGGTAGGCAAGCAGCTGCGCCTGCGCGGGTACCGGGGTGACCAGCGCCAGGAGGCCATGCTGGAGCCCACCCTCATTTCGGAGCACTTTCCGTTTCTGCGCCAGGGCATCCTGGCAGGGCTGGGCGTAGGGCTGGTACCGGATTACGTGGTGCAGGACGCCGTGACCAGCGGCGAAGTGCTGACCACGCTCAACGACTGGCGGCTGAGCATTTTTGGCACCCAGATGTTCATGCTCTACATGCCGAACCGCCACCAGACCCGGGCGGTGCGCACCTGCATTGACTACCTGCTGGGGCGTGCCCTGCCCGCAGCCGGCCAAGGAGTGACTGCGGAGCCAGGATGAGCATCTTCTGCGCGTTTACAAGCAAAAATAGCCGCAAGCGCAGGTATTCATTGCGCTAGCAGCTATTTTATTGATAGCAATCACTACTGCGACAGTAGCAATGCCGGATGAGTCCCTCCGCCGCGCGTCAGCACACCCGCGTGGCGGCTGGCATCAGATCCGCCCTTCCTCCACCGCATGGCACGCAATGCGAATGCCGCCAATGCTCAGGAGCTGGGGGCGCTCGGTGCGGCAGCGGTCGTTCACATGCGGGCAGCGGGGGTTGAACGCACAACCGGGCGGCGGGTTCAGCGGGTTGGGTACCTCGCCCTGTACCGGTGTGCGCGCCTTGCCGGTGTCGTGCATCTTGGGGATGGCATCGAGCAACATGCGCGTGTAGGGGTGACGCGGTGTGTCGAACAGCGTGTGTTTGTCGGCCAACTCCACCAGTCGGCCCAGGTACATCACGCCGACCTGGTCGCTCACGTGGCGCACCACGGCCAGGTTGTGGCTGATGAACAGGTAGGTGAGCTGCCGTTCGCGCTGCAGGTCCTTCATGATGTTGAGGACCTGGGCCTGCACCGACACATCAAGCGCGCTGGTGGGCTCGTCGCAGACCAGGAACTCGGGTTCGGTGGCCAGGGCGCGTGCAATCGAGATGCGCTGGCGCTGCCCGCCCGAGAACTGGTGCGGGTACTTGACCATGTCCAGCGGCGACAGCCCCACGGACTTGAGCAACTCGCCCACGCGGGTCTTGAGCTGTTCCTTGTCGGTGATGAGGCCGTGTTCTTTCAGTGGCTCTCCGATGATGTCCTCCACCAGCCAGCGCGGATTCAGGCTGGCGTACGGGTCCTGGAAGATCATCTGGATGCGGCGGCGCATGGCCTTGGCATCGTTGCCCTTGAAAGCGGCGTGCGCGTCCTGGTTGTCGAAGGTGAGGCCGCCGCGGGTGGGCTCGTACAACCCCACCAGCAGGCGGGCCACGGTGCTCTTGCCGCAGCCGGACTCGCCCACCAGGGCCAGCGTCTTGCCCTTCTCGATCTCGAAGCTCACGCCATCCACCGCATGCAACAGGGTGCGGGGCTTGCGTTCGATCACACGGTTGAGCCAGGGAGCGGAGACGTCAAAGGTCTTGGCCAGGTCGTGCGCCTGGACCAGGGCCTTGCTTTTCGTTGCGGTGGCACTCATGCGGTCACCTCGGCTTGGGTCGCGGCACCAGCGTGCAGCCAGCATGCAGCGCGTGTAGCGCCTGCATCCATCAGGTCGGGGCGGTCGGTCATGCAGCGGTCAAAGGTCTTGGGGCAGCGGGGGTTGTAGGCGCAGCCACGGGGAATGGCGTTCAGGCGCGGCATGGCGCCATCGATCTGGTTCAAACGTTCACGGTCCATCGTCATGTCGGGGATGGAGGCCATCAACCCGCTCGTGTAGGGGTGCGACGGCTTGTTGATCACATCGTGCACCGGGCCGATCTCGGCCACGCGGCCAGCGTACAGCACAGCCACGCGATCACAGGTTTCGGCAATCACGCCCATGTCGTGGGTGATCAGCATCACGGCTGCACCGCGCGATTTGCAGATGTTCTTGAGCAGCGTGATGATCTGCGCCTGGATGGACACATCCAGCGCCGTGGTCGGCTCGTCGGCCACGATGAGTTTGGGCTCGGCCGCCAGGGCCAGGGCGATCACCACACGCTGGCGCATTCCACCTGAAAACTGGTGCGGATAGTGGTCAATGCGCTCTTCTGCCGCGGGAATGCCGGTGTCCTTGAGCAACTGGATGGCGCGCTGGCGGGCCTCAGCGGCGTTGACAGGCAGGTGCGCCAGGATGGTTTCGGTGAGCTGTCGGCCCACCGTGTACAGAGGGTTCAGCGAGGTCAGCGGGTCCTGAAAGATGGCGCCAATGCGGCGACCACGGATGTGGCGCATTTCCTCATTGCTGAGGTTGTCGATGCGCTGGCCCTCCAGCAGGATCTGGCCCGAGGCCACACGGCCCGGCGGCTCCAGCAGGCCGATGATGGCCGCGCCGGTGAGTGACTTGCCGGCGCCGGACTCCCCCACCACGCCCAGGATCTCGCCGGGCGCAATGGAGAAGGAAATGTCGTCCAGGGCGCGCAGGGTACCGCGGCGGCCCGGGAATTCGACAACGAGGTTTTTGACTTCGAGAAGGCTCATGGAGATATCGCTTTTCTTGTTCTTGTTGTGGCTCAACGCAGGCGCGGGTTCAGGGCATCGCGCAGCCAGTCACCTAGCAGGTTGACCGACAGCGCAATCAGCACCAGCATGGCGCCAGGAAATACGGTGATCCACCATTCGCCCGAGAACAGGTAGTCGTTGCCGATGCGGATCAGCGTGCCCAGCGAGGGCGAAGTGGGCGGAGCGCCCACACCCAGGAAGGACAGCGTGGCTTCGGTGATGATGGCCGTGGCCACCTGGATGGTGGCCAGCACCAGCACGGGCCCCATCACGTTGGGCAGCACATGCTTGCGCATGATGCGCAGCGGCGGGACCCCCGTCACACGGGCCGCCTGCACGTATTCCTTGTTGCGCTCCACCAGCGTGGAGCCGCGCACCGTGCGGGCATATTGCACCCAGCCGGTGAGGGAGATGGAGAGGATCAGCACCCCGAACGCCAGCGACTCGTGCGCATTGGGAAACAGCGCACGACCCACGCCGGCAATCAGCAGCGCGACCAGGATGGCAGGAAAGGAGAGCATCACATCGCACAGGCGCATGAGCACAGCATCCACCCAGCCGCCCCGGAAACCGGCCAGCAGACCGAAGGCCACACCCACCACCACGGAGAGCAGTACCGAGGCAATGCCGACCACGAGGGAGATGCGCGCACCGTAGATCAGTGCGGACAGGATGTCACGGCCCTGGTCATCGGTGCCCAAGGGGTATTTCATGGAGCCCATTTCGCTCCACGCCGGGGGCAGCCGCGCGTCGCTCAGCTCCAGCGTGGTGAGGTCGAACGGGTTGTGGGGCGCCACCCATCCGGCGAACACCGAACAGAACAGGCAAATCAGCGCAATGGCGGCGGCCAGCATGGCGACCGGCGATGTGCGGAAGCTGTAGCCAACGTCGCTGTCGAACCAGCGGGCAAGGGTAGTTTTCATTGTGGGAAACCAATCAACAGGCAACAACACGCGCAACGGGTAGCTGCGGGTGTTGTTGCGGGCTTGAATCAGCCGGTGGCGTTGTCGTTGTTGTAGTCGTCGTATCGATCAGGCGGGAACAAGCAGGATTACTTGCTCACGGTGATCCACTTGAAAGGCATGTAGTTGTCGGCCATCTGCACCAGCTTGACCTTCTTGCTCACACCCCAGGCCAGCGCCTGCTGGTGCAGCGGCAGGTGGCCCACGTCGGCGGTGTGCACATCGAAGGCTTCCTTGATCATGGCATCGCGCTTGGGCTTGTCGGTCTCGACCAGGATCTTCTTGGTCAGTTCGTCCAGCTTGGGGTTGCAATACGCACCCAGGTTGAACTGGCCCGCTCCGGTCTTGTCGTCGGGGCAGATCATCAGCGCATTCAGGGCGTTGTGCGAGTCGTAGGTGGTGGGGGTCCAGCCCAGCATGTAGAAGCTCGTGTCACGGCGCAGCACCTTGGGGAAGTACGTGCCCTTGGTCTCGGCCGCGAGGTTGATCTTGACGTTGATGCGCGACAGATTGGCGGCCACCGTCTGGCAGATGCGGCCGTCGTTCACGTAGCGATCGTTGGGACAGTTCATGGTGACTTCAAAACCGTTGGGGTAACCGGCTTCAACCATCAGCTTCTTGGCGGCTTCGACGTCATAGGGCAGGCGCTTGACATCCGGCTGGAAGCCGTTGATGCCGGGGCCCACCATCAGCGCGGAGGGGTTGGAGGCGCCTCGCATCACAGTCTTCTTGATACCTTCGATGTCGATGGCCTGGTAGAAGGCCTGGCGCACGCGCTTGTCCTTGAAGGGGTTCTTGCCCTTGACGTTGGAGTACAGCAGTTCGTCGCGTTTCTGGTCCATGCCCAGGAAGATGGTGCGCAGCTCAGGGCCAGTGATGGCGCGGGCATTGGCGCTGCCGTTGATACGCTCGATGTCCTGCACGGGCACAGGCTCCATCACGTCCACTTCGCCCGACAGCAGGGCCGCCACGCGCGTGGCATCGTTGCCGATGGGCGTGAACACAACTTCGGTGGCGTTGCCTTCGATCTTGTCCCAGTAGGCGCCATTGCGCACGAACACCGTGCGCACGTTGGGCTGGCGCTCACGCAGGCGGAAGGGGCCGGTGCCATTGGCACGGAACGACGCCGCGTTCTCGATGCCCTTGCGGCGGTCCACAGGGGTGGTGGCCTGATTGGTCTCGCACCACTTCTTGCTCATGATGTAGGACGTGGTGATCACGTCTGGCAGGATGGGCTGTGGAGCCATGGTGTCGATCTCGACCGTGTGGTCGTCGATCTTGCGCACCTGCTTGATGTCGCTGTTGGTGGCCTTCATGTCAGAGCCATCGCCCTTCATGCGAGCAAAGCTGAACACCACGTCGTCGGCAGTGAACGGCGTGCCGTCGTGGAATTGCACACCCTTGCGCAGTTCGAAGCGCCACACGGTGGGGGCAATCTGCTTCCAGCTGGTAGCCAATGCGGGCGCAAGGCTCAGGTCCTTGTTGCGGCCCACCAGCGGTTCGTAAACGTTGCTGGTCACGCTCAGCTGCAGCGACTCGTTGAGTGAGTGCGGGTCCATCGACAGGGCATCGCCCTGGTTGGCGATGCGAACGGTCTGTGCCTGAGCTACCAAACTCGTCGCAGCCAGCGCAGCGAAGAGAGCGGTCACAGCGACTTTTTTCTGGAATTTCATGGAAATCTCCTGGTAGTGAAAGGGTGGGATGGAAGGGTACGAAGACTTCCGGTGGGTGAGCGGTGTGTGCGTGGAGAAGTCAGACGCCCGCGCCTGATCAGAGCGCGGGCAGCGGCATGGCCTGCTCGATCAGGCTGGCGTGCAGCGCAGCGCCCAGCGGCAGGATGTCATCGTTAAAGTCATACCGACTGTTGTGCAAGGCGCTGCCGCTCGATCCTGTGCCTTGGCCAATGCGCAGGTAGGCCCCTGGCTTGTTCTGCAGCATGAAAGAGAAGTCTTCAGCGCCCATGCTGGGCTCCAGGTCGCGCACCACGTGGTCGGCACCCAGCAGCGACTCGGCCACATCGCCCGCGAAGATTGCTTCGCTTTCGCTGTTGATGGTGGCGGGGTAGATGCGTTCGTAGTGCACCGTGGCCGTGGCACCGAAGCCGAGCGCAATGGCGCTGCACAACTCCTTGAGGCGCTTTTCCACCATCTCCTGAACCAGCGGGTCGAAGGTGCGCACGGTGCCCACCAGCGTGGCCGTGCCGGGCAGCACGCTGAACGCACCCAGGTCGCCGGCCTGCATCGCGCACAGGCTGACCACCGCACTGTCGATGGGCCGCACATTGCGCGAAACGATGCTCTGAGCTGCGGTGATGATGTGGGCCGCGACCAGCACAACGTCCACCGTCTGATAGGCGTGCGCGCCGTGGCCGCCACGCCCAGTGATCTCGACCGTGAAACGGTCGGCGGCTGCCATCATCGGACCGGCATTGATCCCCACGGTGCCGGGCTTCATTGCGGGCCAGTTGTGCATGGCAAAGATGGACTGCACGGGGAAGCGGTCAAACAACCCGTCTTCCATCATCACGCGGGCACCGGCAAAGCCTTCTTCGCCCGGCTGGAACACCAGCACGGCGGTGCCATCGAAGTTGCGGGTTTCGGCCAGGTAGCGCGCAGCGCCAATCAGCATGGCGGTGTGACCGTCATGGCCGCAGCCGTGCATGAGGCCCTGCTTGCAGGACTTCCAGGCGAAGTCGTTGTGCTCGGTCAGCGGCAGGGCATCCATGTCGGCGCGCAGGCCCACCATGCTACCGCTGGCGCTGCTGCGCCCACGAATGACGCCCACCACACCCGTGCGCCCGATGCCCTCGTGGATCTCATCCACACCGCAGAGCTTCAGCGCTTCCTTGACGCGTTTGCTGGTGTAGATCTCTTCGAAACCCAGCTCCGGATGGGCATGCAGGTCACGCCGCAGTGCCGTCAACTCAGGGTGGTACTGCGCTATGTGAGCGAAGGCGCGGCCACCAGCTTTCAAACGGGGGCCTTGCATCAGTGGCCTCCTGCCTTGCCAACGCGCAGTCGAGGATCGACCGCGAAGTACAGCAGGTCCACCACCAGGTTGATCACCACAAAGATCAACGCAATCAGGCACAGGTAAGCGGCCATCACGGGAATGTCAGCGAAGGTCACCGCCTGGATGAACAGCAGGCCCATGCCTGGCCACTGGAACACCGTCTCCGTGATGATGGCAAAGGCGATCAGGCCACCCAGTTGCAGACCTGTGATGGTCAGCACGGGCACGAGAGTGTTCTTGAGGGCGTGGCCAAAATGGATGGCCCGATTGGACAGGCCACGAGCCCGGGCGAACTTGATGTAGTCGGTGCGCAGCACCTCCAACATTTCGGCCCGCACCAGCCGCATGATCAGCGTGAGCTGGAAGATGGCCAGCGTGATCGCAGGCAGGGTGATGTGGTGCCAGCCCTTGGCCTTGAGCAAGCCGGTGCTCCACCAGCCCAGCTGCACGACCTCACCCCGACCAAAGCTGGGGAACCACCCCAGGTGTACGGCAAACACCAAAATCAACAAGATGCCGATCAGGAAGGTGGGCAGGGACACTCCCAGCAGGGACAGTGTCATGAACAGCTGGCTGGTGAAGGTGCCGCGCTTGAGGGCGGCATACACGCCCATCGGCACACCAATGACCAGCGCGAGGAGGGCCGCTACCAGCGCCAACTCGAGAGTGGCCGGGAAGCGCTCGGCAATCAGGCGCGACACCTTGGCCCCCTGGCGCAGGCTCAGTCCAAACTCACCCTGCGCTGCATTCACCAGAAAGTGCCAGAACTGCACAAAGAAGGATTTGTCCAAGCCGAGGGCGCTGCGCAACTCGCGGATCTGCTCGGGAGTGGCGTCCTGGCCCAGCAGGAACACCACGGGGTCTCCCACGTACTGGAACAGCATGAAGGAGATGAAGGCCACCGTGACCATGACAATCACAGCCTGTATCAGGCGGCGCAAAATAAAGGCAAGCATCAGAGAGTCGAGTGAGTGTTCGATGGAAGTGCCGCCGCCACTTTTGGTGACTGGGGCACTGCGGGTCAATACATCGTCAGATATACCAAAGAAAGCAAGGGCCGCACGGCCCTTGCTTTCAGTGTGTCAAGAATAAATCAGTTCACCTTGACCGTGCGCATGTCCACGCGGTTATCAGCACGGTGCACCAGTTCGATGTTCTTCTTCATGGCCCATGGGATCACCTGGTCATGCAGAGGAATGTGGGACACAGTGTCGTTGGACAGTTGCAGCGCCTCGGTCAGCATGCGGGCGCGAACAGGCGCATCGGTCTCGGCCTTGATGCGGTCCACCAGATAGTCCATGCGCTGGTTGCTGTAGCGACCTACGTTGTAGTTGCCGTCACCACCTTGGCCCACGGTGCGCACCAGCGATTGCAGGCTGTACAGCGCGTCGAATGTCGGCACGCCCCAGCCCAGCATGTAGATGCTGGCTTCGTAGCGCTGGATCATCGGGAAGTAGTTGACCAGCGGCAGCGTGCGCAGCTTGGCCTTCACCCCCACGCGCGCCCACATGGCCGTCACTGCTTGGCAGATGGCTTCGTCGTTGATGTAGCGGTTGTTGGGGCAGGCAAAATCCACTTCAAAGCCATCGGGGTAACCCGCCTCGGCCAGCAGCTTCTTGGATGCATCAACGCTGTATGGAAAACGCTTGCCAACAGCCTCTGTGTAGCCAGCCACTTGCGGCGCAACGATGGTGCCCGTGGGCTTGCCCAGACCGCGCATGATGTTGCGCGAGATGGTTTCTGCATCAATCGCCTGATAGAGGGCCTTGCGCACCCGCACATCCTTGAGCGGGTTCTTGCCCTTGATGTTCGAACCCGGCAGCTCTTCGCGGAACTGGTCCATGCCGAGGAAAATTGTGCGGTTCTCCACTCCATCAATCACCTTCAAGTCAGGGCTGGCGCGCAAGCGACCCAGATCCTGGGGTGACGGGTCGAGCACCAGATCCACTTCACCCGACAGCAGTGCAGCAATGCGTGTGGCTGCAGACTTGATGGGCGTGTAGACGATCTCGGTCACGTTACCGTCCATCTTGCCCCACCAGTTGGGGTTGCGCTTGAACACCATCTTCACATCAGGCTGCCACGACTCCAGGGTGTAAGGGCCTGTGCCCATGGCGTTGCGGTGGGCAAAATTTTCGTCGGTGCCCTTGATGTCTTTGGGCTCTACCGACTTGTTCTTTTCCGCCCAGGCCTTGCTCATGATGCGCAACTCGGTCATCTGACGCAGCAGAACCGGATTGGGCGAAGACAGGATGACGTCAAAGTTCTGCGCATCCACCTTCACCACTTTGCTGATGCCCTGTACATAGGGGGTGAAGTTGGACGTTTTGGCCATGGCCCGCTGGATGGAGTACACCGCATCGTCGGTGGTCAGCGGCGAACCATCATGGAACTTCACGCCCTGACGCAGCGTGAAGCGCACCTGCGTGGGGCTGATCTCCTTCCAGGCGGTTGCCAACACGGGCTCCACATCGAACGTCTTGCTGTTGTAGTACACCAGGCTTTCATACACGTTGGCATGAAGGCCGTTTTGCAGCGCATTATTTTGGGAGTGAATGTCCCAGGTCGCGATTTCTCCCTGACTGGCCCATTTGAAAGGCTTGGCCTGCAATGACGGCGCAAACAGCAGCGCGGCAGCAGCAGCCACCGACAAAAGACTGTAGTTGAGTTTCATGGAACCCTCTTGATTAAGAGTTTTACTATGCAGTAAAGGTTGCTCTATAGCCAACGGGAAATCCCTGAATCCCCGCTGCCATGAAGGGCCTATAACTGCGCTGGCAACACTTTCGCCATGCAAGGTTGGTGCCAGCTAAAACTTTTTTGCCCTTGTCCCCGTGGGCCCCTACCACCGCTCGAGGTCGCGATATCGCTTCGCCCATCAGCAAACCGAGTCAGAAGCACTGTAGTCGAGCCTTACCAGCCACTTGGTCTTCTATCCGTCTCGACGGGAGCGCTCGGCGCACGGCAATCAGCCACACCACGAATCTCATCGGCCCGCATGAGCAGTCATGGTTCAGCACGTGAGCCACGAGACCGATTTGGATCACCCAAGTCGATACACAGGCAGTCGCAAGCGACGCACAGACTCACGCAAACAGTTCGAGAAATGAAAAAGCCGCCCGAAGGCGGCTTTTAGGCTTTTGTATCAACAACTGGCCAAAGCCAGCTGACGATATTAGAAGCTGTGACGGATACCGAAGTCGTAACCGTTGGAGTTGTCGTTCACACCAGTCACAGCACCGTTCAGGGATTGAGCAGCGCCGTTCTTGTTGTTCAGGTGAGCGTAGGTTGCGTACAGAGCGGTGCGCTTGGACAGGTTATGCACATAGCCCAGAGCCAGCTTGTTCGTACGGGGATCTGCACCAGGAGTGCTGATCTTGTAGGTGGAGTAAGCCAGACGAATTTCGCCAGCGCCCATGGGGATCAGACCACCGATCAGGAAGCCCTTACCGTCGTTGCCGCCGCTGATCTTGTCTTGGTTGTAGTGAGCCATGATCTTGGCCATGCCCAGATCATATTGACCGCCCAGGTTCACAGCCTTGATGTTGCCAGCCAGGAACTTGGTTTCGGAGAAAGCGATAGCAGCGTTGATGGGGCCGTTAGCGTAACCAGCGCGCAGTGCCAGGCCGTTGCCGTCCTTCTTGTTGGCAGCGTTGCTGTTGTTCTCACCCATGTAGTACTGGGCTTGGCCGTAGAAACCACCCAGATTGCCAGGCAGGAAGTAGCCGATGGAGTTCGAAGCGCGGATGGTGGTAGGGCCGCCCAGGCTGGAGTTCAGGGTTTGGGTGGTGCCCACGCCGTTCGTGCCGAACGGATCGAACACGGTCAGGTTCCAGAATTGGGGGGTGTAGTCACGGCCCAGACGCACTTCACCGAAGCCGCCGTTCAGGCTAACCGTCGAACGACGGTTGAAAGTCAGGCCGCCGCCAGTGCTGGTAGCTGCTTGGTTGTTGGTGTTGGTAACGCCGCCGGTGCCGTTGTCGTTGTTCAGACCAGCTTCGAGCCAGAACGAAGCGGACATGCCGCCACCCAGGTCTTCAACGCCGCGGAAACCCAGACGGCTGCTGTTGTAGCCGGAGTTTGTCAGTTGCGACTTGTTAGAGACGCTGCCGGAACCGTAAGCGTAGGTTGCGTCAACCACGCCGAACAGGGTCACGGAAGATTGAGCCATTGCAGCGCCGGAAGCAGCCAGCACAGCCAGGGCAATCAGGGATTTTTTCATTGCGAGTTACTCCAAGGTTAAACATCGGGCTCCGGTACGGGGGGTCTATGGTGAAAGCACCTGCACAGTCCCGCCGGTTTCCCGGGCCAACCTCCTGGTGGGGAAGTTGCTCTTATTGCACCAGACCCGGCCGGGTTTCGCAAAGGAATTCACCCACAATCGCCCCGAAAGGGGAAATTCGTTGCAGTGTTGCAACATTTCAGTGCGCACGGGCAAAATCACGATTGCTGCATGCAACTCCTGTGCCTTGCCTTGTGGTTTTTTGTATCCAAGTGCAATTTGTGTTTCGACACCATTGCCTCCCGAAAGCTTTCCATGGACGCTTTTTTGACTGCCGCAGACAACGCGCTGCGCACACTGTTTGCCCAACCCCGCGCTTCCGAGCAGACACCGGCCCACGGTGTGCCCGAGGCGTCGCTGGATCCCGCACAGAAAAAACTGGCGGGGGCCCTGATGCGGGTGAATCATGTGGGAGAAGTGTGCGCCCAGGCACTCTACAGCGCGCAGGCGGCGGTCACCCGCGACCCCGCCCTGCGGGACCACCTGCAGGCAGCGGCGCGCGAAGAAACCGATCACCTAGCCTGGACGCAACAGCGCCTGGACGCGCTGGGTGCCCGCCCCAGCCTGCTCAACCCTCTGTGGTTCGCAGGGGCTTTTGCGCTCGGACTGGTGGCCGCCAAGGTCAGTGACCGGGCCAACCTGGGGTTCGTGGTGGAAACAGAAACCCAGGTGGCCTCGCATCTGCAAAGCCACCTTGACCGGCTTCCCGAGCAGGATCAGGCGTCAAGGGCCGTGGTCGCCCGGATGAAGCAGGACGAGGAGCGGCACGCAGACCAGGCCCGCGCCGCCGGTGCGCTGGAATTGCCCGCCCCGGTGCGCCTTGCCATGAAAGGCGCCGCGAAGGTAATGACCACCACGGCGCACTATCTTTGAACCCCAAGCTGGTTCACGCGGGCAGCAGGCGTACCAAAACATACGCGCCGCAACCCGCTCAGCCTGGCAGTCCAGACCACTACACGCCGCCCCCTCAGGCCTCCAGCACTTCGAAGCCGGTGGTGATTTCGGCTGTCTTGCCCAGCATGATGCTGGCCGAGCAGTACTTGTCATGACTCATGGCAATCGCGCGCTCCACGGCGGCCGGGGGAATGCCCTTGCCCGTGACGGTGAAGTGCATGTGGATCTTGGTGAACACCTTCGGGTCGGTCTCGGCACGTTCCGTCGTCAACTTGACGCTGCAGCCGCGCACGTCATGGCGGCCGCGCTTGAGGATCAGCACCACGTCATAGGCGGTGCACCCGCCCGTGCCCGCCAGCACGGTCTCCATGGGCCGGGGCGCCAGGTTCTGGCCGCCGTTGGCGGGGTTGGCGGCATCGGGGGCGCCATCCATGGTCAAAACATGGCCGCTGCCGGTCTCGGCCACAAAACCCATGCCAGAACGGGTTCCCGCCCCGCCGGTCCAACTGACTGTGCATTCCATTTGTGTTTCTCCTGTGTGACACGTGGTTTTTTTCGCACGGAAAACCGAAACGAAAAGAATTTGATGCGAATTTTGCTGCATCGCAACAAGACTCGCGCTAAACTTCGTCCATGCGCTGCCGCTTTCGAACAGAAAGGAACCGGCAGGCGGCAAGAAGCCCGAAACCCGGCACTTGCCTCGCACCGATTGTCTCCTCCATCTCCTCAAAGGATGGATTAGCCCCAGGCCTCACGGCCCGGGGCTTTTTTTTGCCCGCTCGCACCGTCCCACGGCAGGTTGCCGTCCCGGATGCCTCGGCCCCTCGCCAGGGCGACGCCCTATGATGTGGGCCCCCGCCCGCCGCCCTGCGCCGGTGGGGCTCTCCTCCTGCACCTGCCATGACCCAGCACCTCACCCCCGCCGACTACCTCAAGAAAATCCTGACTGCCCGCGTGTACGACGTGGCGGTGGAGTCGGCGCTGGAGCCCGCCAAGAACCTCAGCCGCCGCCTGCACAACAAGGTACTCCTGAAGCGCGAAGACCAGCAGCCCGTGTTCAGCTTCAAGCTGCGGGGCGCTTACAACAAGATGGCGCACCTCACGCCCGAGCAGCTGCAGCGCGGCGTGATCTGCGCCTCGGCCGGCAACCACGCCCAGGGCGTGGCCATGAGCGCCCACCGACTGGGCACGCGCGCCGTGATCGTGATGCCCACCACCACACCGCAGCTCAAGATTGATGCCGTAAAGACGCTCGGTGGCGAGGTCGTGCTGTTTGGCGAGAGCTATTCCGACGCCTACGGCCATTCCGTCCAGCTGGAAAAGGAACAGGGCCTGACCTTCGTGCACCCGTTCGACGACCCGGACGTGATTGCCGGCCAGGGCACCATCGCCATGGAGATCCTGCGCCAGCTGCAAAGCCTGGGCAGCAACCAGCTCGATGCCGTGTTCGTGGCCATTGGCGGCGGCGGACTCATCTCGGGTGTGGCCAACTACATCAAGGCCGTGCGCCCCGAGATCAAGGTGATCGGGGTGCAGATGAACGACTCGGACGCCATGATCCAGTCGGTGCAGGCCCATGAGCGCGTGACGCTGGCCGATGTGGGCCTGTTCTCCGACGGCACGGCCGTGAAGCTGGTGGGCGAGGAAACCTTCCGCGTGGCACAGGGCCTGGTGGATGACTACATCACCGTCGATACCGACGCCGTCTGCGCCGCCATCAAGGACATCTTTGTGGACACGCGCAGCATCGTCGAGCCCGCAGGCGCTCTGGCGGTGGCGGCCATCAAACAATATGTGGCCAAGAACAAGACCAAGGGCGAGACCTACGCGGCTATCCTCTGCGGCGCCAACATGAACTTCGACCGGCTGCGCTTCGTGGCCGAGCGGGCTGAGGTGGGCGAGGAGCGCGAGGCGCTGCTCGCTGTCACCATTCCGGAAGAGCGCGGCAGCTTCCGCCGCTTCTGCGAGGTGGTGGGCGGCCTGCCCGGCGGCCCGCGCAACGTGACCGAATTCAACTACCGCATCAGCGACGCCGCCCGCGCCCATGTGTTCGTGGGCCTGACCACCAACGGCAAGGGCGAATCGGAAAAGATCGCCAAGAACTTCAACCGCCACGGTTTCGAGGCGCTGGACCTGACGCACGACGAGCTGGCCAAGGAACACCTGCGCCACCTGGTGGGCGGGCACTCGGCGCTGGCGCAGGACGAGCGCCTGATGCGCTTCACCTTCCCCGAGCGGCCCGGTGCGCTGCTCAAATTTTTGAGCCTGATGCAGCCGACCTGGAACATCAGCCTGTTCCACTACCGCAACCAGGGCGCGGACTATGGCCGCATCCTGGTGGGCATGCAGGTGCCGCCCGAAGACAAGGCGGCCTTCGACGCCTTCCTGGCCACGCTGGGCTACCCCTATGTGGAAGAAACGCTGAACCCGGCCTACCGCCTGTTCTTGCGGTCCAAATAATGCCAAAAATGGCTGCAAGCGCTAGTTGAATATGCCCTAGCAGCTATCAAAAAAGAAGCATCAAACCCCCACTGCACACCATGCAAGCCCTGCGCCACTACCTGCTGGCCGTGCAGTTCTTCACCCGCATCCCCGTCACTGGGCGGCTGGCGAACTGGGTGGGCTACAGCCCGGCCATGCTGCGGGCCAGCGCGGCGCACTTTCCGGGCATCGGCTGGCTGGCGGCGCTGCTGTCCGCCGCCGTGTATGCCGCGCTGCACTGGGCGCTGGCGCCCAACCCGCTGGCCCCGGCTGTGGCGGCGGTGTTCTGCACCATTGCCACGGTGCTGATGACCGGCGGTTTCCATGAAGACGGCCTGGCCGACGTGGCCGACGGTCTGGGCGGCAGCTACGACCGCGAACGGGCGCTGGACATCATGAAGGACTCGCGCATCGGCGCCTTCGGGGCCATGGCGCTGGTGCTGGCGCTGCTGGCCAAGCTCAGCCTGCTGGCGCTGCTGGGGGCGCACAGCCTGCCCGTGGCGCTGGCGGCCCTGGTCGGCGCGCACGTGTTGTCGCGCTTTTGGCCCCTGCTCATCGTGCGCAGCCTGCCGCATGTGGGCGACACGGCGCGCTCCAAAAGCAAGCCGCTGGCCGATCAGATCTCGGGCACTGCACTGGTCGCAGCGCTTTTGTGGTGTTTTCCGCCCCTTGCGATAGTCGGATATGCCCAGACAGCTCTCTTTTTGGTAGCACCCATCGCTCTCAGCGCGCTCTGCGCGGGCTGGATGGCGCGCTGGTTCGCCCGACGGCTGCAAGGCTTCACCGGCGACTGCCTGGGCGCCACGCAGCAGGTGAGCGAAATCGGGTTCTACCTGGGCGCGGCCATCGCACTGCGATGGCTATAACGCCCTCCCCCGCCGCCACCAGCAGCCGCCTGTGGCTGGTGCGCCATGCGGCCCCGCTGGTTGCCCCGGGCACCTGTTACGGCGCTCTGGACGTGCCGGCCGACGCGCAAGCCACCCGCGCTGCGGCAGAGCGCTTGGCAACGGCCCTGCCCCCGGGGGGGCGCGCTGCGTGCGTGGCGTATTCCACGCTACAAAGATGTGAGCTGCTGGCGCAAGAATTACAAGCGCTCAGACCGGATTTGACCTTCACTCCCGACGCCCGGCTGCGCGAGATGGACTTCGGCCGCTGGGAAGGGCAGCCCTGGGACGCCATCGGCAAAAGTGCCATCGACACCTGGGTGGCCGGGTTCGCCACCCACGCACCCGGCGGGGGCGAAAGCCTGGCCCACATGCTGCACCGCGTGGCGGCAGCCCTGCAGACCGCCCAGGCGTGGCGCACTGAACAGGGCGTGAATGAGGTGGTGTGGATCACCCACGCCGGAGTGGCCCGCTGCGTGGCCTGGTTGCAGGAGCGGGGTGAGAGCGCCCTGCCCCGCTCAGAGGATTGGCCGGTGGCGGCGCCGGGCTGGGGGGAATGGGAAATCAGGGAACTGGCCTGAAGCTGTAGGCCAGCAGGTGCCTAGTTCTTAAGCGGCATGTCCAGCGTCACCGTAGCGGGTCCGCCCATGCTGGTCCCCAGTTGCGCCTGGCGGGGGCCCAGGGCCTGCAACACCAGGCCTTCGTCCACCGCAGCGCCCACGCGGAAGGGCTTGGCGGGCTTGCCGTCCACGGCAATCAGTGCCGCACCGCCGCCGCTGCTGCGCCCCGACAGCACCCCGATCAGAGTGAACCGGCTCGCGGTGGGTGCCACCGGCGCTGCCACGCCAGAGGCTGCAGGCGCAGCACCCAGCAAACGCGCCAGCGCCTGCGCGTCCATGGCCACCGGGGCGGGCGCCACTGCCGGGGCGGAGGACGCGGACGAAGGCGCCGACAGGCGCAGCCCCCAATAGACCACACTGGCGCCGGCTGCTGCCCAGAGCACCAGAGTCCCCAGGCGGACGCCCCATTTGCTGTACGTATTGGTCACCATGCGGGGATTATGATTCACGCGATTCGACCATCCGAGAGACCGCCAGCAGTGAACACTTCTTTCTCCCTCCTCGTGCGTTCCGCCCCCCGCCACGTTGCCAAGTCCGTGGCCCGTGGTTTCACCCTCATCGAGCTGATGGTGGTTCTGGTGATCATCGGCGTGCTGGCCGCGCTGATCGTGCCCAACGTGCTCGAGCGTGCCGACGACGCCCGCGTGACGGCCGCCCGCACCGACATCACCAACATCATGCAGGCGCTCAAGCTCTACCGCCTGGACAACCAGCGCTACCCCACGGCCGAGCAAGGCCTGCAGTCGCTGGTCATCAAGCCCACTGCGGGCCCCGTACCCGGCAACTGGAAGCTGTACCTGGAAAAGCTGCCCAACGACCCCTGGGGCCGCCCTTACCAATACCTCAACCCCGGCATCAAGGGCGAGATCGACGTGATGTCGTTCGGCGCCGATGGCCAGTCGGGCGGCGAAGGCAAGGACGCCGATATTGGCAGCTGGCAGTAAAGAAATGTGGCCCCCACGGTCGTGCACTGGCGTGTCACTCCCTGCTCCCCACAGCAGGCTCGCCCCGCGCTTCGCTGGTGCATGGGGCCGGGCCTTGCTTGGGGCGGCCCGGCGCTGCGGCCATCCGCCTGGTGGATACGCCGTGACCGTTGCGACCTCCCATCGCGCAGCTCCATGAACCGCTCGCGCGGATTCACCCTCCTGGAGCTGCTGGTGGTCATCAGCATCATGGCGCTGGCCACGGCGGGCGTGGGGCTGGCGATGCGCGATGGCGGACAGACGCAGCTGGAGCGGGAAGCCGCACGGCTGGCGGCGCTGCTCGAATCCGCGCGTGCACAGTCCCGCGCAGGGGGCATCCCCGTGCGCTGGCGCGCGCTGCCGGGGGGCTTCCGCTTTGAAGGGCTGCCGCGCAGCGCGCAGGCCGCCCTGCCCAACCAGTGGCTGGACCCTGGCACCGTGGTGCGCGGGCCGGCAGTGCTGCTACTGGGCCCCGAGCCCCTGATCGGCCCGCAGCAGGTGCTGATCACCCACCAGTCCTCCCCCGACCGCACCCTGCGCATTGCCACCGACGGCGTGCGCCCGTTTTCCGTGGATGCGGTGCAGTGAGGATGCGCCGCCCTCTCATCGGCCACCGGGGTTTCACGCTGGTGGAAGTGCTGGTGGCGCTGGCCATCGTGGCCATTGCCCTCATGGCGGGGCTGCAGGCCACGACGGCGCTCACGCGCAACGCCCTGCGGCAGTCCGACATCGTGCTCGCGCAGCTGTGCGCGGAGAACGAGCTGGTCAAGGCCCGGCTCTCGCGCCAGATGCCCAGTGTGGGTGACAGCAACCTGACCTGCGAGCAGGCCGGGCGCCAGCTGCAGGTGGTGACCATCGTGCGGCCTACGCCCAACCCGAGTTTTCGGCGCATCGATGCGCAGGTGCTGGACGGGGACAACTCCATCCTGCGCCTCTCCACCATCATTGGAAGGTATTGATGGAACACCCCCCTGAGGCCCTGCGGGCCTTCCCCCCGCTCTCGCATTGCTGCGCAATGCGGGCAGGGGGACGCCGCCAGCGCGGCGGGGCGGCCCTTGCGCGGCGTCCGCTGGCCCGGGCCGCGCCAGTTGCTCAGGCCCCGCGCCGGCGCCTCAGCAGTGGGGGCACGGCCCCGCTCGGCTTCACACTCATCGAGTTGCTGGTCGCGATCAGCGTCATGGCGTTGATTGCCATCCTGAGCTGGCGCGGGCTCGATGGCATGGTGCGGGCGCAGGAGTCCACGCGCCAGCGGGCAGACGAGATGCTGGTGCTGCAGGCTGCGCTGGGGCAGTGGGGTACGGACCTGGACGCCCTGATGCCCGTTGCCAACACCACGCCGCTGGACTGGGACGGCCAGGTGCTGCGCCTCACCCGCCGCAGCAGCGCCGTGCCCGACGAGGGTGCGCTGGTGGTGGCCTGGACCCGCCGCAACAACAACCAGGGCGTGGGCCAGTGGCTGCGCTGGCAGTCGCCGCCGGTGCGCACCCGCGACGACTGGCGGCAGGCCTGGGAGCAGGCCGCCCAGTGGGCGCGTACGCCGGGCGACGCCGAGCGGCGCTACGAGGTGACGCTGCTGCCGCTCGACAGCTGGCAGATCTTCTACTACCGGGGCGGCGCGTGGTCCAACCCGCAGTCGAGCACGGGCACCCCGTCGGGCGACAGCACCTCGGCCATTCCGGACGGCATCCGCCTGCAGATCACCCTGCCCCCGGGCCAGGCGCTGGCAGGCCAGCTGACGCGCGACTGGGTCAACCCCGCGCTGGGCGGAGGCAGGACATGAGCCCCCACCTGAACGCGCGTTGCCGGTGCCAGTGGCACAGACGCAAGGAGCACGGCGCCGCCCTGCTCGCCGCCATGCTCACCGTCACGCTGGTCGCCACCTTTGCAGCCGCTGCGATGTGGCAGCAGTGGCGCGCAGTGGAGGTCGAGACGGCCGAGCGCAGCCACGTGCAGTCCACCTGGATTTTGGTCGGTGCGCTCGACTGGTCGCGGCTCATCCTGCGCGAGGATGGGCGCTCCGGCGGGGCCGACCACTTGGCCGAACCCTGGGCCATCCCTCTGCAGGAGGCCCGGCTGTCCACCTTCCTCGCGGCCGACAAGAACGTGACCCAGGTGGACGACGCCAGCACCGACACCACCGAGGCCTTCCTGTCCGGCCAGATCACCGACCTGCAGGGCCGCCTGAACATCACCAACCTCGCGGAGGGCGGGCAGGTGCAGGCCGTGGCGCTGCGGCAGTTCACCCGATTGTTCGAGCGCCTGGGCCTGCCCGGACAGCAGCTGAGCGTGCTGATCGACGGCCTGCGCCGCGCGCAAGCGGGTGCGGGCGCCGACAGCGGCTCCGCCCCCCTGCTGCCACCCAGCGTGACCCAGCTGGGGTGGCTGGGCCTGACCCCGGCCACGGTGGCGGCGCTCGCCCCCCATGTGACGCTGCTGCCCGTGCGCACCCCAGTCAATCTGAACACCGCCGACATCAACGTGCTCATGGCCGCCATCGACGGGCTGGACAGCGCCACGGCCCAGAAGATCGTGCAGACCCGCGAGGCGCGGCATTTCCGCAACCTCAGCGACGTGCGCGACCTGGTGGGTGCCAGCATCGACATCAACGAAAGTGCCCATGCCGTGGCCTCGTCGTACTTTGAAGTGCGGGGCCGCCTGCGCCTGGGCGATGCGATGGTGGACGAGCGCTCTTTGGTGCGCAAACAGGGCATCGACGTGACCACACTGTGGCGCGAACGCGGCGCCTTCGACCGGGAAACCACGCAACTGCTGCCCGGGGCACAGCGCTGAGGGTGTAACAACCCTCACACTGCCCCCACCCACACCGCCGCTGCGTCACGCCCGCCCCCTAAAATGGCCCGCAAAACCCGCCCATGAGCACCCTGATCCTTTTCCTGCCGCCGGCCCGCCCGGGACCCGCCTCCGAGTACGCCTACACGCTCACGGCAGACGGCCATTCCGCCCTCCAGCACGCCACCGCACCCGCTGCCCTGCTGCCCGAGCCCACCCGCCCCGGCGGCGAGGTCGTGGCCGTGGTGCCCGCACGGGCGCTGTCGTGGCAGCGCGTGACCATTCCGGCCGGTGTGCCGCTGGGCGCCGGCCAGCAGACGCCCCGGCTGCGCTCGGTGCTGGAAGGCCTGCTGGAAGACCGCGTGCTGGACGATGCCAGCCAACTGCACTTTGCGCTGCAACCCGGCGCACAAAGCCGCGCGCAGGCTGGCGAGCCGGTGTGGGTGGCCGTGTGCGACCGCGCCTGGCTGCGCGAACACTTGCAGGCACTGGAGGCCGCAGGCCGCCGCGTGGCCCGCGTGGTGCCCGAATTTGCGCCCGGCCCCACAGCCAGCGGCCAGCCCGAGCTGTGTGCCCTGGGCACGCCCGAAGAGGCCTATGTGGTGCTCACCGGCCATGGCACCGACCAAGGCGTGGCGGTGCTGCCGCTGACCCCCATGGCCCTGACCCTGGCACGCGCCGGACTGCCGACCGCTGACAATGGCGACGACCAGGCCCTCATAGTCCGCGCCGAGCCCGCCGTGGCCGCGCTGGCCGAACGCACCCTGGGCCAACAAGGCCAACGCATTGCCCTGCACACCACCAGCCAGCGCGCGCTCGATGCCGCCCGCGGCGACTGGGACCTGGCGCAGTTCGACCTGTCCAGCACCAGCAGCACCCGCGCGCTGCGCAAAGTGGGCAGCGCGCTGAGCGCGGCGCTGTATGCCCCGCAGTGGCGTGCAGCCCGCTGGGGCGCGGGCGTGCTGGTGGTGGCGCACCTGGTGGGGCTCAATGCCTGGGCCTGGCAAGAACGGCAGGCGCTGACTGCCAAGCAGGCCAGCGTACGCAACACCTTGACCCAGACCTTCCCCAAAGTGCAGGTGGTGGTCGATGCGCCGGTGCAGATGGAGCGCGAACTCGCCCAGCTGCGGCAGGCTGCCGGCAGCGTGTCGGCGCGCGACCTGGAGCCCCTGCTGGCAGCAGCCGGTGCGGCCTTGCCCGATGGCCGCCTGCCCAGCAGCATCGAATACACCCCCGGAGAGCTGCGCCTGCGCGGCGTGACCCTTGCGCCCGATGAAGAATCTGTGGTGTCTGGCCGCCTGCAAGCCGCCGGGTACCGTGCCCGCGTGGACGATGGCAGCCTGTTGCTGCGCACCGAGGTGAGCCCATGACCCGATCCTCCGCCCTCCAGGACCGCTGGAAAGCCCTGGCGCCCCGCGAGCAGAACCTGGTGCTGGCCGCCGGCATGGTGGTGGCGCTGGCCCTGCTGTGGTGGGTGGCCGTCGCCCCCGCACTCGGCACCTTGCGCGCCGCGCCCGCGCGGCACGCCGCACTCGACGTCCAGCTGCAGCGCATGCAAGGCCTGCAGGCCGAGGCCCAGCAGCTGCAGGCCACACCCGCCACCAGCCCCGGCGATGCCGTGGGTGCGCTGCGCACCGCCCTCACGCAGCGCATGGGCAACACGGCTCAGCTCAACGTGGCGGGCGACCGCGCCACGGTCACGCTCAAAGGGGCTTCGGCCGACGCGCTGGCCCAATGGCTGGCCCAAGCCCGCAGCAACGCCCGCGCCGCGCCGCTGGAAGCGCGGCTGACCCGCAGCGCAGCCCCTGCTGCTGCGGCGCCCACCGGCAATGCGCCCATCACCCTGGGCAGCGCGCCCGTGGCCATGCCCCGCTGGGATGGCACCGTGGTGCTGGCCCTGCCCACCGCCCCGGCCCGCTGACCCGCGGACTGACCTGAACAATACATTCCCCACAGTGGCCCGCAACCTCCGTCCGACACGTCCCGCCCCCCGCTCCGCCCCCCGCACGGCGTGGGGCTGGGCATGGGCCGGTGCGCTGGCCGGCGTGCTGCCCGCCGTGGCGGCCTTTGCGCCCGCGCACTGGCTGGCCGGCGGCGTGGCCCGCGCCACCCAGGGACAGGTGCTGTTGCTGCAGCCAAGGGGCACGGTATGGACCGGCTCGGCCCAACTGGTGTTGACTGGTGGCCAGGCCAGCAAAGACAGCGCCGCCCTGCCCGGCCGGGTGGACTGGCAGCTGCGCCCCACCTGGGGCGGGCTAAGCGCCCAACTGCACGCAGGCTGCTGCACGCCCGAGCCCCTGCGGGCCCAGGTGCACCTGCGCTGGGCCGGCCCGCAAATCACTGTGGCCGACGGCCAGAGCCAGTGGCCTGCGGCCTTGCTGGCGGGCCTGGGCACCCCCTGGAACACCCTGCAGCCGCAGGGACAGCTGGCACTGCAGACACGCGCGCTGACGGCGCAATGGGCTGCTGGCCGCATGGTGCTGTCGGGCCAGGCCCAGATGGATGCGCGGGCCATGTCCTCGCGCCTGTCCACCCTGCGCCCCATGGGCAGCTACCGGCTGGTGCTGCAGGGCGGCGAGGTGCCCACGCTCGCCCTCAGCACCCTCGACGGGGCCCTACAACTGAGCGGCAGCGGCCAGTGGGTGGGCAACCGCCTGCGCTTTGCAGGCGAGGCCAGCGCCACCCCCGAGCGGGAGGCCGCGCTGTCCAATCTTCTGAACATCATCGGACGGCGCAATGGCGCGCGCTCCATCATCACCGTGGGTTGAATCTATGACTTTCCTGTTTGCTCCACGCCTGCGCTTCACTCTCAAAACCATAGCAGTCAGCGCAATATTTACCTGCGCCAGTGGCCAGATTGGCGCCCAAACGGCGGTGGACACCCGCACCGGCAGCGTGCGCCCCAGCGAACCCGTCACGCTCAACTTTGCCAACGCCGAGATCGAGGCCGTGGCCCGCACCATGGCCACCATCACCGGCCGCAACGTGGTGGTGGACCCACGGGTCAAAGGCCAGCTCAACCTCGTGACCGAGCGCGCAGTGACGCCTGCCGCCGCGTTCCAGCAGTTCCTGGCCGCGCTGCGCCTGCAAGGCTTCACGGTGGTGGAGGCGGCCGGCTTGTACAAGGTGGTGCCCGAGGCCGACGCCAAGCTGCAGGGCGGCAGCGTGAGCGTGGTGCAGGGCAACGCGGGCAGCGCGCCCGGCGGCGGGCAAATCGTCACGCAGATCTTCAAGCTCAACTTCGAAAACGCTGCCAATCTGGTGCCGGTGCTGCGCCCGCTCATCAGCCCCAACAACACCATCAACGTGAACCCAGGCAACAACTCGCTGGTGATCACCGACTATGCCGACAACCTGCAGCGCCTGGCGCGCATCGTGGCGGCCATGGATGTGTCCAACGCCAGCGATGTGGAGGTGATTCCGCTCAAGAACGCGATTGCCAGCGACCTGGCACCGCTGGTGTCGCGCCTGATCGACGGCGGCAGCGCCAACGGGGGTGCCGCAGCCGCGGCCGCGCCCGGCCAGGCCGACACCGCGTTCAAGACCACCCTCATCGCCGAGCCGCGCAGCAACTCGCTGATCCTGCGTGCCGCCAACCCGGCCCGCGTGGCCCAGGTGCGCGCCCTGGTGGCCCAGCTGGACCAGGCCCCCGCGCCGGGCAGCAGCGCGGCCAGCGGCAACATCCATGTGGTCTACCTCAAGAACGCCGACGCCACCAAGCTGGCCACCACCCTGCGCGCCGCCATGGCGGCCATGGGTGGCGGCAATGGCGGTGCGGCCAGCAGCGGTGGCGGTGCCAGCTCGCCCGCACCCAGCACGGGGCTGAGCACCGGGGGCATGCTGTCCACCAACGGCAGCTCGTCCGGCAGCAGCACCAGCGGCGGCCTGGGCTCCAGCACCAGCGCCATGGGCACCAGCAGCACCAACAACAACCAGCCCTCCACCGGCGGTCAGATCCAGGCCGACCCCACCACCAACTCGCTCATCATCACGGCGCCCGAGCCGCTGTACCGCCAGCTGCGCGACGTGATCGACAAGCTCGACGGCCGCCGCGCGCAGGTGCTGGTCGAAAGCCTGATCGTCGAGGTCTCCGCCAACAAGGTGGCCGAGTTCGGCATCCAGTGGCAAGGCGTTCTGGGCAAGAACGGTGATGGCACTGTGGGCGTGATCGGTACCAACTCCGGCCAGGCCGGCATGAACATCCTCAACGCCACGGCCGCGCTCGCAACGGGCAACTACGCATCGCTGGCTGGCAGCAGCGGCCTGGGCACAGGCCTGAACCTGGGGCTGGCCCCGCGCATCAACGGGCAGTACTACCTGGGCGCGCTGGCGAACTTCCTGCAGAACAGCGGCGATGCCAATGTGCTCTCCACCCCCAACCTGATGACGCTGGACAACGAAGAGGCGCGCATCATCATCGGCAACAACGTGCCCTTCGTGACCGGCTCGTACGCCAACAGCACCGGCAGCAGCACGGTGAACCCGTTCACCACGGTGGAGCGCAAGGATGTGGGCCTCATGCTCAAGGTGCGTCCGCAGATCAGCGAGAACGGCACGGTGAAGATGGCGATCTACCAGGAGGTCTCCAAGATCGACACCGCCACGCTGAGCAACGCCAACGGCCCCACCACCAGCAAGCGCTCCATCGAGTCGAACGTGGTGGTGGACGATGGCAGCATCATCGTGATTGGCGGCCTGCTGGAAGACAGCTACTCGCAAGGCCAGGACAAGGTGCCGGTGATGGGCGACATCCCGGTGCTGGGCAACCTGTTCCGCAGCGAGAACCGCACCCGCAACAAGACCAACCTGATGGTCTTCCTGCGCCCCATTGTGGTGCGCGACAACGCCACCAGCGACGCATTGATGATGGACCGCTACGAGGCCATCCGCGCGCTGCAGCAGACCACCCAGCCCGCGCCCAGCGTGGTGATGAAGTCGGTGTCGGGCGCACCCATCCTGCCCGCACTGCCACGACGCACAGATCCCGGCGCAGCCACCGTGCCTGCGCAGCCGCTGGCGCCCCTGCCCGCAGAGACCTCGCCACGCTGAAGGGCCGCCACGCATGCGCCACCCCCTGCCCTACGCCTTTGCCCGCACCGCCCAGCTGCTGCTGGAAGACGACGGCCACCAGCTGGTGCTGTGGCACGGCCCCAGCCCCGACGCGGGCGCGCTGTCCGAAGTGCTGCGCAAGCACCCGGTGCAGCAACTGCTTGCGCTCGATGCCCCGGCCCTGGCCCAGCGCATCAGCGCGGCCTATTCGCACAGCGAATCGAGCGCCGCCACCGTGGTGAGCGAGGTTGAGAGCGACGCCGACCTCTCGCGCATGATGCAGGAGCTGCCGGCCGTCGAGGACCTGCTGGAATCAGCCGGCGACGCGCCCATCATCCGCATGCTCAACGCCCTGCTCACGCAGGCCGCGCGCGACGGCGCGAGCGATATCCACATCGAGCCCTACGAGCGCCACAGCAGCGTGCGCTTTCGCGTGGATGGCACGCTGCGCGAAGTGGTGCAGCCCAACCGCGCGCTGCACGCCGCATTGATCTCGCGCCTGAAGATCATGGCCGACCTGGACATCAGCGAAAAACGCCTGCCCCAGGACGGCCGCATCAGCCTGCGCCTGGGCACCCGTGCCATCGACGTGCGCGTCTCCACCCTGCCCAGCGCGCACGGCGAGCGCGCCGTGCTGCGCCTGCTGGACAAGAGTGAAAGCAAGCTGAGCCTGGAGGCCGTGGGCATGCAGGGCGACACCCTGCGCCGCTTTGAGGGCCTGATCGGCCAGCCGCACGGCATCATCCTGGTCACCGGCCCCACAGGCTCGGGCAAGACGACCACGCTGTATGCAGCGCTGGGCCGGCTCGACGCCACGCGCAACAACATCATGACGGTGGAAGACCCCATCGAATACGAGCTGCCGGGCGTGGGCCAGACCCAGGTCAACAGCAAGATCGAGCTGACCTTTGCCAAGGCCCTGCGCGCCATCCTGCGGCAGGACCCGGACATCATCATGATTGGTGAAATCCGCGATTTCGAGACCGCGCAGATCGCCATCCAGGCCTCGCTGACGGGCCACCTGGTGCTGGCCACCCTGCACACCAACGACGCCGCCAGCGCGGTCACGCGACTGACGGACATGGGCGTGGAGCCGTTCCTGCTGTCGTCGTCGCTGCTGGGCGTGCTGGCCCAGCGCCTGGTGCGCAAGTTCTGCAGCCACTGCCACGGCGCAGGCTGCGAGCACTGCGGCCAGACGGGTTACACCGGCCGCACGGGCGTGTTCGAGTTGCTGGTGACCACGGACGCGATCCGGGCACAGATCCACAACCAGGCCTCAGAGGCCGACATCCGCACCGCAGCGCTGGCGGGTGGCATGGCGCTGATGCGGGACGATGGCGAACGCCTGATTGCCGCCGGCATCACCAGCCGCGAAGAAGTGCTGCGGGTGACGCGGGACTGATTTGCTACGTTTTTGATAGCTGCTAGTGCATGAAGCACTAGCGCTACCAACCAAAAACACTTCAAACTACCGGATCTGCAGCGCGGGCCGGCGCCCCACCTGGGCCATCGCAGGTGCGGCGGGCGTTGCGGGTGCCGAGGTGCTAAACGCCGGGGATGCCGTCGCGCCATCCTGCAGCTTGAACTGGCTGACCGCGCTATTGAGGTGGTGCGCCTGCTCGCGCAGCGACTCGGACGCTGCGGTGGACTCCTCCACCAGCGCCGCGTTCTGCTGGGTCATCTGGTCGAGCTGCGTGACCGACTGGCTGATCTGGCCGATGTTGTCGCTTTGCTCGGCCGACGAAGCGGTGATCTCCGCAATGATGTCGGACACGCGCCGCACGCTGCTCACGATCTCGGTCATGGTCTGGCCGGCCTGGCTTACCAGGCGCGAGCCGTCTTCGACCCGCTCCACCGACGAACCGATCAGGCCCTTGATCTCCTTGGCCGCTTCGGCGCTGCGCTGCGCCAGGTTGCGCACCTCGCTGGCCACCACCGCAAAGCCACGGCCCTGCTCACCGGCACGGGCGGCTTCCACCGCCGCGTTGAGCGCCAGGATGTTGGTCTGGAACGCAATCGAATCGATCACGCCCGTGATGTCGGCAATCTTGCGCGAGCTGGTGGTGATCTGGTCCATGGTGGTCACCACCTGCGACACCACGGCGCCACCGCGCGCAGCCACCTCGGCGGCGGACGAGGCAAAGTCGCTGGCCTGGCGCGAGGCCTGGGCGCTTTGCTGCACGGTGCTGGTCAGCACCTCCATCGACGAGGCGGTCTCTTCCAGGTTGGCCGCTGTCTGCTCGGTGCGGTGGCTCAGGTCATGGTTGCCGCTGGCGATCTCGGAGCTGGCGGTGGAGATGTTGCCCGCCGCGTCCTGCACCTGGCGCACCAGGTCACGCAACGAGTCCTGCATGCGGCCCATGGCGCCCACCAGCTGGCCCACTTCATCCTGGTTCATGGCTGCCACATCGCGCGACAAATCGCCACTGGCAATGCGTTCGGCCAGCTCCTGGGCCTGTCCGAGGGACTTGGTGATGGAACGCACGCTGAAGAACGTGAGCGGAATCAGCACCGCCAGCGCCAGCACCAGGCCCACACCAATCAGTGCGGCCATGGTGGAGGTGCGCGATTCGACACCCGCGCGGGCCTCGTCCATCTGCGCACGTGCCGAACCCGCCAGGCTGGAGAACAGCTTGTCGGTGGCTTCCATGTGGACCTTCAGGCGGTCGGCGTAGGCGCCGCCCCCTGCGCCGTCGAGCTGCGCGCCCTCGATCTTTTCGAAGATGGGTGAGATGCCGGTTTCGTACTGCTTGATCTCATCGAGCGATTTGTCGATCGAGGCCACAAACTCGGCATCGCCCGACTGCACTTGCCGCACATCGGCCAGGCGCTTGCGCAGGGAGGTCAGGGTTTTGGCCCAGGACTCGCGCAGGGCAGAGACCTCGACCGAGTTGTTGAAGTTGATGATGATGTCTTTTTCGGTCCGGCGCAGGTCACCCAGGGTGGTGCGCAGCTCGGACATGTCGGTCAGCGTCTGCACGCGTTCTGAAAACAGCACCTGCAGCGTGCCGCGCGTTCGGTCCAGGGCCACGTAGCCCATGGCACCAATGACGACCAGAAGGATCAGGGAAAAGACGGTTCCGAAGTAGAGACGCGTGCGGATGGAGAAGCGGCCGAGAGCATTCATGGCTCTTCCTTACATTTTTTAACAGACAGTCCAGCATAGCAAATTTGGTGCCACACACACCCCCCGCCTTCTGGGCCGGGGGTGGGCGGGACTATATGCCGGGCAAGACGGTCCACCGCACAGGGTAAGCACGGCCCCGGGGCCCTGTTTCAGGGAATCCTCGGGGCCAGTAGCTGCGCTTATTGCGCTGCTGTCACACGGGCTTGAGCGGGATGTACAGCTCGCCCCCGCCCTTCTGGAACTCCGCCGCCTTGGTCTGCATGCCCTGGGCCAGGGCGTCAGCCTCGGCCACACCCTTCTGGGCGGCGAAGTCACGCACCTCCTGGGTGATCTTCATCGAGCAGAACTTGGGGCCACACATCGAGCAGAAATGCGCCACCTTGGCCGAGTCCTTGGGCAGGGTCTCGTCGTGGTATTCCTTGGCGGTCTCAGGGTCCAGGCCCAGGTTGAACTGGTCCTGCCAGCGGAAGTCAAAGCGCGCCTGGCTGAGCGCATCGTCGCGCGCGCGGGCACCCGGGTGGCCCTTGGCCACATCGGCCGCGTGGGCGGCGATCTTGTAGGCAATGATCCCCTGCTTCACGTCGTCGCGGTCGGGCAGTCCCAGGTGCTCCTTGGGCGTCACGTAGCACAACATGGCCGTGCCCATCCAGCCGATCATGGCCGCGCCAATGGCCGAGGCAATGTGGTCGTAGCCGGGGGCGATGTCGATGGTCAGCGGGCCCAGGGTGTAGAAAGGCGCCTCGTGGCAGGTCTTGAGCTGCTCGGTCATGTTGGCCTGGATCATGTGCATGGGCACATGGCCCGGGCCTTCGATCATGGTCTGCACGTCGTGCTTCCAGGCCACCTGGGTCAGCTCGCCCAGCGTGTGCAGCTCGGCAAATTGCGCTTCGTCGTTGGCATCGGACGCGCAGCCAGGCCGCAGGCCGTCACCCAGGCTGAACGACACGTCGTACGCCTTCATGATGTCGCAGATGTCTTCGAAGTGCTCGTACAAAAAGCTCTCGCGGTGGTGCGCCATGCACCACTTGGCCATGATGGAGCCGCCGCGCGAGACGATGCCCGTGCGCCGCTGCGCCGTGAGGTGGATGTAAGCGAGGCGCACGCCCGCATGGATGGTGAAGTAATCCACGCCCTGCTCGGCCTGCTCGATGAGCGTGTCGCGGAAGATCGCCCAGGTCAGGTCTTCGGCCACGCCACCCACTTTTTCGAGCGCCTGGTAGATCGGCACCGTGCCGATGGGCACAGGGCTGTTGCGCACGATCCAGTCGCGTGTGGTGTGGATGTTCTTGCCAGTGGACAGGTCCATCACGTTGTCGGCCCCCCAGCGGATGGCCCAGACGAGCTTTTCCACTTCTTCTTCGATGCTGGAGGTGACAGCCGAGTTACCGATGTTGGCGTTGATCTTGACCAGGAAGTTGCGGCCAATCGCCATCGGTTCCACCTCGGGGTGGTTGATGTTGGCGGGGATGATGGCGCGGCCCCGAGCCACTTCGTCGCGCACAAATTCGGGGGTGATGATGCGCGGGATGCTGGCGCCCATCGGGTTGCCCATCAGGCGCTTTTCACGGCCTGCGTCGGCCATGTACTGTTCCATCCACTCACGCTTGCCGTTTTCGCGGATGGCGACGTATTCCATCTCGGGCGTGACGATGCCCTTCTTGGCGTAGTGCATCTGCGTGACATTGGCACCCGCCTTGGCGCGCAGGGGCTTGCGCTGCAAGGCGGCGGCCTCGGCGCGCAGCTGGGCGAGGCGGGTGGCATCTTCGCTCTTTTGGCCGTCGTCCAGCGCTACGGGGGCGCGGCCTTCGTAGTGCTCCACATCGCCACGGCCGGCGATCCAGCTACCGCGCACGCTGGCCAGGCCCTTGCGCACGTCGATCACGGCTTCAGGGTCGGTGTAAGGACCGGAGGTGTCGTACACGCTGACCAGCTCTCCGTTGGTGAGCGCGATGTCGCGCACGGGCACGCGCAGGTCGGTGTGCAGATGGCCGGGGATATAGGCCTTGCGGGATGCGGGGAAGGGTTCGCGGGTGCGTGCGAGCAGCTCGGCGAACTTTTCAGGGGCAGCCAGTGTGGCGTGGGGGTCGGGGGCGTTCATGGGCAGGTCTCCTGGTTCCGGTGGCGGTGGGTCTGCTCCGGAATGGACCTGTGCGCCCCTCGGGTGGCTGCGCATGGCAGCACCTGAGGCAAGGCGTGTCCACAGGGAGTGCGGGCACGGGGACAAGGAGGTCGGCTCTTCTTCCGCCGGTATGAACCGGATCAAGTTCGTCGGGTTCGCAAGCTGGCCTGAATTTCTTCAGGCCTCTCGCATCTCAGCGCATCAGCACACCCCGGAGCAGGCGCGAGTATAGGGCAGAGGAAAAACGGGGCAGCAGAGCCCCCCAATCAACAGATACATCAGGCCAGGCGGCCGATGAGGATCACCGCGAAGAAAAAGACGGCGGCAATCACTGTCCACTTGAGGATGACGAGCCCCAGGCGCTTGTAGCGCGGCTGCCCGGTGCCCGCGTAAAACGCGAAAGACACGGCCGCCGCCAGCAGCAGCAGCATGGCTAGCCAGCGAAAGATCAACATGGCCAGTGGGCCTTACCAGGCGCGCGCAGGCTGCGCAAAGCCGGTGGGAGCCTGGCGCTCGTCCTCGAACGTGACCACCTCCCAGGCATCACGCTGGGCCAGCAGCTCGCGCAGCAAGAGGTTGTTCATGGCATGGCCCGAGCGGAACGCACTGTAGGCGGCCAGCAGCGGCTTGCCGATGAGGTACAGGTCACCCATGGCATCCAGGATCTTGTGCTTCACGAACTCGTCGTCGTAGCGCAGGCCGTCGCTGTTAAGCACCTTGTAGTCGTCCATCACGATGGCGTTATCCAGCCCACCGCCCAGCGCCAAGCCGTTGGAGCGCATCATCTCCACATCACGGGTGAAGCCGAAGGTGCGCGCGCGGGCAATGTCGCGGCTGTAGTTGCCTTGCCCCAGGTCAAACTCGACGCGCTGGCCGGTGGAGTCCACGGCCGGGTGGTCGAAGTCGATTTCGAAGCTGAGCTTGTAGCCGTGGTACGGCGTGAGGCGCGCCCACTTGGCGTTGGCGCCCTCACCCTCGCGCACCTCAACGGGCCGGGTGACGCGGATGAAGCGCTTGGGTGCGTTCTGCAGTTCCACTCCGGCGCTTTGCAACAGGAACACAAACGAGGCCGAAGACCCATCGAGGATGGGGACCTCTTCGGCCGTGATATCCACGTACAGGTTGTCGATGCCCAGCCCCGCACAGGCTGACATCAGGTGCTCCACCGTGTGCACCTTGGCATTGCCCACCGCGATGGTGGACGCCAGCCTCGTATCCGTCACCGCCTCGGCACGGATAGGAATGTCCACCGGCTGCGGCAGATCCACCCGCCGGAACACGATGCCCGTATCCGGCTGCGCGGGCCGCAGGGTCAACTCGACCCGTTGGCCGCTGTGCAGACCCACGCCTACGGCGCGGGTCAGGGTCTTGAGGGTGCGTTGCTGGAGCATCTGCGCATTTTAGTTTCTGCGGCACCGCCCCGCACGTGCCGAGGTCTTGTCGCACCTCAAAGCGACGCGTACGTAGAGCTACCGCCGCGTTTTCACCTACTGTGCAGGCCCCATGGTTCGCCGCACAATTTGGTACACAGGGCCTTAACAACCACAACATGAACACACGACACCCGCCCCACAGGAGACTCCCATGAGCAAACTCAGTTTCAAGATGAAAGTCATGCTCATGATCGGCACCGCGCTCACGGCGCTGCTGATCATGGCCATCCTGTCACTCCTCCAGGAGCGGCGACTGATCACCGAGTCCCGCAAGGACCTGCTGACCACCGCCGTCCAGTCCGCACACAGCATCGTGGTCGGTTACCAGGCCAAGGCCGCGAGTGGCGCCATGTCGGTGGACGACGCGCAGAAGGCTGCCAAGGACGCCCTGCGCATTGCACGCTACGGCGGCCCCGAGGGCAAGACCGAATATTTCTACATCTGGACCACCGAGGGCGTGGGCGTGATGCACCCCTTCAAGACCGAGTGGGACGGGCAGGACATGCTCGGCAAGGTCAAGGATGGTTCGGGCGTGGACATCATCGGCCTGCTGGTCAACGGCATGCGCAGCAGCAAGGACGGCAAGGCCTTTGTGCCCACCATGTTCGCGCGCCCCGGCCAGCAGACACCCGTGCCCAAGCTGCAGTACATCGTCAAAGTGGACGGCTGGAACTGGATGGTGGGCTCCGGGCTGTATACGGACGACGTCGATGCCATGCTGCGCCAGGCCCTGTGGTCGAGCCTTGCTCTGGTGGTGGCGGTGTTTGTGGCGGTGGGGGTGATCGGCCTGCTGGTGTCGCGCTCGGTGTTGCGCCAGATTGGTGGCGAACCCACCCACGCCATTGCCATCATGTCCGAAGTGGCCGAAGGCAACCTGGATGCCCAGATCCCTGCCGCCCCACCGGGCTCCATGCTCGATGGCTTGGCACACATGGTGGCCTCGCTGCGCAAGCTGGTGACCGAGGTACGGTCGGCCACGGATAGCATTGCTACGGCGTCGGGGGAAATTGCCCAGGGCAACAACGACCTGGCTCATCGCACTGAAGACACGGCCAGCAACCTGCAAACCACCGCCAGCAGCATGGAAGAGCTGACCAGCACCGTCAAGCAGACATCGGACTCCGCGCAAACCGCCAACCAGATGGCAACTTCAGCGGCTGCCGTGGCGGCGCGCGGAGGGGAAGTGGTGTCCCGAGTGGTATCCACCATGCAGGACATCAACGCCAGCAGCAACAAGATCAGCGACATCATCGGCGTCATCGACGGGATCGCGTTCCAGACCAACATCCTGGCGCTCAACGCCGCCGTCGAGGCAGCGCGCGCAGGTGAACAGGGTCGCGGTTTCGCGGTGGTCGCCAGCGAAGTGCGCAGTCTGGCACAGCGCAGCGCTGCAGCCGCCAAGGAAATCAAGACATTGATCGACGCTTCTGTGGAGAAGGTGGCATCGGGCACGCAACTGGTGGGCAATGCAGGCGCCACCATGACCGAGATCGTGGACAGCGTTCAACGCGTGACAGACATCATTGGAGAAATCCGCTCGGCCACATCAGAGCAGAGCCAGGGCATTGCCCAGGTCAACACCGCCGTGAACCAACTGGACCAGATGACCCAGCAGAACTCAGCGCTGGTGGAGCAGTCGGCTGCAGCAGCAGACAGCCTGCGCGAGCAAGCCATGAAGCTCACCCAGGTGGTGGCGCTGTTCCGCGTGAACGGCAGCACCTCCGCGCCCGCCCCGGCCAGCCGCCCCGCAGCTGCGCCCCGCCCCGCCGTGGCACCTGCCGTGCGTGCGGCAGCGCCCCGCCCGGCCCTGGCCAAGGCGCCGGCAGCCCCTCGTGCTGCTGCGCCTTCACCCGCGCCAGCGGCGGCATTGCCCCCCAAGGCAAGCAGCCCCAAGCCTGCGGCTGACAATAACGATGACTGGGAATCTTTCTGACCACTCAGAGGCCTGGGGCGGCCCAGGCCTGAGAGCCTGCTGACGTTCTCCCAGTCAAAAAGCCCTGCCAGCTTGCGCCGGCAGGGCTTTTTGTCTTGCAGCCCCCGGGAGGGGGCCGCAGGGTGCGATCAGCGCGGTTGTCAGTCCGCTTGCTTGCGCAGGAAGGCGGGGATTTCCAGGTCATCCATACCGCCGGACGACAGGGCATCCACGCGGGCTGCGGCCTGCGTGCGGTTGGTACGCCACACGCTGGGCACCGACATGCTGCCATAGTCGGCCTGCGCGCTGCCCGTGTGACCGCCTTGCACGCCCACGGCACCACCCAGCGTACCCACACCGGCGACAGGCATCTGGTAGGCCATGTTGTCCGTACCAGTGCGCAGGCCACCCTGCACCACCGAGATGGGCTGCCGGCGCGCATTGGCACGCGACAGACCCGTGGCCACCACGGTCACGCGGATCTCGTCGCCCAGGCTTTCGTCATAGGCAGCGCCGAAGATCACGTGCGCGTCGGTCGATGCGTAGGCGTTGATGGTGTTCATGGCCTGGCGTGACTCGGACAGCTTGAGGCTGCCCTTGCTGGCCGTGACCAGCACCAGCACACCCTTGGCGCCCGACAGGTCGATGCCTTCAAGCAGCGGGCAGGCGATGGCCTGCTCGGCTGCGATGCGTGCGCGGTCTGGGCCGCTGGCCGTGGCCGTGCCCATCATGGCCTTGCCCGGCTCGCCCATCACGGTGCGCACGTCTTCAAAGTCCACGTTCACCTGGCCGTATTCGTTGATGATCTCAGCGATACCGCCCACAGCGTTCTTGAGCACGTCATTGGCGTGCGCAAAGGCCTCGTCCTGGGTGATGTCGTCGCCCAGCACGTCCAGCAGCTTCTCGTTGAGCACAACAATCAGCGAGTCCACGTTGGCTTCAAGTTCGGCCAGGCCATCGTCCGCATTCTTCATGCGGCGACCGCCCTCCCAGTCGAAAGGCTTGGTGACCACGCCCACCGTCAGGATGCCCATCTCCTTGGCCACGCGCGCGATCACGGGCGCAGCGCCCGTGCCCGTGCCGCCGCCCATGCCCGCCGTGATGAACAGCATGTGGGCGCCAGAGATGGCTTCACGGATATCGGCCACCGCCGCCTCAGCCGCATCGCGGGCTTTCTCGGGCTTGCCCCCAGCACCCAGGCCGCTGTTGCCCAGCTGGATGACGCGGTGCGCCGAGCTGCGCGTGAGCGCCTGTGCATCGGTGTTGGCGCTGACAAACTCCACGCCCTGCACGCTGCGGGCAATCATGTGCTCGACGGCATTACTGCCGCCACCGCCCACACCGATCACCTTGATCTGGGTGCCCTGGTTGAATTCTTCGGCTTCGATCATTTCGATGGTCATCTTGGAGCTCCTGGTTCTAAATTCGTATGCAATTGCCAATTGAGAGATGGGATCATTTTTTTTGTAGTGCGTGGCGGTCCTGTACATCGCCATCGCTCGCGCGGTATCTGGTGAGGGCTTCCACGCGCTAGCCACAGGGGGTATTTCATGGTCAGAAATTCCCCACGATGAAATCTTTGAAGCGCCCGAATGCGGTCTTCATGGACCCACTCTTCTGAGCCACCTTGAAGCCGCGCAGACGTGCCAGGCGCGCTTCTTCCAGCAGCCCCATCACGGTGGCTGCACGGGGCTGGGCCACCATGTCAGCCAGGGCGCTGGAATACTTCGGTATGCCGCGCCGCACGGGCTTGAGGAAGATGTCCTCGCCCAGTTCGATCATTCCCGGCATGACCGAGCTGCCGCCCGTGAGCACGATGCCCGACGACAGCACTTCTTCGTAGCCCGACTCGCGCACCACCTGCTGCACGAGCGAGAAGATTTCTTCGACACGCGGCTCGATCACACCGGCCAGCGCCTGCTTGCTCAGCATGCGCGGGCTGCGGTCGCCCAGGCCGGGCACTTCCACCTGCGCCTCGGGGTCGGCCAACAGTTGCTTGGCGTAGCCGCTTTCCACCTTGATGTCCTCGGCGTCCTTGGTCGGCGTGCGCAGTGCCATGGCGATGTCGCTGGTGATGAGGTCGCCCGCAATTGGAATCACCGCGGTGTGGCGGATCGCGCCGCCAGTGAAGATGGCGACATCGGTCGTGCCCGCGCCGATGTCCACCACCACCACGCCCAGCTCGCGCTCGTCGTCGGTCAGCACCGCCTGGCTACTGGCCAGCGGATTGAGCATGAGCTGCTCCACTTCCAGGCCGCAGCGGCGCACACACTTGATGATGTTCTCGGCAGCGCTCTGCGCGCCGGTCACGATGTGGATCTTGGCCTCCAGGCGGATGCCGCTCATGCCGATGGGCTCCTTCACATCCTGCCCGTCGATCACGAATTCCTGCGGCTCCACCAGCAACAGGCGCTGGTCGCTGCTGATGTTGATGGCCTTGGCCGTCTCCACCACGCGGGCAACGTCGGCCGACGTGACTTCCTTGTCCTTCACCGCCACCATGCCGCTGGAGTTGAGACCGCGAATGTGGCTGCCCGTGATGCCGGTGTAGACGCGCTGGATCTTGCAGTCCGCCATCAGCTCGGCCTCTTTCAGCGCCTGCTGGATGCTCTGCACGGTGGCATCGATGTTGACCACCACCCCACGCTTGAGACCGTTGCTTGGGGCCACGCCCAAGCCTGCGAGCTTGAGCTCGCCATTGGGCAGAACCTCGGCCACCACGGCCATGACCTTGGCGGTGCCAATGTCCAGCCCCACGACGACGTCTTTGTATTCTCTTGCCATATCAGTCTCTGCCCTTCTCGGTTCTGTCCCGCTGTCCCACCAAGCCCTCACACCGCCCTCTCGGGGCCCACGGCACGCTGCATCCAGTCTGCGTGCTGCGTCTTGCTCTGTCTTGCCTCATGCCATTACCTCTTGCGCACGGCCGTCGCGCCGGTTGCGTCTGCAGTCACTGTGGTCACACCCCGCAGGCGCAGGGCGTAGCCCCCGGCGTGGCGCAGGTCCGCAGACTCCAGCGCGTCCACGCGGCGGCCATACTGCGCGGCCACCTGGGTCAGGGTGCGTACAAAACGCTGCGTGCGCTGCACCACTTCCTGCGGCGTACCGCCTCCCAGCTCCACCACGGCCTCGCTGTCGAGGGTGGCGCGCCAGCCGCCTCGCCCGGTCAGCTGCAGCTCTTCCACGTCCAGGCCCAGGGGTTTAAACACGGGCTCCAGCAGCCCATACATCTGCAGTACCTCGGCCGAGCTGCCTGTAGGCCCCTGCAGGCGCGGCAGGCCCTCCTGCTCCACATCGCCCACATTGGCCTCGAAGACTTCGCCCTGGCTGTTGACCAGCGCTGAGCCGCTGTCCGGCCCCCAGTACGCCACCGCGTCATGCTCCTGCAACTCCACACGCAAGCTGCCGGGGTACACCCGACGCACTTGCGCGCGGCGTACCCAGGGCACCTGCTCGAAGGCCTCGCGGGCGGCACGCAGATCCACGGTGAAGAAGTTGCCCACCAGATGTGGCGCCACATTGGCCCGCAGGGTCACCGCGTTGTTGTGCACCAGCTCGCCCTGCACCACGATGCGTGCGATGGCAAAGCCGGGGTAGCGCAGCACCCACCCCACCCCCGCCGCCAGCACGGCCAGGGCGCAGCCCACGAACAGGACCGACGCGGTCAGGTTCATGAGCTTGACGTCCAAGGGTGCGGGCAGCGTCTGGGTCATCAGGCGGCCTTTGGTTTTGCGGGCATGTCCAGTGCCGCATCCGCGAGGATGCGCAGACACAGCTCTTCGTAGCTGATGCCCGAGGCGCGGGCCGACATGGGCACCAGCGAATGCCCCGTCATGCCAGGGGATGTGTTCATCTCCAGCAGGAAGGGCTTGCGGTCGCTCGCGCGAATCATCAGGTCGGCACGGCCCCAGCCCCGGCAGCCCAGGGTGCGGTAAGCCTCCAGCACGATGCGCTGGATCTCGCGCTCTTCGGCCTCGGGCAGGCCGCTCGGGCACTGGTACTTCACGTCGTCGGTGAAGTACTTGTTCTGGTAGTCGTAGGCGCCATCGGGCGCCACGATGCGGATCACCGGCAGCGCACGGGCGCTGGCACCCTGGCCCAGCACGGGGCAGGTCACCTCTTCGCCCTCGATGAACTCTTCGCACAACACATCGGGGTCGTACTGGGCAGACAGCTGCACGGCCTCCTGCATGTCCGAATAGCCGCGCACCTTGGTCACGCCGATGGACGAGCCTTCGCGCGGCGGCTTGACGATGAGCGGCAGGCCCAGCTCGTCGGGCACGGTGCGCACCACCTCGCGCTGCTGCCGGTCGGGCGCCAGCCACACATAGCGCGGCGTGGGCAGGCCCTCGGCCAGCCACACCCGCTTGGTCATGACCTTGTCCATGGCGATGGCCGAGGCCATCACGCCGGGGCCGGTGTAGGGGATGCGCAGCAGCTCCAGCGCGCCCTGCACCGTGCCGTCTTCGCCATGTCGGCCGTGCAGCGCGATGAAGCAGCGGGCGTAGCCGTCGCGCTTCAAATCACCCAGCGCGTTCTGTGCGGGGTCAAACGCATGGGCATCCACGCCACGCGAGCGCAGCGCCTGCAGCACGCCGCTGCCCGACATCAGCGACACCTCGCGCTCGGCCGAGTCCCCGCCCATCAGGACGGCGACCTTGCCCAGCGATTTCACATCGATATTCGATTCAGGAAGGGTCATAGTGCGCTCCCTTCATGCGCTTTCAGCTCATTATTTTGTAGCATCTCAACCACCTTGCCGGGCACTGCGCCAATGGAGCCGGCTCCCATGCACATCACCACGTCGCCCGCGCGTGCGTTGTTGGCAATGGCCTGGGGCAGATCAGCCACGTTGTCCACAAACACCGGCTCCACGCGCCCTGCCACACGCAGGGCACGGGCCAGCGAGCGTCCATCGGCGGCCACGACTGGCGCCTCGCCTGCGGCATACACCTCGGTGAGCAGTACCGCATCGGCATGGCCGATCACCTTGACGAAATCTTCAAAGCAATCGCGCGTGCGGGTGTAGCGGTGCGGCTGGAAGGCCAGCACCAGGCGCCGCCCGGGGAACGCACCGCGTGCGGCCGCCAGCGTGGCAGCCATCTCCACAGGGTGGTGGCCGTAGTCGTCGATGACGGTGAAGGTGCCGCCGTCCTTCGCGGGCAGATCGCCATAGCGCTGGAAGCGCCGGCCCACGCCCTTGAAGCCCGCCAGCGCGCGCTGCACGGCGTCGTCGGGGATGTTCAACTCCACCGCCACGGCAATGGCCGACAGCGCGTTGAGCACGTTGTGCTCGCCTGCGAGGTTGAGCACGATCTCCATGTCGGGCAGCGTGACGCCGTTGCGCCGCTGCACGGTGAAGCGCATCTGACCCGCCTCGGCGCGCACGTTGATGGCGCGCACCTGCGCGTCTTCCGAGAAGCCGTAGCTGGTGATAGGGCAGGTCACGCTCTGCAGGATGTCGCGCACGGCGGGACTGTCCACACACAGGATGGCCGTGCCGTAGAACGGCATGCGGTGCAGGAAATCGACAAACGCGCCCTTGAGGCGGCCGAAGTCGTGACCATAGGTCTCCATGTGGTCGGCGTCGATGTTGGTCACCACGGCCATCACGGGCAGCAGGTTCAAGAACGACGCGTCGGACTCATCGGCCTCGACCACGATGTAGTCGCCGCTGCCCAGCTTGGCATTGGCGCCTGCGCTGTTGAGCCTGCCGCCGATGACGAAGGTCGGATCCAGCCCCGCCTCGGCCAGCACGCTGGTCACGAGGCTGGTGGTGGTGGTCTTGCCGTGCGTGCCCGCGATGGCAATGCCCTGCTTCAGGCGCATCAGCTCGGCCAGCATCAGTGCGCGCGGCACCACGGGAATCTTCTTTTCGCGTGCGGCCAGCACTTCAGGGTTGTCCGAAGTGACGGCTGTGGACGTGACCACGGCATCGGCACCATCGATGTGCGCTGCCGCGTGGCCGAGACAGGTCTTGATGCCGAGGTCTGCCAGGCGGCGCAGCGTGGCACTGTCGGCCAGGTCCGAGCCCGAGATGCGGTAACCCAGGTTGAACAGCACTTCGGCAATGCCACTCATGCCGGCGCCGCCGAGGCCTACGAAATGGATGTGGCGAATCGCATGTTTCATGGTTGGGCCAACTCCTCGCAGGCAGTCACCACCTCGCGGGTGGCGTTGATTTTTTGCATGTTTTTGGCCTTGAGCGCCACATCCACAAGTGTGGGACGCTCTAATTTCAATAGCATTTCAGAGAGCCCTTGCGGCGTCAGGTCGCGCTGCTGCACCAGCCAGCCGCCTCCTGCGTTCACGAGGAACTGCGCGTTGGTGGTCTGGTGGTCGTCCACGGCCGACGGGAAGGGGACAAAGATGGACGCGGCGCCCACGGCCGCGATCTCGGTGACGGTGCTCGCCCCCGCCCGGCAGACGATGATGTCGGCCGCTGCAAACGCGCTGGCGGTGTCGTCGATAAAAGGCGTCAGCTCTGCCTCGACCCCTGCGGCGGCGTAGTGGGCGCGCAGGGCATCGATCTGTGCCGCACCGCTTTGGTGGACCACGGTGGGTCGTTGGCCGGCCGGCATCAATGCGATGGCCTGGGGCACGATCTCGTTGAGCGCACGTGCGCCCAAGCTACCGCCCACCACCAGCAGGCGCAGCGGGCCGCTGCGGCCGGCAAACCGCTCGGCCGGGCCCGGCTGCTGCGTGAAGGCGGTGCGCAGGGGGTTGCCCACCCACTGACCCTGCTTGAACACCTGGGGGAAGGCGGTGAACACCCGGTCGGCCACACCTGCCAGGACCTTGTTCGCCATGCCCGCCACCGAATTCTGCTCATGCAGCACCAGGGGCTTGCCCGCGAGCACGCCCATCATCCCGCCCGGAAAGGTGATGTAGCCCCCCAGGCCCACCACCACGTCGGGCTTCACACGGCGCACGACCTGCAGCGCCTGCCAGAACGCACGCAGCAGGCGCAGCGGCAACAGGGCCAGCGTGACGAGTCCCTTGCCGCGCACGCCCGAAAAATCGATGAGTTCCAGCGCAAAGCCTTGCTGCGGCACGATGCGCGACTCCATGCTGCCGGGCGCGCCCAGCCAGTGCACACGCCAGCCGCGTGCGCGCAGTTCCTCGGCCACGGCCAAGCCGGGGAAGATGTGGCCGCCGGTTCCACCAGCCATGATGAGGGCGGTCTTCTGCGTGCTCATACGCGACCTCCCCGCATGAGGCACTGCGTGCCTGGCATTGCTTGCGCAATGCACAGCTTGTTTTGGTGAAACAAACTTTTCATACGCGGCCTCCGCGCATGAGAAGTTTGTTTTCGTAATCGACCCGCAGCACCACCGCCAGCGCTACCAGATTCATCAAAATCGCCGACCCGCCAAAACTCATCAGTGGCAGCGTGAGCCCCTTGGTCGGCAGCGCGCCCAAATTCACGCCCATGTTGATGAAGGCCTGAAAACCGATCCAGATCGCCACGCCCTGCGCCACCAACCCCGCGAACACGCGGTCCAGCGCAATGGCCTGGCGGCCGATGTGCATGATGCGGCGGGTCATCCACAGGAACAGCACGATGAGCGCGACCACGCCCACCAGGCCAAACTCTTCGCCGATCACGGCCATCAGGAAGTCGGTGTGCGCCTCGGGCAGCCAGTGCAGCTTCTCCACGCTGCCCCCCAGCCCCACGCCAAACACCTCGCCGCGCCCGATGGCGATCAGCGAATGCGACAGCTGGTAGCCCTTGCCGAGTGCATGCTGTTCGCTGAAGGGATCCAGGTACGCAAACACGCGCTCGCGGCGCCAGGGCGAGCTGGCAATCATCAGCGCAAAGGCACCCACCAGCACCCCTGCGATCAGGAAGAACATGCGGGCATTCACACCGCCGAGGAATAGGATGCCCATGGCAATCACGGCCACCACCATGAAGGCCCCCATGTCGGGCTCGGCCAGCAGCAGCACGCCGACGATGGCCACCGCAGCGCCCATGGGCAGCACGGCGCGGAAGAAGCGCTCCTTCACCTCCATCTTGCGCACCATGTAGTCGGCGGCGTAGATCAGCACCGCAAACTTGGCCACCTCGGAGGGCTGGAAGCCCACGGGGCCGATGGACAGCCAGCGGCGCGCGCCATTGACCACCTTGCCCACGCCGGGGATCAGGACCGCCACCAGCATGAGCAAGGCCACGATGAACAACCAGGGCGCCACCCGCTCCCACAGCGCCATGGGTACCTGGAACGCCAGCAGCGCCGCCACAAACCCCACCACCAGGTACATCATGTGGCGGGTCAGGAAATGGGTGGACGCATAGTTGGCAAAGCGCGGGTTGTCCGGCATGGCAATCGACGCTGAATACACCATCACCAACCCCCACGCCAGCAGTGCCACCACCACCCAGAGCAAGGCCTGGTCAAAGCCCAGCACGCTCGCGGGCGTGCTGGACGACTGACGGTACTCGGTGCCGCCCACGCGCACGGGCAACACGTCGGCCGCCTTGCCAGGCAGGCCACCAAACCAGCCGGTCACGCGTTGCAACAGGGTGCTGGCGGGTGCCGTCATTGCATGCCCTCCGCCGACTGGCCCGCATCGTCGGCCATCGCGCGCACGGTCTCGCAAAAGACCTGGGCGCGGTGCTCGTAGTCCTTGAACATGTCGAAACTGGCGCAGGCGGGCGACATCAGCACCGCATCGCCAGAATGGGCGCGCTGCGCGGCCAGTGCAACGGCCTCAGGCAAGGTGTCCGCATCGAGCAACGGCACGCCAGCGTCCTGGAGCGCAGCGCGGATCAGCGGTGCGTCGCGGCCAATCAGCACCACCGCACGTGCATAACGTGCGACGGGGGCTGCCAGGGGCGCAAAGTCCTGCCCCTTGCCTTCTCCGCCCAAAATGACCACCAAACGCCGCTCCGTGCCCAGCCCCACCAGCGCAGCCGCCGTGGCGCCCACGTTGGTGCCCTTGCTGTCGTCAAAATATTCCACGCCGTGGATGATGGCCACGGGCTCCACACGGTGCGGCTCGCCCCGGTACTCGCGCAGGCCGTAGAGCATGGGCGCCAGCGGGCAACCAGCTGCCGTGGCCAGCGCCAGCGCGGCCAATGCGTTGGTGGCGTTGTGGCGGCCCCGAATGCGCAGCGCATCCGCCGGCATGAGCCGCTGGATGTGCAGGTCCTCTTCGACCTCGTTGCGGCCACGCTTTCGGGTTTCGTCCGCGTCCATGGCGCGCACCAGCCAGGGCATGCCGCTCACGACCTCAATGCCAAAGTCGCCCGGACGCCGGGGCATGTCGCCACCAAAGGTGAGGTGCGCGCGCACCTGCGGCTTTTGCAGCTTGACCTTGACGGGTGGCGGCAGCATGGCCATCACCGCAGCGTCTTCACGGTTCAGGATCATCAAGCCCGTCTGGCCAAAGATGCGTGCCTTGGCCGCAGCATAGGCCTCGATGCTGCCGTGCCAGTCCAGGTGGTCCTGCGTGATGTTGAGCACCGTGGCGGCCGTGGGCTCGAAGCCCCCTTCACCCCCATTCACGCCATCGAGCTGAAAGCTCGACAGTTCCAGCACCCACACTTCGGGCAAGGTGTCTGCATCCAGGTGTTCTGCCAGTGTGTCGAGCAGGGTCGGGCCGATGTTGCCGGCCACGGCCACGCGTTTGCCAGAGCGCTCCACCAACTGTCCGGTGAGCGAGGTCACGGTGGTCTTGCCGTTGGTCCCGGTGATAGCCAGCACGGCCGGGGCATACGCGTGCGATTCGCGCAGCGCTGCCAGGGCCATGGCGTAAAGACTCAGCTCACCGCCAGCGCTGATGTTGTTTGCACGAGCCGCTTCGAAAACAGGAGCAACTGCCTCGGGGCTCAACCCTGGCGAACGATAGACCGCATGCAGGTTCTGCCCCTGCACCAGGCTGGCATCGAATGCGCCCGACACAAAACGGACCTGGGGCAGCTCTTGCTGCAACGCGGGCAGTTGCGGCGGGGCGGCGCGTGTGTCAGCCACGGTAACCTGTGCACCACAACGCACGCACCAGCGTGCCATCGCCATGCCCGAGGCGCCCAGGCCCAGGATCAGGATGTGCTGGCCTTGCAGCAGGTTCGCAACGCCCTCGCGCGCCGGGCCCGCAGGCACGTCCGGCGTCATGGGCTCGTCGGCCTCTGCGGTGTCTGCAGCGCCCGCACTGTCAGCGGCTCCCGACTCAGGAGCCGCCACCTCGGCAAAGATCTGCGCCACAAAATCCGCTGCGGCCTTCGCGGCGGAGACAGCAGGCACGGCCTCGGGGTTCCAGGCAGTGCTGGTGCTCTTTCCTGCCGGCGCACCTGGGGCCGCCTCAGTGACCTCTGCGGAAGGCATGCCGTCTGACACTTCGCTGCCCGATGCCGCAGTGTCCTGCCCTGGATTCACATCGGGTACCGCGGGCGCAGCATCCTGCCTGCCAGGGTCGACCTCTGGAGCACCTGCAGCATCCACCCCAGCCCCTGCCAACGGGGGCATGGCCTCGGACGTGCCGAGGGGGTCAGGGACAAGAGGATCGTTCGGGTTCATCGCAGTTTCAGCGTGGACAGGCCAATCAGGCACAGCAGCATGGTGATGATCCAGAAGCGCACGACCACCTGCGTTTCTTTCCAGCCGCTCTTTTCAAAGTGGTGGTGCAGGGGCGCCATCTTGAGCAGGCGGCGGCCTTCGCCGTAGCGCTTCTTGGTGAACTTGAACCAGGTGACCTGCAGCATCACCGACAGGGCCTCGACCACAAAGATGCCGCCCATGATGGCCAGCACGATCTCCTGGCGCACGATGATGGCGATGGTGCCCAGGGCTCCGCCCAGCGCCAGCGCTCCCACGTCGCCCATGAAAACCTGGGCGGGGTGCGCGTTGAACCAGAGGAAAGCCAGGCCCGCGCCCGCCATGGCAGCGCAGAAGATCAGCAACTCTCCCGAACCCGGAATGTGCGGGAAGAACAGGTACTTGGAATACACCGAGCTGCCGGTGACATAAGCAAACACGCCCAGCGCCGAGCCCACCATCACCACGGGCATGATGGCCAGGCCGTCCAGGCCGTCGGTCAGGTTCACCGCATTGCTGGAGCCCACGATGACGAGATAGGTGAGGATCACGAAGCCGAGCACGCCCAGCGGGTAACTCACTTCCTTGAAGAAGGGCAACTGCAGCCCCGCCTTGGGCGGCAGGTCCAGCGAAAAGCCCGACTGCACCCAGCCCACGAACAGCTCCCACACCTTGGCGTTGGAGCTTTCAGAAATGCTGAACACCAGGTACAGCGCGGCCATGAGGCCGATCACCGACTGCCAGAAGTACTTCTCGCGCGAACGCATGCCTTCGGGGTCCTTGTTGACCACCTTGCGCCAGTCGTCCACCCAGCCGATGGCACCAAAGCCCAGCGTGACGATGAGCACAATCCACACAAAGCGGTTGGACAGGTCAAACCACAGCAGGGTGGAAATGGCGATCGACAACAGAATCAACACACCACCCATGGTGGGCGTGCCGCTCTTGGACAGGTGCGACTGCATCGCATAGCCCCGGATGGGCTGGCCGATCTTGAGCGAGGTGAGGATGCGAATCACCTTGGGGCCGGCCACCAGCCCGATGAGCAGCGCCGTCATGGCGGCCATCACCGCACGGAACGTGAGGTACTGGAACACCCGAAAGAAGCCGAACTCGGGCGACAGGCCCTGCAGCCATTGCGACAGCATCAGCAGCATGTGGCACCTCCGGCATGGGCTGACACCGTACGGGCAATATCAATGCGTTGCGCCATGGTGTCCCTCCAGTGGATTGATCGGCTTTTGTTGTTGTTCTGGGGGCAGTGCGGCGGCGCTGATCGCCTCGACCACCTGTTCCATCTTCATGAATCGCGATCCCTTGACCAGCACGCTGCCCACCGTGGGCAGGGCGTTGCGCACCGCATCCTGCAGTGCGCTCATATCGTTGAAATGCCGGGCAACACCACCCTGCCCGTCGCCGTACGCCGACGTGGCGTGCACCGACTGCGCGCCCAACGCAAACATCGTGGGGATACCAGCCTCACGGGCCAGTGCGCCGGCCTCGGTGTGGAACTGTGGCCCCTGGTCGCCCACCTCGCCCATGTCGCCCATCACCAGCAGTTGCGGGCCTGGCAGTTCGGCCAGCACCTGGATGGCAGCGTGCATGGAATCGGGGTTCGCGTTGTACGTGTCGTCCACCACCGTGATGTCGCGGCCCGCGACGGTCACACTGAAAGCGCGCGAGCGGCCCTTGACCGGTGTGAAGTCGCGCAGACCCTGGGCAATGGCCGCGACGGGTGCACCCGCTGCCAGCGTGCACGCCGTGGCCGCCAGCGCGTTGGTGACGTTGTGGCGGCCAGCGATGTGCAGGCGGGTCGTGATCTCGCCGCGTGGTGTGGTCAGGGTGACCGCCCAGGCGCCGCGCTCCCACGTGGCCTGCGCACAGCGAACATCACCGCCATCACCAAAGGTCACCGTGCGGCGGCCGGGCCGCCCCAGAGCCAGCGACTGCCAGAGGCCCGTGTAGGCATCCCCTGACGGGAACACGGCCACGCCATCGGCGGGCAAGCTGGCAAACACCGAGCCGTTCTCGCGGGCCACCGCCTCGACGGTATGCATGAACTCCAGATGCTCGCGCTGCGCGTTGTTGACCAAGGCCACCGTGGGCTGGGCCATGGCGGCCAGCGTGGCGATCTCGCCAGGGTGGTTCATGCCCATCTCGATCACGGCGGCGCGGTGGCAGGCGCGCAGGCGCATCAGCATCAGCGGCACACCGATGTCGTTGTTGAAATTGCCCTGCGTGGCAAACGCAGCCTCACCCTGCCAGGCACGCAGGATGGACGCGATCATCTGCGTCACCGTGGTCTTGCCATTGCTGCCCGTCACGCCGATCAGCGGCAGGTGGAACTGCTTACGCCAGCCGGTGGCGAGTGCGCCCAGCGCAGCCAGGCTGTCGGGCACTTCGATGCCGGGCAAACCGGCTGCCTCCAGACCACCGTGTGCAATGGCTGCAGCGGCACCGCCAGCACGGGCATCGGCCAGGAAGGCGTTGGCATCAAAACGCTCGCCCTTGAGCGCGACAAACAGATCGCCCGGCTGCAGGGTGCGCGTGTCGGTGTGCACACGCGCTAGGGGCGTGGCGCCATCGCCCACCAGACGGGCGGTGGGGATACTTGGCTGCAGCAGCGCCCAGGCTTGCTGCAGTGTCATGACGGGTGCAATGGTGTTCATGCCCATGTGTGGGCTCCTCGGGCCTGCAGCGCAGCCTGCGCATGGGCCATGTCGGAGAACGGCACGCGCACGCCTGCCGTCTCCTGGGTGTCTTCGTGGCCCTTGCCGGCAATCAGCACCACATCGGCGGACGCGGCCTCGGCAATGGCCTGCGCGATGGCGGCCGCACGGTCGGGCTCGGCGCGCACGGTGCCACCGGCAATCGTGCCCTGCAGGATCTGGTGCAGGATGGCGGCCGGGTCTTCGCTGCGGGGGTTGTCGCTGGTCACCAGCACCTGGTCGGCCTGCTGCTGGGCCACGGCACCCATCAGCGGGCGCTTGCCCGCGTCGCGGTCGCCGCCGCAGCCGAACACGCACCACAGCCGCCCGCCACGCTCGGTGGCCAGGGGGCGCAGGGCTTTCAGGGCCTTGTCCAAAGCGTCGGGGGTGTGGGCGTAGTCCACGGCCACCAGGGGTTGGCCCACCGCCACCAGCCGCTGCATACGGCCCGGCACGGGCTGCAGGCTGGCGCAGGCGCGCACGGCGCGGTCCAGCGACACGCCCAGGCTGCGCAGCGTGGCCAGCACCCCCAGCAGGTTGAGCACGTTGTACTGGCCGATCACGCGGGTTTGCAGCAGCTGCCGGTCAGAGCCCTCGGCCACCGTGAAACACAGACCCTGGTCGCCCAGGGTGATGTCCTGCGCCGCCAGGCGCGCAGCGCCCTGGCCCGAGACGCTCCACAGATCCAGGGCACTGCCGTTCAGCTCGCCATGCAATTGGGCGCCTGCGGGGTCGTCCACATTGATGATGGCAGCCTGCAGGCCCGGCCAGTCGAACAGCGCCCGCTTGGCCAGCCAGTAATCGGCCATGCTGCCGTGGTAGTCCAGGTGGTCTTGCGTGAAGTTGGTGAAGATGGCCGCGTGGATGTGCGTGCCGTCGAGCCGGGCCTCGGCCAATCCAATCGACGAGGCCTCGATGGCGCAGGCACCGAGGCCCTGCGCCACAAACTGGGCAAACGCGCGCTGCAACCGCACCGGGTCGGGCGTGGTCATGCCGGTGGAGGTGAGCGCGGGTGGCAGTCCTATGCCCAAAGTGCCCACCAGCGCACATTGATCTTGCCCTGATTGCTCCTCATTCGATAGCACATTCAGAGCACCTGCGAGCCACCACGCCGTGCTCGTCTTGCCGTTGGTTCCCGTCACCGCCAGCACCTTCAGCTGCTGCGTGGGTTGTGCAAACCATTCGGCGGCGATGGGCCCGGTGGCGGCCTTGAGACCTTGCAGCGCCGCCATGTGGTCGCCCGCAAAAGCGAAGGCCTCGACCCCCGCCTGTTCGACGAGGCAGGCCGTGGCGCCACGCACCATGGCGTCGGCCACATGCGCGCGGCCGTCTGTGGCGGCACCGGGCCAGGCAATGAAGCCGTCGCCGGGCGTGATCTGGCGGCTGTCGGTGTGCAGGGTGCCGGTGACCCGCGTGCGCAGCCATTGCACCGCGTCGCTGGCAGTCTGCAGGGTGTGGAGCGGCGCTTGCATCACAGCGACTCCTCCACCGCATTGGCCACGATCTGCGGCTTGACGGCCATGTCGGGCTGCACGCCCATCATGCGCAGGGTCTGCTGCACCACCTCGCTGAACACCGGCGCGGCCACGGCACCGCCGTAGAACACGCCGTTGCTGGGCTCGTCGATCATCACGGCCACGATGATGCGGGGCTTGTCGATGGGTGCCATGCCGGTGAACCACGCGCGGTACTTGCCCGAGGCGTAGTTCTTGCCCACCTGCTTGCGTGCCGTGCCCGACTTGCCGCCCACGGAGTAGCCCACGGTCTGCGCCTTCTGGCCCGTGCCGCCGGGGCCTGCGGCCATCTGCAGCATCTTGCGCACCTGGTCGGCCGTGCGCTCGGAAAAAACAGGCACGCCCACGGCGGGCTCGGCCGTCTTGAGCATGGTGGCGGGAATCACCCGACCGCCATTCGCAAACACGGTGTACGACCGCGCCATCTGGAACAGGCTGGCCGAGAGGCCGTAGCCGTACGACATGGTGGCCTGCTCCACAGGGCGCCAGCTCTTGTAGGGGCGCAGGCGGCCCGTCACCACGCCCGGGAAGTGCAATTGGGGCTTCTGACCAAAACCGGCGGCCGAGAAGGTCTCCCACATCTCGCGCGCGGGCATCTGCATGGCCAGCTTGGTGGTACCCACGTTGCTGGACTTCTGGATCACGCCTTCGACCGTGAGCACGCCGTAGTTGTGCGTGTCCGAGATCGTGGAGCCTGTGATGGTGATGCGTCCGGGGTTGGTATCCACCACGGTCTCGGGGCGCACGCGCCCGGTCTCCAGCGCCAGGCCGATGGTGAACGGCTTCATGGTCGAGCCGGGCTCGAACACGTCGGTCAGCGCACGGTTGCGCAGCTGCTCGCCCGTCAGGTTCTGGCGCTTGTCGGGCACGTAGCTCGGGTAGTTGGCCAGCGCCAGCAGCTCACCCGTGTGGGCATCAAGCACCACCACGCTGCCCGCCTTGGCCTTGTGCGCGGCGACCTGGTCGCGCAGCTTCTGGTACGCAAAGAACTGCACCTTGCTGTCGATGGACAACTGCATGTCCTTGCCGTCGACCGGGGGCACGGTTTCGCCCACGCTTTCGACCACACGGCCCAATCGGTCCTTGATCACGCGGCGCGAACCGGGCTTGCCTGCCAGCTCCTTGTCGAAGGCCAGCTCCATGCCTTCCTGGCCGTGGTCTTCCACGTTGGTGAAGCCCACCACGTGTGCGGCAGCCTCGCCCTCGGGATACTGGCGCTTGTATTCCTTGCGCTGGTAGATGCCCTTGATGTCCAGGGCTGCGATCTGCTGGCCCACGTCCCAGTCAAGCTGACGCTTGATCCAGACGAAGGTCTTGTCATCATCCGCCAGTTTTTTCAGCAGGTCGGCCTGCGGCATGTCCAGCAGCTTGGCCAGCTGCTTGAGCTTGGCGCGAACCTCGGGCCTGTCCTGGTCCACGTCTTCGGGGATCGCCCAGATGCTGGCAGCCGGCACGCTGGACGCGAGGATCAGGCCATTGCGGTCCACGATCTTGCCGCGGTTGGCAGGCAACTCCAGCGTGCGCGCAAAACGCACCTCGCCCTGACGCTGGAAGAACGCGTTGCCAAACACCTGCACATAGGCCGCCCGCCCAGCCAGCCCCAGAAAGCCCAGCCCAATCACCGCCACGATGAACTTGCTGCGCCAGACCGGCGTCTTGCTGGCCAGCAAAGGGCTGGATGTGTAGAGCACGCTGCGGCTCATGGCTGCACCCCGGCGGGTTGCGAAGCGGCGGCGGCTGCCGCTGCGGTGGCAGTTGCGACGCCTTGCGGGTCAGACACGTACTGGGTGATCGCTGGGGTGGCGGTGCGCATGTTCAGCTGCGCACGCGCGATCTTCTCCACCCGCAGCGGCGTGGCCTGGGCGCGCTTTTCCACCTGCAGGCGCTGGTGCTCCGTCTCCAGACGGCGGGCCTCGGCCACGGCGCGGTCCAGCTCGGTGAACAGGCGGCGCGATTCGTACTGGGTGTGCACCAGATAGATCGCACTGGCCAGCACCGCCAGCAACAGGACCACGTTGAGCCGCGTCATGTCAGACGACCGCCGTGCGCTCGGCCACACGCATGATAGCGCTGCGCGAGCGGGGATTGGCCTCGACCTCGGCCGCACTGGGCTTGATGCGGTCGAGCGCGATGAGCTTCATGGCCTGCGGCGCAGCAAACGGTGCGCGGCGGTCGTAGACCTCCTTGGAATGTTTGGCGATGAACTGCTTGACGATGCGGTCTTCGAGCGAATGGAAGCTGATGACCACCAGCCGCCCACCGGGCTGCAGCACCGAGAGGCTGGCCTCTAGCGCCTGTTGCAGCTCTTCAAGCTCGGCGTTGATGAAAATCCGAAGAGCTTGAAATGTGCGCGTTGCAGGGTTCTGGCCCGGCTCGCGGGTTTTGACCGCGCCAGCCACGAGGTCGGCCAGTTCTGCGGTGGTTGCAAGAGGACCCCGTTCTTCGCGCCGAGCAACAATCGCCTTTGCAATGGGGCCAGCAAACCGTTCTTCACCGTAGTCACGTATCACCTCCGCAATCTGACCGACTTCGGCCGTGGCCAACCAATCGGCCACGCTTTCGCCGCGCGTGGTATCCATGCGCATGTCCAGCGGACCGTCAAAACGGAAACTGAAGCCCCGCTCGGGGCTGTCGATTTGGGGCGAGCTCACGCCCAGATCCATCAGCACGCCCGCAGCACTGGCAGGCGGCAGGTCGGCCAGATGGCGAAAACCTTCGTGCCGAATGGAAAAACGCGCATCGGTGATGCGCGTTGCTTCGGCGATGGCTTCGGGGTCCTTGTCAAAGGCCACCAGGCGCCCCTGGGGGCCCAGCCGGAGCAGGATGAGGCGGGAGTGCCCGCCGCGCCCGAAGGTCGCATCGATCCAGGTGCCGGAAGGCTCCGGGCCTGCGCCGCCCAGGAGAGAGTCCACGGCCTCATTCAGCAGGACGGTGGTGTGTTGCAAGGGGGATGTCACAGCGCGCCTTAAAAGGAGAAGTCCTTGAAGACATCCGGCATCTCACCCTGCATGGCCTTGGCTTCCTGCTCGTCGTAGGTGGCCTTGTCCCAGAGTTCGAAATGGTTGCCCATGCCCAGCAGCATGGTGTCTTTGGAAATACCGGCGGCTTCGCGCAGCTCGGGGGAGATCAGCACACGGCCGGTGGCGTCCATGTCCACATCCATGGCATTGCCCAGGAAGATGCGCTTCCACCACTGGGCGGACATGGGCAGCTGGGCGATGCGCTCGCGGAACTTCTCCCATTCAGGGCGGGGGAAGACCATGAGGCAGCCGTGCGGGTGCTTGGTGATGGTGAGCTGACCCGATGCCGTGGCCGCGAGGACGTCACGATGCCGGGTCGGCACGGACAGCCGACCCTTCGCATCGAGACTCAGCGACGAGGCACCTTGAAACACGGACAGATTCCCAGTTCGGTTTTGCGCCTCGCAGGTCCAGAAACGGACCTTGAGGGCACTTTTCACCACTTAATTGCACTTTTTTGCACTGTAGCAGGAAAAGCACACCGAACAAGGGGGTTGTCCCACAAACTTTTCAATGAAATCAACGACTTAGATGCGTTTTTTCAGACACCAGAACGCCAAAAGTCGTTGAAAAAGAAGCACTTAGAGAGGCCTATGAAAGTGACCTCTCAAGGCTTGACCGAGTGGTCACAGGATGTAGCGCGACAGGTCCTCGTCCTGGCTCAGGGTCTGCAGGCGGGTATCGACGTAGGCGGCGTCGATGGTGATGGTCTGGCCGGCCAGGCGGGTGGCGTCAAAGCTCACCTCGTCCAGCAGGCGCTCCATCACCGTGGACAGGCGGCGCGCGCCGATGTTCTCGGTGCGTTCGTTCACCTCAAAGGCGATGTGCGCCAGGCGGGTGATGCCCTCGGGCGCGAACTCCAGCGTGACGCCCTCGGTGGCCAGCAACGCCTGGTACTGCTTGACCAGCGACGCATGGGTCTGCGTGAGGATGGCTTCGAAGTCCTTGACCGACAGCGATTCCAGCTCCACCCGGATCGGGAACCGCCCCTGCAGCTCCGGGATCAGGTCGCTCGGTTTGGACAGGTGGAACGCCCCCGAGGCGATGAACAGGATGTGGTCCGTCTTGATCATGCCGTACTTGGTGGACACCGTGGTGCCCTCCACCAGCGGCAGCAGGTCGCGCTGCACGCCCTGGCGCGATACGTCGGCGCCACTGCTTTCCTGCCGCGCGGCCACCTTGTCGATCTCATCGATGAAGACGATACCGTTTTGCTCGGCGCTGGCCACGGCGCGGGTCTTGATGTCCTCTTCGTTGACCAGCTTGGCCGCCTCTTCATCGGCGATGAGCTTCAGGGCCTCGGCGATCTTGAGTTTGCGGGTCTTGCGCTTGTCCTGCCCCAGCTGGCTGAACATGCCACGCAGCTGCTCGGTCATCTCTTCCATGCCCTGGGGACCCATGATTTCGAGCTGAGGGCGGCCTTCGGCCACGTCGATCTCGATCTCCTTGTCATCCAGTGCACCTTCGCGCAGCTTCTTGCGAAAGACCTGGCGGGCCGTGTTGTCAGCGGCGGGTTCGCTGCCTGCCGCTGCGCGGGCCGGGGGGATCAGCACGTCCAGGATGCGTTCCTCGGCGGCATCTTCGGCGCGGGTGCGCACCTTCTTCATCTCGGCCTCGCGCGTCTGCTTCACAGCCATCTCGGCCAGGTCGCGGATGATGGAATCCACGTCCTTGCCCACGTAGCCCACCTCGGTGAACTTGGTGGCCTCGACCTTGATGAAGGGCGCATCGGCGAGTCTTGCAAGGCGGCGTGCAATCTCGGTCTTGCCCACGCCGGTGGGGCCGATCATGAGGATGTTCTTGGGCGTGATCTCCTGGCGCAGGCTGCCTTCCACCTGCTGGCGGCGCCAGCGGTTGCGCAGAGCGATGGCCACGGCACGCTTGGCGCTGGCCTGGCCCACGATGTGGTGGTCCAGCTCGGAGACGATTTCCTGGGGGGTCATGGACGACATACAGGTCTTCCTGGTATCAAATGGGACTGTAGCGCTAGTGAATCATGCACCAGCAGCTATAAAAAACAGAGCATTTAGCCCTCGATGCGCTGACCGTGAGGCCAGCGCGGGGCCTGCTCCACCGTCGCACGCTCAGAGCGTCTCGATGGTGTGGTTCATGTTGGTGTAGATGCAGAGTTCGCCCGCAATTTCGAGCGACTTTTTCACGATCTCTTGGGCAGACAACTCGGTATTCACCAGCAGCGCCTTGGCCGCCGAGTGCGCATAAGCGCCCCCCGAGCCAATCGCCACGATGCCTTGCTCAGGTTCCAGCACGTCGCCATTGCCGGTGATGATGAGCGACGCACTGGCGTCGGCCACGGCCAGCATGGCTTCGAGGCGGCGCAAGACCCGGTCGGTACGCCAGTCCTTGGTGAGTTCGATGGCAGCGCGCGTCAGGTGGCCCTGGTGCTTTTCCAGCTTCGCCTCGAAGCGCTCGAACAGCGTGAACGCATCGGCCGTGGCGCCCGCAAAGCCCGCCAGCACCTTGCCGTGGTAGAGCTTGCGCACCTTGCGCGCCGTGCCCTTGACCACGATGTTGCCCAGCGTGACCTGTCCATCGCCGCCGATGGCGACCTGGATGCCGGAAGGCGTCTGGCGACGCACACTGAGGATGGTGGTGCCGTGGAACACCGGATGGTTGTCTTGAGATGAATCCATAGCTGCGGCAGATGGGGATCACCAGGCATTTTGCAAGCCGACCTCGGGACGGATGCCGCACACGCAGCCTGGCCAACCACGCGACACGCGATTCCCCAACGCCCGCAAGACTGGGATCTGGACCGGAACAGCCCCACCCCAGGAGCGGTGCGGCTAGTTCTTCCGGGGGACCACCCAGGCGTGCTCGTTGATTCCGATCACGTTGAAGAAGATCGCCACCAGCCGCTGCAGGTTGTGGAACTGGATCACATGGCCGTGGCCCTGTTGCTCAGCCGCCCAGTTGAGCACGGAGCCTGCAGCAGCAAAGTCCACCCGGATCAGCTTGTCGCAGGCAATGGTCAGCGGCACGCCGGGCTTGAAGTGTGCCTCGAACGGCTGCAGCAGGGGCGTGGCATCGCCGTCGATATGGCCGCTGAGCTGTGCGACGGGCCCGGTCTCCAAGGGAGCGGGGACCGACGACTCACCGAGATCGGACGCCATGAAGTCGCTGTCGGCGGCCAGAGGCGCAGAGCCCGAAGACACACCCTCGTTGTCCGAGTATCCGCAACGTGGCGACACCCAGGAGGGCGGAGAGACTTCGTAGGTCACGCAGTAGTCGAGCGCCACCAGTTCAAACTCGTCGGGCTTGCCCATGAGGCGCATGGCTGCCATGCGCAAACGCCACCACTCGGGGCTGTTCGAGCGGTCGCCCGACTGGGTCTTGGCATCGAGCAGGGCATGGAGCTTTTCAACCCCCGAAAACACGATCTGGACATCGCGGTCGGCCCACAGGCTGAACTGGTCAGCCAACAGGGGCACTGCCGCCTCGTCAATCGAAGCAAGGCGTGACCAGGACAGCGTCCAGGGGGACGCCGCACGGGCCAGCGAGGCCTGCAGTGCGGCCACCGAAGAAACCGCCACGGTGGGCGGAGCGTTCCAGCTGAAATCACGGCGCATGGCGGCGGCAGGCTCGGCAGCGGGAGCCACTTCAACGGCCAGGCCCAGTTGCGCCGGGATGGAAAACCACAGCGGCGCCGAGCGGCCATATTGCGCGGCAAAGTCGATGGCCAGGGTGTCAAAACGGTCGTGCTGCCCGGTGGCCCGGTAAAGGTCGAACAGCGTCATCCAGATTTCCAGCTGCTGCGCTGGATCGTCCTGCTGGTGCTGGGCCAGCACCTCCAGCAGGCCAGACTCGGCCCCTGCATGGTCACCATTGGCAAACCGGATGGCGGCTTCTTCAAGATCGGGTTCGTGCACGAATTCCTCCGGTTCGAATGCGGGCGCGGGCGCAGCCGTGGGAGCCGCAGGGCTGAAGGATGCTTCGACGTGTGGGGTGCTGCCGGGCAGCATGGTGGCGTCCGTGCCACCAAAGCGGCCAATGGCCATGCTGTCATCAGCGAACAGAGGCTGAACGGCGGGTTTGGTATCCAGCGGGGCAGACAGGCTCCCGGGCACCGTGGGCGCATAGGCACGGGCTTGCTCTTCCGCAGACGCCTCCGTGCTGGAATCCGGCATCACCCCTGGTTGGGTGGGTGCGTCGGCGCCCTGCTTGCTCTTCCACCACTGCTGGGACATCTGCGCTTCGATCTCGTCGATCTTCTTGAGCGTGACGGCCCGTTCGTCGGGCGATGCCATGCTGCTCTGGAAAAACGAGGGGCGCCCTGCGGCATCTTCCACCCGCTGCCCGTGCAAGACCTCGCGCTGGCGCAGCTTGCGCAGCTGATCAAACTCGCGGCGCCGCACAAAATCGTTGCGGCGCTTGCGCTCGATCATCTCCTTGAGCATCTGCTTGCTGTACTGGCTCTCCCGGTCGTCCTGGAGGGAGTCCAGCTCCGTCCAGTTGACGGTCGGATTCTTCACGAACCGCACCACCTTCGATAGCAGGCCGCCAGGGGTGGATTCTTCCTTGCTCATGGCTCAGGGTGCAGAGTGCGCGCGTTGATCAACAGGCGGGGGCCTGCTCAATCCCCAAACATCTTCTGCTTGAGTTCGCGGCGTTGCTGCGCTTCGAGCGACAGCGTGGCGGTGGGGCGTGCGATCAGGCGGCCCACACCAATGGGCTCACCGGTTTCGTCGCAGTAGCCGTAGTCACCCGCATCAATGCGGGCAATGGATTGTTCGATCTTCTTGAGCAACTTGCGCTCGCGGTCGCGGGTGCGCAACTCCAGTGCGTGCTCTTCTTCGATGGTGGCGCGGTCGGCCGGGTCGGGCACCACCACGGTGTCCTCACGCAGGTGTTCGGTGGTTTCGCCGGCACTGTTGTGGATGTCCTGCTTGAGCTGAACGAGCTTGAGGCGGAAAAACGCCATCTGCTTTTCGTTCATGTACTCGCTGTCGGGCATGGCCATGACTTCAGCGTCGGTCAGCTCGGCGACGGACTTGGTTTTCCAGTTGTTCGCCAGCTTGGGGTCTTTTTTGGCAGCCGTGTAAGTAGGCTGCGCTTGCGCGGTCGTGGGCATGGTGTGTTGATAACTGGCTTTGGCAGCTGTCGAAGCCACCGTCTGTGCCATGGATGGTACGGTCAATTGGGCCAATCGGGAAGAAGGCCGGGTTGTGCGCACGGGTACCTGCGAGCCCGCTTGCAGTGCGGGCGCCGGAGCGGGTGCCGCCACGGCCGGGGGCGCGACCACCTTGGGTGCCGCAGCAGCCTTGGCAGTGGCCTTCGCAGCAACTTTGGGTGCCGCTGGGGCGGCGGCGCTTTTCGCCGCGGCAGGGGTTGCCTTGGTGGCCCCCTTGGATTTGCTGGTGTCGGCTTTCACTTCCTGGTCTCCTCGCAGTACGGGCGGGCCCCAGCTGCATTCGCAGCCAAGGGCGTGTGGCAAGCCTTCCGGGGTCTAGAACCTGTTCACAGGTTCTTGCCGGGGCGCGATTGTATCGACCTGGGCTGACGCAAACGGAAACGTTGCAGATACAACACAAATCGGGCTCCATCGCCCCCTCGGAACCGGCGAACAGGTCAAACCAGGCTTTGCTCCAGCCCCTGCAGGAAGATGTCCTTGGGCAGGTCAATGCCAATAAAGACCATCTTGCTGGTACGCGCCTCGCCCTCGGCCCACTGGGGGCCCAGGTCGCTGCCCATGAGCTGGTGCACGCCTTGGAATATGACCTTGCGTTCAGTGCCCTTCATATTCAGCACCCCTTTGTAGCGCAGCATGCGCGGGCCGTAAATATTGACGATGGCGCCAAGGAAGTCTTCGAGCTTGGCCGGATCGAACGGGCGGTCCGATCGGTACACAAAACTCTTCACATCATCATCGTGGTGATGGTGATGGCCATGGCCGTGCTCATGCTGGTGGGAGGGGTGGCTGCAGTGCTCGCCATGTTCGTGGTCATGGTCGTGGTGGTCATGTCCATCCCCTTCTTCCTTGAGGAAGTCCGGGTCGATGTCCAACTTGGCATTGAGGTTGAAGCCGCGCAGGTCCAGCACCTCCTTGAGCGACACTTCGCCAAAATGCACGGCCTTGATGGGCGCGCGCGGGTTCATGTGCTTCAGGCGATGGATCAGCGCGTCGGTCTCGTCCCTGGACACCAGGTCGGTCTTGGACAGGAAGATCTGGTCCGCAAACCCCACCTGGCGGCGCGCCTCCTGCCGGTCGTTGAGCTGCTGTGGCGCATGCTTGGCGTCCACCAGCGTGATGATCGAGTCGATGAGGTAGGTTTCGGCGATCTCTTCGTCCATGAAGAAGGTCTGTGCCACGGGGCCCGGGTCGGCCACGCCGGTGGTCTCGATCACGATGCGGTCAAAGTCGAGCAAGCCCTTGCGCTTCTTGGCCGCCAGCAGTTGCAACGTCTCGCGCAGGTCTTCGCGGATGGTGCAGCAGATGCAGCCATTGCTCATCTGCACGATCTGCTCCTTGGACTCGGTCACCAGGATGTCGTTGTCGATGTTTTCTTCGCCGAATTCGTTCTCGATCACGGCAATCTTCTGGCCATGGGCTTCGCTCAAGAGGCGCTTGAGCAACGTCGTTTTGCCCGAGCCCAGAAAGCCGGTGAGGATGGTGACGGGGATCAGTGCCATAAATCTGTCTTTCAAGGGAATCAAATACTTGCGCTGTGCGGCGCAGTGCCCCACCCAAGGGCATCTTTTTCAGTGTACCGAGGCTGTCAAGCCCCTGCTGGCACTTGGCCACACCCGAGTGCGGTCCGACCACCGTCCAGTCCGGTGGAAAACACAGGTAGCCTGGACCTAGAACCCTCTACGATAGGCCGCTGGCGGCAATCCATTGCCATCTTCACCATGACGCCACCACTAACCGCCCGCCACACTCCGCTTGCCATCGAAGGTTTCGACACGGCGCACTGGCGGGCGCTGGCCGACAAGCGCTTGGACCACCCCTGGCAGGCGCTGCCGGACCACGTCCACCGCTCCAGCGCCGGGCGCCCCTGGCAGGGCCTCGCGGTGTGGCACCAGGTGGGTCCCGTGGGCGACCTGTACGTACCCGCCCACAGCAACTGCGTCATTCTGGTGCGCCGGGGCAACCCCACGCAGCTGCTGCAACGCCATGGAGACCTGGTGGGGGAAAGGCACTGGCAGCGCGGCGAGTCCGTGATCCTGCCCGGCGACACCCCGAGCTTCTGGCGCAGCTCGGCCGTGCGCGACAACATCCACATCGACCTGGCCCCCGCTTGGCTGCAGCGTGCCGCAGGCGGCGATGTGGCGCTGGGCCAGTGTTTTGGCCGCAAGGACCCGGTGCTCGCGGCCTTTGCCGACCTGCTTCTGGCGTCGCTGGACAACAACGCCTCACTGCAACCCGCGTTTGGCGAACACATCGCGATGGGCATTGCCATCCACCTCGTGGAAAACTACGCACTGCCCGGCGAGCGCCCGCGCACCGGCGCCACGCTCACCTCGCGGCAGATGCGCCAGTTGACCGAGGCCGTGATGGCCGGCCTGCACGAGCCCTGGCCGGTAGCCCGCCTGGCGGGCATCGCGGGGCTCAGCCCGTTTCACTTTGCGCGCGCCTTCAAAATGTCGTTTGGCGCCACACCCCACGCCTGGGTGCACTTTCAGCGCATGGAGCTGGCCGCACGGCTGGTGCGCGATTCGCGCAAGCCCCTGCTGGAGATCGCCTTGCTCACCGGCCACCCCTCGGCGGCCCACTTCAGCCACGCCTTTCGCCGCCACTGGGGTGTAACGCCTTCGGACTATCGCCGCTCGTAGCGTGCCCAGTCGCCCCGGGGGTCTCACCCCACCGCGCGCGATGCCCAGGTTTTCCCCTAGGTCCGCAGTTTTGCGATACCCACCGCAGTAATTGGAAAGCAGCCCCTGCGCCCTTGCGGCACAGTCGCACCGCACCACCGCAGTGGCACACCAAAAACCAGGAGACAAACCATGACTACCCGCCGACAGTTCGCTGTCCAACTCACCAGCCTGGCCGCACTGGGCACCGGCACCTTCTCTGCCGCACAGGCACAGCAACAGTCCGACCTGGCCCGCCTGCTGGTGGGCTTTCCGCCTGGGGGCAGCACCGACAACGTGGCCCGGCGCCTGGCCGAGAAGCTGCGCGGCACCTATGCCGCCAAAGTGCTTGTGGACAACAAGCCCGGCGCGGGCACCCAGATTGCCGTGAGCGCGCTCAAGGACGCCGTGCCTGACGGCACCACGCTGCTGCTGTCGCCGCCCTCCCCGTTCACCGTCTACCCCTACACCTACCGCAAGCTGCCTTATGCGCTGGAGGACGTGGCACCCGTGTCCATGGCCTGCACCTTCCCGTTTGCGCTGGCAGTGGGGCCGGCCGTGCCCGACAGCGTGCGCACGCTGCAGGACTTTGTCGCCTGGGCCAAGGCCAATCCCGGCAAGGCCAGCTTCGGCTCGCCGGCGTCGGGCTCCACGCCGCATCTGGTGGGCAGCGTGCTGGGCAAGATGGCGGGCATCGACTTCACCCACATTGCCTACCGCGGCGATGCACCCGGGCTGCAGGACCTGATGGGGGGACAGGTGCCGGCCTATTCGACAGTGCTGGGCAGCTACCTGCCGCATCTCAAATCCGGCCGACTGCGCCTGCTGGCCGTCTCGGGCACCGAGCGCAGCGCCTTCGCGCCCGACCTGCCCACTTACCGCGAACAGGGCTTTGCGCTGGACATGACCGAATGGTTTGGTGTCTTCGTGCCCGCGCGCACGCCAACCGCCACGGTGCAGCGTGTTGCCGACGCCATGCGCGCTGCCGTGGCCCAGCCGGACTTCGTGCGCGGCCTGGCGGAATTCGGCATGACGGCACGCTCGTCCACACCGCAAGAGCTAGTCACGCGGCTGCGCGCCGAGGCCGAGCAGTGGCGGGTGCATGTGAAGAACATCGGCTTCACGGCGGACACCTGAGAAGAGAAGGCGAAAGAACCGTTTCATGACCACCCTGACAGCCTTGCCCCCAACAGCCTCGCCCCCTGTTGAAACCCCGGACACCCCGCTCTGGCAACCCAGCGCTGCACGCCGCGAGCGCGCCCTCATCACCGCCTTGAAGGCCTGGCTGGCGCGCGAGCGAGGCCTGCACTTTGGCGGCTACGAAGCCCTGTGGAAGTGGTCGGTGGACGAACCCGAAGCGTTCTGGAGCGCACTGCTGGCCTTCTTCGACGTGCCCATGGCGCAAGCCCCGCGCCGCATGCGCTCGGACGACCCGATGCCCGCCACCCAATGGTTCGAAGGCGCGCGGCTGAACCTGGTGGACACCCTTTTGCGCCACACGCCAGGAGGCATGCAGCCCCATACACCGGCCATCGTGTTCGAGGACGAGTCCGGTGGCGCAGGAGAAATCTCGTGGCCCGAACTGCGCCGCCAGGTGGGCGCGCTGGCGCACACGCTGCGCACATTGGGCGTGCAGCCGGGCGACCGCGTGGTGGGCTACCTGCCCAACATCCCGCAAGCGGTGGTGGCTTTCCTCGCGGCTGCCAGCATCGGTGCGGTGTGGGCGCTGTGTGCGCCCGACATGGGCCCCGTGAGCGTGAGCGATCGCTACCGCCAGATCGAGCCTAAGGTGCTGGTCGCGGTGGATGGCTACCGCTACGCGGGCAAACCGTTTGACCGCCGCGCTGCGCTGGGCGACATCTTGGACCAGTTGCCCACGGTGAGCCACGTGGTCTGGGTACCCTGCCTCGACCCGGCGCCTGCGCCCCCCGCGCAGGCGCAGGCGCGCACCGTGGTGCACTGGGCCGATGCCGTGGCGGGCAACGCACCGCTTGAGCCGCTCGCACTCGCACCCGACCACCCGCTGTGGACGCTGTATTCATCCGGCACCACGGGCCTGCCCAAGGCCATCGTGCACGGCCACGGTGGCGTGCTGGCCAACAGCCTGGTGGCCATGGTGCTGCACAACGACCTGCACCCCGGCGACCGGGTGCTGTGGGCGGTCAACACCTCATGGATGGTCTGGAACGCGCACGTCATGGGCTTGCTGGGTGGGGCCACCATCGTGCTATACGACGGCTCCGTCACCGGTGCGGCCGGCGGGGGCGCCGACCCCGACTGGGCCTATCTGTGGCGCCTGGTAGGCCGCCTTCGCGTGACCACCTTCGGCGTGGGAGCCGCCATCCACCACGCCTGCCTGAAGGCCGGTGTGGTGCCCCGGCAGGTGGCCGACCTGTCGGCCCTGCACACCGTGTGCTCCACCGGATCACCGTTGTCGCCCGAGGCCTACCGCTGGCTCTACTACGATGTCAAGGACGACTTCTGGCTCAACGTAGTCTCCGGCGGCACCGATATCGCAGGGGGTTTCCTGGTGGGCCTGCCCACGCTGCCCGTGCACCTGGGCGAGATGCAATGCCGTGCGCTGGGCGCCAGCGTGCAGGCCTGGAACGACGCGGGCCAGCCGGTCATCGACGAGGTGGGCGAGCTGGTCTGTACCCGGCCCATTCCGTCGATGCCGCTGTACTTCTGGGGCGACGCCGACGGCACACGCTACAAGGAGAGCTACTTCGACACCTTCTACGACGCCGAGCAGCGCCCCGTGTGGCGCCAGGGCGACTGGCTGCGATTGGTGGCCCGGCCCGAGGCTGTGGGTGGCATCATCTACGGCCGCTCGGATGCCACCATCAACCGCCAGGGCGTGCGCATGGGCACGGCCGAGCTGTACCGCGTGGTCGAGGGGCTGGACGACGTGCTCGACAGCCTGGTGGTGGATCTGGAATACCTGGGCCGCCCGTCCTACCTGGCGCTATTCGTGCAGTTGCGCGCAGGCACCACACTCGACGAACCGCTGCGCCAGCGCATCCGCCAGGCGCTGCGCACCGCGCTGTCGGTGCGCCACGTGCCCGACGAAATCCTGCAGGTGCCGGTCATCCCCAAGACCGTGACGGGCAAGAAGCTGGAGCTGCCCATCAAAAAGCTGCTTCTGGGTCACCCGGCCGAGCGGGTGCTCAACCGCGACGCGCTGGCGCAGCCCGAGAGCATCGACTGGTTTGTGCAGTTCGCCTCAGACTACCTGGCACGCACTGCACCAGATGAACTATCAATTTGATAGCTATTAGCGCACAAAAGATAAGCGCTAGAGGCCAAAAACATCAAGATTTCCGCATCACCACCAGCCCCTTGAGGTACTCGCCCTCCGGAAACTCCAGCGTCATCGGGTGGTCGGGCGCGCCGCCCAGGCGCTCCAGGATGTAGCCGTCCACCCCTGCATCCGCTCCGGCCGAGGCCACGATCTTGTGGAACAGGTCGGCGCTGATGCCGCCCGAGCACGAGAAGGTGAACAGCACCCCGCCGGGCGACAGCAACTGCAGCGCCAGCCGGTTGATGTCCTTGTAGGCGCGCGCGGCCCGCTCGGCGTGGGCCGCCGTGGGGGCGAACTTGGGCGGGTCCAGGATGATGGCGTCAAAACGCTGGCCTTCCTTGAGGAACTGGCGCAGCGAGGCATTCACGTCGGCATCGAGGAAGGTGGCTCGGTTCGGATCGAACCCGTTAAGCGCCACATGGGCGCGGGCGCGTTCCAGGGCCGGGCCCGAGGAATCGATGGAGGTCACGTGCCCGTCGGCCACGGTGCCCGCTGCACGCATGCCCGCCAGTGCCGCCACGCTGAAGCCGCCGGTGTAGCAAAAGCAGTTGAGCACATGCTTGAAACCCAGGCGCTGGGTGTAGTCGGCAAACCGCTGGCGGCTGTCGCGCTGGTCCAGATAGAAGCCGGTCTTGTGGCCCTCAGCGATGTTGAGCGTCAGACGCCACTGGTGTTCACGGATCGTGAGTTCGAGCGGCGGCCCCTCGCCATCACCTGCAGCACCCGTGGGCCCGCCGCGCAGCCAGCCGGTGGCGGGCTCCAAGCCCTCCAGCGAACGCACGCTGGCATCCGAGCGCTCGTAGAGCTTGGTCAGCCCCGTTTCGCGCAGCAGCGCATCGGCAATCACGCCCTTCCAGCGCTCGGTGCCCGCGCTGGTGAACTGCGCCACCAGCGTATCGCCATAGCGGTCCACGATGAGCCCCGGCAGACCGTCGGATTCGCCGTGCACCAGGCGCACGCCATCACTTTGCACATCAAAACGGGCTCTGGCGATGATGGAACGTGCGCAAGCAGCTATAAAAAACGGAGCATCAATGCGCTGCGCCTCGTCAAAGCTCCACACCCGCGCGCGGATGCGCGAGCTGGGGCTGTACGCAGCCCAGGCCAGAAACTGGCCTTCGTGCGATTCCACGCGCACGGTCTCGCCGCTGTCGCCGCCGCCCTTGGCGATGGCCGATTCAAAGATCCAGGGATGGCGGCGCAACAGCGAGCGCTCTTTGCCCGCGCGGAGTCGAAGGGTTTTCATGACCCGGATTGTGCGTGCTGGCGGGCACGGGTGAGCCACCCGCCGATGGAAAACTGCGCGCAAAAGCTACCCACGCCCCTGGTCACACCCCCATCAGGCAGGCCCAGCCAGCCCTTCCCAGCCCGGCAGGAACGCAGCCGATCTGCCGCATTGAAATCGCATATTTGACAAATATGATTTTTAATCGATAGAATTGCTTAAATTATCATTTTTATCACAAACACTCCGATGACCACCTCTGCCACACGCCCCAGCATCACCCGCCTAGCCCCCGCGCCCGGCACGGCCCAGGCCGTGATGACCGACCTTCGCGAATTTCTGGCCTTCAAGATAGGCAACGAGGAATACGGGGTGGACATCCTGCGCGTGCAGGAGATCCGGTCGTACGAGAAGCCCACCACCATCGCCAACGCGACCGGTGAGCTTTTGGGCGTGATGAACCTGCGCGGCGTGATCGTGCCCATCCTCGACCTGCGCCTGAAGCTGGGCCAGACCGCTGTGCAGTACGACCACCTGAAGGTGGTGATCGTGCTGCACATCGGCCAGCGGACGGTGGGTGTGGTGGTGGACGGCGTGTCCGACGTGCTCACGCTGGAGCGCGAACAGCTGCGCCCCGTGCCCGCCCTGCGCGGCAACGTCAAGCCCGAACACCTGCTGGCCATCGGCTCGGTCGGCCCGCGCATGCTGATCCTGCTCGATATCGAGAAATTTCTTGCCAAATCGGTAGCGAGTGATACACCTGCCACCAGCCACTGAACGGCTGCATCACCCACAAGGAACTGCTAATCATGAACTTCAATGACCTGAAGATTTCTACCCGCCTGTCTCTGCTGCTGGCCGTACTTTGCGTGCTGACCGTTGTGATCGGCAGCGCAGGCCTCACCGGCATGCAGCGCGCCAACGCGGGGCTCAATACCGTGTACCAGGACCGCGTGGTGCCACTCAAACAGATCAAGCTGGTGTCAGACGCGTACGCCGTGAACGTAGTGGATACCGCACACAAGGTGCGCGACGGCGCGCTCACCCCGCAGCAAGGGTTGGATTCGATCGCCAGAGCCAAGAAGGACATCAGTGACAACTGGAACGCCTATCTGGCAACCGAGCTGGTGGCCGACGAAGTGCGCCTGGCAGCCCAATTCAAAGAGCTGCAGCCCAAAGCCGATGGCGCCGTCCAAGCGCTGGAAAACCTGATCGGTAACAAGGATCTGCCGGGCCTGACCGACTATGCCGCACGAGAGATGTACCCCGCACTCGATCCGCTGCAAGACGTGCTCGGCGCTCTGGTGCAGGTGCAACTGGACACTGCGCGCAAGGAGTATGACCAAGCGGTCGAGTCCTATGCCCATACGCGATGGTTCGTGGCGCTGGCTATTGCCAGTGGTGTGCTATTCGCCCTGGGCTTTGGCTACCTTGTGACCCGCAGCATCGTGGGCCAGTTGGGCACCGAGCCGGGCACTGCTGCCGCACTGGCGCGCAGCGTGGCGCACGGCGACCTGACCGTGGCCATTGACCTCAGGCCCGGCGACACCTCCAGCCTGATGGCGCAACTCAAGCGCATGCAGGACAGCCTTGCCACCATGGTAGCCATGGTGCACCAGAGCTCCATCAACGTAGCCAGCGCTTCGGAACAAATCGCACAGGGCAACAACGACCTGTCTTCGCGCACCGAAGAGCAAGCCAGCGCGCTCGAAGAGACCGCCGCCTCCATGGAGCAGCTCAACGCCACTGTGCGCCAGAACGCCGAGAACTCCCGCCAGGCCAACCAGCTGGCCCAGACCGCCACCTCGATCGCAGTGCAGGGTGGCGAGGTGGTGGCTGACGTGGTGCGCACCATGAGGGACATCAACGACAGCAGCAACAAGATCTCCGAGATCATTGGCGTCATCGACTCCATCGCATTCCAGACCAATATCCTGGCTCTGAACGCGGCGGTGGAGGCCGCACGCGCTGGCGACCAGGGCCGGGGCTTTGCCGTGGTGGCCACCGAGGTGCGCGTGCTGGCGAGCCGCTCGGCCGAGGCCTCCCGCGAGATCAAGGGCCTGATCGGGACCAGTGTGGAGCGCGTGGAAGCCGGGTCGGCCCTGGTGGACCGCGCCGGTCAAACCATGAGTGAGGTCGTTGCCTCCATCCGCCGTGTCACCGACATCATGGGCGAGATCAGCGCCGCCAGCACCGAACAAAGCCAAGGAGTGGATCAGATCAACGAAGCGGTAACGCAGATGGACCACGCCACCCAACAAAACGCCGCCCTGGTGGAAGAAATGGCCGCAGCCGCTGCCAGCCTGAACCAGCAGGCGGGCGAACTGGTCCAGACGGTCGCCACCTTCAAGCTGCCTGATGGCCAGGACCAAGCCCAGGTCCCCGTGCAAGAGCCACGCGCTGTCGTGCAACACCGGCCGGTACGCCGCCCCCTGCTGGGTCACGCCCATCTGCCGATGGCGGCCGCCTGAGCCGCGCGGCCAGGCGTACCGGCCGCGCCCCTGATGAACTGGAGGGACTACAGCGCCTTGCCAAAGCGCTCCAGGCGCGGCGCCCAGTGGCCCAGCACATCGGCCGACAGCAGCACGCGGTGCGCCTGCCCGATGAGCAGATGGCGTGGCACCAGGCCGATGTAGCGCGAGTCGGCACTGTTGTCCCGGTTGTCACCCAGCACCAGGTATTCGCCCTCGGGCACCTGCACCGGATCGAAGCTGCTGCGCGCAGTCACGCCCTGCAGCCACTGCACGCGGCGCTCATGCCCCAGCAGGCGCTCTGTCCAGCGCGTGGCCGTGAGCGTGTGGCCTGGCAGCACCGGCTCCTGCACAGAATCGGGCATCTCGTATTCGGCCGCCTGGCCGTTGATGTAGAGCACCTCGTTGCGCATCTCAACCGTGTCTCCGGGCAAGGCCGCAATGCGCTTGATCAGGCGGGTGCCATCCAGTGGGGAGGAGAAGGTGACCACATCGCCGCGCTGCGGATCATCAATGTGCGCCAGGATCATGTCCGTGAGCGGCAGCTTGAGGTCGTAGGCCAGGCGATTGACCAGCACCACGTCCCCCTCCAGCAGCGTGGGCCGCATCGAGCCCGAAGGGATGGGATTCCAGTCGGCCACTGCAGTGCGAAAAACGCCAAAGCACAACAGCAACACGATGAACCACCGGTTCGATTGGATCCATTTCAGCAGCATGAGGACAACTCCAGGGCGCTCCACAGCGGGCGCCACGTTGCTCGGAGGCGCCTGGTTGTCACTTGGTTCCGCCAGGCCAGCAGGCGCGCCGCCCTTTGGAGGGACGCCGCACGGCAACTCAGGGGGACTTCTTTCGCGCGCGCGGGTGGGCCGCGTCATACACCTTGGCCAGGTGCTGAAAGTCGAGCCGCGTGTACACCTGCGTGGTCGTGATGTTGGCGTGGCCCAGCAGCTCCTGCACCGCACGCAGGTCGCCACTGCTCTGCAGCAGGTGGCTGGCAAACGAGTGGCGTAGCATGTGCGGGTGCACCGGCGTGGTCAGCCCCGCCTGCTGGCTGCGCTGGCGCAGGCGTAGCCAGATGGACTGGGCCGTGAGCCCTTTGCCACGCTGGCCCACAAACAGGGCGGTGTCCAGCCGCACAGAGCCCTCGCCCCCAAACGGTGTGGCCCGCAGCTGCAGCCAGGCCTGCAGCGCGGCCGTGGCAGCCGCGCCCACCGGCACGCTGCGCCGCTTGCTGCCCTTGCCGAACACATGGGCCTCGCCCGCTTGCAGGTCCACCCAGCCACGACCCTGGCGCTGGGTGTCGGCGTTGGGGATGGCATCGAGCCCCGCCAGTTCGCCCACGCGCAGCCCGCAGCCGTACAGCAGCTCTACCATGGCTGCATCGCGCGCCTCCAGCCAGGGGTCGGCGCCAGTGTTGTCGAACTCGGCCAGCCGCACGGCGTCGTCCACCCCCAGCGCCTTGGGCAAAGGCTTGGGCGCCTTGGGGGCACGCACGTCCTGCACCGGGTTGTGCGGGATCAGCCCCTGCCGCCCCGCCCAGATGAAAAAGCCGCGCCAGCCCGACAGGATGAGCGCGATGCCCCGCCCGCTGCGGCCGCCGCTGTGCATCTGCGCGACAAAGCGGCGAATGTGAGCGGTCTGCAACTGCAGCATCGGCACATTCACGCTGGCCGCAAACTGTGCCAGTTTTTCGAGGTCGAGGGTGTAGAGCGTGAGCGTGCGCGCGGCCAGCCGCTTTTCGACGCGCACATGTTCCAGATACCGCAGGACGTGGGGGTCGAGCGTGGTGGGTGCCGCGGGCGTTTCAGGCATGGGGGCCGTGGCTGAGACGCCGTTGGGTTGGCAATGGCGGCGGGGCTTGCGACTGCTTACTGAAGCCGCAGAAGGGCTGCGCTCGCCAGCTCTGCCATGCGCGACAAAAAGTCGGTGCCCATCGTGGCATCAAAACGCTGTGGATCGTGCGACCCCAGCACCAGCAGGCCAAACGCAGGCGTGGCGCTGTCGATGGCGCCAGCGCGCAGCGGCAGCAGGGCCAGCGACTGTGCAGGCTCACCGGCCTCTTGCGCCAGCCAGCCCGCAGGCTCAAAACCCAGGTTGGGCCCGCAGAACGGCATGGTCAGCGACGACGCAAAGGCCCGCGCGTCCTCGCTCGCGCCCTGGGTGAAGTCGGCGTCGATGTAGGGCGCTGCCACCTCCCACACACGCACCGCCGCCTGGGGCACGTCGAAGAGGGTGCGCACACCATCGACCACGGCCTGGGGCAGGTCGAACGGGTCGCGCACCTGCAGCAGGCTGCCAGTCCATTGGTGCACCTTCTGGGCAATGGCAGCGTTTTCGGTGCTGTTGCGCACCATTTCCATGATGCGATGCTCCAGACCCTTGATCTTCTCGCGCAGCATCTCGGCCTGGCGCTCCTGCAGGCTCACCGCACGCGCGCCGTGCGGGCTGGTGATCTGCACACTGGCCAGCACCTCGGCATGGCGCTCGAAGAAGCCGGGCGTGTTGGTGAGGAACTGGGCGATGTCGTCTTCGGTGATCGGTGGGATGTGGGTAGTCATACGAGCGTGTCGGGAATGTCGATCTGGCCCTCGAACACCGTGGTGGCGGGGCCTGTCATGAAAACGGAATCGGTGTCGGCACCGCTCCACGCAATGGTGAGGCGGCCGCCGCGCGTGTCCACCTGCACCTCGGGGTCGAGCAGCCCCAGGCGGATGCCGCTGGCGACTGCCGCGCAGGCGCCGGTGCCACAGGCCAGGGTCTCGCCTGCGCCGCGCTCGAACACGCGCAGGCGCACATGGGAGCGGTCCACGATCTGCAGGTAGCCTGCGTTCACCCGCTGGGGGAAGCGCGCATGGCGCTCGATCAGCGGCCCGGTCTGCGCGACCGGAGCGGTGTCCACGTTGTCCACCAGCTGCACCGCATGCGGGTTGCCCATGGAGGCAACAGCTATCAAAACAGAAGCACCAGGGGCATATTCTTCTAACGCCAGCGGCCATTTTCGCCCCAAACCCTGCTGCACGGGCGTGAGACCGGTGGTGTCGAACGGCACCTGGGCGGGGTCGAACTCGGGACGCCCCATGTCCACCGTGACGCGGCCGTCGCCCGTGAGGCGGGGCGCGATCACGCCGCTTTTGGTCTGCACGCGGATGGTGTCCTTGCCCGACAGGCCCCGGTCATGCACAAAGCGCGCAAAGCAGCGCGCACCGTTGCCACACTGCTCCACCTCGCCGCCGTCGGCGTTGTGGATCACGTATTCGAAGTCAATGCCGTCACCAGGAGAAGGCCGCACGGTGAGGATCTGGTCGGCCCCGACACCGAAGTGTCGATCTGCCAGGAAGCGGTATTGGGCCGTGTTCAGCCCCAGGCGGCCCTGGGTTTCGTCGAGCACCACAAAATCGTTGCCCGCGCCCTGCATTTTGGTGAAGCGAATCTGCATGGGATGGGATTATGGCCCCGCCCCTGCGCCAAACCATGTGCGGGCTTACGCTTGGCAGCTTCTCTCGATTCCACCGGCTTTTTCAGGAACCTCGCATGACCGATCTTTCCGCTTTTGCCATCACCCGCAAATGGCCCGCCCGGCACCCCGACCGCATCCAGCTGTATTCATTGCCCACGCCCAACGGCGTGAAGGTGTCGATTGCACTGGAAGAACTGGGCCTGCCCTACGAGCCCCACCTGGTGAGCTTTGAGACCAACGACCAGACCTCCCCCGAGTTTCTCTCCCTCAACCCCAACAACAAGATCCCGGCCATCCTGGACCCGAACGGCCCGGACGGCCAGCCGCTGGCGCTGTTCGAGTCCGGCGCCATCCTGGTGTACCTGGCCAGCAAGACCGGCCAGCTGATGCCGCAGGACACCGCTGGGCGCTACGAGACCCTGCAGTGGGTGATGTGGCAGATGGGCGGTGTGGGCCCCATGTTTGGCCAGCTCGGGTTCTTCCACAAGTTTGCGGGCAAGGACTACGAAGACAAACGCCCGCGCGACCGGTATGTCGCCGAATCGAAGCGCCTGCTCAAGGTGCTGGACGAGCGCCTGGCGGGCCGCCCATGGGTGATGGGCGACCAGTACACCATCGCCGACATTGCCATCCTGCCCTGGGTGCGCAACCTCATCGGCTTCTATGGCGCGGGCGACCTGGTGGAGTTTGGCCAGTTCAAGGAAGTGCAGCGCGTGCTCGATGCGTTTGTGGCGCGCTCGGCAGTGGCCAAGGGCTTGGCGATTCCGGCACGCGGCTGACGGCGGGCGCCAGGGCGCCTGGGTTTCTCATCGGCCCTTGATCTTGATCATGCCGCGCAGCCCGGCACCCGGCCGCCACGCACCTACCATGGGCCTCCTCAAAAAAACAGGGAGTGCCCCATGGGATTGACCGTTGATGTTCTTCAGGATCTGGACCTGCACGACCTCCAGGCTGCCGCCCGTGCAGCGCTGCAGGAAACGAACGCCATCGCTTTGATCGAGTTGCTGGAAATGCTGTGGAGCTGCGATGTGGAGGGTGCCAATGCCGTCATCGACGCGGTGCTGCTTCGCCTGCAGCAGCTGCGCGCATTGCGCTAAAGGCGGGCCTGCTCAGCCCAGACGCTCCTGCAGAAAATCCAGAAAACACGCGATGCGTGCCGCCAGCTGCGTGTTGCGGTAGTACACCGCGCTGATGGGCTGGCGCACCTCCACCGTGTCCTTGGCCAGCACCTGCACCAGGTCGCCACGCGCACGGTCACCGGCCGTCATGAAATCGGACAGGCACACGATGCCCACCCCCTGCAGCGCAAGCTGGCGCAACGTTTCGCCGTTCGACGCGGTGAGGCTGGGCACGATGGGCCAGGCATCGCCATGCTCGCCCCGCAGCGGCCAGTGGTTAAGCGACTCAGGCTGGTGAAAGCCCAGCAGCGTGTGCCGTGCCAGGTCCGCAACGCTCTTGGGCTTGCCCGTCCGCGCCAGGTAGTCGGGACTGGCCAGCACCCGCACGCGGCTGGTGCACAGGGGGCGCGCGTGCAGGGTGGAGTCCTGGAGTTGTCCGATGCGAATGGCCACGTCCGTGCGCCGCTCCAGCAGGTCGATGTACGTTTCGTCCGTGTCCAGTTGCAGCGTGATCTGCGGATACGCCTCGCGAAACGCTGGCACCAGGGGCACCACGGCATGCAGCATGAAAGGCGTGGCGGCATTCACCCGCAGGCGGCCTGCGGGCTGCTGGCGGCGCGCAGCCATGTGCTCCTCGGCGTCGTCGATGGAGGCCAGGATGGCGCGCGTGCGCTGCAAAAAGGCCTGGCCCTCCTCGGTCAGCTCAGTGCGGCGCGTCGTGCGGCGAAGCAGCGTGGTGTCCAGCTTTTTCTCCAGCCGCGCCAGTGCCCGGCTGATGCCAGAGACAGTCTGGCCCAGTGCGTCAGCTGCGGCCGTGATCGAACCGCCATCCACCACGGCGACAAAGGCCTGCAGTTCTTCCAGCGTGGTTTTCATGCGTGCTCCTGGCGCTTTGATTGTTGATTTTTAATCAATTATCAATGGCGCTTCACCCTCTTTTTCTGCAAGACCCAAACACCCACACTCCAGAGCCCGAAAGCCTGAAAACTGGAGTGTTCCCATGCCCATTGCCTTGCTCGCGCTGACGCTCAGCGCTTTTGCCATCGGCACGACCGAGTTCGTGATCGTTGGCCTGCTGCCCACCGTGGCGGCAGACCTTTCCATCAGCATCCCCTCGGCGGGCCTGCTGGTCAGCCTGTACGCCCTGGGGGTCGCCGTCGGCGCCCCGGTGCTCACCGCACTCACCGGCAAGCTGCCGCGCAAGGCGCTGCTGCTGGCGCTGATGGCCTTGTTCACCGCCGGCAACCTGCTGGCCTGGCAGGCCCCCAGCTACGAGACACTGGTGGCCGCGCGCATCCTCACTGGGCTGGCGCATGGCGTGTTCTTCTCGATCGGCTCGACCATCGCCACCGGCCTTGTGCCGCGCGAAAAGGCCGCAAGTGCGATTGCCATCATGTTCACCGGCCTCACGGTGGCCCTGGTCACGGGCGTGCCGCTGGGTACCTTCATCGGCCAGCACTTTGGCTGGCGCGAAACCTTCCTGGCCGTGTCAACCCTGGGCGCGGCAGCCTTCATCGGCAGCGCCCTCTTCGTGCCGCGCAACCTGGCGCATACCCCGCCCGCCTCGCTGCTGCAGCAGGCCAAGGTGCTGGCCGAGCCGCGCCTGCTGCTGGTATATGCCAAGACGGCCATCGGCTACGGCGGCACCTTCATTCCGTTCACCTTTCTCGCGCCCATCCTCACCGACATCTCGGGGTTCAGCGCGGGTTCGGTGGGCTGGGTGATGCTGGTGTACGGCGTGTCCGTGGCCGTGGGCAACCTCTGGGGCGGCAAGCTGGCCGACCGGCTGGGCCCCATCCCGGCGCTGCGCATCATCTTTGCGCTGCTGGCGGCCGTGTTGCTGCTGCTGCAGTTCACCGCGCCCCACCCCTGGCTGGCTGTGGGCACCGTGCTGCTGTGGGGCGCCGTGGCATTCGGCAATGTGCCGGGGCTGCAGGTGTATGTGGTCAAGCAGGCCGAGCGCTTCACGCCGCAGGCGGTGGACGTGGCATCGGGCCTGAACATCGCAGCGTTCAACCTGGGCATCGCCGGCGCCGCGTGGGCCGGTGGTCTGATCGTGACGCACCTGGGCCTGCAGCACACGCCGTGGATCGGTGCGCTGGTGGTGCTGGTGTCGCTGGCCCTCACGCACTGGAGCGGTGTGCTGGACCGGCGCAGCGGCATCCCCGTGCGTGCCGCTGGTGTGGTGCCTGTGGGGCACTGAGCCCACCTCAGCCCGCCATCACCCGCACGAAAGCCGGCACCACGCCCAGCAGGTCGTCGCGCCGCTGCACCGCATGCACATCGGCGCGCGGCGCTTTGGCGCCCAGGGGCTTGAACACCACGCGCGGCCCGAACAGCATGCCCAGGGACGACGGCACCAGGGCCACGCCCAGCCCGGCCGCCACCAGGCTCAGCACGGCCGCCAGCTCCACCGTGGTCTGCGCCACCCGCGGCGCAAAGCCGGCCTGCACGCAGCACTGCACCATGTGCTCGGCATGGGCGGATGAATCGCGGCGCAGCATCACGAAGGCCTCGCTGCGCAGGTCCTTCAAGGCCAGTGCCTTGCGCGCCGCCAGCGGGTGGCCGGGCGGCAAAGCCGCCACCACAGGGTCGGGCCACAGCAGGGTGCTGGCGAGCTGGTCGTCGTTGACGGCCGTGCGCGAGATGCCCACATCGATGCGTTTGTCGCGCAGGGCCGCCTGCTGCAGCGAAGGCTGCATCTCGTGCAGCACCACATCCACGCCCGGATGGCTTTGTCGGTAGCGCGCCAGCGCCGCCGGAAACGGCCCGAGGAAATGCGAGCCCGACAGCCCCACTTCAATGCGCCCGGCCTGCCCCTGGCCGATGGCCGCCACACGCTGGCGCGCCGTGTCCAGCCGCTCCAGCACCGCGCGTGCATCCACCAGATAGGCTTGGCCTGCCAGCGTCAGCTCCACGCGCCGGCTGGTGCGCACGAAGAGCTGGGCGCCCAGTTCTTGTTCCAGCTGGGCGATCTGCAGGCTCAGCGGCGGCTGCGAGACATGCAGGCGCTGCGCGGCGCGTGTGAAGCTCAGCTCTTCCGCCAGGGCGACGAAGTAACGCAGATGGCGCAGTTCCATTGATACTTTTCAGGTCTTGATCAAGACCAACAATATATTGGACTGCTGATTCGCTTGTTTCCACAATACCCTCACTACAACATCTGGTGGAGACAAACATGACGATCAAGCACAGCCTGCTGGCCGCCACGCTGGCCCTCTCGGGCCTGGCCATGGCGCAAGACAACTACCCCAGCAAGGCCATCACGCTCACCGTGCCCAACCCGCCCGGCGGCGTGGTGGACACCTCGGCCCGCCTGCTCAACGAGCCGTTGGCGCGCGTGATCGGCCAGCCGGTGGTGATCGACAACAAGGCGGGCGGCAGCGGCAACGTGGCCTACGGCGCCGTGGCCCGCGCAAAACCCGATGGCTACAACCTGCTGATCTCGTACTCGGCCTACCACGTGGGCAACCCGGCCCTCACCCCCAGCCTGCCCTGGGAGGCCAAGGACTTCGCCCCCGTCGCGCTACTCACCGTGGCCACCAACGTGATTGCCGCTCACCCCTCGGTGCCAGCCAACAACCTCAAGGAATTCATCGCGTACCTCAAGGCCAACCCGGGCAAGGTGAACTACGCCTCGCAGGGCAACGGCTCGCTGTCGCACATCGGCACCGAGATCTTCAAGCAGCAAAGCGGCACCTTCATGACCCACATCCCCTACCGTGGCTCGGGCCCTGCGGTGGCCGATGTGCTGGCGGGCCAGGTGCAGGTGTTCATCACCACGCCACCGTCGGTCATGCAGCATGTGGTCAGCGGCAAGCTCAAGGCCTTTGCCGTCACCGGCACCAAGCGCCATCCGGGCCTGCCCAACGTGCCCACCGTGGCCGAGGCCGGCATGCCCGACTTCAAGCTCGAAGCCTGGGTGGGCCTGTTCGCCCCGGCCGCCACGCCACCCGCCGTGGTGGCCAAGCTCACGGCCGATGTGAAGAAGGCGCTCGACATGCCCGAGACGCGCCAGCGCGCCGACGCGGCGGGCATCGAACTGCGCTACCTGCCGCCCGACGCCCTCGGTGAGCTGGTGAAGACCGAAACCGCCTACTGGGCCAAGACCATCAAGGCCGCCGGTATCAAGGCCGACTGACCGGCCCACAGACATCCCCTGCGCGATCCCATTTCCGGCGCTCCGCGCGCCGGGCGGGCAGCGCTTTGCCCATTGACTCCTGAAAGACCACCATGCAACGCACCTACCGCATCGGGCAGATCGTGCCCAGCTCCAACACCACCATGGAGACCGAGATCCCGGCCATGCTGCGCGCCCGCGAGCAGATCCTGCCCGAGCGCTTCAGCTTCCACGCCAGCCGCATGCGCATGCAGAAGGTCACCAAGGAAGAGCTGGCCGCGATGGACCGCGACTCCGACCGCTGCGCACTGGAGCTGTCGGACGGCAAGATGGACGTGATGGGCTATGCCTGCCTCGTGGCCATCATGAGCATGGGCCTGGGCTACCACCGCGCATCCGAAAAGCGGCTGCATGAGGTCACCGTGGCCAATGGCAAGCCAGCGCCCGTGGTGTCCAGCGCAGGCGCGCTGGTCGAAGGGCTCGAGGCCATGGGCGCGAAGAAGGTCTCGGTGCTCACGCCCTATATGAAGCCGCTGACCCAGCTGGTGGTGGACTACATCGAGCACGAGGGCATTGCCGTGCACGACAGCCTGTCACTGGAAATTGCCGACAACCTGCAGGTGGGCGCGCAGGACCCCGCCGCCCCGGCCCAGCTGGTGCAACGGCTGGACACGCGCGGCGTGGATGTGGTGGTGATCTCGGCCTGCGTGCAGATGCCCTCGCTGGCGTCCGTGCAGATGGCACAGGACCAGTTGGGCATTCCTGTCGTGTCCGCTGCAGCCTGCACCACCTGGGCGATGCTCAAGCGCCTGGGGCTGGAAACGCGGGTACCCAACGCAGGGGCCCTGCTCTCTGGCGCCTACTGACCTCCCCAAGGGCAAGAGGCCGGTCCGTTGACGAAAGCAGCTGGCGGGCAGGCTGCAGGGCAACGCCGGATAATGGCCCGATGCCCCGCTCCAGCCAACAACTCCACCCCCACCGAGAACCGGTAGCCACCCGCCCCGCTGCCACCGTGCTGCTGCTGCGCGATGTGCCTGGCGGCGGCGGGCTCGAAGTCCTCATGACCCGGCGCTCGGCCACGGCCAGTTTTGCGCCTGGCGCGTATGTGTTCCCCGGCGGGGGCATTGATGCGCTGGACGCAGCACCCGCCACGCACGCCGCTGCGGACCGCCGCCCCACCCAAAGCGACCAGCACCTCACCCAGGCGATTGCCGCCATCCGCGAGAGTTTTGAAGAGCTGGGCGTATTGCTGGCGCGCCATGCAGAAGGCCCCCGCCAAGGGCAGATGGCCGATGCGCAGGACATTGCCGCCATCGACCGCCACCAGCCGTTTGCCGCACAGTGCGCCGCACGCGGACTGCGCCTGGCGGCCGATGGGGTGTACCTGCTGGCCCACTGGACGGCCGACCGTGACCTGGCGCGCCGCTTTGAAGTGCCCTTTCTGGTGGCCCGCATGCCCGAGGGCCAGGAGCCCGTGGCCGACGAGGCAGAGCAGTTCGAGCCCGTGTGGGTGCGCCCTGCCGACGCGCTGGCGCGGCACGAGGCGGGGCAGTTCTTCATGATCTTCCCGACCATCCGCACGCTGCAGCGCCTGGCCCAATTTGCCAGCACCCAGGCGGTGCTGGACGCCGTCGCGCACGAGCAGCCCCTGTGGGTCAGCTGCCCGCGTGCCGGCCTGCTGGCAGGCAAGGAAGCGCGCTACATGGAGGACGAAATGCCGTTTGGCGAGCTGGCGCTGGTCTGCCCAGACGGCCAGATCGTGCACCCGCTGGACTGGCAGACCGAGCGCCCCGTGCCGCTGCTGCGCAACGTGATGCGGCTGACCGCACCCAACCCCGGCGTGATGACCGGCCCTGGCACCAACAGCTATCTGGTGGGCGACCCGGCCACGGGTTTCATCGCCATCGACCCCGGCCCGGCCGACGCCGAGCACCTGGACAAGCTCTGGCGTGCCGCAGGTGGCGACATCCGCATGATTGTGTGCACCCACTCGCACGCAGACCATTCTCCCGGCGCGGCGCCGCTGCAGGCGATGTGCGTACAGACGGGCAAGGCACGCCCGCCCGTTCTGGGCCTGCCGTCGGCCCCCACGGCCCGCGCGGCCAGCCAGTTCACCCCCGACCGGGTGCTACAAAATAATGAGCTACTCGTGCTTGAGGGACTAGCACCTGAAGGCAAAATCACCCATACCCTGCAGGTGATCCACACCCCAGGCCATGCGGCCAACCACCTGTGCCTGCTGCTGGTGGAAGACGCGCTGCTGTTCAGTGGTGACCACATCCTGAACGGCAGCACCACGGTGATCGACCCGCCGGACGGCAACATGGCCGACTACCTGGATTCGCTGGACCGGCTGGATGCGGTCTGCGCCGAGCACAGCGCGGAGTTCATCCTGCCCGCGCATGGCTACGTGCTAGGGGGGCCTGTCCTCGGTGCCCGCAATGCCATCGCCAAGCTCAGGGCCCACCGCCTGGCGCGCGAGGCCAAGGTGCTGGCTGCCATGCAGGCGCTGCCCCAGGGCAGCATGGACGACTGGGTGCGCCACGCCTATGACGACGTACCGCAGCGCATGTGGCCGGTGGCCCAGCGCTCGCTGCTGGCGCATGTGGAGCGCATTCGCTCGCTGCAACCCGGCAACAACTGAGCCACAAGAACACCAAGACCGCCTTCATTCAATGACCGACAAGAACCCCGACCCCACCCACATCCGCCTGGCCAAACGCGTGGCCGAACAGCTGAGCTGCTCGCGCAGCACGGCAGAGCAATTCATCGAGGGCGGCTTTGTGAGCGTGGACGGCCAGATCGAGGAAGCCCCCGGCGCGCGCGTGCGCCCCGATCAGACCGTGGCGGTCGCACCCGATGCCAGCCTGCTGGAGCTGACCCCAGTGACCTTGCTGCTGCACAAGCCCGCAGGGTTTGAAGCCGGCCTGGGCCTGCCGGGCGCCCCCACCGGGCAGGCGGCCCACGCCAGCCGCAGCCAGGGTGCGCAACAGGCGCTCACGCTGCTCAGCGCGGCGTCCCACCTGCCGGAAGACGCCTCGGGCATCCGCGTGCTGCAGCGCCACTTCAAGCAGCTCGAATGCTTCACCCCGCTGCCCACCGAGGCCAGCGGCCTCGTGGTGTACACGCAAGACAAGCGCATCGCGCGCAAGCTGGCCGAAGACATCGAGTCGCTGGAGCAGGAGTGCATCGTCGAGGTCAAGGGCGACATCGCGCCCAATGGCCTGCAGCGCCTGTGCCATGGCCTCACGTTCAATGGCCGCCCCCTGCCCCCCATCAAGGTGAGCTGGCAGAACGAAACCAAGCTGCGCTTTGCGCTCAAGGGCATCCGCCCCGGCCAGATCCCGGCCATGTGCGAAGCGGTGGGCCTGACGGTGGTGGGCATGAAGCGCATCCGCATCGGCCGCGTGCCGCTGGCCAAGGTGCCCGAGGGGCAGTGGCGCTACCTGCAGCCTTGGGAGAAGTTCTAAGGCAACGCTGAATAAGTCCCCTCAGTGGCGCGCGCCCTGATTTGGGATGGGATGCCAGGCGCAAACCACAGCGATAGCCGTAGCTATCGCGAGGATGTGCAACGCGGCAGACCGCCCAAAGCAGGGGTGCGCGGTGCGCGAGGGACTTGTTCAGCGCTGCCCTAAGGGCTTGCGGGCCCAGCGGCGCCCTGCCGATGCGCACCGGACAAGTCAAGCACATATGCTCCTGAAAACATAGCTACCAGCGCTTTTACAACAAGCGCTTCAAGCCTTTTTCATTTGAATTCCTTCGATCCGCACCGCTGCTACACTGCGCAGCACTCTGGAGGGAGTTCATGAACACAAACCAATCGTCTGGCGGCGCTGCGGGGCCGATGTCCACCTTCATGCCGATGAACATCGATGCCCACCCGCTCGAGTTCACGGGCAGCGGGGGCGAGTATTTCCGGGTCTGGATCGTCAACGTGCTGCTGTCCATCGTCACGCTGGGCATCTACACCCCCTGGGCGCGCCGCCGCACCGCCCAGTATTTCTACAGCCACACGCTGGTGGCCGGCAGCCCCCTCGAATTCACCGCGCAGCAACGCAAGATGGTGATGGGCTTTGTGCTGCTGATGCTGCTGACCATTGCCTACAACCTGGCCGCCAACACCGGGCAGGACACGGCGGTGGGCCTGTTCCTGCTGGCGGGCGCAGCGCTGGCGCCCTTCATCTGGGCCAGCGCCATGCGGTTTCGCCTGGGGGCCACGCGCTGGCGCGGGCTGCGACTGCAGTTCACGGCCAGCTGGAAAGAGGTCTACATCGCCAGCTGGCCTGTTTTTGCGCTGGCGCTGGTGTGGTTTGGCGTGTTTTATGGTCTGCAGCTGCTGTCGCCCGACCTGGCCCAGGCGCTGGAGGCCATCGAAGAAGAGGGCAAGAAACAACCCATGCCCCGCTTCACGCCCGCCATGGGCGGCCTGGTACTGCTGGGCCTGGTGCTGTCGGTGCTGTGCGTGATCCGCACCGAATACAACTTCAAGAGCCTCTTGGTGCTCAAGGCCCAGGTGGGTGCCGAGCGAGGCCGCTGGAAGCCCGTGTACATGGACTTCGTCAAGGTGTGGATGGCCACCGTGGCTGTGTTCATCCTGTGCGTGGTGGGGTTCTCGGCGCTGATCGGCATCCTCGCAGGCAGCTCCATCGCCCTGGTAGCCAGCCAGAGCGACCGCCTGGGCCTGTGGATGTTTGTGGTGATCATCGTGTCCATCATCGCGGGCATCTTCATGCTGATCCTGGCGTCGGCACCGGCCCGCGCATACCGCGAGGCGCGCATGTTCCAGCTGATGTGGAACAACATCGGCGTGAGCCACGTGGCCCGCTTCAAGTGCCACCTCAAGAGCGGCCGCTACGTGTGGCTGCGCATCAAGAACATGCTGCTCACCCTTCTGACGCTGGGGCTGTACCGCCCGTTTGCGCGGGTCAGCGAATACCGCATGAAGTGCGAGTCCGTCACCCTGCACGTCAAGGGCGGCGTGGAGCAGGTGACCGGTGCCATGGTGCGCCAGCAGCAGGGGGGCCTGGGCGATGCACTGGCGGATGCCGCTGGCCTCGACCTCATCGGCTGAACATGTCGGCATCTGCGCACCCAGCCCTCGTCCCCGGGCGCTGGTTCGATGGCCAGAGCAGCAAGGCCCGGCCCGTGGTGGTGGGCCTGCGGCCCACGCCGCAAGGCCCCTCCTTGGTGCTGCACCCGCTCTTACAGCCCGGGGCCGAGCCTGTGGTCTTTGCCTGGAAACAGGTGGGCTGGCCCGAGGCCTGGAACGAGCGCAAGCCGCAACCCCGCGTGGTCGTCGATCTGCGCGACCATGGCAGCGTGGAGATCGATGCCGTGACCGAATGGCGCGCCGCCCTGGCTGCTGCAGGCGAGCGCCCCGGCATCGCACAACGCATGCAGACCCGCTGGCCCGTGCTGCTGGGCGTGACGGCCGCCGCCGTCATTGGCCTCACGCTGTTCTACCGCTACGGCACACCCTGGGCGGCCACGCAGCTCACGCGGTTTGTGCCCATCAGCTGGGAGACCAGCGTGGCCGAGAACGTGCTCCAGCAGATGGACAACGGCACCCTGAAGCCCAGCAAGCTGCCTTCGGCCCGACAAGATCAGCTCAAGGCGCGTTTTGATGCCCTGGTGCAGCAAACGCCCCCTGGCCTGCAGCGTTACTCCGGCTACCGGCCGCCTTTGTCCCTGGAGTTCCGATCCGGCATGGGCGCCAATGCCTTTGCGCTGCCCGGCGGCAAGATCGTGATGACCGACGGCATCGTGAAGGCAGCCGCCGACAAGGGCCTGGACGACAACGCCTTGGTGGGCGTGCTGGCCCACGAGGTCGGCCACGTGGTGCAGCGCCACACCACGCGCATGGTGGTGCAGCAGGGCGTGCTCAACATGGGCCTGGGGCTGGCGCTGGGCGATGTGTCCGGCATCGTTTCTACGGGTGCATCCTTGCTGACCGGCCTGGCCTACAGCCGCAGCCATGAGCGCGAGGCCGACTGCTACGCCATCGCCGTCATGCGCCACGCCGCACTGCCCACTGCGCCCATGGGCCAGCTGCTGCTGGCGATTGCGCGCGATGAGGACAACGAAGAGACCCAGAAAAAGGACCAGGGCAAGGGCCCGACCGCCGCAGCATCGGCACCCTCCTCCGGGGCCAGCACACCCGATGCAGCGCGCCAGCGCAAGGTGGCTCAGGAGATCGGCTCSCACCCTGTCTGGTCGCTGCTGAGCAGCCACCCCGACACGGTGGAGCGTGCGACAGAGCTGGAGCGGGGGCAAGCACCCCATTGCGCAAAAAACTGAACACAGCCGCGCCACAGGGGCGGCGTGCTCACCACACGACCCTTGGCGAGTCGGGGTGGAAATAAAGTGTGAAGCGCGCCGATAAGCCGGATTCTGTGCACCACGGTTGCCCGCAGTGTGACCGCCATTAATCTGGGCCGGGTGTCGCCACCACGGCTCGGTGCTACCTACCCGCCAACTCTGCGGAACCACATCAACGTTGGCCTACTTGGTATTGCTGCGCGTAGAGATTGCCCGTTTCACCCCCGGTGGTCTACCTTGCGGCACTCCCCCGGGACTCGTCTCTGTTGCTCTGATCCTCACCTCACGGTGGGCAGCCGTTAGCTGCTACGCTGTCCTGTGCAGTCCGGACGTTCCTCCAGTGCCTGGTTTCCCAGATTGCACCAGCGGCGGTCTGGCGTGCTTCACGGATGGGATTATCGCCCAGCGGCCACGACGCGATCCCAGTCCAGACCAAAGCGCACAAGATACTTGCGCAGCCGGTCCGCGTCATTGACCACCGTGCGCTGCGTGCGCGAGGCCTGGAACAGCAGGCGCCCCGCGTCCGACAAAGTGCGCGATTGGCGGCAGACCTGCAGCACCGCCGCCAGTTGGAGCTGGTCGAAGAGGTCCATGGATTCCACCGCCTCGTCGCCCAGCAGGGCCGCGAGTTCGTCGCGTCCCACCGTCCCTGTTGCAGATACCAGCCCGTTGCGCGCATCGCTGGCGGGCTGCCACAGCCAGCGCAAACGGGCGATCTCGGCCTCGACCAGGGGCAGGCCGATGCGACCGCTGTCAGCCAGCGTGGCCAGGCGTGTCACGCTGGCCGAGAGGTCGCGGAAATTGCCGGTCCACAACGCTTCGGGCGACTGGGCATAGCGCAGGTAGGCGGCGCGCGCTTCGTTGGAAAAGCGCACGCTGCGTCCCAGTTCCGTGCCCGCACGTACCAGCAGGTGCTCCACGTTGGGCTCGATGTCTTCGGGTCGCTGGGCCAGGCCCGGCAGCACATAGCTCCAGAGGTTGATACGCGCAAACAGGTCCTCACGAAAGCGCCCTGCCGCCACCTCGGTGCGCAGGTCACGGTTGGTGCCAGCCACCAGTTGAAAGTCGCTCTCCACTTCGCGGTCGCTGCCCAGGGGGTAGAAGCGTTTTTCCTCCACGGCCTTGAGCAGCATGGCCTGCTCGTCCGGGCCCAGCTCACCAATCTCGTCCAGAAACAACACGCCCTTGTGCGCCGTGCGCAGCAGGCCGGCGCGGTCGGCCGCGGCGCCGGTGAACGCACCTTTCTTGTGGCCGAACAGCGTGGACGCCGCACCGTCGCCATGCAGCGTGGCGCAGTTCACCTCCACAAATTCGCCCTCGACCTGGTGGCGGGATTTTTTCAGCTCGAACATGCGCCGCGCCAGGTGCGACTTGCCCGCACCCGTGGGCCCGGTGAACAGAATGGGCGCACGCGAGCGCACCGCCACGCGCTCCACTTCGTCGATCAGCGCGTTGAAGCGCGCATTGCGCGTGGCAATGCCGCTTTTGAGGAACTGCACCGCATCCTGCTGCTCCGCGCCGAAGCGCTGCGCGATCACGTCGTAGCGCGAGAGGTCCAGGTCGATCAGCGTGTAGCTGCCAGGGTTGCCCATCTGCTGGCGCTTGGGCGGAGAGGTCTGCACCAGCACGCCCGGAATGCGGCGCGACTCCACCAGCAGGAACAGGCAGATCTGCGCGACGTGCGTGCCGGTGGTGATGTGCGTCCAATACTCCTCGCGCTCGGTGTCAAAGCGGTAGTCCTGCGTCCAGTCGTACAGCTGGGCATAGACCTCGCCAAAGTCCCACGGGTCGGCAATGGGCAGCTGCACCAGGTTCACCGTGGTCTCGGGCGAGGCAGTCGCCATGTCAGCGCGCACCTGGTGGGCCAGCTCGCGGTGCGGTGGTGTGTAGAGCAGCTCCAGCCGCTCGATCACCACGTCTTCGTGCTGCACCAGCGATACGGTGGGGCGCCACTTCTCCCACCGCCCGGCGCCCCGGCCGGAGTCGAGCTGGGTGCCAAGGAACCCTATGACCACCTTGTTTTTGCGCATTTTTTGTCTATTTAACTAGCTTTCATTCTAGTTATTTTGACAAGCGCATACCACACCAATTTCGTAAAACAAAAATATCACCATACAAATCAACAGCTTGCGCAAGTTGAATACCACTCACCACAAGTTGGCACACATCTGGCAATAGAAGAAGCATCCAGCGCAAGCGGTGACCGCTCACAGGCTGGGGTTAGGACAAATGTTCGCCCCGCCGGTGCCGGGCATCCGGAGCCTTCGGGTTCTATTGATGTTCTGCATGCCGCACATCGCAAACGCTGGGTAACGACACGGTCGTGGTGACCACTCCGAAAGGACGTGTCTGGTTCGACTCCAGGCGTGCCACCACTGGTAGCTCATTGGTAGAGCAACCTCGCAAGAGATCTGTAGCAGGTTCGACTCCTGCCCATTACTCCGGCCGCAAGGCCGGAACTTTGTACCGGTCGAAAGACCACCCGCCGAACGCGGGGAGAGGCCCCCAGGTTGCGCCGCAACCGCCAGGGTTTCACCCCGTCAGCCGGTGGCGGTTTGTGCCAGCACCCGGCACAGCCCGCGCCCGCAGCCAGCCGCGCTGCCGCCCTCCCCACTTGGGGCTGGGTTGGCAACCACGGCGCACTGCACGGCCCAGGCTGCGCCCCCTGGCACCCCGCCATCGCTGTAACGGCAACCCGATACGACAACGAAGAAGAGAGAGGAAAAAGAGATGCTGATGAAGATGTTCCAACGCGCCACCGTCAAGAAGAACGAACGCGCCCTACTGCTGCGCAACGGCAGCTTTGACCGCGTGCTGCGCAGCGGCACCTACTGGCTGTTTGCGGGCACCGACCAGTTGCGCGTGGAGACCTTCGCCCTGGAACAACCCGCCTTCACCCACGGCCTGGCCGAGTACCTGATGGCGCAAGAGCCCGCGGTGGTGGCCGCCGAGTTTGTGCAGGTCAATCTGTCGGAAACCGACGTGGGCCTGCGCAGCGAAAACGGCGTGCTGGTCGAGATCCTGCCGCCCGGCACCCGCCGCCTTTATTGGAAAGGCCTGGTGGAGGTGAGCGTGCACGTGGTGGACCTGCAAGCGGGCGCTGAGCTGCCCGCCGCACTGGTGGCGCGATTGACGCAAACCCAGCTGCGCCAGCGCAGCGTGACCGGATTGGCCGGTGTGCTGCAGGTGCAGGTGCCCGAGGGCCAGTGCGCGCTGCTAACGGTGGACGGCAAGGTTGAGCGCCTGCTCACGGCGGGCACCTACGCCTTCTGGAAATACGGCCGCACCGTGGCCGTGGAGATGGTGGATTTGCGCCTGCAAGCCGTGGAGGTATCGGGCCAGGACATCATGACCCGCGACAAGGTAAGCCTGCGTCTGAACCTGTGCGCCACCTACCGCTACACCGATGTGCTGCGCGCCTTTTCCCAGTTGCAAAAGCCTGCCGACCACCTGTACCGCGAGCTGCAGTTTGCGCTGCGCGCCGCCGTGGGCACCCGCACGCTTGACGAGCTGCTGGAGAACAAGACGGTGATCGACGAAGTGGTGACCGCACACATGGCCGCCAAGCTGCAGCCCTATGGCATGCAACTGGAGAGCGTGGGCGTGAAGGACATCGTGCTGCCAGGCGAGATGAAAACCATCCTGACCCAGGTGGTGCAGGCACAGAAGCAGGCCGAGGCCAACGTGATCCGCCGCCGCGAGGAAACCGCCGCCACGCGCTCGCTACTCAACACGGCCAAGGTGATGGAGGACAACCCCGTCGCCCTGCGCATGAAGGAGCTGGAGACGCTGGAACGCGTGGCTGAACGCATCGACAAGATCTCGGTGTTTGGTGGCCTGGACCAGGTGTTGAATGGATTGGTGAAGATGCGCTGAAGTGAGCAAAGCGCGAGGAGGAATGCGATGAAGAACAAAAAACTGACGCCCCGCGAAAAGCGCCAGCGGCGGGACAACGCTGCGGTCACCTGCGAATCCATTGGCCTCGACCCAGTGGTCTACAACGCGGCCCTGAGTTACCTGTTCGACCGCCCCGTACCCGACAAGGGCGGTCAGGAGTGGTACTGGGACCTCGAAGAGCCCGCGTTCGAAGCCACACCGCTGCAATGGACGCAGATCCAGACCGTGTTGTTCACCAACGCAGGAACCGACCTGGCGCCCTACAGCGACGATCAGGTTGGCATCGGACTGAACCACGTGATGAGCAACAACGCCGGAGACATCCCGCACATGGTCAACGACCCGTCTGTGCCGCTGGCCGACGCGATGCGAATGGTGCGGGCGCTGCCCAGCTTGTGGCGTGAGTGTCTTGGTCCGCGCCTGGACATCAGGCCCAGCCCCATCGGGAGCCGAAGCGACCGACTCTACTTCGTGAGCTACATGTGGTTTGACGTGTGGCCCACGTTCTGGAGCGCCAAGGACATCCCTGAATGGCGTGACGCGATGTGGCAGGTGTTCTGCGAAATGCTGGCGATGCCTTGGCGCGAAGCGCAGGTGTCGGCACTGCACGGGATCGGGCACGAAGGGTCACGCCTGAACCGACCCAAGGAGTTGAAGGCGCACATGGATGCCTTCACACGCAATGTGAAGAACGACGACGAACTCAAGAACTACGCGCAGGCTGCGGCACGCGGAATGGTTCAATGAACGACAGAGACGAAAGAATGTATGAGCAACTATGAACAACTCGAAGTCCCCAACGGCGTTCCCGTGAAGATGTGGACGAACGGCGTGCCTGTGGAGGAAGACGCGAAGAACCAGCTGCGCAACATCGCGCGCCTGCCCATCGTGTTCAAGCACGTGGCGGTGATGCCCGATGTGCACCTGGGGATCGGCGCGACCATCGGCTCGGTGGTGCCCACCCTCAAGGCCATCATCCCTGCTGCGGTGGGGGTGGATCTGGGGTGCGGAATGATGGCGTGCAAGACCACGCTCACGGCCAGCGACCTGCCCGACAACCTGTCTGGAGTGCGCGCCGCCATCGAACGCGCCGTGCCGGTGGGGATGACGCCCAAGCGCTTTGGCCGCGACAAGGGAAGCTGGGATACCCCGCCCGCTGAAACCGACCGCGCCTGGGCGGGGCTGGTGGATGAGTTCGAGGAAATTTGCGAGGCGCACCCGCGCATCAAGAACACCAACAACTACAAGCACCTGGGAACGCTTGGGACGGGGAACCACTTCATCGAGATCTGCCTGGACGAACACCAGAGCGTGTGGGTGATGCTGCACTCGGGCTCGCGCGGTGTGGGGAACGCCATCGGCACCCACTTCATCGAGCTGGCCAAGAAGGACGCCGAGATGAACCAGCGCAACCTGCCGGACAAGGACCTGGCGTACTTCGAGGAAGGCGCGCAGTACTTCGGCGACTACGTGAAGGCCGTGGGGTGGGCGCAAAAGTTTGCCGCCGCCAACCGCGAGGTGATGATGGGCCGCGTGATTGCCGCGCTGCGCAAGGTGATCACCAAGCCATTCGAGACGCACGTGGAAGCCGTGAACTGCCACCACAACTACGTGCAGCGCGAAACGCACTTCGGGCAAGACGTGTTCGTGACCCGCAAGGGCGCGGTGAGTGCCGAGCAAGGCAAGCTGGGGATCATCCCTGGGAGCATGGGGGCCAAGAGCTTCATCGTGCGCGGAAAGGGTGACCCCGAGAGCTTCAACAGCTGCAGCCACGGCGCAGGCCGCACCATGAGCCGCACCAAGGCCAAGAAGCTGTTCACCGTGGAAGACCAGATCAAGGCCACCGAAGGCGTGGAATGCCGCAAGGACGCGGATGTGATCGACGAGATTCCGATGGCGTACAAGAACATCGACGCGGTGATGGCGGCGCAGGAAGACCTGGTGGAGGTGGTGTACACGCTCAAGCAAGTCGTGTGCGTGAAGGGATGAACGTGCAGCAACTGGACTTAGACGGCTCCACCGGCGAAGGCGGCGGCCAGATCCTGCGCACCGGACTGGCACTGTCCATGGTCACCGGCCGCCCACTGCACATCACGCGCATCCGTGCGGGGCGGCCCAAGCCGGGGCTGATGCGCCAGCACCTGGCCTGCGTGCAAGCGGCGGTGGCCGTGTGCGGTGGGCATGCCGAAGGCGCGGAGCTGAATTCGCAAACGCTGGTGTTCACACCCAGCGTGGTGCGTGCGGGCGACTACCGTTTTCAGATTGCCACCGCAGGCAGTTGCCTGCTGGTGCTGCAGACGGTGCTACCCGCGCTGATGCTGGCCGATGGCCCGAGCAAGGTCGAGCTGGCGGGTGGCACGCACAACCCGATGGCGCCGCCGTTTGATTTTCTGGAACGCGCCTTTGCGCCGCTGGTGCGGCGGCTGGGGGTGGGGCTGGAGCTGCAATTGCAGCGGCGGGGCTTCTACCCCGCCGGGGGCGGCGAGCTGGTGGCGCACATCATGCCCGCCACCGCCACCACGCAGCCGCTGGCGCCGGTGGATGTGCTGGAGCGCGGCCCGTTGCAAAACGGCTGGGGCGAGGCACTGGCACCCGGCCTGGCGCGCCACATAGCGACGCGGGAGCTGGAGGCGCTGGGCCAGCGCATGGGTTGGACGTTCGAGGCCGGCCAACTGCGCCAGCCATCCACACGCCAGAACGAGGGCCCGGGCAATGCGCTGATCGCCACGCTGGAGTATGCGCAGGTGACCGAGGTGTTTTGCCAGTTGGGCGAGCGCAGCCTGTCGGCCGAGCAGGTTGCCAAGCGGCTGGCGGACGAAGTGCGCGCCTACCAGCGCAGCACCGGCGCGCTGGGCCCGCACCTGGCGGACCAGTGGATGCTGCCGCTGGCTCTGTCTGTGTGGCGCAGTGGGCAGGCCGCGCGCTACACCTGCACCAAGGTTACGCAGCACACGGTTACCAATGCGCAGACCATCGCGCTAGGCTTGCCGGTTCAGGTTCAGATCACCCCCTCAGAGGATGCAATGCACGTTGAGATATCTCCCGTGCCCTGAAGGGCCAGCGCGGCATGGACCCATACCCTGGCTATATCCATATGACCAGGGCCGTAGAACAAGTGGTTCAGAATGCGCACCACACCCCTTCCCTTTGACCCATCCGACACCTCACAGGAGACGCCATGAAAGTTGACAACATTCTTCAGACCATTGGCAACACGCCCCACGTGCGCATCAACCGCCTGTTCGGCCCCGGCGCCAATGTGTGGGTGAAGTCGGAGCGCAGCAACCCCGGCGGCTCCATCAAGGACCGCATTGCGCTGGCGATGGTGGAAGACGCTGAAAAGTCCGGCGCGCTCAAGCCCGGCGGGACCATCATCGAGCCCACCTCGGGCAACACCGGCATTGGCCTGGCGCTGGTGGCGGCCGTCAAGGGCTACAAGCTCGTCCTCGTGATGCCCGACAGCATGAGCATCGAACGCCGCCGCCTGATGCTGGCCTATGGCGCGCAGTTCGACCTGACCCCGCGCGAAAAAGGCATGAAGGGTGCCATCGCCCGCGCGCAAGAGCTGCAGGCGCAGACGCCTGGCTCGTGGATTCCGCAGCAGTTCGAGAACCCCGCCAACATCGACATCCATGTGCGCACCACGGCGCAGGAGATCCTGGCAGATTTCCCCGACGGCATTGATGTGCTGATCACGGGGGTGGGCACGGGTGGCCACATCACGGGCGTGGCGCGGGTGCTCAAAGCCAAGTTCCCCCAACTCAAGGTGTTTGCGGTGGAGCCCACGGCCTCGCCGGTGATCTCGGGCGGCGCGCCGTCGCCCCACCCCATCCAGGGCATTGGCGCGGGGTTCATCCCCAAGAACCTCGACACCAGCCTGCTCGACGGAGTGATCCAGGTCGATGCCGAACCGGCCCGCGAATACGCCCGCCGCTCTGCGCGCGAAGAGGGCATCCTGGTGGGCATCTCGTCCGGCGCCACCTTGGCCGCCATTGCCCAGAAGCTGCCCGAGCTGCCCGCAGGCGCCAAGGTGCTGGGCTTCAACTACGACACGGGCGAGCGCTACCTGTCGGTGGAAGGTTTCCTGCCGGCCTGATGGCCGCTGGCACGCAGCGCACTCACACCAGGGCCCTTCGGGGCCCTTTTTTTTGGGCTGCGCAGCACAAAGCCACGGCCAGCCGTCCTACAGCGGCGGGGCACGCAGGCCAGAACAATCAGTGTTCGCACCGGCCCACCTCTGCGGTGATTTCGCCGGAGCCCCTCCCAACGATTGCAACTGCCCATGGCCCCGAACTCCGCGACAGACTCCCAGCCTATTGCGTTCAAGGTGCTCACCGTGAACGTGCATAAGGGCTTCACCACCTTCAACCGGCGCTTCATGCTGCACGAGCTGCGCGAGGCCGTGCGGGGCGTGGCGGCCGACCTGGTGTTCTTGCAGGAGGTGCTGGGCACGCACCACCGGCACGCCAGCCGGTTCGCCAACTTTCCGCAGGTGCCGCACTACGAGTTTCTGGCCGACACAATCTGGTCGCAATACGCCTACGGCCGCAATGCGGTGTATGACAACGGCGACCACGGCAATGCGCTGTTGTCCAAGTTTCCGATCACGCATTACGAGAACCACGACATCTCGGTGAGCGGGCCCGAACGGCGCGGCATGCTGCACTGCATGCTGCAGCCCCCCGGGCACCACCTGCCGGTGCATGCCGTATGTGTGCACCTGGGCCTGCAGGAGTCGCACCGGCAGCACCAGCTGCGCCGCGTGTGCGACCTGGTCAACAGCTTTCCCGCCCACGAGCCTGTGGTGCTGGCGGGCGACTTCAACGACTGGCGCCACCGTGCCCACCGGGTGCTTCAGCACGAGGCGGGATTGCAGGAAGTCTTTGTGCAGGCGTTTGGCCGAGCGGTGCGCACGTTTCCGGCGGCGATGCCGCTGCTGGCGCTGGACCGCATTTACGTGCGCAACGCGACCGTGCACTCGCCATTGGCATTGCCCAAGAAACCCTGGGACAAGCTCTCGGACCATGCGCCCCTGGCTGCGGAGATCCTGCTATGAAACGCCCTACCTTCCGCGCGCCACGCTCGTCCCGCTGGGTGCCCGGCAACCATTTCGAGTTGCTTGAAAACGGCGAGGAGTTCTTTCCCCGCGTGTTCCAGGCCATTGCCGAAGCACGGCGCGAGGTCATGCTGGAAACCTTCATCCTGTTCGAGGACAAGATCGGCCAACAGCTGCACGCCGCTTTGCTGGCGGCCGCCCGGCGGGGCGTGGAGGTGCATGTGCTGGTGGACGGCTTTGGCTCGCCCGATCTGTCGGACCAGTTTGTCGGCAGCCTGGTGGAGGCCGGCGTGCACTTTCGCATCTTTGACCCGGGCCGCCGTTTCCTGGGCCAGCGGCTGAACCTGCTGCGCCGCATGCATCGCAAGATCGTGGTGGTGGACGGGCACCTGGGGTTCATTGGTGGCATCAACTACTCGGCCGACCATGTGGCCGACTTTGGCCCCGAAGCCAAGCAGGACTATGCCGTGCAGGTGCGCGGCCCCATCGTGGCGCAGATGCACCACTTCACCCGCGAGGCCGTGCTCAGCCGCCAGGACCGCAAGCGCCGCCAGGCCGCAGGCATCACCGGGCGCCCGCACGCGGGCACGGCCCATGCCATGTTCGTGACACGCGACAACCAGCAGCACACCAACGACATCGAGCGCCACTACCGCGTGGCCCTGCGCGCAGCGCGCAGCCGGGTGGTGATTGCCAACGCCTACTTCTTCCCGGGTTACCGGTTCATCCGCGAGATGCGGCGCGCCGCGAAACGGGGGGTGGATGTGCGCATCATCCTGCAAGGCCAGCCCGACATGCCCATCGTGAAGACGGCAGCCAGCCTGCTGTACGACCACCTGCAGCGCGCAGGCGTGCGGGTGTACGAATACTGCGACCGCCCGCTGCACGGCAAGGTGGCGCTGGTGGACGAAGACTGGTCCACCGTGGGCTCCAGCAACCTTGACCCGCTGAGCCTGTCGCTGAACCTCGAGGCCAACGTGATCATCCAGGACCGTGCCTTCAACGCCCACCTGCACCGCCGCCTGTCGCACCTGATGGAGCACAGCTGCAAGCAGGTGCAAGCCACAGCCCCCAGCCGCTGGAACGGCCTGCGCCTGCTGCGCAGCTATGCGGTGTTCCACCTGCTGCGCTGGTTCCCCGCATGGGCGGGCTGGCTGCCCCGCCACGAGCCCCAGATCACGCTCGCCAACCCAGGGGCGGATGCGGCAGAGCCCGCCGGCAGCCCCGCCACCTGAACTGGCAGGCGCCCACCATGGCCACCCCCACGCTGCACGCGGACACCCAGGCGGGCGGCGCCACCGACGCCCTGCAGGCGCCATCCCGCAGAAGCAGCAACCGCCACACCCCCAGCGGCTGGCGCCACTGGCCGCAGCAAGCCTGGTGGCCCTGGCTCACCCGGGGGCTCGCCCTCGCCTTCTTTGCGGTGGTGGCCGGACTGATCTTTCGGCAGGCGCGCTCGGTGGACTGGCCCGCCGTGCTGCAGGCGCTGCGCGACCTGCCCACCACCGCACTGGCGCTGGGCGGCGCGCTGGCGCTGCTGAGCCACTTCACCTACGGCAGCTTTGACTGGGTGGGGCGCCATTGCAGCGGCCACCGCCTGACGCGCGGCACCACGCTGGCGATTGCCATGACGAGCTATCCCTTCACGCTCAACCTGGGCTCGCTGATTGGCGGCGTGGGCGTGCGCTACCGGCTGTACGACCGGCGCGGTGTGGACCCCGGCACCATCGGCCAGGTGGTGGGCACCAGCATCGTGACCAACTGGGTGGGCTACCTGATGCTGGCAGGCGTGCTGTCATGGCTGTGGCAGCCACCGGCATTGGCCGGGTGGACGGTAGCGCCCTGGCAATGGCACTTGGGCGGTACGGTACTGGGCGGCCTGCCGCTGGCCTACCTGGCACTGTGCGCGGTGCGCAGGGGCCGCGCGCTCACGCTGCGCGGCCATGCGTTTCCGCTGCCGCACTGGCCCGTGGCGCTGTGGCAAATCGCGGCATCGGCCACCAACTGGATGCTGATGGGCGCCGCACTGTGGACGGTGCTGCAACACCAGGTGGCCTACCCCGCCGCCCTGGCCACGGTGCTGCTGGGGGCCGTGGCCGGGCTGGTGCTGCGCGTGCCTGCAGGCCTGGGCGTGCTGGAGGCCGTGGGCGTGGCGCTGCTGGCCACCGACGCATTGGGGCAAGAACAGGTGCTGGCGGCACTGCTGGCCTACCGGGCGCTGTACTACTTTGGGCCGTTGGTGCTGGCGGCCGTGGCGCTGGGTGTGGCCGAGCTGCGCTGGCGCCAGGGGCCTGCGCAAGGCATGCAGCGCACTCTGCAGTGAGAATTTCAGCCAAAAGTGCCAGATGCGCCAGTGCATATTGGCCTTGTTGCTATCATTTTTATATAGCCCTGCCGCCCGATACCCCGGTAACTCGGTCCGACAGGGGTTCCGCCCGCTGCGCGGACCCCGTATCATCCCGGCCCCACGCCATTGCTTTTCGCCCGATCGACACGGGCCCGCAAGACCATGATCCGACTCTCAGAAATCCGGCTGCCGTTCACCGTGGCCGAAGCCCCCGAGGCGCCCCTGCGCGCCGCTGCCGCCCAAATCCTGGGCCTGGCTGACGCCGACATTGCCCACCTGCACGTCTTCAAGCGCAGCTTTGACGCGCGCAAGGCCGACCTGCTGGCGGTCTACATCGTGGACATCACGCTAGCCCAGCCTGAGCGCGAAGCCGCGCTGCTCGCAAAGTTTGCTGGCGACCCACACATCCAGCCCACGCCCGACATGGCCTGGCACCCCGTGGGCCAGGCGCCTGCCGACCTGCCGCTGCGCCCCGTGGTGGTGGGCTTTGGCCCCTGCGGCATCTTTGCTGCGCTGGTGCTGGCGCAGATGGGCTTCAAGCCCATCGTGCTGGAGCGGGGCAAGACCGTGCGCGAGCGCACCAAGGACACCTGGGGCCTGTGGCGCAAGCGCGAGCTGCATGCCGAAAGCAACGTGCAGTTTGGCGAGGGCGGCGCCGGCACGTTCAGCGACGGCAAGCTTTACAGCCAGATCAAGGACCCGCGCCACCTGGGCCGCAAAGTGATGAACGAGTTCGTCAAAGCCGGTGCGCCCGAAGAAATCCTGTATGTCGCCCACCCGCACATCGGTACCTTCAAGCTGGTGAAGGTGGTGGAAAACCTGCGCGAACAGATCATTGCGCTGGGCGGCGAGATCCGCTTTGAGCAGCGCGTGACCGACGTGATCATCGAAGGCACAGGCGGTGCGCGCCACCTGCGCGGCCTGAAGGTGCTGAACCAGGCCACGGGCGAGACCACCGAGCTGCGCGCAGACCATGTGGTGATGGCGCTGGGCCACAGCTCGCGCGACACCTTTGCCATGCTGTACCAGCGTGGCGTGGCCATGGAGGCCAAGCCGTTTTCCATCGGTTTCCGCATCGAGCACCCGCAGGGCGTGATCGACCGCGCGCGCTGGGGCCGCCACGCGGGCCACCCGCTGCTGGGCGCAGCCGACTACAAGCTGGTGCACCACGCTGCCAACGGCCGCGCGGTGTACAGCTTTTGCATGTGCCCCGGTGGCACGGTGGTGGCCGCTACCAGCGAACCCAACCGCGTGGTGACCAACGGCATGAGCCAGTATTCGCGCAACGAGCGCAATGCCAATGCGGGCATGGTGGTGGGCATCGACCCCCGCGACTACCCGCAGGACGCGCAGGCGTTTGAAACCCACCTGGGCCAGACCTACGGCGTGGAAGCCCTGCCCGCCGGGCAGTTCCACCCCCTGTCGGGCAGCGTGCTGCAGCGCCAGCTCGAATCGAATGCGTTTGTGCTGGGCGGGCGCGACTACAGCGCACCGGGCCAACTGGTGGGCGAGTTCATTGCGGGCAAGCCTTCGACCCAGCTGGGCAGCGTGGAGCCCTCGTACAAGCCCGGCGTGGCGCTGGGCGATTTGCACGCTGCCCTGCCCGGCTACGCCATCGAGGCGCTGCGCGAGGCACTGCCCGTGTTCGGCCGCAAGATCAAGGGCTTTGACATGCACGACGCGGTGCTGACGGGTGTGGAGACACGCACCTCGTCGCCGCTCAAGATTGGCCGTGGCGACAACCTGCAAAGCCTGAACACGCCGGGCCTGTACCCGGCGGGCGAAGGCGCCAGCTACGCGGGCGGCATTCTGTCCGCCGGCGTGGATGGCATCAAGGTCGGCGAGGCCGTCGCCCGGAGCCTGCTGGGCGCAACGGGCTGACCTGCCTCCTGGCGGTGCCGGCCCGTGGCACCGCTTACTTGCGCTGCAAAAAGTCCACGGCCAGCGCCGCCAGCGAGCGGGCGCCCACGGGCAACTGGTCTTCGTCGATGTCGAACAGCGCAGAGTGATTGGGCGGGGCCTTGGCAAAATCCTTGCCCTTGGGTGGCGCACCCAGGAAGTAGAAGAAGCCCGGCACGACCTTCTGAAACTCCGAGAAGTCCTCCGACCCTGCCACCTTCGGGATCACCATGGTCTTGCCGCCCATGGCCAGGTTCAGCGCGGGCAGCGAGGCCTGCGTGAGCGGCGCGGGGTTGGTGGTCACGGGGTAGGCCACGGGGCCAAAACGCACGCTGGCCTTGGCACCGCTGGCGGCGGCAATCGACTCGGCCGTGGTGGTGATGCGCTTGAGCGCTTCCTGGCGCATGTCTTCGTCAAAAGTGCGCAGCGTGCCCATCATCTCCACCTTGTCGGGGATGATGTTGTAGCGGGTGCCGCCCTGGATCTGGCCGATGGTGACCACGGCCGGCTCCTGGCTGATGTTGAGCTGGCGGCTCACCACGGTCTGCAGGCCCATCACCACCTGGCTGGCGGCCACGATGGGGTCGATAGTGGCCCAGGGCGACGAGCCATGGCCGCCACGCCCTTCCACATGGATGGTGATGTTGTCCGACCCGGCCATCAGCGGGCCGCTGCGGTAGCCCACCACGCCGCCAGGCAGGTTGGAGGTGATGTGCAGCCCATAGATGGCCTGCACGTCCTTGAGCGCACCGGCTTCGATCATGGCCTTGGCGCCGAAGCTGGGCACCTTGCCGTTGGCGTCGGGCTCCACGGGCGCGCCCTCTTCGGCGGGCTGGAAGATGAACTTGATCGTGCCCGGCAGCTGCGCCTTCATGCCCGCCAGCACCTCGGCCGCGCCCATCAGCATGGCGGTGTGGGCGTCATGGCCACAGGCGTGCATCACGGGCACTTCCTTGCCCAGGTAGTTGGCCTTGGCCTTGCTCGCAAACGGCAGGCCGGTGTTCTCGGGCACGGGCAGGGCATCCATGTCAGCGCGCAGGGCCACCACCTTGCCGGGCAGGCCCCCCTTGAGCGTGCCCACCACGCCGGTGCCGCCCACGCCGGTCTGCACGTCCATGCCCAGCTTCTTCAGGTGCTCGGCCACGAGCTTGGCCGTGCGCACTTCCTGGCCCGAGAGTTCGGGGTGGGCATGGATGTCGCGGCGCCAGTTGACCATCTTGGGCGCCACGGCCGTCACGGCGGCATCGATGGCCTGCAGGCCGGCGGCGTCCAGGGCCTGGGCCTGGGCGGACGATGCGAACGTCAGCCCGCTGAGAAGCAGGCCGGTGGCCAGCGAGATGGCAGAGAGGGGTTTGTGCATGAGACAGATCCGTGCAGGAAGTGAAAACAAAAAGGAACGCGGCAAAAAACGCACGTTCATGCTAAGAGCCCACCCCACGCTGCAGACAAGCGAAAATGGCCATCCACAGAGCCAATATCGCCATGCCCCGTTCTTCTGTCCCCTCTGCGACGGCGCCGGTTTTTCGCATCGACATCCCGCTGCTGCCCGAATCGGCGGTGGGCAACGCACTGCAGTTCATCGACCTCTTGCGCAGCGCCAATCTGCTGGCCGGCTTGCGGGGCGGCGCCGGCTCGCCCCGCCTGGCCTGGCGGCTGCTGGACGCCCAAGGCCAGCCGCTGGCGCACCAGCCGGGCCCGCTGGCGGCCTACACGCAGCCCCTGGCGGCACCTGCCGAGGGGCCGGCATTCGCCTGGTTCATCCCCTCCTTCCACGCCGCCGACATCCCCGCCATCCGCAGCGTGGCGTCGCGCCACCGCGCCCTCTCGCGCCAGATCGGCATTGCGCTGGATGCCGGGCACAAGGTACTCACCGTCGGCAACGGTGCCTGGCTGGCGGCGCAGAGCGGGCGCCTGCAGGGCCGCCGCTGCGGCCTGCCGTGGTTCTACCTGGCCGGGTTTGAGCGCGACTTTCCCGCCATCGACCTCGATGCAGGCCACGACCTGACCGATGACGGCCCCTGGCTCAGCTGTGCGCTGCCCCACAGCCTGGGAGAAATGGCCATCGCCCTGGTGCGCCACGCACTGGGCGACGCGCTGGCCCAGACCTGCGCCAGCGTGCTGCGGCCCGACCACGAACGCGCCCGGGCTGCGCTGCAAGCCAACGCGCAGCAACACATCCCCGCCACGCGCGACAGCACCCTGGCCCGCGCCATGGCCTGGATGGAGACCCATCTGGACGAGCCCTATTCGCTGGCCCGGCTGGCAGAGGCGGCGGCGGTGAGCCCGCGCACTTTGCTGCGGCACTTTCAGCTGGAGCTGTCGCAGTCGCCGCTGGACCACCTGCACAGCCTGCGCTGCGCACGCGCCAAGGTGCTGCTGGAGGTGACGCTGGAGAGCGTGCCCAGCATTGCCACGGCCTGCGGCTATGCCGACCCGGCGGCGTTCCGGCGCATCTTTGTGCGCTACACCGGCATGGCACCGGCCGAGTACCGCAAGCGCCATGCACTGCGCGCGCCGCGCAGGCGCTGGCGGGTGGATCTGACGTGAAAGCCCGGTGTACTCTCGCCTAGTGTGCTGTCCCGCAAATAGCTGCACGAAATGAAATCGATGGCATCGCGCCCAGGGCAAGGCGCAAACCGCAGTGATAGCCGTAGCTATCGCGAGTGAGGACGCGACTTCATGTGGAGTTATTTGCGGGATAGCACACTAGCGAGGCAGCGCGTTGCCCGAAGGCAGGCGAAACGCCTCCACCAGCTCGGCCAGCTGCTGCGCCTGCACCCGCAGCCCCTGCGCGGCGGCCGAGGACTCCTCCACCAGCGCGGCGTTCTGCTGCGTCATCTGGTCGAGCTGCGAAACCGCTTCACCCACCTGGCTCAGGCCCGTGGTCTGCTCGCGCGCCGCGGTGCTGATCTCGCCAATGATGGTGGCCACCTGCTGCACCGAGTTCACGATCTCGCCCATGGTGCCGCCAGCGGCATGGACCAGCTGGGTGCCTTCGTCCACCTGCCGCACGCTGTCGCTGATCAGCCCTCCGATCTCCTTGGCCGCCGTGGCCGAGCGCTGCGCCAGGCTGCGCACTTCGCTGGCCACCACCGCAAAGCCACGGCCCTGCTCACCGGCACGGGCTGCCTCCACGGCCGCATTCAGCGCGAGGATGTTGGTCTGGAAGGCAATGCCATCGATCACGCTGGTGATGTCGGCAATGCGGCGCGACGACAGCGCAATGCCGTCCATGGTGCCCACCACGCGGTCCACCGCCTCGCGCCCGCGCTGGGCCACGCTGCTGGCGCCAGTGGCCAGGGTGCTGGCCTGCGCAGCCGCGTCGGCGCTGTGGCGCACCGTGGCGAGCAGCTCCTCCATGCTGGCGGCGATCTCTTCGAGGTTGGAGGCCGTCTGCTCGGTGCGGGCCGACAGGTCGCTGTTGCCCGCCGCGATCTCGCTGCTGGCACCGGCCACCGAGGTGCTGGCCTGGCGCATGCCCACCACCAGCTCGGCCAGCCGTGCCTGCATGCCCCCCAGGCGCGCCAGCAGGGCCTGCAGCTCGTCGCGGTTGCCCGCCTGCGGCGCGGGCACGGGGGAGGTGAGATCGCCTTCGGCGATGCGGTCGGTCACCTCGGACGCATGGGCCAGGGGCTGCAGGATGGAGCGCGACAGCAGCCAGGCGCAGCCCAGGCTCAGCAGCAAGCCCACCAACGAGCCTGCGGCCAGCAGCGTGATGCCCTGGCTCTCGCTGCGGGCGGCAGCCTCGCGGGCCTCGGCCACACGCTGGCGCTGGTACTCGGCCAGCTTGTTCACCGAGGCGGCATAGGCGTCTGCCGCAGGCCGCAGCTGCTTGGCAATGGCGTCGGGCGGCAGGGCCTCGCCCGCCTTGCGGCGCTTGACGAGGTCGTCCCGCACCGTGCGAAAACCGTTGCCCGCCTTGTCGATGGCATCGAACAACGCCTGGGACTCCGGGTCTGCCGCCAGCTCGTCCAGGCGCTTGCGCACTTCGGACGAGCGGGCCGAGGTGGTCTTGCGGTCGGCGTCGATGCGCGCCGCGTAGTCGGGGTTGTTGTCGATCTCCAGCAGCGTTTCGGCGCGGGCGGAGCTGAGCACCACGATGGCGTGCAGCTCCCGCGCCAGCAGTGCGCGCTCGGACGACGCACCGCCCAGGTCGTCCGCAATGTCCTGCAGCCCGGCCAGCCGCCAGATGCCCACCGCCGCCGACAGGGACATGACGAGGCAGACCACCCCAAAAGCTAGGGCCAGGCGGACAGCAACACGTGCGTGGGAGATGGACATGGGAGGCTCTCGTGAGGGTGAAGGGGGCAACGCGGGACAGCCGTTGGGAGTGGCAGGCGTTGGGAATGTATCGACAAAAGGTTACAAGTCCTTGAGCCGCGCCACAACAGGCCACACCCTGCCGGAGCGCCAAAGCAACAGCCGCCACGCACCAACAAAAAGGCCGCCACAGTGCAAGACTGTGGCGGCCTTCGGGGCTGATCAGGCGTTGCGCCTGAGGCGGTTCGGGTTATTGCTGCTGTGCGTTCTGCAGCGCAGCAATGCGCTCTTCGATGGGCGGGTGGGTGCTGAACAGCTTGCCAATGCCACCGGCGATGCCCATGGCCGCCACGCTCTTGGGCAGCTCGCCGGGGTGCATGCCACCCAGGCGGGCCAGCGCGTTGATCATGGGCTGGCGGCGGCCCATCAGCTGGGCTGCGCCCGCGTCGGCGCGGAACTCGCGCTGGCGGCTGAACCAGGCCACGATCATCGCGGCCACAAAGCCCAGCACGATGTCGAGCACGATGGTGGTCACGTAGTAGCCGATGCCGGGGCCCGAGCTGTTCTCGTCGTTCTTGCGCAGGAAGCTGTCCACCGCGTAGCCGATGACGCGCGACAGGAACACCACGAAGGTGTTCATCACGCCCTGGATCAGCGTCATGGTCACCATGTCGCCGTTGGCGATGTGGGCCACTTCGTGGCCGATCACGGCCTCGACCTCGTCGCGGGTCATGCCCTGCAGCAGGCCGGTGGACACCGCCACCAGGGCGGAGTTCTTGAACGCGCCCGTGGCAAACGCATTGGGGTCGCCTTCAAAGATGCCGACTTCGGGCATGCCGATCTGGGCCTGGTCGGCGAACTTGCGCACGGTCTCGACGATCCAGCGCTCGTCCGGCGAGCCGGAGCCGTCGATCACGCGCACACCCGAGGTCCACTTGGCCATGGGCTTGCTGATGAGCAGCGAGATGATCGCGCCGCCAAAACCCATGACGAGCGCAAAGCCCAGCAGCGCGCCCAGGTTGAGCCCGTTGGCCGTGAGGTAGCGGTTGACGCCCAGCAGGCTGGCCACCACCCCCAGCACGACAACGACGGCCAGGTTGGTCATCACAAACAAAAGGATCCGCTTCATGGAATGGTTTCTCCGTGGGGTAAACAACAACGAGTGTTTGCAGGCTCAGATGGGGGCCCGGGGCGCCGCTTCAAGCGCCAGTCTCCAGGCGGCGAGGCCGTGGCAGCCCCCCATGGCCGCGATTTCATCGCGCTATGGTAGGTGCAAACCCCGGCCGGGGCCTTATCACACAAGCCTTGGCGGGAATTACGAAACCGCCGCAGGCCGCAAGGGCCGGAACACCTGCGCATCGGCATAGAAGCCCGGCGCTGCATTGGCCGGCCACCAGCCAGGAACGCCCAGCACTGGCAGCGGCGTGAAGGGCTTGCTGGACCATGCCGAGGCCTCCACCTGCCCTGCCAGCCACTCATCCACCTCCGCTATGGAATCAATAGCTGCCGGCGCATGAAATACGTGCGCCACCATGGGTTTTCGCGGGGAAACCAGCTTTTCGAGCAGTGCGTGCCCGAACAGCACCAGCCGGGCCTGGTCCCACAGCGGGCGCAGGTCGATGAACAGGCGCTGCCAGTCCCTCGCCCGGAGCGCATCCCACAGGGCATCCGGCGCCTGCAGCAGTGCGCCGTTTTCATCAAACACCGTGAGTGCATCGCGCAGCGGTCCGCGCACGGCCTGCACGCCATCGGCGGCGATGGCCTGGGCCTGCAGCTGGTTCAAGCGCCGCTTGGTGTGCGGAAACCGCAACCACACCAGGCCGTTGAAAAAGTCGTGCAGGTTGTCGCGCGTGGGCACGCGGCGGGTGTCCCAGATGTACTGCTCGTAGGCGGTGCCTTCGGGCAGCGCGGACTGGGGCACAAAAACCACGGGAGCACCCTGCGGCGCTGCGGTCTGCAATGCCTGGTGCACCGATGGGTCATCGTGCAGCAGCTGCCGGGCCAGGGGTTGGCCCAGGCCGCGCCACGGCGCCAGCCAGGGGGCGCTCCAGTCGATGGCGTCGAAGGGCGGACTTACACCAGCCGCCACGGCAGGGCTTCACCGGCGCGCAGGGGCTTGAGTTCGGCTTCGCCAAACGCAAAGCTGTCGGGCGGCGTCCACGACTCGCGGCGCAGGGTGATGGTGGTGGTGTTGCGCGGCAGGCTGTAGAAGTCCGGGCCGTGGAAGCTGGCGAAGCCTTCGAGCTGGTCGAGCGCCCCGGCATTGTCGAACGCCTCGGCATACATCTCGATGGCCGCGTGGGCTGTGTAGCAGCCCGCGCAGCCGGTGGCATGCTCCTTGAGGTGCGCCGGGTGCGGTGCACTGTCGGTGCCCAAAAAGAACTTGCTGCTGCCGCTGGTGGCGGCCTGCACCAGGGCCACGCGGTGCGTTTCGCGCTTGAGCACTGGCAGGCAGTAGTAATGGGGGCGCACGCCGCCGATGAAGATGGCGTTGCGGTTGTACAGCAGGTGGTGCGCGGTGATGGTGGCGGCGGTGAAGCGGTCGACGCTGGCCACGTAGTCGGCCGCGTCCTTGGTGGTGATGTGCTCGAAGACGATCTTCAGCTCGGGGAAGTCGCGGCGCAGCGGGATGAGCTGCTGCTCGATGAACACGGCCTCGCGGTCGAACAGGTCGATGTCGCTGCTGGTCACTTCGCCGTGCACCAGCAGCAGCATGCCGGCCTTCTGCATGGCTTCCAGCGTTTTATAGGTCTTGCGCAGGTCGGTCACGCCCGCGTCGCTGTTGGTGGTGGCGCCTGCGGGGTAGAGCTTGCAGGCCACCACGCCTGCGGCCTTGGCACGCACGATTTCTTCGGGCGGGAGGTTGTCGGTCAGGTACAGCGTCATCAGCGGCTCAAAGCGCATGCCTGCGGGCACGGCGGCCAGGATGCGCTGCTTATAGGCCAGGGCCTGCTCGGCCGTGGTGACCGGTGGGCGCAGATTGGGCATGATGATCGCACGCCCGAACTGGGCGGCGGTATGGGGCACGACGGTGTGCAGGGGCTCGCCGTCGCGCACGTGCAGGTGCCAGTCGTCGGGGCGGGTGATGGTGAGGGTTTGGGGGGCTGCAGTCATGGGCGTCATTGTCCCATTGCGGACATGCCGCCTCCAAACGCTCTCAAATTCATAGCTATCGAGGCATATTTTCGTAGCGCTACCGCATGAAACGGCTCATCACGGTAGCGCCAGGAGCAGATCTGCCGGTTTATTCGGCGGTGATCCCTGCGCGTTTGACGACCGCGCCGAACTTCACGATCCGGTCCGCCATCATTTTTTCGAACGCGGCGGGCGACATCTCTTCCGGCACGATCACGCCACGGTCCCTGAGGTTGGCCACCATGGCGGGCGATGTGGCCACTTGGCGCGCGGCCTTGTACAGCGTCTGCACCACCGCATCGGGTGTGCCCGCAGGCGCGGCCAGGCCTGTCCAGGAGGTGAGGTTGAGCTCGGGGTGGCCCACCTCGGCCATGGTGGGCACATCGGGCAGCTGCGGCAGGCGCTGGTCGGCCGCCACGGCCAGGGCGCGCACCTTGCCCGCCTGGATGTGCGGCAGCATGATGACCAGGTTGTCGAGGATGAACTGCACCTCGTTGCCCAGCACGCCCGTGATCAGCGGCGTGCCCCCACGGTAGGGAATGTGCGTGGTGAACACGCCCGTGGACACCTTGAGCATTTCCACATTGAGCTGGCCCATGCTGCCCACGCCGCCGCTGCCGTAGTTGAGCTTGCCCGGGTTCTTCTTGGCGTAGTCGATGAACTCCTTGAAGGTCTTGAACGGCAGGCTGCTGTGCACCACCAGCGCGTTGGGCTGGCGGCCCAGGATGGCGATATTCTCAAAATCCTTGACCGGGTCGTAGCCGATCTTGGGCTGGGTCAGCGGGTTGGCCAGGTGGCTGCTTTGCGATGACACGACCAGGGTGTAGCCATCGGCTTTGGAGCGCGCCACATACTGCGCGCCCACCGAGCCACCCGCGCCGGCGCGGTTTTCCACCACGATGGGCACGCCCAGCACGCGCGACAGCGGCTCGGAATACTGGCGCGCCATGATGTCCACCGACCCACCCGGCGGGAAGGGCACCACCAGCGTGATCGGGCGCGAAGGGAACTTGTCTTGCGCCATGGCGGGCAGCGCGGCGAGGCCAGCAAGGCCCAGTCCGGTGGTCAGAAGGTGGCGACGGGAAGGTGTGGTGTGCATGACGATCAAAGAACTCAAAAAAGGAGCGGGGAGGTACAAGAAATCAGGGGTGTGCCAGCACGGCCAGCGCCACGGCCTGCGCGCGTGGCACAAAGGTGGACAGCTCGCAGTACTCGCGTTCGGTGTGTGCGTGGCCGCCTACCGGGCCCGTGGCGCACAGCGTAGGGACGCCCACCGATGCGGTCAGGCCGCTGTCGGCCGCGCCGCCGGTGAACTCGCCTTGCACCTCAAAGCCCAGCGACCGCGCGCCTTGCTGGTACAGCGCCAGCAGGTCGTCCGGGGTGGGCTTCATGGGCAGGGTGCGGCGCGTGGTGGTGATGCGGCCCTGGGTGCGGGGCACGGACTCTTCTTCGACGATGGCACGCACGCGCTCCAGCAGTTCGTCGGGGTTGGTGTCGGCGGTAAAGCGCAGGTCCACCTCAGCGCGGGCGTGTGGGGCCACCATGTTGGGCACGATACCCCCTTGCACCACGCCCACATTACAGGTGACGCCCGTGGCCGGGTCGGTCAGCGCATGCAGCGCCAGGGTCTTGCGGGCCAGGGCTTCGATGGCACTGGCGCCAGCGGCGTGGTTGATGCCTGCATGCGCGGCCACGCCCTGCACCTCGAACTCCACCACCATCGAGCCCTTGCGGCTGGTGACCACGTTGCCGCTGACACGGCCCGGCTCGGCGTTGAACACCACACGCGCCCCCCGCACGCGGGCCATGATGAGGTCACGCGTGGCGGGCGAACCGATCTCTTCATCGCACGAGAAGAACAGGTGCAGCGGCGCCTGCAGGCCGCCGCAGCGCGCAAAGGCCTCGGCCACAAACACGTTGAGCACCAGGCCGGACTTCATGTCGGCCACGCCTGGGCCGTAGGCGCGCCCCGCTTCTTCGCGGTAAGGGCGCTTGGCCACGGTGCCATCGGGAAACACCGTGTCCATGTGCCCCATGAGGATGATGGGCGCGCCACCGGCTGCAGCGCCCTCTGCCGGGTTGACCTGCGCATGCAGCAGCACGCCATAACCGGGCACGGGCTCAAACTGCACCGGCACACCGGCCGCCTGCAGGCGCTCGGCCAGGGCATGGGCCACGGCTGTCACGCCCGCCTCATTGCGGCTGCCGCTCTCGATATTGACCACTTTTTGCAACAGGTCTTGCATGGACTGCTGCTGTCTGGCCAGCCAGTCCAGGACCTGCGCACGCACCGGCAGCAGACCTTCGTTCAGGGTATTGAGCATCGTTGTCCTTGGGCAAGCCCCAGGTAGGGGCAAAATTTGGGCCGCAGTGTTGCACGCGACCCGGGGTTCTGCAACGTATTTTGCACGAATGAGAATTTTATGAAATCATCATTGCACGAATCCAGCGCCTTGCTGACCGAGCGGCTGGCCCGCCAGGACGCCGACCTGACCGCCAGCGAACGGGCGCTGGCCGAGGCCCTGGGGCGCGACTACCCCCACGCCCTGCTGGAGTCCGCCACCGCCCTCGCTGCGCGCACTGGCACCAGTGCATCGACCGTGGTGCGGCTGTTTGCCAAGCTGGGCTACGGCAGCTATGCCGAGGCCCAGCGCGAGGCGCGGGCCGAGGTCACCGCCCTGCTGCAAACGGCGGGGCAGCGCGCGCCGGTCACCATCGGCACCCGGCGCAGCCTGCAGCAGTGCGTGGACGACGCGCTGCTGCACGACCAGCACAACCTCACCACCACGCGCGACGGACTGGACATGGCGGCCTTCGAGGCCATGGTGGCACGTATCGCACAGGGCAAGGGACGCATCTTTGTGCTGGCGCAGATCAACAGTGCCCCGGTGGCCGCCTGGCTGGCGCTGCACCTGAACATGTGCCGCCCGGGCGTGCACGAACTGGGGGCTGGCGCGGTGGACGCCACCGACCAGCTGCTGTGGATCCAGCCCGAAGATGCCTTGCTGGTCTTCAGCATCCGCCGCTACGCCAGCGGGCCGGTGAAAGTGGCGCAGCGCTTTCGCGACGCCGGGGCCCAGGTGCTGGCCATCACCGACAGCGCCGCCGCGCCCTTGGCGGCGCTGTCCCACCACCGGCTGCAGGTGCGCACGTCCAATGCGTCGCCGTTCGACTCTTACACCGCCGCGTTCTTCCTGTGCAATGCGCTGGTGTCGGCCGTGGCCCAGCTGCGGCACAAGGCGGTGTCCGAGGCACTGAAGCGGCGCGACGATCTGTGGACAGATTTCGAGTCGCAACTCATCGTGGAAAGCCCCTCGCCAGCCGGTCGGCGGAGCAAGCGTTAGCCTGCGCGCGGCAGACGTTCAGCCCTGGGTGGCCCCATGAAAAAAGCGCTCCAGAGAGCGCTTTTTTTGTAGCCCCCAACCCTTGCGGCAGGGGGGCAAGCACCGTTCAGTGCTGCAGAATCTTGTTAAGGAAGTCCTTGGTACGCGGCTGGCGTGCGTCGGGGTTGTTGAAGAAGTCGTCCTTGGAGCAGTCTTCCAGGATCTTGCCGCCCACGTCCATGAAGATCACGCGGTTGCTCACCTTGCGGGCAAAGCCCATTTCGTGGGTCACGCACATCATGGTCATGCCTTCGTTGGCCAGGCCCACCATCACGTCCAGCACTTCACCGACCATTTCGGGGTCGAGCGCGGATGTGGGTTCGTCGAACAGCATCACGATGGGGTCCATGCTCAGCGCGCGCGCAATGGCCACGCGCTGTTGCTGACCGCCCGAGAGCTGGCCGGGGAACTTGTCCTTGTGGGCGATCAGGCCCACGCGCTCCAGCATCTTGAGGCCGCGCTTCTTGGCGTCGTCCGCGCTGCGGCCCAGCACCTTGATCTGCGCAATGGTCAGGTTGTCCGTCACCGACAGGTGGGGGAACAGCTCGAAGTGCTGGAACACCATGCCCACGCGGCTGCGCAGCTTGGGCAGGTTGGTGCTGGGGTCATGCAGCTTCACGCCATCGACCGTGATCTCGCCCTTCTGGAAGGGTTCGAGCGCGTTGATGGTCTTGATGAGTGTGGACTTGCCAGAGCCCGAGGGCCCGCAGACCACGACCACTTCACCCTTGTTGATGGTGGCCGAGCACTCGTTGAGCACCTGCACCGGGCCATACCACTTGGATACGTTTTTGAGTTCGATCATTTCTTTTTCCTCAATCCAATCTCTTTTGCACCAGCCTCGATCAGCGGATGATCGCGATCTTCTGGTGCAGGCGCTTGACCGCCCAGGACAGCGCATAGCACATGATGAAGTACAGAACCGCAGCGGCCAGGTACGCCTCGATCGGACGACCAAAGTTCTTGCCCGCCACTTCAAAGCCCTTGAGCATGTCGTAGGCGCCAATGGCGTAAACCAGCGACGTGTCCTGGAACAGGATGATGGTCTGGGTGAGCAGCACGGGCAGCATGTTGCGGAACGCCTGGGGCAGCACCACCAGCTTCATGTTCTGGCCGTAGGTCATGCCCAATGCCTGGCCGGCGTACACCTGGCCGCGTGGGATGGACTGGATGCCAGCGCGCATGATTTCGCTGAAGTACGCTGCCTCAAAGGCAATGAAGGTGATGACTGCCGACACTTCCGCGCCAATGGGGCGGCCGATGATGGCGGGCACCAGCAGGAAGAACCACAGAATCACCATCACCAGCGGAATGGAGCGCATGCCGTTGACGTAGATGGTGGCGGGCACATCCAGCCACTTCTTGCCCGACAGGCGCATGAGGGCCAGCACGGTGCCGAACAGCACGCCCCCGATGGTGGCCACCAGCGTGAGGATCAGGCTGAAGTACAGCCCCTTGAGCACGAAGTTGGAGATCAGGTCCCAGTTGTAGAAGGAGAAATCGAGATTCATATCAATGCCCCCCTCCGGCCGCGCCACTCACGACCATGCCAGGGATGCGTGCGCGCTTTTCAATGAAGGCCATGATGCGGTTGATCGCAAACGCCGAGATGATGTACAGCGTGGTCACCGCCAGATAGACCTCGATGCCGCGCGAGGTTTCTTCCTGCGCCTGCATGGCGAACATGGTGAGTTCAGCCACCGACACGGCAAACGCCACGGACGAGTTCTTGAAGATGTTCATCGTCTCGCTGGTCAGTGGCGGAATGATGATGCGAAACGCCATGGGCAGCAGCACATAGCGGTAGGTCTGGAAGGTGGTGAAACCCATGGCCATGCCGGCATACCGCTGGCCGCGTGGCAGGGCCTGGATGCCCGAACGCACCTGCTCGGCGATACGTGCCGAGGTGAAAAAGCCCAGCGCCAGCACCACCAGCGCAAAACCGGGCACGCCCCGCAGCACCGGGAACAGGCTGGGCAGCACGTGGTACCACAGGAAAATCTGCACCAGCAGCGGAATATTGCGAAACAGCTCGACCCAGGCATTGCCCAGCCGAACGATCATCGGGCGATCCTGCAATGTGCGCAGCGTACCGATGAATGAACCCAACACAAGCGCCAGCAGCAAGGCCAGCAGCGAAACGGACACCGTCCAGCCCCAGGCCGACAGCATCCAGTCCAGGTAGGTGATCTCGCCGCCTTTGCCAAAGCAGCCCTGCACCACATCCCGGTCCATGGTGTCCTGGCAGAACACCTGCCAATCCCAACTCATAGGAGCACCCCTTTAATTTTTGGTTTTGCGCTGGGGGACCCACTGGGCCGACCCAACAAAAAAGCCCCTTCAAACCAGCTGGCCGAAGGGGCACAAGCGTTGCAGAGCTTACTTCTTGGCGTAGTCTTCCATGGGCTTGTCGTTAGGCGATGCCCAGGCTGCCTTGGTAGCGTCGGACATCGGCAGGCCGATCTTGGTGTTGGTCGGTGGCACAGGTTGCATGAACCACTTGTCGTACAGCTTGGCCAGCGAGCCGTCGGCGATCTGGCGCTTGATGGAGTCGTCCACAGCCTTCTTGAACGCGGGGTCGTCCTTGCGCAGCATGCAGGCGATGGGTTCCACCGACAGCACTTCGCCCACGATCTTGTAATCGGCAGGGTTCTTGGACTTGGAGACGTTGGCAGCCAGGATGGAGCCGTCCATCACGAATGCGTCAGCACGGCCGGTTTCCAGCATCAGGAAGCTGTCGGCGTGGTCCTTGCCGAACACTTCCTTGAAGTCGATGCCGCCAGCACGTTCGTGCTTGCGCAGGGTCTGCACGGAGGTCGTGCCGGTGGTGGTGGCCACGGTCTTGCCGTTCAGGTCCTTGATCGAGGTGATGCCCGAGTTGGCCTTCACCACGGTGCGCACTTCTTCCACATAGGTGGTCACGGCAAACGCCACGTCCTTTTGGCGGGCAGCGTTGTTGGTGGTGGAGCCGCACTCCAGATCCACGGTGCCGTTGGTCACCAGCGGAATACGGTTTTGCGAGGTCACGGGCTGGTACTTGATATCCAGCTTGGGCAAGCCCAGTTGCTTCTGGATGTCGTGCAGAACGATCTCGCCCATTTCGGTGTGGAAACCCACGTACTTGCCGTTGCCCAGCGTGTACGAAAGACCCGAAGACTCGCGCACGCCCAGCGTCACGCTGCCGGAGGCCTTGATCTTGGCCAGAGTGTCATTGGCCTGGGCAAATACGCTGCCTGCAGCCAAGGCGGTCACGGCAACCGCGAGCAAATGTTTCTTCATAGGGATCTCCTTGTGTTGAAAACGAAAAAGGGGGGGATTTTAGAGACAGGGGCCAGCCGGGGGTAACCGGTCAGGACCGCACTCCAAAAAGGGGTAGCACGCAACCAGGGATATTAGTCAGAACGGGACCTGGTCGGTAGGGTATTTCCAGAAGTCGCGCAACAAGTAACTGACCGGCAGGCTCAGCACGGTGTTGTTGGGCGGAATGGCCTTGTTGAACCACTTGTCGTAAATCGGGTAAATCTCGCGGCTCGTAATCAGGCGGCGCATTTCCTCGTCCACCAGCTTTTTGAACTCAGGGTCGTTCTTGGGCAGCATGATGGCCAGTGGCTCGGTGGTCATGAAGCGGCCCACCACCTTGAGCGCCTTGGGGTCGGGCCGCCCGGCCGCCAGGCCGTACAGCAGCACGTCGTCCATCACAAACGCATCGGCCTCACCCTTCTCGACCATCTCGACCGCCTTGGCATGGTCGGGTGCCTCGACGATGGTGATGCCCATCAGGCGCTCGCGGTTGGCTTGGTCGGCCGCCTTCAGGGGCGTCGTGCCCTTGGTGGACACCAGCTTCTTGCCGTTGAGATCCTCCACCCTGTCGATGGTGCTGGAGGACTTGACCAGCAGCCGCGCGCCGGTGATGAAGTGGGGGATGGTGAAGGCCACCTTCTGGCGCCGCTCGGCGTTGTTGGTGGTGGAGCCACACTCCATGTCGGCCTTGCCCTGCTCGATCATGGCGATGCGGTTGGCCGGCGTGACAGGCACCAGCTCGATCTCCATGTCCTTCTTGCCGGTCTTCTTGCGCACCAGCTCGGCCATGCGCAGGCACAGGTCCAGCGCATAGCCCACGGGCTTGCCCGACTGGCTGTCGATGTACGAGAAAGGCACCGAGGATTCACGGTAGGCAATGACCAGCTTGCCACCGCCAGCCACGCGCTCCAGCACGCTGGCCTGCGCAGACGCACCGACCGCACAGCACAGTGCTGCGAGGCCCCAGGCCAATCCCCAATGCTGAACTTTCATACGATGCCTCTGTGAAGGAATGAACCGGGTTTGCAATCTTCGTGCCACCGTGGGGCCCTGCCAAGGCACACGCTGCTATCCACCGATCCGGCGATGGCGCAGACTGTACGTGTCGTTACGGTGAAATTCCAATGCCGTTTGCGCGCACAACTATGCAAAGTGTTTATGTCCGTATTTACCCTTAGCATGAGGCCGCTTGGGCCTGCAGGTAGGTCCACAGCGCCTGCGCCGTGCCTTTGGGGGTGTCCTTGCCATTGGGCTTTTCGCGGTAGGCACGCACATCCATGGTCATCTGCAGGCCTTCGGTATCGGGGGGCGCGGCGCTGACCAGGCGGCGCGAGCGCAGCTCCTTCTTCACGGCGCTGTGGGGCAAGAAGGCCACGCCATGCCCTTCCAGCGCCATGGCCTTGAGACCTTCGGCCATATCGGTCTCGTACACGCGCTCCAGATGAATGGGCGTCTGCGATTGTTTGAGGATGAGTTCGGTCACCCGCCCCAGGTAGGCGCCGGGCGCATAGCCCAGGTAGGGCAGCGGCTGGCCCGCGCGGCCGGGCAGGCGGTGCACGGGCTGGCCCTCGGCGTCGGCCTTGCTGTAGGGCGACAACACTTCCTGACCCAGGCTGACCATCTCATACCGATCGGCATCGAGCTGAAAGGGCTGCGAGGGGTGGTGGTAGGCGATCAGCAGGTCGCACCCGCCTTCGACCAGGCGCATCACCGCGTCGTGCACATTCAGCGCAATCAGGCGGCTTTTGAACGGGCCGAACTTGTCGTGCAGGCTGGACACCCAGGCCGGGAAGAACGTGAACGCCAGCGTGTGGGGCACGGCGAACTCGATCATGTCCTTGCCTGCGCTGGTGTGCGCGCGCAGCATGGCACGCGTGTTCTGCAGCGACTGGAGCATTTCCAGGGCCTGGTCGTACAGGGTCTTGCCGGCCGGGGTCAGCCGGGTGGGGTAGGAGCTGCGGTCCACCAGGTCGGTGCCGGCCCAGGCCTCCAGCGCCTGGATGCGCCGCGAGAACGCTGGCTGGGTCACATGCCGCAGCTGCGCTGACCGGCTGAAGCTGCGGGTTTCCGCAAGACTGACGAAATCTTCAAGCCACTTGGTTTCCATCGGTGCATTATCCGCGCGCGGGCTACACCGTGCTGGCCGCTGGCATGAGGGTTTACACAGTGCTGACGCGGCGCACCAATGGTGTGCATGCATAGCAACCCATCGCATAATAGAAAGCGGCGCCTACAGCGCTCAGCGTCGAGGCCCCTGGTGCACAACACTGCCGGGCAGGGCGACCCGCATGCTCCCGTGTTTGTTCTCCTCCTTCCCCTGCCCCATGTCCTCCTCCTCCCCCCAAGGGCCTGCGACCGACGCACTGCCCGGCGCCGCGAGTCCCGAGGCCGAGCCCCGCTCGCTGCGCCTTGAAGACTGGCTCACCGTCATCGTCATGGCGGCCCTCGCACTCATCACCTTTGCCAACGTGCTGGTGCGTTACTTCACCAACTCCTCGTTCGCCTGGACCGAAGAAATCTCGGTGTTCCTGATGATCGCGCTGGCGCTCATCGCAGGCTCGGCCGCCGTGGCGCGCGACCAGCACATCCGCATCGAGTACTTTGCCGAGGGCGGCTCTGCCCTGCGCAGCAAGCGCCTGTCCATGCTGGGCGCGGCCACTGTGGCCCTGCTGTTTGGCGTCATCGCCGTTCTGAGCGTGCGCGTGGTGTGGGACGACTACAGCTTTGGCGAAACCTCCCCCGGCATCGGCGTGCCGCAGTGGTGGTATTCAATCTGGCTGCCCGTGTTCTCTGCGCTCATCACGGCACGCGCCATTGGGCTGTTCATCCGCCGCAGCCGCGGCGCGGTCAGCGATGCCGCCCCGGCGCACAAGGATGCGCAACCATGATCGCAACGCTGCTGTTTGTGGCCTTTCTGGGCCTGATGTTTGTGGGCGTGCCGATTGGCGCCGCGCTGGGCCTGGCCGGTGCCGCCGCCATCGCGCTGGCCAATGCCGACAGCCAGTGGTTCGGCCTGCTGGCCGTGCCGCAGAACTTCTACGCCGGGCTGGGCAAGTACCCGCTGCTGGCCATCCCCATGTTCGTGCTGGTCGGCTCCATCTTCGACCGCTCGGGCGTAGCGCTGCGCCTCGTGAACTTTGCCGTGGCCATTGTCGGGCGTGGCCCGGGCATGCTGCCGCTGGTGGCCATTGCGGTGGCCATGTTCCTGGGCGGCATCTCGGGCTCGGGCCCGGCCAATGCCGCTGCTGTGGGCGGGGTGATGATCGCGGCCATGTCGCGCGCGGGCTACCCGCCCTCGTTCTCGGCCAGCGTGGTGGGGGCCGCTGCGGCCACCGACATCCTGATCCCGCCCTCGGTCGCGTTCATCATCTACTCGGTGCTGGTGCCCGGCGCCTCGGTGCCCGCGCTGTTTGCGGCTGGCATGATCCCCGGCATCCTGGCGGGCGTGGCGCTGATCGTGCCCGCCGTGTGGATGGCGCGCAAGCACAAGATGGGCGCGCTCGAAGCCACCATGCCCCGCCCCCCATTCTGGAAGAGCCTGCGCGAGGCCACCTGGGGCCTGGCCGCGCCGGTGCTGATCCTGGGCGGCATGCGTGCCGGTTGGTTCACGCCGACGGAAGCCGCCGTGGTCGCGGTGTTCTACGGCCTGTTCGTGGGCATGGTGATCCACCGCACGATTTCTGTGCGCGACCTGTTCCCCATCTTGCGCGAATCGGGCGAGCTGTCGGCGGTGATCCTCATCGTGGTCTCGCTCGCGGGCATCTTTGCCTACTCGCTGTCCACGCTGGGCGTGATCGACCCCGTGGCCAACGCTATCGTGAATTCGGGTCTGGGCGAGTATGGCGTGCTGGCGCTGCTCATCGTGCTGCTCATCACCGTGGGCATGTTCCTCGACGGCATCTCGATCTTCCTGATCTTCGTGCCGCTTTTGTTGCCCATCATGCAGCACTACCAATGGGACCCCGTATGGTTCGGCGTGATCCTGACCCTCAAGGTGGCGCTGGGCCAGTTCACCCCGCCGCTGGCCGTGAACCTCATGGTGTCGTGCCGCATTGCCGGTGTGCGCATGGAATCCACCGTGCGCTGGGTGGGCTGGATGTTGTTTGCCATGTTCCTCGTGATGGTGGCCGTGATCGCCTTCCCGCAACTGGCCCTGTGGCTGCCCGCCAAGCTGGGCTACTGACCTCTTTTGATGAATTTCTAACCAGGAGACTGAAACAATGAAACTGCGCACCTTCCTCACTTCTGCCGTGGCCGCTGCCGCCGCCCTCGCCTTCACCGCACCTGCTGCCCTCGCACAGACTGCGTACAAGAGCGAGTACCGCATGTCGCTGGTGCTGGGCACGGCCTTCCCCTGGGGCAAGGGCGGCGAGCTGTGGGCCAACAAGGTGCGCGAGCGCACCAACGGCCGCATCAACATCAAGCTGTACCCCGGCGTCTCCCTGATCCAGGGCGACCAGACGCGCGAGTTCAGCGCGCTGCGCCAGGGCGTGATCGACATGGCGGTGGGCTCCACCATCAACTGGTCGCCCCAGGTCAAGCAGCTCAACCTGTTCTCGCTGCCCTTCCTGTTCCCCGACTACGCGGCCGTCGATGCGGTGACGCAGGGCGATGTGGGCAAGCAGATCTTCACCACGCTGGAGAAGGCAGGCGTGGTGCCCTTGGCCTGGGGTGAAAACGGCTACCGCGAAATCTCCAACTCCAAGCTGGCCATCAAGAGCCCTGCCGACCTCAAGGGCCTGAAGATCCGCGTGGTGGGCTCGCCCCTGTTCCTGGACACCTTCACCGCGCTGGGCGCCAACCCCACGCAGATGAGCTGGGCCGACGCACAGCCCGCGTTTGCCAGCGGTGCTGTGGACGGCCAGGAGAACCCCATCGCCGTGTACCAGGCCGCCAAGCTGCACACCGTGGCCCAGAAGCACATCACCATGTGGGGCTACGTGAACGACCCGCTGGTGTTCGTGGTGAACAAGGACATCTGGGCGTCGTGGACCCCTGCGGACCGTGAGATCGTGAAGCAGGCCGCCATCGACGCCGGCAAGGAAGAAATCGCTATTGCCCGCAAAGGCATGGTCGAGGCCGACAAGCCCCTGCTCAAGGACATCGCCGCCAACGGCGTGACCGTCACGCAGCTGTCCGCCGCCGAGCGCGACGCGTTCGTGAAGGCCACGCGCCCCGTGTACGAAAAGTGGAAGGGCCAGATCGGCGCCGACCTGGTGGGCTCCGCCGAGAAGGCCATTGCCGCCCGCAAGAAGTAATCCTTCAACGGACCCGGCACCGGTGCGTGGCAGTCGCCCGGTGTTTGCACAAGCCCCGCCATGGCGGGGCTTTTTGCTGGGCGGGCATAAAGGCAACTGCGGGTGACAGGCCTGCGAGATTACTATCTATTTGATAGCAATCAAGGCATATTGCACTAGCGCCACCCGCCACTTTCACTTCAAATCATCAGGGACTGGGTGCTTGACCGCGTTTTTGCGCAGCTTGTTCTCCACCGCCTCGGCCAGGTCCACGCCCGCGTGGTCCGCCAGCTGCAGCAGGTACAGCAGCACGTCGGCCACCTCATCGGCAATGGGCTCTTTCAGCGCCGGATCCTCACGCACCGCGAGCGACTGCTCCGGCGTCATCCACTGAAAGATTTCCGCCAGCTCGGCCGTCTCGACCATCAGCGCCATCGCCAGGTTCTTGGGGGTGTGGAACGGCTGCCACTGCCGCTGTGCCGCAAATGCGCGCAACCGAGCCTGCAGCTCCGTCAGATCGACAGACATTCCAATGCTCCTGATTTAATAGCTACCAGCGCATATTCCACCTGCGCTAGCGGCCTGAAATACCTGAAACCCATCACACCGGCGTGACCGGTGCCTCGCCCGCCAGGTGGCGCCGGGCGTTCTCCATGAACCGGTCTATCGAGGCCTGCACGGCCTCGGGCGACCAGCCCGCCACATGGGGTGTGAGCACCACGTTGTCCAGGTCCAGCAGCTCGGTCGGGGGCAAGGGCTCGCTCTCGTACACATCCAGGCCCGCTGCGGCAATGCGGCCATCGCGCAGCGCGGCGGCCAGGGCGGTGGTGTCGATCACGCTGCCGCGCGCGATGTTGACCACCACGCCACGCGGGCCCAGCGCATTCAACACGTCCGCGTTGACCAGATGCTTGGTGCCCGCGCCGCCAGGCGTGGCGATGACAAGAAAGTCTGCCCACGCGGCCAGCGCCGGCACATCGGCAAAGTAGCGGTAAGGCACATCGGTGCGGGCGCTGCGGTTGTGGTAGCCCACCTCGATCTCGAAGCCCAGGGCGCGCTGCGCAATCTTCTTGCCAATGGTGCCCAGGCCGATGATGCCCAAGCGCTTGTGCGACACATTGGGGGGCAGCGGCAAAGCGGTGCGCCAGATGCCTGCGCGGGTGGCCTTGTCCAGCGGCAGGATGCGGCGCTGCGCCGCGATCAGCAGGCCCCAGGTGTGGTCGGCCACGCAGTCGTCGTTGGTGCCTGCACCGGTGGCCACCACAATGCCGCGCGCCTTGGCATGGGCCACCGCCACGTTCTCGTAGCCTGCGCCCAGCGCGCAGATGAGTGTGAGCGCGGGCAGCGCATCGATCTGCGCCGGGCTCAGGCCCACCGCACCGATGGTGAGCACCACACGCACGCGGCTGCCGTGCTGCGCGATGGCGGTGGAGGCCTGCGGTGCATCGGGGGCGTAGATCACTTCAAAGGCCTGGGCCATCTGCGCGATGTGCTCTTCAGACAAAAACATGAGGGCAAGAAGGACGGGCTTCATGGATTACAAATCGCGAAACAAATAAAAGAGAGAGGGATGCCGCTCAGGCGGCAGCATCGCTTTGCTGGAGCGACCACATGCTGGCGTAGCGGCCGCCGAGGGCCAGCAGCTGCGCGTGCGTGCCGCGCTCGATGATGCGGCCCGCGTCCATGACCAGGATCTCGTGCGCGTCCACCACCGTGGACAGGCGATGGGCAATCACCAGCGTGGTCTTGTTCTGCGCCACGCCCTGCAGCTCGGCCTGGATGGCGCGCTCGTTGGCGGAGTCCAGCGCGCTGGTGGCTTCGTCAAAGATCAGGATGGGCGGGTTCTTGAGCAAGGTGCGGGCAATCGCCACGCGCTGCTTTTCACCGCCCGAAAGCTTGAGCCCCCGCTCGCCGACCATGGTGGCGTAGCCCTTGGGTGTGCTGGCGATGAAGTCGTGGATGCGCGCGGCGCGGGCGGCGGATTCGATCTCGTCCTGGCTGGCGCCAGGGCGGCCATAGGCGATGTTGTAGGCCACGGTATCGTTGAACAGCACCGTGTCCTGCGGCACGATGCCAATCGCCTGGCGCACGCTGCCCTGCGTCACGCTGCGGATCTCCTGCCCCGCAATGGTGATGCGCCCCTGCTGGATGTCGTAGAAGCGGAACAGCAGCCGCGCCAGCGTGCTCTTGCCCGAGCCCGAGGGCCCCACCACCGCCACCGTCTTGCCCGCCGGGATCTCGAAACTGATGCCTTGCAGGATGGTGCGCCCGCCCTTGGCGTCATAGGCAAACACCACGTCCTCGAAACGCACGGTGGGCTGATCCAGCCCCGCCAGCGACTGGGCGCCCGGGGCGTCAGCCACCTCGCGCTCCTTGTCCATCAGCGTGAACATCTTGTCCAAGTCGGTGAGGCTTTGCTTGATCTCGCGGTAGATCACGCCCAGGAAGTTGAGCGGGATGTACAGCTGGATCATGAAGGCATTGACCATGACCAGGTCGCCCAGCGTCATGCGGCCATCGACCACGCCCTGCGTTGCGCGCCAGAGCATGGCCACCAGGCCCACGGCAATGATGAGCTGCTGGCCGGTGTTGAGCAGCGACAGCGTGGTCTGGCTCTTCAGGCGCGCGCGGCGCAGGCGCTCCAGGCTTTCGTCATAGCGGCGGGCCTCGAAGCCTTCGTTGTTGAAGTACTTCACCGTCTCGTAGTTGAGCAGCGAATCCACGGCCTTGGAATGCGCGGCCGAGTCGAACTCATTGGCCTCGCGGCGGAACTGGGTGCGCCACTCGGTCACCAGCACCGTGAAGAGGATGTACAGCGCCAGCGCCGCCAGCGTGATCCACGCGAACCAGGCGTCGAACTTGATGGCCAGCACCGACAGCACCAGCACCACCTCAACCAAGGTGGCGACCACGTTGAACAGCGTGAACGAGATCAGCGACTCGATGCCGCGCACACCGCGCTCGATGTCACGCGTCATGCCACCCGTCTGCCGCTCCAGGTGAAACCGCAGGCTCAGGGCGTGCAGGTGCTCAAAGGTCTGCAGCGCAATCGAGCGCGCTGCGCCCTGCGTGGCCTTGGCAAACACCAGCTCGCGCAGCTCGGTGAACAGCGAGGTGGACAGCCGCAGCGCGCCGTAGGCCACCAGCAGCCCCACCGGCACCACCAGCAGCGCGGCGGGGTCGCCCGGCTTCAGGCTCATGGCATCGACCAGCGTCTTGAGCAGGATGGGCACGCCCACGTTGGCGAACTTGGCGCCCACCATGAAGACGATGGCGGCTATCACGCGCCATTTGTATTGCCACAGGTAGGGCAGCAATCGGTGCAGGGTGACCCAGTCCGACTGGACCGGTGCGGGACTGGCGGCCGTGCCACTGACGGTGGCACCGGGCGCGTTGGCGGCGGTAGGGGGGGAGGTTTCGCCGTGGTGGCGCATGGGGGACAATTCCGGTTGTTGTTTTTACCGACCTGGCTGATGCCCAGGTGGCTTTTTCAGGGCGCGAGGCCTTGTGAAACCACCGGTTTCCCCAAGGATTGGCTCAGCCCCAACCGAGATTGTGCCCATGTCTGCCGTTTTCAGCCCACCACCCGCCGCATTGCCCACCGACAAGGAGCTGGTGCTCAAGGTCATCCCCATGCCCGCCGACACCAACGGCAATGGCGACATCTTTGGCGGATGGGTGATGGCGCAGGTCGACCTGGCGGGCTCCGTGCTGCCCGCGCGCTACATCCAGGGCCGCATGGCCACGGTGGCGGTCAATGAATTCATCTTCAAGCAGCCCGTGCGCGTGGGCGACATCCTGTCGTTCTTCTCGGCCATCACGCGCGTCGGCAACACCTCGGTCACCGTGGAGGTGGAGGTGTATGCCGAGCGTTTTTCTGCCCAGGGGCAGTATGTGAAAGTGACGGAGGCGCGACTGACCTATGTGGCCATCGACCACCAGGGCAGGCCGCGCCCGGTGCCCAAGCACAACGCGCCTGCGTGAGCCACCGAACGGAATCGAACGGACTGACCGCGCCTATCGGGGCGCGGCTGTGAGTGCAGATCAGGCTGCCAGCGCGGCTGGCTCAGCCCTCAAGGGGGCTGCTGCCCGCTGTGTGCTGCTGGACGACGATGCGGAAAAACCGGCCTCGATCTCTCCCGCCAGCTGTCCACCCTCTTCCACCACCAGCTTGCCGTAGCGGATCTTGCCGTTGACCTTGCCGGTGCTGTAGATCACCAGCTTTTGCCGCACGGTGAGCGTGCCGTTGAACTCGCCGTGGATCTCGGCAATGTCGATTTCAGCCGAGCCCTTGAAGGCGCCGTGCTCCGAGATCTGGATCACGCGCGAATCCATCGTGGCCTCGACCGTGCCTTCGACCACGAGCGTGTCGCAGTCGGTGATCTCCACGCCCTTGAGCTTGATGTTCGGGCCCACCGTGAGCTTACTGCCCGAGCTGTCGCTGGCACTGGCCGACTTGGGGGCAGATGGAGCAGGCACCGGCTGCGCAGGTGCGGCGCTGCTGGCCGCCGTGCCGCCCAATACGGAGCCTGAGGTGGTGCTGCTGCGGGGTTGGAACGACTCGGGTTCACGCTTGCCAAAGAAAGGGTTTTGCACGGCCATCAGATCTCCTTGAAAAGAGAGTCATCGTAGGTTTCGTGCCCCTGGAAAGATGCCTTCGTTACGCAAGAACGGTAACCAAACGGTTCTCTCGTAGCATGCGCTTGCAAGGCTTGCGGGATCACACATCCCGCGCACGGCAGCACGCCCGGATCAAGAAACGATGTAAGCCGCAGCCCCCGCCGACATGATCTGCCCATCCGGCCCCAGAAACTCCATGCGTGTCGTGGCGACACGCGATCCCAGCCGCAACACCTGCGCGCGCAGCTCAAAGTGGCTGCCAATGCCCGGGCGCAGGTAGTCGATGCGCAGGTCGATGGTGCCCAGCTTGGCAAAGCGGTGCAGGCGCTGCTCGGGCGGCTCGTCCAGGTGCTTGGCGCCAATCGCAGCCATCACGGCCAGGCCGCCCATGGCGTCGAGCCCCGCACTGATCACGCCACCGTGGATGCGGTTGTAGGCGTAGTGACCCACCAGGTCGGGCTTCATGTCGATGCGTCCCACCACGCCGTCAGGCGCCAGGGCGGTGACCTTGAGCCCCAGGACCTGGTTGAACACGATCTTTTCTTCAAAGATGGACTTGAGCCCGGCGATGAACTCGGGCTCAAAAGCCTGTGGCTGGGGGGAAATGGTTTTGCTCATGGTGTGCTGTGTGCGGACCTGCAGCGCGCTGCGCCCATCGGTCCGATGGCTCCTGTTTTTATAGCTGCTGGCGCTTGATACACAAGCACCTGGAGGCATTTTGACTTAAAACTGGCCGTGGCGTCCCTGCCCAGCCGCAAACCGCGAGGCGCCACGCAGCGCGTCGGCCAGGCATTCGCGGCCACCCGCCCACTCCTGCAGCAAGGCCTGCTGCAAAGGCAAGCCCTCGGCGGCCAGCGCGCTGGCGCGGTCTGCACGCAGGGTGGCCTGCGGGAAGGCGGCCAACTGATGTGCCAGCGCCAGGGCGGCCTCCAGCGCCTGCCCGGCAGGCACCACGCGGTTGCACAGCCCCATGCGCAGGGCTTCGGCAGATTCCACCTTGCGCCCGGTCAGGATCAGGTCGAGCGCGTGTGACAGCCCGACAAGGCGCGGCAGGCGCACGGTGCCGCCATCGATCAGCGGCACGCCAAAACGGCGGCAGAACACGCCCATGTAGGCGTCCTCCGCTATCACGCGCAGGTCGCACCACAGTGCCAGCTCCATGCCGCCGGCCACAGCGGCGCCTTCGATCGCTGCGATCACCGGCTTGGACAGATGCAGGCGACTCGGTCCCATAGGCCCCGGCGGGTGGACCGCGTCGGGGGGGAAGTCGAGCGTCTCTGCCAGCGCTTCGGGCGCAACGCCGTCGGCTAGGAGACGCGCGCCCGACTGCAGATCCCAGCCCGCACAAAAATGCCCGCCAGCGCCCTGGAACACCGCCACATTGGCGCTTTCATCGTGCTCAAAGGCCAGAAAGGCCGCATGCAGTGCGCGGGCGGTGTCGGCATCCACCGCGTTGCGCACATCAGGCCGGCGCAATGTCACCAGCGTGACACCGCCTTGCGTTTCAACCTCTACGGACATGCGGCTCTCCTGTGGTCCGGTGCTCAGAACTTGTTCACCCACCCGACGTTACTCCTATTGCGCAGGGTGCAGCGCTGCGTCAATATCCGCCGCTACCCGCTCGCCCACCCCATCAGGGTTAGCCCCGAGTGCGGTATGCACAGCACGCGTGCACCATTATTTATGCAAAGCAATCGCTTTGTAAAAATAATCTGCAGGACCTGCGCAAGCAACGATGCACCTGGCACATGCCCACAAGGCATATGCCCCGCTCTTACCCGCTTTGCGTATCACTTATTCTGGAGAGCCAGTGTGCAATTTGTGCAACTGTTGATCAGCGGTGTCTCCCAGGGGTGCATCTACGGCCTGATCGCGCTGGGCTTCGTGCTCATCTACAAGGCCACGGAGACCGTGAGCTTCGCCCAGGGCGAACTCATGATGCTCGGCGCCTTCTGCGGGCTGGCACTCATGACGGTGCTGGGCTTTCCCTTCTGGGTGGCCGTGCTCGCCAGCATCCTGGCCATGGGCTGCTTTGGCGTGGTGCTGGAGCGCGCCGTGATCCGTCCCATCCTGGGCCAGCCCGCCTTCTCCATCGTCATGCTCACCATCGGCATCGGCTACGTGCTGCGTGGGCTGGTGACCATGATCCCCAACATCGGCACGGAAACTCACACGCTGCCCGTGCCCTACAAGGACCTGTCGTTTCGCCTCGGTGCACTGGTGCTCAACGCCGAGCAGCTGGTGGTGATCGGCGCCACGGGCGTGTTGTGCGTGCTGCTGTTTGCCATGTTCCGCTACAGCAAGCTGGGCATCGCCATGCAGGCGTCGTCGCAGAACCAGCTGGCCGCCTACTACATGGGCATTCCGGTGCAGCGGCTCAACGGTCTGGCCTGGGGCCTGGCCGCCGCCGTGGCTGCGGTGGCAGGCCTGCTGCTGGCGCCCATTACCTTCGTGCACGCCAACATGGGGCTGATCGGCCTCAAGGCCTTCCCGGCCGCTGTGGTGGGCGGCTTTGGCAGCCTGCCGGGCGCCATCGTCGGCGGACTGGTGATCGGCATCGTCGAATCGCTCTCGGGCTTCTATCTGCCCGATGGGTTCAAGGACACGGCCGCGTACATCGTGGTGCTGATCATGCTGATGGTCAAACCCAACGGACTGTTCGGCGAGAAGCTGAGAAAGAAAGTCTGACCCATGCGCTTTCTCTTCAAGACCTCGTACGAGCAAGACATTCGCCTCGCCAAGCATGGCGGGCATGTGTTCTGGTACAGCCTGCTGTGCCTGGCCCTGGTCGCCGCACCCTGGGTGGCGCCGGAGTATTGGCTGGCGCAGCTCACCTTTGTGCTCATCTACGCCATCGTGGGCCTGGGGCTGATGCTACTGGCGGGCTTCACCGGCTTGTTCTCGCTGGGGCACGCAGCGTTTCTGGGCGTGGGGGCGTATACGCAGGCCGTGCTCACGGGCATGGGCTGGCCGTTTGGGCTGTCGCTGGCCTGCGCGGCGGGGCTGTCGGCCGCTGTGGGCGTGGTGGTAGGCCTGCCCGCATTGCGCGTCAAGGGCATCTACCTGGGCATGGCCACGCTGTCGTTCGGGTTCATTGTGGAAGAAGTTTTTGCGCGCTGGGAGTCGGTGACCGGCGGCAACTCCGGCAAGCACCTGGTACCGCCACAAATCGCGGGCTACTCGTTCGAGACCACGGAGTCGTTCTACTTTCTGTGCCTCGTGATTGCGGTGGTCAGCACGCTGGCCATCCTGAACCTGCTGCGCTCGCCCACGGGCCGCGCGTTTGTCGCCATCCGTGATTCAGAGATCTCCGCACAGAGCATGGGCATCCACCTCGCGCGCTACAAGACGCTGTCGTTCTCCATATCGGCCGCACTGGCAGGCGTCGGCGGTGCGTTGTACGCGCACAAGCTGCAGTTCATCTCGCCCGACCAGTTCAACATCCTGCAGTCCATCGACCTGCTGCTGATGATCGTGATCGGCGGGCTGGGCTCGGTGCATGGCGCCTTTCTGGGCGCAATTTTCCTGATCTCCATGCCACAGCTCATCTCCCTGGGCAAGGACTGGCTGCCGGACTCCATCGGCCAGTCACCCGGCCTGCAGGCGGTGGTGTACGGCGTCGTGCTGATCGCGTTTGTGCTGTTCGAGCCCATGGGGCTGTATGGCCGCTGGCTCAAGGTGCGCACCTGGCTGCAGATGTTCCCGTTCTACCGCAAGGGCTTGTTCAAGCGGCAGAAATCGTTTCAAAAATCAGATCGCTTGAAATGAAGCACCCCCTGAGTCGCTTCGCGCCTTCCCCCTCTCTCGATTCGCTGCGCGATTCGGGAGGGGAACGCCCCCAGCGCGGCGGGGCGGCCCTTGCGCGGGGGCACTGGCCTCGGTCACGCCAGTCGCAAAGGCTGTGGACGGCATTCAGCACACTGGACCTGTGAAATGACCCCAATTGCTGTACCCAAGACTGACGAAACCCTGCTCAGCGCCCAGAACCTCAGCGTGCGCTTTGGCGGCGTTCTCGCGGTCAACAACGTGAGCTTTGACGTGCGCCGTGGCGAGGTGTTCACCCTCATCGGCCCCAACGGCGCAGGCAAGACGACGGTGTTCAACCTGATCAGCCGCATCTACACGCCCACCACCGGCACCATCGCCTATGCGGGCCCGGGCGGGGCCCTGCTGCCACTGACCGACCAGCCGCCGCACAAGGTAGCAGGCCTGGGCATTGCACGCACCTTCCAGAACATCGAACTTTTCGAGCACGCGAGTGTGCTGCACAACCTGCTGATCGGCCGCCACACCCGACAACACAGCAGCCTGTGGGCCGAGATGTTCTTCACGCGCAAGGTGCGCGAAGGGGAAATTCAGGCCCGGGAGAAGGCCGAGCAGGTCATCGATTTTCTCGACTTGCAGCACTACCGCGACACCATGGTGGCAGGCCTGCCCTACGGCGTGCGCAAGGTGGTGGAGCTGGCCCGTGCGCTGTGCACCGAGCCGCAGTTGCTGCTGCTCGACGAGCCCTCGTCGGGCCTGAACGTGGAGGAGACTGACGACATGGCCTTCTGGATACAGGACATCCAGCACGAGCTGGGCATCACCGTGCTGATGGTGGAGCACGACATGTCGCTGGTCTCCAAGGTGTCCGACCGCGTGCTGGCGATGAACCAGGGCGAGGTCGTGGCAATGGGCACGCCGCGCGAGGTGCAGTCGCACCCCGGGGTGATCGAAGCGTATCTGGGCACCATCGACGATGTGAGCAACCTGCGCCGCCCGGCGGGGTCCCACATGGGGGTTCGGGCATGAGCGCCACGCCGGGCCGCCCCAAGCAAGATCGCACCGCAGTGCGCAGCACGGAGGTTTCCTAATGAGCGCCGTACTTGCCGCCACCAGCACACCAGTTGCAGCAGCAGCTGACCAACCCCTGCTGCGCCTGCAGAACGTGGAGAGCGCCTACGGCCCCATCAAGGCCATCCGGGGCGTGAGCCTGCAGGTGCGGCGCGGCGAGATCGCTGCCGTGCTGGGCAGCAACGGCGCCGGCAAGACCACCATCCTGAAGACCATCAGCGGCATCATCGACCCGCGCAAGGGCTCCATCGAATTCCAGGGCGCCGACATCACCGCCCACGACCCGGCAGCCATCGTGCGCCGGGGCCTCATGCATGTGCCCGAGGGGCGCGAGGTGTTTGCACTGCTCTCGGTGCGCGACAACCTGCTCATGGGCGCCTACACGCGCAGCGATGCGGACGCCGTGGCCCGCGACATCGAAACGGTGTATGGCTACTTCCCCATCCTGAAGGAGCGCGCCGCGCAGGACGCCGGCCTGCTGTCAGGCGGGCAACAGCAGATGCTGGCCATCTCGCGTGCGCTCATGGCCAACCCCGAGCTCATCCTGCTCGACGAGCCCAGCCTGGGCCTGTCCCCCAAGCTCACCAAGGAGATCTTCGAAATCGTGGTGCGCATCAACCGCGAGCGCGGCACCACCATCCTGCTGGTGGAGCAAAACGCCAACATGGCGCTCAACGCATCGGACTACGGCTATGTGCTGGAGAACGGCCGCATCGTGATGGAAGACAGCTGCGAGCGCCTGCGCGAGAAGGACGACATCAAGGAGTTCTACCTTGGGATGAAAGATGTCGGCGTGCGCGGAGAGCGGCGCTGGAAGAAAAAGAAGACCTGGAGATAAGCGCAAATGTCTAACCTCTGGGAACTAGATCACATCCAGCCCGCAGGCACCGACGTGCTCGCGGGCGACACCATCGCCGCCATGTTCTGGAACGCCGTGGCCGAGCGCGGCCCGCGCGTGTGGATGCGCCAGAAGGAGCTGGGCATCTGGAAGAGCTGGACCTGGGACCAGACGGCCGAAGCCGTGCGGGAGATTGCGGGCGGCCTGATGTCGCTGGGTTTCGCGCCCGGCGAATGTGCATCCATTCTGTCCAACACCAACATCGAATGGGTGCTGGCCGACCTGGCCGTGCTGAGCTGCGGCGGCGTGGCCAACGGCATCTACCCCACTGACGCGGCGGCGCAGGTGCACTACCTGAGCGAAGACTCTCGCACCACCGTGCTGTTTGTGGAGGACGACGAGCAGCTCGACAAGGCACTGGAGGTGCGTGGCCAGTTGCCCCTGCTGCGCAAGATCGTTGTGTTCGACATGGAGGGCCTGCGCGGCCTGCACGACGCCGATGTGCTGAGCCTCGCGGGCCTCCGCGAACTGGGCAGGGCCTGGAATACACAACACCCCGACGCGCTGATGCAGCGCGTCAAGGCCTGCCGACCCGAAGACCTGGCCATTCTGGTGTACACCTCGGGCACCACCGGCAAGCCCAAGGGCGCCATGCACACGCACGCCGCGCTCACCTACACCGTGCGCGGCTACAACACGCTGATCTCGCGCAGCGAGGCGGATGAGACCATGTGTTTTCTGCCGCTGTGCCACATTGCCGAGCGCATGGGGGGCGAATACTTCTCGCTCTACACCGGCGCGCGCCTGAACTTTGTGGAGAACCCCGACACCGTGCCCGAGAACGTGCGCGAGATCGCGCCCACGGTGTTCACCGCCGTACCCCGGGTGTGGGAGAAGTTCTATTCGGGCGTGATGATCGCACTCAAGGAATCGACACGCATGCAGCAGGCAGCCTATGCCTGGTCGATTGGCGTGGGCACCCGCATCGCAGATCGGGTGCTGGCCGGACAGCCGGTGGGCGGTTTGCTGAAGGCGCAGTTCATGCTGGCGCGCTTTCTGGCGCTCAACAATGTGCGCAAGCTCATCGGCATCCACCGTGCGCGCTTTCTGGTCACAGGCGCAGCGCCCATTTCGCCCGATCTGGTGAAGTGGTACCTGGCGCTGGGCGTGCCCATGCTGGAGGTGTGGGGCATGACCGAGACCTGCGGCGCCTCCACTGGCGTACCCGCCAGCCGCATCAAACCCGGCTCCATCGGCCCGGCGGCCAGCTACAACGAGGTGCGCATCGACCCCGCCACGGGCGAGATCCTGGTGCGTGGCCCCAATGTGTTCAAGGGCTACCTCAACCAGCCCGAGAAAACCGCCGAAACCATCGACCCCGAAGGCTGGCTGCATACGGGCGATGTGGGTCTGATCGACGCCGATGGCTACCTTCGCATCACCGACCGCATGAAGGACATCATCATCACGGCGGGCGGCAAGAACATCACGCCGAGCGAGCTGGAGAACGAACTCAAGTTCAGCCCCTACATCACCGATGCGGTGGTGATTGGCGACAAGCTGCCCTACCTCACGGTGATCATCATGATCGACCAGGAGAACGTGGAGAAGTACGCTCAGGACAACGACGTGCCGTTCTCCAACTACGCCAGCCTGACCCGCACGCGCGAGGTGCAGGAGCTGATCCAGGGCGAAATCGACCGCGTGAACGCCAAGTTCGCCCGCGTGGAGCAGATCAAGAAGTTCTTCCTGCTCGACACCCAGCTCACGGCCGAGGATGAAGAGCTGACACCCACCATGAAGCTCAAGCGCAAGCTGGTGCAGCAGAAGTACGCCCCCCAGATTGAGGCGATGTACCGGTAGGTGCGCACGTCACGCAACCACAGGCTACGCCCATCAGGATAGGGAAAGTGCTGGTGCCCCACCCCGGGCATCGTTCTATAACGAGCAACCGAGTTCGATCCAACCAAAGGAGACGTGCCATGAAGTTTCATCACATTGCCGCGCTGGCCATCGTGGCCATGGCCGGAGGTGCTGCACAGGCGCAGCCCAGCCAGGGCGTGAGCAAGGACACCATCACGCTGGGTTCCATCCAGGATCTGTCCGGCCCGCTGGCGGGCTTTGGCAAGCAGGTGCGGCTGGGCATGATGCTGCGCGTGGACGAGGCCAACGAGCAAGGCGGCGTCAATGGCCGCAAGCTGGACCTGAAGGTGGAGGACTCGGGCTACGACCCCAAGAAAGCCGTGCTGGCCGCGCAAAAGCTCGTGAACCAGGACAAGATCTTCATGATGGTGGCGCACATCGGCACGGCGCAAAACCTGGCCGCCATGCCGGTGCAGTTCAGCAAGAACGTGATCAACTTCTTCCCGGTGACGGCCGCGCGGGAAATGTACGAGCCCTTCCACAAGCTCAAGTATTCGTTTGCCGCCACTTACTACGACCAGATCCGCCTTGCAGCCCCCAAGCTCATCAAGGAAAAGGGCGCCAAGAAGATCTGCACCATCTACCAGGACGATGAATTTGGCCTGGAGGTGATGCGCGGGGGCGAAGCGGCACTCAAGTCCATGGGCATGGACTTCACCGAGAAGACCTCGTACAAGCGCGGCGCCACCGACTTCTCTTCACAGGTCGCCAAGATGAAGTCGTCCGAATGCGACTTCGTGATCCTGGGCACCATCATCCGCGAGACCATCGGCACGATCGGCGAGGCGCGCAAGACGGGCTTCAACCCCACCTTCCTGGGCTCCAGCGCCGCCTACACCGACCTCATCCACAAGCTGGGCGGCAAGCCCATGGACGGGCTGTACGCCACCATGACGGTGCAACACCCCTACCTGGATGAAGCCAGCCAGCCCATCCGCTTCTGGGCCAACAAGTACAAGACCAAGTTCAACGAAGACCCCACCGTGTTCTCGGTCTACGGCTACAACGCCATCGACGCCTTCATCAAGGCGGCCCAGAAGGCAGGCCCCAACCTGAGCACCGACAGCTTCATCAAGGCCATGGACACCATGGTGATTCCGCCCGACATGTTCGGCAGCGCCGAGGGCACCTTTGGCCCACAAAAGCGCCTGGGCAGCGATCTTTCTCGCCTGTCGCAGATCACCGATGGCAAGTGGAAGGTGGTCTCCGACTACGTCAAGCCATGAGCGCCTGACCCGCCTCCTTCAAGCCGCCTTCGGGCGGCTTTTGCGTTTCAGGGGGTGCATCCGGGCTCAGTCGGTGGCAGAATTTAACCAAGCAGTAACTTTGCATAAATAACCTGGTTGCCCCACCATGATCGAACGCACCCTCTTCCAGCCCGACCACCAGGCCTTTGCCGACAGCTTTCGCCGCTTCATCGACAAAGAGGTAACGCCTCACCACGCCGCCTGGGAAGACCAGGGCTATGTGGCGCGCGAGGTGTGGAGCCAGGCGGGCGCCAACGGCTTTCTGTGCATGAGCCTGCCCGAGGAATACGGTGGCGCCGGGGCCGACAAGCTCTATTCGGTGGCGCAGATGGAAGAGCTGGCGCGTGCAGGCACCACCGGCATCGGCTTTGGCCTGCACAGCGAGATCGTGGCGCCGTACATCCTGCACTACGGCACTGAAGCCCAGAAACAGAAGTACCTGCCGCAGATGGCCAGCGGCGCCGTGGTGGGTGCCATCGCCATGAGCGAGCCGGCTGCGGGCAGCGACCTGCAAGGCATCAAGACTACGGCCATCAAAAGTGCGGACGGATCACACTATGTGCTGAACGGCAGCAAGACCTTCATCACCAACGGCTGGCATGCCGACCTGGTGATCGTGGTCGCCAAGACCGACCCGGCGGCCGGGGCCAAGGGCACCAGCCTGTTGCTGGTGGAGCGCGGCATGCCCGGCTTTGAAAAAGGCCAGCGCCTCAAGAAGATGGGCATGAAGGCGCAGGACACGTCCGAGCTGTTCTTCAACGACGTGCAGGTGCCGGTGGACAACCTGCTGGGCGGACCCGCCATGGAAGGGCGCGGCTTCATCTGCCTGATGGAGCAGTTGCCCTGGGAGCGCCTGCAGATCGCCATCACCGCCGTGGCCGCCGCCCAGGCCGCCATTGACTGGACGCTGGACTACGTCAAGCAGCGCAAGGTCTTTGGCCAGAGCGTGGCGTCATTTCAAAACACCCGCCACACCCTGGCCGAGCTGCAAACGCAGGTACAGGTGGCCCGCGTGTTCGTGGATAAGTGCTGTGAGCTGATCGTGCGCGACCAGCTCGACACAGAAACCGCCAGCATGGCCAAGTACTGGACGACCGACCTGCAATGCAAGGTGATGGACGAATGCGTGCAGCTGTTTGGCGGATACGGCTACATGTGGGAATACCCCATCACGCGCGCCTACGCCGATGCACGCGTGCAGCGCATTTATGGCGGCACCAACGAGATCATGAAAGAAGTGATTGCGCGGGCCATGGGCCTGGGCAAATAACGGAATGCACCGCACCGTGAATAACGCAGTGCACGATGCCCTGCACAACGCCCTTCACAACGCACAAGTGGGCGCCGAATGCCGCTACAGATACCAGGCGGCGCGGGCTTCTTCGGGGCTCAGCGGCGCACCAGGGCGGCGGTCGGTGACATTCAGCCAGGAGCGTACACCCTGGCTGCCACTCAGCGCACGCATCAGCAGCAAGCCGGCACCAATGCCGCGTATGGCTGCTGAGCTGCGGCTGGGCGCCATGAAGGCCGCCACCGCCAGCGCACTGGATGCCGCCAGCACGACATGGTGCTCCAGCGCAAATCCTTCGCGCGTGTCGTCGTATTCGATGGCGCTGCGAGCGATGCGCTGCAATGCAGGGGATGTATTTCGTTCCATAGCCAGAAATGTAGATAGCAACCGCCGAAAGATAGTGCAAAAACCACTGCACCCGCGTCAGAAAGCACCTTGTAGTGGCGTGAGCCAGCCCAGCGGCTTTACCGCCGCACTGCTTGAAGTTTAGAGAAACCACCGGAGACCATTCATGACCGAAGCCTATGTATTCGATGCGCTGCGCACCCCGCGCGGCAAGGGCAAGAAGGACGGCACCCTGCACGAGGTCAAGCCCATCGACCTGCTGGCAGGCCTGCTGACCGAGTTGCAAGCGCGCCACCGCTTTGACACAGCGGCAGTGGACGACGTGGTCATGGGCATCGTCTCGCCTGTGGGCGAACAGGGCTCGGTGCTGCCGAAGGTGGCCGCGCTCAAGGCCGGGTGGGACTTTCGCTGTGCGGGCGTGCAGGTCAACCGTTTCTGCGCCTCGGGCCTGGAAGCCGTGAATCTGGCCGCGCAGAAGGTGCGCAGCGGCTGGGAGGACCTGGTGGTGGCCGGTGGTGTGGAGAGCATGAGCCGCGTGCCCATCGGCTCCGACGGCGGCGCCTGGGCGCAAGACCCCGCCACCAACTCCGCCACTCTGTTCGTCCCCCAGGGCATCGGCGCCGACCTGATCGCCACGCTGGACGGCTACACCCGTGCCGATGTGGACGCCTTCGCGCTCGAATCGCAGCGCCGCGCCACCGCCGCGCGCGCAGCGGGCTACTTCAAGAACTCCGTCGTGCCCGTGCGCGACTTCATCGGCCAGACCATCCTGGCCGAAGACGAGTTCATCAAACCCAAGACCACGCTCGAAGGCCTGGGCGCGCTCAAGCCCTCGTTCGAGCAACTGGGCGGCATGGGCTTTGATGCCGTGGCGCTGCAACGCTACCCGCAGGTGGAGCGTATCCACCACGTGCACCACGCGGGCAACTCGTCGGGCATCGTGGACGGTGCCGCTGCCGTGCTCATCGGCAACGAGGCCGCTGCCAAGGCCCACGGCCTCACGCCCCGCGCGCGCATTGTGGCCACGGCGCTCAGCGGGGCCGACCCCACCATCATGCTCACCGGCCCCGTGCCCGCCGCCAAAAAGGCGCTGGCCCGTGCAGGCATGACCATCGACCAGATCGACCTGTTTGAAGTGAACGAGGCCTTCGCCGCCGTGCCCATGCGCTTCATGCGCGAGCTGGGCGTGCCGCACGACAAGGTCAACGTGAACGGCGGCGCCATCGCCATGGGCCACCCGCTAGGCGCCACGGGCGCCATGATCCTCGGCACCCTGATTGACGAGCTGCACCGCCGGGGCCAGCGCTACGGCCTGGCCACGCTGTGCGTGGGCGGCGGTATGGGCATCGCAACGATTGTTGAACGCATTTGATGGACTGGGTAGGAGACAAGAACATGCAAACCATCCGCTACGAACTCATCCCCGCCCAGGGCACCGAAGGCCAGGTCGCCGTCATAACGTTTGACGAAACCAACTCCCCCGTCAACACCATGTGCCGCCAGTGGCAGCAAGAGCTGGGCGAGGTCACCGCCCAAGTGCTGGGCGACCGCGAACGCCTGGGCACTGCGCTCAAGGGCATCGTGCTCGCATCAGCCAAGACCAGCTTCTTTGCCGGTGCCGACCTCAAGGCCACCATGCGCCTCACACCCGCCGATGCGCCCAGCGTGTTTGGCGAGATCGAGCGCATGAAGAAGCACTTCCGCACGCTCGAAACGCTGGGCATCCCCGTGGTGGCCTGCCTCAACGGCGCAGCGCTGGGCGGTGGGTGGGAGGTGGCGCTGGTCGCCCACTACCGCATCGCCGTGGCCGACCCCAAGATCCAGTTCGGCCTGCCCGAGGTCACACTGGGCCTGATGCCCGGCGCCACCGGCGTGACCAAGATGACGCGCCTGCTGGGCCTGATGGGTGCGCAGCCCTACATCCTGGAAGGCAAGCTCTTCAACCCCGCCGAGGCGCTGGAGCTGCAACTGGTGCACGAGCTGGTTGCCACGCGCGATCAGCTGCTGCCCGCCGCGCTGGCCCACATCGCCACCCACCCGCACGCTGTGCAGCCGTGGGACGACAAGAACTACAAGATGCCCGGCGGCACGCCCGCCAACCCCAAGATTGCGGGCGCCCTCACCGTCGCGCCCGCCATGCTCAAGAAGACCACGCGCGGCCGCTACCCAGCGCCCGAGGCTGCACTGGCCGCCATGGTTGAAGGCGCCATGGTGGACTACGACACCGCCCTGCGCATTGAAAGCCGCTACCTCGCCCGCCTGATGACCGGTCCCGTGGCGCGCAACATGATCAACACGTTCTTCTTCGACATGAACGCGATCAAGAGCGGCAAGTCGCGCCCTGGCTCGGCGCCGCGCTACAAGCCACAAAAGGTCGGCATCCTGGGCGCTGGCATGATGGGCGCGGGCATCGCCTGGGCCCAGGCCAGCCGGGGCATCGCCACCGTGCTCAAAGACGTGAGTGCCGAGAAGGCCGAAGCGGGCAAGGCCTACAGCGCCAAACTCACCCAGGCCCGCGTGGACAAGGGCCGCATGACCGCCGAGGCGCAGCAGGCCCTACTGGCCCGCATCACGCCCACCGCCAGCGCGGCCGACCTGGCGGGCTGCGACCTCATCATCGAAGCCGTGTTTGAAAGCCGAGACCTCAAGGCCAAAGTCACGCAAGAGGCCGAGCCACAACTGGCGCCCGGCGGCTTCTTTGCCAGCAACACCTCCACCCTGCCCATCAGCGGCCTGGCCACGGCCAGCAGCCGGCCCGAGAAGTTTGTCGGCATCCACTTTTTCAGCCCTGTGGACAAGATGAAGCTGGTGGAGATCATCCGCGGCAAACAGACGGACGACGAAACCGTGGCCCGCGCCTTCGACTACGTGCAGGCCCTGGGCAAGGTGCCCATTGTGGTCAACGACTCACGCGGCTTCTACACCAGCCGCACCTTCGGCACCTTTGTGATGGAAGGCGCCGCCATGCTGGGCGAAGGCATCCCCGCCGCCGCGATTGAAAACGCCGCCATGCAGACCGGCCTGCCCGTGGGACCGCTGGCCGTGCTGGACGAAACCGCGCTGACGTTAAGCGTGCACGTGCTGGACCAGACCCGTGCCGACTACGCCGCCGAAGGCAAGACCTACACCGCCACACCCGGCGAGCTGCTGGTGGAGCGCATGGTCAAGGAACTGAAGCGCCCCGGCCGCGCGGGTGGCGGCGGCTTTTACGACTACCCCGCAGGCGCCAAGAAGCACCTGTGGCCGGAGTTGAAAACGCTGTTCGAAAAACCCGGCGTGGAGTGGAGCGTGCAGGAGATTCAGGACCGCCTGCTCTACCGCCAGGCCATCGAAACCGCGCGCTGCCTGGCCGAGGGCGTGCTGACCAGCGTGCATGACGCGAACATTGGGTCGATTTTTGGGATTGGGTTTCCGGCGTGGACGGGGGGGGCGATGCAGTTCATTTATGGGACTGGGGTGGAGGCGTTCCTTCAGCGTGTTGATGAACTGGCGGCGGGGTACGGGGCAGGGTTTGTTCTGGAAGCGAAAGCCCGAGATGCCATTCGAGCTTTTCAGCCGACCTATTGACTGTCATGGTTCAGTCAAACCGGATAGCAAAAGGAGCTCGCTTCTGGCACACCCAGCGCATCCCCGACCAGCTGCCATATTTGCTGGCTCGGTGTCGTGGAGAACACAAACCACAGCTCTGCAATGCGCAGAGCTGGCAGCATCAGATCTTCCAGCGAGAAGCGTCCGTCTCTATTGAGAAAGACAGCCACCACCAAATCGTCACCAGAGTATTTGCTCAGTCCATTGACCAACGCCTGGACTGTGGCGCTTGCGTTCAAATGATCAGGCACCAGCTCTTTGAGCTGAACCGGCGCAAAGTGCCGAACATCAGCGATCTCCCACGTGGCAACGAAGTCATAGTCGCTTGACTCCACGGGAGAAAACAAGACCTGGTGCCCGATACGCAATGACATGCCATAGCAAAAAAGTGCAGCTTGGCGAAACTCGCGTATGTGCTTGAGGTCATTGGTTCGCAGGTTGCGGACCTGTGGAGACAGGTCTGCATCGACGATTTGCATTTCGATTTGCCGGAGCTCTCTCAGTACCGCGACCGGACCACGATACGCCAACGACGCGAATGCTTTCAACGCTGATCGGGACTGTTCCACTCCGTTAATCTTTCCTACCCATTGAGGGCGATAGGCGCACTGCCACCAGCGCCACACCGCCGAGACTCCAAACCGTATGGGTTCTGTATCGTCCTTGCAAACTGATCGCTCGGCGATCAATTTGCGAGGATAACGACGCCGCAGGGGAACGCTGAAGTTCCCACCTGAGCACATCAGACCATCGTGGCGGACCCAACCGTCGCCTTCAACCCCAACATCCCCCGCGCCTCCTGCGGCGAAGCCACCTCCCGCCCCGCATTGCGCGCGTACTCCGCCAGCTTCTCAATCAGCGGCCCGTTCGACTCCGCCTTCGTCCCATCCGGCAGATAGAACGTGTCCTCCAGCCCCGTGCGCAGGTGCCCGCCAAGCTCGGCCACGCGCTGGTGCACGGGCCAGATCTCGCTGCGGCCGATGACGGTGGCCTGCCAGGGGGCATCCTTGATTTTCAGCTTGAGCAGGATGGGCAGCAGGTCCGGGTCGGCGGGCATGCCGGATTCGACGCCCATCACAAAGTTGTATTCGGGCAGTCGCTCGGTGTACATGCCGGTCTGCACATACATCTCCACGCAGCGCACGATGCCTACGTCGAAGCACTCAAACTCGGGCAACGTACCGGTCTCCAGCATCACGTCGATGAAGTCCTTGACCTTGGCGGGCTGGTTGTCGAACAGCATGGGCGGCCAGGCCCAGGTGCCGTTGCTGCGCACCTTCAGGTAGTTGAGCGAGCCCGCGTTGCACGCGGCCATCTCGGGGCGGGTGGCGCGCAGGCAGTCGAGCGGGCCTTGGTAATTGGGGCCGACCACGCCGGTGGTCTGGTTGATGATCAAATCCGGGCAGGCCTCGCGCATGGCTTGCACGCAGTCGCGGGCCACCTGCGGGTCCCAGCTGGGCAGGTGGCCTTTGCCGGGCTCCTGGTTGCGAAAGTGCACGTGAACCACGGCGGCGCCGGCGTCGTAGGCACGGCGGGCTTCCTGGGCCAGTTGCTCGGGCGTGACGGGCACGTGGTGCTGGCCGGGGTCCGTCAGCACGCCGGTGATGGCGCAGGTGATGATGGCTTTGTTGCCGTGGTCGGTGCTGTGCATGGTGGCTGTCTCCTTCAAATGCCGAGCTGCTTGGCAGCCAGGTCTTTCATGATTTCTTCCGCACCGCCGCCGATCATCATGACCTTGACCTCGCGGTAGATGCGCTCGCTGACGGTGCCGCGCATGAAGCCCATTCCACCCAGTATCTGCACGGCCTGGTCGGCACAGAACTGCATGGTTTGGGTGGCGTGGTTCTTGAGCAGGCACACCTGCGCTACCCACTCGGGACCGGTGCGGCCAGCGTCGGCCTGCGCGGCCACGGACTCGCACCACGCAGCGGTGGACTGGATGCGCATCTGCATGTCCACCAGCTTGTGGCGGATGACCTGGTGTTCCACCAGCGCGGCGCCAAAGGTCTTGCGCTGGCGGGCCCAGGCCAGGGCCTCGTCGTAGCAGGCCTCGGCAAAGCCCAGGGCCGACACGGCCAGGCCAAAACGCTCACCGTTGAAGTTGGCCATGATGATGCGAAAGCCCGCGCCTTCTTCGCCCAGCAGGTAGCGCGCAGGCACGCGCACGTTGTCAAAGCGCAGGTGGGCGGTGTCGGAGCAGAGCCAGCCCATCTTGTCGAGCTTGCTGCGCGACAGGCCTGGGCTGTGGCCAGGGATGAGCAGCATCGATATGCCGCCGCTGCCCTTGCTGCCAGCGTCGCCAGTGCGCACAGCCACCGTGATCCAGTCCGCGCGCATGCCAGAGGTGATGAACACCTTTTCGCCGTTGACGATGTACTCATCGCCCTCACGCCGCGCGGTGGTCTTGAGCTGGGCCACGTCGGACCCACCCCCAGGTTCGGTGATCGCCAGTGCGGCGATCTGCTCGCCTGCCAGCACGGGCGGGATGACCTCAGCACGCACAGCATCGCTGCCATGGGCCAGAACCGGCGGCAGGCCGATGTTGTGCGACAGCAGGCTGGCCAGAACGCCGCCGCTGGCGCCGTGGCGGCTGAGCGCGCGCCACAGCGGCAGGCGAAGCAGGTAGCTGGCGGGCGTGCCGCCGTACGGCTCGGGGTAGCCCAGGCCCAGCAGGCCCAGGTCGGCCGCGCGGCGGTACAGGCTGCGGGGGAATTCACCGGCGGCATCCCACGCGTCCACATGCGGCGCGATCTCGGTGCGGGCAAAGCGGGTGACGGTGTCGGCGAGGGCAGTGCGGTCTTCGTCGCTCACAGAACTTGCATCGGACGTGGCGGTCATGCGGGCGCTCCTTGCGTGGCGGGTGCAAAACGGGCCAGCACCTGCCCGGGCGACACCTGCTGGCCCGGGGCCACCAGCAGCTCGGCCACCGTGGCGGCTGCGGGGCTGGCCAGGCTGTGTTCGAGCTTCATGGATTCGATGACCACCACCGTGTCGCCCGCCCCCAGCGCCTGGCCTTCGGCCACAGGCAGCGCGACCACCTTGCCGTTGAAGGGGGCGCGCAACTCCGTCGCACCGCCCGCCGCACCCGCGCGTGTGGCGGGCTCCCACGATGCGTCTTCCACCCAGCCGTCCACGCCGCCGGTTTGCCAGTGCCAGCGCCGGGGGCCCACCGCCACGCAGTGCACACCGCGCTGGGGCAGTTGCAAAGTCACAGGTTCTGCCCCGGCCTGCTCCACCAGCAGCCGCCCACCGCCCAGCTCGCGCACGGCGATGGAGTGCACCTCGCCCTGGCGGCGCAGCCGCAGGGGCCTGGCCATGGCACAAGGCAGGTCCGACGTCGGATTTGAAGCAAAAATGGCCGATAGCGCTGAAGGAATATGCACTGATAGCTCATTATTTGATAGCAACCGCTGCAGCTCCTGGGCATGCTCCGCCAGGAACGGCACCAGCGCCCGGCCGCTGGCAAACACGGGGTGCTGCAGGCAGACCGCCAGAAACGCGCGGTTGGTGGGCAGGCCCAGCACGCGGGTGCCCTGCAGCGCACGCACCAGCGCGGCGATGGCCTCAGCCCGCGTGGGCGCGTGCACGATGAGCTTGCCCAGCATGGCGTCGTAGTGAGGCGTGACCTCTGCCCCCTCCTCCAGCGCGTGGTCAAAGCGCAGCGCGCCCGGCGCGGCCCGTTCAAACGCGGTAGCCGGTGGTGCGCTGAACTGCAGCACACGGCCGGTGTGGGGGCGGAAGTGCGCGTCTTCGGCACACAGGCGCACTTCGACGGCGTGGCCTTGCAGATGCACCTCATCTTGCGTGAGCGGCAGCGGCTCACCCCGCGCCACGCGGATTTGCCATTCCACCAGGTCCAGCCCCGTGAGCGCTTCGGTCACCGGGTGCTCCACTTGCAGGCGGGTGTTCATCTCCATCAAGAAGAATTCAGCCCCATCCAGAAGGAATTCCACCGTGCCCGCACCCACATAGCCAGCGGCCTGTGCCAGCGCCACGGCGCAAGCGCCCATGCGCTCGCGCAGCGCGGCGTCCACGGCGGGGCTGGGGGACTCTTCGATGATCTTCTGGTGACGGCGCTGTACCGAGCAATCGCGCTCGCCCAGGTGGATGCACGCGCCATGGGCGTCGGCAAAGATCTGCACCTCCACATGGCGCGGCTGCAGCAGCGCACGTTCGATCAGCAAGTCGCCACAACCAAACCCCGCCACCGCCTCCGACCGGGCGCTGGCCAGTGCGGCGGGCAACTGCGCCAGGTCGGTGACCAGGCGCATGCCGCGCCCTCCCCCACCCGCCACGGCCTTGACCATGAGGGGCGTGCCGATGCGTGCAGCCTCGGCGGCAAATCGTTCGTCGCTCTGGTCGTCGCCGGAGTACCCGGGCAAGCAGGGCACGCCGTGCGCATGGGCCAGGGCCTTGGCCCCCGACTTGCTGCCCAATGCGCGGATGGCGGCTGGCGAGGGGCCGATCCAGGTCAGGCCCGCATCGACCACGGCCTGGGCGAAATCGGCGTTCTCGCTCAGGAAGCCATAGCCGGGGTGCACGGCATCGGCGCCGGTGGCTCTGGCTGCGGCCAGCAGCTTGTCGGTGCGCAGGTAGGTGTCGGCGCTGGCGGCGCCGCCCAGCGCAACGGCCTGGGTGGCTTCGCGCACGTGCAGGGCGTTGGCATCGGCGTCGGAATAGACCGCCACCGTTTCGATGTCCATGCGGTGGGCGGTGTGGAAGATGCGGCGGGCGATCTCGCCGCGATTGGCGATGAGGATCTTTTTCATAGACTGTGCCCTCGCGGCTCCATCGCCCGCCAGCACGCTGCGCGTGCACGGGCAATCTGCTTCGCCATGCCTGCGGCATGAACAGCCCGATTGGCTATGAGGATTTTCTTCATGAGTTCGCACTCCACGGCGGCGCCTTGCGCGCAGCAAACGCCGCCAGCCCTTGCGGCGCCTCGGGGCCACGCAGCGCCTGCGAAAAAGCAATTGCCGCTTCGTCCAGCAGCGCGGGCAACGGCGTTTCGGCTTGGGCCAGCAACAAACGTTTGGTAGCGGCTACAGCTTGGGGTGCGGCGGCGGCGTGGCGTGCGATGGCAGCCCGTACAGCAGCATCCATGTCGCCCTCCACCACGTCATCGACCAGGCCCAAGCGCTGGGCGGCAGCAGCATCCCCGCGCTCGCCCGTCAGCAAACACCGCCGCGCCGCCGCATAGCCGAGGCGGCGCACCACAAACGGCGCGATCTGCGCAGGCACGATGCCCAGCGTTACCTCGGGCGTGGCGAACTGCGCGCTTGTGTGGGCCAGCACATGGTCGGCACAGCAAACGAGCCCAAAGCCGCCCCCCATCGCCGCGCCCTCCACCGCCACGATGAGCCACTGCGGCAGCGCACACAGGGCCTGCAGCAGCGCGCCAAAGCGGCGGTTCAGTGGCACCAGCGGGTCAGCCTCGCCCACAGCCAGGGGCTGGCCAATGGTCTTGGCAAAGCCGCCCAGGCTGCCACCCGCGCAGAAGTGGCCACCCGCGCCACGCAGCACCACGCCGCGCAGGTCGGCATCAGCCACAGCGCGCTCACACGCAGTCAGCAGGGCATCCACCATGGCCTCCGACAGCGCGTTGCGGCTGGCCGGGTCGTTGAGCGTCCAGGTTTCCACACAGCCGCTGGCCAGCGGCGCGCGGTCGATCAACAGCGAATCAGCCATGTCAGTGCACGGGCCGCTTGGCGATGCCCATGAGCTTGGACAGGATGCCCAGCATTACCTCGTCGGCCCCGCCGCCGATGGACGCCAGCCGCCCGTCGCGGTACATGCGCGAGACCTTGTTCTCCAGCGTGTAGCCCATGCCGCCCCAGAACTGCAGACAGGTGTCGGGCACCTCGCGGTTCAGGCGGCCGGCCTTGAGCTTGGCCATGCTGGCCAGCTCCAGCACGTCCTGCCCGTTCACGTACAGGTCGCAGGCTCGGTAGGTGAGTGCGCGTAGGGCTTCGACCTCGGTCTTGAGCTCGGCCAGCTTGAACTGCACCCACTGCTGGTCGGCCAGTGTGGCGCCAAACAGCTTGCGCTCCTGTGCGTAGTCGATGGTCCACTGGATGCAGTGGTTCAGCGATTCGAGCGTGCTGGCGGCGCACCACAGGCGCTCCTCCTGGAACTGCTGCATCTGGTAGATGAAGCCCTGCCCCTCGGCGCCGATGCGGTAGCGCTGCGGCACCCGCACCTCGTCGAAGTAGATCAGGCCGGTGTCGCTGCTGTGCATGCCGATCTTGCGGATCTTTTGCGCCACCTCGATGCCCTTGGTGAGCTTGCCGCCCGGGCCATCCCGCATGGGCACCATCACCAGGCTTTTGTTCTTGTGCACAGGCCCTTCGCCCGTGTTCACCAGCATGCACATCCAGTCGGCCTGCAGGCTGTTGGTGATCCACATCTTCTGGCCGGTGATCACGTAGTCGTCGCCATCCTTGCGCGCCACGCTCTTGATGCCCGACACATCGCTGCCCGCCGCAGGCTCGCTCACACCGATGCAGCCCACCATGTCGCCCGCAATCGCAGGGGCCAGAAAGTTGCGCTTGAGTTCTTCGCTACCGTAGCGCGCCAGCGCCGGGGTGCACATGTCGGTTTGCACGCCGATGGCCATGGGCACGCCGCCGCAGTGGATGTGGCCCAGTGCCTCGGCCATGGCGAGGCTGTACGAATAGTCCAGCCCCTGGCCGCCGTATTCCTCGGGCTTGCACAGGCCCAGCAGGCCCAGGTTGCCCATCTTCTTGAAGACCTCGTGCGCGGGGAAGATCTCTGCGGCCTCCCACTCGTCCACATGGGGGTTGATCTCTTCGTCGATGAAACGCTTGAGGGTTTTCTGGATCTCGCGGTGCTCGTGTGTGAACTGCATGGTGCTTGTCTCCTGCTGTTGCGTTTGTACGTTTGTGTGCCTGCAAACCTCGATCACGAAAGCTGAAATTGCCCCAGCGGCTGGGGCCGCCCGTTGAGCACCAGCTCCACCTGGTGCGCGCCGGGGTAGTGGGTGCGTGTGGTCATCTGCTGCAGCGACAGCGTCTTGCCCACGGCCACGGTGGCGCCGGGCGGTATGTCCAGCGTCTGCAGCTTGAACACCTTGGGCGCCGCGCCGCCGTGGGCCTTGACGTAGTGCACCTTCAGGTCGGCCAGGACGCGCTGTGGCTGCGGCGTGGGGTTGTGCAATTCGGCCTCGATGCGCACCTTGTCGCCAATGCGTGCGCGGGCGGGCAGCACGCGCGCGGACCGCACGTCCAGCGCCACGGCATGGCCCACGCCCAGGGCATCGAGCGCAGCGGCGTCGCCGCGTTTGATGAGAAAACGCAGGCCGTGACGCACCAGGGCTTCGCGCGGGGCGGGTGCGCCCTGCAGCCAGGTGCGCGCGGTGCCCACGGCCAGCTCGGGGTGGTCCTTGGCGATGTCGCCCAGGTGATTGGCCACGGAGCGGCGCACGTAAGACGATGGGTCGTCCTTGAGCGCATCGAGCAACGGCAGGGCCAGTTGCGGGTTGTTCTGGAATGCAGGCAAACGCGGCGCCCAGGGCAGGCGGGGCCGCGTGCCTTCGCTCACCAAACGGCGCACGTGGGCGTTGTCATCCTGCGCCCAGTCGCGCAGCCGCGCGAGCGTGGCGCCCTGGTGGTGCAGCAGGTAGGGGCGGATGCAGAACTCGGCCGTAAAGCGCTGGGTGAGTGCGTGCTGCGCGGCCATCGCTGCCTCGAAGTGCGGCAGGCCGTGTGTGCCGATGTAGATGCTGTGCGGCAGGTATAAAAAGGCGCTATAGGGGCGGTCACCTGCATCGGGCTCACCGGCCGCATCGAGGCCCATGGGCGGGTCCATCGAATCGACCAGCACACCCAGCGCGCGCGGCACATCTTGCGGCAGGTGTGTCTGCAGGGCCTGCGCAATGCGCTGGCCGCGCGCCATCAGCTCCAGCGATTCGTAGCCGGGCTGTACCTGCTGCAGAAACGCGGTGGTATCGAACTTGCGCCACGCACGGCGCACCATGGCCGCGATGCGCGGCGGCACGGTGTCGTTCAGCAGGTATTTGAGAGGCTCGGCCATCGTGGAGATTGCGTGCGAAGCGCTTACATCCGCGCCACGCCAAAGCTCAGGGGCCGCAACGTGCGGGCCTGTGCCTCGGCGCAGGTGTTCAGGCAAAACGCCAGCACGGCGCGCGTGTCGCGCGGGTCGATCACGCCGTCGTCCAGCAGCAGGCCGCTGGTGTAGAACGCATCGGCCTGGGCCTCGAACATCGCGACGATCTTGTCGAACTGGGCCTGCGATTCGGCCGGGTCGGGCGTGATGCCTTTGCGCGCGAGCGCCGCCTCGGTCACGATCTGCATGGTGCGCGCAGCCTGCTCGCCACCCATCACGGCCGTCTTGGCACCGGGCCAGCTGAACAGGAAGCGCGGCGCATAGCCGCGCCCACACATGCCATAGTTGCCCGCGCCAAAGCTGGCGCCGCACTGGATGGTGATCTGCGGCACGGTGGCGTTGGTCACGGCCTGGATCATCTTGCTGCCGTGTTTGATCATGCCGCCCTGCTCGCTGTCCTTGCCGACCATGTAGCCCGTGGTGTTCTGCAGGTAGATGATGGGGTGGCCCAGCTGGCACATCCACTGGATGAAGTGCGTGGCCTTGTTGGCGCCCGCCACGTCGATGGGGCCGTTGTTGCTGATGAAGCCCACCGCATGGCCCTGGATGTGGCCCTGCGCGCACAGGGTTGCCATGCCGTAGCGGGCCTTGAATTCCAGCAGCTCCGAGCCGTCCACTAGCCGCGCCATCACCTCGCGCATGTCCACGGGCTGGCGCAGGTCGGCAGACATCAGGGACAGCAGGTCGTCTGCCGGCAAGAGAGGTGCGGGCGCGCTGGGTCGCGGGGCCGTGTTCCACCCCAGCTGCGCCACCACATCGCGTGCCAGGCCAATCGCCTCACGGTCGTCCTGGGCCAGGTATTCGCCCAGGCCCGAGACGGACGTGTGCATCTCGGCGCCGCCCAGTTCTTCCTCCGTCGCAATCTCGCCCGTCGCCGCCATGAGCAGCGGCGGCCCGGCCAGAAAGGCGCGCGAGCGGCCCTGCACCATGATGACCACATCCGACAACCCCGGCATATAGGCGCCGCCTGCGGTGCCCGAGCCGTGCTGCACGGTGATGACCGGAATGCCCGCCGCCGACAGCCGCGCGAGGTTGCGGAACAGCGTGCCGCCGTGCACGAAGCCCTCCACCCGGTAGCGCATGAGGTTGGCACCCGCGCTCTCCACCAGGTGGATGAACGGCAAGCGGTTTTGCAGCGCGATCTCCTGCACGCGCAAGATCTTTTCCAGGCCCATGGGCTGGATGGCACCGGCCTCGATGCCCGAATCGCTAGCCACCACCATGCAGCGCACGCCACTGACAAAGCCGATGCCCGCGACCATGCCGCCACCGGGCACGGACTTGTCGGGGTCTTTCACGTCCTGCAGGTAACCCGCCAGCGTGCACAGCGGCAGCCAGGGCGCACCCGCATCCAGCAGCAGTGCCACGCGCTGGCGCGGCAGCAGCTGGCCGCGTTTTTCAAACTGGGGCAGCGACCGGGACGAGGCGGCGGCGGCGCGGTCTTCCAGCGCGCGCAGGGCATGAAGGCGGGCCTGCAGCGCCGCGCGGCGTTGGGTGGCCTCGGCGCTGCCTGGGTTGAATCGGGAAGTGAAGACGGCGGTCATGCGGCCTCGGTCTTGGGGGTGTGGGAAGGTGCAAACACCTGCGGCACCTGCGCGCGGTGAAAGCCGTCAAACGGCCGCACGGCCGGGTGTGCTGCGGCAGCGGCACCAGGCGGGCGCTGCGGCCAGCCCATGCGCACCTGGGGCCGTGCGCCGTCCACCCGCAGCGTGGTGCCGCTGATAAAGCAGGCTGCCGGGCTGAGCAAAAAGGTGATGGCCGCCGACACCTCAGCCTCGTTGCCAAAGCGGCCGAGCGGCACCGTGCGCGGCATGGCACGCAGCATGTCGCCCGCCTCGGGCGGGTAGTTGTCCATGCCGCTGGAGGCGATGTAGCCCGGCGCCACGGCGTTCACGCGCACGCCGCTGTGTGCCCATTCCAGCGCAGCGGTTTCGGTGAAGCTGACCATGCCCGCGCGCGCAGCCCCGCTGTGCCCCATGCCCGGCATGGAGCCCCACATGTCGGCCACGATGTTGACTACTGAGCCGCCGTGCTGCGCCATCCACTGCCGGTAGCACTCGCGCGCCATCAGAAAGCCGCCGGTGAGGTTGGTGTTCAGCACCGCCTCCCAGCCCTTGGCGCTGATGGATTCAAGCGGCGACATGAACTGCCCGCCCGCATTGTTGACCAGCGCATCGATGCGGCCCTGCGCAGCGATGATCTGCTGCACCAGCGCCACCACACCTTCTTCGGATCGGATGTCGCACACCTCGCAGGACACGCGGCCGCCATCGGCGGTGATCTCTTCGGCCACGGCCAGCAGCTTTTCTGGCTTGCGCCCCACCAGCACCACATGCGCCCCCAGGTGCGCCAGTTCGTGCGCCGTGCACCGGCCAATGCCGGAGCCACCGCCGGTGACCACCACCACCTGGCCCTGGAACAGGCCCGGAGCAAACACTGACTGGTAGGCGTTGCGCGCGGTGGGGGCCATGGTGACTCTGCCTTGATGGGGTTGTTTGTTATGAACGGATGAACAAGGCGAGTGCCTCATCGGTGAGCGCGTCGAGCGACTTGCCCTTCTTGGGCGAGAACCATTGCACCGCCCAGTTAAGCGCCCCAAAGATGAACAGCCGCGCCACACCGGGCTCGGCCTGCAGCGCACCCTGCTTTGCCAGCGCTTCGAGCACAGGCATCCAGGTGGCCTCGTAGCTGTCCTTGATGCGGGCAATGCCCTTGCGCTGCGCAGGCGTCAGCGAGCGCCATTCGTACAGCATCACCGGGATGAAGCTGCTGCGGGGCCCGAGCAGGATCTCGAAATGGTGGCGAATGAGCGTGTGCAACTGCTCGCGCGGTGTGGCCTGGGCTGGCAGCGCATCGAGTGCCTGCTGCTGGCTTTGTGTGGCCATGGTCATGCCCTCGCTCATCACGGCGTAGAGCAGCGCGCTTTTGCTTTCGAAGTGGTAGAACGGCGAGCCACTGTGCATGCCTGCGGCCGCCGCAATGTCGCGCGTGCTGGTGGCGGCAAAGCCCTGGGTGCGGAACAGCTTGGCCGCGCCGTCCATGAGCTTGCGGCGGCGGTTGCCGTCGTCGAGTTCTTCGGCGGTTTTGCGGGGGCGGCCGCGGGGGCGGCGGGTGGGGGTTGCCTCTGCAGTGGCTGCATTGGCGTCGGAGGAGGCTACGGCCTTGCTGCGAGGGCGGGCCGGGGGTTTCTTGGGAGCGGGGGCGATGGCGCTGGTGCGCGGCACGGGTGAATCCATGCGGGCACGATAGCAAAACTGTTTATTTTTAGCAAGCAAGTGCTTTGTAAAAATAGATAGCTTGTCTGATCATGATTGCTGCGGGTGTTTTTTGAGGTTAAGCGCCAGCATTCACTGCCTCATTTGCTATTCATTTGGAAGCAGATGGCATGCCCATGCGAAGAGCGGAGGCCGGGAGTCGCCCGGCATGCGAGTAACTTTCTTTCGCTTGCTCGACAAGAAAGTCACCAAAGAAAGGGCGACCCTACTGTCTGCGACCCCTTCGCTGCGCTACGGGGCAACCTGGGGTGCTCGGTCACGGGGTGCACCGCAGAACTCGCTGCGCGCCTTTGGCGCTCCGCTCGGACAACTGCGGTGAGTCAGTTCACGAAGCATGTGCGCTCCGACGCGCATGCCACCCCGCGCCCTGTGCGCCCCAGGCGCATCCAGAAGGGAACCCGCGAGTCGGACATCCATCCGGGCCATCGCTTTGCTCGGCACCATCTCGCGGGCGCAAGCGCCACGCGCTGCGGCGGCAGGGCCGAGCGCAGCGATGGCCCGAAGGGCAGTTTGGCTGTTCGGATGTTCTGCTGCCCCACCCCTGCTGGCTGCGCCTGCGGCGGGGCGGTTGCGGGGTGAGCATGGGCGTCGCAGCGCCCATGCCTCGTGAACTGACTCGCCGTGGTTGTCCGAGCGGCGCGCGCCAGCGCAAAGCGAGTTCCACGGCGCACCCCGCAACCGCCCCGACGCAGGTTGCCCCTTCGCACCGCGAAGGGGTCGCAGACTGGGGGTCGCCCTTTCTTTGGTGACTTTCTTTCGGCGACGCGAAAGAAAGTTACTCGCCCGCCGGGGCGACAACCCGGCCTCCGCCCTGAACACATGCATGCTTTTCAAATCAACACGCCAAGGCTTCGACAAGCTCAGCCCGAACGGTTGAGAAAAGACTCAAAACTACAAAAACAATAGCTGCTAGCGCTTGCTAGATAAGCGCCAGCAGCCAAATTGACCAAAATCCGAGAACCCAGAGAGCTCCGGAATCCGGCCTGCGCTTTTAGCGAAAGATCTCCGGCCCGCTGCGCGGTCCTCGCCGCTCACGCGGCGTCCTGATTTCAGCTCTTGCTGAAATCAGGCTTTCTCTTTTCCATAAACGCCGAAAACGCTTCCCGCGCTGCAGGCTCACGCAACATGCGCCCAAAGCTCTCGCCCTCTTCCGCCATCACCTCCAGCACCTTCGCCGTCTGCCCGCCCTTCATCAACCGCTTGGTTTCGATGAGCGACGACAACGGCTTGGCCGCCAGCTTCTTCGCCTGCGCCTGCGCCACCCCATTGCACTCGGTGGGCGGCACCACACGATTCACCAGCCCCACTTCCAACGCGGCCTCGGCCATGAACGGCTCGCCCAGCAGCAAGGCTTCCGCAGCGCGGTGGTACCCCAGCATCTGCGGCACCAGCAGGCTCGATGCGGCCTCGGGGCACAGGCCCAGATTGACGAAGGGCATGGAGAACGCCGCGTTGTCGCCCGCGTAAACGAGGTCGCAGTGGAACAGCATCGTCGTGCCAATGCCCACAGCCGGGCCGCAGACCGAGGCGATCACGGGCTTGGGGAAGGTGGCGATGCCGCGCAGAAAACGGAACACCGGCGAGTCCTGCGTGGCAGGCGGCTGCTGCAGAAAGTCACCGATGTCGTTGCCTGCGCTGAAGATCGCCACGTCGCCCTGGAACACCACCACGCGCACGCTGGCATCGGACTTGGCGGCATCGAGCGCATCAGCCATGGCGGCGTACATGTCGCGCGTGATGGAGTTCTTCTTGTCCACGCGATTGAAGGTGATGGTGGTCACGCCCGCTTCGGAGTGGACGAGGATGTCTTGGGTGGCTTCGGTCATGGTGGTGAAGGTTCCGGGTCGGATGGATTGGGACGAGAGGAATGCGGTACGGCACAGGGCAATAGGCCGACTTCCTATTCCTTGTAGTAAACGATCTGATGGCTGGTGGCCAGCATGGTGCCAGCCTCGTTCCACAGCTGCACGGTCTGGTCAAAGAATCCGTTGCGGAACTCCTGCCCGCGCGCCTGGCCGAGCAGGAAGCCCGTGCCCGTGGCCTGCAGCTGCTCTGCCGTGGCGTGGAAGTACACGGTGATCGACACCGTGCCCGCAGGCACCTGGCGCGCACGGCGCAGCCACACGCGGGGGAAGAACACATCAGCCAATGCGGACAGCGCCACGAAGTCGATCGGCCGCGGTGGTGTGTCGCGCATCCACAGCTGCGTCAGGCTGTGGTCGCCGCTGCCGTCCCAGGTGCGCGGGATGAAGCCAGCGATGGGGCGCATCTCGTAGCGATTGAGCCATTCCACAGCGCCCAAGGGGGCAACGATGGCCTTTTGCTCTGCGGGGGGTGGCACCTGCGGCATGGGCACATCGCCCACGCTCCAGGTCTCGCGGCGCACGGCCGTGACGGCGGTGGCCGTGGTGGTGACCACCTGCGCGCCGTCGGCACCGGCCTGCAGGATCGACAGCGTCCAGTGCTGGGTGGAGCGATTGGTGCGAACAGGAGTTGCCTGCACCGTGAACGCACCAGCGGTCAAAGCGCCCGCATAGTTGACAGTGAGCGACAGCGGGTCGCCCAGCCGGTCGGGGTGCTGCAAGATGGCCTGCAGCAGCGTGGCAGCGGTGATGCCGCCAAACGGGCCGACCATGTTCCAGTAGCCGGGGTGGGTCTGCCCTTCGTACTGGCCCGTCGCAGCGGACGAAGCCGTCAGTTGCAGCGCCTCGTCCAGCGGGTGGGTAGCGGAGGACAAAGACGCAGACGAAGAAGTGGATGAAGAGGAAGTCATGCTGCAAGTGTGCCGCGAAACGACCGCTCAGGCCGTCGTACCGGAGACTTCGCCGTGGGGCATTCCGCCACCGCCCAGCGTGGCCAGCGCAGCCGCTGCGCGCGGCCACAGGCTTTGGCGGAACTGGTCGCGAAAGAAGCCGAAGTGCCCAATGCGCCGCACCTGCAGGTCGGCCGGCGTGATGCTCTCCACGCGGCGCTCGGTGTTGGCGTAGAGGTTCACCAGGTTGTGCGTGCCGCGCAAGGTCATCAGCTCGTCGTCCGCCATCGACAGCGCCAGCACCGGGAACCGCACCGCGCCATAACTCTGCGCCACCGCAGGCCCTTCGGCACCCACGCTGTAGGCAGGATGCAAGCACCAGCGCCGCCACTGCAGGATCACACCCGCCGGAAGGTCGCCCACCTTCTTGAGCGTGCGCCCCGGAAAGTACCCGCACAGCCGCGTGGCCAGCGGCACCAGCACCCACCAGAAATACGGAACGATGCGCTTGAGCTGCGGCGCGTTATCACGCCAGTAGCCGCTGCCTGCAGCCACGCTCAGCAGGCCCGCCACCTGTTCGGGCTTCTTGAGCAGCCCTGGCAATTGCGCGCCCAGGCTGTGGCCCAGCAGGAACAAAGGCTGCTCAGGCAACGCGGCCTTGGCGCCAGAGATCACCGCCTCATAGTCCTGCGCCCAATCAAACAGATCCGCCTTCACATCGCGCATCGCGCCCTGCAGCGAATCGCCATGGCCTCGGTAATCAAACGTGGTGACCCGAAACCCCTGCTGCGCCATCCACAGCGCAAAGGCCTCGTAGAACGACTGCCGCACCCCCATCGCGCCGCCGATGACAACGCTGGCGCGCGGTGCGCCCTCGGGTTCGTAGACGCGCAGTGCCAATGACACTGCCCCGTTGACCTGCAAGGTTTGCTTGTTCATGTCTGTCTCCTTGTGTCGAACCGCTCTGCGTCGGCTTGAAAAGAAAACTATCGCTTGGCGGTGGCCTTGGCTTCGACAGGCTCAGCTCGAACGGTTGGGGGATAGCAACCAACTTCTTGTCCCCGCCCTCCCCGGCCTTCACACCCCGCTCTCCAGGGCGTAGCGAGCGGGATCAGCTGCTAGGCGGACGGAGCACAGGAACCGGAACGTACTTCCTGTACGTGAGGATTCCGAGCACCGCCCAACGACGCAGATGGCCCGCGCAGTAGCCAGTTACAACGCTTCGATGATGCCGGCGGCGCCTTGGCCGGTCCCTACGCACATCGTGACCATGCCGTACTTCAGCTTGTGCCGACGCAGCGCATGCACCACCGTCGCCGCACGGATCGCACCGGTAGCGCCCAGCGGGTGCCCCAATGCAATTGCGCCGCCCATGGGGTTCACGTTCGCAGGGTTCAGCCCCAGCGTATTGATGACGGCCAGCGACTGCGCCGCAAACGCTTCATTCAGCTCATACCAGCCAATGTCATCGCTCTTGAGACCCGCATAACGCAGGGCCGCAGGAATCGCTTCGATCGGGCCAATGCCCATGATCTCGGGCGGCACGCCGCGCGCGGCGTAGCTCACAAAACGCGCCAGGGGCGTCAGGCCAAACTGCTTCACCGCCTTTTCGCTGGCCACGATGAGCGCACCGGCACCATCGCTGGTCTGCGAGCTGTTGCCTGCCGTGACGCTGCCCCGTGCGGCAAACACGGGCTTGAGCTTGGCCAGGCCCTCCAGGGACGTATCAGGGCGGGGGCCTTCGTCCAGGCTCACGGTGCGGCGCTTTTCCACCACTTCGCCGGTAGCGAGGTTGGGCGAACGCTCCACGATTTCGAAGGGCGTGATTTCGTCGCTGAACTCACCGGACTTTTGCGCCTTGATGGCACGCAGGTGGGATTCGAGGGCAAACGCGTCTTGCGCTTCGCGGCTCACCTTCCACTGCTGGGCGACCTTTTCGGCGGTCAGGCCCATGCCGTAGGCGATGCCCACGTTTTCGTCCTTGGCAAAAATCTCGGCGTTGAACGAGGGCTTGTTGCCGCCCATGGGCACCAGGCTCATGGACTCAGCGCCACCGGCGATCAGCACGTCGGCCTCGCCCACGCGGATGCGGTCAGCCGCCATCTGCAGCGCGGTGATGCCCGATGCGCAGAAGCGGTTCACGGTCACGCCGCCCACGGGGTGGTCGAACGCCAGGCCCACAGCAATGCGGGCCATGTTCATGCCCTGCTCACCTTCGGGGAAGGAGCAGCCAATGATGGCGTCTTCAATCGCCTTGGGGTCCAGCGTGGGCACCTGCAGCATGGCGCTCTTGATGGCGGCGACCAGCAGGTCGTCAGGCCGGGTGTTCTTGAAATAGCCGCGGCCCGAGCGCCCAATGGGCGTGCGCGTGGCGGCGACGATGTAGGCGTCCTGGACTTGTTTTTGAGCCATGGTGAAACTCCTTCAATTCTTGGGGGGGCGGCTGGAAGGAACCCAGGCCCACGTAAATACACATTCGACCGGCTCCACACCGGCTTCGTCGGTCACGGTGACCTTCACCTGCACCTCGCCCTTGTCGCTGGCCCGCATGGCGGCGCGCTGCTCGGCGGTGAGCGTGGCCACGGCTTTGAGGCCGCCCGTGGCGCGCTTCTTGAACGCCATGCTCAGCTCCTTGGCCAGCGGCAGGCAGTCGTCGCGCACGTTCATGCCCACGACCATGCCGGTGGCCGTTTCGGCCAGCAGGTTCATGGCCGAGGCGTGCACACCACCAATGTGGTTTTGCACACGGTGCTCGTTGGCAAGATGCACTTCGACCCGCTCAGGCGTGAGCGACACGAACTTCACCCCGGCCGTGCCGGTAAAGGGCACAGCCCGGCGCAGGATGATGTTCTGCACGAACCCGCGCATGAAGGCGGGGGCCTCGTCCAGGCGCATCAGCGAGCGCTGCAATTTGTTGGGGGCGTGTTCGCTCATGTCGGTCTACCGGTTATCCATCGACGTCCGGATCAGTTGCGAACCGGCTTGCCGGTGGACAACATGCCCAGGATGCGCTCATGCGTCTTGGGCTGGGCGATCAGGTGACAGAACACCTTGCGCTCCAGCGTGAGCAGGTATTCCTCGCTCACCATCGAGCCAGCATCCACATCGCCGCCACAGACCACCTCGGCGATCATGGCGCCGATCTTGAAGTCATAGGCGCTGATGAAGCCGCCGTCGCGCATGTTCACCAGCTGGGCCTTGATGGTGGCCAGACCGCTGCGGCCCGCCACGGGGAACAGGCGCTTGTGCGGTGCACGCCAGCCGCTCGCGGCCATGGACTTGGCTTCGTTGATGGCCACAAACAGCAGCTCGTCCTTGTGGGGCACGATGATGTCGCTGTCCAGCAGGTAGCCCAACTTGCGCGATTCGAGTGCGCTGGTACCCACCTTGGCCATCGCGGCGGCGGTGAAGCCTTCGGTCAGGAAGGGCAGCAGGTCTTTGCTGGTGGAAGCGGCCATGTTCTCGGCCGCGCGGCGGGCGATATAGGTCAGGCCACCCGCGCCGGGCACCAAGCCCACGCCCACTTCGACCAGGCCAATGTAGCTTTCCATGTGCGCCACGCGCTTGGCCGAATACACAGCCAGCTCGCAGCCGCCGCCCAGCGCCATGCCGTGGATGGCAGCGACCACGGGCACCTGCGCGTAACGGATGCGCATCATCAGGTTTTGCAGCTCCTGCTCGATGCTTTCCACTGCATCGGCGCCGCCGACCATGAAGGCGGGCATGGTGGCTTCCAGGTCAGCCCCCACGCTGAAGGGGGCGTCGCCGGACCAGATCACCATTCCTTGGTACTCGGACTCGGCCAGTTCCAGCGCTTCCATCAGCGCTTCCATCACTTCGGGGCTGATGGCGTGCATCTTGTTCTTGATGCCGGCGATGAGGATTTGACCGTCCAGCGTCCACGTGCGCAGGGCTTTCGATTCAGCAATGGTGGTGCCAGCGGTACGCCAGTCGGGCAGGCTGGTTTCGCCCAACAGGGCCTCGGGGAAGATCTGGCGCTCGTACACGGGCAGCTGGCGGCGGGGCACAAACTTGTTCTGCGATGCACTCCACGAACCTTGCGCGGTGTGCACGCCACCGGCGTCGGCCACGGGGCCCTTGAACACCCACTCAGGCAGCGGTGCCTTGCACAGCGCTTTGCCAGCGTCGATGTCTTCCTGGATCATCTTCGCGACTTCGAGCCAACCGGCTTCTTGCCACAGCTCGAAGGGGCCCTGCTTCATGCCGAAGCCCCAGCGCATGGCCTGGTCCACGTCGCGGGCGTTGTCGGCGATGGTGCCCAGATGCACGGCAGCGTAGTGGAAGCTGTTGCGCAGGATGGCCCAGAGGAACTGGCCGGGCGCGCCTTCGGCGTTGCGCAGCAGGCGCAGGCGCTCGGCAGCGGGCTTCTTGAGCATACGGGCATACACCTCGTCGGCCTTCTGGCCGGCGGGCACGTACTCTTCGCTTTCCAGCTCAAAGCGCATCACATCGCGGCCGACCTTCTTGAAGAAACCGGCCTTGGTCTTCTGGCCCAGGTTGCCCAGCTCCAGCAGCTTTTTCAGCACGGCAGGCGTGCCAAAGCTTTCGTAGAAGGGGTCGGTCTCAATGCTCAGGTTGTCCTGCAGCGTCTTGATCACGTGGGCCATGGTGTCCAGACCCACCACGTCGGCGGTGCGGAAGGTGCCGCTGGATGCACGGCCGAGCTTCTTGCCCGTGAGGTCGTCCACCACGTCATAGGTCAGGCCGAAGTTCTCGACTTCCTTCATCGTGGCCAGCATGCCCGCGATGCCCACGCGGTTGGCCACGAAGTTGGGCGTGTCGTGCGCACGCACCACGCCCTTGCCCAGGCCGCTGGTCACAAAGGCTTCGAGCTGGTCCAGCACTTCAGGCTGGGTGGTGGGGGTGTTGATCAGTTCCACCAGCGTCATGTAGCGCGGGGGGTTGAAGAAGTGGATGCCGCAGAAACGGGGCTTGATGCTCTCGGGCAGCACTTCACTCAATTTGGTGATCGACAGGCCCGAGGTGTTGGACGCCAGGATGGCGTGCTTGGCCACGTGGGGCGCGATCTTGGTGTACAGGTCGAGCTTCCAGTCCATGCGCTCGGCAATGGCCTCGATCACGAGGTCGCATTCCTTGAGCAGGTGCATGTGCTCTTCGTAGTTGGCCTGCTGGATCAGCGCCGCGTCGTCGGCCACGCCCAGGGGCGAAGGCTTGAGCTTTTTCAGGCCTTCGACGGCCTTGGTGACGATGCCGTTCTTGGGGCCTTCCTTGGCGGGCAGGTCGAACAGCACCACGGGCACCTTCACGTTGACGAGGTGGGCGGCAATCTGCGCGCCCATCACGCCTGCGCCGAGTACGGCGACTTTTTTCACTTGGAATCGGGACATGGGTTGGGTTCCTGGTTGGGGCGTTGCGCAACACCGCAGGGGGCGCGCAAGGCCACGGGAATGGGGTTTACTGGACGCGGATCCAGGTTTGCGTGCGGCCGAACGGGCCGATCGAGCCCCGCACTTCAAGCTTCTTGCCGCCCTCGACGGGGGTCATGCGCAGGGTGTAGTTGCGGCCGTTCTCAGGGTCGAGAATCTTGCCGCCCTCCCACACCTCTTTGCCGTCGGCCTTCTTGGCGCCACGGATGATCTCCAAGCCCACCAAGGGCTTGCCCTTGCGGTCGTCGGAGCACTCCTCGCAGACATCCTCGGGCTTGGCGTCCTTGGACAGGCGCTTTTCCAGCGCTCCGTGCAGCACGCCGCCACCAATGTCGCGGATGCGGATCTCGGCCTTGGCCTCGCCGGTCTTGTCATCGATGTTGCGCCACAGGCCTTCGGGCGTCATCTGCGCCCAGGCCGGCAGCGCACCCGCTACCAAAACAATAGCTGCTACCGCTTTGAACATCTGCGCTCCCTAGCAAAAAGGCTTGAAATCCGCATCCGGCACCGATCAGGCCAGGGCCAGATCGGTGTCCATCAGCACCTTGCTGCCGGCACGGGCGGTGCGCATCAGCGTGGCGGTTTCGGGGAACAGCTTGGCGAAGTAGAAGCGCGCGGTCTGCAGCTTGGCGCCATAGAACGGGTCGGTGTTGCCGGCGGCGATCTCGCGCAGGGCGACCTGGGCCATGCGGGCGAACAGGTAGCCGAACACCAGGTGGCCGGCCACGCGCAGATAGTCCACCGCAGCAGCGCCCACTTCGTCGGGGTTTTGCATGCCCTTGAAGCCGATCTCGGTGGTGAACTTGGTCATCTGGTCGCCCAGCATGGCCACGGGGTTGATGAACTCGGCCATGCGCTCGTTCACGCCCTCTTCTTCCACCAGCTGGCTAATCAGCTTGCCCAGCTTTTTCAGCGTGGCGCCGTTGTTGCCCAGCACCTTGCGGCCCAGCAGGTCCAGCGACTGGATGGTGTTGGTGCCTTCGTAGATCATGTTGATGCGGTTGTCCCGCACGTATTGCTCCATGCCCCATTCCTTGATGAAGCCGTGGCCGCCGAAGACCTGCATGCACGCGTTGGTGCTGATGTGGCCGTTGTCGGTGATGAAGGCCTTGACGATGGGGGTCAGCAGGGCCACGAGTTCTTCGGAATCCTTGCGCACTTTTTCATCGGGGTGGCTGTGCACCTTGTCCAGCAACAGCGTGCAGAAGATCTGCAGCGCGCGGCCACCTTCGGCGTAGGCCTTGGCGGTGAGCAACATCTTGCGCACATCGGGGTGCACGATGATGGGGTCAGCATCCTTGTCCTTGGCCTTGGGGCCCGACAGGCTGCGCGACTGGATGCGGTCCTTGGCATAGGCCAGAGCGTTCTGGTAAGCCACTTCCGTCAGGCCCAGCGACTGGTTGCCCACGCCCAGGCGGGCAGCGTTCATCATCACAAACATGGCAGCCAGGCCCTTGTTGGGCTGGCCCACCATGGTGCCAATGGCGCCGTCGAGCGCGATCTGCGCGGTGGCGTTGCCGTGGATGCCCATCTTGTGTTCCAGGCCGGTACAGAAGATCGGGTTGCGCTCGCCCAGCGAGCCGTCGGCATTCACGTTGAACTTGGGCACCACAAACAGGCTGATGCCCTTGCTGCCCTTGGGCGCATCGGGCAGGCGGGCCAGCACCAGGTGAACGATGTTGGCGGCCATGTCGTGCTCGCCGGCGCTGATGAAGATCTTGTTGCCGGTGATCTTGTAGGTGCCGTCAGGCAGAGGCTCGGCCTTGGTGCGCATCAGGCCCAGGTCGGTACCGCAGTGGGGTTCGGTCAGGCACATGGTGCCGGTCCATTCGCCGCTGGTCAGCTTGGGCAGGTACAGGGCCTTCTGGGCGTCGGTGCCATGGGCGTGCAGGGCTTCGTAGGCGCCGTGCGACAGGCCGGGGTACATCGTCCAGGCCTGGTTGGCCGAGTTCAGCATCTCGTACAGGCACTGGTTCAGCACGAAGGGCAGGCCCTGGCCGCCGTAGGTGGGGTCGCAGCTCAGCGCCGCCCAGCCACCCTCGACATACTTGGCATAGGCGTCCTTGAAGCCGGTGGGGGTCTTCACTTCGTGCGTGGTCTTGTTCAGCACGCAGCCTTCGGTGTCGCCGCTGATGTTGAGCGGGAACGCGACTTCGGCGGCGAACTTGCCGGCTTCTTCGATCACGGCGTTGATGGTGTCCACATCCACTTCGGCGTGGGGTGGCATCGCCTTGAATTCATCACTGACCTTGAGCACTTCGTGCATGACGAATTGCATGTCGCGCAGGGGCGGCGTATAGGTAGGCATGGGTTTACTCCTTGGATGTGGTGGTTTGGTTGGAAACTTTGCGGCGCGCCACTGTGGGTGCCTTGGCGGCCACTGTTGGCGCGCTGTAACGCGCCAGAATGTTGTGAAAGCCCACGACGGCCCGGTCAATGGAGCCCGGGGTCTGCAGGAACCGCGCCTCGTAGTGCAGCGCGAGGATCAGGCCGTGGATCTCGAAGAGCATCTGCTCTTCCTTGGTGTCGGCACGCAGCTCGCCCAGTTCCTTGCACTGCTCGATGGCGCGGCGCATGGCGGCATGCCATGTCAGCACCGAGCTGGCGAGTGCATCGCGTACTGGGCCGGTGCGGTCATCAAACTCGACCGCGCCGCTGATGTAAATGCAGCCCGAGTCGATTTCGATGGAGGTGCGCTTCATCCAGTTGTCGAACAATGCCGACAAACGCGCCACGCCGCGTGGGGCAGACATGGCGGGATAGAACACCTCTTGCTCAAAACGGGTGTGGTATTCGCGGATCACGGAGATCTGCAGCTCTTCGCGGGAGCCAAAGTGGGCGAACACGCCCGACTTGCTCATGCCGGTGACGTCTGCGAGCGCCCCAATGGACAGGCCTTCCAGCCCGATGTGCGTGGCCAGGCCCAGCGCTGCCTCGACGATGGCCGCCTTGGTTTGCTGGCCTTTTTGCAGGGCGCGGCCGGTACCGCTGCGAGCGCGCGGGATGCGGGTGACCTGACGGGATTCGGGGGTGGAAGACATGGGCACGAATAAAAACGAACGTTCGTTCTATTCTGCAGCAAATTCCCTGCAGCCCCCAAGCCCCCGAAAAAAATAGGGAGACCCATCCAAACCACCCGTTGCAGCCGCGCCACCCCCGCCGTGACGCGCCGCCTCAACAGCGCGGACCGCTACAACATCAGCGCAAGGCTGGCTTCCAGGTGCTCGGTGGGCAGGCGCCGAAACCCCGAGCGGGCGTAGCACTGCAGGCGCCCGAGCAAAAAGGCCGTCAACACGCTGGCCGCCACCTGGGCATCGACTGTGGGCGTGCTGGATGCGGCGGTGCTAGCACGCAGGCACTGGCGCAGGGTGGATTCGATGCGGTCAAAGAACTGGTTCATGCGCTGCTGCAAGCGCTCGTGCTCGAACACCAGTGCGTCGCCCACCATGACCCGCACCATGCCCGGGTTGCGCTCGCCAAACTGCAGCACCAGCGCCACGATGCGCGCCGCCTGGCGCGCGCCCACGTCGGCAGGCTGTGTGGGGTCATGCACGTCGCGCCCCGTGATCTGCTGCACCAGTGTGAACACCGACTGCTCGATGAAATCAATCAAGCCCTCGAACATTTGCGCCTTGCTGGCGAAATGGCGGTACAGCGCCGCCTCGCTGACCGACAGGCGCGCGGCCAGCGCGGCAGTGGTGATGCGCTCGGCCCCAGGCTGCTCCAGCATGGCGGCCAGGGCCTGCAGGATCTGGACGCGCCGTTCCCCGGGCTTGGGCCGCTTGCGTGCAGCCGCAACATCACCCGCTTCGGCGGTACTGGCAGGCTCGGGGAGGGGCGAGATTTCAGACATGCAGGACAGGGACTCCGGTGGGGCCCTGCTGCCGGTACGCATGCCACTGGGCATGGTCGGATCACGGCAGGGCGTGGATCACGATGTCACATCTTGCCGCAGCCAGGAGGGGCCGGGCCGCCACCTGTTTGCACAAGTCAATCGTGTGTGGAAATGATTCTCGCACAGGCCCCTTGTCGGTCCGGACGGCCCGGGGACCCCGCACGACTACAGCGGAAACACCACCGTAACCAGCAGCCCGCGCCCCTGGGGGCCCGTGCCCAGCGTCAGTGCGGCACGGTGTACCCGGGCAATCTCGTCCGCAATGGCCAGGCCCAGGCCCGTGCCCTCGCCTCCCGCGCCGGGCACGCGGTAGAACCGCTGCAGCACGCGGGTACGCTCAGACTCCGGCACGCCAGGGCCGTCGTCCTCCACCTCCAAGTAGGGCCGGGGCGGGCCCGCGCGCCCCTGGCGCAGTCCGCAGCGGATGGTCACCACGCCCCCCGCAGGTGTGTATTTGATGGCGTTGTCCACCAGGTTGGACAGCAGCTCGCGCAGCAGCCAGCCATGGCCTGTCACATGCACCAGCTGGACATCGAGCCCGAGGTCCAGGCCCTTGCCGGTGGCTGCGTCCAAAAATGTTTCCAGCAGCGACTCGCACAGATCCTTGAGGTCAACCCGCTGCGGCGGCTGCGCGTCCAGGCTGCGGGCGTCCGCGCGAGACAACGCCAGCAGCTGGTGCGCCAGCTGCGAGGTGCGGCGCGTGGCGTTGCGCAGCTTCTCGATTTGATCTGCTCCCAAAACAATAGCGCCTTGTGCACGATCTTCATGCGCTAGCGGCATTTTTCGGTCGAAATCCGGGAATGACGTGCGTGGCGGCGCTGCCGCCTTGGCCATCATGGCCCAGGCCTCCACCTGGGCCTGCAAGCCCGCCAGCGGCGTGCGCAACTGGTGCGCCGCGTCGGCCACAAAACGCCGCTGCCCTTCGGCCTGTGCGTTGACCAGCGCAAACAGGCGGTTGAGCGAGTGCACCAGGGGCCGCACCTCGTCGGGCGAGGCGGCCTCGTCGATGGGGCTGAGATCGCGGGGAGAGCGGCGCTCCACCGCCTCCGCAAGCCCCACCAGGGGTTTGAAGGCCTGCCGCACCGCCCAATGGATTGCAAAACCCGCGGCAATCAGCAATACGAGGTTGGGCAACAACACCCTGAGGAGCAGTTGCTGCGCCCATTTCTGGCGAGGGTCCGACCCGTCGGCGAGGGCCACGACCAGCTCGCCCGCCCCCGTGCGCCCGCGTTGCGCCGCCACCCGGTACGTCACGCCGCCGAACTCCACGCTGTGGAACTCCGGGGCCTGTGTGGTGGGCACTGCGCCGTGTACCCAGCCCTCTCCGAGCAACAGGCGCCCCGAGGTATCGCGCACGCTGTAGGCTGCAAAGCCCGCGTTCTGGCGCAAAAACTCTTCGATGGGCGGCGCCAGCAGCAGCAGCGGTGGGTCGTTGTCGTGGATGGGCGGCGCCAGCACCGAATCGGCCAGCGCGGGCAGCAGCCGCACCAGACGCTGGTCGTGCTGGCCAGCCGCCTCGTCGGCCGACCGGTAGTCCAGCCAGACGCCTGCCAGCACCAGCACACACAGGGGCAGTACCAGCATCAGCAGCAGCCGGGTGCGCAGGTCCGATGTCATGGCGCGCAGGCCGGGCCGCCGGGAAGAGTTTTTCCAAAGCATGGCGAGGCGGCGAACTGGGCGCGGAGAATCCCTGCTCAGGTTGCCTGCAGTTCAAGCCGGTAGCCAAAGCCCCGTATGGACCGCAGCGCCACACCGTGGGGTTCCAGCTTGCCTCGCAGGCGCGAGACATACACCTCCACCGCGTTGGGGGTGATCTCCTTGTCCCACCCCGTCAGCGCTTGCAGCAGCTTGTCTTTGCTAGCAGGCTTGGGGGCGTTGATGAGCAGGTATTCGAGCACCGTCCACTCGCGCGGGCCCAGTTCGATGACCTGCTCGCCAGCCGGTGTGCGCATGCTGGCCCGGCGCCCGGCCGTGTCCAGCTCCAGCGGGCCAAAACTCAGCACGGCCGTGGTCGCGGCCTGGGAACGGCGCAACAGCGCACGCAGGCGCGCCAGCAGCTCGGGCAACTCGAACGGCTTGACCATGTAGTCATCCGCCCCCAGATCCAGCCCCTGCACCCGGTCATGCAGCGCGTCACGCGCCGTCAGGATCAAAACTGGCATCGCGGGGCTTGCCATGTCTGGGCGGCGCAGGCGGCGTGTCAGCTCCAGACCGTCCATGGCGGGCAGCCCGATGTCGATGATGGCTGCATCAAACGACTCGGCGCGCAGCACCTCTTCGGCCCGCTCGCCACTGCCCACCCAGTCCACCGCATAACCCGCATCGGTGAGCCCCAGCTTGATGCCGCTGGCCACCATCACATCGTCTTCGACCAACAGCAGACGCATGGAGACCTCACGCGGAGTCAGTGAGACCGGATCATGGTGCCGTAGGCCTGGTCAGTCAGGATCTCCAGCAGCATGGCATGGGGCACACGCCCGTCAATGATGTGCACCGCATTTACACCCGCCTTGGCGGCATCCAGCGCACCTGCAATCTTGGGCAGCATGCCGCCCGAGATGGTGCCGTCGGCAAACAGCTCGTCGATGCGGCGGGCTGTCAGGTCGGTCAACAGGTTGCCGGCCTTGTCGAGCACACCGGGGGTGTTGGTCAGCAGCATCAGCTTTTCAGCCTGCAACACCGTGGCCAGCTTGCTGGCCACCACATCCGCATTGATGTTGTAGCTTTCGTTGTTCTCGCCAAAGCCAATCGGGCTGATGACGGGAATGAACGCATCGTCTTGCAGCGCCTTCACCACGCTGGGGTCGATGGAAACGATGTCACCCACCTGGCCCACGTCGTGTTCGATGGTCGGATCCTTGCTGTCCACCATCTTGAGCTTTTGTGCGCGAATCATGCCGCCGTCACGGCCGGTCAAGCCCACGGCCTTGCCACCGGCTTGGTTGATCAGTCCCACGATGTCCTGCTGCACCTCGCCGGCCAGCACCCATTCGACCACTTCCATGGTCTCGGCATCGGTGACACGCATGCCCTGGATGAACTCGCCCTTCTTGCCCAGTCGGTTGAGCGCGGTTTCGATTTGCGGGCCGCCACCGTGCACCACCACCGGGTTCATGCCCACCAGCTTGAGAAGCACCACGTCCTCGGCAAAGTCGGCCTGCAGGGCCGGGTCCGTCATGGCGTTGCCGCCGTACTTGATCACCATGGTCTTGCCATGGAACTTGCGGATGTAAGGCAGCGCCTGGGCCAGGATTTCAGCCTTGTCGCGTGGGGCAATCGAAAGAAGGTCGGTCATGGAGGCGTGCCATCCGGAGAAAACTGTGAGGCGCAAATTGTGCCGCATTCGCCAGGCGCGCGAACACTAGAAGGCTTCAGTGGCGCAGCCAGTTCGGCACTTTGAACCGCACGATGGCCAGATAGGCCATGACATAGCTGACCACAAAAAGCCCGCAAAACGCCATGAGCAGGGGCGTGTTGTTCCAGAACAGCACTGCAGGCACCACCGTCAGAAGCGTAAAACCCCACAGATAGGGCGACGTACGGTTGTTGCGCATCAGCACCCGGCGGGACTCATCATCGTGAAACACCCCACGAACAATGCGGCGGTAGATGAGCTGGTGAAAATGCAGCGCATCGGCCACGCCCGGTGAAACGCCCCGCACCGCCTTACGGTAAATGGAGAAAATCGTCTCCCACACCGGGTAGATCAGCAGAAGCATCGGGAACCAAGGCGATACGTCCGCATTGCGCTGCACCAGCGAGATGCTGGCCATGGCAATCACCACGCCCCACACATAAGCCCCCCCATCTCCGGCAAACAACATGCCGCGCGGATAGTTCCAGACCAAAAAACCGCCTGTGGCTGCAGCAGTGGATACCAGCAGCGCAGCCAGCGCCCGGTCACCCACCTGCAGCGCCACGTGCGCCAAAGCGAGGCACACGATCAAGGCAACCATTCCCGCCAGCCCGTTGTAGCCGTCGATGATATTGAAGGCATGGGGCAGGCCTGCGACTGCAAGCACTACTATGGCGATGCCAAGCCAGGGGGCAGCAACCAGGACAGCATCAAGCCAGGGCCAGCCCAGGCGTGGCAGATTGATACCCAAAAGCCATACCGCCAATGCGCCAGATGCCCCGGTCAAAGTGAGGCGGTAACGCACTGAAAGGCGCTGGGTAAGGTCTTCCGCAATGCCGCCGATCACTGCGGGAAGCACGACCACCAGCCAGCCCGCCACCCAAAAGTCGAGCCGGAGGGAGCCAGGGTCTCCCCAATAGACGGACTGCAGTACGCCCAACGCCCACCCTACGGACGTACCCATCACCAACGCTGCGCCGCCCAATCGAGGAACATGTCCGAGGTGAAAGCGCTGGGGCATCGAATCGCTGTACACCGCCGCATGCTCCCGCCCCCATCTCACAATGAGCCCTGCAGCCAGCGCCGCAACCAAAAAGCCAACCACAGACAACCAAATCATGGAGCGCCGATGGTACCTTTGTCGGCAGACGCCGAAGTTAGCAACTGTAGCGCTCGGGCATAGACCGGCGAATTCCACAACCGCCATAGACTTTGGATGTGCCAGCCCAAATGCTTCAGGCTGCGCGAGCTGGCACGCTGCCCGGCGTGAATGACTTGAACCGGCGCTTTGGTCAAATGCAGCCCACGTAACCGCAACCTCAGGCAAAGGTCCACATCTTCGCAGTACATGAAATAGCGCTCATCGAACCCGCCCAAGGAGCGCCAAACGGCAGAAGGCAAAACCATGCAGGCAGCATTTACCCAATCCACCCGTATCTCCTGGCGGCCCATAAGCCTGCGGCGCAAAAGCGCAACGGGAGAGGGAACTTCGCGCTCACTGCCCTGTACCCGCCCCTCTGGATCGATCTGAACAGGATACGCACAACCGATGTTCGGCGCACAGCACGCTGAAACCAGCACTTGGAAGGGATCCTCGTGGCCTACCAACATCACGTCGGGGTTGAGAACGCACACAAACGGCTCAGTGACTGTGGCCAAAGCCCGATTGTGATTGGCGCCGAACCCGAGGGGTACCTCATTGACTACACGCAACAATTCAAATGGCCAGCCTCCTGCCGGAGGAACGGGCTCCGGCTCTGGCAGGTTCTGCGTCAGCACCACGCGGGATATGGAGGCTGCCGAAACCCGGGCCAACTGCAGCAACAGAGCATGGACCATGTCGCCATGTCCGTGACTGACCACAGAGACCACCAAACCAGGCTGAAACAAAGGCTGAATGACTGACATCGACCGGTATTGTCCCCTGCGCAGCGTGCGAAGTCGCCGTATCTGGCCCGTCATAATCGCCGGATGACGAATTCTATTGACGATCTGCACGTGTATTTGCGCTCCATCGCAGACGGGGAGCGCACCTCGCTGTCGGTCCTGGCCGGCCTGATCAGGCGCGGCGCCTGCGTGCTGGATCTGGGGTGTGGCAGCGGAGCTCTTGGGCAATATCTCAAGGAAACCCGCGATTGCACGACGGATGGTGTCACCCTCAGTCAAGCAGAGGCTGCGCATGCCCAACCCCACTATCGACAGGTGGAGGTGGCCGACCTAGAGACAGCCGACTTGCTCAGCATGTTCGGTACCAAGCAATATGACTACATCGTTTGCGCCGATGTTCTGGAACACCTCAAGCGGCCAGAGTCTGTTTTGCAGATGTGCCGCGAACTCCTAACGCCAGAAGGCCGATTACTCATATCGGTGCCCAATGCCGCTTACAGCGGGCTTCTGGCTGAATTACTGGAAGGGGAGTTCCGCTACCGAGAGGAAGGCCTGCTCGATCGCACCCACCTGCGATTCTTCACGCGCCGCTCGCTAGTGAGGTTTCTGTCCGAACAGCGCTGGGATCTGGACGCTGTCGATACCATCACCAGGCAATTGCCCGACTCGGAATTTCAGGTGGCCTTTGATCGCCTGCCACCCAATGTCGCCCGCTACCTGCTCGGCATTCCCGATGCCCTGACCTACCAGTTCATAGGCGTTGCACGGCCTGTGACATATGTGCCGATCGCCGAACACGCTCCCACTGACCTTGATGCTGCAAACGCACTCTTCACCGCACAGCTGTATATAGGGCGACATGATGGCTATGCGGAAAGTGACAAGCTCAGCGCCACTGGCGTCATTGGCTCCGAGCATCAAACCGTAAGCTTTCAAATACCCGCGGTTGGCGAGGCCATCACACGGCTCAGACTCGACCCAGCAGACCGAGCTGGTTTTTTGCACTTGTACGGCATCACCCTGCGCAACGAGCAAGGCGATGCCCTTTGGCAGTGGTCGGCAGACACCTCCAGCCGCACCTTGCTGGCGTCCACCCCCCACAGCCAAATTGCCTGGCAAGCCCCTATGCCACCAGCGTCCGGCGCAAGCTTGCTACTTCTCACCGGCACTGACCCCTGGCTGGAGCTGCCCATCCCCGCCGAGGCTCTTGCGTCTGCCAGCCTCTCGGGCGCGCGGCTGGACGTTGAACTGGGCTGGCCCATGTCTGCCGACTATCTGGCGCTGTCCAGTACGGTAAAACCGCTGGGAGACCGCATCGACCTACTGGAGAGCCGTGCCCGTGATGCACAGAGCCGGATAGAGCAACAGCAGAACCAACTACAGGCGGTGAGTGGCAGAGCCAGCCTTCTAGAAGAAAGCAATAAGGCACTTGCACAGCAACGCGCCATGTGGCAGCAGGAAGCTACTCGCCTGAACAAGGACTACCAAGCACTGGCCGACCACCTCAAGACCATAGAAAACTCCACCGTGTTCAGAGCCACCCGCCCCCTGGTCCACGCCAAGATGCACATTGATCGATTGCTGGGCCGCGTCCCGGCACCCGTGCAACCCGCAGAGCCTGCACCCGTGCCACTGGCGCCAAGCACTCATCCTGTAGACGTTATCGTGCCCGTATACCGAGGACTGGCCGATACACAACTGTGTATTGATTCAGCCCTGGCAAGCCAATGCGAAACGCCTTGGCGCCTGATCGTCATCAACGACGCCAGCCCGGAACCAGAAGTCACCGAATGGCTGCGGGAACGTGCACAGCAAGACAGCCGCATCACGCTGCTGGAAAACCCGGAAAATCTGGGCTTTGTAGGAACGGTGAACCGAGGCATGTCGCTGAGCGACAGCCACGATGTGTTGCTACTCAACAGCGATACTGAGGTCGCCAATGATTGGCTCGACCGTATTCGCCGCGCAGCCTACGGAGACCAGAAGGTAGGCTCGGTTACGCCGTTTTCCAACAACGCCACGATCTGCAGCTACCCTCGTTTTTGCAAGGACAACGCCTTGCCGCCGGACTACGACACGGCACGGCTGGACGCACTGTGTGCGCAAACCAATCCGGGCGCTGTGGTGGACGTGCCTACCGGTGTCGGGTTTTGTATGTACATCCGCCGCGACTGCCTGCAGCAGGTGGGACTGTTTGACACAGAGAACTTCGGCAAGGGTTACGGCGAAGAAAACGACTTCTGCCAACGTGCGGCAAAGGCGGGCTGGCGCAATCTCCATTTGCTAGACACCTTTGTGCTGCACACCGGTGGCGTGAGCTTTGGCGACAGCAAAAGCCCGCGCGAGCGGGCCGCCATGGAAACCCTGCGACGCCTGCACCCCCGCTACGAGCGCGAGGTCATGGCATTTGTGCAGGCAGATCCGGCGCAACCCTATCGCCTCGCGCTGGATATGGCACGCATACAGCGGGCTCAACGCCCCGTCGTGCTGGCTGTGCTGCACGACAGGGCGGGCGGCACCCTTCGCCATGTGCGCGAACTCGCGCAACATTTGAGTGACCAAGCGACCTTCCTCACACTCACGCCCGCACCAGACCAGCGCGTACGCCTGGAACTGGCTGGCAAGGATGAAGGCTTTGAACTCTTGTTCCGGCTCTCCGACCAGTTCGCAGACCTCGTTCAGGTGCTCAGTATCTTGGGTGTGCGGCATATCCACTACCACCATATCCTTGGCCATGATCCGCTGGTTCTGGACCTGCCAGCACAGTTGGGGGTGGACTATGACTTCACCGCGCACGACTACTACAGCTATTGCGCTCACATCTCCCTGACGGGCAGCGACAACCGATTTGCTGGGGAACCCGCCCCTGGGCAATGCGCTTGTTGCTCCCCGCATGACCCCGCCCCCATGGGCAACGGCACGGTGGCGGACTGGCGACACCGCAACCGTCACTTTTTGACTAGCGCTCGCCTGGTTATCGCCCCCAGCGCAGACACTGCACGGCGCATCGCTGCATTTGCCCCCAGCGCGCGTGTGCGGGCCATTCCCCACACGGACATGGCCACGCCTGGCAGCAAGGGAACGCCACTGCCGCTGGCCAAAAATTTGGCCCCGGACGCACCACTCAAAGTGGTGGTCCTCGGCGCACTCAGTGCCATCAAGGGTGCTGACGTGCTTGAAGCAGCGGCCCAGGAAGCCGCCAGAACAGGTGCGCCTGTGGAGTTCCATCTGCTCGGCTATGGCTACCGCCACCTGCAAACCCAGCCACGCGCACGGCTTACCGTACATGGCGCCTACCAGGACGAGGACTTGCCGGGACTGCTGGCTTGGCTGCAACCCGACATAGTCTGGTTCCCCGCCCTCTGGCCTGAGACCTACAGCTATACGCTCAGCGCCGCTTTGCAGGCAGGCTTGCCGGTGGCCGTTCCGGACATCGGCGCATTTGCAGAACGCATTGTTGGCAGGCCTTGGAGCTGGGTTTGTCCGTGGGACCAGGAAGGAAAGCAATGGGTGCGCTTTTTCACAGCTTTGCGTGCCGAGCATTTCGTGCCTGGCTTGCCGCCAGCAACCACGTTCGCACAACCTGTACCTGATAGCAGCGCGCCCTGGACATACCAGCACGACTATTTGATGGGCATGTCGGCCAAAGCAGACGCGCAGCCACCATTGGCTGCCGCGTTGCTAGCCCAATACCTGGCACCCAAGGGCGCGTCAGCACGTGCTGAGGCACTGAACGCACTCGCTTACCTGCGTTCGCTCCCTCTGCTGCGCACTGCAGCCCGCCGTATTCCTGCGCACTGGCAGCGTCGAATCAAGAATTGGCTGCAAAAGTAAATTACTTCAATCACCACCATGAACAGTATTTCCGACCCCAACCTTCCGCTCATCGAAGCCGCCCGCACGCTGATAGAGCAAGGCCAACTTGCTCAGGCTGCCGACGCGCTCAATCAAGCACGAGCCCAATTCCCCAACGACCCACGCGTATACATGATGGCAGGGGTCATGTCAGAAAAAGCTGGCAATGTGGCCGGAGCGTTTCAACTCATGCAAACCGGGCTGTCGCTCGCCCCCAACTGGGCTCCCGGAATTATTGTGCTGGCGCAGTTGCAGGCCAGACAGGGTCAGTATGAAGAAGCGAGCGAGAACGCCGCCACAGCGCTTCAACTTGACAGCGAGAGCCGCGTCGTGCTGGATGGTGCAATTGACGTCGCACAACTCACTGGTGACTTCGCCCTCGCTGTGCGCCGTATCCGGCAAGGCCTGGCCCGGCAACCCTCCGATGCCAAGTTGCGAATGATGCTCGCCTCCGCCCTGGGTCAGATGGAGCAGTATGACGAGGCCCTTGCTCTCTGGGACGGGCTCATTGCAGACTCTCCCGAGGATCGCGCAGCGCTCGAAGGGCGCATGCACATGCTCTTGATTGCAGGGCGTCTGGAAGAAGCTGCTCTCGCAACAGCCCATCTGCGAGCGCTCGACCCCACCAATCCCGTCTACGCCTACTACGAAGAGCGCGCACAAGGACAAACTCCAGCACACCAGCCCACCGAACTCAACCGGCAACTTTTCGACAACGCTGCACATTTTTTCGACGCCCAGCTGGTCCAGGGCTTGAACTACAGGCTGCCACAGCAGATTGCCAAGAAAATCATCGCTTTTTATCCGGACAGAAAGCTCAACCTGCTCGACTTAGGCTGCGGAACAGGACTGCTGGGGGCCCAACTGGGCAGGCTACAAGGTCGCCTGGCGGGCGTGGATTTATCCCCAAAAATGCTTGATCAGGCACGCCGCTACAACCTGTACGACACATTGACCGTCGCTGACCTGCACGACGCACTCAGCGAGGCTGAAGCTACGTCCTACGATGTAGTCGTTGCACTGGATGTCTGCGTGTATGTGGGCGACTTGAGTAAAGTCATTCCCGCAGTGTGGCGCACCCTGGTGCCAGGTGGAAGACTGTTTTTCTCATGCGAAAGTGGGCCAGAGGATGGACCTGACCTCGTCCTGAATCGGTCTACTGAACGGTACGTCCACAAGCGCAGTCATGTCGAGAGCCTGTGCCGGGATGCCGGATTTGTGGTGGAAGTCGAAAACACCGTACTGCGTACCCAAAAGGGCCAGCCCGCACATGGCTTTGTAGTCATGGCACGCAAGCCCTCGTGAACGACTTGTCTTCCTAAGCACCCTTGCGTAACAGCAAAAAAATCTCATTGTTGCGCAGCACTGATTCACTGTATTGCACAAGTAATTGCTGCGGTGGCAGCAGGTCTACGCTGCGTCGCTCCTGTTGCTCCACCACGAAACCAGCCTGACGCACAAGATCCACCAGTTCATCCGCCGTCAAGCGGTTGAGCTGTTGGTACTCCTTGAATACGAAGCGTTTGTAGCCGTCTACGCCAAAGTCAGCAAACCCAAAGTCGACTTCCTCCGCGTTGATCGGCCCTTCGTGGGCTTCGATGGTGGACCACAGCACCTCTTCGGGCACCAGCAAATGGTGCCACGGCACTTCGTCATAGCGGCGCAGGTGCGATCCATAGGGTGAATGGAACAACGGTTCGATCTGCAAGAAAAACACCCCCCCCTGGCGTAAACAGGCGTGCAGATCCTGCAAGATCGGCAGCAACTGGTCGCGCTGCACATGTTCGAAAGTAGACCAGCTCATAATGCCATCGATACCCGAATGGCGATCCGACAGGCGCGCGCCCGGCGCGATGGTCTCAAACGTCAGCGCAGCCGGGATACGGCGCATGCCCAGTTGCTCGCTGGCAATGCGCGGCAGTTTGGTGTATTCCCTGCGAATATCGATGCCATGAATGGCAGTAGCGCCGTGACGCAGCACCAGAGACAAATCGGTAATGCCATCGCCGCAGCCAAAATTTAGCAGTCTTGCAGTGCGCATATCAAGCGCGCTGCCCATCCACTGGTGGACCACGTTGGCGGCGTAATCGAAATGCGCCCGAAACCACTCGTCACTGATGCGCTCTGCATCCCATGGAGCCATACCCCACAGCCGCTCCTGCAACTTTAACCACCAACTATTGTTCATTGCTTCTCCAGGGATAGCACTGTGATCCATCGCTTCCTACGTTCCCGCAGCAGCACCATGTTGCAAGCAGTCTGGGCTGCTTGGCCACACTACCAACGCTCCACCCAAGTGCTCCTTTCACGGTTTGCGCAGCACGTAAGCGTCCTGGTGGTTCCAGAAATGAACTGGTGCCTTGTGCACCAGCCTGTCGGCCCCCACTGTTTCGGCAATGCGCGCAAGGACAAACGCCTCTGAGGTAAAAGTGGTGCCGTATTCCTGCTCGTCGATGGCAGTGGACTCGCTGGAAGCCGCAAAAAAATAGCCATCCTCGTCCAGCGTCACATGATCAAAGTCGGCCGCTTTGATACCGTGGGTGCTGAACACCAGCAGCCCGCCAGGGGCAACCGCTTCGTACAACACCTTGAGCCAACGCGACCACGTCGCGCTTGGCAAATGGCTGAAGAGAGACAACACAAATACCAAGTCATAGCGGGCAGGCCATTGCACACTCTCAGGCACGCTGGTCGACAAGAAGCCATCAACACCGAACGTGCTACGAGAAAACTCCACCGCATTCGGCACTACATCCGACACCACGACCCGCGAAGAACCCAGCGCCTTGACCAAGTGCCGGGTGAACCGGCCATGGCCGCTGGCGAATTCCAACACGCGGGGTGTCCTCAATAGTGGCTGGTCCACCGCCTCCAGCAGCAGCATCAGCTCCGACAAAGTTCTCCAGCCGTCCGCGAGGTAGTCGCGCAGTGGGTTACGGCTTGAGTGGTGACTTCGAAAGAAGCCGAAAATGTCGTCTTGCTCAGAGATGGTGCAGTTCAGCCCCATGACGTTGTTGAAGGATCCGATCAGGTCATTCGCCTCTATGAGTGCGTGGGCGGCCAGCACCACATCGCGTTCATCGCGCGCACGCACCAGCACTTGCGCTGCAGCCTCCCTGTCGCCCCGTGCCAGCAGCTCACGCCCCTCTCGTAGCAGTTGTTGGCCAAGGGTGGATGTCGATGTTGGAAGAACTGTCATGGTGTTGGAATGCGCGAGAAACCACAGATTATCGGGGAGCAGCTGGAAGATGCCGACTCGGGAGCGCAGGACAGGTGCACGCTGCAAGCGCGACATCCTGCGCCTTGGTGCTTTGACAGCCCCGCTGTACGCAAATGAGTCAGCCGAGGATCTGCGGGAGAGTCTGCGGGCGTCAACTCCAGCGGTGGGGCAGCCGCACCAAACCAGGTAGCGGCTTGGGGAAAATGAAGCGGAAGTGCAAAAACTGAAACCACTGGTCATACACTGCCAGCCCCGTTTCGTCGAACAAAAAAGCACTGATCACATAGTCGCCGCTGTGTAGAGGGAGATCCGGGAAGGTCAGGACGGATTGCCAGGTGCCGTCGTCAAGTTGGACAGGCACTGCTCCATCTTCGTGCGTAGCAAGTGATGTGATGCCCACGCCCTTTGACTGCTCGATCATGAACCCGATATTCGGGCGCTCCATCCCCCGCCCTCGGGCACGGATGGTCACCACCAGATCATGGCCTTGGAGCACCGGCGGCTGGTCGCCCACCGCATCATTGAGGTGCGCCACATCCACCGACAGAATGCAGGCACTGCCGCCATCACTTGCCGCCTTTGGGGCGGTGAAATGCCGCGACTGGTCAGCCATTGAACCATCTGGAGGATGCCCTGCACCAGCACCTTCGGTCACAGCTGGCACGGGCCCACCAGGAGCGTCGCCCTCGGCCGCGGCTTCACGCGCTCGCGTGTGTACGTCGTACGCGGCAAGCACCGCCTCTGTATTGCCGAACTGCTCCACCCGGCCCCCTTTGAGCCAGAGTGCCCGGTCGCACAGATGGCGAATGTGGTAGGGGCTGTGTGAACAGAACAGGATGGTGCAGCCGCTGTTACGAAACGCCGTGATGCGCTCGACACACTTTTTCTGAAAATTCTGATCCCCTACGGCCAGCGCTTCGTCGATGATCAGAACGTCGGGCTGCACAGCAGTCACCAGGGCAAAAGCCAAGCGCACGGTCATGCCCGACGAATAGGTTTTTACCGGCCGGTCCAGCGCCTCACCCAGTTCGCAGAAATCGATGATTTCAGGCTCCAGGCGCGCCATCTCATCATGATTGATACCGATCAGGCTGCCCGCGAAGTAAAGATTGTCGCGGCCGCTGAAGTCGGGGTGAAAGCCAGCGCCCAGCTCCAGAATGGCAGTCACCCGGCCTACGCGATCAATACGCCCATGGCTGGGCTGCAAAGTACCCGCCAACAGTTTGAGCAAAGTGCTTTTGCCTGCACCGTTGTCACCGATCACACCAATACATTCGCCACGCCGCAATTCAAACGACACATCGCTCAGTGCCCAGTGGCTGCGGTGGGTGGCTTTGCCCGTCAACAGCGCACGCAGCCTGGCCCGGGGGGTGGGATAAAGCTTGTATTCTTTAGCTACGCCAGCCACTGACAGCACGGTGTCAGGCACCACGCTCGGCGTATTGGGGGAGTTTTTGGTGCTCACAACCAGTCCACCAATTGGTCACGGCTGCGGGCCACCAAGGCGTTCAGCACCACTGACAGTGCACACACCCACACAAGCGTTGCGCACCATACGCTCCACTGGGGCCACAGACCTTGCAGCAGCACTTGCTGATATCCCATGACCAGACCCGTCATCGGGTTGAGCCATAGTACCCAGCGCCAGGCTTGGGGAAAGAGCTGAATGGGAAACAGAATGGGTGACAGATAGATGCCCACGGAGAGCAGAAAGCCCACCAGCTGCGCAACGTCTCGCAGCGCCGCAGCCAGTATGGCCAGTGCGTAACCCAGCACCATGCACAACAGCATTTGCAGCAGCAGCAAAGGCAGCAGAGCCAGGATGGCTGGCTTCAGCCCATGCGCAGGAATGTAGGCCACCGCTACCAGCAGCAGCAACGGGCCATAAATAGAGAAGCTGGCCAACACTGAGCGTGACGTAAACAGAACAGGTGGCAGAGGGTTCTTGTGCAACAGGCTGCCAGCGTCGATCAAGCTGGTCATGCCGCGCTGTACGGCATCGCAAAACGCCATCCACGGCAAGGCGCCAACTACCAGATACGCGCCAACGGCCCTTGTAGGGGCCTGCTCGCCCAGGCGCATGCCAAACACCACATCAAACACTAGGTAGTACGCAGCCACAGTGAGCAGTGGCTGCAGATAGGGCCAGACAATGCCCAGTGCCGTACCGGAGTGGCGTGAAGCCACCTCCCGGCGCGTGAGCACCCACACCAATGTGCGCGCACGCCACAGCGCGCGCGCTTCGCTCCAGAGAATATTCATCAGAAGAAGGTTGCAGGCGGACAGCCGCCCACCGTGGCTCGTCTGGCCTTGGCTTCAGGCGATTAGGCCTTGGGCAATTGGCCGCCCGCTACCCATATTACTTGGCTGGCACCGGGATGCTAGCTCCTTTGGCGTAGCCTGCCGCAAAGTCTTCAATGGCCTTGGCATTGGGCTCCACACCGTCTTGCAGCTTTTGTGCTGCCTTCACGCGAGCATCTTGCGTGACGCTGGCGCGCACTTCCTTGAGCAACTCATCTTTCACCTCGTCGAAGGAGCGATTGCTTGGCGGCTTGCGGTCTTCCAACTGGATGATGTGGTATCCAAACTGGGTTTCCACCACACCACTGAGGTCGCCTTTTTTCTTGAGATCAAAGACAGCTTCATCAAAGGCGGGCACCATCCGGCCCTTTGGGAACAAACCCAGATCGCCGCCACGAGCTGCACTGCCCTTGTCGGTGGAGTGCTCTTCTGCCAGCTTGGCGAAATCCCCACCCTTCTTGATGTCCGCAAGCAATTTTTCGGCTTTGGCACGCGATTCCGGGGTGACCCCTCCAATGAGAATGTGCCGCGCTTGTACCTGCTCGCCCACCTGGAAGCGTTCAGGCTTCGCACGGTAAATGCTGCGAGCCATTTCAAGGGCGGCAGCATCGCTGGGTGCCGCCTGCTGATCAATGCGCGCCAGCATCATGTCAGACAGAACCTTGTCGCGCGCCAGTTGCAGCATGGCAACCACCTGCGGGTCCTTGTCCAGTCCTTCCTTCAAGGCCTGCTGGCCCAGGGCACGGCGCACATACATATTCATGGCCACTTGGCTCACGCTCTGCTTGTTGCCCAGCACCATAGGGCGCATTTCCGCGGGCATGCGCATCAGTGCATCTGCCTCCAGATCAACGCTGGTGATGGCAAATTTCCCGCCCTGAGTCAAGGGCACAGGGCCCGCTGCCTGGGCCATCGAACCACAGGCGAGCAAAGCAGCAGCCAAGGTAATACCGCGCAGCGGCGAGATGCAAGTTGTAGTCAGAAGCTTCATGGATAAAAAGGAGATATGAAATGAAAAAAAGGCGGGGAATCCCCCGCCTTTTTTGGATCGCGTTGCCGCGATTAAGTGCCCACGAATTACTTCGTGTAGCGGTGTGGCCAAGAGATACCGTAGGTACCCGACACGCCAACACCAGCTTGTGGGTTGGTCAGCTTGATGAAGGAGTTACCCAGCAGTGGCAGACCTTGAGCAGCGTTGGTCGTGTCGATCACGCCCCAGCCGTTCGTGTAGATGCCGGAAGTGATGGTGCTACGAGCAACCGAAGCGCCCAACACGGAGTTGCCCGTGTCAGAGAAGGCCAGCACGCTGACTTCGCCGCAGAATGCAACGGAGCTGGCGGTACCAGGCGAGAACACTGGACCTGCAGTAGCAGAGGTTTCTTCACGGTCGAAGAACTTCTGACCATCGGCGTACACGCAGATGTTACCGTTGGTATCCACAGTGGTGTTGCCACCAGCCTTGTAGGTACCGCCGCCAGTAGCGTAAACAGCACCATTCACCGCTGGATAGAACCACTCACCAGCTTGCGTGGCGGAAGCGTTCAAGTCAGTGAACAGACGGTACTTTGCGTTGGACGACGTTGGGCCGGTAGCGCCGCTCGTGCCGGTCACAGCTGCGTAGTTGGCAGCCACGTTGTAACGACGTGCAGGCATGGAGAACACCCAGTCGGTCTTCGCGGTGATCGATGCGTCCAGAGCGTACTGGTTGGTCACCGACTTCACAGCCAGGGCCGACAGCAGACTCGTGGCTTGTGCCAGCGTGTTAGCCGAGTTAGCCGCGCCGAAGAAAGGCGTAGACAGGTCAGGTGCGTCGTAGTTCAGCATGGGCAGCGTAGCGGCAGCGACAGCAGCACCCGTTGCATCGAACACGTTCAGAGCACGGAACAGCGGGTCAGCCGTCACGCCGTCTGCGCCGTTGGCGTTCAGCGTAACCAGGGCATTGCCCAGCTGCGCGAAGTGACGGAAGTTGGCCACACCGTTCACACCACCAGCAGTGTTGGCAGCAATAGCAGTTGCAGCACCCGAGAACACGGTGGTTTGGGGCACATTGATGATGTACCAGTCACCCATCAGGCCGCCGGTGGGGCTGTCCAGACCAGCAGCAGCCACTTGAGCTTCAGTGGTGTAGTCAGCGATAGCAGCTGCGTTCAGAGTCGAACGAGCGGTAGAGCCAGCAACGGAGCAAGGAGCCACACCAGACACGTGCTTGGTAGCAGTGTACAGAGGGGAACGGTTAGGACCAGCAGCATTCAGGGCACCGTTGGTGTCGAATGCCTTCAGAGCCGTGATGTCAGCCACGTTGAACACTTCCACGTAACCTTCGCGGGTCAGTGCAGTGCGCTGAGCTTCCGTCAGGTAGCCAGGCAGGCGGCTGGTGGAGTTGTTGAAGGACTGGGTGGTCAGCGCAGGCACCGTGCAGGTGTTGTCTGCAGTGGTGATTTGGGCCAGGCCATTGGCATCAGCCGTCACAGCAGCCGTCCACACGTCGCCAGGCGACAGGAAAACCTGGAAGTCCAGCAGGTCGTCAGAGTTGGAAGCGGAGCGGAAACGCACCTTGGCGACCTTACCGTTGGTTTGGTCGGTGTTGGTGATGTGCAGAACGGTCATGTTGCCGTTTTGCGCATTGAAGTAAGGCACCACCAGAGCGTGGCCCACACCACCAGCCGTCACAGCCAGGGCAGCTGCCGTTGGCTTGGCAATAATCTTGCCAGCATAGGTAGTCGCAGTTTGAGGACCAGCATCGGTGCCAACAACCACGTCAGCCGACGCGACACCCGCGAAGCCCAGGCCACCAATCATGGCAGCAATGCTCAGGGCCATCACATTTTTTTTCATACAAGAACTCCAGTTAAAAAGTTGGTAAGCGCAACTACCACGATTGATTACGCTAGAGAATCGTAGCACAGCGCTCTTGGGAACTACACTTGATTACGCGGGCCTGCTGGTGTTTGTTGACCAAATACAACAGTCCCGAATAACCAAAACCTCATCCCCTGGCCTGCAAGGGAGCTGCCTCAACCCTTACAGATCTTGGTAGCGCCACCACTGGCCGTCTTCCAACAGCCAAGTCTCACTCAGGTGGGTTGCAATGGTACCCAAATTCATGCCCACCAGAGCAGGTGCGGCACTGATTTTGATGCGCACCGTGCATTTTTCTGGCTCACAAGTGACATTGATCGGCTCTGCACCTTGCAAGGATGCGCCTTCACCGAACTGCGCACGAAACTGCTCGGCAGTATGCAGCTTGCGGTAAGCGGGTGTGGACAGCGAATAGGCCTTGGCGTAATCGCCGGCAATGCGCGCCTTCCAGTATTCGGTGGCGCGCTTCTCCACCACCTTCTCTGGCGGAGCCGCCAAAGTAGCGCAACCAGCCAACGCCATGGCAGCCACTGTGGCCAGCGCGGGCATCCAGAGAGGTTGGCGCTGGCGAATCCACGAAAGAGTCTTCATCTTGATGGTTTCCTTCTATTAACAATCTACGTTTGATTGATTACTAACACTAACTACCACGCGAGTTACTGCGGACTGACGGACTGCACTGCCGGAGCAGGGCGCGCCTTGGCTCCATCGCGCATTTCAATGATGTTCAGCCCTCGCAGGCGATCACGTAAGTCTTCACTCACTTCGCGTATTTCGGGGTCGGTGCGGACCACCCGGGGGCTCAAAACCACCAACAGCTCGGTTCGCTTACCGGTGTTGGTCGTGTTACTGAACAAGTTGCCCAGAAGCGGCACATCCTTGAGCAAAGGAACGCCACTTTTCCCCGCGGAGCGATTGTCTTTGATCAACCCCCCCAAAACAATGGTGTCGCCACTGCGCACGGCCACCTTGCTGCTGATTTGCCGCTGCAGGAAGATCGGCTGATTGTTGGCGCCCGTCAAAGTAGATTGATCGGTCATGCTCTGGTCGATCTGCATGGTCACCAAGTTGCCCGCATTCACCGATGGAGTGACAGCCAGATTGACGCCGGTATCGCGGTACTGGACGGTGCTCGTCGAGACGTTGCTGTTGTTGAGGAAATCAGTGGTGCTTGTCAGCACAGGTACCTGGTCGCCCACCGCCATCATCGCGGTGTGATTGTCCAGTACCATCAACGATGGGTTGGACACCACTTTGAGCAGATCTTGGCTGGCCAGCGCATTCAGGATCACCCGGACCTTGCTGGCCGAATTGATCAACGAGTAAGTGAATCCCGCACCGGCGATGACATTGAGGCTACCGCTGTTGTTTGGGTTTTTGTCATTGGTGGACAGCTGCCCCACCCCGGTGTTGCCCCCCCCGGTTCCGCCGCTGAAGGCCCATTGCAGACCATATTGCAGCGTGTCATTCAACGTGACTTCGATGATCGACGCGTCGATGAGCACCTGGGTGGGCGGCTGGTCCAGCCGCTTCAGGGTGGATTCGATCTTCTGGAACTCGGCGCGCGTGCTCCACACCAGGATGGAGTTGTTGAGCTCGTCCGCCATGACGCGAACCCCGCCCACATTGGCTGCCACCATGCCCTGGGATGTGGTGTTTGCTGTTTGGCTATTGCGGTTCTGGAAGGAGTTGGTATTACCAAAGGCGCTAGAGCCACTCATGGTCGAGCCGGTGCGGTTCGTCGTGGCGTAGCCGGTATTGCCGGAGTTGCCCCAGGCGCTATTGCCGAATGCAGAGCCTGTGCCGCCAAAGGGCGATTGCACTTGTGACGTACCCGCCGCCCCACCCAGACCCGGAGCTACGCCGCTGTTGGCTGTGGCCGTGTTGGTCGGGCTAGAGCCAAAGATGCCGGACAGCACACTGGCCAGATGCTTGGCATTGCCATTCTGGACACGGTAGATGAACAATTGCGCTTCGGCACCGTTGTCGCTGGGTTGGTCGAGCTTTTCGATCCATCTGCGCGCCTCTTCCAGGTAAGCAGCGCGAGGTGTCACCACCAAGATGCTATTGAGCCGCTCCACCGGCATGACTCGCAGGGCTCCAAACAGCGGGTTGCCCTCGCCCAGCATGGCAGCCGCTGCGGACGCGCCCGAAGCCGCAGATGCTGCGCCTGCCGTGGTTGCCAGGGAGGAACCGCTGGGGGCGCCCGCCGGCGCCTGGGCCGAACCACTGACCAGCCGCAAGGCCGCCTCGACCTCCTTGATGGTGGCGTACTTCAGCGGGAAGAGCCCCACGGACATGCCTTTGAGCAGGTCCACATCAAACGTATTGACGAGATCCAGCCAACCCTCCGCCTGACTGCGGGTGCCGGCAAGCACCAGCAGATTGCGCACATTGTCCACACGAACGATGGCGTCGGCGGGTGCCAGCGGCCGGAGAATAGTAGCCATCTCCCCCGCACCAATGAAGCGCAGCGGAACTACGATGGCTCCATACCCTGGAGGCAGGGGTGCGCCGCTACCGCCCGCGAACTGGCGTACGGCGCTACCGATGCTCTTGAGTGCATCGGCTTTGCCGACGTGGTACGTGCCCCGTACGTCCCGCACCATGGCAAGCCCATTGGCCTGCAATGCGCTTTCCAGCAAAAATACAGCCTGGTCTGGCTGGATGGGGGTGCGCGTGGACAGGGTGACAGTTCCGGCAAGCGGCGGGTGCAGCACGTAAGGAATTTTGAGGATGTCCCCCAAAATCGTTCGAGCCACCTCGGCAACGGGCGCTTCTTCAAAATTGAACGAGAGCGGAGCCCCTTCAATAGGTGAAACCGGCCGCGCGGGCGCCAACACCTGATCGTTGCCCTGAATGTAGCGGGGTTGCGCAGTGTTGGGCGACGGACTGGCAGAGGAAGGGGCAACCTCCGCACCGGGAGCGTCTGGCGCAGCGACCGCGCCTCGCGGAGCAGTAGGGGCCTGGGTGCGCGCAGCAGGCGGCTGGGCAGCCTCTACAGAAGCGGGCTGCACATCCTGAGCTAGTGCCGCCTGAGCAGCCGCAAGGGCAATGGCGGTCAGTACAAATCGGGTGGAAGTCATAGAGTTACACAAGCCCTTGTGGGGTGAAGTTGGACACGGCGCGGGGCGAGCAGTTTGTGTTATTGCGGTGCGCTACCGCCAAAGACGGGCACCAGCGGGCGCCCGGTCGGACGCGCCGTCGGTTGCGGAACAGGCGTACCGTTGTTAGCGGCTGACGGCGACAAATTCTGCGCCGCAGCCGGCCGAGGAGCGACCGGGGGGGCAGCGGTGCCCGCACTGGGGGGCAAACCGGTGTACGTGGTCAATGCTGCACGCGGCAGCTGGAGCACTCGACTCTGCCCGCCCTGCGTAAAGGTAACACTGCGGTCTTGAATGGCCGAAAGCGCCCAGCCTTCGACCACCTCGCGCAACCTGACGCGCCTGTGCTTGCCCGCAATCTGGATGATGGCACCTCCATCGCCATCCCCCATAAAGAGCCCTGAGAGCTGCGCAGTGCTGAGATTGTCAGTTGGCGCTTTTTCCTCCGGCGGCGGGGGCGGAGGCGGAGGACGCCGCGTGGGCGAGAAAACAGGCCGATCCAGCATGGCAATGAACTGGGAGGTATCGGTCGGCACCGCACGCGGCAGCGCCGGCACCATTGATGGATAGTCCGCTGTCTGCGGGGCCGGCGCTTGCCAGCGAATGTTGCGCAGGTGCCCCGATGAATCAATCCAAAGCCTCGCCAACACCAATGCCAATACGGCATTGACGAACAACAGAACATGCAGCGAGTATTTCTTCATGGCCGCTCTCTCAGCACGCTCAGAGTGAATTGCGCCGACAGGCGCGGAGGCAATTTGGGGTTGATGTTTGCCAGCCCTCCCAATACCTGTACATCCAATTCATTGATCACAATGACCGGCTGCTGAGCACCAAGCACTGCCAACGCGCTTTGCAAGCCCAGCAATTCACCCTCTGCACGCAGGACGAGTGGAATACGGTCAAAACCTTTCTCCTCCTTCGGAGGGAGTACCTGGCTGGTAATGACCTGCAGCCCTGCGGATGAAAACAGGTCACGCACCTTTTGCTGAGCCTGGTTGCCTGTTTGGGTTCCGTCCAAAGCTGCAGGGTACACGTACTGCGCGCGCAACTCGGTTGCTCTTTGGCGTGCGGCTTCGAGTTCGCCCCGTTGCGATTCAAGCCCCAGCAGCCGCGCATACCGGGGTTCAATCTGCGCAAGACGCTCCTTACCCCAGGCGTGTTTGGTCCGCACATACACCGCTCCGCCAATGACAGGGAGCAGTACAACGGCCAGCAGCAGCACGACAAGTGCCGTTCGGCGTACTGCGAGCGTGTTCATGGAGCTCCTTTGCGCTCGGGTTTTGCCGAGGAAGACTTTGCAGGCACTTGGGGCGGACTTCCGCCAAACACGGGCACAAGAGCGCCCGGGGCGGCGGGCGGAGCGGTAGCCGTCGACGCACTTGCAGCGGCGCTTGGTGCGGAGGCAGGCTTAGCCACCGGGGTAGACGGAGCGTTCACAACTCCTGCAGGAGCTGCGGATGTAACGGTTGAAGCAGGCATCGATGCCGTCATGGCCGCAGGTTGAGGTACCAAGGCAACCCCAAACTCTTGCGGGTCAAGCGAAAACTCGATGACGAAGTTTTCCTTGGAGTTCGCGCCCGCAACACGCGTAGTGGGGGTAGGTGCACGAACATCGCGAATACCTGGTTGCTCGCCAAGGATCTGCATGAGTGCAGAGGCATTGGCAGTCAAGCCCGTGATCGTGACCTTCGGCCCCTTGAGCGTGAACCCCTGGAGAGCCGTGTCGTCGGGCAGCACTTTAGTAAGCCGATCAAGCACTCTCATCGGCTCCACACGGCCTGCAAGCAGCTCCGACAATACGTTGAGCTTTTCTACCGACTGCATGAGCACTTCGCGCTCCTTCACCAAAGCAGGCGTGCGGTGCACGACGTCGTCATAAGCACCCACAGCCTCGATAGCACGCGCCCGCAACTGCAAAGTAGGAGTTACAAAAATGGCCGCCATCAAGATCAGCGCAGAGGCCAAAAGACCGTAACGGGCCCATCGCCCTCGCGCGCCCGAAGCAAGCCGAGCTCCTTCGCCGTAACCATTGAAGACGATGGGAGCCCCTGCAGCCAGGTCTACCCAGACCTCCGGAGTCTTGCCCCCCAAGCGCTTAGTTTGCGCCTCAAGATACTGCGCAATCTGCTTACGGGACGCCAATGCGAGATCCAGAAAGTTCGCCCCACCCGCTGCACCAGGCCGGGTACGATAGCCCCACACAAGGTCCTGCTCAATGAAGGGACTGACCGTACGCACCTGAAGTGCGGCTGCACTTGCGGTGTCAACCTCTCCCATGGCAGGGATTGTCAAGGTGCGGCGCAACAGCAATTCATCGGGCAACTCCACTGCTACGAATGGAGCCTGGATGCCCTTGCCGCTCACGCCGCGACGCGAGCCCCCCCTCCACAGCGACTCACCTCCATCTTGCTGGAGCAGAACCACAGAAGCATCCGGAGTGAGCCACGAAAACGGCGGTGAGCCCTGCATGTCCGACCACGCCTGTCGGACGCTACGCCCCAAGGCGCTCAGGTCAAGCCCCAGAAAACGGGCGTCGGTTTGAATGGTTGGCATTTAGTAGATGAATCGGGGGGCTTACGATTTACGGGGCTCAAGGCGCACAGCAGTCCGGAAGGTGTGCCAAGGCGCGCCATTAGGTGTGCGGGCATTGAGGTCAACGCTGCGCGAGACGCGCACGTACCCCCCATCGGCCAAGGGCACGCGAGCCTGGACTCGAACGCGGCGGGATACAGATGCATCCAGCAGACTACCATCTAATGCCGTGGTGTCGACGCCGGTTTGGCCCGCATCTCGGGCCATTGCAATCTGCGCAGCAGCTGCTGTGTTGCCGCCAGCCAGAACCGCAAGCACCTCGACGGGTGCCGCCAGTGGGTTCACACGCCCCGAACCCTGCAAGTCTGCGGTCAAAACGCCTTCCAGTTTAGCATAGAGGTCGTAGTCAACACCGGGTACTCGCAGTAGGTCCTCTTCTGCCTCAAAGCGCTGGGGGCCGCCTCTGGGGTCTCGGCGCATGCGCGTCTGGACTATGGCCTGGGCTGTTGCCTGCGCTGCTTCAGCAGGGAGCCCGCCAGCTACAGACAGGAGTCGCTCCAGCAGCGGCAACCCCGCCATATTGATATCGATGAGCCCGTTCAGAGGCATCGACTGTACCTGCATGGTGACGTTACGGTATGCAATCTCGGTCAAGGTAGCCTTCGTCAGGGGCTGATTGTTTGCAACGAGCGCCTGCAAGGCCATCTGAATGGCACCGTCACCCAGTGCTTGCGCCTCCACTTGCTGCCGAGCTTGCACGATGGCTCGGCTTTCTGTTCGGACGGTACGCATGGTCCCCGTCGCAATAATGCTCAAGGCCGCAACGATCCACAGCACCGCCAACAATGCCATGCCACGCTGGCTACGCACAGGCAGATTCACGCTATCTCGAGCCATGTTCAGGTACCTCCAAACACAGGCCCGCTCGTCCTAGGATCGCTACCCGGCAAAACCCTCAACGGCACGACAATTTCTGGCCAGGGACCAGAATTCGTCCGCACTGAAATCGAGACCCGATCCGGCAATCGGTCGGTTATCGTCCATGGGGCAGACCAATCAGGAGGCTCGACGGCGGCATCCTCGTACTGAAACGTCAGCCCCGTCACCCCGGCAAGAAGCGGCGTACTCTCTCCCGAGGCCCAATCAGGCAGCACAGCTGCACCCTCCCAAGGCATGTACTGCAACAATAGGATCCCGGCATCTGTTAACTCGAGTCGGAAGTGGTACCGGCCACCAGCTCCATAGCGGGCGGGCATGACGCCAACCCAACTCATGGACGACACCGAGCCACTGAAAAAATAAGGACTTGCGCCATTAGCCACAGGGGTGCCGATCTTTTGGGCAGAAACTCGTCCTAATATCGAACGCAGAAAACCACTGACGGTGCGCAAATCATCCACGCGCTGCAGGCGAACATCCACCCGCTCCTCCGTTTGTGATGCCGTGCGCAAGGCAGACGCCATAGCCACCATCACGAGCGAAAGCAACGTCATGACGACCAAGAGCTCCACCAAAGTAAAGCCTCGCTCTTCGGATCGACGAGTTATAAAACTCTGCATCACGGGCGGACCTGTACTGGGGGCTTGCGCTCAGGACGCAAAGTAGTGAGATCAAAACTGCGCGGACGCCGGTCCTCTGACCAGGTAATTGAGATACTCACCTCATGCAGCGCCGGAATGTTGGGGCCCGACAGCCCAGTGGCATAAGGTACGGACTGGATCTGCCAAAGGTAACCGGCCGATTCGCCCGATTGTTGCCACCCGCCCTCGGGCACGGTATCGCGCAACGACAACAGTGATTGGGCAAGGACGACTGCACGCTGGTAGCGTTCTATGTCCCCAGCACTGCGAACACTGCCACCCATAACTCGGTAGAGCAAGCCCAGCGACATGGCCATGATGGCAAACGCGACCAACAATTCGAGCAACGTGAGACCACGTTGCCTCTTGGGCGCCCTCATGGCAGCAATGCTTCCTGCGTGGCTCTTCCGGATAACCAGTCCACACGCAAGCGCGTTCCAGAGCCAGGAGAGCGCAGGATTTCTATGCTGCCGCCAGTGGCACCACCGGACGGAAGAAACCGGATAGACACCAGCCCCTGAGGGCCAATCTCGCGGTCTGCCACGACTGCACGCAACTGCAGCGGCTCAGGCAAAGCCTTGACTTCCATACCTTCGACGCCATAGCGGCGTCGAGCCAAGTCTGCCGTGAAGCGGACCTCACGGCCCTCACTGACAGCCGTGGCGCGGGCCGAGCGCAACTGATTGAACATAGAGCGTACGGCATCACGGTACTGCGATGCCTCTCGCATGCGCTCATAGGCCACAGGCACCAACCCGATGACGAGTGCCATGATGCCAAACACTACAAGCAACTCAACCAGCGTAAAGCCGCGTTCACGCCGCACGGTGAATCCAACCGAGGAGATGCACTCAGGGCGTGTTGCGAATGTCGGCGTTCTCACCCTCACCGCCGGATGCCCCATCGGCCCCCAACGAGAGAATTTCTATGCCGCCATTCGGGCCAGGGTTTGCGTATTTGTAAGGACGCCCCCAAGGATCGGAGGGAACCCCCCCCTTGAGGTAAGGGCCGGACCAACCATTGACAGATCCAGGACGCTTGACCAGAGCATCCAAGCCTTCTTCAGTGGTTGGATAGCGCCCCACATCGAGCTTGAAAAGCTCCAGCGATTTGTCCAGATCAGCGATCTGCACGCCCGCTGTCTTGGACTTGGCCCCACCCAGTTGCCCCAGAACACGGGGCCCCACCAGGCCTGCCAGCAGCGTCAGGATTGCCAGCACCACCAGCAACTCAATCAGCGTGAAGCCTCGCGAACGCCGGGCCGCAAACACGGTGCCGCGAGCGCGGCCAACACTTGTACTCACCATGAGAGAGGAATCCTTGGACAAACAAAAATTATATGGCGAGGTCATTGATGGACAGAATTCCGAGCAAGATGGAAACAATAATGGCCGCGATCAGCACGCCAAGCACCAGAATGAGCACTGGCTCGACGAGCGTCAACAGGCGTTTGATGCCAGTTTCGACCTCCCGGTTCAATATATTCGACAGTTCCAGCATCATGGGTCCAATGCGCCCCGTCTCCTCACCCACACGAATGAGGTTGATGGCCAACGGCGCAAAAATGCCAGTGGCCGTGATGGCCTGCACGACTTTCCCCCCCTCTTTGACGATAGGCGCCACTCGCCCAAGCGCTTGCTGAAGCACAGTGTTGCCCACGGTTTCTGTGGCGATGTGAAGCGCCGTTAGCATTGGTACGCCGTTACCGAGCAGCGTCCCAAGGGAACGAGAGAACAGAGTCAGTTGGTATTTGAGTGCAAGGGGCCCCATGAGTGGCAAGCGCAAAACCAACGTTTGCCACCAACGGCGACCTGCAGGTGACTTGAGCCAGCGTAGTGCCACTACCCCCACACCCGCAAACACGAGTCCCATCACCAGACCATACTGGGTAAACGCATGCCCCAACCCCATCACGAGACGCGTAGGCACCGGCAGCGCATCGCCCATATCAGTGAACAACTTCTCAAACTGAGGTACCACGAAACCAAGCATGGCGATCAGCGACAGTACAGCCACTCCCAGCAGGATGGCTGGATAAATAGTCGCCGAAATAACACTCTCCCTCAATGCGCGCTGACGTTCCATATGCTCAACCAGGCGATCGAGCACTGCAGACATCTGGCCACTGGCTTCGCCAGACCGGATCATGTTGATATAAAAATCGCCAAACAGGTCTCTGTGGGCCGCCAATGCACGACTGAGCGGCGTACCGCCTTTGACTGCGTCAAGAATGCCCTGCACCAGAGTGGCGACACTGGGCTTGTGACTCATATCGATGAGCACTCGCAAAGCGTTGTCGAGCGCCAATCCCGCGCGCAGCATGATGGCCAATTCAGATGTAAGAGCCAAAACATCTGGCGAAGTAACAGGCCCCCTGGCCTGGCGTCCCTTGGGGCGCGCAAAGCCTCCATAGGAATGGGCCTGACCGGAGGCATCAGACAGAGACGCCGCTGCACTGGCATCACCGATATGCAGTGGCGTCATGCCTTGATCGCGCAATTGCTTGAGCACCTGGGCAGGAGTGGACGCGGTCAGGCGCCCTTCTTCGACTTTGCCCGCACTGTTGGCGGCTCGCCATGCGAACTCAGGCATCAGACTGGTCCTGCGTCACCCGAGCCAACTCATCGAGTGTGGTGTAGCCTGCAGCAACCTTTCGCAGGCCATCCTCATACAGGCTGAGCATGCCACTTTGGGCTGCAATCGAGTTGAGTACATTGGCATCACGCCCTTCGATGATGGCTCGACGCATGGGTTCATCGATCAGGAGCAGCTCATGAATGCCCGTGCGCCCCCGGTACCCCGATTGACGACACTGCTCACAGCCAACCGCCCTGTACACAAGTTTTCCAGGGGCGCAAAAGCGCGACAACCCGGTACTCTCGCGCACCTCAGCGCCCGGCTCGTACGCCTCTTTGCAATGCTCGCAAAGTGTGCGGACCAGGCGCTGGGCCAAAACACCGTTGACAGCGGAGGTGATTAGATAGGGCTCTACACCCATATCTTGCATACGAATCACCGCACCAGCGGCGGTGTTGGTGTGCAGCGTGGACAGCACCAAATGGCCCGTCAGGGCGGACTGCACGGCAATTTGCGCTGTTTCCCCGTCACGCATTTCACCGATCATGATGATGTCCGGATCCTGACGGAGTATGGAGCGCAGCGCATTTGCAAATGTCAAATTGATCTGCGAGTGGACCTGGATCTGGTTGATGCCTTCGAGCTGGTACTCCACCGGATCTTCGACGGTAATGATTTTCTGCTCACTGGCGTCAATTTTGGCCAAGGCTGCATACAGGGTGGTGGTCTTGCCTGAGCCGGTAGGACCAGTGACCAGCAAAATGCCGTGTGGGCGAGCCAGCAAATGGTTGAAGCGCGCCAACGTGTCTTTTTCGAAACCCATCTTTTCGAGTTCCAGCCGCACACTGGCCCGGTCAAGGACCCGCATAACCACACTTTCGCCGTGAACCGTCGGGACGGTAGACACGCGCAAATCCAGTTCACGGCCCTTCACACGTGTCTTGATACGGCCATCCTGCGGCAAACGGCGCTCGGCAATGTCGAGGTGCGCCAGGAGTTTAACGCGCGAATTGACAGCTGCAGACAGGCGTGGGGGTACCAGTTCACCGGGGTGGATCACACCGTCAACGCGATAGCGAACATGCAAACCATCATCGAATGGCTCCAAGTGAATATCAGAGGCACGCAAGTCAATCACGCGACCGATAATGGTATTGACCAAGCGAATGACAGGGGCCTCGCTGGCGAGATCCTTGAGATGCTCGACAAAGTCACCACCATCCAGTCCGTCGCCAAAGCCGTCGTCAGCATCCTCAGGTTCTTCAACCGGTTCGACAAGCGCTCTTTCAATATCGCTTTCGAGAGCGAGGTGAGGCCGAATCGCAAGGCCTGTAGCAAGGTGGAGCGCCTTGACCACAAACGCGTCTTGCGGCACAGACATGGCGACGTGCAAGACACCATCCTCCAGGCGCAGCGGATAAATGGCATGGGCCTGAAGAAACTCAGGCAGCAACCCTTCAACCTCCGGCATGAGGTCAGGAAAACCTTCCGCCTGCACCAATGGAACACCCAGCTGCACGGACAAGACGCCGGCCACATCACCATCGGAAACCAGTCCCAGCCTGACCAGCACACGTCCGAGCATGCCGCCCATTTCCTGCTGGGCAGATAGCGCGCGCTCCAGGTCACGCGACGAGAGTTTCCCGGCCTGAACGAGAAGTTCGCCAATCCGGGGGCGCGAGTCGATGACCTCGCCAGCCGGCTCGACCAAAAGTGTATTTGTCGTCATGAAAAATGTTGATATAGCCCCCCCGACATGAGGCCAAAACGATGGGCGTGCAAGAGCCCCCATCCGACAGAGGCGTTGGCAGGAGTGTAGCTGCGGCCAAGTCCAGCACCCACCCCTGCAGAATGCATTTCCGAGCCACGATGGGCAGTGGAAGCACAGATCCGGCGCAAGCGCTACAAATTAGATAGCTTTGCACCATGAAACACTGACGCAAAGCCCACTTTCACCCGACCGTTGCGCAATCAGTTAAGAAGTGCACAAGTGCCAGTGCTTTACATTCGTCGGCACTTGGTAATCCGATCCAGGCATGCAAATATGAGTCCTTTTAATCCAGCCAGTCGCACGACGGCGCTTTCCACCATCCTCGCTGCGTGCTGCGTGCTCGTTGCAGGCGCAGCAGGAGTACACCTGCTGTACAACCACACGAAAAACAACTTGCACAGCAAAGCGCCAATGCTGCTCGCACCCATGATTGGCGCCATCGATACGTGCATTGCTGCGCCTACAGACACCACCCAGGAGCCCCACACGGGGGATCTAGAACGCAGTTGCATGGGCCCACGAGGCTCGGCAGCGGCATTGGTGGAATCAACGCTTTCCACGCTGCGCCCCTCGTCCAGCGCACAGAACGCGTATCCACTGGGTTACACACTGCCAGTACCTTTGCTACAACTGTTTCGCAAGGACATCCATGGCGGTTGGGAAATTGATAGCCCCATGGTTGATCGCTTGGTGCGAACGATCCGTGATACCGACCGGCCTTTGATCCTGTACCTGTTTTCGACACACTTCTCTACAAACGCCTCACTGGAAAAGGCGCTGGCCCAGGATGCTGGCAACCTTGCGCAAACACGTGACGGCCCCCTCGTACAAAGCAGTTACTACGGTGCGCCTATCCATAACTGGACTTTTGCAACCCCTCACACGGAGCTGACCAAGCGCCGCGTTCAAGCTGCACGCGCAATGTTGGATGCGGTGTGTCGATTACCCGCACACGACATCGCCAAAATTCGTGGAGTCACTCTTCTAGGCGAACTGCATCACCTGTTTCCTGATTTTGAAAGTGGCATGGGATTCACCCCTCCCTACCGCGTTACCGATTACAGCCCGCAATCCATTGCTGCATTTCGTACATTCCTGCGCGACGAGTTTCAAAGCGTGGGAAAGCTCAACCGAGCGGTGGGGGCCGATTACGCCTCTTTTGACGAAGTAGTACCTCCTTCCAAAGACATTCGCGTTGAACCACTGCAGCGATACACCGAGCACATCGATTCTTTTGCGCAAGGAACCCTGCCCATTTCCGGATGGGCCTATGTCTCGCGCACCGAAGGATCGGGACCGGCTTGGGTGCATGTGTTTCGCAACGGCGTGTTCGTGGGCAAAACGCCGGTGGACAAGGGGCGACAGGATGTACTGAAAGCAAAGCCAGAGTTTGGCAACGCCGACACCGGCTGGCGACTGGACATGGATTTCCGACGCCTGCCTGCCGGCATACATCGCATCGACGTATTCCTGGAGCAGACCCCGGGACGCCTCAAACCTCTCGGCACGCGGCACATTGCCATCATGGACAGGGCGCAAACACCTCCCAAGCAGCTACCTCAACAACCACTTCCACCCAGTACGACCGCCATACCGTCACCCCCTGCGAGCATCGACATGCCTGTTGATGAATCCTCTTATTACTACAACCCCTTGGTACCGTTGTGGCACCAGTTCAGAGGACAGCAGGTGGTGGACTACCTTCGGTTCTTTAACGATGTAGTTCATGAGTCATGTCTTAGTAACGTACCTCACTACACACACCAGATCGTTCCTTTCGCGAATCCTAGTTGGGATGCTCACAAGTTCGCCATTGATGCGTCGCTGCGCGAGCAACAAGGAATACGCCTCGGGGTAAGCCTGTACGGAGATGCGAGTTACGGGCAGGCGTTTGGACAGTGGTACAGGGCCACGGGACACCGGGGTTACGGAGTCACGGAATTTCACCCACTCAAGGCCATGAATACGCCGACGCTTCAGCGCACACTGGACCAGCATGCTGCCAGGGGGGCTGAATTTTTGTCTTTTTTCATGGAGCCCCGCTGGGAGGGCAAGCTTGTGGCACGAGGCCACAACATCTTTTCGTTCGACCCAGACAACCCCCAGTTCGGATCTGACGCACTCTACGAGTCAATGCGGCAGGCACTGAGCCAAGGTACTGCCAATCCACCGCGCCAATAGAGATTTGGTACCCAGCGTCAGGGGAATACCTCGGCATGAGACAGCTTGACCCCTTGAGCGTCTTTGGCGGACAGGCGCGGCTCTGCGGTCAACCGCCAATCGATGGCCAGAACTGGATCGTTCCAGGCTATGCACCTCTCGTATGCGGGCGCATAGTAGTCCGTGGTCTTGTACAGAAATTCGGCCGTTTCGCTGAGCACGACAAAACCATGCGCGAATCCTGGAGGCACCCACAACTGTCGGTGATTGTCGGCACTGAGTTCAGCCCCAACCCATTGACCGAAGGTGGGTGAACTGCGGCGGATATCAACAGCCACATCAAAGACCGAACCACTGACTACACGGACCAACTTCCCTTGAGGCTGATGAATCTGGTAGTGCAACCCCCGCAGTACCCCTTGGGCGCTGCGGCTGTGGTTGTCTTGGACGAACTGGTGGGATGTGCCTGTCGCCTCGTTGAAAACCCGTTGATTGAAGCTCTCATAGAAGAACCCCCTCGCGTCTCCAAATACCTGGGGCTCGATCAGTACAACATCAGGAATAGCCAACCGTGTAGCTTGCATGAACAGCGCCTATCAATAAATCTTGTCTTTGAGCAGGCGCATCAAGTACTGACCATACCCACTTTTGACCAACGGCTGAGATAGACGCTCCAACTGCGCACTATCAATCCATTGTGAACGCCAGGCGATTTCTTCGGGGCACGCAATCTTCAGCCCCTGGCGGTGTTCCAGCGTGGCGATGAACTGGCCCGCCTCCAGGAGACTTTCATGCGTACCTGTATCGAGCCACGCATAACCCCGCCCCATGATCTCTACGCTCAACTGCCCTTGCTCCAGATACAGACGGTTCAAGTCAGTGATCTCCAGCTCTCCACGCGGCGAGGGCTGAAGTTTCTTGGCCATCTCAACCACCTGGTCGTCGTAAAAGTAAAGGCCTGTGACCGCATAGCTGCTCTTGGGTTGCGCTGGTTTTTCCTCCAGAGAAAGCACTTTGCCCCGGGAATCGAACTCAGCCACGCCATAGCGCTCAGGGTCCTGCACATGGTAGGCAAAAACACTGGCCCCCACTTCTCGCTGCCGGGCGTTGTTCAGCAGCTCGTGGAAGTCGTGGCCGTAGAAAATGTTGTCGCCCAGCACCAGCGCACTGGGCGCACCGGCCAGGAAAGCCTCTCCGATGATGAATGCCTGCGCCAGGCCATCCGGACTGGGCTGCACGGCATATTGCAGGTTCAGGCCCCATTGGCTGCCGTCGCCCAGCAGTTGCTCAAACCGCGGCGTGTCCTGCGGCGTGCTGATGACCAGGATGTCGCGGATGCCCGCGAGCATCAGGGTGCTCAGCGGGTAGTAGATCATGGGCTTGTCGTACACCGGCAGCAGTTGCTTGCTGATGGCCAAGGTGGCCGGATGCAGCCGGGTACCGGAGCCTCCGGCAAGGATGATGCCTTTGCGTTGCGTCATGTGAGGGTGCCGATCAGAGGATTTCAGCCAGCATGCGCGCCACGCCCGCTTGCCAGTGGGGCATCTGCAGGCCGAAGGTGGCTTGCAGCTTGCCGGTATGAAGGCGCGAGTTGTGCGGGCGCACGGCAGGAGTGGAAAATGCGCTCGAAGGGACGGGAGCGACTTCTTTTGCTTTGATTTGGATAGCAGGTTGCGCAAGCTGCGCCTGCGCGATCACGAACTTTGCGTACTCGTTCCAGTTCGTTTCACCGGCTGCGACACAGTGGTACAGACCCGCATCCTGAGGGCGCTGTAGCAAGTGGCTCAGGGCATGTGCCGTCACGTCGGCCAGAAGATCGGCACCCGTGGGCGCTCCCCACTGGTCGTCGATCACAGTCAGGCGCTCACGTTCCTGCGCCAGGCGCAGCATGGTCTTGGCGAAGTTGCCACCACGCGCCGCATAGACCCAGCTGGTGCGCAGGATCAAGTGCTTTGCGCAAGCCTCTGCAATGAGCTGCTCGCCTTCGAGCTTAGTGCGACCGTACACACTCAAGGGAGCGGGTGTGTCAGTTTCGAGCCAGGGGCGGCTGCCGCTGCCATCGAAGACGTAGTCGGTGCTGTAGTGCACCAGCCAGGAGCCAAGCTTGGCTGCCTCCTGCGCGATGGCACCGGGGGTAATGGCGTTCAGCGTGCGTGCGAAGTCGGCTTCGCTCTCGGCCTTGTCCACCGCCGTGTGGGCCGCGGCATTAACGATGACATCGGGGCGCAGGGCGCGCACCGTCTCGGCCACACCCGTCGGGTTCGCAAAGTCGCCGCAGTGGTCCGCGCTGTCGTGGTCCAGCGCCGTGACCGTGCCCAACATGGACAAGCTACGCTGCAACTCCCAGCCAACCTGGCCGCCTTTGCCAAAGAGCAGGATGTTCATGCGCGGGCGTCCGCTGCGGGGGTTGGCTGCTGCTCGTACTGGGTCTCCACCCAATCGCGGTATGCACCAGTCTGCACGCTGGCCACCCAGTCGCCATTCTCCAGGTACCACTGCACGGTCTTGCGGATGCCGGTGTCGAAGGTTTCTGCAGGCTTCCAGCCCAGCTCACGCTCGATCTTGCGCGCATCGATCGCGTAGCGGCGGTCGTGGCCGGGGCGGTCTTTCACGTAGGTGATCTGGGCCTTGTAGCTCCGGCCGTCGGCGCGGGGGCGCAGCTCGTCGAGCAGCGCACACACCATGTTAACGATCTCGATGTTGGGCTTCTCGTTCCAGCCGCCCACGTTATAGGTCTCGCCGGGCGTACCGGCTTCCAGCACGCGGCGGATAGCGCTGCAGTGGTCTTTCACATAGAGCCAGTCGCGCACCTGCATGCCGTCGCCATACACCGGCAGGCTCTTGCCGGCCAGCGCGTTGACGATCATTAGCGGGATCAGCTTCTCAGGGAAGTGGTACGGCCCGTAGTTGTTGCTGCAGTTAGTGGTGAGGACCGGCAGGCCGTAGGTGTGGTGCCATGCGCGCACCAGATGGTCGCTTGCGGCTTTGCTGGCGCTGTAGGGACTGTTGGGCTCGAAGCCACGTGTCTCGGTGAAGGCCGGGTCAGTGGGTGCGAGCGAGCCGTACACCTCGTCGGTGGATACGTGCAGCAACCGGAAGGCGGCACGTTCGCCCTCGGGCAGCACAGTCCAGTAAGCGCGCACGGCTTCGAGCAGGCGGAATGAGCCGACGATGTTGGTCTGGATGAAATCCTCGGGGCCGTGGATAGAACGGTCCACATGCGACTCGGCTGCGAAATTCACCACCGCGCGGGGCTTGTGCTCGGTCAGCAGCTGGGCTACCAACGCAGAGTCGCAAATATCCCCTTGCACAAAGATGTGCCGCGCATTTCCTTGCACACCGTCCAAGTTGTGCAGATTGCCCGCATAAGTGAGCTTGTCGAGGTTGACGACGGGCTCGCTCGACGCAGCAAGCCAGTCAAGGACAAAGTTAGCGCCAATAAAACCCGCGCCGCCAGTTACCAAAATCATAGGGAGGCTGTATGTAATGCCGAGTTGGCAAAGCCCGTGATTATCCCTGTCCGCCTAGCTTCTGGGTAACAGAGTTCAACACGGGCCCATTCGAGCGATGCGGAGCAGCTTCAGAAGTGGATGCCACGCATCATTTGCTGCAGCGCTACCGCCTCGGCGGACAACTGCGGTTTGGCATCCTTGGCGCCCTTGGCGGCGGTGGAATCCGGGAACATGCGAAAGCTCGTGTTCATGGTGATCTGCGCCACGCGTGGCACCAGCGCGTGCAGCAGCTGGCCGGTGATGCCCAGCCGCGTGGCGATGCGCACCGGCTTGAAGATGCAGGCCTGGGCAATCATGTCCGCCGCCTCCTCGGGGCTCAGCGTGGGCACGTTGTTGTAGATCTTGGTGGGCGCAATCATTGGGGTGCGCACCAGGGGCATGTTGATGGTGGTGAAGGTGATGCCCTGGTCGGCAAACTCGCTGGAGGCACAGCGCGTCCACGCGTCCAGCGCCGCCTTGCTGGCCACATAGGCCGAAAAGCGTGGCGCATTGGTCAGCACGCCGATGGAGCTGATGTTGACCACATGGCCCTTGCGCTTAGCCACCATGCCGGGCAGAAAGCCCATGGTCACGCGCAGGCAGCCGAAATAGTTGAGCTGCATGGTGCGCTCGTAGTCGTGGAAGCGGTCGTAGCTCGACTCGATGGCGCGGCGGATGGAGCGGCCCGCGTTGTTGATGAGGAAGTCCACACCGCCGTGGTTGTCGATGAGCAACTGCACAAAACGGTCGCAGTCGGTCATGTCGGCAATGTCTGCCGAATAGGCGATGAACTGGTAACCCTTGGCCTTGGCTTCGGCACAGGCCTCGTCGAGCTTGTCCTGGTCACGCCCGCAGATGATGGTGGTGGCGCCTGCCTCGGCAAACTTGTGCGCTGCCGCCAGCCCAATGCCGGACGATCCACCGGTGATCAGCACCACCTTGCCCGCCACCGTGCCCTTGAGCGTGCGGTCGATGAACAGCTCGGGGTCCAGATTGCGCTCCCAGTAGTCCCACAGCCGCCAGGCGTAGTCCTTGAGATTGGGGCATGTGACGCCGGAGCCCTTGAGCGCGGCCAACGTTTCGCGGCAATCAAAGCGCGTGGGGTAGTTCACGAAGGTGAGCATGTCCTCGGGCAGGCCCAGGTCCTTCATCACCGCGTTGCGCACGCGGCGCACGGGCGCCAGTGCCATCAGGCTCTTCTTCACACTCTTGGGAATGAAGCCCAGCAGCGCTGCGTTGACGAACAGATTCATGCGCGGCGCATGGGCGGCGCGGCTGAAGATGTCGAGCACATCGCCTACACGGTAACCCACTGGGTCCACCAGGTGATAACACTTCTTGGTGATGTCTTTTTGGTGGCTGATGACGTTCAGTGCATTCACCACAAAGTCCACCGGCACGATGTTCACGCGCCCGCCTTCCAGGCCCACGGTGGGCATCCAGGGCGGCAGCAGCTGGCGCAGGCGCTGGATGAGCTTGAAGAAGTAGTAGGGCCCATCGATCTTGTCCATCTCGCCGGTCTGGCTGTCGCCCACCACCATGGCCGGGCGGTACACCGTCCATGGCACCTTGCAGTCTTGGCGCACGATCTTTTCGCTCTCGTGTTTGGTCTGGAAGTACGGGTGGTCCAGGCCCTCGGCTTCCTCGAACATGTCTTCGCGGAACACGCCTTCGTACAGACCTGCGGCCGCGATGGAGGAGACATGGTGGAAGTGCCCGGCATCAATCGCCTTGGCCAGGTCCACCGTGTTGCGCGTTCCCTCGATGTTCACGGCCACCTGGGTTTCTTCGTCAGCAGAGAGGTCATACACCGCGGCCAGGTGGTAGAAGTGGTCGATCTGGCCCTTGAGCTTCTTCACGTCGTCTGCCGAGACGCCCAGCTTCTTGGCGGTGAGGTCGCCAAACACGGGGATGGCGCGTGCAGGGCCTACGCCCCAGAAGCTGCGCAGGTCGGCCACCTTGTCCGCACTTTCCTTGCGGATCAGGAAATGCACCACCGCCCCCTTGCGCTCCAGCAGCTTCTTGACCAGCCGCTTGCCAATGAACCCTGTTGCCCCCGTCACGAAATACTGCATGGATAACTCCTCTGAGATAGCTTCATTCTTGCCCAAGGCCTGCACACCCCGATTCAGCAGAAACCCGCGCCGATGCTAGGTGCCCAGCGGGCAGGCGGGCTAGATGGCACGCTCTACATTTTTAGGAGCGCGCGCCTACACCTTGCGCACCGTGCGGCGTACAGTGCGGCCATGCGTCGAAGGCAAAATCGCCCCGGCAACCCCAACCAACCGCACCATGGAGGCCTTATGGTCAAGAAACTGCAGAAACTCAGCGCTGACAAGAAGAAGAGCAACGCCCAACTGTCCAGCACCGTCAAGGACTCCGCCCAGCAGATCTGGCTGGCCGGTCTGGGTGCCTTCTCCAAGGCGCAGGAAGAAGGTGGCAAGGTGTTTGAAGCCCTGGTCAAGGAAGGCCTGACCATCCAGCGCAAGACCCAGGCCGTGGCCGAAGAAAAGATCACCGAAGCCACCAGCCGCGTGACCACCATGGCCAGCGACATCGGCTCCAAGGCCCAGGGCCAGTGGGACAAGCTCGAGAACATCTTTGAAGACCGCGTGGCCAAGGCCCTCGCCAAGCTGGGCGTGCCCTCGGCCCGCGACCTGGAAGCCCTGAGCGCCCGTGTGGACGCCCTGGCCAAGGGCAGCAAGGCTGCACCCGCCAAAGCTGCTGCCAAGGCAGCCGCCAAGCCTGTTGCCAAGGCCCCTGCCAAGAAGGCGGCTGCAAAGAAGGCCGCGCCTGTCAAGGCAGCGGCAAAGCCTGCAGCCAAGGCCCCCGCCAAGAAGGCTGTGGCCAAGAAGACCGCAACACGTGCGGCTGCCGACGCAGCCACCAGCACGCCGTCGGCCAGCTGATCACGGCTTGCCAGCGGCAAGCACCCAGCCCGCACCAAGCGGTCCGCGCGCCACGGCGCCTGGACCGCTTTTCTTTTTTTGGTGAAACCCGTGAAGTGCGCTAAAAGCGATCCGGGAGCGACACGCGCGCCCTCTTCTCATGTCGCACTGCAGCATGACTGCGTGGGTTAGAGTAGCCATCAGAGACAACGCAACAACGACACACAACGACGCGAAGGGGCCCACACACATGGTGAAGAAAGCGCCACGCCGCACCGCAGAACGCATTCTGGAAGTGACGCTGGACCTGTTCAACCGGTTCGGTGAACCCAACGTCTCCACCACCCTGATCTCGGCCGAGTTGCGCATCAGCCCTGGCAATCTCTACTACCACTACCCCGCCAAGGACGAGCTGATCAACGCGCTGTTTGATCGCTACGAAGGCTCGCTCACCGAGCTGCTGGCCGCAGCAGATGGCGTGCGCAATGTGGAGGACGCCTGGTTCTTCATGCACTCGCTGTTCGAGCTGATCTGGCAGTACCGCTTTCTGTACCGCGATCTCAACGACCTGCTGTCCAAGAACCGGCGCCTGGAGACGCACTTCCAGGCCATCCTTAAGAACAAGACCCGCGCCGTGCGCGCCATGCTCGATGGCATGGGACGCGCAGACGCGCTGCACATCGACTCGCGCGAGCTGGAGGCCACCGCCACCAGCATGGTCGTTGTGCTCACCTACTGGCTCAGTTTTGAATACGTGCGCGACCCGCGCCGCGCGCTGGAGCCTGAAAGCGCCCAGGCCGCGCTGCTGCGCGGAGCCCACCATGTGCTGAACCTGCTCATGCCCTACCTCGAAAGCGGCCAGCGGGCCCACTTGCTGGAGCTGGTCGGCGCCTACGCCGCAGTGCCTGGCTGATACAGAGACGGCCCACCACAGACACCCAACCACAAGAACTTCCGGAGACACACACCATGGCCAAATGGACCCCCTTCCCCCACGCCGGCGACTACCAGTTCGACGCTGCGAGCGTCAAGAAGCAATGGGCACGACTGCATGGCGGTGATGCCGAACCCTGCCCCAAGGACGCAGCCGCGCTGGAAGCGTGGGCACTGTTCCACAACGGCGACTTTGAGAAAGCGGCGGCTGCAGGCCTGGCGGCCGGTGGAGCGGGCATTACCGCAGCCAACAAGGCCACCTCCATCTACGCCAACTACCTGGAGCCCAAGGAAAAGACGCGGCTGGACCTGTTCATGCAGGTGGCCGAAAGGGCCGAGGCCCAGGCAGCCGCAGAACCGAACAACGCCAACGCCTGGTACTGGCATGCGTATGCGCTGGGCCGCTACAGCCAGGGCATCAGCGTGGCCAAGGCGCTGGCGCAGGGCCTGGGCGGCAAGGTGAAGGAGTCGCTGGAAAAGGCCATCGCCCTGTCGCCCAAACACGCCGATGCGCGCATTGCGCTGGGTGCCTTCCATGCGGAGGTGATCGACAAGGTGGGTTCGCTGATTGGCGGCATGACCTATGGCGCCAAGAAGGACACGGGCCTCAAGCTGTTCCAGGAGGCCCTCAAGCTCAACCCGGGATCGGCCATCGCCATGATTGAGTACGCCAATGCCCTCGTCATGCTGGAGGGCGACAAGAAGATGAAGGAAGCCACTGCGCTCTACGAAAAGGCCGCCACCGCAGAACCCATGGATGCCATGGAGCGGCTGGATGTGGAGATGGCACGGGCGGAACTGGAAGAAGAGTAAGAGGCATCCCCCTGAGCGGCTTTGCCGCTTCCCCCTTCTCTCGACTGGCTACGCCATTCGGGAAGGGGGACGACACCCTCGCTACGGGACGGCCCTTGCTCGGTGCCTCTGGCTTGCGCAGCGCCAGTTTTGCACAGAGGTTTGCAGTAGATTGCCGTGTCGCGCTGCTATGGATGCGGAGCTCAAAAGCCCTCAGCCCCCAAACCGCTGCGCTGCAATCTCCAGAAGTCCGTCAAAAATCAGGTTGTCCACCAGCTCAAACGGCCGTGTCATGCTGGGCGCCATCTTCCAGCCGGCGCCGCCGGTCATGATGCAGGCAGGCTCCTGGCCGCAGTGCTGCAACAGGTGCTGGTACATGCGCTCCACGGCCCCCGCGATGGCGTAGGTGCCGCCGCTGGTCAGCGCATCGCTGGTGTTGGTGGGGAACGGGCGCACTTCGCCCGTAGGCACGTGCAGGCCGGCGGTGCCGGATTCAAGCGCACGCAGCATGATGCCGTGGCCGGGCAGGATCAGGCCGCCCATGAAGCGGCCCTCGGTGTCGATGCACTCCACCGTCACGGCCGTGCCCACCATCACCACCACCAGCGGCCGTGCAGGGCCGCTTGCCAGCACATGGTGGCGTGCGCCGATCATGGCCACCCACCGGTCCGAGCCCAGGCGCGAGGGGTGGTCGTAGCCGTTGGTCAACCCCGCCTCTTGCGCCGATGACACCACCCACGAGGGGGTGACGTCCCAGATTTCCATCTGTTCCTGTACGCGGCGTTTGACGGCATCTCCCGCCACCACACAGCCCAGCATGCGTGTCGGATGGGGCAGCGAGGCCCAGCTGCCTTCGGCCAGGCGGTCGATGTGGTCGAGAAACTCGGCGCCATGCGCAATGAGCGCAGCCCCGGGGCGGGGAGCGTCGTACAACGCCCATTTGAGACGGGTGTTACCGACGTCGATGGCCAGAAAAGTCATGCGGCCGATTATCCCGAGTTTTGCGATGCGCCCCTGCCCGAGGGCGACAGCCACGGCGGCACCACCTCTCCCCGGCCCCCAAATTGTGAAAAATCGTGTCGCGCCCCTGTCCGACACGATGCAGCCGCCCGTACCCGCTACAGTGGTCCTTCCTGTTTCTGCAACATTAGGAGGTACGACATGGGTCTTTTCAGTTTCATCAAGGAAGCCGGCGAAAAGCTGTTCGGCGGCAAAGAAGCGCAGGCCGCCACGGCAGCCGCCCCCACGCAGGATGAACTCAACGCCAAGGCATCCAAGGCCATCGAGACCTACATCACGTCCCAGAACCTGGGCGCCAGCAACGTACAGGTGGCATTCGACGGCACGCAAGGCAAGGTCACCGTCAAGGGCACCGCCCCCACCCAGGCCGCCAAGGAAAAAGTCACCCTGTGCTGCGGCAACGTGGCCAGCGTGACCAGCGTCGAGAACCTGATGGAGGTGACCAACCCCGAGCCCGAGGCCCAATACCACGACGTGGTGCGCGGCGACACCCTGAGCGCCATTGCCAAGAAGTTCTATGGCGACGCCAACAAGTACCCCGTGATCTTCGAGGCCAACAAGCCCATGCTGAGCCACCCCGACAAGATCTATCCCGGCCAGAAGCTGCGGATTCCGCCACTGACCAAGTAATCTCTCGCAGATTCAAGCCCTCTGAGCTGCCAGCGCTAGTAGAAAAAGCGCTGGCAGCTCTTTTTTTGATAGCAAATCAGCCCTGCTTCCACGGCAGGCCATGAAAGCGCCAGCCACCACGTTTGCCGCGTTGGCCTTGCGCATCCGCATCGCCCTCAAACCCTTCGAGGATGTTGTACGCGGTGATACCCAACTCGGTGGCGCGGCGCGCGGCGGCAATGGAGCGCACACCGCTGCGGCACAGCAGCACGGCCCGTCCACCCTCGGGCACCGCAGCGCGCATCTGGGCATCAAAGTCGGCGTTCATCGCCATGCCCGGCCATTGCTTCCAGGCCACCGCAGCGGCGCCGGGCACGTGGCCCACCCACTCGCGTTCGGCGTCGCTGCGCACGTCCACCAGCACGGCCTGTCCCGCCTGCACCCATTGCCAGGCCTGTTGGGGCGTCACGTCACCGGCATAGCCTTCGGCGGGAGTAACGGAGGAGAGCGTATTTTTCATGGTTTCAATCCTTTCTGGGCACTAGGCAAAACGTTTGGACTGGGCGCGACCGGCGCGAGGGACGCAAGCCAAGGGCCGCCCCGCAGCGAGGGCGTCGCCCCCCTTGAGGGAAGGCGCCGAAGGCGACTCAGGGGGGATTCACCATAGCGGGGCGGGTTCATCACGGAGATGGCTGCGCAGCTGCGCATAGTCCGGCACCACGGTGGCCACGGTGTCCCAGAAACGGGGACTGTGGTCCATCACGCGCAGGTGGGCCAGTTCGTGCGCCACGACGTAGTCGATGATGGCCGGGCGGTAGTGCAGCAGGCGCCAGTTCAGGCGGATGGAGCCGTCGGCCTTGGCGCTGCCCCAGCGGGTATTGGCGCTCGACAGGCGCAGGCTGGCCCAGCGCACGCCCAGCAGCGGGGCAAAATGGTCCAGCCGCTCGGTGAAGTGGCGGCGCGCGTCGCGCATCAACCAGGCCTGGACGACATCGCGGACCTGTGCGGGGCTGGCGCTGTGCGGCAGGCCAATGTGCAGGCTGGGCGTCGTGGCTGTGCCGCCCGGCTCCACCGCCGCCACCAGCGCTCCACCTTTGCCCGCAAAGCCGTGGCTCGGGTCCAGCACCAGCCTCAGCGGCTCTCCCAGATAGGGCAGCTCTGCGCCATGGGCCCAGACGATACGACCGCCTTCCATGCGCTGCTGGCGCTCGCGCGCCTCCGACAGCTTGCGCAAGATCCAGTCGGACTTCTCGCGCAGCGCGGCATCCACTGCGCCCAGCGTCACCCAGCTGGGGGCCCGCACCGACAGGCCATCGGCCCCCACGGTAAAGCCGATGCTGCGGCGGCGCGCGCGCTGCAGCGCATAGGCCACGACGGCATCTCCCAGCAACACCTCGCGGCTGGCCTGGGGGTGGCGGAATTCGGCAGGCGACAACAGCGAGGGCAGCGGCACCGCAGGCGCCGCAGGCCGGCTCACTATAGTTTTAGGAGCTACCGGCGATTGATCGACTAGCGCTTGTGGCTGATTGGGCTTGAAACCTGCAGCCACAGGACTGGGGCCTGCTGCGGGGGTCCCGGGCGGGTCAAACAGGTCCAGCGCCAGTTGCACAAGCCGCTGCATCACGGTCGGTTTACTTCCCGCTGGGTGCCGCGGTGTTGGCCGCAGGGGCTGGGTAAGCCTCTGGGTCCAGACGACGCATCTCGGCCTCGATCCAGGCCTCCACCTCGCGCATCAGTTCGTCGGGCTGGCGCCCCACGCTGGAGATGGGCTTGCCAATCGACACATCCACCACGCCGGGGCGCTTGACGAACGCCTTGCGCGGCCACACCTTGGCCGAGGTCACGGCGATCGGAATCACCGGCGCACCGGTGTCAATCGCCAGGCGCGTACCGCCGGTCTTGTAGTTGCCCTTCTGCCCCCGCTCGATGCGCGTGCCCTCGGGGAACATGATGATCCAGATGCCCTTGGCCAGCAGGTCCTTGCCCTGCTGCACCACCTTGTTGAAGGCCTGCGTGCGCTGGTTGCGGTCGATGTGGATCATGTCCAGCCGCCCGATGGCCCAGCCGAAGAAGGGCACATGCAGCAGCTCCTTCTTGAACACGTAGGCCAGGGGGTGCGGCATGATCACCGGCATCAGGAAGGTCTCGTACGTGGACTGGTGCTTGACCAGCAGGATCGCGCCTTCGTTGGCGCCCTGCGGCAGGTTCTCCATGCCGGTCACCTCGGCGCGGATGCCCAGAACCACCCGCGCGCCGCTGATGCACAGCGACAGCCAGGCCCGGGCGATGCGGTAAAGGGGCACACCCCGCACGCCCAGCAGCGTGCCCAGCATGATGGCCAGCGCGTAGGGCACCACGGTGATGCCCATCCAGAGAAGGTGAATGACAGAACGGATAAGAGCCATTGGGATGTCTTTTTGGCCGCAAGCGCTAGTGAAATATGCGCCAACAGCTATGAATTAAATAGCATCAAGATGCTGCTGCGCCTTGTCACGACAGCGGCAAGGGCGCAGCGGCCACGGCGGCTGCGGCGCTTGGCACCACCGGCAGCAACTGGTCCACAAAATCTCCGAGGCTGGCGTGCAACTGCGTACCCGCCGGCAACCCCGCAGGCAACGCCCCGCCCGGCCGCAACGCAGCAGACCGGCCGGTGCACACCAGGTGCAACTGGGCCCCCAGGGCGGCACCCGCCTGCAGGTGGGCCTCGCAGCTGCCGACCACGCGGACCTCGTTGCGCTCCATGCCATAGCGGTCGCAAATCTGCTCCAGCAGGCCCGGGGCGGGCTTGCGGCAGCTGCAGTCCTCGTCGGCCGCATGGGGGCAGTAGAACACCGCGTCGATGCGCCCGCCCACCGCCGCCACCTGCCGGTGCATCTTGGCGTGGATGGCGTTGAGCGCCACCACGTCAAACAGCCCCCGGCCCAGTCCCGGCTGGTTGGTGGCGACCACCACATGCCAGCCGGCATGGTTGAGGCGGGCAATGGCTTCGAGCGCGCCGGGCACCGCCGCCCACTCGTCGGCCGAAGTGATGTATTCATCCCCCATCGGGTTGAGGGTGCCGTCGCGGTCGAGGATGGCGAGTTTCATAGGAGGGGTTTGCCTTGTGAGAACCACCAGCCTACCAGCACCAGGGGTCAGGCCGCCAGACGGGACAAATCGGCCACACGGTTCATGGCTTCGTGCAACGTCTTGAGCAGGCCCTGGCGGTTCAGGCGCAGGTCCAGCTGCTCGGCGTTCACCATCACGTCGTCAAAGAACGCATCCACGGGCGCACGCAGCACGGCCAGGGTCTGCAGGCTGGCGGTGTAGTCGCCCGCGTCGAACTGGGCATTGGCCTCGGGCACAAAGCGCTGCAGCGCGGCGTACAGGTCCTGCTCGGCCTTTTCCTGCAGCAGGTTGGGGTTGACGTGGGCATCCACCGGGCCTTCGACCTCGGCCTTCTTGAGGATGTTGCCAACGCGCTTGTTGGCCGCTGCCAGGGCGGGGCTTTCGGGCAAGGCGGCAAAGGCACGGACTGCAGCCAGCTGCTTCTCGACCAGGGCCAGGCGCTGGGGGCGCAGGGCCAGCACGGCGTCCACTTCTTGCGCGCTGTAGCCTTGCTCGCGCAGGCTGCCGGCAAGTCGGTCGTAGATGAAGTCGGCCAGAGCGGGCGTGGCGTCGGTGATCTTGTCGCCAAAGGCAGGCACGGCACAGGCCAGCAGCGCGCTCAAGTCCAGCGGCAGGTCTTTTTCGACCAGCATGCGGATCACACCCAGTGCATGGCGGCGCAGCGCGAACGGATCGCGGTCGCCTGTGGGCAGGTTGCCGATGCCGAACATGCCGACCAGGGTTTCGAGTTTGTCGGCCAGCGCCACCACCACACCAGCGGTGTTGCGCGGCAGCGCGTCGCCCGCAAAGCGGGGTTTGTAGTGGTCTTCGATCGCGTTCGCCACGGTCTCGCCCAGGCCGTCGTTCAGGGCGTAGTAGCCGCCCATGATGCCCTGCAGTTCGGGGAACTCGCCCACCATATCGGTCACGAGGTCGGTCTTGGCCAGTTGCGCGGCCAGATCGGCATCCTGCACCAGTTGCGCTTCGCCCAGCTGGGATGCAATCGCCTTGGCAATGGCGCGCACGCGCTCCACGCGCTCACCCTGCGTGCCCAACTTGTTGTGATAGACCACCTTGCCCAGGCCCTCGACACGCGAGGCCAGGGTCTTCTTGCGGTCCTGGTCAAAGAAGAACTTGGCATCGGCCAGGCGGGGGCGCACCACGCGCTCGTTGCCGCCAGTCACAAAGCTCGTGTCTTCGGGGCTGATGTTGCTGACCACCAGGAACTTGTTGGTGAGCTTGCCCGCGGCGTCCAGCAGCGGGAAGTACTTCTGGTTGGCCTTCATCGTGAGGATGAGGCACTCTTGTGGCACACCCAGGAACTGCTCTTCAAACTGGCAGATGACCACGTTGGGGCGCTCCACCAGCGCGGTCACTTCGTCCAGCAGTGCTTCGTCTTCGATGGGGCGGGCGCCATTGCCCACCTTCGCAGCAGCCGCAGCCAGCTGGCGCGCGATCTCGGCCTTGCGCTCGGCAAAGCTGGCGATCACGGCGCCGTCCTTCTTCAGCGTGGCGGCGTAGCTGTCGGCATCGGCCAGCACCACGGGCGACACGGCGGCTTCAAAACGGTGGCCGGTGGTGCTGTTGCCAGCGGTCAGGCCCAGCGCCTTCACGGGCACCACGGTGCCGCCATGCAGCGCGACCAGGCCGTGTGCGGGGCGCACAAAATTCACGCTGGTCCAGCCGGGCAGCTCGCAGTCGGTTTCGAGCTGGTAGCTCATCACCTTGGGGATAGGGAGCTTGGCAATGGCTTCGTCCAGCGCCTTTTGCAGGCCCGCCGCCAACGTGGCACCGGGCACCACGCTGTCGTAGAACAGGGCTTCGGCCTTGCCGTCCTGCGCGCGCTTCAAGGCAGCCACAGCGGCTGCGGGGTTGGACACATCGGCGCCCAGCGCCTGCAGCTTTTTCAGCAGCGCAGGCGTGGCGTTGCCGTCCGCTTGAAGGCCCACGGTCACGGGCATCAGCTTTTGCTGCACGGCCTTGTCGGCGGCCTTGTCGGCCACGGCGGTCACATGCGCGGCCAGGCGGCGGGGCGAGGCAAAGGGCGTGACCACCGAGGAGGCAGACGCCAGGCCCAGGGCCTTGAGCTGGTCGCCCAGCACGGTGGCGAAAGCATCGCCCAGCTTCTGCAGCGCCTTGGGCGGCAGCTCTTCGACAAACAGTTCAACGAGGAGGTTTTGGGTTGTCATCGTCATTTCTCTCACGCAGCCTTCTTCGTCATCTGTTCCACCCACTCGCGCGGCGCCATGGGGAAGCCCAGGCGCTCGCGGCTTTCGTAGTAGCTCTGCGCCACGGCACGGGCCAGGTTGCGGATGCGGCCGATGTAGGCAGCACGCTCGGTCACGCTGATCGCACCCCGCGCATCCAGCAGGTTGAAGCTGTGCGCGGCCTTGAGCACCTGCTCATACGCGGGCAACGCCAGCTGCTGCTCCATGAGGTACTTGGCCTGCTTTTCGTGCGCGTTGAAGGCGGTGAACAGGAAGTCCGCGTCGCTGTGCTCGAAGTTGTAGGTGGACTGCTCCACCTCGTTTTGCTTGTACACGTCACCGTAGCTCAGGGTGTCGGTCCACTTGAGGTTGTAGACGTTGTCCACGCCCTGCAGGTACATGGCCAAGCGCTCCAGGCCGTAGGTGATCTCGCCCGTGGCAGGCTTGCAGTCGATGCCGCCGACCTGCTGGAAGTAGGTGAACTGCGTGACTTCCATGCCGTTGAGCCACACCTCCCAGCCCAGGCCCCAGGCGCCGAGCGTGGGGTTCTCCCAGTCGTCTTCGACAAAGCGGATGTCGTTCTTTTTCAGGTCGAAGCCCAGGGCTTCGAGCGAGCCCAGGTACAGCTCCAGGATGTTGGCCGGTGCGGGCTTGAGCACCACCTGGTACTGGTAGTAGTGCTGCAGGCGGTTGGGGTTCTCGCCGTAGCGGCCGTCCTTGGGGCGGCGGCTGGGCTGCACGTAGGCGGCCTTCCAGGGCTCGGGGCCGATGGCGCGCAGGAAAGTGGCAGTGTGCGAGGTGCCGGCGCCCACTTCCATGTCATAGGGTTGCAAAAGGGCGCAACCCTGCGCGTCCCAGTAGGACTGCAGCTTCAAAATGATTTGCTGGAATGTCAACATGGCGTCTGTGGCTGAGGCACTGGCAAGCCAGGGCCTGGCAAGTAAGGGGAAAAAGAAGAAAACGCGGTGCGCGAGCCAAACCCAGCGCCCGCCGCCCCATGGGCAACAAGGACGGGCATCGCGCGCGCAAACCGGTGATTTTACGGCGCGCAGCCGCGCGTGCTGCGCCAGCGCCAGCAACACCGGCCCGCGCCCATGAAAAAAGGCCGGAGCCCTTTTGGAGCCCCAGCCTTCCCAACCAGTCACGCGAGCTATAAGCCGGTGCGTACCGGTGGCCACACGGGTGTGGCCGTCAACGCATGCATCGCGTCAAAGCATGGCGTTCAAACCTCGAAAACAGGGATCAATACTCCCAGAAAATGCGCTGCAGTTCCTTGCTGTCGTTGGTCTTGGTCAAAGCGACCATGGCCAGAATGCGGGCCTTTTGGGGGCGCAGGTCATGGGCCACCACCCAGTCGTACTTGTCGTCGGGCTGCTCGGCATTGCGCAGCACAAAACCATCGGCCACGCGGGCCGAACGGATGATCTGCACGCCCTGGCCACGCAAGGCCTTGAGCGAATCGACCGCCTGTGCAGCCACCGAGCCGTTGCCGGTGCCGGCATGGATCAGCGCCTTGACGCCGGCCTTGCCGTAGGCCTCGATGCCCGTGGTGTTCATGTTGCCGTAGCCGTACACGATGTCCACGGCGGGCAGCGCCTTGATGTCGTCGATGTTGAACTCGGAGTTGGTCGTGTGGCGCTTGACCGGGGCGCGGAACCAGTAGTTCTTGCCTTCCACCACCATGCCCAGCGGGCCCCACTGGCTCTTGAAGGCCTCGGTCTTGATGTTGATGGTCTTGCTCACATCGCGACCGCTCTGGATCTCGTCGTTCATCGTGACCAGCACGCCCTTGCCGGCGGCGTCCTTGCTGGCGGCCACGGTCACGGCGTCGTACAGGTTCAGCGCGCCGTCGGCCGACAGGGCCGTGCCGGGACGCATGGAGCCGACCACCACGATGGGCTTGTTGGTGCGCACGGTGAGGTTCAGGAAGTACGCAGTTTCTTCCAGGGTGTCCGTGCCGTGGGTGATCACGATGCCATCCACGTCCGCCTGCTTGGCCAGGGCCGACACGCGCTGGCCGAGGCGCAGCAGGTGCTCGTTGGTGAAGCTCTCGGAGGCGATCTGGAACACCTGCTCACCCGACACCTTGGCCACATTGGCCAGCTCAGGCAGGCCTGCCAGGAGCTTGTCCACCGGCACCTTGGCGGCGGCATAGGTTGCGCTGTTGGCGGCCGAGGCGCCCGCACCGGCAATGGTGCCACCCGTGGCCAGCACTACCACATTGGGCTTGGCAGCCTGGGCCATGGCAACGGCGGAGGCAGCAGACAACAGCAAACCCGCGAGCCAGCGGCTGGCGGTGGGGGAGGAAGAAATGCGCATGAAGAGGTCTCCTGATTTTTTTGGGTAGCAGCACGCGTTGCGCCGCTTTATTCACAACCGCCGGTGAAGCGGTGCCGCATCCTATGAGAAACCAGAACACAGTCATGCGGAATAATTGACCCACCCTTATGAATTCAGCTCACACCCCAGAACTGCCGTTCGAAGGCCATGAAGTGCCCCTCGGCCACCGCCACAAGACAACTCCGCCATGAACTTGAGACAACTGGAAGTTTTTCAGGCCGTGCTGCAAACCGGCAACATGAGCGCAGCGGCGCGGTTGCTGTGCATCACGCCCTCAGCAATCAGCAAGGCCGTGGCACACACCGAGTTGCAGCTGGGCTACCGGCTATTCAACCGCTCGCCGGCAGGCCTGACCCCGACGCCCGAGGCCCAGGTGCTGGCCACCGAGTCCACGGGCATTTACCGGCAGCTGGACTCCCTCAAGCGCACTGCGCGCAACCTGGCGACCAGTGATTCGGGCGATGTGCGGCTGGGCGCCATACCGTCCATCACGCACGAATTTCTGCCGCGCCTGCTGCAGCACCATGCCGAGCAGCATCCGCAGGTGGGTGTGGAGGTGCGCACCATCCACCAGGACCAGATGACGCAGGCCCTGCTCACACGCAGCGTGGACTTTTGCCTGGGTTTCTACAAACACCCCCACCCACAAATCGCGAGCGATCTGCTGGTCAGTGGTCGCTTGTACCTGGCGGTCGCGACCAGCGTGTGGGTGCGTGCTCCCCGTGCCGCCAGCCCCGGTGCGCGGCTGGCGCAGGTGCCCGTGATCCGCCTGGTGGGCGACGACCCCATGCGCCAGGCGATTGACGAAATCGCACACCGCCTCGGTTCCCCCGCCGGGCCCGGCATCCAGGTGCAGACATCACGCCTCGCTTTGGAGCTGGTGCGCCGGGGCATGGGCTGGACGGTGGTGGACTTTCTCACCGCCAAGGGGCTGGACCCTGCACAGATGGTGGCACAGGAGCTGCACGAGCTGGCCCCCATGTCGCTGTACAGCTACCACGCGCGCGCCTTTCCGCCCGGTCTGCAGGCCACCCGCATGCTGGGCATGTTGCCCGCCTTGCTGCACGAGGCCCTGCAACCCAACCCCAAGGCCCGTCAGGCGCTGACGGGCCGATAGAGCCCATGAAAAACGGCCTGCATGTCCAGAGACAGGCAGGCCGTTGCGGTGGGGAGTCCGCAGTCAGTGGTTCCAGCGGCGCAGCACCAGGCTGGCGTTGGTGCCGCCAAAGCCGAAGCTGTTGGACAACACCGTGTTCAGCTGCGCATCACGCGTTTGCGTGACCAGAGGCATGTAGCCCAGGGCCGGGTCAGGTGTCTCGACATTGGCAGAGCCAGCGATGAAGCCCTTGTTCAGCATGATCATGCAGTAGATGGCCTCCTGCACGCCCGTGGCGCCCAGCGAGTGGCCGGTGAGCGACTTGGTGGACGAGAACGGTGGCACCTTGTCGCCAAACAGGGCTCGCATGGCGCGCACTTCCTGCATGTCGCCCACGGGGGTGGAGGTGCCGTGGGTGTTGATGTAGTCGATGGGGGCGTCCAGACCTTCCATGGCTTGCTGCATGCAGGCAATGGCACCGTCGCCCGACGGGGCCACCATGTCTTCACCGTCGCTGGTGGCGCCAAAGCCCACCACTTCGGCCAGGATGGTCGCGCCACGGGCCTGGGCGTGCTCCAGGCTCTCCAGCACCACGGCACCGCCGCCGCCAGCGATCACGAAGCCGTCGCGGTTCGCGTCGTAGGCGCGTGAGGCCTTCTCGGGCGTTTCGTTGTACTTGCTGGACATGGCGCCCATGCCGTCAAACAGCAGCGACATGCCCCAGCTCAGCTCTTCGCCACCGCCTGCAAACATCACATCCTGCACACCCCAGGCGATCTGCTGCGCGGCCGCGCCGATGCAGTGGGCGGACGTGGAACAGGCCGATGTGATGGAGTAGTTGATGCCCTTGACCTTGAAGTTGGTGGCCAGGCACGCAGAAACCGTGGAGCTCATGCAGCGCGTGACCTGATAGGGCCCCACGCGGCGGATGCCTTTTTCGCGCAGCGTGTCGGCCGCTTCGATCTGGTTGGCGGGCGAGCCGCCACCCGACCCCATGATGAGGCCGGTGCGCGGGTGGCTGACCTGTTCGGGCGTGAGGCCTGCTTGCTGGATAGCGTCTTCCAGTGCGATCTGCGCATAGGCCGCCGCATCGCCCATGAAGCGCAGCTGCTTGCGGTCAATGCGCGCTTCGATATCGATCTCCGGGGCGCCGCCCACCTGGCTGCGCAGGCCCAGTTCCTTGAACTTCTCCACGGCCTTGATGCCGCTGGTGCCCGCACGCAGCGAAGCTTCCACGGAGGCCAGGTCGTTGCCAATGCACGAGACGATGCCCGCGCCGGTGATGACTACGCGCTTCTTGGTGGTCATGCTGCGTCCTTACCGTCTTCCTCGCGCTTGAACAGACCCACGCGAAGGTCGTTGGCCACATAGATTTCCTTGCCATCGGCCAGCAGGCGGGCATCGCCGATGGCCATGACCAGCTTGCGCTTGATGACGCGCTTGATATCGATTTCGTAGGTGACCAGTTTCACGTCAGGGCCGACCTCGCCGGTGAACTTGACCTCGCCCGCACCCAGCGCGCGGCCCCGGCCCGGCAGTTGCAGCCAGGTCAGGTAAAAACCGATGAGCTGCCACATGGCGTCGAGCCCCAGGCAGCCAGGCATGACCGGGTCGCCCTGGAAGTGGCAGGCAAAGAACCAGAGGTCGGGTTTGACATCGAGCTCGGCGCGGATCTTTCCCAGCCCGTGCGCGCCACCATCGCTGTCGATGTGCGTGATGCGGTCAAACATCAGCATGGGTGGCAGCGGCAGACGCCCGCTGTCAGCGCCGAACAGCCGGCCCTCGCCCGAGGCGATCAGTTGTTCGTAGGAAAAGGAATCTGCCATTTTCAGTCGTGCTCCAGAACGGCGGATGGCCCGCCTCAAATCATCGTTTTACGCAACACCAGCCCCCGGTTGCGGGCCTCTATTATCAAGGCATAGGGAGCCGCCTCTAAACACGGGGGTGCGCAGGCCCCTGCGCCGCCGGGCGCAATGCCTGACCTGGATCAATTGCCACGCGGCCTGCGGCCCCTGCTGGCGACCATGGCCCCCACCAGCACCAGAGCCCCCAGCGCCCACAGCGGCCACAGCCCCCAGCGGGACACCCACCACGCGTAAGGCGTGATGGCCCAGCCACTTTGTGCGTCCAGCCCCCGGCCCTGCACCTCGCCCTTGAGCACTCCGCGCGTGTAGCGGGCCAGCTGGTGCGTGACAACGCCCCGGTGGTCGATGATGACGGTGGCGCCCGTGTTGGTGGCGCGCACCATGGGGCGCTCGAATTCGAGCGCACGCATGCGGCTGATGTGCAAGTGCTGGTCGATGGCCAGGGTGTCGCCAAACCAGCCGATGTTGCTGAAGTTGACAAACACCGTGGGGGCCTGGGCGGGGTCGATGAATCGCGCGCCCAGCTCCTCGCCGAACAAGTCTTCGTAGCAGATGTTCGGCGCGATGCGCTGCCCCGCCACGGCAAACGACGCCTGGCCCACCGTGCCCCGGTTGAAGTCACCCAGCGGGATGTTCATCATGGCCGTGAACCACTTGAAGAACGGCGGAATGAACTCTCCAAACGGCACGAGGTGGTGCTTGTCGTAGCGGTAGGGCTCTGCCTGGGTCGTGGCACTCATGCCCAGCACGGAGTTGGTGTAGCCCTGCGCTTCATCCCCCAGCGGAATGCCCACCATGGCGGCCTGGGCCCCTTGCGCATAGCGTTGCTGGATGCCCTCCAGATACCCCGGAATGAGCTGCTGCGGCAGCAGCGGTATGGCGGTCTCGGGCGCCACCACCAGGTCAGCCTGGGCGTTGCGCAGGGCCTCGGCATACCACTGCAGGGCCACGGGCACGCCGCTGCCGGACTGGAACTTTTCGTCCTGGGGGATATTGCCCTGCAGCAGCTCCAGGCTCAGGGCGGGCGCTGCGCGCCGTGCCGGGGTGTGGCACAGATTGACCGCGCACAGCCGGTCCACCGTGGCCCAGGCCAGCAGGCCGCCCGCCGCCAGCACCAGCGCCCACCAGCGCACGGTGCGCAGGTCGGTGGCACGCACCTGCACCACGCCCATCGCCAACGCCGCAGCCACCGCGCTGATGCCATACACCCCCATGTGGCGGGCCAGCACGGCGAGCGGCCCATCCACATGCGCGTAGCCGCCAGCACCCCACGGAAACCCCGTCCACCAGACGCCCCGTGCCAGTTCGGCCAGCAGCCACAGCGCTCCGAAAAGAAGAGCACTCCCGGCACGATTCATCGGCGCATACCGGCAAAACAAGGCCAAAGCCGCCGAATAGTAGCTGGCAAGAAAGGCAGCGAGCCCCAGCACCGCTGCCACGGCCAAAGGCGCGGGCAGGCCACCATAAGAATGCATGGAAATGAACAGCCACCAGAAAGTGCCTGCCAGCCAGGCGGTGGCAAACAACCCACCCACGAGCGCACCGCGCCGCCAGGGCGCAGCGACGCGCGGGTGCTCCACAGCAAAAGGCCGCACCATCCAGGCGAGCGCAGCCACCGAAGCCAGCTGCAGCCACCACAAGGGTTGGCCGCTGCCCGGCCAGGCCAGCGAGGCCGCCTGGGCCAGGCCCGCCGCCAGTGCCAGCAGCAGTTGCGGCAGCAGCGGCCCGCCCGCCATCCGAGAGCGCCGCGACATCAGCCGTCGGAGGGAGTGTCTTCGACCCTGGACACCTTGAACCAGCGCACCGCCCCGCCCTTGGTGTGCAGCACCACAAAATGCAGGCCGCTGAGCTGCAGATGCTCACCGCGCTTGGGCACATGGCCCATTTCGTGGGCAATCAGGCCGCCGATGGTGTCGAAATGCTCGTTGGGGTCGCTACCCACGATGGTCACCTCAAAGGCCTCGGCCACACGCTCGATGGGGGTGTCACCACTCACACGGTAGGTCCGGTCGGCCAGGCCAAAGATGTCGCCATCGTCTTCGGGGATGTCGAACTCGTCCTCAATCTCGCCGACGATCTGCTCCAGCACGTCTTCGATGGTGATGAGCCCGGCCACGCGGCCAAACTCGTCGATCACGATGGCCAGGTGGTTGCGGTTGCCACGGAACTCGCGCAGCAGGTCATTCAGGCCTTTGCTTTCGGGCACAAACGCTGCCGGGCGCAGCAACGCACGGATGTTCAGCTCGGGCGCCCGCTGCAGCTTGAGCAGGTCCTTGGCCATCAGGATGCCGATGATGTTCTCGCGCTCGCCCTGGAAGACCGGAAACCGTGAATGCGCGGTGCTGATCACCAGGTGCAGCAGCTCATCGAAAGGCGCGTCAATGTTGACGAGGTCCATGCGCGGTGCTGCCACCATCACATCGCCCGCCGTCATGTCGGCCATGCGGATCACGCGCTCCAGCATCACGCGCGATTCGGCGCCGATGACCTCGTTGTCCTCGGCCTCGGCCAGGGTTTCAATGAGTTCTTCCGTGGAGTCCGGCCCAGGATGGATGAACTCGGCCACTTTCTGCAGGAAGGTGCGCTTGTCTTCCCTCTCGGGCGGTCGCCCGGGGTGCGCGGGGTGCGGGTCAGACACTGTCTGGAGTGCAGGACGTGCGGTAGTGAATCAGGCCCCTAGGATAGCGGATTGCCGTGACAGCCGGCCACCACCGGCGTCACGGCCGGGGGCGTGACCGCCATGGCTCACTCGGCCGATTGGTGGCGCGCGTGTTGCACGCCGCTGCGCACTTCCTGCACATTGGCCAGAAAGTCCCAGAACTGCTTGGCCTGCTTTTTGAGCTGGTAGTCCACCTCGGCGAACTGCTGCTCGACCATCTCGGTCATGCGCGTGTCGAGGCTGGCGGGTGGGATCTGCAAGTAGGCCTCCGACTCGGACCCGTCGCGGCGCACGGTGGCACCGGCGTTGCGCGCGATCTTGAGCATGGCGGTGTTTTCAGACAACGCATGGATGAACACCATGTTCACGCCCTCATTGCGCGCATGCATCACGGCACGCTCGAACAGGCGCGCGCCAAAGCCGCGCCCCCGTGCCTGCTTGAGCACGGACACACCGAATTCAGCACACGGCTTGTGTTCGGGGTTTTCCGAAAACGCCAGGTGGGCCATGGCGATGAGCTCAAGGCGGCGGTTGTAGATGCCAAAGATTTCATCGCGCTCGAAGTTGAGCTGCTCGGCGTAGCGGCGGATCTGTTCGTCGTTGGCGGCATAGCCAAAGCGCAGGTAGCGGTCTGCAGGCTCCAGCTGCAGCAGGTGCTGGGTGATCCGCTCCCGGTAGGAGGGGCCCAGGGAGCGGATAGGAACCATCACGGGCGTCTCCTGCTGGTGGATGTGAATGTCAGAGGCAGAAGAGCCGCTGGTTACCGGGCGCAGCAGGTCCCGGCCTGCGTACCAGGATGCCTTGAGCCAGTCTTTGGTTGCGAACATGTCGCTAAATATAAGGGTTTTCCCTCATCTTTTCCAGTCCAAATTGCTGCGCCGCAACAAAATAGTGATCCTACTCAAAATGCGGAAAAATCGGCTCCAAGCGCTGGAAGATCATGCCTCAACAGCTATCAATTTGAGAGTATTCATGCCCCGGATCTCCTCAGCATGGGTCGCAGACGCGACGGCTGGGGTGGCTGCACCCCCGTCTGCGCCAAGCCTTCTCTGCACGGGGCGGAGCGTAAAGCGCGGACCGCCTTACAGCAACCTCCACCGCATCAACAGACGCCACAGGGAGTCACGCCCGTGACTTGCGCAGGCCCTGTCAACGAGTGAAGGCCTGTGTTGGACTACACCGGCACAGCCGTCGTCGCCTTCACGCGGTCGAGCACAAAACTGGTCTTGCAGTCCTGCACGCTAGGGTGCTTGAGCAGCGTGTCCATGATGAAGCGGCTGTAGTGCGCCATGTCGGCCACCACCACGCGCAGCAGGTAGTCCATTTCGCCGGTGAGCGATGCGCACTCCACCACCTCGGGCCAGGTCTGCACGCTGGCGCGGAACAGGTCCATGGGGTTGCGCTTGTGGCTTTCCGTGTGTTTTTCCAGCCGCACGTTCAGGTACGCCGTGAGCCCCAGCCCCACCGCTTCGGGCTGCACCAGGGCCACGTAGCGGTGGATCACGCCGCTGTCTTCCAGCCGCTTGACGCGGCGCAGCACCGCGCTGGGCGACAGGCCCACCTGTTCTCCGATGACGTCGTACGTCTCGCGGCCGTTGTCCTGCAGGCGGCGCAGGATGGCGCGGTCCAGCTTGTCGAGTGCGTCAAAGGCTTTCATGGCGCAGGATTTTACGAACAACTGCGTGATTTTTGCATGGTGCGGCGCACACACGGGTATGTCCCGATAGTGACTCCATGGCCCGAATACAAAAATTGATCTCGCAAAAAAGAACGGTCGTTCGTTTTTGCGAGCATAAGAAACCATACCAACGGAGACAAACACATGACCGGATTTTTCAGCCGCTTTTTGCGGCGACTGGTGCTGGCAGCAACGGCGGGGTTGCTGCTGCTCGGCGTGGGCGCGCAGGCGCAGACGGGCTACACCCAGACGCGCTACCCCATCGTGCTGGTGCATGGCCTGTTCGGCTTTGACTCGGCCCTTGGGATCGACTACTTCTACGGCATCCCCGACGCACTGCGCCAGGGCGGCGCCAAGGTCTACGTCGCCCAGGTCTCGGCCGCCAACAGCACCGAGGTGCGCGGCGAGCAATTGCTGGCGCAGGTCAAGACCATCCTGGCGCTGACCGGGGCCCCCAAGGTGAACCTGGTAGGCCATTCGCACGGCGGCCCCACCACCCGCTATGTGGCGGGCGTGGCGCCGCAGCTGGTGGCATCGGTCACCTCGATTGGCGGCGTGAACCGGGGTTCGCGCGTGGCCGACATCCTGCGCGGCGTAGCGCCCGCGGGCTCGGTGTCCGAAGCCGTGGCCAGCGCCGCCGCCAAGGCGCTGGTGGGCCTGATCAACCTGACCTCCGGCGGCACCGGCCTGCCCCAGATGCCCACGGCGGCGCTGGACTCGCTGACCACGGCCGGCTCGGCCAAGTTCAACAGCCGCTTTCCGCAAGGCGTGCCCACCTCCGGCTGCGGCAGCGGCGCCGAGCTGGTGAACGGCGTGCGCTACTACTCCTGGACCGGCACCCTGCCCCTGACCAACGTGCTCGACGCCAGTGACGCGCTACTGGCCACGCTGAGCCTGACCTTTGGCGAAGCCAACGACGGCCTGGTGTCGGCCTGCTCGTCGCGCCTGGGCAAACACCTGGGCGACTACCGCCAGAACCACCTCGACGAAGTCAACCAGCTGCTGGGCCTGCGCGACTGGTTCTCCACCGACCCGGTGACGCTGTACCGCCAGCACGCCAACCGCCTCAAGCAACAAGGCCTGTAAGCCATGGCCCAGCCCTCGCGCACCTGGGCGGTTGCCGCCGCAGTCCTGGCCCTCACCACGGTCGCCGTGGTGTGGTGGCTGGGGGGCCCTGCCGGGTTGGGTGCGGGGGATACACACCCATCATCGGCGGGGGCGGCCGCCGCCTCCGCCGGTGCCCAGATAGAACCCTCGCCCGCACAGGGCGCGGACCACAGCTTTTTTGCACGCCGCCGCGCCATCACCACCGACGGCCCGGCCGACCCCCTGCTGGTGCACGGCCTGCGCGACACGCTGGAAGCCCTGCTGATGGAAGCGGGCGACGCCAGCGACCCAGCCACGCTCAAACAGCGCCTGGCCGCGCTGGTCAACCGGCATTTCCCCGCCGCCCTGGCCACGCGAGCCCTGGCACTGGCCGAGCGCTACGTGGACTACCGTGTGGCCCTGGGCAGCTTGCGTGCGCCGCAGGACCTGACCGACCCACGCGCACTGCGCGACGCGCTGGAGGCGCGCCACAAGGTGCGCCTGCAGTTTTTTGACGACGCCGAATACGACGCCCTGTTTGCCCGCGAGGCCGACCTGGACCGCTACACCCTGGCGCGCCTGGAGATTGAGCGCAACACCCAGCTCAGCCCCGAGCAGCGCGCCCAGGCGCTGCAGGCGGCCGACAACGAACTCTCCACCGAGCGCCGCGCCGAACGCAGTGCCGCCACCGCTCACATGGCGGCCGCCGCGCAGACGGCCGCCTTCAACGCCAGCAACGCCGACGAGCGCAGCCGCTACGCCACCCGCAGCGCGCAGTACGGCCCGGCAGCCGCCCAGGCCATGGCGCAGCTGGACCGGGAGGAACAGCACTGGAACCAGCGCCTCGACCAATACAGCCAAGCCCGCACCCAGCAGGGCGAGGGCCCCGGCCTGCAGCAATTGCGCCAGCAGCTCTTCTCGCCCGAAGAGCAACAACGCATTGACGCCGCCCTGGCGCTGCGCCAGCTCAACGCGGGCACCTCGGGCTCATAGGGACCTTCTGCCGACCGCGCAGCGCTGCGGCGGCCAGCCCTGCCCGGCGCGCCGCCAGACTGCGCGAAATTTTGACCATTCACAAGATTCCTGCAAATCAAAGGCCAAAGCCTCTTGATTTCGCCAGAAACATGAGGCAGGCCGCGCCTACAGTCCATGACATTCATCAACGAATGCCGGAGACACCCCATGAATGCCGCCTTGCCGCAAGAAACCGCCGCCCAGCTCGAAGCCTGGGACAACCCCATGGGCCTGATGGGCTTCGAGTTCGTCGAATTCACCTCGCCCCAGCCCGGCGTGCTGGAGGCGGTGTTTGAAAAGCTCGGTTTCACCCTGGTCGCCAAGCACCGGTCCAAGGATGTGGTGCTGTACCGCCAGAACGGCATCAACTTCATCCTGAACCGCGAGCCCCACAGCCAGGCCGCCTACTTTGGTGCCGAGCATGGCCCCTCCGCCTGTGGCCTGGCCTTCCGTGTGAAGGATGCGCACAAGGCTTACAACCGCGCGCTGGAGTTGGGCGCCCAGCCCATCGAGATCCCCACCGGCCCCATGGAACTGCGCCTGCCCGCCATCAAGGGCATTGGCGGTGCGCCGCTGTATTTGATTGACCGGTTTGAAGACGGCAAGTCCATCTACGACATCGACTTTGAATTCATCGAAGGCGTGGACCGGCGCCCCGTGGGCCACGGCCTGAACCTCATCGACCACCTCACGCACAACGTGTACCGGGGCCGCATGGGCTTCTGGGCCAACTTCTACGAGAAGCTGTTCAACTTCCGCGAAATCCGCTACTTCGACATCCAGGGCGAATACACGGGTCTGACCAGCAAGGCCATGACGGCGCCCGACGGCAAGATCCGCATCCCGCTGAACGAAGAATCCAAGCAGGGCGGCGGCCAGATCGAAGAATTTTTGATGCAATTCAACGGCGAGGGCATTCAGCACATCGCGCTGATCTGCGACAACCTGCTGGACGTGGTGGACAAGCTGGGCATGGCCGGCGTGCAGCTGGCCACCGCGCCCAACGAGGTCTATTACGAAATGCTGGACACCCGCCTGCCCGGCCACGGCCAGCCGGTGCCCGAGCTGCAGTCGCGCGGCATCTTGCTGGACGGCACCACGGCCGACGGCACGCCCCGCCTGCTGCTGCAGATCTTCTCCACGCCCATGCTGGGCCCGGTGTTCTTTGAATTCATCCAGCGCGAAGGCGACTACCGCGACGGCTTTGGCGAAGGCAACTTCAAGGCGCTGTTCGAGTCGCTGGAGCGCGACCAGATCCGCCGTGGCGTGCTGAACACCTAAGACATCAGACATCCAGGGTTAACCCTGAACAGGTGCCTATACTGCGCGCTCCCCGGAACTCATAAGGATCCCGATGTCGCTCCGTAGCACCCTGTTCAGTGTTGGCCTGACCTGTGTGGCCACCTTTGCCATGGCCCAAAGCCCCTCTGCCCCGCTCACCATCGTGGTTCCCTACCCCGCTGGTGGTCCGCTGGACACCTCGGCCCGCATCGTGGCCGAGGGTGCTGCAGCCCAGCTTGGCTCCATTACCGTGGAGAACAAACCGGGGGCGGGTGGTAGTACCGGTGCGGACCAGGTCGCCAAATCACCCAAGACCAGCAACCAGGTGCTGATGGGCGCCGTGGCCACCCACGCCGTCAATCCCTGGCTGTACAAGAACTTCCCTTACAACGCGCTCAAGGACTTCAAACCCATCGCCCTCGTGGCGCGCACGCCCAATGTGCTGGTGGTGAATGCGGAGCAGGCCGCCAAGCTGGGCGTCAAGACCACGCCCGACTTGGTGCAGTACCTCAAGAAGAACCCGGACCAGGCCAAGTACGGATCGGGCGGCAACGGCAGCATCGGCCACATCTCGGCCGAGATGTTCAAGTCGCTCACCAACACCAAGATGGGCCACACGCCCTTCCAGGGCTCCAAGCCCGCGCTGGCCGCGCTGGAATCCGGCCAGGTGCTGATGGTGTTTGACAACCTGGCTTCGGCGTTGCCGCAGATCCAGTCGGGCAAGCTGCTGGCGCTGGGTGTAACCACGTTGAGCCGCAATGAGGCGCTGCCGAACGTGCCCAGCATCAACGACAGCGTGCAGGGCTTCAACGTGTCGACCTGGTTCGGCCTGTTCGCACCGGCCTCGCTGCCCGATGCCGACGCGCGCCGCTACGCCAATGCGTTCTCGGCAGCGATGCATTCGCCCGCTGGCAAGGAGAAGTTCAAGAAGATGGGTATCACGCCCGAAGAGCTGACGCTCGACGGGTTTGCGCAGTTTGTGCGCTCGGAAAACAGCAAGTACGAGTTCCTGATCCGGGCCGCAAAGATCAAGATCGATTAGCAGCCGCGTGGGCTGGTGCGCACCCCCGTCGCGGTGCGCCGACCATGGCGGCAAAGGAGAAAAAAATGGGACAAGCCCCTGTCGTCTATGGCCAATCCACCCGCCCACCGCGTGGCGACTATTCGCGCGCCAACGCGGACTACACCTGCCCGCAGGACTACGCGGCCTACACCGCCGCCGACCACGACACCTACCGCCGTCTGTACGAGCGCCAGCGCGCCCTGCTGCCGGGCCTGGCCAGCCAGGCGTTCATCGACGCCCTGCCCTCACTGGGCGCGAGCGACCGCATCCCGCGCTTCGAAGAGGTCAACGAGCGCCTCTACAAGGCCACAGGCTGGGAGCTGGTGGGCGTGCCCGGGCTGATCCCGGAGGTGCCCTTCTTCACCCTGCTGGCCAACCGCAAATTCCCGGTGACGGACTGGATCCGCAAGCCCGAAGAGTTCGAATACATCGTCGAGCCCGACATCTTTCATGACCTGTTCGGGCATGTGCCGCTGCTGTTCAACCCGGTGTTTGCCGACTATGTGCAGCGCTACGGCCAGGGCGGGCTGAAGGCGCAGGGGCTGGGGTCGTGCGAGATGCTGAGCCGCTTGTACTGGTACACGATCGAGTTTGGGTTGATCCGCGAAGCGGGGCAGTTGCGGGCCTATGGCGCGGGCATCCTGAGTTCGTCGGGCGAACTGGCGTATTCGGTGCAGAGCCCGGAGCCACAGCGCATTCCGCTGCAACTGGAGCGCACCATGCGCACACGCTACAAGATTGATACGTACCAGCAGACGTATTTTGTGATCGACAGTTTTGAGCAGCTGTTCGAGATGACGGCGGCGGACTTTGCGCCGATCTATGAGCGGCTGCGTGGGTTGCCGGAGTTTGCCGCGGATGAGCGGGAGGCTGTGGCGGCTTGATGTTTTGAAGAAACTGGCTGCCAGCGCTAGTGAATCATGCGCTGAAAGCTACGCTTTTAATAGCAACTTGCATCCAGGAATGCGGGGCTGGGCTGGGGTTGTTGGGCCTTTTGGATGAATCGGTCTCTGTGCCTGGGTTGAGGGCGGGGGCCGGGATTCGCCCGGCAGGCGAGGCACTTTTCTTTGCTTCGCCAAAGAAAAGTACCCAAAAGAAAGGCGACCCCACTGTCTGCGTCCCCTGCGCTGACGCTACGGGGCAACCTGCGGTGCTCGGGTTTGGCGGGGTCTCGCTCAACTCGCGCCGCTGCGCGTCGCTCAGACACACGCGAGCCGGGCACAGGGAGCAGAACATCCACACGGGCCATCGCTGCGCTCGGCCCCACATCGCGGGCGCAAGCGCTTTGCGCTGCGCAGGCGCGGCCGAGCGCAGCAATGGCCCGAATGGATGTCCGGCTGTTCGGTTGTTTGGATGTTCGGCTGTCCCACCCCTGCTGGCTGCGCCTGCGGCGGGGCGGTTGTGGGGTGAGCATGGGCGTCGCAGCGCCCATGCTTCGTGAACTGACTCGCCGTGGATGTCTGAACGAAGCTGCAACGCAGCGCAGTGAGTTCCACGGCGCACCCCGCAGCCGCCCCGCCGCAGGTCTGCCCCTTCGCACCGCGAAGGGGTCGCAGACTGGGGGTCGCCTTTTCTTTGGTGACTTTCTTTTGGCGAAGCAAAAGAAAGTCACTCGCTCGCCGGGCGACTCCCGGCTCCCGCCCTCAACAAAGGCACGCCACCCAATCAGCGCACAAGAACCAACACTGCAAAATCAATAGCTACCCACCCATATCCCACTAGCGCATCCAGCCCAAAAACCAAAACATTACCCCCGCCCAACCTCCTCCAGACAAGCCTTCATCACCCCAGGGTCAAACGCCATCTGCACATGCGCAACCCCTTCCACTAACCGGTGTTCCGCCCCCACCAACGCCGCAGTAGTCGCCGGAAACACGATGTTGTCGCAGTTCGAATACCAGCACGTAAACAACGCAGCCCGCCCCGCCGGCTCTGCCCGCTGCAACGCCACCACCCAATCCCCCGCCAAGCTCATCTGCCGCCCATTCACCGCCCGGCTGAAACGCCCCAGCCACGTGCCCCCATGCGGCGTACCCAGCGTCAACACTCGGTGCACCCGCCCATCCGCCTGGTGCGCCCGCAGCCACGCCCGCACCGCCAAGCCCCCCATGCTGTGGCACAACAGCACCGGCGCCTGCCCCGTGGCAGCCGTCACTTGGCGCACAGCGTCTTCAATGATGTCCGCGTACTCGTCAATCGAGCCCATCACCGGCTCCAGATTGACCGCCACATAGGCATGCCCCCGCGCCTGCAAATGCGCAAACCACGGCAGCCAGAGCCCCCGGTTGCACATGAATCCATGCACCAGCACCACGCCGCGCTTTCCCGTCGGCTGTGCAGGCAGCCAGTCGGGCACGGAATCATGGCGAAACGGCTGGCGCCAGCAAAATACCATCAGCGCCACCCACACCTCGGCCCACCAGGCACCCACCACCTGCGACAGGCGGGCGCGGGGCGCAGCATCGGCACGGTTGGTGATGTGCATCAGCACAAACTCCACCGCCATCACCACCAGGTACAGACACAGCGGTACCAAGGCCCCCAGCACGGCACGCCAGGGTGAATGGGGCCATTGCCACACCAGCCAGGCGGCCATGGTCAGCAGGATGAACAGGAGCAGGGTTCGTTGCCAGCGCGCGATCATGGTGGTGATGGGCAAATGTTGTAATTGACCAGCCGCATTGTGCGGTCTGACCACCGCCCGACACCGCACCCCGCAGAACGCAGAGAGGACCCCGCCCCATGGATGCCGCCCAGACCATCCGCGACTGCATCGCCGACGTGACCGCCCTGCGCCTGCACCGCACGGGCGACCCGGCGCTGGGGGCGGCGGTGGGCAGCGTCAAAAGCCTGCAGGCGCGGCGCTTTCGGGGCACCTATGCGGACCTGATGGGCTCGCCCGCGTTCGGACCCGCAGCACAGTTCTTTCTGGAAGAGCTGTACAGCGACACCGACTACACCGACCGCGATCTGCAGTTTGGCCGCATCGCCGGCACGCTGCAGACCATGTTCCCCCAACCGGTCGTGAACACCGCCGTGGCCCTGGCGGTGCTGCACGCACAGACCGAGGGACTGGACCAGGACATGGGCCGTGCGTGGTTGCTGCACGAAGCCGATGCGGCCAACGTTGCCGCCCGCTACACCACCGCCTGGCGCACTGTGGGCCAGCGCCATGCGCGCCAGCAGCAGCTGCAGCGCGTGCTGGCCATGGGGAATGACCTGGCGCGCCTCACGCGCACCCCCGGCCTGCGGATGATGCTGCGCATGATGCGCGGCCCGGCCAACGCTGCGGGCATGGGCGCGTTGCAGAAGTTTCTGGAGGCGGGGTTTGACACCTTCGGCCAGCTTGCGCGCCAGCGCGGCGGGGTGGAGCAGTTCCTGGCCACCATCGAACAACGCGAGCGGGCGCTGATGGAGCAATTGTTCGATGCCGATCCTGTCACCTGCGGGACCCAGCTCGCCAGCACACTAGGACAAGCCCGATAGCCCGCAACGCGCCCGCCTTCCACAATCTGTGCCCACCTATCAATGGCATTTGGCGAGCACAAGGAAACAAGCGCATGGAAAAGATCTGGCTCAAGAGCTACCCCCCGGGCGTCCCACACGACGTGCAGCCCGAGCAATACCGCTCTGTGGCCCACCTGCTGGAAGAGTCGTTCCGCAAACACGCATCGAGCCCGTTTTCGGTCTGCATGGACCAGTGGATGACCTACGGCGAGCTGGATCGCCGCTCGGCCGCTTTGGGTGCCTATCTGCAGAGCCTGGGGCTGGAGCCCGGTGCGCGCGTGGCCATCATGCTGCCCAACATCCCCCAGTTTGGCGTGACCATGGCCGCCGTGCTGCGCGCAGGCTATACCTGCGTGAACGTGAACCCGCTGTACACCGCCCGTGAGCTGGAGCACCAGCTCAAGGACTCGGGCGCCACGGCCATCGTGATCCTGGAGAACTTTGCCCACACGCTGGCCGAGGTCGTGGACCACACCGCCGTCAAGCATGTGGTGATGGCGTCCATGGGCGACCTGCTGGGCTTCTGGTTTGGCAAATGGATCACCTTTGCCGTGCGCCACCTGGCCAAGATGGTGCCTGCGTATGACCTGCCGCTGTCGAATGGCCGCAAGGTCGTTACCTTCAAGAAGGCGCTGTCGCTGGGCGAGCACAAGTCGCTCGCACCCAGCCAGGCCACGCTGGATTCGATTGCCTTCCTGCAGTACACCGGCGGCACCACGGGCCTGTCGAAGGGCGCAGTGCTGACCCACCGCAACATCGTGGCCGCCACGCTGCAGGCCGAGGCGTGGTTCACGCCAGCGCTGTCCAAGGTGGGTGACCTCTCCAAGGCCAACAGCATTGCCGCGCTGCCGCTGTACCACATTTTCGCGCTCACGCTGTGCCTGCTGGCCATCCGCCAGGGCTCCAGCCTCACGCTGATCCCCAACCCGCGCGACATTCCCAAGTTCATCGCCGAACTCAAGAAGCGTCCCTTCCACATGCTGCCGGCGGTGAACACGCTGTTCAATGCGCTGCTGCAAAACCCGCAGTTCAAGGCGCTGGACTTCTCGCACCTGTGCGTGTCGCAGGCCGGGGGCATGGCGGCCAGCGAGGGCACGGCCAAGCAGTGGCAGAAGGTGACCGGCAGCACCATGATCGAAGGCTGGGGCATGAGCGAGACCTGCGCCATCGGCACCAATAACCCGGTGATCAGCACCCAGTTCAGCGGCAACATCGGCCTGCCGCTGCCGGGCATCGACATTGCCATCAAGGACGACGAAGGCAACAGCCTGCCCCAGGGCGAGTCGGGCGAGATCTGCATCCGCGGCCCCAACGTGATGACGGGCTACTACAACCAGCCCGAAGAAAACGCCAAGGCCTTCACGCCCGACGGCTTCATGCGCACGGGCGACATCGGTATCATGGACCCGCAGGGCTACACCCGCATCATCGACCGCAAGAAGGACATGATCCTGGTGAGCGGCTTCAATGTGTTCCCCAACGAGCTGGAGCAGGTCATCAGTCTGTGCCCCGGCGTGGTCGAATGCGCGGCCATCGGCGTGCCCGACGAGAAACAGGGCGAGGCCATCAAGGTGTTCATCATCAAGAACGACCCGGCTCTGACCGAGGACGAAGTGGCCAACTACTGCCACCAGAACCTCACCGGCTACAAGCGCCCCAAGTACATCGAGTTCCGCGACGAGCTACCCAAGAGCAATGTGGGCAAGATCCTGCGCAGGGAACTGCGAAAGTAGAGACCATCCCCCTGAGCGGCTACGCCGCTTCCCCCTTCTCTCTGCGCGCTACGCGCTTCGGGAAGGGGGACGACACCAGCGCGGCGGGGCGGCCCTTGCGCGGTGTCCCTGGTCTGGGGCGCGCCTTCTCCAAAGGCCCAAGCGATAGCAAAGTATCTGTCCTCTCGGCACACGCCCCCCCGCAAGCCCGCTCCGCAACGCTGCCTCCGTCGGCCACATAGCGAACCGACACAACGGCAGGCCAGCTCTTTTCCACCGCATTGCAGCGCCTTCCTGCAGCCACCGCACAGCCGTAAAACGCCATCGTCTCCGGGTTTTTACCGAATAGCAAACGTTTGCGCAAACGTTTGCTTTCGTTATCATCCCGATCACGACAAGGCACCGGACCTTCGCAGCCGCTCCTTTTTGCGGGGTCTGCCGGGGTTCTATCCGCGCTGTCGGTCGCCTGAGGGCGACGCTGAATAATCCTCCGCGATGCGGCGGGCTCTGGGTCGGGATGGGCTGCAAGGCGCAAACCACAGCGATAGCCGTAGCTATCGCGAGGATTTGCAACGCTGCAGACCGTGCTGAGCCAGGGATGCGCCGGGCGCAAGAGGCTTGTTCAGCGTTGCCCTTATCCACATTCCAACCTGGAGACAACACCCATGAAGTTCACCCGCCGTTCCGTTCAGACCGCCGCCGCCCTCGCCGTTGTGGGCAGCCTGCTGGCCAGCCCTGCGTTTGCGCAAGACAAGCCCAAGATCGCGCTCATCATGAAGTCGCTGGCCAACGAGTTCTTCCGCACCATGGAAGACGGAGCCAAGGCGCACCAGAAGGCCCACGCCAAGGAATACACGCTGGTGGCCAACGGCATCAAGAACGAGACCGACACGGCCGCACAGATCAAGATGATCGAACAGGCCGTAGCGCAAAAGGTCAACGCCATCGTGCTGGCCCCGGCGGATTCGAAGGCGCTGGTGCCCGTGGTCAAGTCCGCCATCGACAAGGGCATCCTCGTGGTCAACATCGACAACCAGCTCGATGCCGATGCGCTGAAGGAAAAGAACATCACCGTGCCCTTCGTGGGCCCCGACAACCGCGCGGGCGCCAAGCTGGTGGGCGACCACCTGGCCAAGACGCTGAAGGCCGGTGACAAGGTCGGCATCATCGAAGGCGTGTCCACCACCTTCAATGCGCAACAGCGCACCCTCGGCTACCAGGACGCCATGAAGGCTGCCAACATCACCGTGGTGGGCGTGCAGTCCGGCAACTGGGAGATTGAAAAAGGCAACACCGTGGCCGCCGGCATGATGCGTGAGCACCCGGACCTGGTGGCCCTGCTGGCGGGCAACGACAGCATGGCCCTGGGCGCCGTGGCCGCCGTGAAGGCCGCTGGCAAAACCGGCAAGGTGCAGGTGGTGGGCTACGACAACATTGGCGCCATCAAGCCCATGCTGGCCGATGGCCGCGTGCTGGCCACCGCCGACCAGTACGCCGCCAAGCAGGCCGTGTTCGGCATCGAACTCGCGCAGAAGGCCCTGGCCGCCAAGACGCCGCAAAACCAGCTGCCCGCCACGGTGAAGACGGATGTGGTGCTGGTGACGAAAGACAGCAAGTAAGCCCTGGAGCGGAGAACAAAGCTCTTCTGGCGTTGTTGCCGTGTCTTGTCGTACTTCCAGTACTGCCTGCGACACGGCGCCTAGCCAGAACCGCTTCGCTGAGCTTTGTTCACCGCTTAAAACATAAAGCCCGCTCTGCAGTCGCCCCCATCACACCACCATGCTCAGCCCCTCCGCCGCCCGACAAGCCACGCCCCTGCTCGCCATCCAGGCCGTGGGCAAGGACTACACCGCCACCGTGCTCGATGGCGTGAACGTGGAGCTGTTTGCGGGCGAGGTGCTGGCGTTGACCGGGGAGAACGGCGCGGGCAAGAGCACGCTGTCCAAGATCCTCTGCGGGCTGGAGCAGCCCACGCGCGGCGGCATGTTGCTGGCGGGGCAGGCGTACGCGCCAACGTCGCGCCGCGACGCCGAGCGCCACGGCGTGCGCATGGTGATGCAGGAGCTGGGCCTGGTGCCCACGCTCACCGTGGCCGAGAATTTGTTGATGGGCCGCTTGCCACACCGCCTGGGCTGGCTGCAGCGCGATGTGCTGCACGCCGCCGCCCGTGCGCAGCTGGCCAAGATCGGGCTCGACACCATCGACCCCGCCACCCCGGTCTCGCAGCTGGGAATCGGCCAGCAGCAGATGGTGGAGATTGCGCGCAACCTGCAGGACGACACACGCATCCTAGTGCTCGATGAGCCCACGGCCATGCTCACGCCGCGCGAGACCAATTACCTATTTGAGCAGATCGCGCACCTCACCGCGCGCGGCGTGGCCATCATCTACGTGTCGCACCGGCTCGAAGAACTGCGCCGCATTGCCGACCGCGTGGCCGTGCTGCGCGACGGCCGCCTGGTGGACGTTCGCCCCATGGCGGGCATGAGCGAAGACGACCTGGTGCAGCGCATGGTGGGTCGCGTGGTGAGCGACCTGGACCACCGCCCGCGCCGCCCCATCGGCCCCGTGGTGATGAGCGCTGAAAACCTGGGCCGGGGCACCGCCGTGCAGGACGTGAGCCTGGAGCTGCGCGCTGGCGAGATCTTCGGCATTGCCGGGCTGGTTGGATCGGGCCGCACCGAGCTGGTCCGCCTACTGTTTGGCGCCGACCGGGCAGACCGTGGCAGCGTGACGCTGCACCCAGAATTTGAGCAAAAACAGCCTCTAGCGCTTGATGCGCAAGCGCAATCGGCTATACAAAACATAGCAAACCAGAAACCTGCGGTTTCCCAGGCCGCACCCCGCACGATTCCCCGTGGTTTCGCGTCGCCGCTGCAGGCCATCGCCGCCGGTGTGGGCCTGGTTACCGAAGACCGCAAATCCCAGGGCCTGCTGTTGTCGCAGCCCATCCGCATCAACGCCACGCTGTCCGACCTGTCGGCCGTGTCGCGCGGCGGCTGGCTGCAGCGCGGGCTCGAAAGCCGCCTGGTGCAGGGATTCATCCGCACCCTGCGCGTGCGCTGCCACGGCCCGGAACAACCCGTGGGGCAACTGTCGGGCGGCAACCAGCAAAAGGTGGTGTTTGCCCGCTGGCTGCACCGCGAAGGCCGCGTGTTGCTGCTGGACGAACCCACGCGCGGCGTGGACGTGGGCGCGCGCGCCGAGCTGTACGGCGAGCTGGACCGCATGGCCGCCGAGGGCCGCGCGCTGCTGATGGTGTCGTCCGACCTGCGCGAGCTCATGGCCATGGCCGACCGCATCGGCGTGATGAGCGCGGGCCGCCTGGTGGCCGTGTTCGAGCGCGGCGAGTGGTCCGAGCAATCGCTGCTGGCGGCCGCGTTCTCCGAGCCCGGCGGACGCACCAGCACCACCCCTTCAACTTCTTCTCCTGTGACCGCATGAACGCCCCCACCACATCTGCCGCACCCGCTGCGGCGCCCTCCTCTGCCTCGGTCTGGCGCAGCCAGCTGGGCACCTACCTGGGCCTGCTGGCCGTGCTGGCAGGCATGGTGGCGCTGTTCTCGTCGCTGTCCGAATATTTCTGGAGCGCCGAAACCTTCATCACCATCGCCAACGAGATCCCGGCCCTGGCCGTGATGGCCGTGGGCATGACCTTTGTGCTCATCATCGCGGGCATCGATTTGTCGGTGGGCTCTGTGATGGCGCTGGCCGCCGCCACCTCGGCCGCTGCCATCCTGCAGTGGGGCTGGACGGTGCCCGCCGCCGCCGCGCTGGCACTGGCCACGGGCCTGGTGTGCGGCACCATCACGGGCACCATTTCCGTCGCGTGGCGGCTGCCCTCGTTCATCGTGTCCCTGGGCATGCTCGAAGCCGTGCGCGGCAGCGCGTATGTGGTGACCGACTCGCGCACGCAGTACGTGGGCGATGCGATCTCGTGGCTGTCGGCACCCTTCTTTGGCGGCATCTCGTTCGCCTTCTTGCTGGCCGTGGTGCTGGTGGTGGTGGCGCAGCTGGTGCTATCGCGCACCGTGTTCGGCCGCTACGTGGTGGGCATTGGCACCAATGAAGAAGCCATGCGCCTCGCAGGCGTGGACCCGCGCCCCATCCGCGTCATCGTGTTTGCCATGACCGGCCTGCTCGCGGGCCTGGCGGGTCTGATGCAGTCGGCCCGGCTGGAAGCCGCCGACCCCAACGCCGGAACCGGCATGGAGCTGCAGGTGATTGCGGCCGTGGTGATTGGCGGCACCAGCCTGATGGGCGGGCGCGGCTCGGTGATCAACACCGCGTTTGGCGTGCTCATCATCGCGGTGCTGGAGGCAGGCCTGGCCCAGGTGGGCGCCAGCGAGCCCAGCAAGCGCATCATCACGGGTTTTGTGATCGTGGCGGCCGTCATCGTGGACACGCTGCGCCAGCGCCGCGCCAAGGTCTGAGAGACTGATTACCGCGACCGTCTGCCCCACCAACAACGACCTCATTCTTCTTTTTGCATGGCTACTATCAAGGACGTTGCGCGCCACGCCGAGGTGTCGGTCACCACGGTGTCGCACGTGGTCAACGGCACACGCCGCGTGAGCCCCGAGGGGCGCGAGCGCGTCGAGGCCGCCATCCGCGCCCTGGGCTATGTGCCCAGCGCCATTGCGCGCAGCCTCAAAAGCAACAACACGCGCACGCTGGGCATGCTGATCCCCAACAGCTCCAACCCCTACTTTGCCGAGATCGTGCACAGCGTGGAAGACCGCTGCTTTGGCGCAGGCTACAACGTCATCCTGTGCAACACCAACGACGAGGCGCACCGCCAGGGCACCTACCTGCAGGTGCTGGCCGAGCGGCGCATCGACGGGCTCATCGTGGTCTCCACCGGGCACGACGCCACGCTGGCAACGCAGCTGGCGGGCCTGTCCATCCCCACCGTGCTGGTGGACCGCGAGATCGAACTCACCGAGCAGCAGCCCTGCGACCTGGTGGAAACCGCCCACATGCAGGGCGGCCTGCTGGCCACGCGCCACCTGCTGTCGCTAGGCCACCGGCGCATAGCCTGCATTGGCGGGCCAGCCGGCATTGCCCCCAGCGAGCAGCGCATTGCAGGCTGGCGCACCGCATTGGCCGACGCGGGCTGCGGCACGGGCGACGGCCTGCTGTGGCACGGCAACTTCACCAGCCAGGGCGGCTACGAAGCCATGCACGCGGTGCTGCGCGCGCCCGAGCCCCCCACCGCCGTCTTCGTGTGTAACGACCTCATGGCCATGGGCGCACTGTGCGCCGCGCACGAACGCGACCTGCGCGTGCCCGAGGCGCTGTCCATCGTCGGCTTTGACGACATCGAACTCACGGCCTTCACCAGCCCACCGCTCACCACCGTGGCCCAGCCCAAGCAGCGCATCGGCGCACTGGCCGTGGACATGCTGCTGGAGCGCATCGACGGCAAGCGCCAGGACGCGCGCAAGGTGATGCTGCAGCCCGAGCTGCGCGTGCGCTCGTCCACCGCGCCAGCCCCGGGGGCTGAGGCATGAACAACAACCCATTGAATACTGCCCCCCGCATCGCCGTCGTCGGCAGCCTGAACATGGACCTGGTGCTGCAGGTGCAACATGCGCCCGGCCCCGGCGAAACCGTGCTGGCCGACGCCCTGCACCTGGTGCCCGGCGGCAAGGGCGGCAACCAGGCCGTGGCCTGTGCGCGCCAGGGTGCCCGGGTGGCCCTGTTTGGCCGCGTGGGCGACGACGGCTATGGCCACACGCTGCGCACCGGGCTCGATGCCGACGGCATCGACCACAGCGGCGTGCAGACCGACACCGACACCACCACCGGCGTGGCCGCCATCACCGTGGAGGCCAGCGGGCAAAACCGCATCGTGGTCGTGCCCGGCGCCAATGGCCGGTTTGTGCTGGATGCCGCCGCGCTGGGCGTCGCCCTGCAAGGCGCAGGCGGCCTGGTGCTGCAGTTCGAAACCCCCCTGCCCCAGGTGCTGGCCGCCGCCGAGATGGCCCATGCCGCAGGCTGCCCGGTGGTGCTGAACCCCTCACCCATCCAGCCCCTGCCCAATACGATGTGGCCGCTGGTGCACACACTGGTCGTGAACGAGGTGGAAGCCGCCGCGCTGGCAGGCCAGAACGTGACCACTCCCGCAGATGCCGCGCAGGCCGCACAGGCCCTGCGCGCCAAGGGCCCCGCCCAGGTGGTGGTGACCCTGGGCGCCGCAGGTGCCGTGGCCGCCGATGCGGCAGGCAACCGCTACCACCCCGGCCTGGTCGTGAAAGCCGTGGACACCACGGCCGCTGGTGACACTTTCCTGGGTGCACTGGCCGTGGCGCTGGCACGCGGCGAGCCGCTGGACGCCGCCGTGCGCGAAGGCATCCGAGCATCGGCGCTGTGCGTCACCCAGCCCGGCGCCCAGCCCTCCATCCCCACCCGCGCCGCCGTGGCGCAAAGCCCCCAACCGCCCGCCTGGAGCCCCCTGTGAAACGCACCGCCCTGCTGCACGCCGAACTCTCCCACGCCATCGCCACCCTGGGCCACGGCGACATGCTGGTGATTGGCGACGTGGGACTGCCCATCCCCAATGGCCCGCGCCGCATTGACCTTGCGCTGACGCCGGGCATCCCGGCCGTGGCCGATGTGCTGCGGGTGGTGCTGGACGAAATGCAGGTCGAAAAAGCGCTGATCGCCACCGAAGCCGTGGAGCGCAACGGTGGCCAGTTACCCACGTGGTGCCAGCTTCCGGTGGTCCCTGGCACCGTATCGCACGATGAGCTCAAGCGCCTGACCCAGCAGGCCCGCGTGATGGTGCGCACAGGCGAGTGCACGCCGTATGCCAATGTGATCCTGGTGGCGGGCGTGACGTTCTGACACAGCCTGGGCGGCCAGGCTGCGGGTTTTGGAGGACTTCGGGCAGGTGCGACCTGCGGTACGCTGGGCAGCAGCCCACGGCGCGGCGTTGAAGCCCGCCACCGAAGCCCCGAATTCCTGCACCCATGCCCACCACAGCGCCCCACGATCTCCTGCCCCCTGAAATCACCGTCCTCGAACGCGGCTGGCTGTCGGCCAACAACATCCTCTTCATCGGCCAGCACGACACAGCCATCGTGGACACCGGCTATTGCAGCCATGCCGAGCAAACCGTGGAGCTGGTGCGCGATGCTCTCGCGGGCCGCAGGCTGGATCGCCTGCTCAACACCCACCTGCACAGCGACCACTGCGGCGGCAATGCCGCGCTGCAAAAGGCCTGGCCCGGCGTGCTCACGGCCATACCGCCCGGCCAGGCCGACCATGTGCGCCAGTGGGATGCCTATGCGCTCAGCTACACCCCCACCGGGCAGGAGTGCCCACCCTTTCGGGCCGACACGCTGCTGGTGCCGGGCTCGTGCGTGCTGCTGGGCGACAAGCCGTGGCAGGTGCATGCCGCGCCGGGGCACGACCCGCACTCGGTGGTGTTGTTCGAACCCCAGGGCCGCGTGCTGATCTCGGCCGATGCGCTGTGGGAAAACGGCTTTGGCGTGGTGTTCCCGGAGCTGGAGGGCGACGATGCCTTCGCCCAGGTGGGGGCCACGCTGGACCTGATTGAAACGCTGTCGCCCCAGGTCGTGATCCCGGGCCACGGGCCGGTGTTTGCCGATGCGCCCCGCGCCATCGACGGCGCCCGTCGCCGCCTGGACGGTTTTGTGCACAACCCGGGCAAGCACGCGCTCTATGCGGCCAAGGTGCTGCTCAAGTACAAGCTGCTCGAATGGCAGCAGATCGGGATTGCCGACCTCACGGCCTGGGCGCAGGCCACGCCGTATTTCGGCATGCTGCGTGCACGGCACTTTGCAGCGCAGACCGAGGCCGAATGGCTGCAGAGCCTGGCAGATGAACTGGTGCGGTCAGGCGCCGCGGCGCGTCAGGGCGAGGTGCTGCACAACGTGTGAGGCCTGGCGCCTCGGCATCACTGGGTGCCGGTGCGTGCCCTGACGGAGGGACCCCGCCGCTGGCGCAAAGCGCCTGGGCGGATCAGCACAACGCCGTCAGTGTTTGTATTGCTTGTCGCAGCCCGTCACGTGGTTCTTGCTGCTGGACATGCACTGGTAGAACGACTTCTTGTTGCCCGAGGCGCCCTGACAGTCCGACACGCTGTACTTGCCCTTGGCCTCGCGGATTTTGGGGGCGGCGGAATCAAACGCTGCCTGCGTCATGTAGCCATCGCGCACGTTCTTCTGGCCCACCTCCAGCATCAGGTCGGCCTGGTAGTGGATGTTGTCCACGGCCACGGCGCAGTTCAGGGGTGCCTGCTGGCTGTCCACGGTGCCCAGCGATTTCTTGAGCCCTTCGCCAAACTCCTCCACGTCCTTGGAGACCTTTTTGGTGCCATCGGGGTTGTACTGCTGGCCCGCCTTGGCGCTGGCGCCGTTGTTGCCGGATGAGGTGCTGCCGCCACTGGTGCCGTTGTTGCTTTGCAGCTTCAGCGGCTCGGCGTCCTGTTTGGCGGGCGGGGGCTGCGAGCCATAGTGGGTCTTGCCATCGGCGTCCACCCACTTGTACACGGGTTGCGCCTGAGCACCCGCGCCCCACGCCCACACTGCGGCCACACAGGCCATCCATGCCAGTTTGCCCATCACACCCTCTCTCTTTTAATTAAAACCCACTGAAGCGCCAGTTGAACATGCGCCTTCAGCTCCTCTATTGATAGCAATCCAGATACCTTTCGCCCCCGCCGGAGAGCAACAGGGCCTCAGGGCAAGTCCTTGTTCACCTCGGGCAGGTTCGCGTCGCGGGGGCCAATGGTGCCCAGGCGGCTCTTGAGCGACTGGGGCAGGCCGGTGAGGATGGCTGCGTAATTGGTGGTGTTGGAGAGCACCTTCTTCACGTAGTCGCGCGTCTCGGCAAAGGGCACGTTCTCGGCCCAGATGGCGGCGTCCAGCACCGGGCCGTTGCGCCAGCTGCGCGGGCGGCCGGGGCCCGCGTTGTAGGCGGCCGCAGCCATGGGCATGGAGCCCGCAAAGTCGTCCAGCGCCAGCTTGAGGTAGGCCGTGCCGATGGTGATGTTGGTGTCGCGGTCGGTGATCTGGTCGGGCGTAAAGTTTGTGAGGCCAATCTTCTTGGCCGTCCAGCGGGCCGTGGCGGGCATCACCTGCATGAGGCCCGAGGCACCGACATGCGAGCGGGCATCCATCACAAAACGGCTTTCCTGGCGGATCAGGCCGTACACATAGGCCGGGTCGATGCCGATGCCTTGGGCACGCTCCACCACGGTGCTGCGAAACGGCATGGGAAAGCGCTGCGTGACGTCCACCACGCCCTTGGTGCGTTCGCTGGTGTTGATGCAGCGGTCCCACACCTCGCGCTGGCAGGCGAAGTCGGCGGCGGCCAGCAGTTCGCGGTCGGGCATGCCGCCGCTCTGGTGCAGGTTGGTGGTGTAGTTCCACTCGCGCACGCCTTCGCTGCGCAGGCCCAGCAGTATGGCGTACAGGGCGCGGTTGAGCCCCGGGTTGGCGCGGGCGGCAGCCTTTTCTTCGGCGGTGAGGGGCGCGGGAGCGGGGGGTGTGGTGATGCGCTGGCCCAGCTCTTCGAGCGCCAGCTGCTCATAGAAGCCGCGCGTTCCGGCAATGCCTTCGAGCAGTTGCCGGGCTTCGGCGCGTTCGGCATCGCTCACGCGGCCCGCCAGCAGCGAGCGCGCCTTCCAGTACACCCAGGTGCTGTCCTGGCGGCCTTCAGGGCCCATGGCATCCACCGCCTTGCCCACGGCCTTCCACTGGCCGGCGCGCAAGGCGGCACGCACCTTCCAGCCCAGCAGGTCGTCGTTGAGGTCGCTGTCCTTGGTCACATTGGCGAAGTAGCCGTGGGCGTTGCTGGCCAGCTTCTGCGCAGCGGTCTTGCCGATCACGCCCCAGGCCCAGTTGCGCTCTTCGGCCGAGAGGTGCACGCCCCATTTGTTCTCCAGCTGATAGGCCGCGCCGTCCGGGTCGCTGGTGGCCAGCTTCAACAGGGCGAGCAGCACCAGTTCCTGCCGGGCCTTGCCAGCGGCAGTGGCGCGCGAGAGCAGGTACTTGCTGGGCGCATCGAGCACATCCTTGAGCTGCGGCAGCGATTCGGGCGAAACGATCTCGACCGCCGAGCGCACCACGCGGGGGCGGTTGGCCTCCACGCCCAGGCGGGCCTTGCGCCACACGTCCAGGGCCGAGAGCTTCTTGTAGCCATACAGCTCGCGCGCGGCGTGGGTGCAGCCATCGTCGGCGTCACGGATCGCATACCAGTTGCTGCGCACGTCCTCGGCCACGGTGGCCGGTGCCGTGCCCTTGATCTGGTCGATCAGCAGCGCGTAGCAGCGCACTTCGCGGTCGTCTGACATGCGGTAGCTGGGGTGTTGGTCGGCAAACTGGCCCCAGTCGCGCCGCTGGCCCAGCAGCAGCAGCCAGTCGTTGCGCAGGCGGTCTTCCTGGTAGGTGCCGGCGTAGCGCTGCATGAAGGCCTGAATCTCCTGTGACGAGGCCTCGCCCAGACGCACGCGCAACTCCCAGTAGGCGGCCCAAGGCTCCAGCGCATGGCCGCGTGCCGCAGGCAGCAGCTGCGCGAGCTTGTTGCGGTCGCCCTTGCGGAACGCCTGCTGCATCTCCAGCAGGGTATCGTCACCACGGTTTTGCGCCATGACAAGGGGCGCGGTGGCGGCCAGCAGGGTGGCGGCCACAAGGGGTGTCAGAATCGCTCTGAGAAATTGCATGGGGGAATTATCTGATGGACAAAGCAGCCCTTCGGCGCACATTGATAGAAGAACGCCTCAACCTGCCCGACCGCCTACAGCGGGCCGACCTGTTACAGCAGGTGATGCGCATCTGGCTGGTGAACCGGCCGGATACGGTGATCGGCGCCTACTGGCCCATCAAGGGCGAGTTCGACCCCCTGCCCGCCCTGCACCGCTGGAAGGAAGACGGCGAGCTGCTGGACGAACCCCTGCGCCGCCGCATCGGCCTGCCGGTGGTCAACAAGCAGCACAAGACCCTCACCTTCCACGCCTGGTACCCCGGCTGCCCCATGGAAGAGGACGCCTATGGCATCCCCAAGCCCAAGGACACCGAGGTCATCGTGCCCACGCTGCTGTTTGTGCCCTGCGTGGGCTACGCACCGGGTGGCTACCGGCTGGGCTATGGGGGCGGCTTTTACGACCGCACGCTGGCGACGCTGCAGCCCAAGCCGTTCACCGTGGGCCTGGGCTTCACCCATGGCTACCTGGACGACTTCGAGCCCGAGGAGTTCGACCTGCCACTCGACGCCATCCTGAACGACAACGGCGTGGTCTGGCCCATCTGATCCCCGGCCAGGCAGGCCTGCACGATGGCCTGTGATGCCGGCAGCGCATCATTCAGGCCAGTTTTTGGCATCGCTGACGCGCCCGGCAGCCGCTAGCATGGCGGGCTGACCCCTTCATCTCAGGTGCCCAACATGCTCAAGCTCTACATCGGCAACAAGAACTACTCGTCCTGGTCCATGCGCCCCTGGGTGCTGCTCAAGCAGGCGGGCATCGTCTTTGAAGAAGTGCGCGTGCGCTTTGACAGCTTTGACGCGCAGTCGGAATTCAAGCGCACCATCGGGGCCGTGAGCCCCACGGCCAAAGTGCCCGTGCTGGTGGACGGCGACCTGGTGGTGTGGGACACCCTGGCGATTGCGGAGTACGTGGCCGAAACCCACCCCGACAAAAAGCTCTGGCCCACCGACGCCAAGGCCCGCGCGCGCGCCCGCAGCGTCTGCGCCGAGATGCACAGCGGTTTCACCGCCCTGCGCAACCACTGCCCCATGAACATCGAAGCAAACCTTGCCGACACCGGCGCCCTGATCTGGCGCGACCAGGCCGGCGTGCGCGCCGACGTGCAGCGCCTGGTGGAGATGTGGAGTGCGCTGCTGCAAGAGCACGGTGGTCCGCTGCTGTTTGGTGAATTCACCGTGGCCGACGCCTACTTTGCCCCCGTCTGCATGCGCCTGCATACCTACGCCCTGCCCGTGCCTGCGACCATCCGGGCCTATGTGGACCGGGTGCGCACCCTGCCCGGCGTGCAGGCCTGGATCGACGAAGCCCTGGCCGAGAAGGACTTCCTGGACTTCGAAGAGCCCTACCGCCTGCGCCATACCGAAGGCTGAGCACCACCATGGCCGTCACCATCTACCTGCGCTACGTGCTCAACACCAGCAAGCTGAAAGAGTTTGAGCACTACGGAAAACTGTGGATTCCGCTGGTCGAGAAATTCGGCGGCCAACACCACGGCTACTTCATGCCCAGCGAGGGCGCCAACAACATCGCGCTGGCGCTGTTCACGTTCGAGAGCCTCGCCGCCTACGAGGTGTACCGCCAGCAGTCGATGCAAGACGCGGAGTGCCAGGCGGCTTTCCGCTATGCCGAAGAGACGGGGTGCATCGTGAGCTACGAGCGGAGTTTTTTCCGCCCCGTGTTCCACTGACCCGGCGGGGCCGTGCAGCCCCGTTACCGGAACTGCTTGCGCAAGAACGCCTTGTGCCGCGCGATGTGGGCCAACTGGGCGGGGGCGATGGTGCCGCCCAGGTCTTCGTCCTCGGTGTTGAGCACCTGGTTCGCGTAGGCCATGGCACGGGCCACCACCTCTTCCTCGCTCACGCCCTGGGTGGCTGCAAGGTCCATCGCCACGCGGCGCATGGCGCGCTGCGACAGCATCCACATCGCGCCGAAGGAATCCCATGCGGCCGCCACCTCCTTGAACTTGTCGTGTTCAGCCAGGATGTCGTTGAGCGGCTTGGCCAGGATCTCCTGCAGCGCCTCCACCTGGGCCTTCAGGGCCTCGAATTGCGCCTCGCGCTGCAGGGCCTCGGCGGCCGCATTGGCAGCGGCGTCTGGTGCCTGGGGCACAGGAACGCTGCCGTCGGGGTTGAGCTGGGCAATGGTGAGGTCGGACGATAGGGACATGGTGGCGGGACTATACGACCCTCGTCCTAAACTACGCCGATGCAAATCTACATGGTGGGCGGCGCCGTCCGCGACAAGCTGCTGGGCCGACCGGTGAATGACCACGACTGGGTGGTGGTGGGCGCGACGCCTGAGCAGATGCTGGCGCAGGGCTACCTGCCCGTGGGGCGCGACTTCCCCGTCTTTTTGCACCCCGAAACACGCGAGGAATACGCGCTGGCCCGCACCGAGCGCAAGAGCGGGCGCGGCTACCGGGGCTTTGTGGTGCAGAGCTCGCCCGATGTGACGCTGGAGGAAGACCTCTCGCGCCGCGACCTTACTATCAATTCAATAGCATCCAGCACAGATGAATCCGGCGCCACCCGTCTTTTTGACCCCTACCACGGCGAAAAAGACCTCCGTGCGCGCGTGCTGCGCCATGTGACCGATGCCTTCCGCGAAGACCCGGTACGCATCCTGCGCGTGGCGCGGTTTGCTGCGCGCTTCACCGACTTCACGGTGGCGCCCGAGACGATGCAGCTGATGCGCGAGATGGTCGCGCATGGCGAGGTGGACCACCTGGTGCCAGAGCGCGTGTGGCAAGAGCTGGCGCGCGGGCTGATGGAAGCACAACCCTCGCGCATGTTCGAGGTGCTGCGCGAGTGTGGCGCACTGGCCGTGCTGCTGCCCGAGGTGGCGCGCCTGTGGGGCGTGCCCCAGCGGGCCGAGTACCACCCCGAGGTGGACACCGGCGTGCACCTGATGATGGTGCTGGACATGGCGGCGCGGCTGCAGGCGCCACTCACCGTGCGCTTTGCCTGCTTGGTGCACGACCTGGGCAAGGGCACCACGGCCGCCGATGTGCTGCCGCGCCACATCGGGCATGAGGAGCGCAGTGCCGAGCTGCTGAAAGGCGTGGCCGAGCGCCTGCGCGTGCCCGTGGACTGCCGCGAGACCGCCGAGGTGGTGGCGCGTGAACACGGGCACATCCACCGCAGCGCCGACCTGTCTGCCGCTGCCCTGGTGCGCCTGCTGGAGCGCTGCGACGCCATCCGCAAGCCCGAGCGGTTTGCCGAGGTGCTGTTGGCCTGCGAGTGCGATGCGCGCGGGCGGCTGGGGTTTGAAGAGTCCGCGTATCCGCAGCGCCCTCGCCTGCTGGCCGTGCTGGCCGCCGTCCAATCGGTCGTCACGCGCGAGATTGCGGCACAGGCCGCCGCCAGGGGACAAAGCGGCCCGCAGGTGGGTGCGCTGATCCACCAGGCACGGGTCGAAGCCGTGGCGCAGTGGCTGCACACCCAGGCGCACGGTACCACCACCTGACCGCGTGCGCTACGTCGCCAAGATCGGTCCAACCCTCCCTACAATCCGCGTCCGCTCGCACCCTGAAAAGGGTGCGTCTTTTGGCTATTTTGCGATCACGACGCCGCTATGACCTCTGTGCACATCCGCCCCGCCACCACGACGGACGCCGACACCATCGCGCCGCTGTTTGACGCCTACCGGCAGTTCTACGAGCAGGCGCCGGACCTGGCCGGAGCGCGGGCCTTCATTGCAAAGCGGTTGGAGCGCGAAGAGTCCGTGATCTTGCTTGCGATGGATGGGGCACAGGCAGCGGTGGGCTTTTGCCAGCTCTACCCCACGTTCTGCTCGGTGGAGGCAGCGCCCATCTACACGCTGTACGACCTGTTCGTGGCGCCCGCAGCGCGCAAGACAGGGGCCGGGCGCAGCTTGCTGCTGGCGGCAGCAGCGACGGCCCGCGCCCATGGCAAGGTGCGCATGGACCTGACCACGGCCCACACCAACACCACGGCGCAAAAGCTCTACGAATCGCTGGGTTGGACGCTGGACACAGTGTTCCGCGCGTACAACAAGCGTGTCAGCGCCTGAAGCTCCATTCCCCCACCAGCGCTACCAGCGCAGCAGACGCGGCCCCAGCACCGCCCCCAGCGCAGTCGGTATGGCCATGCCCGCCAGATACCACACCGCCAAAAACGGGGTGGCCATCTCGGGGCAATGCAGGGCATACACCAACGCCCCCAGCGCGCCTGCCAGCAAGCCAGCGCCCGCTCCTGCCCACGCCAGCCGCGTGGGCGCAGCGCCCTTGAGCGCCCAGAAGCCCCCAACGAACGCAGGAACCGACAGCAAGGCGATATTGAAGGGACAAGTCCGCCAGGTGCTGCCCAGAATCAGCGGCACACGCTCCGCCGCAGGCACCTGCCACAGAGCCCCCAGGGCCATGGCCCACAGCACCAGCGGCGGCACCGCCAGCCACAGGGCTGCGAGGCCCAGCGGCATGCCCGGGCGGGCCATGCGGCGCAGCAGCGCCAGGCCACCGGCTGCCAGGGCGGCCGCAAACACCAGCTTGCCCCAGAACATGGGCAACGCCATGGTCGCCAGCAGGTCAGGGCGCAGACCGAACAGGGCCAGCATCAGCACCCCGGCACCGGCAATGCCCACGGCGCTGGCGGCGGCAAACCGTCGCTCAATAGCGGCGGGCTGCACCGGCCGGTCATCGGTGGCCAGCAGGTGGATCAATTCATCGGTTTTCATGCCATTCCCCTGATCTTGGCGGCCAGGGCCTTGAGCCCCCGGTGCACGCCGACTTTGACGGCCGACTCCGACAACCCCGTGAGGCGCGCCGTCTCGACCACCGACAACCCTTCCAGCTTCACATACTCAATGGGCAGCCGCTGCTTGTCTGGCAGCGTGCGCAACAGTTGCCCCAGGTCTCGCCGGGCTTCGGCAGCCTCGCTGTCGCTGGTGGCAAACAACTCGTCGGCATCGTCCAGCGGGTCGTTGCGGCCCTCCTTCACGGCATGCGAGCGCAGCCAGTCGATGAGCTTGTAGCGCGCAATCGCATGCGCCCAGGCGGTCACCGGCATCTCGGGCCGGTAGGTGTGGCGCTGGTTGTGCACGGCCAGCAGCGTCTCCTGCACCAGGTCCTCCACCTCATCGGGCCGCTGCGCCAGGCGGCGGCGCAGGAAGGCGCGCAGGTGGGCGCTCAGCTCCTTCAAAAAACGCTGGTAAGCGGCTGCATCGGCATCCAGCCCCTGCATCAGCAAGCCGCGCAGGCGCTCTTCCACTATCTCCATGGTGTCTCCCTGCAAGGAATTCGTATGCCGGGGCCAATGGGTTACAGGCAACACAAAAAATATTTGCGCAACGCCGCCACGAATTTTTGAGCAGTGCTGTAACCCGCCTGCTGCACAGCCCGAATTACAACGCAGATCGGGCCACTCAATGCGACCTCAGTGCCGCCACCCGGTCGGATTCAACCTTTATCCAACCCTCGGAGAACCGTACCATGACCACTCGCACCCTCAGCCTCGGCGCCCTCGCACTTGTTGCCCTGACCTCTGGCGCCGCCATGGCCCAAACCAACGCCGCCCCCATGGACGGCGCCAAGCCTGCCATGGAGAAGTGCTACGGCGTCTCGATGGCTGGCAAGAACGACTGCGCTGCAGGTCCCGGCACCACCTGCGCGGGCACGTCCAAGATGGACTACCAGGGCAACGCCTGGAAGTTTGTGCCCGCAGGCACCTGCACCACTATCAAGACGCCCAAGGGCATGGGCATGCTGACGCCCATGAAGAGCTGACCATGGCATCCCCTCTCACCGCCGGCCTGGGTCTCAAGCCCCAGCACTACGACGAGGCGCTGCGGTGCCCTGCCCCCGGCCTGTGGTGGGAAGTGCACCCCGAGAACTACCTGGCCGACGGCGGCCCGCGCCTGGCCTGGCTGGAGGCCATCCGTGCGTGCCACCCAGTGGCACTGCATGGCGTGTCACTATCGCTTGCGGCCGATGCACCACCTGATGAGGCCCACCTGGCACGGCTTGCGGCCCTCGCAAGACGGATAGAGCCCGCCATCATTTCGGAGCACCTGGCTTGGTCCACCTGGCGCGGGCAATACCTGCCCGACCTGTTGCCGTTTCCGCGCACGCACGCGGCACTGCACCGCATCGCCGGCAACATCGCCCGCACGCAGGATGTGCTGCAGCGCCCCATCGCCATCGAGAACCCCACGCATTACCTGCACATCGACGGCCACGACTGGGCGGAAACCGATTTTCTGGCCGAGCTGGTGCTGCGCACTGGTTGCACCCTGCTGCTGGACGTGAACAACGTGTACATCAGCGCCAACAACCTGGGATTTAGCGCGCAAGCCTACCTCGAAGCTTTCCCCCTGCACGCCGTGGCAGAGATCCACCTGGCAGGCCACCATGCCGACCCGGTGCACGGCGATGCGCTGCTGATCGACAGCCACGATGCGCCCGTGGCGCCCGCCGTGTGGGCGCTGTACGAGCAGGTGATGGCGCGCACTGGCCCCGTGCCCACCCTGATCGAACGCGACGACCAGTTGCCGACCTTCAATGAACTGCTGGCCGAGCGGGAGCAGGCCCACCGTGCGCTCGCCCATGCACAGCCCCGGGAGGTTGCATGCCGCTGAGCACCTTTCAGGACGGCTTCTCTGCCGCGTTGCTCGGCCAGGCAGCAGATGCACCGTGGCTGTCCGCATTGGAAGCTCAGCCCGGTTTTGCCGTGTACCGCAACACCGTGTTCAAGGGCTGCATCGATGCGCTACAGGCCAATTACCCCACGGTGTGCCAGCTGGTAGGCGAAGACTGGTTCCGCGCCGCTGCGGCGGTGTTTGCCCGCGCGCAGCCGCCGCGTGACGGCTTGCTGGTGGACTATGGCGCCGGGTTTGCCGATTTTCTGGCCGGTTTTGCACCGGCGGCCGAACTGCCCTACCTGAGCGCCGTGGCGCACCTGGACCGCTGCTGGACCGCATGCCATCTGGCGGCAGACGCCACTGCCGTGGACCGCCACTGGCTGGCACAGCAGGCCCCTGACACCTTGCCCCACGCATCACTGCAGCCGCACCCCGCCGCGCGCTGGGCCTGGTGTGAAGACTTTCCAGCCTATGCGCTGTGGCACCACCACCGCGAGGGCCTGGCCCTGCCCGAGGCCTTGGACTGGCACGGCGACGGCGCACTGCTCACCCGGCCCCATGCGGAAGTGATATGGCGGCCCCTTTCCCGCGCCGGCGTGGCGTTTCTGGACGCCTGCGCCCAAGGCCTGCCGCTGGAGACTGCCGCCACCCGCTCCCTGGAGGCCGACCCGGCGACCGACTTTGCCGCCCTGATGACCAGCCTGCTCGACGCGGGCGCCTTGACGACCACCAACCCACACACCGCCCACACCGGCTGAGGAGCCCACCATGCACATCCCCAACACCCCGGCCACCCACGTCCCCACGCCCCCCGCCACAGGCCCGCGCATGCTGTGGGCGCGCCTGGCCGATGCAGCCACCTGGCTCACCCCGCACAGCCTGCTGGCACTGGTCAACCGCGTGGCCATTGCAGGCATCTTCTGGCTGTCGGCCCGCACCAAGGTCGATGGCTGGTTCACCATCTCCGACAGCGCCTACACGCTGTTCCGCGACGAGTACAAGCTGCCCGTGCTGCCGCCCGAGCTGGCGGCGCAGATGGCCACCGTGGCCGAGCACCTGTTTCCGGTGCTGCTGGTGCTGGGCCTGTTCACACGCCTGTCGGCCCTGGCGCTGCTGGGCATGACGCTGACAATTCAGCTGTTTGTCTACCCGGACGCCTGGCCCACCCACCTGTCATGGGCGGGGCTGATGCTGTACCTGGTGGGGCGCGGTGCCGGCAACGTGTCGCTGGACCGGGCGCTTGGGATTCGTTGAAGAACCCGTCTGCGCGGGATCAACAGCTACCATTTCGATAGCACTCAAGGCATATTCAACTAGCGCTTGCGGCCTAAAACGCTTCAAAACCTGCCAAGTCGTTCCCAATCACCCCACCACGGTACGCACCCAGCGCACGATGTCCGCCGCCCCCAGCGCGCCCGAAATGCGCGCCACCTCACGCCCCTGCTGGAACAGGATCATGGTCGGAATGCTGCGGATGGCATAGCGCGCCGCAATGGCCTGGTGGTCTTCGGTGTTGAGCTTGACCAGGCGCACGCGGGGTTCCAGCTCACGGGCAGCCTGCGCAAAGGCGGGCGCCATCTGGCGGCACGGGCCGCACCATGGGGCCCAAAAATCCACCAGCACCGGGATGTGGCTGCGCACCACCTGCTTGTCAAAGCTGGTGGCATCCAGCTCCAGCGGCGCCCCAGCAAACAGGGGCTGATGGCATTGGCCACAGTCGGGCGCGCTGCCCAAGTCGGCGCTCTGCACGCGGTTGGTGGTGTGGCAATGGGGGCAGACGATGTGCAGAGCTTCGGTCATGGCGTGGCGGGGGCATTGGGGTCTCTGAACACATTGCGGCACTGGCTCTCCGTTTCAAGAGGTCGCAAACCTTGCGCGCGTTTACCAGCCCAGAATCCCCCTGGTCGCCATATCTGCATTGCAGCGTCTGCTATGGTTTCGTGCATGCAGCTGCTCCCCACACTGACAACTGCCCATGCGCTTTTTCTCGACTTCGATGGCACGCTCACCGAGCTGGCACCGCGCCCCGAGGCGGTGCGCATCGCGTCGGGGCTGATTCCGACGCTGTCATCGCTGCATACCCAGCTGGGTGGCGCGCTGGCCATCGTGACTGGCAGGCCCGAGGCGGACATCGACGGATTTCTGGCACCGCTGCACCTGCCGCTGGCGAGCGAACATGGGGCCCAATACCGTCTGGGCGAGACTTCCGTTCCCGCCACCGAGCCACCCGCCCTGGAGCCCGTGTTACAGGCCGCCCAAGACCTTGCAGCACGGCACCCTGGCCTGCTGGTGGAGACCAAGCGTGTGAGCGTGGCCCTGCACTACCGCCAGGCGCCCCACCTCGAATCCCTGTGCCACGACACGCTGGTGCGGGCCATGCGCGAGGTGGAAGGTGTGGAACTGCTGCGTGGCAAATGCGTCTTTGAAGTGAAACCCCGTGGCGTTCACAAAGGCCAGGCCATCGTCGACTTCATGACACAGCCACCCTTTGTGGGCCGCACGCCGGTCTTTGTGGGCGATGACGTCACCGACGAGGCCGGCTTTGCCGCTGTGCAGACGCTCGGCGGCTGGGGCATCAAGGTGGGCGAAGGGCCCACCATGGCACAACACCGCTGCATGACATCGGCCGCACTGCGGGGCTGGTTGTCGTCTGCACGCACAACGCTGGAGCGCGAACGATGAACACAGCCGCCACAGCCCCCCAGACGGGCTCGCTCAACCTCGGGATGATCGGCAACTGCGCCATCAGCGCACTGATCGACGACCATGCCCGCATGGTGTGGTGCTGCCTGCCGCGCTTTGATGGCGACCCGGTGTTCAACGCCCTGCTGCAGCCTGGCGACGAGGGCAGCCACTTCGCGATCGAACTGGAAGACCTGGCATCGGCCCACCAGTGGTACGAGCCGAACACCGCCATCCTGCGCACGCAGTTGTTCGACAAGGCGGGCCACGGCATCGAGATCACCGACTTTGCGCCACGCTTTTACAGCCGGTCACGCTACTTCCGGCCCATGACGCTGGTACGCCGGGTGCGTCCCATCCAGGGGTCGCCGCGCATCCGTGTGGCGCTCAAGGTGCGCTACGACTGGGGCCAGACCACCCCCGAGATCACGCGCGGCAGCAACCACATCCGCTACGTGGGCGAGAGCATGACGCTGCGCCTGTCCACCGATGCGCCGGTGTCGCATGTGCTGTCGGGCCAGGCGTTTGTGCTCACGCGCGAACACAACTTTCTGCTGGGCGCCGACGAGACGCTGGTGGACGGTATTGCCGATAACGCCCGCCGCTTTGAACAGGAGACCACGGCCTACTGGCGCAGCTGGAGCCGCGCCCTGGCTATTCCACTGGAATGGCAGGACGCGGTGATCCGTGCGGCCATCACGCTCAAGCTGTCGCTGTACGAAGAAACCGGTGCCATCGTGGCCGCCATGACCACCAGCATCCCTGAGTCGGCCCACAGCGGCCGCAACTGGGACTACCGCTACTGCTGGCTGCGCGATGCTTTTTTTGTGGTGCGCGCTCTCAACAGCATCTCCGAGGTGGGCACCATGGAGGACTACCTGCGCTGGCTGAGCAATGTGGTGGTCGAAGGCGGCGACGGCCACATCCAGCCGCTGTATGGCATCGGACTGGAGAAAGACCTGCCCGAAAGTTTTGTGCCCCAGCTGGCGGGCTACCGGGGCATGGGCCCGGTGCGCGTGGGCAACCAGGCGGCCGAGCATTTTCAGCACGACGTGTACGGCAACATCGTGCTGGGCGCGGCCCAGGCCTTTCATGACCACCGCCTGCTGCACCGCGCGGGCCTGGCCGAATTCAAGCGGCTGGAACAGGTGGGCGACAACGCGGTGCGTGTGTACGGTCAGCCCGATGCCGGCATGTGGGAGCTGCGCACGCGCGCCCGGGTGCACACCTCGTCCGCACTGATGAGCTGGGCCGCCTGCGACCGGCTGGCCAAGATCGCCGCCACGCTGCAGCTGGCCGACCGTGCCAGCCACTGGCAGCAACATGCCGACCGCATGCGCGCCGAGATCCTCGACAAGTCGTGGTGCGAAGAACGCCAGGCGTTTGCCGAGAGTTTTGGCGGGCATGAGCTGGATGCCAGCGTGCTGCTGATGGCCGAGGTGGGCCTGATCGACCCCAAGGACCCACGCTTTGTGAGCACCGTGGAGGCCATGGAAAAGAGCCTGTGCGATGGCCCCTATATGCGCCGCTACGAGGCGGCCGACGACTTTGGCAAGCCCGAAACGGCCTTCAACATCTGCACCTTCTGGCGCATAGACGCGCTGGCGCGCATTGGCCGCAAGGCCGAGGCACGGGCCATCTTCGAGACCATGCTGGCCGCACGCAACCCGCTTGGCCTGCTGTCGGAGGACACCCACCCCGAAACCCGCGAGATGTGGGGCAACTTCCCGCAGACCTATTCGATGGTGGGTGTGATCAACGCCGCCGTGCGCCTGTCAGCGCCCTGGGACAGCGTGATTTGAGGCGCTGTCCGACACCGGCCGGGGGCGGTCAGCACGGATGATTGCCCCCATGAGCCGTCTTGTCGTCATCTCCAACCGCCTTGCCGATCCGCGCAAGCCCGCCGCCGGTGGCCTTGCTGTGGCCCTGGGTGAAGCCCTGAACCAGACCGGAGGACTCTGGTTTGGCTGGAGCGGCACCGTGGTCGAAGACGGCACACCCGGCGAGAGCGAACTGCACACCCGCCAGGCCGGCGCCGTCACCCTGGCCACCGTAGACCTGTGCCGCGAAGACCATGACAGCTACTACCACGGCTACAGCAACAGCGTGCTGTGGCCGGTGTTCCATTACCGGCTGGACCTGGCCGACTTCAACGCCCGCTACATCACAGGCTACCGGCGTGTGAACCAGATGTTTGCGCGCAAGCTGCTGCCCCTGCTGCGCGACGACGATGTGATCTGGGTGCACGACTACCATCTCATTCCCCTCGCCGCCGAGCTGCGTGCCATGGGCTGCAAGCAGCGCATCGGGTTCTTTCTGCACATTCCCATGCCGCCGCCGCTCATCATGGCGGCCATTCCGCAGCACGAGTGGCTGATGCGCTCTTTGTTCGCCTACGACCTGGTGGGCCTGCAGAGCGAGACCGACGTGTCGCATTTCACGCGCTATGTTCGCAATGAGGGCAGCGCCGAAGCGGTGGACGAAAAGCGCGTGCGCGCGTTTGGGGCTACCGTGGTGGTGCAGTCGTTTCCCATCGGCATCGACGTGGACGAATTCACCCGCCTCACACACGCCCCCGACGCGATGGAGACCTACGAGAACATGCGCGACGAGTATTCGCGCAGGCTCCTGCTGCTGGGCATTGACCGGCTCGACTACTCCAAGGGCATTCCACACCGCGTGCGCGCATTCCGAGAGCTGCTGGATCGTTACCCCGAAAACCGCGACAGTGCGACGATGATCATGATCGCCTCACCCAGCCGCGACGACGTGCACGCCTATGCCGACCTGCGCCAGGAACTGGAGGGCCTGTGCGGCTCGGTCAATGGCGACTACGGCGAACTGGACTGGATGCCGGTGCGCTACATCCACCGCATGGTAGCGCGCAAACGTGTGCCGGGCCTGTGCCGCGCCGCTGCCGTGGGCCTGGTCACGCCACTGCGCGATGGCATGAACCTGGTGGCCAAGGAATACGTGGTGGCGCAAGACCCGGACAACCCCGGCGTGCTGGTGCTGTCACGGTTTGCAGGTGCAGCAGAACAGTTGAAAGAGGCGCTGCTGGTGAACCCCTACGACCCCCAGGGCATGGCCGACAGCATCCAGCAGGCCCTGCAGATGCCGCTGGCCGAACGGCAGGCGCGCCACCAGAAGCTGATGGCGCGCATCCGCGAGCACGACGTGCACTGGTGGCGCAAGGCGTTTCTGGACGCGCTGCAGACGGCGGGCTAATTTGAGATAGCAGGGCAGCGGCAGCGGCCGCTGCACTACAACAGCTTGGTGATCAGGCTGGCCACAAAGCTCAGCAGCAGCGTGGACGCCAGCGGGACGTCCCAGTCCCGCCCCAGCCACCGAAACCGGAAGTCCCCCGGCAACCGCCCGAAGCCCATGCGGCGCAGCAGCGGCGACAGCCAGCTGATGAACATCAGGGCCAGGAGGATGACGAGAAGCCAGCGAAACATGGGCAGCGCGGCAGCAGGCGGTCAGAGCCGGTGCGAACGATCGCCGTGGCTGAACCCCAGCGGCTCCCACGGCTCGCCCGCCCCCACGGCCAGCACCTTGAACAGCTCGCCCATCTCGTGTTCCATGATCAATTTGGCCGCTGTCGCCCGTTGGGCTTGCGGTAGCTGCTCCACTTTTGGGAGCAACCCACAGTTGATGAGGAAATGCGCCTGCGTGGTGTAGCCCAGCACATTCAGGCCCGCCTCCTGCGCGGCCAGCGCCATGGCGGTGAAGTTGACATGCGCGGTGATGTCCTTGAGCCCCACCGCCACCAGCGGGTCGCCATCGGCCAGGTGGCCTTGGTGGCACATCACGGTGCCCATGTGGCGCTGGGGGTGGTAGTACTCATCTTCGCCAAACCCATAGTCCAGCAAGAAGGCCGCGCCGCGCGTGAGCCGGTCGGCCAGCATGCGCATGAAGCCTTCGCCCTGGGCGTGGATCTCGGTCAGGTAGTCCTGCGGGCCTTCGATGTCGATGGGCGGGCGCAGTTCGGTGGGACGGTCGACCCAGGCAAAAGTGCCGTCCTGAGCTACCGCCACTCCGCGCTCATGCCACACACCGCCCTGCTGGCCGCCGTGGCGCGCCAGCAGTTGCACGGGCATGGCGTCCAGTACCTCGTTGCCCACCACCACGCCGCTGAACGTTTCGGGCAAGGCGTCCACCCAGCGCAGCTTGTGGGCGTGGGCTACCAGCTTGACCTGCTGGCGCGCGCGCAGGCTGCCCGACAGATCAACGATGGTGTAGCGCTGCACCTGGTCGCCCAGCGTATCCAGCAACTGCAGCGCCAGCGCGCCCGAGCCCGCGCCAAACTCCCAGACCTCGTCGGTGCCGGTTTGGGCCAGCGCCTCGCCCACCTGCACGGCCAGGGTCTGGCCGAACAGTGGGGTCATCTCGGGCGCGGTCACAAAGTCGCTGCCGGACTCCGGCATGGCGCCGAATTTGGTGGAATCGTTGGCGTAGTAGCCTAGGCCGGGCGTGTACAAGGCCAAGGCCATGAAGCGATCAAAACCCAGCCATCCACCCTCGGCGGCAATGGCCTGGGTGATGTGCTGGTGCAGGGCGGTCGTTAAACTGTCGAGTCTTTGGGTCACGGCCCGCATTGTCCCCCACATGTCCACCCCTTCCCTTCCCCACCGCCCCCGCACCGTGCTGGTGACCGGTGCCGCCAAGCGCCTGGGCCGCAGCATTGCGCTGGCCCTGGCTGCCGGCGGCTGGCAGGTGGCGGTGCACTACCGCTCGTCAGCGCAAGATGCTATCAATACAGTAGCTGAATGTGCAAGATTGACTAGCGCAAGCGCCCATTTTGAGGCCGATTTTGATGACGAAGCCGCCGTGCGCGGCCTGCTGCCCCGCGTGGTGGCGCACTTTGGCAGCGTTGACGCGGTGGTCAACAGCGCCTCCCTGTTCGAGCACGACAACGTAGAGACCTTTGGCTTTGCCGCGCTCGAAAAGCATCTGCGCAGCAACACCGCGGCCCCCGTGCTGCTGGCCCAGGCCCTGCACCAGCATGTGGCCGACCGGGTGGCGGCGGGTGAGGCCGATGCGCAGGGCGCCGTGGTCAACCTGCTGGACCAGAAGCTCTGGAACCAGAACCCCGACTTCATGAGCTACACGCTCTCCAAGGCCGCGCTGGAAGCCGCCGGCACCATGCTGGCGCTGGCCCTGGCGCCGCGCGTGCGTGTGGTGGGCGTGGCACCCGGCCTCACATTGACCAGCCATATGCTGAGCGACGAAAAGTTCGCCCAGTTGCATTCCCTCAGCCCCCTGGGCCGCTCTTCCACCGCCGAGGACGTGGCCGCCACGGTGAAGTTTGCGCTGGAGAACCGTTCCATCACCGGCACCACGCTGCTGGTCGATGGCGGCCAGCACCTGATGAAGTTTGACCGCGATTTCTCGTTGATGTGAGCCCAGCGCTTGCGCACACAACGAGCCCCCACCATGACACAGACCCCTTCCCAGATGACTGGCACGCAGATCCTGACGCTCACCGGTTTGCGCTTCGATGCCAACCTGGGCATCCTCGACCACGAAAAGACCGACCCGCAACCCATCCAGGTCGATGCCGAACTGAGCCTGGGCGTGCAGCCGCTGGCCCCGCGCGACGACGACATTGGCCATGTGCTGGACTACCGGCGTGTGCGCCAGATCATCATCGACGAGTGCACGGCCGAGCATGTGAACCTGCTGGAGAGCCTGATCGGCAAGCTGGCCAACCGCCTGATGCAACTGCCCGGCGTGCTGGGCGTGCGCGTGAAGATTGCCAAACTCGAAATTTTTGACGACTGCGAAGTGGCCATTCGCGTCGAGACAGGACAGTGGTGACCCCATGAGCACCGTAGTGAACGAAGCCCCGACCACCAACCCCGCCCTCTCCGCCCCCGTCGGCTGGGCCGACGAGCCTGCAGAGGCAGCCGCCAGCGGCGCCGCCCGCATGAAGATCGAGCGTGAAACCCACAAGCTGGAAAAGCGCCTGTGCCGCGAAGTCGGCAAGGCCATCGTCGACTTCAACATGATTGAAGAAGGCGACAAGGTGATGGTGTGCATGTCCGGCGGCAAGGACAGCTATGCGCTGCTCGACATCCTGCTCAAGCTCAAGGCCCGCGCGCCCATTCACTTTGACCTGGTGGCCGTGAACCTGGACCAGAAGCAGCCGGGGTTTCCTGAGCATGTGCTGCCCGAGTACCTGGCCAGCACCGGCGTGCCCTTCCACATCGAGAACGAGGACACCTACAGCATCGTCAAGAAGCTGATCCCCGAGGGCAAGACCACCTGCAGCCTGTGCAGCCGCCTGCGCCGGGGCATTCTGTACCGCGTGGCCGATGAGCTGGGCTGCACCAAGATCGCGCTGGGCCACCACCGCGACGACATCCTGCAGACGCTGCTGCTCAACATGTTCTTTGGCGGCAAGATGAAGAGCATGCCCCCCAAGCTGGTCAGCGACGATGGCAAGCATGTGGTGATCCGCCCGCTGGCCTACGTGGCCGAGAAAGACACCGCCCGCTGGGCTGCGCACCGCAACTTCCCCATCATCCCGTGCAACCTGTGCGGCAGCCAGGAGAACCTGCAGCGCAAGCAGGTGGGCGAGATGCTGCGCGAATGGGAAAAGCGCTTCCCCGGCCGCGTGGAGAACATGTTCAACGCCCTGCAGAACGTGGTGCCCTCGCACCTGCTGGACGGCAGCCTGTACGACTTCAAGAACGCCAAGGCCACCGGCATCGCCAGCGAAGACGGCGACAAGGCCTTTGACAAGGAAGAGTTTGCGGCGCCATCGCCATCGCTGCCCGGCGTGCAGGTGGTGCAACTGTCGTGAACTGCCGGGGCCAGCGGCACTCTCACGGAGATCCTTGTTTCAGGACACTCTGACCATGACACAACGCCGATGGATTCCCGCCCTGCTCCTGGGCCTCACCGTCACCCTGCTCGCAGGCTGCAGCACCACCCGCGTGGTGGAGGGCCAGGTGCAGAGCTTCTCAACGCTGGCGGCCGTGCCCGCACCTGCCACGTACCGCATTGAGCGCCTGCCTTCGCAGCAGGCCCCTTCGTTCGACACTATCACCACACTGGCCGAACAGGCCCTGGCGCGCGCGGGCCTGCAGCGCGACGATGCTGCGCCCCGCCTGCTGGTGCAGCTGGGCGTGCAGGCCGACGCCGTGCCGCGCTATGACCCGTTCCGCCCGTACGGCGCTTACGGCCCCGGCCCCTGGGGCATGGGCGGCTGGTATGGACGGGGCTGGGGAGTGCATGGCATGTGGCGTTTTGGCGAGCCCACGCCCCTGCACCGCCGCGCGGTCAGCATCGTGATGCGCGACGCCAGCACCCAGGCCGTCGTGTACGAAACCTCAGCCGTGCACGAAGATGTGTGGGTGAGCGATCCGGCCGTCTATGGCGTGCTGTTCGACGCCGCACTCAACGGCTTTCCGAAGCCGCCCGAGGGGCCGCGGCAAGTACGCCTGCCATTGGTTCCGCCCTCACACTGATTCCCTCTACGCCCGTCTATTGCATGCACGCCACCCGCATCGTTGCCATCCGCCACGGCGAAACCGCCTGGAACGTGGACACCCGCATCCAGGGCCACCTGGACATCCCGCTCAACGACACCGGCCTGTGGCAGGCCGCCCAGGTCGCCCAGGCCCTGGTGGGCGAACCGATTGCAGCCATCTACTCCAGCGACCTGCAACGCGCGCACGCCACCGCCCAGGCCGTGGCCCACACCACAGGCGCCCCGTTGAAGACCGAGCCGGGATTGCGCGAACGCAGCTTCGGGCACTTTCAGGGCCGCACGTTTGCCGAGATCGAGGCCGAGCTGCCCGAGGACGCATTGCGCTGGCGCAAGCGCGACCCCCACTACACGCCCGAGGGCGGCGAATCCCTCGTCACCTTGCGTGACCGCATCGAACGCACCGTGACCGCGCTGGCGCAGCAGCATGTGGGCGAGCAGGTGGTGATGGTGGCGCACGGCGGCGTGCTCGATGTGCTGTACCGCCTGGCCACGCGCCAGGACATCCAGGCGCCGCGCACCTGGCAACTCTCCAACGCCGCCATCAACCGCCTGCTGTGGACGCCTGACGGCCTCACCCTCGTCGGCTGGGCGGACACCCAACACCTTGACCAGATTGTCCTGCGCGATGAAAACCACGCCTGAATTGCAATCCACCATCGGCCAGCGGGTGGACGCTATCGACACCCCCGCCCTGGTGGTGGACCTGGATGCCATGGACCGCAACGTCCAGCGCATGGCCGACTTCGCGCGTAAGCACCACGTGCGCTGGCGCCCCCATGCCAAGCTGCACAAGAGCGCCGAACTCGCGCTACTGCAGCAACGCGCTGGCGCCCAGGGCGTGTGTGTGCAGAAGGTCGCTGAGGCCGAGGCGCTGGCCGCTGGCGGGGTCGATGACATCACCATCACCAACCAAGTCATTGCCATGCCCAAGCTGCACCGCGTGGCGCGGCTGGCGGCGCTGCTGGCGGCACGCGGCGGTCGCCTGGGCGTGGCCGTGGACCACATCGACGGCATCGAACGCCTGGCCGAAGCCATGGCGCAGTACGGCAGCGACGCGGGCATTGATGTGCTGGTCGAGATCGACGTGGGCCAGGGCCGCTGCGGCGTGCCGCCGGGCGAGGCCGCCGTGCCTCTCGCGCTGGCCGTGTCGCGCAGCCCCCGCCTGCGGTTTGCGGGGCTGCAGGCCTACCATGGGCGCGCCCAGCACCTGGCCAGCAGCGTGGGTCGGCGCGAGACCATCGCCGCTGTCGTTCGCGCGGCGGATCACACGCGCCAGCTCATCGAAGCCGCCGGGCTGCCCGTGCCGCTGATCACCGGATCAGGCACAGGCACTCTGGTTCACGAGGCCGCCAGCGGCGTGTTTGGCGAGTTGCAGGCAGGCTCGTTTTTGTTCATGGACGCAGATTACGCGCGCAACGAACGCGATCCTGCGCAGCCCGCGTTTGAACATGCGCTGTACGTCAAGACCCAGGTGGTGTCTGTGCGCGACACCCACGCCGTGTGCGACGCCGGTCACAAGAGCCACGCCATTGACTCCGGCCTGCCCACGGTGGCCCTGCTGCCCGCCGACCGCACCCTGCGCTATGCCAACGGGGGCGACGAGCATGGCTTGCTCTACGCAGACGCTCCCGATGCCCGACTGCCCAGCCTGGGACACATGCTCTGGCTCATCCCTGGCCATTGCGACCCCACGGTCAATCTGCATGACTTTTTGATCGGCGTGCGCGGCGGTTTGGCGGCCGGCACGGTGGAGCGCATCATCCGGGTGGATGCACGGGGAGCGCAGACATAGGCGCAGCCCTCTAAACACCGGGGCTATAGGGGTTCACCTGCCCCGGTGTGAGCTGGCTGCTGGACCACAATCCGGCAACATGAGCCCCAGCCAGATCATCGTCCTTGCCACACCCGTCTTCTTCCTGCTGATCGCCCTTGAGCTGGCCATTGGCTTCAAGCGCCAGCGCAACACCTACCGCCTGGCCGATGCCGTCAGCAGCATCAGCCTGGGCATGCTGAGCCAGACCAGCGCAGTGTTCACGCGGCTGCTGCGCATCGGCATCTACACCGCCCTGTTCGAGCACGTGGCGCTGTGGCGCAACGATGCGTTCTGGACCAGCCTGCCCGGCTGGCTGCTGGCGCTGGTGTTCTACGACTTCTGCTACTACTGGCTCCACCGCATGGGGCATGAATCGGCGGTGCTGTGGGCCGCGCACGCGGTGCACCACCAGAGCCAGGACTACAACCTCAGCACCGCGCTGCGCCAGACGAGTTCGGGCGCGCTGCTGGGCTGGATCTTTTATGTGCCCATGGCACTGGCGGGCGTTCCGCCGCTGGTGTTCGGCGTCGTGGCGCTGATTGACCTGCTCTACCAGTTCTGGGTGCACACCGAGCAGGTGGGACGCCTGGGCTGGTTCGACCGCTGGTTCTGCAGCCCCAGCAACCACCGCGTGCACCATGCCGTCAACGACGCCTATCTGGACAAGAACTACGGCGGCATCCTGATCGTATGGGACCGACTGTTTGGCACCTTCAAGGACGAAGACGACCAGGAAAAATGTGTGTATGGCACCCGCGGCCTGCTCAATAGCTGGGACCCACTGTGGGCCAACGCCCAGGTGTACGCCGGGCTGGCGCACGACAGCTGGCACGCACGCAGCTGGCTCGACAAGCTCAAGGTCTGGATCAAGCCGCCGGGCTGGCGGCCTGCGGACGTGGCGGAGCGCTTTCCCAAGCCGGCCTTCAGCATGGCGCAGATGGCGCTCTACCACCCACCGATGTCGCGCGCCGTGCAGTGGTTTGCACTGGTGCAGTTTGTGCTGCTTCTCGGGGGCGTGGCGGCCTTTTTGTGGCAGGCCGATGCGGCGCCGCTGGCGCACAACGCCGTCTGGTTCGCCGTGCTGCTGACAGTGCAATGGTCGCTGGGCGCTGTGATGCAGGGGCGCCTTCGCATGCTGATGGCGCTGATGCTGCAAAGCGCGGCACTGGCCACGGCCACCAGTGCGCTGGAGTTCACACAATGGCATTGGCTGTTCAAACCGCTGACCATGGCGATTGCTATTATTTTAGTAGCTGCCAGTGCATATTCGACTAGCACAAGAGGTGCACCAGGCGCAAAAACGCCTTGGGTCTTGCTGATCGCGGCCCTGGGCGGGTCATTGGCGGGGGATGTGTTTCTCATGTTCCAGGGCTTCTTCATCCCCGGCCTGGTGAGCTTTCTGGTGGCGCATCTGTTTTATGTGGCGCTGTTCAAAAGTGGACAGGCGTGGTTTCCGCACCGGGGTGCGCTGGTGGCCACGCTGGGCATCGGCGTGGCCATGTACGCCTTTCTGTGGGCGGGCGGCCTGCCGCCTGCATTGCGCGCCCCCGTCGCGGCCTATGTGCTGGTGATTGCGCTGATGGCGGCCCAGGCGATAGGCCGCGCCACCGTATTGCGCGACGCCCCCTCGCTGTGGGTCGCCATCGGCGCCGGGTTCTTCATGCTCAGCGACTCGCTGCTGGCCACCAACCGGTTTGTGACGCCCCTGCCCATGGCACAAGTGTGGGTGCTGGCGACGTACTACGCGGCGCAGGCGCTGATCGTGGCGGGCATGCTGCGGGGAGCAGCCCGCGCAGAGCCCAGCTCTGCCACGGCCCTCACACCCCAAACAGATCTTGCCCGCTCGCCTTCGGCGGCGTAACCCCCAGGTGGCGGAACGCCGCCAGCGTGGCAATGCGCCCGCGCGGCGTGCGCTGCAGGAAGCCCTGTTGGATCAGATAGGGTTCGATCACATCCTCGATGGTGCCGGCCTCTTCCCCAATGCTGGCAGCGATGTTGTCGAGCCCCACGGGACCGCCGTCAAAGCGGTGGATCACGGCTTCGAGCAGCTTGCGGTCCATCACATCAAAGCCCTGCGGGTCCACATCCAGCATGGCCAGCGCCTTGTCGGCAATGGGTTTGGTAATGCGCCCATCGCCCTTGACCTCTGCATAGTCGCGCACCCGGCGCAGCAGCCGGTTGGCAATGCGCGGTGTTCCGCGCGAGCGGCGGGCGATCTCGAAGCCACCTTCCTCATCCATCGGTGCATGGAGCAACCCGGCACTGCGCTGGACAATGCGCGCCAGCTCCTCGGCCGTGTAGAACTCCAGCCGCGCCACGATGCCGAAGCGGTCGCGCAACGGGTTGGTCAGCATGCCCGCACGCGTGGTGGCGCCCACCAGGGTGAAGGGCTGAAGGTCCAGCTTGATGCTGCGCGCTGCCGGCCCCTCGCCGATCATGATGTCGATCTGGTAGTCCTCCAGCGCAGGGTAGAGGATTTCCTCCACCACGGGTGACAAGCGGTGGATCTCGTCGATGAAGAGAACGTCGTTCTTTTCCAGATTGGTCAGCAGCGCCGCCAGGTCCTTGGGCTTTTCCAGCACCGGGCCGCTGGTCTGGCGCAGGTTCACGCCCAACTCCGCCGCGATGATGTGCGACAGCGTGGTCTTGCCCAGGCCGGGCGGGCCGAACAGCAGCACATGGTCCAGCGCCTCACCCCGCTTCCTCGCCGCGCCGATGAAGATTTCCAACTGCTCCCTGGCCTTGGCCTGCCCCACATACTCCTGCAAGAGTTTGGGGCGCAGGGCACGTTCGATGGCCTCCTCTTGGGGGGAAACGGGAACTGCGGAGATGACGCGTTTGGCGGGGGCGGGGGTGAAATCGTCGGTCTGGATGGTCATTGTGTGAGCAGGGAGGGTCTGCGCCTTGGATACTGCGGCACAAACTCACTGCGAAGTCCATGCGTAGTACATGGGGCCCTCATATTGAAAGTCCTTGTGGACCTGAATCACAAAGTCCCGCTCAGCAGCACTGATCGTGTAAAAGTGTGCTCGCGTCTTTGCGTTGTAGAAGCGGTAGATCGGAGAAGACTCGTTGCCCTCAGCCTTCTGTGCATACCAGCTGACGACCTCGTAGCGATATTCAGGAAAATGAGTGATCACATAGTCGCGCTCTTCCACACTGCCCGAGTAAAAATGTGCGCCGCTGGTGGCGTTGTAGAAACGAAACACGGGGTCCTTACCGGAGCTGACATCCGGATAAGCGTAGAACGCGATATTTTCATATCCGAACTCTGGGAAGGTTTTAATCACGAAATCCCGTTCGGCAGCACTGGCCGTGTAGAAATGCGCGCCAGTTTTGCTGTTGTAAAATCGGTAAACAGCTGCGCGACCACTGCTGACTGCCGATGCCAGCCAGTTCTTCAACGCAGCGTTGTAAGCCACGTCAAAACGGCCATAGAAGTCCGATGACGACTTGTTGGTACAAATGGCACTCCCTCCATACAGGGTGCCTACCACCTTGCCGTTCCTGAACAGCGCAGAACCACTGCTGCCCCCCTCGGTAGTGCCTTGGCTCCAGTTAACTCGGTAGTAGTTACCGTTGGTCCCTCCACACGAAAATTGCGTGTCAGAGATCGTGGTGCAAGTCGATTGGCCGACCACTGCCCCATAGCTCAACTTAAGGAGGTCGCCACGGGGATGGTGCAAACCGATGGTAGAGACTCCTGCAGCCACGGCAGACGCATCCCACCCCGCAAAAACCGCTCCTGCGGGAGGCGTGTCGTTGAGCAAGAGAAACGATGTATCGGTATCGGCACTGGCGTAGAGAAGTTTGGCCCCTCCTACCTTCTTGGTACTCGAACTCTGCAGTGCACCACTGTTACAGCTCGACGAACGGAAGAACCAGTCCGTCTGCAAGGACGAAGCCACGGTCTGATCTGAAATGCAGTGGTTGGCACTCAGGAAGTAAGGCTTGCCACTGGAGCTGCCATCGTTGAGCAATGTGCCTGTGCACAGGTAGGCATTCGCTCCTTTAACAAATACCATGCGCGCGACCGCATTGCGTTCGTTGGCGCCGTCGTTGTAGCAAGTGGCGTCCAGGTTACAGGTGTCGGCATCGCCGATGGCTTTCGCATTCTGCTGAATTTGTTCCTGGTATTCCTGCTCGGTGGGCACGGACAAGTTCGCGAAGATGTGCGACAGCTGGGGTACCGAAATTTGCAAGGTACTCGCGGCAATGCCAAGCGGCAACTCCACTTCCAAGGTCGCCTCACCGCCCCCGGTATCAGGTGTCCACCACGTGCGAGCAGCATCCGAACGGTCGCCCGCAGCCTGATTGCGCTCGATGAGTTGGAGAATTTCCTGCCCGGAGATCTCGAACACCTTGTCAGGCGCCGCCTGCGTATAAACGCGCACCACTGCGCTGCCCGGAAGCTGCTGAACAAGCACTCCCAGCCGCAAACCATAGGCCCCTTCCGCGCTGAAACTCACCGCAGCAACCAGGCCACCCGCAGGTGCTTTGCGCCACTTCCACAGGGCTCCCATCGCAGACACAGACTTGGTCGCCTCCACATCACGGCCTTGCCCCACGAGCCGTGGCCCCACCGAGTCCACGGACTGGGTCTTTTCCGCAGCCAGTTCTGCCAACGCGACCACAGCTGCTGACGGCGCTGCAGTGGCACTGCGGGACTTCACTCGAGCAACATCCTGCACGGCTTCTACAGGCTGAACCCTGCTGTCCACCTGAGACAGCAACGGAGCGTTAGGTGCCGCGTCACCTGTGCCACCACCACACGCCACCAGCAGCGCTGCTGCCGAGAAGAGGGCGGGTACCCAACGCACTACGGAAAACTTTTTCATTGTCTGCATCCTAGAAATCGCTACGACTCACGCTTGCAAGCCTCAGAAGGGTCACCACTAAACCATTGCGGGGCGAACATTTCGGGGCGATTATCAGCGGGCCAACGCCTTCAACGCCAGCTTAATTCCGTCACTCACCCCCACCTCCGCTGGCAGCGCCTTGAGCGCCGCAGCCGCCTCCTTGTCGCTGTAGCCCAAAGCCAACAGCGCCTGCAGAATGTCGGCTTGCGCATCGCTGGTGGCCGCGCCACGCACAGCCCCCATGTCCGCCCCCAGCCTGCCCTTGAGCTCCAGCAGCAAACGCTCGGCTGTCTTTTTGCCAATGCCCGGCACCTTCACCAAACGGCCCGCCTCCTGCAGCGAAATCGCCTGCGCCAGGTCACTCACGCCCATCCCGCTCAGGATGGACAGCGCAGTGCGTGGTCCCACGCCGGAGATCTTGATCAGCTCACGAAACGCCTGGCGCTCAGGGGCGGTTGCAAAGCCGTACAGCAGCTGAGCATCCTCACGCACGATGAACTGTGTCAGCAGGCTCACACGCTCTCCCACGGCGGGCAGGTTGTAGAACGTGCTCATGGGCACATTCACTTCGTAGCCCACGCCGTGGCAGTCCAGCAGCACCTCGGGGGGATTCTTCTCCAGCAGGGTGCCGGTCAATTTGCCTATCATTGATGTCCTTTGACGGCGCGGGCATGACATGCCGCGCCGCCGTTCTTGCTGTTTTCCGTTGCCTGACTGGAATTATCCGCGTGATCCTGCGCCACACCTTCACCCCCCACAACAACACCCGGCTCACCCACCTGTGTGGCCCGGCCGATGCGCACCTGCGCACCATCGAGGTGGCATTGCAGGTGAGCATTGCGCACCGGCACGAGCAGTTCAAGGTCGACGGCCCCAAGGCCAAGGCCACGCAGGCGATGGAGCTGCTGCAGGCCCTGTATGAGATGGCCGAGCGCCCCATTGGCGAGGACTATATCCAGCTGATGTTGGCGGGCGACAGCGAACTGCTGGAAGCGCCAGACGACGCCATCATCCTCAACACCCGCCGGGCCGACTTGCGTGGGCGCACGCCCACGCAGAACCTGTACCTGCAGAACATCGCCACGCACGACATCACCTTCGGCATCGGCCCTGCGGGCACCGGCAAGACGTATCTCGCCGTGGCCAGTGCGGTGGATGCGCTGGAGCGCAGCAGCGTGCAGCGCATCGTGCTGACCCGCCCGGCGGTGGAGGCGGGCGAGCGCCTGGGCTTTTTGCCCGGCGACCTGGCGCAGAAAGTGGACCCGTACCTGCGCCCGCTGTACGACGCGCTGTATGAGCTAATGGGGCACGACAAAGTGCAAAAGGCCTTCGAGCGCAACGCCATCGAGATCGCGCCGCTGGCCTTCATGCGTGGCCGCACGCTGAACAACGCGTTCGTCATCCTGGACGAAGCGCAGAACACCACGCCCGAGCAGATGAAGATGTTCCTGACCCGCATTGGCTTTGGTGCCAAGGCGGTGGTGACGGGCGACGTGAGCCAGATCGACCTGCCCAAGGGGACGCTGAGCGGCCTGATCGACGCAGAACGGGTGTTGAAGCGCGTCAAGGGCATCTCGATCACCCACTTCACCAGCGCCGACGTGGTGCGCCATCCGCTAGTGGCCCGCATCGTGGACGCTTACGACGCCCCCCGCCGTGCCGCAGCGGCCCGCACCCGCGACTGAACTCCTAATTTAATAGCTACGTACGCTTATAAATTGGGCACCGGTAGCTTAAAACACCTCAAATGTCCTTAAACCAACTCTCCCTGTCGCTGCAGTTTGGCGCGTTTGACGAAGCCGCCGCCCACCGGGCTGTGCTGCCCCGCCACAAGGTCACGCGCTGGATTCGCCACGCCCTGGCCACCGACGCGGAGATCACCGTGCGCATCGTGGGTGCCGAAGAAGGCCAGCAGCTCAACCGCGAGTACCGCAAGAAGGACTACGCCACCAACGTGCTCACCTTCGACTACACGCAGGAGCCGGTGGTGACCGCCGACTTGGTGCTGTGCGCCCCCGTGATCGAGCGCGAGGCGAAGGAGCAAAACAAGAGCCTGGAAGAACACTACGCCCACATGCTGGTGCACGGCACCCTGCATGCCCAGGGGTGGGACCACGAGACGAGCGAGGCCGACGCCGAGGAGATGGAGGCGTACGAGTCCGACATCCTGCGCGAGCTGGGTTTTGAAGACCCCTACGCAACCTGACCGGATTCAGGATTTCCCCGAGAGCCTGCCGATCGCCCACCTGAAAAACGCAGCCGTGGGCAAAGCAGTCGCACCTTTTACGGTCGCAATTCGGACTCGAAAGCGCGGCATCTCCACCTAACATCGGTGCAATGCCGCGCGCGCAACAATGCGGCCAAGGAGATACTTTGGATACCGCCCTGCTCGTCACCGCCGCCTTCGTCGCCGGCGCCCTCAATGCCGTTGCCGGAGGCGGCAGCTTTCTGACCCTGCCTGCCCTCGTCTTCACCGGCGTGCCGCCCGTGGTCGCCAATGCAACGGGCACAGTAGCGCTGTTGCCGGGCTACATGGCAGGGGCCTGGGGGTTTCGGGAGGACATGCAACCGCCGCCCGGCCTGTCCATGCGGGCGGTGGTGGTGCTGGCCCTCATTGGCGGATCGGCTGGGGCTGCGCTGCTGCTGATCACGCCCGATGCCACCTTCCGCAAGGTCGTGCCCTGGTTGCTGCTGGCGGCCACGGCGCTGTTTGCCCTGGGGCCCCGGCTGCGCCAGTGGGCCGGTGCCACGGCCCATGGCCCCGCCGCGCCGTGGAAGGCGGCCCTGGGCATGCTGGCCGTAGCGGGGTATGGCGGCTACTTCAACGGCGGGTTGGGCATCTTGCTGCTGGCACTGTTCGGCCTGCTGGGGCAAACCCAGCTCAACGCCATGAACGGCATGAAGAACCTGGTCTCTGCGCTGCTCACCGCGATTGCGGTGGCCATCTACGCAGCAGGCGGTATCGTGCTGTGGCCGCAGGCGCTGATGATGATGGTGGCCGCCACCGCAGGCGGCTACGGCGGCGCCCGCTTAGCGCGCAAGCTGCCTGCCAATGTGCTCCGCTGGGGCATCGTGGCTACCGGGCTGGTGATGGCGGCGGTGTTCTTCTGGCGGCAGTGAGCAGCAGCCCCTTGGCCTCGCCGCCAACGCCAAGGTCCACGCCTGCGGCGGTACCGGCACCCACGCCAGCACCAACGGCAGGCAGCAGCCGCCCGCCGCCCCGCGTGCTGTGGGCCATGCTGCTCACGCTGCTCAGCGGGTTCGCGCTGAGCCAGGCGTTTCGAACCACCACTGCCATCCTGGCCCAGGGGCTGACCGCCGAGTTCGGGCTGTCGCCCGGGTCGCTGGGGGCCTTTGCCGGGCTGTTCGGCCTGTCGTTCGGTGTGGCCCAGTTGCTGATGGGCGTGGGGCTGGACCTGTGGGGCCTGCGGCGCACGGTGCTGACCGCTTTCCCGCTGGCGATTGGCGGTGCCGCGCTGTCGGCGGCAGCGCCCGGCTATGCGTGGCTGATGGTGGGCCAGTTGATGATCGGCGTGGGCTGCTCGCCCGCGTTCCTGGCCTGCACGCTGTTCATTGCGCGGCATTTCCCTGCCGACCGGTTTGCCTACCTGTCGGGCGTGGCGATGGGAGTTGGAGGTCTGGGCCTGCTGTTCACCGGTACGCCGCTGGCCTGGCTGGTGCAGCACGGTGGCGGCTGGCGCACGGGCTATGCCGTGCTGGCGGTGCTCAGCGCGCTGTCGTGGCTGCTGATCTGGCTGCGGGTGCACGAGCCTGCCCCGCTGGTGCCGCCCCCGGCGCAGCGCGAAACCTGGGGCCAGGCGCTGCTCGGCTTTGGCCAGCTGCTCACGGTGCCGCACACCTGGGGCATCCTGCTGCTGGGCATGTCGGGCTACGCCGCGTTTTTGTCGCTGCGGGGCCTGTGGCTGGCGCCGTTGCTGATGGACCGCTACCACCTCACGCTGGTGGACAGCGGCAACGTGGCGCTGGGTCTGTCGTTGATTGCGCTGTTTGCACCCGGTCTGGCGGGCCGGCTGGACCCTGGCATTGGCCGCCGCCGGCGATGGATTGGCAACGCCTCGCTGCTGATGGCCGGGCTGTTCGCGCTGCTGGCATTTTTGCGGGTGCACCCTGCCGCCAGCGTGATGCTGATCCTGCTGATGGGGCTGCTGTCGGGCCACGGCGTGCTGCAGTACGCCGACGTGCGCGCCTCGTACCCGCCCGCACTCACCGGCCGGGCCCTGTCGGCCTACACGATGGCAATGTTCCTGGGCGTGGCGCTGATGCAGTGGTTCACCGGCATCGTGGCCACAGGCGCCCAACACCTGGGCTGGGATGTCCACACGGCCGTCATGCTGGCGATTGCGGCCTGGCTGGCGCTGGCGTCAATGGCGTTTCGGTTTTTGCCTGTGTCGCCACTGGTTTCTTCGCAAGCATCAGAACCCAGATAGCCTCTAGTACCTATCTATCAATCGTCAGCTGCTATCAATTTTGTTGAACTGCAGGGGGCATCCGCAGCGGAATCGTCACCGGCCCGTCATTGACCAGGTGCACCTGCATGTCGGCTGCAAACTGGCCGGTGGCCACCACGGGATGGATCTTGCGCGCCTGGGCCACCAGGTAGTCGTACAGCCGCAGCCCTTCATCGGGTGCCGCCGCTTGGGTGAAGCTGGGGCGGTTGCCGCCGGTGGTGTCTGCCGCCAGCGTGAACTGGCTGACCAGCAGCAGGCCGCCACCGATGTCCTGCACGCTCTGGTTCATCTTGCCTGCGGCGTCCGAAAAGATGCGCAGCTTGAGGATCTTGGCCAGCAGCCTGTCGGCTTCGGCCTCGGTGTCTCCACGCTCCGCACACACCAGCACCAGCAGCCCCGCGCCGATGGCGCCCACGATCTGCCCGTCCACATCCACACGCGCTTCACGCACACGTTGCAATACGCTGATCACTTCACGGCATCCTTCACATCGTCACGGGGGTCGTCGAAATGCGCCTCCACATCGGTGGGCAGCAGCTCGATGGTGGCACGCAGGCCGGGCACGGCGGTCATCAGCGCGCGCTCGACCTGGCCGCGCAGCTCGGCGGCGTGGCGCAGGGTCCAGTCGGCGGGCATGTGCAGGTGCATGTCCACAAACTGGCGCTGGCCCGCGCGGCGGGTGGAGACATGGTCGAACCGCACAGCGCCCGGCGCCTGGGCGGCCACAAACTGCTGCAGCGTGGTGTCGATGGTGGACTGAACCTCGGGCTCCACGGCTGAATCCATGAGGCCCTGGGACGACCGCCACACCAGCTCCACGCCCTCTTTCAGGATGTTCAGCGCCACAGCAATGGCCGCCACCGCATCCAGCCACAACCACCCGGTCAGGGCAGCGCCCGCAATGCCCACCAGCACACCGGCCGAGGTCCACACGTCGGTGACCAGGTGGCGTGCATCGGCCTCCAGCGCGATGGAGCGGTGCTCGCGCGCCGAGCGGAACATCACCCAGGCCAGCAGCCCGTTCAGGGCCGAGCTGAGCACCGACAGTCCCAGGCCCCAGCCCACCTGCTCGATGGGCTGTGGGTCAAACAAGCGGTGCCCCGCCGCCCACAGAATGCCCGCCGACACGCCCATGATGAGGATGCCCTCAAAGCCCGAGGAAAAGTATTCGGCCTTGTGGTGGCCGTAGGGGTGGTCGTCATCGGCTGGCCGTGCCGCCACCGTCACCATGGCCAGCGCAAACATGGCGCTGGCCAGGTTCACAAACGACTCCATGGCGTCAGACAACAGACCCACCGAGCCCGTGACCACCCAGGCCAGCGTCTTGAGTGCAATGGTGACCACCGCCACGGCCACCGAGGCCCACAGCAGGTTGCGGGGTGAAAGCCAGGGGTGGGATGCGGGAGAAGATGCTGACATGGCGGGTGAGCGAAGGAGCGGAAACAGGCGAGTCTGAAATTACACCAGAGCCACCTTAAGAACCTGTTCAGAATCTGAGCGCCGTTTAACAGCAGGCCCCAGCCAAGAGCCTGTTCAACGTCTTTTTGGAGTCGCACAACGCCCTTGGCTGGATGGGATGCAAGGCGCGGGGCGCAGTGGATAGCCCCGCTATCCACAAGCGACACAACGCCGCAGACCGCCCGGCAAGGCACTTGCCCGAAGGGTTGGAGTGAAATCGGGCCGATGAACTCGGAGTTTTGGCGCCCCGGCTGCTTGCATGGGCACGAGCCCATGCGGCGCATCCAAAGCATCCACTCCTCCCGATTGCACTCCAATGCGATCTCCAAAAAGACGTTGAACAGGCTCTAAGGCCCCCATGCCAGAATCCGCGCATGCTCCCCGCCTGGCGCCGCCTTCTGCCCCGACACGCCCTGCACCTTCCCAGCCTGCAGTTGTGGGTGGCGGTGGCCTGCATCGGTTGCGGCTGGCTGGTGGTGGACCGCCTGCAGCAGCTGCACGCGGCGTTTGAGACCGACGCGCGCATCGTGCATCGGCTGCTGAGCCAGCGCGTGGTGCAGCACGACGCCATCATGGCCACGCTGGCGCTGCTGCAGCCAGCCGCTGCGGTGGATGACCTGCACAACGCGGCATCGCCCCTGCCCCGCCTCACGTCGGTGTATCCGCAGATTCTGGCGGTGCTGCAGCGCTCGGCCCACAGCGACTGGCCGCCCGCACTGCAGGCCGAGCTGACAGCCGCCGAGGCCACCTCACGGCGCACCGGCCACGCCGCTACGGCAGGCCTGAACCTACCCGCAGGCCGTTACTACCTGGTGCTGGCGGGCACGCCAGCCAGCTATGCGCTGCACATCGACCTGCGCACCACCATCCCCACCGACGAGTGGCCCATGGATATGGCCGCCAGCCCGGTGCGCGTGACGCTGGAGCATGGCGGCACGGCCTTTGTGGTGCAGCCCGGCCAGGCCGACCAGGGCAGCGGCATCCGCACCTACGACTTTCACAAACTGCTGGCCGCCGCCAGCCAGCCGCTGGACGTGGTGGCCCGCCGCACCGTGGGCCTGCACGAACTGCCCTGGTGGCGCATGTTGAGCTGGTGCCTGCTGACCGCAGCGCTGTGGGCCGCAGGCCGCGCACTGTGGCGCCAGCGCGTGGCGCGCCAGCGGGCCGAAGAGCTGTTGCGCCTGGGCCAGGTGGCGCGGCTGAACACATTGGGCGAATTGGCCGCTGGCATGGCCCACGAGCTGAACCAGCCGCTGACCGCCCTGCTGTCCAGCACCCAGGCCGCCCAGCGCCTGCTGGCCGACGACCCACCCGACCTCGACACCGCACAGACCGCCATGGCCCGCGCCGTGGAGCAGGCGCGCCGCGCATCCACCGTGGTGGGCCGCCTGCGCCGCCTGGTGGAGCGGCCCGACTTGGCCGGTCAGGCCCAGCCCCTGGCGCTGCCCACTGCCGTGCAGGACGTGCTGCACCTGCTGGAGCCCGAGCTGGCACAGCGCAGCGTAGTGCCCGAGGTGTTGGCCGCCGCAGACCTGCCCCCGGTGCTGGCCGAACCCGTGGCCCTGCAACAGATCATCCACAACCTGCTGATGAACGCGCTGCAGGCGCTGGAACAAGTGCCCCCCGCTGAACGCCGGCTGCACCTTGCAATGGCGCAGGCTGGTGCCGGACAGGTGGCGCTTTCGGTGCGCGACCACGGCCCCGGCATCCCGCCCGAAGCACGCCAGCACCTGTTCGAGCCCTTCTACACCACACGCAACGGCGGCCTGGGCCTGGGCCTCACGCTGTGCGAGAGCCTGGCGCAGGCCATGGGCGCGCAGCTGAGCCTGGCGCCCGAGGCCACGCCCCCATCCGCCGCCCAACGGGGGGCAGAGTTTGTGCTGACCCTCAACGTCGCACCACCCACCGATGACCGATAGCGCCCCCTCCCTCTCGCCCCTGATCCACCTGGTGGACGACGATGCTGCCGTGCGCGAGGGCCTCTCCCTGCTCATCAGCACCGTGGGCCTGCGCGTGCAGACCTGGGCCGACCCGCAGTCCTTCATGGCCGGGTTTGACCGCGCCAGCATCGGCGCCATCGTGCTGGATGTGCGCATGCCGGGCATCAGCGGCCTCACGGTGCTGGAGCAACTGCTGGCGCAGGGCGTGGACCAGCCCGTGATCCTGCTCACCGGCCACGGCACGGTGGAGATGTGCCGCCGCGCGTTCAAGACCGGCGCGGCCGAGTTTCTGGAAAAACCGGTGGACGACGAAGTGCTGATCGAAGCCCTGCAAAACGCCGTGCGCCAGCATGTGCGCTCGCGCGAACGCCACCAGGCCGACCAGCAGGCGCGCGAGCGTTTTGCGCAGCTCTCGGCCCGCGAGCGCGAGGTGCTGGGACTGATCGTGGAGGGTCTGACCAACAAGGAAATCGGCCGCGCGCTCGAACTCTCGCCCCGCACGGTGGAAACACACCGCGCCAACCTGTTTGCCAAGCTGGGGGCCGAGTCGCTGGCGCAGCTGATCCGGCGGTACGCGGCGCTGGTGGACGCGGCCGCGTGAGCTGCCCCTTGGCGGGCTTTCCGTAGTTCTACGGAGGCCCGCGCGTAGCCGCCCGAATGGCCGAAAACGGCGGCCATTTCTACAGTTCTCCCACGGCGCCACAACGGGTGGCACCGACCCAGAAACACCGGAGAACACCATGCAAAACCGCCTCGCCACCGTCGCCGCCCTCACCCTGTCCCTGATCGCCACCGCCGCCAGCGCCGAAGGCGTGCGCACCGAAAAGAACATGTCGCTGGACCTGGCCACGCAGATCGCCGCGCAAACCGTGGCCACCTGCACCGCCAACGGCTACGCCGTCACGGCCACCGTGGTGGACCGCGCAGGCACCGTGCGCGCTGTGCAGCGCGCCGACAACGCCGGCCCCCACACGCTGGAGGCCAGCCGCCTCAAGGCCTACACCTCGGCATCGGCCAAGAACACCACGCTGGCCATGATGGAAGGCGTACAGAAGAACCCCGCTGCGGCCAACCTGGTGAACATCCCCGGCTACCTGCTGCTGGGCGGCGGCGTGCCGGTGAAGGTGGGCAACGAGGTGATCGGCGCTGTGGGCGTGGGCGGTGCACCCGGCGGCCACCTGGACGAGCAGTGCGCGGTGGCGGGCATCGCCAAGGTGCAGGACTTGCTGAAGTAAGCCAGCCCAACCACAGGCAACTGAGCATTCAACGGAGGCCCCCATGAAGCCGTGGAATCTTGTTTTCGCCCTGGCCGCCGCACTGGCCTGTGCCACCCCGGCCCAGGCCCAGGTGCCACCCACGGCGGCCGAAACAGCGGCCTACCAGGGCCTGCATGCCGCTGCGGCGCGGGGCGATGTGCCCAGGCTCACCCAGCTGATCGCAGCGCGGGCCGACGTGAATGCCCGCGATGGCTACGGCCGCACGCCGCTGCATGTGGCCACCTTTGCCCGGCAGGCCGATGCCATCCGCGCCCTCGCCCAGGCTGGGGCCGACCTGAATGCGCTGGAGAACGACCGCTACGACGCCGTGACCATCGCCGCCGTGGCGGACGACGAGGCCACGCTGCGCGTGCTGCTGCAGCTGGGCGCCAGCGCCAAACAGGTGACCAGCCGCTATGACGGCACGGCCCTGATCGCCGCCGCCCACCTGGGGCACGACGGCGTGGTGCGTCAGTTGATCGCCGCCGGGGCGCCGCTGGACCATGTGAACAACCTGCACTGGACGGCGCTCATCGAGTCCATCGTGCTGGGCAACGGCGGTCCGCGCCACCAGGCGACACTGCAAGCCTTGCTACAGGCGGGGGCCAGCCAGGCACTGACCGACCGGCAGGGCAACACGCCCCTGCAGCTGGCGCGCCAGCGGGGTTTCGGAGAAATGGTGCGGATGCTGGAGGCTGCCGCAGCACGGCGCTGATGCCGCCAGTGCAGGACGCGCATTTACTATCAAATTGATAGCTATTGGCGCATGATTGACTAGCGCATCCGGCGCTTTTTACTCAAAGTCCTGGGTTCCCGTCACCAGGCGGGCCTTCACGGTCTTGCCCTTCACCCGGCCCTGGTTCAGACGCTGGGCAGCTTGGGCGCCGATGGCACGGTCCACCGCCACATAGGTGGAGAAGTCGTTCACGTTGATCTTGCCGATCTGCTCTCGGGTGTAGCCCATCTCGCCGGTCAGCGCGCCCAGCACGTCGCCCGCACGGATCTTCTCCTTGCGGCCACCGATGATCTGGATGGTGACCATGGGCGGCACAAGCGGGCCGTTGCCGGTCGGTGTCAGGTCGGCCACAGGGAACCAGCGCGACTCTCGGCCCTGCAATTGTTCGATCTTGCCCACGCTGCCCATCTCGTCCAGGCTGGCCAGGTTCAGCGCCAGCCCTTCGGCATCGCCCCGGCCCGTGCGGCCGATGCGGTGGATGTGCACCTCGGGGTCGGGCGTCACGTCCACGTTGATCACGGCGGCCAGGTTGGCAATGTCCAGCCCGCGCGCGGCCACGTCGGTGGCCACCAGCACCGAGCAGCTCTTGTTGGCAAACTGCACCAGCACCTGGTCGCGCTCGCGCTGCTCCAGCTCGCCAAACAGCGCCAGCGCGCTGAAGCCCTGGGCCTGCAGCACGGCCACCAGGTCGCGGCACTGCTGCTTGGTGTTGCAGAACGCGATGGACGAATCGGGCCGGAAGTGGTTGAGCAGCAGCGACACGGCATGCAGGCGCTCGCTGTTCTTCACCTCGTACCAGCGCTGCCCGATCTTGCCCTCGGCATGCTGCGCCTGCACGGTGATCTGCTCGGGCGACTTCATGAACTGGGCGCTCAGCTTGGCGATGCCCTCGGGGTAGGTGGCCGAGAACAGCAGGGTCTGGCGCTCTTTAGGGCACTGGCGCGCCACGGTCACGATGTCGTCGAAGAAGCCCATGTCGAGCATGCGGTCGGCCTCGTCGAGCACCAGGGTGTTGAGCGCCTCCAGCGTCAGGTGCTGGCGCTCCAGGTGGTCCATCACCCGGCCGGGTGTGCCCACCACGATGTGCGCGCCATGCTCCAGGCTCAGCATCTGGCCGCGCAGCGGCACGCCGCCACACAGGGTCACGACCTTGATGTTTTCCTCGGCGCGCGCCAGGCGGCGGATTTCAGTGGTCACCTGGTCGGCCAGCTCGCGCGTGGGGCACAGCACCAGGGCCTGTACCGCAAAGCGGCGGGGGTTGAGGTTGGCCAGCAGCGCCAGCGCAAACGCGGCGGTCTTGCCGCTGCCGGTGCTGGCCTGGGCGATCAGATCCTTGCCCAGTAGGGCGGGCGGCAGGCTGGCCGCCTGGATGGGCGTCATCGTGGTGTAGCCCAGCTGCTGCAGGTTGGCCAGCATGGCGGGGCTCAGGGCCAGCGCGCTGAAATCAGTGCGGGCTTGGTTTTCTTTGGAGGTCATGGGCGGATTATCCGGTGCGGGGTATCCGGGCAACTACCTTACGCCCCCGTCAGGTGTATCGGCTATAACAAACAGATACGTACCGAGCGGTCCATGCCAGACTCATCCAACGCAGCCAACACGCCAGGTCAAGGGGGTTCCAGCGACTCGCTGCTGCGCCTGATCGCCGACTCGGTCCCGGCCCTGATGGCTTACTACGACCTGCCGCGGCTGCGCTGCCAGTTCGCCAACCAGGGCTACGCCGCCTACAACGGCCACAGCACAGAATCCATCCTGGGCCTGACCGTGCAGGAGGCGATTGGCGACAAGGCCTGGCAGGCCATCCAGCCGTACGTGGAGCGCTGCTCGCACGGTGAGCGCGTGAAATACACGCGCGAGCAAACCCTGCCCAACGGCGAGGTGCGGATGATCGAGGTCAACCTGATCCCGCATTTTGGCAACGCGGGGCTGCAGCTCGGCTCCTTTGTGCTGATCACCGACATCACCGAGCGTTGGCGCGCCGAGCGCGAGGTACGCCAGAGCGAAGAACGCATGCGCAAGTTCACCGAGGCCACGGACGAGGCCATCGTGTTCCATCGCGACGGCATCATCACCGACGGCAACGAGGCACTGTACCGCTTGACGGGATTTGCACTGCACGAAGTGCTGGGCCTGTCGATCTTCAACTTCATCAGCCCCGAGTGGCGCGCCACCGCGCTGGAATACACCCGCAGCGGACGGGAGGATCCGTACGAAGTCACCATCCGCCACAAGGACGGGCATCCCATCCCCGTCGAGGTCGTCGGCAAGACCATGCCCCTGCACCATGCCGACTACCGCATCGTGGTGGTGCGCGACATCACGGCCCGCAAACAGGCGCAGGAGCGCGAAGCCTTCATCGCACTGCACGACCCCCTCACACAATTGCCCAACCGGCACTTCCTGATGGAGCAGCTGTCGCAGGTGCTGTCGCTGGCCCGCCGGCGGCATGGCCGTGTGGCGGTGCTGTTCATGAACCTGGACCATTTCAAGACCGTGAACGACTCGCTCGGCCACCATGCGGGCGACCAGCTGCTGTGCAACGTCGCCGAGCGACTGCGCCAGGGTGTGCGCGATGCCGACGTGGTCGCGCGCATCGGCGGCGACGAGTTTGTGGTGGTGCTGACCGACGTGCAGACGCCCGATGACGCGGCCATGGTGGCCGACAAGCTGCTGGAGTCCATGCACGGCGTTTTCACGGTCGATCAGCTGCCGCTCACCATCTCCCCGTCCATCGGCATCAGCCTGTACCCGGACCACGGTGGCAGCGCCGACATGCTGCTGCGCTGCGCCGATGCGGCCATGCAGCATGCCAAGGACAGCGGGCGCGGCAACCGCCAGTTCTACGCCACCAGCATGGAGGCCAGTGCCCTCGATGTGCTGCACCAGGAGCGCCTGCTGCGCGACGCCATTGCACGCAACGACTTCGTGCTGCATTACCAGCCGCAAATTTGCCTGGCCGACGGTTCGCTGCAAGGCCTGGAAGCGCTGGTGCGATGGCGCCACCCCGAGCGTGGGCTGGTGGGGCCCGATGAGTTCATCACGTTCTCGGAGTCACGGGGCCTCATCACGCCCATCGGCCGCTGGGTGATGCGCGAAGCCTGCCGCCAGCTCAAAGCCTGGCAGGACCAGGGCCTGGCCAAGGTGCCCGTGGCAGTCAACCTCTCGGCCCTCGAATTCCGCCAGCGCGATGTGGCCGCAGAAATCGCGGCCGTCCTCCAGGAAACAGGGCTGGCACCGCAATACCTGGAGATCGAACTGACCGAGTCCGTGCTCATGCACCAGACTGGCCAGACCCTGAACACCCTGCACGCCGTCAAGGCGTTGGGCGTCGGCATCTCCATCGATGACTTCGGCACCGGGTACTCCTCCCTGGCATATCTGAAGCGCTACCCCATCGACAAGCTCAAGATCGACCGGTCATTTGTCACCGACACCCCCGGCAGTGCCGACGACGTCGCCATCGTCACCGCCATCATCCAGATGGCCCGCAGCCTGCAGCTCAAGACGGTGGCGGAAGGGGTGGAGACGCAAGGGCAGATCGCATTGCTCAAGGAACTGGGGTGCGATGTGATCCAGGGGTTTGTGGTGTCGGTACCGATGGATGAGACGATTGCGCGGGAATGGCTGGAGAGTAACGGTAGTGGGTAAAACCGTTTCCGACGGATGGACCGCCAGCCCCCCAGTTCTCGGTGAAATGGCTTAGCGGCAGCCAACGGCTGGGCCCGCTCTGCGGCGCTTGCACGCTCTCATTTCCTGCTCGCACATCGAATCGCGTCGATCTCACAAGTCACTGAGGCCGAGAGCGAACGCTTGCAGGAAAGCCGGCCCCCTACAGTACGACACTTGGATAGCGCTCACCCAAGTGGGCGCTATCACAAGCAGCCGTGCGTTCAGGCTTCCTTGTTTTCTTTGATGCTGAAGCCCATCTGGCTGGTAGCGCCCTTGCCGCCTTGGTTGGTCTGTTCGGAGTACTCCGTCTTGATCTTGGCAGCCTGGAACGCGTAGTTCACGACCACAGTGTCGCCAGAACTTGTACCGCTGACGGTCACGTTGGTAACCATCACGTCCGTCAGGGTGATCTTGCCGAATTCAATCTGCGTGCCACCGGCCTTGCACATCGAAATTTCTACCTGACCCAAATGCTTGCCCGTGGCGCAATGCTTGAGCACAGCGGGATAGCACTTGTCGATGTTGGCGACAACATTCAGGTTTTGAAAGTCAGCCTTACCGGCACCGGCACCACCACCAGAGGCCATAGAGTGCGGCTGGGTCACACCCCAGGTAAACGACTCGACATCCGTCCAATCCTTGTGCGCTGCGTCTTTCGATTCACCGCTCGCACCTTCCACCTTCATAAAAATCGCAACTGTCATTCGGGTACCTCTCCTTGGTTCAAAAATGCGTTGCAGGCGCCGTTGCTTGAACGGCACACGCACGCTCTCAATTTCCGCAGAGGCAGCGTTGCGCCCCCACAGAATTCACGACTGAAGGAGAGGTACGAAGCTCACAGCCGGCATGCGGGACATGCGGAAATACTGTGCCATACGCCACCACTACGCTCACCTTGGAAACGTGTGTTTGTTTGTGCATATGGAGCTTCGCTTGCTTGAATTCCCCTCCCTCGCAAGCTTGTTGGCGGGCGGATGATACGGACGCCAAGCGCCCGGAGGGGTATCAAGTCACAGCAATTCAGCGGCTCTCAGCAACATTAGCAACAGTGTGTTTCGCGGCATCTGAAGTCGTGGTTTTGTGACGTTTTTTGCAATTTGTCCACGTTAGACTCGCCCGCCACAAACGCACTACAAGCAACTTGGCGATGAGTGCTCTTCAGGAGGCGAACATGACTGCGAAGGGTTGTGCCAATGATTGACTCTAGTGGCTTGGCGAAGAAACAAAGATGCCAGAGCCTTCCCCGTCCATCGAAAACGATTGAGGGCGTTGAAACAGTCTTCCATACCTCAGGGGCGCAGCAGTCCGACAAGTTGCAGCGGTCAAGCTGCGACAACGTAAATGGCATACACAGCGAGACAAGTCAGCACATTGCAAGAGCAGGCAGGGTCAGCTCCGATTGCAGTAGCACTGAAGATCTACTGACCGCTTGGGAAAAGCCGATGAGGCGATGAATACACAGGGAGCCACGTGATGATTGAGACCGCAGGAGGTTCGGCAAACTGCCTCGCGCCGGGCGTCCATATCGGTGAATACCGGCTGTTGGACGTCATTGGAGAAGGTGGTTTTGGCATTGTGTATCGCGCCCGCGATGTGAGCCTTGACAGGATTGTTGCCATCAAGGAATACATGCCCGCCACGTTGGCGGGGCGTAAATCATCCAACGAAATCCACGTCCGTTCGCAGCATCGTGGGGCATTCGATGCCGGGCTGCGAAGCTTCATCAACGAAGCCCGACTGCTGGCCAAGTTCTCACATCCAGCTCTGGTACATGTGTACCGATTTTTCGAACTGAACGGCACGGCCTACATGGTCATGCGCCATTACGAAGGGCAGACGTTCCGAGCATTTTTGAATGCCCAACAAGAACACATGAATCAACGCATGCTAGCCGCGATCGTAGGCCCCATCCTCGATGTCGTCGAGATGCTGCATGCAGCCGATTGCTACCACCGCGATATCGCTCCCGATAACGTATTCCTGCAAAACTCAGGGATGCCTGTGCTGCTCGATTTTGGGGCCGCTCGGCGAATCATCGGTGACATGACGCAGGCCCTGACGATGGTGTTGAAGCCAGGCTTCGCTCCCATTGAACAGTACGTAGATGACGGCGCCATGCCACAGGGAGCATGGACCGACATCTACCAAATTGGCGCGATGCTCTACCTAGCGATCACCGGGAAGCCACCAGCAACATCGGTCGCCAGAATGATCAACGATCCGGTGGCAGCTTTATCGCCCGCTGACTACCCAGGATACTCATCCCAGTTTCTGCGTGGAGTGGGTCATGCATTGGCGGTGAAACCTCAGGAGCGGCCACAGACGATTGCTGCACTCAAGGATCTGCTCGGCATCACAACGTTCACCATGCCCATGCATGCGCCCTGGCACGATGTCTTACCAGGTGCGCAGGTGGTTACCTCTTCGCTCCCCCATCCAACGCTCGCAACCTCGGACAACACGGGCCTGCATGAGTCGTTGAAACCCACTGGCGTAATTACCGAGGCCAACGCATCATTGCCGTTAAACCATTCGGCAGAACCCGCTCAGCGCGAGCCCGTTACCGCGATGGCCACCCATGCGAACCAGACACTTCCGCAAGCAGCAGTCGTCGCCAGCGACATCGACATCGACATCGACATACTGAAGTTTGCCCCCCAGACATCGTCTGCTGCATCAACTAGCAACGCCACAGCAACACCCCAACTGCCCGCGAAGCCGGACGCTCGAGAACGCCAAAATGCGGAGATCAGCAGCGATCTGCGACACACGCGCACACGCGCTTTGACGCTGCGATGGACGATTGCGGCCCTCGCGCTGTTCGTAGCCACTGCGTTGGTTCTTTGGTTGACCAAGCACGACGTGGCCGCGCACCAGTCCGCAGAAGAGATAGCACTGAATCTGGAAGACCAACATTGGAAAGAAGCACAAGCTGCGGGCTCTGTAGCCATGCTGGACTCGTACCTGAGCGCCTACCCGAAGGGCAAGCATCGCAGCGAAGCGATGGCCCTCATCAATCGTCTGGAATTTCTAGAACCGGTTGTCAGTCCGCCGCCACCTGCCTTAGCGTCAGCACCCACCCAGCCTGTCGTTGCTTCGACCTCTGCGCCCTCAGCGTCAGAGCCGCCTGCAACAACGGCCCCAAAGGCCGTGGCAGTGGCAGTGGCAGCGACGACGCCACCGCCTGCGCCCAAAGGAGATCCTGCTGTTGCAGATTCGGTAGTAGCAGCCAAGACTCCGCCAAAGACAGCGGGAGAAGTAGGGCGTGTTGTTCTGCGCGTAAGCCCATGGGGCCGGATCTCGGTGAACGGCAACTCTTTGGGAACCACGCCACCACTGACTTCCATCGAGCTTCCTGAAGGCTTGCATCGCATTGACGTGAGCAATCCGGCCGCAGCGCCAGTCACCAAGACAGTCCAGGTCAAAAAAGGCGAGCCGGTGGTAATCAGTCACCAGTTCGAATAATTCACGTCCGCGAGCGCCTGCTGTCGATATGCCAATAAACGCTTTACTGCGATGGGGAGCTTGTTGCCTGTGCCTGGGTCTCAGCACTGCAATCGCCTCGGTGGATTGCAACGAACCAAGCACACCTGAAGCGGGGAACTCGGTTTCTTCGGCTGGACGTCAATATCTGGGACAGGGCATATCGCTCTACGAGACGCGAAAGCTGGAGCTGGCAGAAAAAGCACTACAGGCTTCACTGTTTGCAGGTCTGACAGATGGGCACGAGCGATCTACTGCCCATAAATACCTTGCGTTCATTTATTGCACCAATCGGGAATGGGCCCGGTGCGACACCGCATTCAACGCAGCTTTCGACGCGCGCCCTTCGTTCACGCTCGAAGCGTACGAGCTGCAGAACACGCCGTGGCGGGATGCCTATACGAAGGCATACAGCCAGCGCGGCGCAAAGTGCGGCCGGTCCTTGGCAAGTTTCAGCAACAGTCAAGGATCTTCCCCAGGGAATGGCAACACTCTTACCTTTTCGCTCAACAGCACTGTGATCGCAGCCATCACGCCGCTGTTGGCCGTTGCAGGCTATCCCACACCATCGTTCGACCCGACGTCCCCAATGGCACCGGGTTCGCGGAGGCCCATCCGCTCCGAGAACAACATTCAGCTGCGCGTTTCACCGTGGGCCCATGTGACTCTCAATGGAAAGCGAGTGGGCGTGACTCCTCCGCTCACAGAACTCAAGCTCCCCCCAGGCTCACACAACATTGAATTCAGCAACCCCGGCTTCGATACCGTGCGCAAAACGCTCAAGGTCGAGCCAGATCAACCGATCACGATCACCCATGACTTTGACGCGAAATAAATCCATGCGAAACCGTTACTGGAGCGCCTTGATCGTCGCCTGCGCCAGCCTTCTCCTGGCCGCTTGCGAAACAGCGCCAAAGCCCCCCGAGCCGCAGGTGGAAGCACCGCCACCACCGCCACCAGCTCCCGAGCCCGTCGCACCGGTGGATCCGCGCGCGCAGAAAGAGGCACAGCTGACCGAAGCATTGAACGCGTACGCAGAAGGGCAGTTCGATGAAGCCATCGTCAAGCTCACACCTCTTGCCGACGCCCCCGAGCTACCGCTGACATTGCAAATCAAGGCCCGCAAGTTCATGGCCTTCAGCCACTGCGCCGCAGGGCGGCCGCGCCCCTGCCGACAGCAGTTCGAACTCGCCCTCGAGCAGGACCCCACGTTCCAACTCACCGAGGCAGAAAAGGGCCACCCGGTCTGGGGCCGTGAATTCATCAATGCCCGCAATGCTGCGCGTTCCAAGCGCAACACCCGCAAGACACCTTGACGCTCCTCCAGACAACGCACGCGCAAATACGCAATGGACAAGATAGAACTGGTGGTCACACACGAAGCGGGTAGCCCGGTCTGCCGCTATTGGTCCGCCATCTTTGGGATGGCAGGCGGGACCGTGGGTCGTGCAGGGCAAAACAAGCTGGTATTGCCCGATGGCGACGCGATGGTCGCGCGCGTGCATGCCATGGTCCGCCTTGACTCCGACCGAGCCTATATCGCCAATCTGTGCGAACGCCGCTCAGTGCGCGTAAACGGGCTGGAGGTGCTGTCCGGGCAAGAGGTACCGCTGGTACCCGGCACAAGCATAGGCATTGGTCCATATCAACTGCGCGCAGTCATTCCAGGGCAACACCAGGATGCGCAGGCCACCCAGGCGAAGGTCTCCCGCGCGTTCACAGAAGGCATCTCGGAGGCCACATCGGCAGCCGGCAGTGACACACAGCCGGGTACATCCACACCGAGCGCCAATGCCGCAACCTCGGCGATCGGGCTCGCCTCCCTGCCCAACCCCTGGGCAGACATACCAGACATCGTCGGAGGAGATGCACACCTGTCAGGCCTCTTGCTCTCGTCCCTGCCCGAAGCACCATCGCAGCACGATGCGGAGGCCAGCCCCTTCGCAATCCTTGGACGGGTCGAGGCCCGCTCTGCGGCAGCGCTCGTCCCTGAACGGTCCGCCAACGGGCCAGGGCCCGCCGCGGCACTGACAGTGGCGCAATCGGCCTCTGCCGCCCCTGTTAAGGACGGGCTGCATGCAGACATTCCGACGGAACACGCCCCACCCCACCCGTTCGATATTTCTGCCGCTACAGCCAGGCCCACACAGGCACCGCCGACAGCGCATCGAGCGATGGTCATTCCCGACGACTTCGACCCATTCGCAGTTGATCCCAGGGAGCAAGCCCTCCAGCGTGACCCCTGGAGCGGGAATCTTGCCGCCAAGAGCTTGGCTGAAGTGGTTCAACTCAAGAACGATGGCCTGCTCCAGGCATTGCCCAAAACGGGGCATTTGGCGGGCGAAATGGACAATGCTGCGCATACCGGGCTGCCCAAGCAGTTGGATCCAGCCATCGAACTGAACCCGCTGAAGCTCTTTCGTGAGCCCGGGGAGTCGATGTATGTGGAGCCAGAAGACCATGGCATGTCCCGCGGCTCGGATTTGGCCCAGGTGTTCAACATGCCCCGCGATGCCCAACGGCGCCATGCGACAGCGCTGCCAGCTGCGGTCACCCATGGGCTCCCCGCCACCAACCGCCTCAACGTCGAGGCAACTCCGGTGGCTGCGCCGCCCGTTGAGTCTGTTGTAGAGGCAGGACTTCACGCCATGCAAGGGCTGGACTTGGCTCTGTTCGACGGCGGAGACGCTGCGCAGGCACTGCGGGAGGAGGACTTGCTGAAGATCGCAGATATCCAGCCGCCGCACCTACGGGAGAACGCGATCCCCACGCACGCCACGCAGCCCGCGTCGCCCCCTGCGCCGACACCGACCGCCGCTGACGCCCACGTAACGGCGCAGACAACGGTAGCTTCATCGGATGCACTCGCCGCTGCTTTTCTCCAAGGCGCGGGGATAGAGCAAGGCAAAGCACACGTCACCATCACGCCGGATTTCATGCGCGCTTTCGGCGAAGCACTGCGGGTAGCGGTACAAGGCTCTATCGACCTCCTCTCCGCGCGCTCGGAAATCAAACGTGAATTCCGAGCGGATGTCACGATCATTGCCTCCGGGGCCAACAACCCCCTCAAGTTCCTGCCGACGGCAGACGGTGTGATGCTGCAGCTTATTGGACAGACGTTTCCGGGATTCATGAAGCCGGTACCCGCAATGAAGGAAGCGTACAAAGACCTGACGGTACACCAGATCGCACTGATGGCCGGCATACGAGCCGCCTACTCAGAAGCCGTGGCAAGCCTCAGCCCAGCAGAGCTAGAGAAGAAAGCTGCGGTAGCGTCTAGCCTGCTAACCAAAATATCCAGAGTGCATCGCAAAGCCGCCTTGTGGGACGACTTCCAGCAGCAATATGACTCGGTGCGTCGCCATGCAGAAGACGACCTAATGGCGTTCTCCGGGAAAACCTTTGTGAACGCATACGAAGCCGCCGCACAGTCTGCCGAGGAGCATTCGTGATCGCACATATCGCAGGAGAGTCGCACCGCCTGCGGCTGTCGGTATCGGCCATCACAGACAAAGGCGGCCGTGCCTCCAACGAAGATTACTTAGGCATGATAGATCTGGGATCGAGAGGCTTTTGCTGCACCCTGGCGGATGGAGCTGGAGGCCATGGCAACGGTGCGCTGGCCGCGCGCCTGACGGTGGACGCCGTACTCGGAGGTTACCGCGAGAACCCTATGTTTGCGCCAGCCAGCCTAGCATCGCTCATCTTTCGCGCCGAACATACAGTATCTGAAGAACAGCCCACCTCCGTTTCGCGGATGCACATGAGCGCCACCGTGGTCCTGCTGTGCATAGATCCGGTCACCGGCCGCGCGCTGTGGGCGCATTGGGGCGACTCGCGCCTTTACTGGTTCCGGGAAGGCCGGGTTCACCGCATGACCGAAGACCACAGCGTTGTGCAGCAGCTTTTGCACGCTGGCTTGTATGCCAACGGCGATCCCAGGTCGCTGCCCAATCGCAGTGTTCTGGCCGGTGCAGTGGGTGCCGAGTCGCAGGTACCGCCCGCCGTGCTGCCTGAATCCGTAGAGCTGACAGAGGGTGACGCCTTTCTGCTGTGCTCCGACGGACTTTGGGAAAACCTACACGAGTCCGCGATGGAACAAGCGCTGCGGGCCGCAGAGCGGCCCGACGTCTGGCTACAGGACATGGCGGAAGCCGTTCGCTCCAAAGACCGTCCCCATCAGGACAACCTCAGCGCGCTGGCCGTGTGGGTATCCGCAAACCAGACCGTCAACTGAACTGAATCGAACTGCCCACTGAACGGGAGGATGCCGCCATGCAGATGACCAAGAAAGCCGTATCAAGGCGAACGATCCTGAAGACCACCCACTGGCTGTCAATGGCAGCGCTGCCTCTGTCCGGATGCGGCGTGGTGAACACACTCAATCGCCCCAGCGAGGCGCCCACCGGGGTGCCGCCAGCCGTCATCGAGATCATCGCCGAGCGCAGCCTGAACCCTGACGTGGACGGCATGCCCAAGCCCGTACTGCTGCGCATCTACGAATTGCGCACTCCCGTCACCTTCGAACGCTCCAGCTTCTTCGACCTGTTGGACAAGGACGAAAGCCAGCTCGGCGGCGACTTCGTGCGGCGAGAAGAGATCCTGATTGCACCGGGTGAGCGCCGCGTCATCGAACGCAAAGGCAACCCCGACGTGCGTGCCTTCGGTTTCTTCGCCAGCTATCGCGACCTCGAGCGCAGCACCTGGCGTGCACATGTCGATGCCCCGAACTCGGTGGAAATGCGCCGCCGCTGGTGGGGCCTTGGAGAAACACAGCGGCTCAAACCCGTTCACTACCTGGTCACGGTCTCGCGCGACGCCGTACGGGTTCAACATCAAATCACTTCAAGGTAGAACCATGGTTTGGCAACGCAAAGTGGTGTGGGCGGAAGGGATGTTCCTGCGCCCTCAGCACTTTCAACAACAAGAGCGACACCTGGACTTTCTGATCCAAGGGCGCAGTCTTTCCGCCCAGCCTTTCTACTGGGGGTTTTCAGAGCTGACCCTGGACACCCAGATGCTTGCCCTCGGCAAGGTTGCACTGATCTCTGCGCAAGGTGTGCTACCTGACGGCACGCCGTTCAGGATCCCGGATGTGGACGATGCCCCACCACCGTTTGATGTGGGGAAGAACACCAAAGACACGCTGATCCATCTGTCACTCCCGCTGCGGCGGCGTAGCGGCGCAGAAGTAACCCTTGCCGACGACGACGCAGGCATGACGCGTTACCAAGCGCAGGTGCTGGAAGTGGCAGACATTAACGACGTTGGCGCGCAGCCGGCGGAGGTGCAGTTGGGCATCGCCCGGTTCAGCCTGCGCACATCACACGATCTTTCCGACGGTTGGGTATCTCTGCCCGTGGCCCACGTGGTGGAACGCAAGGCGGATGGAGCAGCGTTGCTGGACAAAACCTTCATCCCGACTGTCGTCAACAACTCTGAAACCTCCGCACTATTCGCGTTTTGCCGAGAACTTCACGGCCTGTTGCGCCAGCGGGGCGTCGCGCTGGAGGAGCGGCTGATCCAGCCAGGGCGCGGCGGTGTCGGCGAGGTGGGTGACTTCCTGATGCTGCAATTCATCAACCGATGGGAGCCCGCGGTAGAACATTGGGTCAGGATTCGCAGCATTCACCCTGAGCGCCTCTTCGATGACCTCCTGAAAATGGCGGGAGAGCTGTCCACCTTCACCCGCGAGCAACGACGCCCCGCGCCACTGCCGGCTTATGACCACGACGACCTGCGCAGCTGCTTTCCGCCCTTGATGCTGGAACTGCGCCGCGGCCTTTCGTCGGTGCTTGAGCAAAACGCTATCCAGATCGAGCTGCAGGAGCGGCAATACGGCGTTCGTGTAGCCCTCATCCCGTCCACCGAGCTGCTGACCACCTGCGATTTCGTGTTGGCAGTACACGCCCAGACCACGGTGGAATTCCTGCGCACCCACTTTCCCACCCAGACGAAGCTGGGGCCTGTCGAGAAGATCCGGGACCTCGTCAACCTCCACCTGCCCGGCGTCACCCTGCGATCGCTGTCCGTGGCTCCACGCGAAATCCCTTATCACGCGGGGTACTCCTATTTTGAGGTTGACACCACACACAACCTATGGCGCCAGCTCAACAGCTCAGGGGGCCTAGCCATGCATGTCTCGGGCGAGTTCCCGGAGCTGGAGTTGGAATTCTGGGCGATCCGCAGATAAGAACAACCCATGTCGATCCCAATCACGGACAACGTTTTCGCGTTCAGCGCCAGTGACCATACCGAGCATGGCGCACTCGGAACGCCTGAAATATCCATACCTGGAGCAGGCGCCCAGAACATGTCATGCACCAACCTGCCCGATGTGGTCAGCGGTGGCAATCCACTGGTGGAATCCGCGAACGTACTGCTAAATCTTGTGCCGCAGATCCGGGCGATGGCCTCCAACGCGGACCCTGAAGGCTTCCAGCGCCTGCTACTTGCGAACATCCGCGAATTCGAGCGCAGCGCGGGCGTCGCGGGCGTTCCGATCGAGACTGTTATCGGGGCAAGGTACTGCCTGTGCACCGTGGTGGACGAGGCTGCGGCGCAAACGCCTTGGGGCGGATCTGGCGTTTGGCCCAAGTTCAGCCTTCTGGTTGCGTTGCACAACGAAACCTGGGGGGGCGAGAAGTTCTTCCAGCTGCTGGCCAAGCTGGTTCAGACACCCCACCAACACATCGACCTGATCGAGCTGATGTACTTCTGTCTCATGCTCGGTTTTGAAGGACGTTATCGCGTGATCGAGAACGGGCGAAGCCAGCTGGAAACGCTCAAGGCGCGGCTGTTGGCTCTGATCGAGAGTACACGTGGCGATCGCAGCGGCGCACTATCACTTCACTGGAAAGGCGAGGAACGCAGGGCGGCGCCTCCGTGGACCATGGTGCCGCTTTGGGTAGCTACAGCACTCGCGCTGCTGCTCGCGTTCGCCCTCTTCCTCTGGTTCAGCTACCGACTCGCAGCCCAGTCTGACGCGCTGTTCACCTCCATCAACGCTATCCGATTCCCCAGAGCCATCGCGGCCATGGCGAGCGTGGACAAGCCCAGGCTGCGCCAATTCCTCGAACCTGAAATCCGCGAAGGTCTGGTCGAGGTCATTGACCAGGCGGACCGCAGCACCATCATCCTGCGCGGCGACGGCTTGTTCGAACTGGGCTCCAACGTGGTCAAACCTCGCTATGTGCAGGTGGTTCAGCGCATTGCCACCGCCTTGAACGAAGTGCCCGGCAAGGTGGTCGTGAACGGCTACACCGACAACTCGCCCATTCGCACGGCCAGGTACCCATCCAACTGGCACCTCTCCCAAGACCGAGCTCGGTCCGTCTCTGACATGCTGCTGAGCACGGTTCGGGACAGTCAGCGCGTGCAGGCTGAAGGCCGCGGAGAAGCGGATCCTGTGGCGCCCAACACCACAAGCGAAGGCAAGGCGAGAAACCGACGCGTAGAAATCGTTCTGCTGGTCGCACCGCAGGTACGTGACAAGGAATTGCAGCTCAGCGGTAATGCCCCGCGGACTGAAAGCATCAAGAAATGAGCATGCTGAGACATATGGCAGCGTTGCTGTTCAATCGTTTTACTCTGGCCTTCATCGGTCTGGTATTGCTGAGTCTGGTGATCTGGTTCATCGGCCCTTTGGTTTACATCAAGCCGTATCAGCCACTGGAAAGCGAAAACGTGCGCTGGGCCCTCATCGCCGCGCTATTCACCATCTGGGTGATCAAGCTACTCTTTCACTGGTGGCGTGCCAAACGCATGAACGACAAGCTCATGGGGCAGATCGCACGGATCACTGCTGGCCGTGATACCCCCCAAGAACTTGCACCTGGTCAAGAGGAGGTGACTGAACTGGAGGGGCGCTTCAAGGAGGCCGTAGAGGTTCTTTCCAAGACTCGCTTTGGCACTACCGAAAGCGGCCTGTTAGGCCGCTTCACCAAGCGCTACGTGTACCAGCTGCCCTGGTACCTGATCATCGGCTCTCCAGGATCGGGCAAGACCACGGCACTGGCCAACTCGGGGCTCGACTTTCCACTGGCCGAACAGTTCGGCAGGGGCTCAATCCGAGGCGTGGGCGGCACACGCAACTGCGACTGGTGGTTCACAGACCAGGCCGTGCTGCTGGATACCGCCGGCCGGTACACGACGCACGACAGCGATGTCGTGCAAGACAAAGCCGCCTGGTCGGGCTTTCTACAGCTTCTGAAGCGCTTTCGCGGTCGGCAGCCCATCAATGGCGTCATCGTGACGCTCAGCGTACAAGAGCTCTTGAGCAGTACCGAAGCGGAGCGCGCGCGCCTCGCCAAGACCATCGGTGCGCGGCTCGGGGAGTTGTGCGATGAACTGGCAATCAAGTTCCCGGTGTACGTACTGATCACCAAGGCCGACCTGCTGGCGGGCTTCAACGAATTTTTCGGCCAGATGACGCGCGACGAGCGCGCCCAGGTGTGGGGCTTCACCCAGCAATACCGAGAGAATGTGCCGTCCAACGATGACCCTACGGCCCAGTTCACTGCAGAGTTCGACGCGCTGGTGGCACAAATCAATCGCCTGTTGCCCCATCGCCTGCTGGCGGAACCGGATCTTGCCCGGCGTGGACTGATCTACGGGCTGCCCCAGCAGTTTGTGGGCCTGCGCGAACTGGTGCACCAAACGTTGCAGGAGGCTTTTTCATCCTCGCGCTTCAAAGAGAAGCCCCTGTTCCGTGGCGTGTATTTCACCAGCGGTACGCAAGAGGGCATGCCCTTTGACCGTGTGCTGTCGGCACTCAAGCGGCGGTTCGCCATCGCCACCCCGCTGAAGCCTGGAGCAGGGCAGCAAGGCAAGAGTTTTTTCATCGAAACCCTCTTCAAGGGTGTGATGTTCAACGAAGCGGGGTTGACAGGCCGCAACGCCAAGAAAGAGCGGCAGCTCCGACTGCTGCAGGCTGGCGGTCTCATCGGCTTGGCTCTGGCACTGAGTGGTGCTGCGCTGGCCTGGGGCATCAGTCACCAGAACAACCTGGGGTACCTGGAGGAAGTAAAGACCAGTGTGGGCACCTTGCGACAAGCGGTCGAAGAGGCCAAAACGGGCGACCCGGAAAATCTGGTGGCGCTATTGCCGATGCTGGACCATGCGGAATCCCTCGCCGTCAGTGAGCGCTACACAGGCTCGCCACCGCTGAGTTGGCGCTGGGGCCTGCTGCAGGTCCCGAAAGTAGAGACAGCAGCAGACACCACCTACCTGCGCCTTCTGGAAGATGCGTGGCTGCCCGGTATCGTGCGGCAGTTGCGCCGCTCGTTGCAGCAAACCTCGACAAGCAACCCCGAGGCCAGCTACGAAGCGCTGAAGGCATATCTGATGATCCATGACGCCGATCGCTTCGACGCCCGAACGGTGAAGGCATGGATCCGGCACGAATGGGACGCCAGCCTGACGCCGCAACTGCTGCAGGCGGGCGTGGGCGATCGCCTATCTCACCATCTGGACCGGCTCATGGACGAACGCGTGGTGATATCGTCAACCCCGGTCGACACCGCACTGGTGGCGGAGGTACGCCAACGCCTGGCACAGATGTCCCCAGCGCAGCGGGCATATAGCCGCTTGAAGCAACTGCTGATCACGGGCAATAGCCTGCCAGCGGACTTCAGCGTCGTGCGGGCCAGCGGCCCAGAAGCACCCCAGGTGTTCAGCCGCCGCAGCGGCCGGCCCCTGACGCAGGGAATATCCGGACTGTTCACCTATGACGGATACCACGGTGTGTTCCTGCACGAGCTGCCCAAGGTCACAACGCTGCTGTCCAAGGAAGAAGGCTGGGTGCTGGGGCAGGCGGACGGCAAGCGCAGCACCGCTCAGGAGGTATTGACCGGTCAGGTCGCCAACGAGGTGAAACGCCTGTACCTGATGGAGTACGCCAAGCTATGGGAGGACTATCTGGCCGACGTACGCCCCACCCGCATCGGATCACTGGACCAGGCAGGGGAGCAGGCTCGCCTGTATTCATCTGCCAATTCGAGCCTGGAACAGTTCATCCGCGCCGTCGCCAAGGAGACGACGCTTGCACGCCGCCCCGATGCAGATGCCGATAGCAGCGGCGCCAGCACCAGCAGCTGGCTGGGAGATAAGCTGAACCGCATTCGCGAGGAACAGCGGCAGCTGAGCAGGCTGACCGGTAAGCAGGTCAACGTGGGAGGCCTTACGCCCAGTGGAACGCTCGAAGCCGACATCGTGGACTTCCGCTTCCGCGAATACCGCCGGCTCGCGACCAGCAACGGGTCGGGCCCTTCGCCACTGACACAGAGCCTGCAGGTACTCAACGAGGCATCTGCCGTGATCGCATCGGCGCGACAGCAGGTGAAATCGGGTGGCACCATCCCGCCGACGCTGTCGTCGACCCTTGAAAGGGTGCGTGCAGAAGCCAAGCGCCTCCCTCCGCCTCTCAACCTGATGTACACCGATCTGGCTGAAGCGACATCCACCCTGGTCGGACGGGACGTACGCAGCACCATTGGCGGTAATCTGAACGCGACCATCGGGGACTTCTGCCGCCGCGCCGTGCTGGGCAGATACCCCTTCACACGCAGCGCAGGACGCGACGTCACCGCTGATGATTTCGCCAAACTGTTCGCCATGGGTGGCGTCATGGACGAATTTTTCCGCAGCACGCTACAGCCCATGGTCGACATATCCGCTTCCACCTGGACCTTCAAGCAGGGTGTGGACGGAACGCCGGTCGGAGGATCTGCGTCGCTGGCATCCTTCCAGAAAGCGGCCACCATCCGCGATGTCTACTTTCGGGCAGGAGGCAAGGCACCCGGTATCCGTCTGGACATCAAGCCCATCGAGATGGACGCGGCCATTTCGCAGATGGTCTTGGACGTGGATGGAGACGTGCTTCGCTACCAGCACGGGCCGCAGATCCCTAAATCCATGAATTGGCCAGGCACGCGGGGCACAGGCCAGGTAAGGCTGCAGATCACGAGCACCAACGGTGAAAACTCGGGATTGGTCACGGAAGGTCCATGGGCGCTACATCGGCTATTTGACCGCGCACAGCTCCTTCCGGGCAATGCGCCGGAGAAGTTCTCCGCGATCTTCAACGTAGATGGGCGCCGGGTACGGTTTGAAGTCACTACCAGCAGTGTGTTCAATCCATTCCGCCTCAAGGCGATGGAAGAGTTCGAATGCCCAAGCAACCTTTGAGCAACGACCTCCGCAGCATGCTGGCGCCTTCTTCTGTCGCCTGGTACGGCAAATTGCCAAGCCTGGGTGACTTCGTGGGCAGGCGTATGCCGCATGCCCTCAGTAGCGAGTGGGATGCGTGGATGCGAGAGGGGATGGAACAACTGCGCCGGGCAGACGGCGCAGGCTGGTCGGATACCTTCGTGAACGCCCCGTTGTGGTTCTTCATTGCCTCTTTGAGCACACAGGGCTCACCGGTAATTGGCGCACTCGCGCCCAGCGTGGACCGTGTCGGGCGCTATTACCCACTCACCGTGATGGCAACGGCGCCGCATGCGGGTTGCCCATTTGCAGACGACCTGCAGGTCAAGGCATTCCTCGCGGGAGCGCGCTCTGCCATTGTGGAGGCACGACGCCGCGCGCTTTCTGTGGATGACTTGGATCGACGTGTCAGCCTGTTGCCCAACCCCTTCGGCACCACACTGCCCAGCGAGCGCGAGCCATCTCTCATCCAAGACATCCTGTCGGACCTCCACGAGGCTTCGCAAGCTCACCAAGCAACAGCAAGCGATCTCGCTGAAAACATCACGCTGCCTGCAGGCGAATGGAGAGCGCACACGGCTCTCTTTGGCGAGCAAAGCCTGTGGTGGATATCTCCCACCCATCGCCTGGAATCCCAGGAACTGGTGCATCACGGCAAGGCCGACCGCTGGCTCTTCGCTCAATTGTTCTCCAAACATTGACGGAACCCGCCTTCCCTGGATCAAGGCCCCTTCACCATGACAAACCTCGACGAACTCCTGAACGAAGCTCCCTCCGCGCCTCCGTGCGGCCCCGAGATGACCTATGCGGCGGAATTTCTGGCATTGGAGCAATTGGCCCGCGGAAAGGTCGAGCAGCAGTACGGCGACACCATCATTCCCGCCGAAGATCCCGACTGGCAATCTGTGGAAAGCAATGCCTTGCAACTGCTGGTGCAGAGCAAGGACATGCGAATCGCCGGACTGCTGTGCAGATCCTGGACAAACACCGAAGGGCTCATCGGTCTGGCCCGCGGATTGGAGTTAATGGGAGCCCTCCTGGCAAAGTACTGGGGCGACATTCACCCGCTGCCTGAAGACGGCGACTATTTCATGCGCATGAACGCCGTTGCCATGCTCAACGACGTGACCGGGCTGCTGCGCGAGTTGAGGCAAACGGAGTTCCTCGCCTCCAATTTTGGTCACTTCACAGTACGCGACGCAGAAGTGCTGGCGCGCGGACAGCGTGCGGAATCCAATGCACAGCTCACCATGGACCAACTGCGGCTGGGCATGGCTAACGCCGTGGAACAAGGGCACGCCCCGCTTGTCGCGGTCCCCCGAGCGAAAGAGGCGCTAGAACAGCTAGTGCGGTTGTGCGACGACAAGCTGCCCCACCACCAGCGGCCCGACATGGGCAACATTCAATCATTGGTAGCGCTGCTCCACAGCCTTCTGCCCAAGTCAGAACAAGCCGTTGCCGTTTCCAAAGGACTAGGCGACGGACCAGATGTAGTTGTCACCGCCGTGCCAGCCGTCGGCCAGGAGATCAAGACCCGGGAGGATGCGATCAGACAGTTGGTCAAGATCGCCGAGTTCCTCGAATCCACCGAGCCCACCAACCCCGCCTCGCTCCTGATTCGCCGATCCGCAAAACTGATGGGCATGAGCTTCATCGACCTCCTTCGCGAGCTCGCACCACAAAGCCTTCAGCAGATCGAGTTAATCACAGGAGTCCAGCCTGAACAGACCTCTTGAACTACGAACTGTAACAGTCGCTACGCAGGCAGATCGGATACTGAAATACAGAAACAGTAGCCCCGTTCAACGCATACAGGCTCCACGAAATTGTGGACTTTCCCACCTTCCAGTGGAGATTCTTCGAAGCATGCGCGTCATGGTCACCCCAAGGGCCGTGTGCGACAAAAAGACCGTCCAGGAACGACTCGTTTCAGCCACGACAAACCGTAGCGAATTCACACAACTTTGTAAGCATTTGAACCGGCAACCACGAGGTCTCGGCCAAAGGTTGATCGAACCAGACAACTTGAGAGAGAGGTAAACATGTCAATCACCAAAGTGGGAAAAAGCGGGCAGAAGTTCATCGCACGAAACCGGGCGCCACGCGTGCAAATTGAGTACGACGTGGAAATCTATGGGTCGGAGAAAAAGGTGCACATTCCCTTTGTCATGGGCGTGATGGCCGACCTGTCCGGAAAGCCGCTTGAAAACTTACCGGAAATCGCCGATCGCAAATTCCTGGACATCGACATCGACAACTTCGATGCCCGCATGAAATCCATCAAGCCTCGCGCTTCCTTCCTGGTGCCCAACACACTCACTGGTGAAGGCTATTTGAGCGTGGATCTGACGTTTGAAAGCATGGATGACTTCTCGCCTGCCGCGGTGGCCCGCAACATCGGCCCACTCAACACACTGCTGGAGGCTCGCACCCAACTCCATAACCTGCTTTCGTACATGGACGGTAAGCAGGGAGCAGAAGAGCTGATCCGCAAGGTACTCCAGGACCCTGCACTGCTCAAGTCACTGGCTGCGAGTGCCAAGCCCGCCGCAGAAGCCGCTGAGACGCCAGCTCAAAACGACGCCGCCTGAGACATCCCTGCCAACGGAGATCACCCATGAGTGCAGTAGTAGCCACCACAGAATCAACCACCGCCCAGTCGCTAGAAGGCCACGACTTTGCGGCCTTGCTGAACAAAGAATTCAAGCCCAAAACCGACCAAGCACGCGACGCAGTAGAAGCTGCCGTACAGACGCTTGCACAGCAGGCGCTCGCATCGGTAGCCACCATCTCCAACGATGCGTACCAGACCGTGCAAGCCATCATTGCAGAGATCGACCGAAAGTTGTCCGAACAAGTCAACCTCGTGATTCACCATGCGGAGTTCCAGAAGCTTGAAGGCGCCTGGCGCGGCCTACAGCATCTGGTGACCAACACCGAGGTGGACGAGATGCTCAAGATCCGCGTGATGAACATCTCCAAAAAGGAGCTTCATCGCAACATGCGACGCTACAAGGGCGTGGGCTGGGATCAGAGCCCCATCTTCAAGAAGGTTTACGAGGAGGAGTACGGCCAGTTCGGCGGAGAGCCCTTTGGATGTCTGGTGGGCGACTACCACTTCGACCACAGCCCGCCGGATGTCGAACTGCTGGGGGAAATGGCCAAGGTGGCGGCAGCAGCCCACTGTCCCTTTATCTCCGGCGCATCTCCCGCGCTGATGCAGATGGACTCATGGCAGGAACTGGCCAACCCTCGCGACCTGACCAAGATATTCACCAACACCGAGTACGCCGCTTGGCGCAGCCTGCGCGAGTCCGATGACTCCAAGTACATCGGCCTCGCCATGCCACGCTTCCTGGCCCGCCTTCCCTACGGCGCCAAGACCAATCCGGTGGACGAGTTCGACTTTGAAGAAGAAACTGCCAGCGGCAACCACAGCAAGTACTGCTGGGCGAATTCGGCGTATGCCATGGCGGTAAACATCAACCGCTCTTTCAAATACTACGGCTGGTGTACATCCATCCGCGGCGTGGAATCCGGCGGCGCAGTGGAGAACCTGCCCGCACACACATTTCCCACAGACGATGGTGGCGTGGACATGAAGTGCCCCACCGAAATCGCAATCAGCGACCGCCGGGAGGCGGAGCTTGCCAAGAACGGCTTCATGCCGTTGGTACACCGCAAGAACTCGGACGTTGCAGCCTTCATTGGTGCGCAGTCGCTGAACAAACCCGCCGAATACTACGACGCCGACGCCACGGCGAACGCCAACCTCTCGGCACGGCTGCCTTACATGTTTGCGTGCTGCCGCTTCGCGCACTACCTCAAGTGCATCGTGCGCGACAAGATCGGCTCGTTCAAGGAGCGCAGCGACATGGAGCGCTGGCTCAACGACTGGATCATGAACTACGTCGATGGGGATCCTTCCAACTCTTCCCAGGAGACCAAGGCACGAAAGCCCCTGGCCGCAGCTGAGGTTGAGGTGAATGAAGTGGAAGGCAATCCGGGGTACTACACCTCCAAGTTCTTCCTGCGCCCTCACTACCAGCTCGAAGGGCTGACGGTATCGCTGCGACTTGTGTCCAAACTGCCTTCTGTCAAAGAAGCAGGCAACTGACCGGCAGCGGTCCTGCCAGGAAGAAGGCACACGCTAACAAAAGCTAGCGTGACTCCATCGCTGTTTTCGCGACCTGGCGCCTCACCCAACTTCCGCTGATTGACCTGCCGTCGTTTGCAGGCAGGCAGGTACTTTTCACGAATTTGAGTCCAAGCGCACCGCTACTCGGAAGGGCCGCAGTGCATGCCCCACCTTCGTCGGATGACCGACATCGCAATCGATCATCCGTCAAGGCGATTTAGCACGCCGGCACCCAAAATGATCAACATCAGCTTTCAACGTGACTGCCATTCTCTTTGACTCCCAAAGCCCGTTGGACCTTCAACTCCATCGCGTCAAAGACGCGATCCGGGCTGAGCCCTCCAAGGCCTCGCTGCGCACTTTCTATTTCCAGTTGCTAGCGGTACTTGGCGACTGGGACAAGGCGCTGGCGCAGTTGCAGGTATGTGCGCAGCTGGATCCCAAGGCCATTCCGATGGCACATGCCTATCGGGAAGCCATGCGCTGCGAATTGCTGCGCACCGAGGTGTTTGAGGGGCGTCGCACGCCTTACATCCTGGGTGAACCGCCTGCATGGCTTAGTTACATGGTGGACGCCCTCAAAGCAGAGTCAGAAGGGACTCCCAATGCTGCGCTGCAATTGCGATCCCTTGCCTTGGACATGGCACCGGCTCGCTCCGGAAAGCTCAATGGCGAACCGTTCGAATGGCTGAGCGATTCCGACTCGAGGCTGGGGCCAGTGCTGGAGTTTCACACCAACGGCTGCTACTACTGGGTTCCCTTCTCAGCGGTGCATAGCATCGCCATGGAAAAACCCGCAGACCTTCGAGACCTTGTGTGGCAACCCGCAGAGCTGGTGCTGGTCAACGACAGCACGCTAAAAGGCCTGGTACCCACGCGCTATCCGCTGCAGGCTCACGATGACGACGGCCTGAGGCTGGCACGACGCACGGAATGGGCAGAGATCGGGGACGAGCATGTGGCAGGCCGGGGGCAACGAATGTGGGTCTCTGACCAGGGAGATCACGCATTGCTCGATGTGCGCACTATCTCCTTCCTGGATTGACGTATTCCTGTCATGCAGTCCAGAAGACTGAGCGGTTTTGGAACCGAAAAGGATCGCCTGCAGCCGGCTCTGCTGGATCGCCTGACCGACCATGAGCCCACCCAACGGACGGAGCAGGCCGATGCTGTGTATGTCACCGAGTCGCGCCTGCGCGGCGCGTTGCTGCGCGATCTTGGCTGGCTACTCAACGCAAGCAATGCTTCGGGACACATCGACTTTTCCGGACTTGCGCATGCTGAAAGATCCACCCTGAACTATGGGATGAATCCCCTGGCGGGCAAGCTGCTTTCCGATCTGGACTGGAAAGACGTCGAAGCCAATGTGAGCCGCGCGATCCTGGCGTTTGAGCCCCGGGTCCTGCCCGACTCACTGACGGTGACTCTCCTGCCGTCGTTCGATTCACTCAACCACCACAACACTTTGCAATTCGAAATCCGATGCCAGTTCTGGTCCATGCCTTACCCTCTGGAGCTGCTGCTCAAGACGAGCCTGGACCTAGAAACCGGTCAAGTGGTGTTGTCGGACCTTAGAAGCTGACCCTGAGAACACACCGATGAATCCGCGTCTGGTGGAGTACTACAACCGAGAGCTGGCCTACCTGCGTGAGCTGGGGGCCGAGTTTGCTGCCGCATTTCCAAAAGTGGCCGGCCGGCTCGCGCTGCGAGACCTGGATGTGGCAGACCCGTACGTTGAACGTCTCCTGGAGGGGTTCAGCTTCCTGACCGCGCGGGTGCAGATGAAGATGGACGCCGAGTTCCCACGGCTTTCACAACGCATCCTCGAGATGGTGTGCCCCCACTATCTGGCCCCCACCCCCGCCATGGTGGTCGTCCAGATGTCTCCCAGCGATACCGAGGGCAACGTGGCAGACGGCTATTGCCTGCCCGCTGGCAGCATGCTGCGCTCACGCAAGACCCATGATGACCAAGTACCGTGCGATTTTCGTACTGGGCACGACGTCACTCTATGGCCTATTGCACTGTCCCGCGCAGTTCTGGGTGGGCCTCCTCTGGATCTCCCACTATCCCGCTTCGGATTGCAGCATGAGCCGGCAGGGCATTTGCGCCTGGAAATCGAAACCCAGGGGGCTACCGACTTCGCGCAACTGCCGATGGATCGGCTGGATATGTACATCCACGCATCTGACGCTGTGGCGTCTCATCTGCAGGAGCTGTTGCACGAATCTCTCCTCGGCATCGTGGTGCACGATGCACAAGACCCGACCCGGGTGCACGGATACCTCTCAGCCCACGCCCTTCGTGCCGAAGGGTATGAACAGAGTCAGTCCTTGCTGCCTTATTCGCACCGGGCGTTTCAGGGGCACCGGCTGCTGCATGAGTATTTCGCCTTTCCGCCGCGCTTCCGGTTTTTCTCCATCCAAGGTCTGGCGAGTTCGCTACAGGTGATCCCTGGGAGGCGTCTGGCCATGACGCTGCTGCTACGCAAGGCAGCCCCAGACCTCGAACCGGTGGTGGATAGACAAAATTTCCTGTTGCACTGCACACCCGCGATCAACCTGTTTGAGCGCATGGCGGACCGCATCCACGTGTCGGCCGGTGTCAACGAGTACCACGTGGTGATGGAACGCACCCGCCCACGCGACTTCGAGGTGTACAACGTGCTCAGCGTCACCGGCCACCAGGAGGGCCAGGTGAACGACCGGGAGTTCGTTCCCTTGTATGCCTCCGTGCACGGCATACGCTCAGACGACCAAGCGTACTTCGCTGTACGGAGGGAGCCCCGGCTGTTTTCGGAGCACGCCGTTCGTTTCGGGCCCCGGACCCAATACCTGGGCAGCGAAGTTTTCCTGTCGCTGGTGGACCAACGAGCAGCCCCTTTTTCAGACGATCTCAAGCAGCTTTCGGTACGCACCCTGTGCACAAACCGCGATCTGCCTCTGCTGATGCCGATCAATCAAGCCGGGGGGGATTTCATCACCCTCGACTCGGCGCCCATCGGCGCCATACGCACCGTCGCTGGACCATCGCGACCCATGGGCAGCGTGTCAGAGAACGAGATCACCTGGAGATTGATCTCGCATCTGTCGCTGAACTACCTCGCGATGACCGACCTCTCGGAGCAGGAAGGCGCAGCCACGCTTCGCGAACTGATGAACCTCTATCTCGCCTTGGGCAACCATGCCCTCACCGGCCAAGTTGCCGGGCTGAAGGAAGTCAGTATTCAACCCATCACCAGGCGCCTTGCTCAACACAGCCAGCTGATATACGGCCGGGGAGTGGGGATCACACTCACGGTCGATGAATCTTCGTTCGCTGGCGTGAGCGCATGGCCGCTAGCCTGTGTGCTTGAGCGCTTTTTCGCGCGCCATGTGGGTGTCAACAGCTTCACAGAACTGTCTTTGCACTCGCGGCAACGAGGGCCACTCGCCAAGTGGGACGCTCGCCCAGGCCAGAGGCCGAATACATGACCGGCGCAGCATCTCCAACCGGGGAAGACCCGTTGCAGCGGCATGATGGCAGCGCCGACCTGTGGCAACGACTGCGCAGCGATCCACACGCCTTCGATCTGTTCTTCGCGTTGCGATGGCTGCAGGCTCGCCATCCGGACCTACCGGTTTTGGGCCGCGCTGCGCGCCCGCAAGCCGAGCCGATCCGCCTGGGACAGGACCCTTCTCTCGCCTTCGCCCCGGCCACCATCGCGGAGGTGCTGCCAGCCGTTGCAGGCCAGCCGGAGCGGTTGATGGTCTGGAACTTCGGCCTGTATGGTCCCAATGGCCCGCTGCCTACCCACCTGACGGAGTACGTCCGCGAGAGACAGCGCCAATACGACGACCCGACGCTGGCCCGGTTCTCCGACATCTTCCACCACAGGCTGCTGCTGCTGTTCTTTCGTGCATGGGCCGATGCCCAGCCCACAGTATCCCTGGACCGGCCCGGTGACGGGATGTTCGGGCGCCACCTGGCCAGCATCATTGGCATCGGTGAACCATCAGCACGACGCCGCGATGCGGTGGACGACCACGCCAAGCTTCACATGGCCGGGCACCTCACGCGCATCACCCGCAATCCGGAGGGCCTGCAGCGTGCCATCGCCAGCTACTTTGGAGTGCCCGTCGCTCTGAACGAATACTGCTTGCATTACTTGGAGCTCGAACCCTCGCAGCAAACCCGTCTCTCGCGGCATCCCTGCAACTCTCAGTTGGGGGTCGATACGGTGGTGGGATCCAGGGTTCCGGATGCGCAAAGCAAGTTCCGGCTTCGCATTGGCCCCATGACACTGGCGCAGTACGAGCGCTTTCTTCCGGGCCATCCAGATTTCCAGGCACTCGTGGACTGGGTGAGGAACTACCTTGGTATCGAGTACGCCTGGGATTTCGAGCTCGTGCTACAGCGTGAGGAAGTCCCCGGCACGCGTCTGGGAGGCGGAACCCGCCTGGGCTGGACCAGTTGGATGCTCGACGGCCCTGCGGCCTCTGATGCGGATGATTTCCGTCTGGACCCGGAAAGCTGGTTGCATTCGCGCAGCCAGCAGGTCAGAGCGCGCGCGACCATGCCTCCGGGCGCATGACAAACCCTCGTTGTTAACTCTCCCAGAAATTCTCATCAACGCCCTGCCCCGATACCATGTCTGAGATCAGTCGCCTTGCCCTGTTCGGAAAACTCAACCCGCTGCTTTTCAAATCGCTGGAGGGCGCTACGGTGTTCTGCAAGCTGCGGGGCAACCCCTATGTCGAACTGGTCCACTGGCTGCACCAGTTGCTGCAGGAGAACGACTCCGACCTGATGAGGCTGTGTCGCCACTTCGAGATCGATGCAGAGCAACTTGCTGCCGACGTGCTGCGTAGTCTGGACCGGCTACCACGGGGAGCCACGTCGATCTCCGACTTCTCGGACCAGATCGAGATATCCATCGAGCGAGGCTGGGTCTACGCCACGCTGATGTTCAACGAGTCGCAGATTCGCAGCGCCTACTGGCTCTCCGGCATGCTGCGCACTCGGACGCTGGCCAATGAGCTGCGATCAATTTCCAAGGAGTTCGAGAAGCTCGGAGAGCCTTCGCTGAGCGACGCATTCCCCAAGCTGCTGCCGTTGTCGCCAGAAGCCCAACTAAAGGCCGCCGACGGTTCAGGTCTCCAGGGAGCTCCGGGCGAGGCCAGCAGTGCGACGTCGCCGCTCGGTACGCGCAAGCAGGACGCCTTGCAACGCTACACCATTGACCTGACCGAGCGAGCGCGCCTAGGTGAGCTCGATCCGGTGACAGGCCGCGACGAAGAAGTGCGCCAGATGATCGACATCCTCATGCGCCGTCGGCAGAACAACCCCATCCTGGTGGGAGAAGCCGGTGTCGGCAAGACCGCCGTGGTGGAAGGCCTGGCGTTGCGCATTGCCACGGACGACGTTCCACCGCCGCTGCGCGGCGTCCAGCTGCGCACCATGGACGTTGGCCTGTTGCAGGCGGGCGCCAGCATGAAGGGCGAATTCGAGAACCGGCTTCGCACGCTGCTGGACGAAGTGCAGGCTAGCACCACTCCGATCGTGCTCTTCATCGACGAAGTGCACACCCTGATCGGTGCGGGCGGCCAGGCTGGCACGGGCGATGCGGCCAACCTGCTCAAACCAGCATTGGCCCGTGGGGTGCTGCGCACGATTGGCGCGACCACCTGGGCAGAGTACAAGAAGTACATCGAGAAAGACCCGGCGCTGACGCGCCGCTTCCAGCTGGTACACATCCACGAGCCCGACGAACCCAAGGCTGTGCACATGCTGCGCGGAGTGGCCGCCAAGCTGGAAGCGCATCACAAGGTTCGGATCGCTGACGAGGCAGTGGTGGCCGCGGTAAACCTGTCGCACCGCTACATTCCCGCACGCCAGTTGCCAGACAAGGCGGTGAGTCTCATGGACACCGCCTGTTCCCGCGTCGCCATGGCCCTCACGGCAACACCTGCGCGCCTGGAGGCCGTGACCCGCCAACAGGAGGCGCTCCAAGTGGAGCTAGGGGTCGTGCAGCGAGAGGCCAACCTGGGCATCGCCGATGCAGGGCGTATGGACGAGCTGACCGCAACGCTTGAGCGCCTGCGGCAGGAGAAGGCCACGCTGACCGAGCGCCTGGTTCGCGAGAATGACCTCGCCCAACGCATCATCCAGGCAGAAGCAGCACTCCTTGCAGCACGGCTTGCACGCACCCCGGACGCGGCCGAAAGCAATGCGGCGGCTGCCTCCGCCGAAGCAACGACATCACCCGTACCAGCCGTCTCGCCCGAGGAGCTGGTCACGATGCGCACGGAACTGCTCACGCTACAGGGGGACGATCCCCTGCTGCACCCGGTGGTGGATGCAGGCGTCGTGGCTGCTGTGGTGGCCGAATGGACAGGCATTCCGGTGGGCCGCATGGTGCGCGACGAAGTGAAGTCGGTGCTGACGCTGGCACAGACGCTGGAGAAGCGTGTGATCGGCCAGCGCCACGGGCTAGAGGCCATTACCCGGCGCATACAGACAGCGCGCGCGCAGCTGGACAACCCCAGCAAACCCATTGGAGTGTTCCTGCTGGCAGGTCCCTCGGGGGTGGGCAAGACCGAAACCGCCCTGTCCCTGGCCGAGGCGCTTTACGGCGGCGAGCAGAACCTCATCACCATCAACATGAGCGAGTTCCAGGAAGCGCACACCGTCTCCACGCTCAAGGGCGCCCCACCGGGCTACGTGGGGTACGGCGAAGGCGGCGTGCTGACGGAAGCGGTGCGCCGCAGACCGTACAGCGTGGTGTTGCTCGATGAGATCGAGAAGGCCCACGCGGACGTGCATGAGATGTTCTTCCAGGTGTTCGACAAGGGCTGGATGGAGGACGGCGAAGGCCGCTACATCGATTTCAAGAACACCGTGATCATCCTGACATCGAATGTGGGCTCGGAGCTGATCGCGGGCCTTTGCAACGACCCCGACCTCATTCCGTCGCCGGAGGCTCTTGCAAAGGCAGTCCGCCAGCCGCTGCTCGACAAGTTCCCGGCTGCGCTGCTTGGCCGCCTCACGGTGGTACCGTACTACCCGATTTCCGACGCGATGCTCGAGCAGATCATTGGCCTGCAATTGCGCCGCATCCAGACACGTATCCAGGCCAACCACGGCGCGCAATTCCACTTCGACGAGAGCGCCGTGCAACTGATCCGAGAGCGCTGCAGCGAAGTGGAGTCTGGCGCCCGCATGATCGACGCGATCCTGACCCAGAACCTCTTGCCACGCATGGCCATAGAGTTCCTGCAGGCCTCGGTGGACGCAAAGACCATCAGCCGGATCGAAGTGAGCGCCGCCGACAACGACTTCGTGATCCGCTACGGCTAAACCCAAAAGCACACCCTTCGACGCACCGCCACCATGCCCCACGCACGCTTGCTCCGCAACCTGCTCCACCACACCTGCGCCGCAAACCGCCGAGCAGGCACCACGCGACCGACTGCCGCCTTGATCGCCTTGGTTGTCTGCGCAGCCTTCGCGATGCCAGCGCATTCAGGTCTGCTCGATGGCCTGGGCAGGGCCGGCGAAGCCATCAGTCGCAGCGAAGGCGCTGTGTCAGCCGGTCAGCAGATGATGTCCACCGGACAACAGGTGATGTCGACGAGCAGGCAGGCGATGGACGCGGGCCGCCAGGCCTGGGATAGCCGCAACGGCATTCCGTTCCAGCCGCCCTCCGGACCCGCCGTGATGGCGCGCGACGAAGGCGGCCCGGTGCGAATCATTGCCGCCCTCGAACGCGGCGCGGGCGACCCCGTCGCTGCGGGTAGCACGCTGGTGGCGCTGCTCGACCAGGGCGCGTACTTCGTGCAGCGCCAGACTGCGCATGTGACAACACCTCAGGACCAGTTACTGGCCACTCCCCGCGCAGACAGCTCTGTGGTGTCCATCGACCTGCCGCAGACTCCACCGGGGACCCTCTTCGACCTGGCTTCGGGCAGGGTACGAGCTTCAGGAGCTGGCGTGAAGATATTTGCACTGTCTGTGCACACCAGCCTGCCACGCCGGGCTGGCCGCCGCGCGCTGGATGCGATAGAGCAGCACGCCATGCTCACCACCAGTTCAGTGCAGATGGAATGGCCACTGCAGCCCGACCTGGCAATGGAAGCGGTGGGTGGCAAGTTGCTGGTGTGGGCCAGCGAGTCAGGCGCAGCGTTTCCGGCGGGCTTCGGTGCGGACGGCCGCCTCTTCACGCCCGACGACCCCATGGTGCGGCTGCCGCGCGGCTACACCGTCGTGACCCTGGACAGCCGCGGTTTTAGCTTCGACCGCAGCCGCGAGATCGCGCTGGCTCAATATGGGGTGCAGTCCACGGCAGACATCGACCTGACCCGGCTGTCGCCCGGCGACGCTTTCAAGGCATTCACCAGTGTGATGCATGAACGCTACCCGTTCCGCGGCGCGCAGCCCATGGACTGGGCGCGGCTGCAGGCCGAGCTGGCGGACAAGGTGCGGCAGGCCGGTGACCAGCGGGAGCGGCAAGCCATGGCGCAAATCTACGCCGACATTGGCACACGCCTGCAGGACGGCCTGTTCCGCGTCGAACTGCGCGGTGCAGGTGGTCCCCAGGGTCTCACGGCAGGACTCGATGTGGGCCTGGCCGGCCAGTGGCTGCCGCGCGGCATCACGCCCCTGCCGATGCAGGGCGTGTGGTGGCTGCCTGATGGCCGGGCCCTGGTAGGCAGCGTCGCTCCACGCTCGGCAGCGGAACTGGCCGGGCTGCGCCCGGGCGCTGAGATTGTGGAAGTCAATGGCGAAAGCATCGGGCGCTATGTGGGCCGCGCCGCACGCTACTCCAACCGCCCCACTGAAGTCGGGCGCCGCCACGATGCCCTCAAGCTGATGGCCTACGATCGGGAAGCCATGGTGCTGAAGGTGCGCCAGGACGGCAAGGAGCAAACCTTCGATCTGCGCCAGCGCGTGGCGGAACGGCCTCAGGCGGCAGGATCAGCCCCCAACAACGAATCGCTGTCAGCGTTCCAGTTGCGCAGTCAATCGGGCCGGCAGTACGGCTACATCGCGCTGAATTCGTTCGCCGACGGCGGAGGCAACCTGGACCAGTGGGAACGCAGCCTTGCAGCCGCCACCCAGGCACGGCTCAGCGGCCTGGTGCTGGACCTTCGGGGCGCCAACCATGGTGCTTATCAGTTGGTTCCCCACTACGCAGCGTCTTTCTTCTCTTACGACCGACCACTGAGGCTGCAGGGCTACGCGCAGCGCCAGGTGGACGCCACCGCCAAGGTGTGGCGCACTCGCGGCAGCCTGGGCCTACCTCCACAGCTGCCGCTGTTCACACAAGGCGGCGCTTACTACGGCGCCCCCTTGGTGCTGCTGACGGGACCGGAGTGCACGGGCCCGTGCGAGATGTTCGCAGCCTGGTTGCAAAAAGCCGGTCGGGCCCAGGTCATCGGGACGGAGCCCACGCCGGGCGCTGTAGGCATGACGACGCGCGTGCTGCTGCCCGGAGACGTGATCGTTCACGCGCCCACGGTGGCAGAACTGGGCGCCAAAGGCGACCACTATGTCTTTGGCAAAGGCGTTGAGCCCGATCTGCGCCTGGCGGCGGACGCAGGCTTCGTCCAACGCATCATGACCGGTGGCGACCCTGTGCTGGATGCCGCCGTGCAGTGGCTGGACGGTAGGCCCCAGACACGCTAACAGCAGCGTCATGCGCTCATGTGCCCAAAAAGCAAGCAACCCCTGCTTCAGTGACACAGGCAGGCGAAAATAGCGCATGCCCATCATCCCCGACTTCATCGCCCCCACCCGCCACACCGACCCGGCCGACGCTCTGGCCCAGGTGCAGCGCATTTATCAGCAACAAATCGGCCACCTGAGAGACGCCATGCAGCGTTTTGTGGCGGGCGAGACGCCCGAGGGCCCGGTGCGCGCGTTCTACCCGTTTGTGCGGGTGCACACCACCACCGTGGCGCGGGCCGACACCAAGCTGGCCTATGGCTTTGTGGAAGGCCCCGGGCGGTATGAGACCACCCTCACCCGGCCCGACCTGTTTGCCAACTACTACGCCGAGCAGTTCCGCCTGCTGCGTGCCAGCCACAACGTGGAGCTGGAAGTGGGCACCAGCACCCACCCGATTCCCATCCATTTCTCATTTGCGGAGCACGACCACATCGAGGGCACGCTGACCCAGGCCCGCCGCATGCTGATGCGCGACGTGTTCGACCTGCCCGACCTGGCCGCCATGGACGATGGCATCGCCAACGGCACCTGGCAGGCCGCGCCCGGCGAGGCGCAGCCGCTGTCGCTGTTCACCGCGCCGCGCGTGGACTATTCGCTGCACCGCCTGCGCCACTACACAGGCACAGCGCCCGAGTGGTTCCAGAACTTTGTTCTGTTCACCAATTACCAGTTCTACATCGACGAATTCGTGCGCCTGGGCCACGCCGAGATGGCCAAACCCGACAGCGAATACATTGCCTTCATCGAACCCGGCAACGTGGTCACGCGCCGCGTGGGCCTGAGCGCCGAGGCGGGCGACGACCTGGGCGCCGCTCCACCCCGCCTGCCGCAGATGCCCGCCTACCACCTGGTGCGCAAGGACGCGAGCGGCATCACCATGGTCAACATCGGCGTGGGCCCGGCCAACGCCAAGACCATCACCGACCACATCGCCGTGCTGCGCCCCCATGCCTGGATGATGCTGGGCCACTGCGCGGGCCTGCGCAACAGCCAGCAGCTGGGCGACTACGTGCTGGCGCATGCCTACGTGCGCGAGGACCATGTGCTGGACGAAGACCTGCCGCTGTGGGTGCCCATCCCGGCGCTGGCCGAGATTCAGCTCGCGCTGCAGCAGGCCGTGGCCGATGTCACACAGATCAGCGGCGCCGACCTGAAGCGCGTGATGCGCACCGGCACCGTGGCCAGCACCGACAACCGCAACTGGGAGCTGCTGCCCGACAACACGCCCCAGCGCCGTTTCAGCCAGAGCCGCGCCGTGGCGCTGGACATGGAAAGCGCCACCATCGCCGCCAATGGCTTTCGCTTTCGCGTGCCCTACGGCACCCTGCTGTGCGTGAGCGACAAGCCCCTGCACGGCGAAATCAAGCTGCCCGGCATGGCCAACCACTTCTACCGCGAGCGGGTGGACCAGCACCTGCGCATCGGCATGCGCGCTATCGAGATCCTGCGCAACGGCGGCGTGGACCGCCTGCACAGCCGCAAGCTGCGCAGCTTTGCCGAGGTCGCTTTTCAGTAAACGACGGGCCCGGGGCCGCTGCGTATGCCACTGGATTTCCTCACGCTGATGACGGTCATGGCGGCCAACCTGTTCATGATCTCGGCCGCGCTGCCGCTGATCATGGGCCGGGACGTGAGCCGCGCTGCACGCCATGTGCAGGCCAGCATGCTGCTGCAGGCCGTGGCCTGGGCGGCCATCATTGCCTCATCCACCCTGTGGGACCAGGCCCTTTCCACCGTGTCGATTGCCTGCAACGCGGCCGCACAGTGGATGCTGTACCGGGCGCTGGAGGAATGGCTGGGCCCCCGTCCCTTGCGCAGCCTGCTGCTGGTGCTGGTGATAGCCGCCCCGCTGGGCTACACCCTGGGCTTTGGTCACTACGCCTGGCGCGTGGGCTGGGCCAACTTTGTATTGGCCACCATCCTGTGCATCGTTGCGCGCGCCACCCTGGCGCCTGTGGTCGAGGCCAACCTGCGCTGGCGCAGCCTGCTGCTGGGCTGCCTGTTGACGTCGGCCGCGTTCACGTTGGCGCGGGGCATGCTGGGCGCCTTCACCGACCAGTACCCCAGCTTTCGCACTCCCCACCCTGTCAACCTCGCTGCCGCCGTGGCCACCAACGTGAGCCTGGTGCTCGGCACGGTCGCCCTGCTGGTGGCCTGGCGGTCGGAGGCTGAACACAAGCTGCGCACGCTGGCGATGACCGACGGCCTCACCGGCGTGCTCAACCGGCGCGGCTTCACCACCCAAGGCAGCAGCCTGCTGGCCCACGCCGCACGCCACCAGTTGCCCATGACGGCAATGATGCTGGACCTGGACCACTTCAAGCAGGTCAACGACACCCACGGCCACGAGGCCGGAGACCGCGCCCTGCAACTGTTTGCCCGCCTGCTGGGTGACACCTGCCGCAGCGGCGACCTGGTCGGGCGCCTGGGTGGCGAGGAGTTTGGCGTGCTGCTGTTGCACAACAGCGCACCCGCTGGGCTGGCCCTGGACCGGCGACTGCGCAGGCGTCTGCATGCCGCCAGCGTGGCAGAGCTGGGCTTTGCGCTGGACTACAGCGCCGGGATGGCCGTGCTGCAGCCGGGCGAAGCTGGCTTGGCCGAACTGATGGCCCGTGCCGACGGTGCCCTCTATGCAGCCAAGACGGCGGGCCGGGGGCGGCTTGTCGCGGCGGACTGAGGCAAGCAGTCCTGTTTTGATAGCATCAGGCGCAATACCCACTAGCGCCTGCGGCAGATTCTGGCAAAAATCCGCCCCCAAGCACCACGGACGCACTCGTCGCACACAATCCCTCCATGACCGCACTTTTTGAAGCCCTGCACCTGCGCAAACGTTATGGCGAGACCACGGTGGTGGACGACGTGTCCTTCGCCATTGCTCCCGGCGAATGCCTGGGGGTCATCGGCCCCAACGGCGCGGGCAAGACCACCACCATCCGCATGTGCCTGGGCCTGGCGTCTCCAGACGGGGGCGAAGTGCATTTCACGCCCCAGCCCGGCACGGCCCCGCTGCTGATGCCCCGCGATGCGCTGGCCATCAAGGCGCAACTGGGCGTGGTCACGCAGTTTGACACCCTCGACCCGGACTTCACCTGCGCAGAAAACCTCCGCGTGTTCGGCCGCTACTTCGGCCTGAAGGGCCCGGTGATGGACGAGCGTGTGCCCCAGTTGCTGGAGTTCGCAGCCCTCACCCACAAGGCCGATGCCAAGCCGGGCGAGCTGTCGGGCGGCATGAAGCGGCGCCTCTCGCTGGCGCGCGCCCTGGTCAACAATCCGCGCCTGCTGCTGCTGGACGAGCCCACCACAGGCCTGGACCCGCAAGCCCGCCACCTGATGTGGGAGCGCCTGCAACTGCTGCTGCAGCAAGGCAAGTCGATCCTGCTGACCACCCACTTCATGGACGAGGCCGAGCGCCTGTGCTCGCGCCTGCTGGTGCTGGACCACGGCCGCAAGATTGCGGAAGGCCGCCCGCGCGAGCTGATCGCCCAGCACCTGGAGCCGGATGTGGTGGAGGTGTTCGGCGTGGGGGCCGTGCAGATGTCCGAAGACGCCGCGCTGCGTGCCCTGGCCGCGCGCGTGGAGATCAGCGGCGAGACGGTGTTTTTCTACACCCAGAACGCGCAGCCGCTGCTGCAGGCGCTGGGGCAGCATGGCCACCTGCGCACGCTGCACCGGCCTGCGAATCTGGAGGATTTGTTCCTCAAGCTCACGGGGCGGCAGATCCGGGAATAGGGCCGGCGGGAGGGCCTGCCACCCGGCCCTGCCACCAGTTTTCAAGGTCTTGTGGCGCGCAAGGCTGGGAAAAGAGATAACCCTGCAGTTCGTCGCAGCCCAGCCGGGCCAGCCACTGGGCTTGGTGGTCGGTTTCCACGCCCTCGGCCACCGTGCGCAGGCCCAGCTTTTGCGCCAGGGCCACGATGGCGTCCACCAGCACTTCGCCCCGGTCATTGCTCCCCAGATCGTTCACGAAAGAGCGGTCGATCTTGAGCTTGCGCACCGGAAACCGCTTGAGCTGGCTCAGTGACGAATAGCCGGTGCCGAAGTCGTCGATGGCCAGCTGCACACCCAGAGCGGTGAGGCGCTGCATGGTCTGCAGGGCCTCCTCCACGGGCTCCATGATCGAGCTTTCAGTGATCTCCAATTGCAGCAACCGGGGTGGGCACCCGGTGCTTTGCAAGGCGCGGGCCACCACCTGGTCCAGCTCGGGCTCCTGGAACTGACGGGCCGAGAGGTTCACCGCCACCGGGATCTCCCCCCACCCGGCATCCAGCCACCGGCGTGCCTGCGCGCAGGCCTCGTTCAGCACCCATTCGCCCAGGGGCACGATCAGCCCCGTTTCTTCCGCAATGCCGATGAACTGCAGCGGAGACACCAGCCCACGCTCCGGGTCCGCCCACCGCACCAGCGCCTCCACCGACGACACGCGCCCCGTCCGCGCATCCATGATGGGCTGATAGTGCAGGCGCAGCCCGTCGTGCTCGATGGCATGGCGCAGGCCCGCCTCCACCCGCAGGCGCTCCGTCAACACCTCCGTCATGTGCGGGCTGAAGAAAGCCAGTCGATTCCCACCCAGGTCCTTGGCGTCGTACATGGCCACGTCTGCATTGCGCAACAACAGGTCGCCAGAGTCCCCATCCTGTGGAAAGACCGCAATCCCCAGGCTGGTGCCCAGCAACCAGCTGGACGTGCCGGTCTCCACAGGCAGGGTCAGCGCCCGCACAATGCGCCGCGCCATGGGCTCCACCACGGCCGGGTCCGGCAGGTCAGGCAGCACCACCACAAACTCATCCCCTCCCGGGCGGGCCACTACGTCGCCAGGGCGTACACAACCCTGCAACCGGACCGCCACCTCCTTGAGCAAGGCATCGCCCCGGGCATGTCCCAGGCTGTCATTCACCCCTTTGAACCGGTCCAGGTCCATGGCCATAACGGCCACGCAGTGGCCCTGCTCCCGCGCCCGGTCCAACGCCGCGTCCAGCCGCTCCGTGAGGCTGTAGCGGTTGGCCAAGTCGGTCAGGGGGTCTCGCCGCGCCTGGCGCTCCAGCGTCTCCGTGTGCAGCGCGATGGACTGCTGCTGGCGCAGCAGGGACTCCGCCATCCGGTCCAGTGCCCGGGCCACCTGCCCCAGCTCTCCCGGGGGATAGGGTGTGCCAATGGGTTCGGCGTAGTTGCCAGCATCCATGCGGCCAATGGCGCGGATGGCGCGCATGGCATGGCGGCGTACCGCAAATTCCACCAACAGAAAAGCAGCAACAAACACGATGGCCGCCAGTGCCAGCACCCCCAGCAGTGCGCGCCGGAACTGGCGCTCCACCGGGCCACGCAGGTCGTCCTCGGGCACGGCCAGGGCCAGACGCAGATCCGAGCCCTGTGCGCGCGGCAACTGGGCGCGCACCCAGACGCGACGCACGCCATCGGCCCCCTCCATCACGGCATGCCCTTCGACCGCTTGCAACATGAAAGTGCGTTCGGCGTCCCCCAGGGTCAGCGGCGCCACCTCCGGTCGGCGGAAGTCCATGACCACCGAACCGTCGGCATTCCATACCTGCAGATGCATACGCTCATAGCGCTGTGCATGCACCGTGGCCTGCCCGTAGTCCTGCATGTCGAGCGAGGCCAGCAGGATGAAGCGCAACGCGCCTCCCGCATCGCGCACCGGGTAGGCCACCTGCAGCACCCCCTTGCCCGTCAGGCGGCCTATGACCGCTTCCAGCACCGGCCCGGAGGCTGTCAGCGCACGCTGAAAGTAACTGCGGTCCCGGAGGTCCAGCGTACGGCCACTGCGCAGCGAATCACAGAACAGGGAACCATCGGGCTGGATGGTGAGGATGCCGGTGTACTGAGGATGTTCCTTGAGGACATCTGCCAGGAAATCAGAGCAGGCGCCCTTGTCGCCCGCTGCCAGCAGGGGTACGCGCCCAAGGCCAAACAAGAGTTGCCCGGTACCAGCGATCTTGTCGTCCAGGTCGCTGGCAATGATGCCTGCCCGGGCCACCAGCCGGTCGCGCGCCTGTCCGGTGGTAGTCACCCGGAACTCCAAAAGCAACCACACCAGGGCCGGCACAGGCAACAAAGAGGCTGCCAGCACCAGCCACAGGATCCGCGCACTCAGGCTCACAGGGGTTTCTCCTTCAGAAGCGCCGTCGTCGCACCGGCCCGCCGCAACTGCGGCCGCAGGCTATCAGGCCACGCGGGGCCTGACCTTGCTCGCCGCCAGCTTGGCGTTCGCACGCGCCGTGTCCACATTCTCAGCCCGCGCCAGCGCGACGCCCATGCGGCGCTTCACAAAACTCTCGGGCTTGCCGAACAGACGCAGGTCGGAGCCCGGCACGCGCAGGGCTTCTTCCACACCGTCGAACACGATGCCCTGGGCTTCCACGCCACCGTAGATGACGGCACTGGCGCCGGGGTTGCGCAGACTGGTGTCTACCGGCAGGCCCAGGATGGCGCGGGCATGCAGCTCGAACTCGCTCTGGTGCTGGGTGCACAGCGTGACCAGGCCCGTGTCGTGCGGGCGGGGGCTCACTTCGCTGAACCAGACCTCCTGGCCCTTGACGAACAGCTCCACGCCAAACAATCCCTGGCCGCCCAGGTTGTCGGTCACGGCCTTGGCGATCTGGCGTGACTTTTCGAGCGCGGCCGGGTGCATGGGGTGGGGCTGCCAGCTTTCCACATAGTCGCCACTCACCTGCACATGGCCGATGGGGTCGCAGAAACTGGTGGTGATTTGGCCGTCCGCGCCCACCGCACGCACGGTGAGCTGGGTGATTTCGTAGTCAAAGTCGATGAAGCCCTCGACGATCACGCGGCCGTGGCTCACCCGGCCACCGGCCATGGCGTAGTCCCAGGCCTTCTTCACGTCGTCTGGGCCGTCGATCTTGCTCTGGCCCTTGCCCGAGCTGCTCATCACGGGCTTGACGATGCAGGGGTAACCAATCCCGCCATCAATCGCGGCCTGCAACTCTTCGAGCGAATTACAGAATTTGTACGGGCTGGTGGGCAGGCCCAGGGTTTCTGCGGCCAGCACGCGGATGCCTTCACGGTCCATGGTCAGGCGCGCTGCGCGGGCCGTAGGGATCACGCGCACGGTGCCCGCGGCTTCCAGCTCTTCGAGCATGGGGGTGGCGATGGCTTCGATCTCGGGCACCACCAGGTGGGGCCGTTCGGCTTCGATCAGCGCCTTGAGCTGGGCCGGGTCGCTCATGGTGATGGTGCGCGCGTGGTGGGCCACTTGCTGGCCGGGGGCGTTGTCGTAGCGGTCCACGGCAATGGTTTCCACCCCCAGGCGCTGCAGCGCGATCAGCACCTCCTTGCCCAGCTCGCCCGAGCCCAGCAGCATGACTTTGGTGGCATGGGGGGACAGAGGGGTTCCGAGGGTGGTCATGGTGGGGGCTTTCGAGAAGGTGAAAAAGTCGGTAAATGGCGGGACGCAGGCGACTTTAATGCACCCGGGCGCAGAACTTGCAATCGCCCTGACATGCCCCCACCGCCCATGCCCTCCCCTTCCAGCACGGCCCGCTCGCACAGCCCCACCGACTGGCACGCCCAGGAGCTGCTGCTGATGCGCGAGGTGATGCGCCTCATCGGCCGCAGCCTGGCGCCCGGCCTGGTGCTGCGCGAAATGCTGCACCTGATGAGCGAGCTGCTGGGCCTGAACCGGGGGCGCATCGTGCTGGTGGACAACGCTCCCTCCTCCCCAGCCGGCGCGCCGCGCACCGCCTCCATCCAGCATGCGTACGGCCTCACCCAGGCCGAGGTGCAGCGCGGGCGGTACGCCTGGGGCGAGGGCATCACAGGCCGCGTGCTGGCCACGGGGCAGCCTGCCATCGTGCAGGACATTGATGCCGAACCGCTGTTTCTGGCACGCGCAGTGGAGCGCAGCCAGCTGCCGCCCGAGACGGTGGCCTTCATCGCACTGCCCATCGAGGTCAACAACGCGCCCATCGGCGTGCTGGCCTGCCACCGCATCCGCAGCCGCCAGCGCCACCTGAACGACGACCTGGCGGTGCTGCGCGTGCTGGCCACGCTGGTCGGGCAGCTGCTGCAGCTGGAAGCCCTGGTGGCAGAGCAGACGCGGCAGCTGCAGGCGCGCAACGCCGTGCTGGCCAATGCGCTCAACACCAAAAGCGCGCGCTACGGGCTCATTGGCAGCTCGCCACCGCTGCTGCAGGCCTTGAGCGAGCTGGAGCGTGTGTCGCAAACCCAGGCCACCGTGCTGCTGCTGGGCCAGTCGGGCACGGGCAAGGAGCTGTTCGCACGCGCCGTGCACCTGGCCAGCGGGCGGCGCGACCGGCCCTTCATCAAGGTCAACTGCTCGGCCATTCCGGACGCGCTGTTCGAATCCGAACTGTTTGGCTACGAGAAGGGCGCATTCACCGGCGCCAGCACAGCCCGCGCAGGCTGGTTTGAGCAGGCCGACAGCGGCACCATCTTTCTGGACGAGATTGGCGAGCTGCCGCTGGCCCTGCAATCGAAGCTGCTGCGTACGCTGCAGGAGGGCACGCTGGTGCGCCTGGGCGGGCAGCGCGAGGTCAAGGTCAACGTGCGCCTGGTGGCGGCCACCCACCGCGACCTGGCGGCCGATGTGGAGGCCGGGCGCTTTCGGCAGGACCTGTACTACCGCCTGCATGTGATTCCGATCCATCTGCCCTCGCTGGCCGAGCGGCGCGAGGACATCCGCGCGCTGGCGCTGCACTTTGTGAGCCGCGCCAACCAGGCGCACCAGCGCAACGTGAACCTCTCGCCCGACGCGCTGGCGCGGCTGGAAGAACACCCCTGGCCAGGCAACATCCGCGAGCTGGGCAATGTGATCGAACGCCTGGTGCTGCTGACCAATGACACGCTGGTAACGCGTGGCGAGCTGGACCGGTTTCTGCCCGCTGCGGCTGTGGTTTTGCCACCCGCACCGGCGCCCATTCAGCAGATTCAGGCCGAGATGCCGTCTACCCCTATCGCCGCAGCACCGCTGGTGCGCGACTACGCCTCGGCCCAGTCCCACAGCGTTCAGGTGCTGCAGGCCGCGCTGGTCGAACACCACGGCAACCAATCGCGCGCGGCGCAGAGCCTGGGGTTGACGCTCCGGCAGTTCGCTTACCGGCTGCGCAAAGCAGGCTTGAAGTGACGCCCAACACTGTGTCAACAATTTGTAGACACAGTGTTCAGCGTCCGCGTTGGACAGGCTGCGCTCTGGTGATAGTCGGCAAAAAATACTATCAAATCAATAGCTGTCAGCGCTTTACCAATAAGCGCTAGCAGCCTATTTCATTCAAATTTCTTAGCATTCCCAAGCTCTGGCACACCTGTTGCAATAAGGAGGGCAGGCATCCCGCCCACCACCGCACCGAAAGGTTTTCCATGAGCACCGTGACCGCTACCGCCTCCGACGCCGTCCTCATCTCACCCACCCAGCTATTGGCCCTGCAAGCCGCAGAACCTGTGGTGCTGATCGACACCCGCGACGCCGACACCTATGCCCTGGGGCACATCCCCGGCGCGGTGAACCTGCGCGAGACCTTCACGTATCTCGCCACCTCTACACCCCAAGGCCTGCAGGAGCTGAAAGACACCTTCGCCGCGCACCTGGGCGCCATCGGCCTGTCGGGCGCCGAGACGGCCGTGTTCTATGAAGACGCGCTCAACAGCGGCTACGGCCAGTCCTGCCGGGGCTACTACCTGCTGACCTGGCTGGGCTACCCCAAGGTCAAGGTATTGAATGGCGGCTACTCGGCCTGGAAGGCGGCAGAGCTGCCCGTCTCCGCCGAGGCCGTGGTGCCCACGCCCGCCATCTTCCCCACCCAGCTGGCCACCACCGATGTGATGCTGACCAAGGAGGATGTGATCGAGGCTCTGGGCACCGACACCGTGCTGCTGGACGTGCGCGATGTGGACGAGTGGATTGGCGACAGCTCGAGCCCTTATGGCAAGGACTTTGCGCCGCGCAAAGGCCGCCTGCCGGGCGCCAAGTGGCTGGAGTGGTACCGCTTCATGAAGCCCTCGCCCCAGGGTCCGGTGTTCAAGTCGCCCGACGAAGTGCGCGCCGAATGCGCCACGGCGGGCATCAGCCCGGCGGACACGGTGTACCTGTATTGCTTCAAGGGCGCACGCGCGTCCAACACCTTCCTGGCGCTCAAGCAGGCGGGCTTTGCCGATGTGCGCATGTACTTCGGCTCGTGGAACGAATGGTCGCGCGACGACAAGTTGCCGATTGAAAGCGGTCTGCCGCTGGTCAAGTTCCCCAAAAAGCCTGCGCTCGCGCTGGCGGCCTGAGCCCTGTGCGTTGTTGCAGCGGGCGTGTCCGCTGCGAACCCTGTCCTTCTTTTTTCATTCCCGTCTCTTTCTTCAAGGAACACCATGTCCACCGATCTGCTGGAACCCTCTGCCCCTGTCACCACCGTGCACACGCACCTGCGCCCCATCGACCGCGACGGGCTGATGGCCTTTGCCGACAAGGGCCGCAACAACCCTGCCAGCCGGGGCACCAACAAGGTCCATACGGTGATGGAGGGGCAGTACCGCTCGCTGAGCTATGTGGGCAACCATGCGCCGGTGGTGGTGGACGAGCCCCTGCACCTGTTCGGTCAGGACACGGCGCCTGCGCCCGGCGAAATCGTGCTGTCGGGCCTGGGCGGCTGCCTGGCCGTGGGCATCACGGCCGTGGCCACCTGGAAGCAGGTCAAGCTCAGCAAGATCGAGGTCTTCATGGAAGGCGACATCGGCAACCCGGCCGCCTGGGGTGCGGGTGGTGCATTGCAGAAGACGCCCCCCGAGATGGGATTTCAGGCGATCCGCGTGAAGGTGCTGGTGGAAGGCGATGCACCGCGCGAGGTGCTGGACGAGATCGTGCAGCACGCCAACTTTTACTCGCCCGTGGCCAACAGCATGCGCAACCCCATTCCGTTCGAGATCAGCCTCGCGGACTAAATAGCCCCGCAACCGAGCCCGCCCTGCGCACCCAAGGAGCCCCATGAACCCCGCCGACCTCCCTCCCCAACTCCACCTGGACGGCGCCCTGCGGGGCGATGCGCTGCTGGCCGCCGTGCGCGAGATTGCCCAGGGCCCGCTAGCCGCGCAGGTGGAGGCGATTGACCGCACCGGCTACTACCCGTGCGCGGAGCTGCAGCAGCTGGCCGCCGTGGGCACGATGAGCGCGCACCTGGACAGCACGGCGGGCCCGGCCGACTACGGCCTGGCCATCCGCGCCATGGCCGAGGCCTCGCGCGTGTGCGGCGCTACCGGCTTCATGATGTGGTGCCAGGCGGTGTGTGGGTTGTACCTGCAGCAGTCGGGCAATCCCGCGCTGATGGGCGATGTGCTGCAGCGCCACGCCAGCGGCGCAGGCATGGGCGGCACGGCGTTGTCCAACCCCATGAAGAGCTATGCGCAGATCGAAAGCCTGCTGCTCAAGGCCACGCCAGTGGAGGGGGGCTACCTCATCAACGGCACCCTGCCCTGGGTGAGCAACCTGGGGCCCGACCATTACTGCGGCGCGATTGCGGCGGTGGTGGAGGCCGACGGTGCGGCCAGCCAGCGCGAGGTGATGTTCCTGCTGCGCTGCGACGCACCGGGCGTGGAGATGCGCGAATGCCCCAGCTTCTCCGCCATGGAGGGCACGGGCACCTATGCACTGCGGCTCAAGGACCATTTCATCGGCACGGCCGACACCATGGCCGACCCCACCCGGCCTTTCATCGCCCGCATCCGCGCTGCGTTCGTGATGCTGCAATGTGGCATGGCCGTGGGCATCACCCAGGGCGCCATCGACTCGATGTGGGCGGTGGAGGCCCAACTGGGCCATGTCAACCAGTTCCTGGAAGACCGGCCCGACGCCCTGCAGGCCGAACTGGATGCACTGACTGCACGCGTCATGCAACTGGCCCAGACTCCGTTCGACACAAGCACCGATTTCTTCATCGACGTGCTGGACGCCCGTGCCCATGGCGCGGAGCTGTGCCTGCGCGCCGCCCAGTCCGCCCTGATGCACCAGGGTGCGCGCGGCTACCTGATGAGCTCGGACGTGCAGCGGCGCGTGCGCGAGTCGCACTTTGTGGCCATCGTCACGCCTGCCATCAAGCACCTGCGCAAGGAGATCGCCCGGCTCAGCACCGAGGAGATGCCTGCATGACGCCCGCCCTCCCCACCGCCACCACGCCGTCGGTTGCCTCCGAGTTCGTGTTGAGCGCGGCATCGCAGGCGCTGTGCGATGCGTTTGCCGACGCGGCCACCCAGGCGCCCTGGCAAAGCTACATCTGCAACGCCTGCGGCTACGTCTACCACGAGGCCGACGGCGACCCCGATGGCGGCCTGCCGCCGGGCACGCGGCTGGCGGACATACCCGACGACTGGGCCTGCCCGCTGTGTGGAGTGACCAAGGCCGATTTTTCGCCGTACGAAGCCCCCACGCTGGAGGCGCTGCGGGCGCAGGCCAGCGCAGCGCCAGCCGCCTCCCTGCGCGTGCGTGGCGAGCCGGGCGTGGTCATCGTCGGCGCGGGCCGTGCAGGCTGGCAACTGGCTGAAACCCTGCGCCAACACAGCGCCACGCTGCCCATCACCCTGGTGACGGCCTGCGCGGGCGACCGGTACGACAAGCCTTTGCTGTCGGTGGCCATGGCGCGCCAGCTGGACCCGCTGGCCCTGGTGTCCGAAACCGGTCGCGATGCGGCGCACCGCCTGGGCGTCACCCTGCTGGCCCACACCCATGCCGTGCGCATCTGCGCCGACACCCGCCAATTGCGCACCACGCGGGGCGTGCTGCGCTACGGCCACCTGGTGCTGGCCCACGGTGCGCAGGCCGCCTTGCCTCCGGGCTTGCCCGCCAGCCTGTGCTGGCGCATCAACCACCTGGACGCCTACCAGCGCCTGCGCCAGCACCTGGGCGACCAGCCCAAGGACGTGCTCATCATCGGCGCGGGCCTGGTCGGCAGTGAGCTGGCCAACGACCTGGCACTGGGCGGCCACCACATCACGCTGCTGGACACGGCCACCGAACCACTGGCGCGCTGGCACGACCAGCAGGCGGGCCCGCAGCTGCTGGACGCCTGGAAAGACCTGTCCATCCGCTTTGAAGGCGGTCTGCAGGTGGAGCAGGTGGAACGCGTGGGCTCGCGCTACCGCGTCTCCACCACCAGCGGGCGGCGTTTTGCGGCGGACGAAGTGGTGGTGGCTACAGGCCTGCTGCCCCCCCACCGCCTGGCGCAGAGTGCAGGGCTTGACTGGACCCATGGCATTGCGGTGGACGCAGGCACGCTGCAAACCAGCGTATCCCGCATCCATGCAATGGGCGATTGCATCAGCATCGACGGGCAGTGCAGCCGCTACATCGAACCGATTGCCCGGCAGGCGCGCACGCTGGCGGCCGCCATCCTGGGTCAACCGGTGGCCCCCTATGAGCACCGGGCGGCCGTGGTGCGGGTCAAGACCACCACACGGCCGCTGACCCTGCATTGAGGCAGCCTCGGGCCCGGGCGGCAATCTTGCCCGGGCTGGCACCGGCAAAAAATTTTTGGCATCCACTGCATCCAAACGGCGTTTTCGTGGGTAGTACCTATAGCAGCGCATCTTGTTGCTGCTGTCCTATCAACCCACAGACCAGAGAGAAACGCCATGACCATCCACACGTCCCCCATCTCCCGCCTGCTCCCCCTGACGGGCGCCATTGCCGCCGCCGTGCTGCTGAGCGCCTGCGGTTCGATGATGTCGTCGTCCTCCAAATCCATGTATTCGCAGGACAGCCTGCCCGACAGCATCAAGGTGCCGGCTGGCAACAAGGTGGCGATGGAAACCGTGGGCGTGGGCGAGATCACCTACGAATGCCGCGACAAGGCCAACATGCCCGGCCAGACCGAATGGGTGTTCGTGGGCCCCAAGGCCGTGCTGAATGACCGCAGCGGCAAACAAGTGGGCACCTACTACGGCCCGCCGGCCACCTGGGAGTCGAGCGACGGGTCCAAGCTGACAGCCACCCAGCTGGCCGTGGCGCCATCGGGCACGGGCAACCTGCCCTACCAGCTCGTCAAGGCCAACCCCGCCATGGGTTCGGGCGCCATGACCGGCGTGACCTTCATCCAGCGCGTGGCCTTGAAGGGTGGCGTGGCACCCGCTGCTGCCTGCACCACCGCTAACAAGGGCGAGCGCCAGATCGTGAAGTACCAGGCCGACTACATCTTCTGGAAGGCCGCGTAAACCACGCACACGCAATCCCCTGCCCAGCGGGGGCTACCGCCAGGCGGTGGCGGGTTTGCGGCTACGATGCGCCCACCCTTTAGCCGCGGCCCCGCTGCCTGCACACCGTGCCCGACACCCCTGGCGATTTTGACTACGAAGCCGCTCTGGCCGCCTGCGCAGCCGGCGACCGGCAGGCCATGCACCGCCTATATGAACAGGAGGGCGCACGGCTGCTGGGCGTGGCGCTGCGCATCGTGCGCCAGCGCGCGTTGGCCGAGGACATCGTGCACGATGCGTGCGTGAACATCTGGACGCGCGCCACCAGCTACGACGCGAGCCGGGGCAGCGCACGCGGCTGGATCTACAGCGTGGTGCGCAACCTGGCCCTGAACGCCGTGCGCGACGCGGGCCGCCACGTTGATGTGGACGACACCACCACCCAAGCCCTGGAGGCCGACATGTCTGTGCAGGCCCACCACGAGGTCGAGGAAACCTTTGCGCTGAACGCCAGCCTGGGCCGCCTGCAGCATTGCCTGGAGGCCCTGGACCCCGCGCGCCGCAACTGCGTGTTGCACGCCTATGTGGACGGCTGCTCGCACGGCGAAATTGCCGAGCGCCTCGGCGCGCCGCTGGGCACCGTCAAGGCGTGGATCCGGCGCAGCCTGGTTTCGCTGCGGGAGTGCATGGCATGACCGACGTGCGCAACACACCGTCCACCCCCTCGCCGGAAGACCTGACCGTGCTGGCCGGCGAGTACGTGCTGGGCACCCTGCCCGCTGCCGAACGCCAGGGTGTGCAGCAACGCCTGCCTGGTGACAAGGCACTGCAACAGGCGGTTGCCGAATGGGAAGCCCGCCTGCTGCCGCTGACCCAGCTGGCAGAGCCCATCGCGCCGCCCGCTGTCTTGTGGGCGCGCATCGACCAGTCGCTGCGAGCGGCGAGCCCTCAACAGACTGCGACACCCGTTGCACCGCCCCGCGCAGAAACAAAACGCAAACCGTCCGTGCGCTGGTGGGACCACCTGGGCCTGTGGCGGGCCCTCGCCGGCTCGGGCTTTGCCATGGCGGCGGTGCTCGCGGCAGTGCTCGTCACCCGCACCGCCCCAGTGGCCGCGCCGCCGCAGTTCATGGTGGTGCTGGTCGCGCCGCATGACAAGGCCCCGGGCTGGGTGGTGCAGGCCAGCTCGCCCCGGCAGATCAGCCTGATTCCGCTGGGTATGGCCGAAGTACCGGCCGACAAGGCCCTGGAGTTCTGGACCAAGGCCGACGGCTGGAGCGGCCCCGTATCGCTGGGCCTGGTGCAGCCCGGTCAGCCCCTGCAGATCCCGCTGGACAAGCTGCCGCCGCTGCAGCCCAACCAGTTGTTTGAGCTGACGCTGGAACCGCCCACAGGCTCGCCGATTGGCAAGCCCACAGGGCCTATCCAGTTCATTGGCCGCGCCGTCAAAGTGCTGTGACGAACACGGCCTGGGCCCGATTTCAGTACTGCTTATAGGGCAGGAATTTACCGGACAGGACCACATTCACGCGATCGCCATTGGGATTGGCCTCGCGCTGGATATCCATGCTGAAGTCGATGGCGCTCATGATGCCATCGCCAAACTCTTCGTGGATCAGCTCCTTGATGGTGGTGCCGTACACACTCACCACCTCGTACCAGCGGTAGATCAGCGGATCGGTGGGCACGGGCGTGGGCAGCGAGCCCTTGTAAGGCACCACCTGCAGCCACTTCTGCTCCTCGGCGGTGAGGCCGAAGATCTTGCCGACGATCTTGGCCTGCTCAGGCGTGGCCGTCATCTGGCCCAGGCACAGGGCCGTGGTCCATTCCTTGGACTGGCCGACCTTCTTGGCAATGGCCTCCCATTGCAGGCCCTTGGCGACCTTGGTGCTGATGATCTTTTCGGTAACGTCGTTGCGATTCATGGTGATGGCTCCTTCGGTTGGATGGGTTTTGGAACAGGGAACAGGAACTTCAGGGTGCAGCACTCCCTTCCACCCCAAGGGGCAACACGACAGTGCTGGGTTATTCAGGAAATCAGTGGGCTTTGGCTCGGGTGACGAGAAAGTCCACGATGTGGTTGCGCAGCGCGTAGTAGCCGTCAAGGTGGTGCAGGCTGGTGCGCGTGCGTTCGCGTGGCAGCGGGTTCACCACCACCTCGGCGATGCCGCCGGGGCGGTAGCCCTCGGGCGTCTCGTTGCCGTTGCTCATGAGCAGGATGCGGTCGGCCAGCAAGATGGCTTCGTCCACATCGTGCGTGATCATGAAGACCGTCTGCTGCGTCTGGCGCACGATGGCCATCAGCTCGTCCTGGATGGTGCCGCGCGTGAGCGCATCCAGTGCGCCAAAGGGTTCATCCAGCAGCAACATCTTGGGCTGGATGGAGAACGCGCGCGCAATGCCCACGCGCTGCTTCATACCGCCTGAGAGCTGTGAGGGCTTCTTGTCGATGGCAGGGCTCAGGCCCACCAGCGCCACGAACTTCTCCACATGCGCATCCACCTGGCTCTTCTTCCAGTCGGGCCAGCGCGACTTCACGGCAAACGCGATGTTCTGGCGCACCGTGAGCCAGGGCATGAGCGCGTGGCTCTGGAACACCACACCCCGATCCAGACTGGGGCCGGCCACTTCTCGCCCGTCCATGATGACGGTGCCCGAGGTGGCGGTGTCCAGCCCCGCCAGCACGTTCAGGATGGTAGTCTTGCCGCAGCCCGAGTGGCCGATGATGCAAACGAACTCGCCCTTGTCGAGCGTGAACGACACATCAGCAAACACGGGCTTGGCGGGCACAAAAGCTTTGCTCAGCCGGTCGATCTGGAGGAAGCCTTGGGTCACGGCAGAGGCCTTTCGTTGCGGGGCGTCAGTGGGAAGAGGGGCTGGAACAGCCGGGCGCTGGGCGACATCACTCCACATAGGTCACCACCTTCTGCAGCTGGCCGAAGGCCAGGTCGAGCAACATGCCCACCACGCCAATCACCAGGATGGCAAAGATCACGTTGGTGAGCGACAGGTTGTTCCACTCGTTCCACACGAAGTAGCCAATCCCCGTGCCGCCCACCAGCATCTCGGCCGCCACGATCACCAACCAGGCGATGCCCATGCTGATGCGCATGCCCGTGAGGATGGTGGGCGCTGCGGCGGGCAAGATCACCAGGAAGGCCTTGCGCAGCGGGTTGACCTGCAGCGTGGCCGACACGTTGAGCCACTCGCGCTTGACCGATGCCACGCCAAACGCCGTGTTCACCAGCATGGGCCACACCGAGCAGATGAAGATCACGAAGATGCCCGAGATCGATGAGTCCTTGATGGTGTAGAGCGCAAGCGGCATCCACGCCAGCGGGCTGATGGGCTTGAGCACCTGAATGAACGGGTCGAACGCACGGCGCAGCAGCGGCGACATGCCGATGACGAAACCGAGCGGTATCGCCACCAAGCAGGCCAGGCCGAACCCTAGCGCGACCCGGCCCAGCGAATGCGCGAGCTGGATGGCGATGCCCTTGTCGTTGGGGCCGTTGTCATAGAACGGGTTGGACACGTGCCCCCACACGGTACGGCCCATCTCTGTCAGCGAGGGGAAGCCGCTGCCCTTGGCGCTGGCGCCTGGGTCCTTGCCCATCATCTTGGCGTACTCGATCTGCTCGGCGGTCATGCCGGCCGTGCTGTTGCCCGCGCCCGAAGAAGCGGTGGCGATGTACCAGATCCCCAGCAGGGCCAGGAAGATGAGCACGGACAAAAGGCCCGCGCGCAGGTTGAGGTTCTTGGCGGGAGTCATGTCATGCCGCCTTGCGGATGGGGAAGCTCTTTGCGTACTCGCTCGCCTTGGCGGCATCGAATTCGCGCCCCATGATCTTGAACTTGGGGTATGCGCCTTCGGGCACCTTCTGATCCAGCGCCTTCATCTGCTTTTTCGCATCGGTGATGAGGAACACCTTTTCGGCAATCTGCTTGTAGTCCACATCGCCCTTGATGTAGCCCCAGCGCTGCATCTGCGTGAGCATCCACACGGCCATGCTCTGCCACGGCATGGGGTCGAAGTCCGCGCGGTCCGGCACGTTCTGGATCTTGCCCAGGCCGTCGGCGAACTTTCCGGTGAGCACCTGGTTGAGCACTGCCTCGGGCTGGTTCAGGTAGGCCTGGGGCGCAATCACCTTGGCGATGAGCTCCCGGTTGGCCGGGTCGCGCGCCATCGCGGCCGAGGTGAGCACCGCGCGGTACAGCGCGGCAAAGGTGTTGGGGTTCTTCTGGATGAACTCGGTGCTGGTGCCGAAGGCGCAACAGGGGTGGCCGTTCCACAGGTCCTTGGTGAGCAGGTGGATGAAGCCGACTTCCTCGAACACGGCACGCTGGTTGAAAGGATCGGGGCCGAGGAAGCCGTCGATGTTGCCCGCGCGCAGATTGGCCACCATCTCGGCGGGTGGCACCACGCGCAACTGCACGTCGGTGTCGGGGTTCAAGCCCGCCTCGGCCAGGTAGTAGCGCAACAGGAAGTTGTGCATGCTGTACTCGAAGGGGATCGCGAACTTGAAGCCCTTCCAGTTCTTGGGATCGCGGTTGTCCTTGTGCTTGAGGCTGAGCGTGATGGCCTGGCCGTTCACGTTCTGGATGGTGGCCACGTTCATCGGCGTGGCGTTGGAGCCCAGGCCCATGGAGATCGCCAGCGGCATGGGGCTCAGGAAGTGCGTTGCGTCGTACTCCTTGTTGATCATCTTGTCGCGGATCAGTGCCCAGCCGGCCGTCTTGGTGACTTCGACGCTCAGGCCCTGCTTGCTGTAGAAGCCCAGCGGGTGGGCCATGATCAGCGGGGTGGCGCAGGTGATCGGGATGAAGCCGATCTTGAGGTTGGTCTTCTCCAGTGCGCCCTGCTTCTCTTGCGCCATGGCCTGCATGCTGGCCACAGGCAACACGCTCGCGATGGCCGCCATGGCCGTGCCCTTGCCCACCGCCTTGATGAAGCGGCGGCGCACCGCGTCTTGCGGAAACAGCGCCTTGACCAGCGTGGCTTCGATGAACTCGTTGCTGTAGAGCTCGAACTCACGGGTCTCGCTGCGCTGGCGCAGGGTGGCTGCGGCGGCATCGGCCGATATCTCGGCGTGGTGGTCGGCCACCGTGTGGTCGCGGCCACAGCTGCATTTCAGCATCAACGGGCGGTCGGCATCGTAGGGCGAGAAGAATTCGGACATGGCACACCTCGAAGAAGTTGGTGCCAGGCGTTACGCAAAGCGCGGGCCAGTTTTTGCCGGTGTCGGCCCGCTGTCATGAATTCGTGGGTGTGGTGTCTACAGCGTGTAGGGCCAGCACTACAAACCGGGCATGCAACGCACCGAATTCACTCTGCCGGTGCACCACGCGCCAGCAGCGCAAGCTCCACATCGTTGCGCGCGCCGGTCTTTTCGAGGATGCGGGCGCGGTAGGTGCTCACCGTGTTGGGCGCGAGTTTGAGCTGCGCACCAATTTCGCTCACGCTCTGCCCGGCAGTGAGCAGGCGGAACACCTGGTGCTCCCGATAGGAGAGCGCGTCCACCCCGGCGGGCGTGCCCTGCTGGGCGGTGCGCACCACCCCGGTGCGTTCCAGTGCACCTGCCAGGGCTTGCGCGGTCGCCTCTGTCAGGTAGCGCCCGCCTGCTGCCACCTTGCGCACGGCGGCCACCATGTCGTCGGGATCGGCGCTTTTGTGCAGGTAGCCCGCCGCGCCCATCTGGATGCAGCGCACCGCGTATTGCCGCTCGGGGTAGGTGCTGAGCATCAGCACCGGCAATGCAGGCCAGGCCTTGCGCAGCGCCTGCAGCACTTCGAGGCCGTCCATGCCCGGCATGGCGATGTCCAGCAGCACCAGGTCCAGCCCCGGTGTTCTCGTGGGCCCTTGCAGGGCGGCGACCAGCTCCAGCACCTCGCTGCCCTGGGTGGCCTCGGCGACCACAGTGATCTCGGGCAGGCCATTGGCCGGGTCGCCCAGCACCTGCTTGAGCCCCTCCCGCACGATGCGGTGGTCATCACCGATCAACACTCGAACCACGGAATTCATGACAGCTCCAGAGGAATCAGCAATTGCAGGCACGAGCCCTGCCCCGGCTCGCTGGTGATGCTCAACCGGCCCCCAAGCTGCCGTGCCCGCTCGCGCATGCCCATCACGCCATAGGCGGTGGGCGCCTCCAGGGCCTGGCGGGTGGCGCCCACGCCGTTGTCGCGCACACGCAGTTGCAGCATCTCGTCCTGCACGTCGATGGCGATGTCGATGGCGCTGGCCTGCGCGTGGCGGCCCACATTGCTCAGCATCTCCTGGAAGATGCGGAACACGGCGATGGCGGCGGGCTCGGGCAGGTGCAGGGTGGCAGGCACCTCCATCTGCCACGCCAGCTCCAGTTCGGCCGACTGCACGAACTCCTGCGCCTGCCACTCCAGCGCCGCCCACAGGCCCTGGTGGTCCAGGATGCTGGGGCGCAGGTCGGTGATGATGCGGCCCACGTTGTCCACGGCGTTTTCGATCAGGCGGCTCATGTTCTGGCACTTGCAGCGCATCTGGGTGCGCATGTCGCCCGCGGCCTCGGGCGTGCGCTCGCCCTGCTCGCCCAGGCGCTTGTGCAGCCAGTTGACATCCATCTTCAGCGCCACCAGCAGGCTGCCCAGCTCGTCGTGCACTTCGCGGGCGATGCGGGTGCGTTCGTCTTCGCGCACCTGCTCCGAGTAGGCGGACAGCTCGCGCAGCTGCGCCAGCGCCTGCGACAGCTCCTGGGTGCGCGCGGCCACGCGACGCTCCAGCTCGTCATTGGCACGGGCCAGCTCATCGTGCGCGCGCTGCAGCTCATCGGCGGCACGCTTGCGGCTGGTAATGTCCACAAAAGCGATCACAGCTCCCTGCACCTGATCGCCTTCCAAAATGGGGTGGCTCGAATACTCCACGGCAAACGCCGAGCCATCGCGGCGCCAGAACACCTCGGTGTCCACCCGGCAGGGCAAGCCCTGGCGGAACGCATTGAAGATGGGGCAGTCGCCGTCCGCATACGGGCTGCCGTCGGGGTGGCTGTGGTGGGTGAGCGCGTGCATGTTGCGCCCCATCACCTCATCGGCGGCAAAGCCCAGCATCTGCGCGCCCGCCCGGTTGATGAACACGCAGTTGCCCGCCAGATCAATGCCAAACACCCCCTCGCCCGTGGACTCCAGCAGCAGCCCCAGGCGGTTCTGCCAGAGGGCACTGGCACCGGCGGGCAGGTTCAGGACGTGGGTGGACATAGGGGCACCCAAGCAATGGCCGTGCCCAGGTAGCGACCAGGAACACATCGGGGACTGTGCGCCCGCCCGCCAACATCGCACAATAAGCGGATGCAAACCGCTCACCCGCCCTCTGTGGCCACTGTGGCCCCGCCCCCGCCGTCGGTATGGCGCCCGCCCAGCCTGTCCGTGCGCTGGTGGCCCGTGTTCATGCGCAACCTGCTGGTCTGGCGCAAGCTGGCCATCCCCAGCCTGGTGGGCAACATTGCCGAGCCGCTGATGTGGCTGGTGGCCTTTGGCTACGGCATGGGGGCCCTGGTGGGGCAGGTGAACGTGGGCGGCGCGGCGGGCGACACCAAGGTGCCCTACATCCTGTTCCTGGCCAGCGGCTCCATCTGCATGAGCGCCATGAACGCGGCCAGCTTCGAGGCGCTGTACTCGGCCTTCTCGCGCATGCATGTGCAAAAGACCTGGGACGGCATCATGAACGCGCCGGTCAGCCTGGACGATGTGGTGCTGGCCGAGATGCTGTGGGCCGCGTTCAAGGCGCTGTTCACCGTCACCGCCATCCTGGGCGTGATGCTGGCCCTCTCCATCAGCCACAGCCCCAAGCTGCTGGTGGCCTGGCCGGTGCTGCTGTTCGTGGGGGTGATGTTCTCCAGCATCGCGCTCATCTTCAATGCGCTGGCCAAGGGGTATGACTTTTTTACCTACTACTTCACGCTGGTGCTCACGCCCATGATGTTTCTCTCGGGCGTTTTCTTCCCGCGCGAGCAGTTGCCCCCCATCGTGCGCACCATCTCCGACTGGCTGCCGCTGACCAACGCGGTCGAGCTGGTGCGCCCGCTGTTCATGGACCAGTGGCCCGTCCACCCCCTGCGCCACGGCCTGGTGCTGGTGGTGACCACCGTGGTGGCCTTCTGGGTGGCTCTGGCCCTGACCCGCAAGCGCTTCAAGGCATGACCGCGCTGCTCGGCCCCAGCCATATCGCCATGGTGGCCAAGGGCGTGTCGGCCATCGTGGCGTCACGCGATGCGGCCCTGCGGCCGAGCATCATGCGGGCCGTGGGCAGTCGCATCAGCGGCGATGGGCGGGAGGTCACGGTGTACCTGCGGCGCAGCCAGTCCGAACAGTTGCTGCAGGACATTGCGCACACAGGAGAGATTGCCGTGGTGTTCAGCGTGCCGTCCACCCACCAGACGCTGCAGCTCAAGGCCCGCCGGGCCACGCAGCGCCCGGCCACTGATGGCGACCTGCCGGTGTTGCAGGCCTACCTGCAGTCCATGGTGCAGGAGGTGGGCCGGGTGGGTTATGGGCCGCAGTATGTGGGCGCCATGCTGGCAGCACCGCTGCAGGATGTGGTCGCAGTGACCTTCACCCCCACCAGCGCGTTCGACCAGACCCCAGGCCCGCGCGCGGGCGCGGAGTTGTGTGCGCCGCCCGCACCACCCACACCACCCGTACTGCAGCCATGAGCTCCGCAGCGCCGTCCCTGCACAGCATCCGCCCCTGCCTGGAGGGGGCGATTCCCGCCATCATGGCGACCTGCGACCCTGACGGCACACCCAACGTGGCCTACATCTCGCAGGTGGTCTATGTGGATGCGGCGCACGTGGCGCTGTCGTTCCAGTTCTTCAACAAGACCCGCCAGAACATCCTGCGCAACCCGCGCGCGTCGGTGCTGGTGCTGGACCCAGTCACCGCCCATTTCTACCGCCTGCACCTGCTGTACGAACGCACCGAGGACAGCGGACCGGTGTTCGAGAGCATGCGCGCGCAGCTGGCGGGCATTGCGTCGCATGCGGGCATGGCCGAGGTGTTTGAACTCAAAGGGGCCGACATCTACGCTGTGGAGCGCATCGAATCGGTAGCGGGCGAAGGCCTGCCGGCACCGGCGCCGCGTTCTGGCTTGCTGCACACGCTGCGTCTGTGCAGCGAGAGCATCGCGCGCTGCTCGGGGCTGGATGAATTGCTGCAAGGCGCGCTGCAGGGCCTGCAGGACAAGCTGGGCATCCAGCACGCCATGGTGCTGATGCTGGACGCCAGCGCCCAGCAGCTCTACACGGTGGCCAGCTGCGGCTATGCCACTTCGGGCGTGGGTTCAGAAATCCGGCTGGGCCAGGGAGTGATCGGCATGGCCGCGCGCGAGCGCACGCCGGTGCGCATCAGCCACATGACGCACGCCGCCCTGTACAGCCATGCCATCCGCGAAAGCATGGACGCGCATGCCACACCCGATGCACCCCCGTTGCGCGGCCTGGACATCCCCTACCCCGGCCTGCCAGAGCCGCACAGCCAGGTGGCGGTGCCGCTGCTGTCGGCCGGGCGCCTGATGGGCGTGCTGTTTGCCGAGAGCCCCGAGGACATGCGCTTTGGCTTCGAGGACGAAGACCTGCTGGTGGCCATTGCGGGCCAACTGGCCGCCGCCATCGACCTGCTGCAGGCCGCGCCCGATGCGCCCGAGCCGCTGCCTACTCCAACAGCGGCACCGCCGGTGAGCGGCAGCGCGCTGCGGGTGCGCCACTTTGCGGCCAACGACAGCGTGTTCATCAACGACGACTATTTGATCAAGGGCGTGGCGGGCGCCATTGTCTGGAAGTTGCTGCGCGACCACCAGCACACCGGGCGCGTGGACTTCACCAACCGCGAACTGCGGCTGGACCCCGCCCTGCGCCTGCCCGATGTGGCCGACAACCTGGAGGCCCGCCTGCTATTGCTCCAGCGCCGCCTGCAGGAGAACTGCCCGCACATCCACATCGAAAAAACGGGGCGCGGGCGCTTTCGGCTGTGCGTGCTGCGCCCTGTGGTGCTGGAAGACGCTTGAGCCTCAGAAGGTGTGAATGAGTCCGGCGAGCCCGAGCAGGCCGTCAAAACGCGCCCGATCGAGACGCAAAGCGCAGCCATAGCTCGGGCTATGGCGAGCATTGGCAACGACGAACGGGTGTGTTTTGGCGGGATGAGCGGGCATGGCGGGTTCGTTCACACCTTCTCAGTGCACCAGACCCGGCACCACCGGCAGGCCCAGGCTGCGCATCAGCTTGGTCCACTCAGGCTGCGTGAGGTGCGGCTGCACTTGCGCCAGCACCGCTGCCAGCACAGGGGCAGGCGCATGTTGTTTCATGTCCGACAGCATGGCCGTGCGCTCGGCGGGTGACATGTAGGGCACCATCCAGCGGGCCACCACCATCATTTCGTGCGGCGGGATCGAGGCTACCAGCGCGTCGTGCACGCCCGCCAGTTCTGCGTCGGTGTAGCACTGCCAGAGTACGCGGTTGTGCGCAGTCTCTTCCTCGTGCATGTGCTCGAAGTTGTGCGCCACAAACAGCGCCAGCTGGCGGTACAGGGCCTGGGTGGCGGCGGGGCGTGCGGGCTTGGCACAGGCCATCAGGTGGTTTACACCGTCCGCCAAAGCGACGATGGCCTGTTCGTGCTCCACATGTTCACCGGCAATGCTCTGGCTGGATCCGGGCTGGCGCGCCTCCATGGCGGCGTGCACGAACTGGTTCTCGTGGTGCAGGTGGGCGCGGCACAGGTCCAGCAGTTGCATCACGCGGTCGCAGGTCTGGGCAAACTCCAGGTCGTCCTCGACATCCATGCGGCCCAGGCCCAGCAGCGTGTCGGCCATGAAGGCGCGCAGCGCCTTATGGATGCTGGCGTACATGTCCATGCGGGGGGCGGCGGGCTGGGCTTGGGTCAGTGCGGCAATTTCACGGGAATCAATCTTCATGTGCTTCTTTCATGGCCTCGTGGGGCCTCTCAACACCCTGCTTTTTGGGGTGCCGGGCCGGGTGCACCATGCACCCGTTTCCATGCAAAGAAGTCTAGAAATTCGCCGCGCTTTTGCCTGTTAAAAACTCCTTAAACAGACCCTTTGAAAACCTTAAAAATCGCGTTCCGGGCGCCAAACGTGAAATCGTTCACGGCGCGGCGCGCAGCAGGTCCACCGCTTTTTCAGCAATCATCACCGTGGGCGCATTGGTGTTGCCGCTCACTATGCGCGGCATGATGGACGCGTCCACCACACGCAGGCCCGCGAGGCCATGCACACGCAGTTCGGTATCCACCACATCCAGCGGCCCGGGCCCCATGCGGCAGGTGCCCACGGGGTGGTAGATGGTGTCGGCGTACTGGCGGATGAACTGCTCGATCTCCGCGTCGCTGCGCGCACTGGCCGAGGCCGCCAGCTCCTTGGCGCCGAACTTCGCGAGCGCCGGTTGCATGAGGATCTCCCGCGTGCGTTTGAAGCCACGCACCATGCGCGCCATGTCATCGGGATCGGCCAGGAAGTTCGGGTCCACCAAAGGCAAGGCCATGGGGTCGCGGCTGGCCAGCGTGACCGCGCCCCGGCTCTTGGGCTGCAGCAGGCACACGTGGGCCGAGTAACCATGGCCGAACACGGTCTTGCGCCCGTGGTCCACCAGCTTGCCGATCACAAAGTGCAGCTGCAGGTCGGGCGCGGGCTCGGACGGGTCGCTTTTGATGAAGCCCCCCGCCTCGGCAAAGTTTGTGGTCAACATGCCCGTGCGGTGCTTGCGCCATTCGGCTATGCCGCGCAGCGTCTGCGCCATGCCCGACAGTGACAGGCCGAACAGGTCCTTGAGCTCGGGTGCGTCCAGCACCTGCACCACGTCGGGGTGGTCGTGCAGGTGCTGGCCCACGCCCGGCAGGTCGTGCAGCACCGGGATGCCGTGTTGCTGCAAGTGTGCCGCGGGCCCCACGCCCGACAACATCAGCAGCTGCGGCGACAGCAGTGCGCCTGCACTCAGCAGCACCTCGCGTCCGGCACGCACCTGTTGCAGCGTACCGCCCTGGCGGTATTCCACACCCACGGCACGTGTGCCCTCGAACAGGATGCGCGTGGCATGCGCACCGGTGATGACCTGCAGGTTGGGCCGCGCCAGGTGCGGCGTGAGGTAGCCCTTGGCTGCGCTGTGGCGCTCGCCGTTCTTGTGCGTGACCTGGTACAGGCCCACACCTTCCTGCGTGGCGCCATTGAAGTCGGTGTTGTGCGGGTGCCCGGCCTGCACACCTGCGTCGGTGAAATATTGGCTGAACCGGTTGGGTGCACGCAGGTCTGCCACGTTGAAGGGCCCGCCCCGGCCGTGCCAATCGTTGGCCCCGCGCTCGTTGTTCTCGGCACGCACAAAGTAAGGCTTCACATCCTCCCAGCCCCAGCCCGGGTTGCCCTGTGCGGCCCAGTGGTCGTAGTCGGCGTGCTGGCCCCGGATGTAGACCATGGCGTTGATGGAGCTGGAGCCCCCCAGCACCTTGCCGCGTGGCTGGTAGCCGCGCCGGTTATTCAGCGCGGCCTGCGGCGTGGTGTTGAAGCCCCAGCCGTTCAGTTCGAACTTGGCCATCACGGCCAGCCCAGCCGGGCAGTGGATGAGCACGCTCTTGTCGGCAGGCCCGGCCTCCAGCAGGCAGACGCGCACGGAGGGGTTCTCAGTCAGGCGGCCGGCCAGCACGGAGCCCGCCGATCCGCCACCGATCACGATGTAGTCAAACATGTTTTGTGTCTCCTCCGCCATGCTGCGCAGCGGCTTGTTGGTTCAGGTTTGACGCACGATAACCGAACGGTCGTGCGATTCGCCTTACCATTCCGTCCATCCGTTTCACTTTGAAGAGGGCTCTCTATATGACGATTCAGACCGTAGGCATCATCGGCGCAGGCACCATGGGCAACGGCATTGCACAGGCCTGTGCGGTGTCGGGCATCAACGTGGTGATGGTTGATATCTCGGACGCTGCAGTGCAAAAAGGCTTGGCCACCGTGGCCGGCAGCCTGGACCGCCTGATCAAGAAGGAAAAAATCACCGAAGCCGACAAGGCTGCGGCCCTGGCGCGCATCCAAACCTCCACCAGCTACGACGACCTCAAGGCCGCGCAATTGGTGATCGAGGCCGCCACTGAAAACTACGAGCTCAAGCTCAAGATCCTCAAGCAGGTGGATGCCCTGGTGGGCCCCGAGGTGCTGATTGCATCGAACACGTCTTCGATCTCCATCACCAAGCTGGCAGCCGCCACCAGCCGCGCCGACCGCTTCATTGGCATGCACTTCTTCAACCCCGTGCCCATGATGGCGCTGGTGGAGATCATCCGTGGCCTGCAGACCAGCGACGCCACGCACGACGCCGTGAAGGCCCTGGCCGAGGCGCTGGGCAAGAGCCCCATCACCGTGAAGAACGCACCCGGCTTTGTGGTCAACCGCATTCTGGTGCCCATGATCAACGAGGCCTTCTTCGTGCTGGCCGAAGGCCTGGCTACGCCCGAGGACATCGACGCGGGCATGAAACTGGGCTGCAACCAGCCCATCGGCCCGCTGGCGCTGGCGGACATGATCGGCCTGGATGTGTGCCTGGCGGTGATGGACGTGTACCTGACCGAGTTTGGCGACAGCAAATACCGCCCCAGCCCGCTGCTCAAGGAAATGGTGGCCGCAGGCCGCCTGGGCCGCAAGACGGGCCAGGGCGTGTATTCCTACTAACCCCCGGAGACGCTTCGCGCCGTCCCCCCAGGGGGGGGACGTACCCGGCGCACGGAGTGAATACGACATTCACATGTCGTGGCGGCCCTTGCGCGGGTGCACTGGTAAGGCGCCGCGCCGGTTCGAAGGCCGCGTGCGTTAATCGGCTGCGCTGTCTCGATTGAGACGGCGCACAACGCTTGAAGCGTTTTCAATCATGGGCTAGGAGACCCGCGCCCATGACAAACATCCCCCCCACCACGCCCCCGCCCGAGGGCTGCATCGACACCCTGGTGCTCGGCCACGTGCTGCTGATCGGCATCAACCGCCCGGCCAAGCGCAACGGCTGGACGCCGCCCATGTTCCGCCAGCTGGCCGAGGCTTACACCCGCCTCGACGATGACCCCGAGTTGCGCGTCGGTGTGCTGCATGCCATGGGCGACCACTTCACGGCCGGACTGGACCTGCCCGCCGTGAGCGCCTACATGCAGCGCGGCGAAAAAGCGATCCCCGAAGGCCTGGTGGAGCCCCATGACTACGGCCTGCCCGGCTACCGGCGCCGCACCAAGCCCATGGTGGTGGCGGTCAAGGGCATCTGCTTCACCGTGGGCATCGAGTTGATGCTGGGTGCCGACATCGTGGTGGCGGCCGACAACTGTCGCTTCTCGCAGATGGAGGTGCAGCGCGGCATCATGGCCACGGGCGGCGCCACGCTGCGCATGGCCGAGCGCGCGGGCACGGGCAATGCGCTGCTGCACCTGCTGACGGCCGACGAGTTCGGCAGCGCCGAGGCGTACCGGCTGAACTTTGTGCAAAAGGTGGTGCCCGCAGGCCAGGAGCTGCAGGAAGCGCTGCAGATTGCCCAGCGCATCGAAGCCCAGGCGCCACTGGCCGTGGTGGCCACGCGGCTCAACGTGCTCAAGGCCATTGAGCAGGGACAGGCGGCTGCGGTGGCAGAGTTCATCCCCGTGCAAAAGCAGCTGGCCAACAGCGAGGACGCGGCCGAAGGCGTGCGCGCGTTTGTCGAGCGCCGGCCCGCGCAGTTCAGCGGACGCTGAGGGCCTGGTGGTTCGTCGTCGCCCGAACCACTACATGCCAAGTTTCAAGCCCAATCGGCCGCTAGCGCATATGAATCAAGCGCCAGCAGCTCTCCTATTGATAGCAACTTCCCGAGAGTAAAGGGGCACAGCGCCCCCGCCTGCGCAAGCGGAGCGCGCGAATAGCACCGATGGCGCGGCGCCACCCCCCCACCCACACAATCCCATCTATTAACAAAGTTTTTCACAACTCAATTGCACACAATTGAATTTGCACCCACAATTCACCCCATGCCCAGCCACAGCACACCCCACACTCCCAGCCCCGCCATCCTGCGGCTGGACAACCAGGTCTGCTTTGCGCTGTATTCCGCCTCGCTGGCGATGACCAAGCTGTACAAACCGCTGCTCGACCAGATCGGCCTGACCTACCCCCAATACCTCGTGATGCTGGTGTTGTGGGAACAGGATGGCGTGACGGTGTCCGAGCTGGGCGAGCGCCTGTTCCTCGACTCCGGCACGCTCACGCCGTTGCTCAAGCGCCTGGAGGCGCAGGGCCACATTGCCCGGTTGCGCGATGTGCAGGACGAGCGCCGCGTGCGCATCACCCTCACGTCACAAGGCCGCGTGCTGCGCAACCAGGCTGAAGCCATTCCACCGTGCGTGCTGCAAAGCAGCCAGTGCTCGATTGCCGAGCTGACCACCTTGACCACCGAACTCAAGCAGCTGCGAGACCGGCTCAGCGAGCAACGCTGACGGCCTGCAGACAACGCAAGAACCGATTCCCTCCACCGCCCGCCATTGGGCAACAACCGCAAGGAAGACACCATGACCACACTCGAAAAAGTCCTGTACACCGCCAAGTCGCACGTGACCGGTGGCCGCGATGGCGCCGCCAAGACCGATGACGGCCGCCTGGACGTCAAGCTGTCCTCGCCTGGTACGTCCGGCACAGGCACCAACCCCGAGCAGCTGTTTGCCTCCGGCTACGCAGCGTGCTTCATCGGCGCGATGAAGGCCGTCGGCGGCAAGATCGGCATCCCCGTGCCCCAGGACGTGTCCATCGACGCCGAAGTGGACCTGGGCCCCATCCCGAACGCCTACGGCATCGCTGCCCGCCTGGCGATCAGCCTGCCTGGCCTGGACAAGGCCACGGCCCAGAAGCTGGTAGACGCAGCCCACCAGGTTTGCCCCTACTCCAACGCCACGCGCGGCAACATCGACGTGACCATCACGATCGTCTAAGACCATGGGCCGCCTGCTGATCCCCCGCATCGCGGTGGCCCTGGTGGCCATCGAGCATGTGTACATCCTCGTGCTCGAAATGTTCTTCTGGAACAAGCCCCTGGGCATGAAGACCTTCAACCTGACCCAGGAGCTGGCCGACGCCACCACCACGTTGGCGGCCAACCAGGGGCTGTACAACGGTTTTCTGGCGGCAGGCCTGTTCTGGGGGCTGTTCACCGGCAACCGGGTGTTCAAGATCTTCTTCCTGGCCTGCGTGATCGTGGCCGGGGTGTTTGGCGCCGCCACCGCAGCGCCCAAGATCTTCTTCAGCCAGGCGCTGCCCGCGATCATTGCGCTGGGCCTGGTGCTGGCGCTGGACAAAAAACCCGCCGTACAGCGCAGCCTCTGAGCTACCAAAACCATAGCTGCCAGCGCTTGATCAACAAGCGCTGGCAGCTATTTTTGCTTTGAATCCACGCAGGTACAGCCACCTGCAAGCTGGCGTTCAGCGACACCCGCGATGATGGGGTTGGAGACAACCCCATGAAAATCGCCCTGCTGTCCGACATCCACGCCAACCGCCAGGCCCTGGACGCCTGCCTGCAACACGCCCGCGCCCAGGGCGCCGAGCAGTTTGCGCTGCTGGGCGACCTGGTGGGCTACGGCGGCGAGCCCGTGGCCGTGGTGGAGCAGGTGCGCGACCTGGCCCAGCAAGGTGCCCTGTGTGTGCTGGGCAACCACGACGCCATGGCCCTGGCCCCGCCTGCCAACCCACGCAACCGCAGCGAGCTGGGAGCGCAATGGACGCACGACCAGCTCGGCAACAGCCACATCGCCTTTTTGCAGTCGCTGCCGCTCACGGCGCGGCTGGGCAGCAGCGCCTTGCTGGTGCACGCCAGTGCCGACATGCCCGCGCAATGGCGGTATGTGGAGGACTCCAACGCCGCCGAGCGCAGCATGACCGCAGCGCAAGGCATCGACCCCGCCATCCGCTACGTGTTCAGCGGCCATGTGCACGAGCAGGTGCTGTACTTCCTCACGCCCACCGCCAAGCTGATGCGCTTTGCGCCCGAGCCCGGCGTGCCCGTGCCTGTGCCAACGCACCGCCAGTGGCTGGGCATCGTGGGCTCCGTGGGCCAGCCGCGCGACGGCGATGCACGCGCCATGTACGCTCTGTTCGACGACACCGCCAAGCAGATCACGTTCTACCGCGTGCCCTACGACCACCTGGCCGCCGCCGCCGCCATCCGCGCGGCTGGCCTGCCCGGCTTCTACGCCGACCGCCTCGAAAAAGGCCAGTGACATGAAACTGCTGGAGCCCGGCACCGAGATCGACGGCTTCCGCGTGGTGGGCTGCATCCACGCGGGCGGCATGGCCCACATCTACGCCGTGGAATACGCGCAGGCCGACCGCAGCCCCGGCTTTGCCATGGCGATGAAGATCCCGCGCATGACGGCGGGTGACGGGGCCGAGAACATCGTGAGCTTCGAGGTGGAGCTGCAGATCCTACCCGTGCTCAGCGGCCCGCATGTGCCGCGTTTTGTGGCGGCGGGCGACCTGGTGCGGCTGCCCTACCTGGTCATGGAATACATCCCCGGCCAGACGCTGCAGCACTGGCTGGATGCGCCCGGGCGCTGCGACATCGCCACCATCGCCCGCCTGGGCGCGGCCACGGCGCGCGCCGCGCACAGCCTGCACCAGCAGAACGTGTGCCACCTGGACCTCAAACCTGCCAACGTGCTCATCAAAGAAGATGGCACGGCCGTGCTGCTGGACTTTGGCCTCTCGTGCCACGCCCACTACCCGGACCTGCTGGCCGAGGAAATGCGCCAGGCCGTGGGCTCGCCCGCCTGGATCGCACCGGAGCAGGTGGTGGGCGTGCGCGGAGACCCGCGCAGCGATATCTTTGCCATCGGCGTGATGCTGTACGAGCTGGCCACTGGCGAGCTGCCCTTTGGCGCACCCACCACCAGCGGCGGCATGCGCCAGCGGCTGTGGATGACGCCCGCGCCGCCGCGCAAGCACCGGGCCGACATCCCGCCCTGGCTGCAGGAGGTCATCCTGCGCTGCCTGGAGCCCGAGGCCGCAAGCCGTTACCCCTCGGCCGCGCACCTGGCGTTTGACCTGTCCAACCCCGAGCAGGTACTCATCACCGAACGCGGCGAGCGCACCGAGCGCACGCCGCTGCGCACCCACCTGCGCCGCTGGCTGCGCGCAGCGGGCATGCACTACACCCCCAGCCCCCTGCCCTCGCAGCAGATCGAGGACACGCCCATCCTCATGGTCGCGGTGCCCCATGCCGATGTGAGCGATGCCACGCTGTACTCGCTGCGCCAGGCCGTGGCCCGCTCGCTGGGCATCCGCCCCGGCGCGCGGCTGGCCTGCGTGACGGTGGTGTCGCCCGGCGCCAGCAGCACCAGCGACAGCGAGCGCAGCGAAACCACGCTGCACCGCCAGCACATGGCGCGCCTGCGCCAGTGGGCCCAAGGGCTGGACCTGACCGGCCATGCCGTGAGCTACCACGTGCTCGAAGCGGGCGACGTGGCCCAGGCGCTGGTGCGCTATGCGGCCAGCAACCACGTGAGCATGATGATCCTGGGCGCCGCCACCCACGGGCTGCAAACCCAGCGCTTTTTTGCCACGGTGCCCATGCGCGTGGCGCGCGATGCGCCCTGCACCGTCATCCTGGTCAAGCAGGCGCTGCCATTCGAGCAACTGGCCCAGCCCACAACCGATTGAACACTTCGGCACACGGAGCCTGTGTCGCCCAGGCGGCGCGCGCCGCTTGAGCGCACGCCCGCTTTGGTTTAGCGTCGCGGCATGAGCACCACCATCCTTCTCGTGCGCCAGGACCAGCTGGCCACCACCCGCCTGTTGACCACCGACGACACCCCGCTGGCCGAGGGCCAGGTCCGCGTGCGGGTCGAGTCGTTTGCCCTCACGGCCAACAACATCACCTATGCCGCGCTGGGCGACATGCTGAACTACTGGCAGTTCTTCCCCACCGGCGAGGCCGGCTGGGGCATCGTGCCTGTGTGGGGCTTCGGCACCGTGGTGCAGTCGCTGCACCCGGCCGTGGCGGTGGGCGAGCGGCTGTATGGCTACTGGCCCATGGCCAGCCAGGCCGTGCTGTCGCCCCAGCGTGTCAACCCCACGGGCTTCAGCGACGGCGCCCCGCACCGCGCGGGCCTGCATGCGGTCTACAACCACTACCTGCGCACCAGCACCGACGGGCTGTACCGCGCCGACAACGAGGACGTGCAGGCGCTCCTGCGGCCACTGTTCATCACCTCGTGGCTCATCGACGATTTTCTGGCGGACCAGCAGTTCTTTGGCGCCCGGCGCATGCTGCTGTCAAGCGCGTCGAGCAAAACGGCCTACGGCACCGCCTTCCAGCTTGCACAGCGCGACGGCATCGAGGTCATTGGCCTCACCTCGCCCGGCAATGTGGCGTTTTGCGAAAGCCTGGGCTGCTACAGCCGCGTGGTCACCTACGACGCACTGGACCAGATCGACGGCGCCACACCCAGCGTCTACATCGACTTTGCGGGCAGCGTGGGCCTGCGCCAGCGCATCCACGCCCACTTCACGGGCCTGGCCTACAGCTGCTCGGTGGGCGCCAGCCACGTGCAGGACCTGGGCGGCGCAGGCCAGCTGCCCGGCCCGCGCCCGGTGATGTTCTTTGCGCCCGCCCAGGTCAAGAAGCGCCACACCGACTGGGGCGCCCAGGGCCTGAACGAGCGCCTGGTGGCGGCGTGGAACCAGTTCAGCACCGCCGTGTCGTCGGGGCCGCAGCCCTGGCTGGTGGTGCAGCGCCATGCGGGTCCCCAGGCCACGCAAACCCTGTTCGCCAGCGTGCTGGCGGGCAGCGGCGACCCGCGCGCGGGGCATATCGCGACGATGCTGCCCGCTTAAAGCCCGCAACCCGGCGGCCAAGGGCTTGGCGGCGACAATGGGGCATGACCCCATTGCCCCCCGATACCGCTACCAACCCCGCCAACGACCAGCACCCCTACGCCCGCCTCACCCCCGACCAAGTGCTGGACGCACTGGCTGGCGTGGGCCTGTACGGCGATGGCCGCCTCATGGCCCTGTCGTCGTACGAAAACCGGGTGTACCAGGCGACGCTGGAAGACGGCGAGCGCGTGGTGGCCAAGTTTTACCGCCCAGGCCGCTGGAGCGAGGCGCAGATCCTCGAAGAACACGCCTTTGCCGCCGAGCTGATGGCCGCCGAGGTGCCCGCCGTGGGCCCGCTGGTGCTGAACGGCACCACCCTGCACCAGCACAATGGCTTTGCGTTTTCCGTCAGCCCCTGGCGCGGCGGGCGCCAGCCCGAGCTGGACGACTTCGAGGTGCTGGAATGGATCGGCCGCTTTCTGGCCCGCATCCACACCGTGGGCGCCGCCCAGCCCTTTGCACACCGACCCACGCTGGACCTGGCCACCTTCGGCACGGCATCGCGCGACTGGCTGCTGATGAACGAGATCATTCCGCTCGACATGCAAGCCGCCTGGAAGGCCCAGTGCGACAAAGCTCTTGATTTGATAGCTGCCAGCGCATATTCCACTAGCGCTACAGGCCAATTTGGCTTGAACAATGCCACCATGATCCGCCTGCACGGCGACTGCCACCCCGGCAACATCCTCTGGACCCCGCTGGATGAATGGGGCCGCGGCGGCCCGCACTTTGTGGACCTGGACGACGCACGCATGGGTCCGGCCGTGCAGGATCTGTGGATGCTGCTGTCGGGAGACCGGCGCCAGCGCACCCACCAGCTCGGCGCCCTGATCGACGGCTACGAGCAGTTCCGCAGCTTCGACCGCCGCGAGCTGGCGCTCATCGAACCGCTGCGCACCTTGCGCCTGATCCACTACAGCGCCTGGCTCGCGCGCCGCTGGCAAGACCCGATCTTCCCGGTGAACTTTCCCTGGTTTGGCAGCAGCGACTACTGGCGCGGGCAGGTGGACATGCTGATCGAGCAGATCGAGGCGATGGAGGAAGAACCGCTGGTGGCCTGACAAGGTGGACCGGGCGGGGACAGGCCCCACCAGCGCAGGCCCGGCCATTGCAAACGATTGTCAACCCCTGCGCACAGCTGCCCGATGTGGGGCACCATCAAGGCACCTCTTCCCCAAAGAGGTGTTTCTTTGATTTCACGGCCCCCGGCCCAGAGCCCACCACCATGCGCATCGCAGTCCTTGACGACGACCTTCTCCTGCTGGAGCAGATCAAGGGCACCCTGGAATGCCACCACCATGTGTGCCACACCTACGCCGACGGCACCAGTCTGCTGAAGGCCCTGCGGCACGACACCTTCGACCTGCTGATCGTCGACTGGCACCTGCCGGACATGGAGGGCACCGAGGTCGTACAGACCGTGCGCGACATGAGCGGCATGCAGTTGCCAATCCTGTTCATCACCCGCCGCAACGATGAACGCGACGTGGTCGAAGCGCTCTCGCGCGGTGCCGACGATTTCATGAGCAAGCCCCTGCGCATGGGCGAACTCGTGGCCCGCATCACAGCGCTGCTGCGCCGCGCCTACCCCGAAAGCATGGGCGCCCGCATGACCTTCGGCGCCTACTGTTTTGACGCCGACAAGCGCTCTCTGAGCGTGCACGGCCAGCCCATCGAACTCAAGCACCGCGAGTACGAACTGGCCCTGTTCATGTTCCGTAACGCGGGGCGCCTGCTGTCCCGCACCCACCTGCGCGAAGCCGTCTGGGGCGACAGCGCCGAAACCCCCTCGCGCTCGCTCGACACCCACATGTCACGCCTGCGCACGAAGCTGGAGCTGACCGAGAACAACGGCTACACGATCTCAGCGATTTATGGGATGGGGTACCGGCTGGATCCTGTGGGCGCACCAGCCCTCCACCGCGCCCCTGGGCAGCAACGCGCCGCGACCACCGAAACACTTTCAGGGTAGTGGCCGGCAGTGCCCGCTGGCCAGGCTCAAGGCGAGGACGTGGCAGGCGGCAGCGAATCGCGCCAGCTGCGGATCAGCACATCGTTCACAAATTTACGGTCCATCCACAGCCACAGCAGGATAGGTACCAGCGTAGGCAGCACCAGAGAGCCCAGCTGGTAGCCATACACAATGGCCTCCATTTGCCACTGAGATACCCTGAGCAGACGGATGTCTGCCTGGGCGGCCAACACCATTTGCATCAGGGCGCTCATCGTCAGACTGAATGCCTGGACCGGTAGCAGCAGGACATACCCTGCAGCCGCACGGCCCAGGCGCCCCCGGCCTCGGGCCGCCAGCAGCAGCGCAATGAAGATCGGCAGCCCGTAGGCGTAGCGTGCTGTGCTGACATCGATGGTGATCTCCCCGCGTCGCCCGCCCGCGTCGGGAACAGGCACGGAGATCGCGGTATCCACCTCCATGGTGCCCGGCGACAGATGCACCTGCCGCACCCACATCGGCGCACTCTGCTCCAGCGCCATGTGCGAAAGCACCCCCACGGGGTAGGAAGTCCATGCGGACACCTGCGACCACACAGTCGTCAGGGCCACGATCCACCCGAAGGCAGACAGCATGAAGATCGTCAAGGGAGAGAGTCGGCGCATGGGCAGTCCGTTCCTTCGCTTTCGGCTCATCGCACGGGCGGCGACAGGTCCAGAGACGCGCTCACCAGCGGGTCGTCAGGCTTTGGAGAGACTGCGGAGTACGCCGGGGGCGCAGGTGGATCTTCAGGCGGCGATGGAGGCCCGGACGCTTCCTGCGACTTGCTGCCTGCGCGCACCCAGAGCAGCCAGACAACCAGCACGTCCAGCATGATGAGTGCCTGCCACAGGTACTCGTGCGCAAAGTTGAACACTTGCGTGTTCCACTGCCCGAGGTAGAAAAGACTGATCACCCGCACCACGTTGAGCCCTTGCACCGCCAGAAAGCCGACCAAAAGGCCCACCAGCTTGTGGCGCCAGGACGAGGGGAACGCCATCACGGCAGCAAACAGCACGATGCAGGCTTCGATGCCGTTGCATCCGGGCTCGATCGAAACACCAAAGCCGGTCGCGGTGTTCCAAAGCACCTTGCCCGCCGCCGCAGCGGTTTCGTCAAACAGCATGACCAACGCCACGCAGGCGCGCGCCAGCAACTCCGTCCACGGAAGAACCACATGCTGCTGTACCACGCCCAGCATGTTGATGCCAAAAAGGGAAAGCTGAAGCAGTACAAAGGTCAGAAAAAAACGCAGCATGGAACTCTTGGACAACAAAGCTGCCTGCAAAGATTCAGGCGAAGCTTCCATTATCGACAAACAAAAAAGCGGCCAGCACGCCTTGGTGCGTGCTGGCCGACACCAGCCGGAGCGCTTCGCAGATGTGCGAAGCGCCGAGGGGGACTACTGCGAAGCGGTCAGCGACGACGCCCCCGTGCCGCCTGCCCCCAAGCCATCAGGCCCAGCAGGGTGGACAGGATGATCAGCCCCCACTCCGACAAGGTTGGAATGCTGCTGGTCCCGCTGGGCGACACCGACACCGTGGTGGTGGTGGTGCTGGAGTTGTTGCCGGGATTGGTGTCACCCGGCGCATCCAGCGTGGCTGTGTTGACCAGCGGACGTGCGCCGGTATAGGGCGATGCCAGCGCTGTCACCAGCGTGAAGGTCCGCGAAGCCCCCACTGCCAGGGGCCCGATCGCGCACCGCACTGTGCCTGCCGCATTCACGCAGCCAACGGCCGAGACAAAGCTCACCCCCGCAGGTAGCACATCCACCACTTGTGCGCCATCGCTGGCCAGAGGGCCGTTGTTGGTGACCGTCAGTGTGTAGTTGAGCGATGCGCCAGGCGCCAAAGGCCCCACAGGTGCTGACTTGACCAGGGCCAGATCGGTCGCCACGGTAAAGCGGCGCGCAGTGGTGTCATGCGTGACCACGTTGTTGGCCAGGGTGGTTTCCGTCTCGTCCACGGTCACGCTGGCCCGGTTGAAGGCCGTGCCGCTGGTGGCACCCGCCACCGTGAGCGTCTCCGCACGCATGGCATAGGTCACCGTTGCCGTCTGGCCACTGTTAAGGCCTGGGAAAACGCAGCGCAGCGTGCCACTGGTAGCGCCCACGGTCGGCTCGGTACACACGCCCCCCGCATTCACGGTCAACGCACCTTGGTAGCTGAACGTCGCGGTCGGCGCCGAGCCTGGGGCCGGGAAGATGTCCGTCATCACCACATTGGTCCCATAGGAAGGTCCGCTGTTGTTGATGGTGATGGTGTAGGTGGTCGGTTGCCCCAGGTCCACCGGGTCGGCGCTGTCCACCTTGTTCACCAGGATATCGAGCTGTGCGGCCGTGACGGGTGTCGTGGTCGTTGCGCTGTTGTTGCTCGTGTTGGACTCGGCAGTGGCAGTGGTTGCAGCGATGCTGTTGACGACGTTGCTGCCCGCAGCGTTGCCCAGGGGCCGCATGCGATAGGTGGCCGTCTGCTGCGAGCCCGCCGTGATGCTCGTCCAGGTGCAGGTGAGGGTTCCTCCGACGGTGCCCGCCGTGATCGGCGAGCAGGATCCACCGCCGCTGACGGTGACCAGCTCGATGAAGGCGGCGTTGGAGGGCAAGGTGTCCACCATCTGCACCGTTTGCGCGGTGGACGGCCCGGTGTTTCCGATCGTCGCCACGAAGGTGATCGGTGCTCCGGCAGCCACGGAGGAGGGGGTCGCGGTCTTGGCAGCCGTGACATCCACCAGGGCGGTGACCTGGCTGGTCACGCTGCCGCTGTTGTTGGATTGATCAGGATCGCCCACATCGGTGGACCGCACGGTGGCCGTGTTCGTGCGATTTCCGGTAGCTGCGATATTGGGACGTACCACCAGGGTCACCGTCGCTTGTGCACCTGCTGCCAGGGTGCCCAGAGAACAGCTCAGGTTCTGCGAAGTCCCGTTGGTCACCCCGTTGGGCGTGCAAGAGCCCTGCGAGGCTGTAGCAGACTGAAAGCCCCCCGTATTGACCAGGCTGGCCAACGTGTCCGACACCACCACATTGGTGGCCGTTGCAGGGCCCAGGTTCTCCACGGTGATGACATAGGTCAGGTTCTCGCCGGCCACCACGGTGGTGGGCGACGCCGTTTTAGACACCACCCGCAGATCGGCCTGCGTTGCGGTCGATGTGACGCCGACCCCCGCACAGTTGTTGGCGGCATTGCTGTCCACCCGTACGCCTGCCCCCAGGGCCACGCAGGCGTTGTTGGTGGCCGTACCGGTGCCGGTCAGCATGGCAGAGACGGTGACCACAGGCGCGTCGGTGTTGGCCGACAACGCAGTGGAGCGAGAGCAGTTCCAAGCACCAGGCCCTGCAAACGGCAAAGCATCGCAGGTCCATCCGGTCGCGCTGACGAGGGTGTTGAGGGTGACCCCCGCCGGAACCTGGTCTGTGATGGTGATGGTCTGGCCCGCCGGGATGGCCAAGGGGCCGGTGTTGCGTGCTGTCAGTGTGTAGTTGAATGGCTGGTTGGGCACCACCGGGTTGATGCTCGCCGTTTTGGTCAACCGCATGTCTGCGTCGTTGCTGGACGTGACATTGGCCGTGGCGCTGTTGTTGCCAGGCACAGGGTCGGGCAGCGCGGTGCTGACACCCGCCGTGTTGCTCAACACCCCGGTGTTATCCGCCGTGGCTGTCACGGTAATCGCGGGCATGTTGCTGAAGTTGGCGCCCGTGTACTCTGACCGGGTGCAGGTGATGGTGGCATCACATGTCCATCCGGAGCCCGCCGCAGAAACAAAGGTCAACCCCGCCCCCAAGGTGTCGGTCACCGTGACGACCTGCCCTACCAGCGACATGCCGCCATTGAGGCGGGGCGTCAGGGTGTACACCACGTTGGCACCCTGCGCCACGTTGGAACTGGCGGCCGTCTTGGTGACCGACACATCCGCTCCAGCGTTGGAGGCCACATCTACAGTGACCGTGTTGTTGGTCAAATCCCCATCCGGCATGGTCGCGCTGTCTGGCTTGCGGCCAGCCACAGCAAATGCGGCAGTCACAGTGCCGTTCACATTGGACACAGCAGGCACGGTCAACACCGAGGTGGTGGCACCGTTCGCCAAGGTGCCCGAGCGGGTACAGCTCACGTTGCCACTGCTCAGCGGATAGCCGCTGGACGGCGTGCACGACCAGCCACTGCCCGAGGGTGCTGCGGTGATCAAAGCCCCGGCAGGCACGGTGAAGCTAATGCTCTGGCTGCCATCTGCCGCGTCCGGCCCCTGGTTGGTAGCCTGCAATGCGTAGCTGTAAGCTTGGCCTGCATTCACGCTGGCAACAGACGGAACTGCAGACACCGAAAGGTCAGCCGCTTGCGTGGCCGTTGTGGCCTGGATGCTGTTGACGTTATTGCTGGCGTTGGGGTCTGCAGTGGTGCTGCCCGCCGTGGCGGTGTTGGTCCACACCCCAGCCGAAGGCAAGCGCACGCGCACCGTCACCGTTTGATTGGCATTGAACGGAATGTCGCCCAAGGCGCAACTGACCGTGCCGCCAGCCTGGTTGCAGGTGCCTGCGGTCGTGTTCACATCAATGAAGACGGAACCTGCGGGCAAGGTGTCTGTCAACGTGACACCCACCGCCCCATTGGGTCCGTTGTTGTCGATGCGCAGCGTGTACGTGAAGATGCCGCCAGCTGGGCCCGGGTCCGGAGAGTCTGCGTGGTTCACCACCAGGTCCGCAGACTGCGCCAGGGCAGCGCCCGCGACCAGTCCATTCGCCAGCAGCAGCCAGCCAAACCGGCGCAAGGCGCGGGATGCCCGGCGGGATTTCGCCGCCCAGCGTTGATGGCGCATGCCCTGCTCGGGCTGCGTAGTACCGTCAAATTCCTGCATCTGTCTACTGGGCGGATGCGCGCCCACAAAGAGGCGCGACAACGGATTGAACATAGTTGGTCCTGAAGTGATGAACAGCTCAAGTTTTTGGCCACGCCGCAACCTCACCAGCCCCTTTTCGGGTTGGTAAAAATCGGTGTGAGGGGAGACCGCGAAGAAGCCCAGCCTTGGTGGCTGAAGCAGCACTCGAATCTAGCCACGAAACAGGCGCATTGCTGCGGGGCAATAATCGTTAACCATTGCGTGACGCAATGCGTATCGTTCGCACCACTCGCGTGCAGTGCTGTGGTGATCAATTCGGCGGGAGAAGGCGCGGCCCTTGGTTTCCTTGGCCCGCGCAGGCCATCAGGGCTTCAGTGATTCACGCGTTGGAGCGCAGGACATTCCGCGCACGCCAACGCAGTGAACTCCGCTGCGGACGGCAGCGTTGTGCGGCGTTATGCAAGGCCCGTGAGGCTTGAGCAAAGCCAACACGGTGGGCTATGCTGCACCCTATCAACACGCCCCCCCCCCCGCCCATGAAGGACTGGATACGCAACGTTTTTTCGATCCGACAGACACGCCGCCCCGCGCCGGTGGGGCAGGTGCCTGCGGTCGGCACGGACATCCAACGGGAGGCGCTGAAGATGGCGGTCACCCATCGGATTTCGGGGGAGTTGTGGGACTGGCTGGTGCTCTCCGGCTGGCGCAATCTGCCAGTGGCAACCGACCGGCGTCGCGGCATGCGGCTACCCGATGAGGCCCTCAAGACTTTGATGGATGCAGCCCCACAAGAGCGCAACCAGGTGTATGCGCGGCTGCTGGAGCAGGCTCAGCCGCTGGAGTGAGCTGGCCCCGCAGTGGCCAAAGAAAACCCCGGGAGCAATCCAGCCCCGGGGTTTCACTTTGAATGGCTTCCCAGCCCCTATTCACGCGGGGTGAAAGCAGATTTCGCCCCGGGGGTGCACCTGCCCACCACCTGCGAGAACCTCAGGCCAGCAGCGCGTTCACGCGCTTGACGTACGCCGCAGGGTCTTCTGGCAAGCCGCCTTCGGCCAGCAGGGCCTGGTCGAACAGGATGTGCGCCAGGTCATGGAAGTGCACGCTGCCGTCGAGCTTCTTGACCAGCGCGTGCTCGGCATTCACCTCCAGCACGGGCTTGGTCTCGGGCGCCTGCTGGCCGGCCTGCTTGAGCATGCGCGCCAGCTGGGTGCTCATGCCGTCGTCCTGCACCACCAGGCAGGCGGGCGAGTCGACGAGGCGGGTGGTCACGCGAACGTCTTCGGCCTTGTCCTTCAGGGCTTCCTTGAGCTTGGCGAGCACGGGCTTGAACGCCTCGGCAGCCTCTTCAGCGGCCTTCTTCTCGGCCTCGTCCTGCAGCTTGCCCAGGTCCACGGCGCCCTTGGCCACGCTTTGCAGCGGGGTGCCGTCAAACTCGTGCAGGTAGTTCAGTGCCCACTCGTCCACGCGGTCGGTCATCAGCAGGACCTCGATGCCCTTTTTCTTGAAGACTTCGAGCTGTGGACTGTTCTTGGCAGCAGCCAGGGTGTCGGCAGTGATGTAGTAAATCGCCTCCTGGCCTTCCTTCATGCGGGCCTTGTAATCGGCAAAACCGACCGTCACGGCGTCGCTGGTGGTGGATGCAAAACGCAGCAGCTTGGCCAGGCGCTCGCGGTTGCCAAAGTCTTCACCCAGGCCTTCCTTCAGCACGGCGCCAAACTCGGCGTAGAACGCGGTGTACTTGCCTTCCTTGGCTTTGTCGTCGGCATCCACCACGTCGGTCACGCCGTCGGCGCCCGCTGCGGTGTCGTGCCTGTCGTGCTTGGCCAGGTCTTCCAGCATCGAGAGCACGCGCTTGGTGGAGCCTTCGCGGATGGCACGCACATCACGGCTTTCCTGCAGCAGTTCACGACTCACGTTCAGCGGCAAGTCGGCCGAGTCGATCACGCCCTTGACGAAGCGCAGGTAGGTGGGCATCAGCGCTTCGGCGTCGTCCATGATGAACACACGCTTCACATACAGCTTCACGCCAGCCTTCTTGTCGCGGTTCCACAAATCGAACGGCGCCTTGGCGGGGATGTACAGCAGCTGCGTGTATTCGGTGTTGCCTTCCACGCGGTTGTGCGCCCAGGTCAGTGGGGCTTCGTGATCGTGGCTGATGGTCTTGTAGAACTCGGCGTACTGCTCGTCGGTGATGTCCTTCTTGGGACGCGTCCACAGGGCGCTGGCCTTGTTGATGGTTTCCCACTCGCCCGTCTTGACCATGCCGCCGGGCTGGCGGCCCCCGTTTTCGTCGTTGGGGTTGATCAGCTCGCCGTCTTTCCACTCTTCCTTTTCCATCAGGATAGGCAGGCTGATGTGGTCGGAGTATTTGGCGATGACCTGCTTGAGCTTCCAGGCGTTGAGGTATTCCTCGGCATCGTCACGCAGGTGCAGGATGATGCTGGTGCCGCGCTGGGCGCGGGTGATGGTTTCCACCTCGAAGTCGCCCGTGCCGCCGCTGATCCAGCGCACGCCTTCGTCGGCCTTCAGGCCCGCACGGCGCGATTCCACCGTGATCTTGTCGGCCACGATGAAGCCGGAGTAGAAGCCCACGCCGAACTGACCGATGAGCTGGGCATCCTGCTTCTGGTCGCCCGAGAGCTTGCCCATGAAGTCCTTGGTGCCGCTCTTGGCAATGGTGCCCAGGTGGTCGATGGCCTCCTGCTGGCTCATACCAATGCCGTTGTCGGTGATGGTCAGCGTCTTGGCGGCCTTGTCAAAGGTCACGCGCACTTCAAGGTTGGGCGCGTCTTGGTACAGGGCGGGCTTGTCCAGCGCCTCAAAACGCAGCTTGTCGCAGGCGTCCGACGCGTTGGAGATCAGCTCACGCAGGAAGATTTCCTGGTTGGAATACAGCGAATGGGTGACCAGGTGCAGCAGCTGGGCCACTTCGGCCTGGAACGACAGGGTTTGCTTGCTCATGGAGGGGTTCTCTCTATGGAAATCGGTCTGAACGAATACGAATGGGATCGGCACAAAAAATCACGCCTGCCGAACCAGCAGGCGTGATGTAGGGGCGTGCACCCGTTTTTCAAGGGCCAGGCATGGCGGTCGTTGACCGCCCGGCCGGGCCTCAGTGCTCAGCCGTCGGTGGTGATGCGCTCGATCAGCGTCTTGAGCATGGTGTCGGCCTTGTCGTTGGCCACCTGGCAGGTGCCCGCCGCCGCATGGCCGCCGCCGCCAAACTCCAGCATCAGGTTACCCACGTGGGTCTTGCTGCTGCGGTCCAGAATGGACTTGCCGGTGGCAAACACCGTGTTCTGCTTCTGCAGGCCCCACATCACGTGGATCGAGATGTTGCACTGTGGAAACAACGCATAGATCATGAACCGGTTGGTGGCCCAGATGGTTTCCTCGTCGCGCAGGTCCAGCACCACCAGGTTGCCGATGCGAATGGCACAGCTTTGCAGCTGGGCCTGGGCCTTGGGGGCGTGCTCGCGGTAAAGATTGACGCGCTCTTGCACATCGGGCAGCGCCAGGATCTCGTCGATGGTGTGGTCGCGGCAATACTGGATCAGGTCCATCATCAGCGCATAGTTGCTGATGCGGAACTCCCGAAAACGCCCCAGGCCCGTGCGCGAGTCCATGAGGTAGTTCAGCAACACCCAGCCCTGGGGGTTGAGGATGTCGTCGCGTGAATACTGCGCCGAGTCGGCCTGGTCCACGGCGGCCATCATCTCGTCGGTGACGCGCGGGAACGCGGCCTTGCCGCCATAGTGGTTGTAGACCACGCGCGCAGCCGAGGGGGCGTGGGCCTCGATGATGTGATTCTCGTCGCGGCGACCCGAGTTGCGGATGGTTTCGGACTCGTGGTGGTCGAACACCAGGTGCGCACCCGGCACATAGGGCAGGTTGGTGGTGATATCGCGGCTGGTGATAGGCACCTTGCCGTCCTGCATGTCCTTGGGGTGGACAAAAGTGATCTCGTCGATCAGGTTCAGCTCATTGAGCAGCACCGCGCAGACCAGGCCGTCAAAGTCACTGCGGGTCACCAAGCGGTATTTCGCATCACTCACTAAATTCTCCTTGTTACGTAGCGCACCGCGACATGGTAGCCGCGCCCCGGCCCCTGGCAAGCGCCGCCTGCGTCAAAAAGCAGGCCGCCCAGGTACTCATGCCTGTATCCATTCCTGCAGCTGCCGCGCCACGCCCGCATCTGCCAGCAGGTCCAGGTGGCCCAGGCGATAGAACACCGCCTGCCGGGCCTTGGCAAAGCCCAGCGTCCTCTCGGGATCATCGTGGATGCCCAGCGCACTGTGCAAGGGCACCAACCCGTCCCCCACCAGCCGCTCGCCCACCGGGCTGCGCCGCGCGGCCAGGGTGGCCGCCACCGCGTGGCACGCCACGGCGGAAGGCAGCGGCACCGGGGTGCGCTGGTCGGGGCTTTTGCGAAAGCGATCGCGCCCCTGCCAGTCCGTATCGAGCACATGGCCGTAGCGCAGGTCGGTGATGCCCGCACTGCGCAACTGGGCCAGGCGGGCAAAGGGGCGTGAGTACGCGGTGCTGCCCAGCAGCACGTCCACCCAGTGGCCCGCGCGCTCCAGGGGTGCGCCGTGGTGCGGGGTGCCCAGAAAAACCAGGTGGCGCAGCCGGGGCAGCCAGCCGCCGGAACCTGCCGGGGCCTGCGCGGCATGGTGACAGGCGCTGCGCGCCACAAGCCCACCCATGCTGTGGGCCAGGATGGACAGCTCCGTCACCGGCACGGGCCACGAAGCCACCAGGGATGCAAGCAGGGCCGATAACTCGGCCCCGTTGGTGGATGTGTGCTGGCCGGTGTTGTAGCGCAGGTAGACAGGGGTGTAGCCCAAGGCCTCGGCCAGATGGGCGCCATGGTCGTGGCCATGGCGCAGCCACTGCAGGTCGTTCATGCACAGGCCATGCACCAGTACCAGAAGCTTGCCCGTGGCGGCGCCCGGTGCAGCCAGCGCGCGCAAGTCCAGGGGCAGACCCTGCTGGTACCAGCCCATCTGCGTGCACAGCGGGTTGCCGTCGCGTTGCAGGCGGTCGCCCATCACGCCGTTGAGCGCGGCGATGACCGCCTCGCGCTCCCAATGCACTGCGTCGGATGACGTGGCCGGAGCAAAAAACGGTTCCAGCCGCGCCAGCCCGGCTTGCACGCCCGCATCCACCAGCTGCGTTACCCCCCGGATGCTTTGGTACACCAACCCGGTCAGCCCCCGCGTACGACCCGGCTGGTCACCGCCCTGCAGCCCCAGCGTGCCCAGCACCGACTGGTGCACCCCCTCGGCCACCCGGCTGATGCCGGTGGTGGCCTGCGCGGCCAGGCGCGCGACACCGCGCAGGTCGGACGCCCGCAACTGGCGCAGCGGGTTGGCCTTCGCCGCAGTGGCGCCGTCGACCGGAGGGGCAGAAGCAGCAGGCTTGCGCAGCCGGGGTGTGGACGGTGGGGGCATGAAAGGGCTCCGTTTAAAAAGTGTCAGGGAGCCCGCAGGCTCTCAGAACCGCTCGTTGGGCGACAGGTAGCGCCACTGCCCCACAGGCAGGTTGCCCAAGGTCACGCGGCCGATGCGGATGCGCTTGAGACCCACCACCTTGAGCCCCACCAGTTCGCACATGCGGCGGATCTGGCGTTTTTTGCCCTCGGTGAGCACAAACCGCAGCTGCTCGGGGTTTTGCCAATCGACCTTGGCGGGCCTGAGCGGTTCGCCGTCCAGGCTCAGGCCATGGCGCAGGCGTTCCAGCAACTCTCGGGGAAACACCGCCTGCACATTGGTGCTGACCGGGTCACGCTCGTCGATTTCCTGCAGCGGCGCGGAGCGCTCGCCGAGGTGGCGTGGCACCGCCTGACCGGGGGCCTGGTAGACCACGCGCACCAGGTACTCCTTTTCCATCTCGGAGTCCTCGCCAATGATCTGCCGGGCCACGCGGCCGTCCTGGGTCAGCACCAAGAGGCCCACCGAGTCGATATCGAGCCGCCCGCAAGGTGCCAGGCCCCGCAGCTGCGGCGGGGAGAAGCGGTTGCGACTGGGGTCATCGCGCCAGTGGGTGCGGGGGTTGATCAGCGCCACGGCGGGCGTGTGACCGTCCTCGGCCTGGCCGCTCACATAGCCAATGGGCTTGTTCAGCAGGATGGTGACGCGCTGCTCCTGGAAACCCTGGGCAATCTTGTCCACCTCGATGCGGTCGGCCGCCGTGACCTGCTGGCCCATGGTCGCCACCACGCCGTTGACCTTGACCCAGCCCTGCTCTACCCAGTCGTCGGCCTCGCGGCGCGAGCACAGGCCCAGCTCAGCCATGCGCTTGTTCAGGCGCGAGGTGGGCAAGCCCCCCACGGTGCTGGTGGCAGGCGCAGGCACCTGGCGCACGGGCGCCACAAAGGCGCCTGACGCGACGCGGTAGCTGGACGGCGCTGGAGCGCGGGAGGGACGGGGGGCCCTGGGTGGGGGCGCAGGCCGTGCAGGCGCAGGCTTGGCCGCCAGGGTCGGGCGGCGCAGCACAGGACGCGCGGCAGGCGCAGAGGAAGAAACAGGCGTGGAGCCGCCAGCGTCAGAGGCTGGGGCAGCAGCGGAGCCCGCGGGCGGGCGAGAGGAGGAGGAAGACATTGCGTGTATTTTCGCCTGTGAACTGCTTTGAACAGGTTCTTCGCCCCCAAACTGAGATGCAACGGCCTGGCGCCAGCTACCCCTGGCGGGCTTGCCAGGCCAGGAAATCATCCACCGGCAGGGGCCGCGCAATGTGATACCCCTGCGCCTCGTCGCAGGCCAGGAGGCGCAGGCGCTCCAGGATGGCGGCGGTCTCCACGCCTTCGGCCACCACGGTGAGCCCGAGGTTGTGCGCCAGGTCGATGGTCGAGCGCACGATCATCGCGTCGTCTTCGCCCGTCTCCATGCCCATCACAAATGACTTGTCGATCTTGAGCTCATCGACCGGCAGGCGCTTGAGGTAGGCCAGCGACGAATAGCCCGTGCCGAAATCGTCGATGGACAGCTTGAAACCCTGCTCCGACAGGCGGTTGAGCATGGCCTCGGCGCGCTGCGGATCGTCCATGATCGCGCTTTCGGTGATCTCCAGGCAAAAGGCACTGGCCGCCACTCCGTGGCGCGCCAGGATCTCAGCGAGCCGGTGGCTCAGCTCGGGGTCGAGAAGGTCGCGGGTGGAGAGGTTGACCGACACCCTGAGCGGCAGGCCCTGCGTGCGCGGGTCGGCCAGCAGGCGCGCGACTTCTTCAAACATCCACAGCGTGAGGTGGCGCACAAACCCGGTCTGCTCGGCAAACGGGATGAACTGCATGGGCGGCACCAGCCCGCGCTGCGGGTGCTGCCAGCGCACCAGCGCCTCGGCCGCCAGGCCCGGCTGCCCGTGCAAGGGCACCTTGGGCTGCAGGTACAGGCGCAACTCATGGTGCTCCACGGCGTGGCGCAGCTCGGTCAGCAGCGACAGGGTCTGCGCACTGGACGAATCAAAGGCTGCGTCGTACTGCAGGGCTCCGCTGAGCTTGCGCTTAGCGGCATACATGGCGATTTCAGAGCGGCTGAGCAGCGTGTCGGCGTCACCCGCATTGCCCGGCCAGCAGGCAAAACCAATGCCTGCGCTCAGGTCCACCGTCTGGTCCTCAAAGGCCAGCGGTTGCTCGAACGACTGGTTGATGCGCTGGGCAATCTCGTGTGCCGCAGCGGCATCGGCGCGCTGCAGCAGGATGGCGAACTCATTGCCCCCCAGGCGCGCCACCATGTCATCGGGCGAACGCACCTGCTGGCTCAGACGCTCGGCCACGGCCTGCAGCAGGCGGTCGCCAAAGGCGTAGCCCAGCACGTCGTTGACATGCTTGAAGCGGTCCAGGTCCAGCGTGAGCACGGCCAGCGGCTGCGCAGGATCGGCACTTGCGGCGATGGCCTGCACCACGGCGTCACGAAAGCGCTCCCGGTTGGGCAGGCCCGTCAGGCGGTCCCAGTAGGCGAGGCGGCGGATTTCGGTTTGCTGCGCGCCGATGTCCACGCGCATGTGATCGAACGAACGCGCCAGGTTGCCGATCTCGTCCGTGCGGTCGGTGTGCTCCAGCGGAACATCGTATTCACCGCGTGAGAGCCGCTGCGTGGCCGCCAGCAGCGAGCGCAGGGGCGTGGTGAGCCGTTGCGCCACCAGGCCCGTGCCTGCCGCAAACAGCAGCACACCCGCCACGGTGATGATGGCCAGCAACACCTGCAGCTGGCGATAAGGCGCCACCACCTCGTCCACCGAACGCAGCAGCAGCGAGTGCACCTCCCCCCCCACGCTGTCGAGCTTGCTGGAGCGCGCGAGCAAGGTGCCCTCGGCTGTCTGCAGCTCGCCTGCCGCGCCACCGGTGCTCAGCAGCAAGGCCCGCGCATCTGCGGGCAAGGTGCTGACCGACAGGGTCATCGCCCCCTCCGGGGACTTGATCATCAGGGCCACATGCACCGATAAGAGCTGCCGCATTTCGTCGGCACGCGACTGGTCAATGCGAAAACCCATCAACACCCAGCCAATGACCACCGGCGCACGCATGGGCACCATCACGAACTGGTAGGGCACGCCATCCATCACCGCGATCTGGCTGCCCTGGGGCTGCTGCGCCAGGCGCGGCACCACCTGCCGCAGCGTGGCCGGGAATTGCTCCATGCTGTCGGACAGGCTGACCGCGCGCAGCTCCAGGTCCGTTCCGAGCAGCGCAGTCACGGCTGCGCCGATGCGGCTGCCATGGTTCTCCAGCACCGACTGAATGGTTTCCTCGTCCCCCGAGTTGACCGCCGAGCGAAAGCCATAGTCAGCCGCGAGCAGGGCCGATCCCTGGCGCAGCTGCTCGGCATTCTGGTCGAGCAGGCGGCGCCAGATGTTTTCGTCCAGGTCCAGGGCCCGCGCGATCTGGGCGCGGGCATTGCGGTCGATGGAGGCCCGCACCACGGCAAACCCTGCCGCCTGCACGATGAGCAGCAGCAGCAGCGACAACCCCACCAACCGCAGGATCAGGCTGCGCCGGGCCAGGCGCAGCCGCTTCAAGGTTGCAACCCCGTCATGCGCACAGACGCCGTGGCGGAGCCTGTAGCGGGCACGGTCAGCGCCTGCTCCAGGGCTGGGGCACCCACCGGCAGGCGGGTGTGCCAGGTGCGCAGCGTGTAGGTGCCGGGCGGCACATTGTCGAGCTGCGCCTTGCCCGTGGCGGCGGGGGTACGGGCGTAGTACGGCGTGTCCACCACCAGCACCCAGCCCACCATCTGGTCATGGATGTTGCAGCCCAGGGCCACCACACCGGCCTTGTCAAACAGCACCGGGTTGGATGGCGTGCCGCTGTAGAGCTTGAGTTCGAACTTCTTGGCCGGCGAGAAGGAGTACACATGGTGCCGCACCGAGTCGCGGTTGGGGAACAGCACCTCGGTGCCCACCGGCACCACCAGCAGGCCGGGCACAAACTGCCGTTTCTCCTGCGCCATCTCCACACCGGTCAGCGGTTTGACCTGCTTGCGCGCCTCGGCCGAGTCCAAGAACACCACCGCATCGGCCACAGGCTTGCCCGCAGCGTCGGACACATCCACCTGCACGGTGCCTGCCTGCGCGCCGCCGGCCACCAACGCCAGCGCAGCGAGTGCCGCTGACGAGGTACGCATGGCGTGACGCAAGGCTTGGCGCACCGCGCGCGGCCGCAGCGTCGGCAGGCCGTCCGGCCTCATGGTTCGATCGCCAGGCCCACCAGGGGCGCGCCATCGCCCACCGGGCCCAGGGGGCGGGTGGCGCCGGTTGCCAGGTCCACCTGGTGCAGCCGGGTCTGGGTATCGGCGGCGGTGCGCACGGCGATGAGGGCGGTGTTGCCCACGTCGGCGATGTCAAAACTCACTTCCGTGAGCGGCCCCAGCCCCAGGGGGCCCACGGTGCGCAGCTGCCCGGCGTTGGGCGACACCACGGGCTGGGTGCCCTCGCGCGAGCCCTGCATCACCAGCACGCCCAGCGCACGGTCGATGGCGTAGTTGGTGGTGATCTTGCTGTCGTTGGGGTTGTAGGTGTAGGCGGCACCGGCAATGTCGGGCCTGCGGCGGGCGTTGACGTCGCCCCAGGCGTAGCGCAGGCTGGGGTCGGGCTGCACCCCTTCCACCGCAGTGTCGCCATCGACCACCGCCCCGGTGTCGGGGTGCAGACGCAGGTTCTGTCCGGTGTTGGACACCACCCGGATACGGTCGGCTGCCGGGTTGAAATCAAAGCCGAAGACTGCGCCTTGCAGCGCCAGCGCGGCGGGTGCAGGGCCCACCGGGCGCAGCGCACCGGTGGGGATGTCGAGCGTGTACAGGCGGCCCGCCTGCGACAGCGCATAGAGCACGCCCTTGGCCACGCGGAAGTCGATGCCCACCAGCCGCTCGCCGGGCGCCAGGCCCGTCACGGGGCGCCGCTCCAGGATGCGCTCGGGCTGCGCGGCCTGGAAGGTAATGAGCTCATGCGAGGCCGTCACGGCCACCAGGGTATCGCGCAAACCGGTGTCGTGCCGGGGTGCCGCACAGCCGGCCAGCAAGGCCAGGGCGGCTGCAGCGAGGGTGGTGCGCAGCGTGGAGGAGGGAAAAAACGGATGCATGAAAGACCTCGCAAGTGTTACAGGTTTATACCTGATCGGTAGCGCCCGTGGCGTGGGCAAGGGCAAACCCCAAGCCCAGCATTCACTTTGTTTTTGATAGCAACACAGGTATTAATTACAGGCGCCTGCGATGGTTTTGCGAATAATTTCAGCACCACCTTCTGTTGCACTTTGGCGCCAGTGCACCAGGGTCGTGCGGCGCGGCATTTGTAACAAACACGGCTATGCAGATCGGGCATGGGACCATCCTCAACGCTCATGACACATTTTGTTGTTATTGCCTACACTGCACCGACTCCAGCGCCCGTTCAACGGACGCGCGGCGGCCGGTGGGCACCGTTATTGCTTTGCGCAGAGGCCCCCGTTTGATCACGCTTTGATCCTTTTCGATACCCAAGGACCCCCATGCCGGCTGCTTCCACCTTCAAATCCCTGTCGATTTCCAGCCGGCTCAGCCTGGGGTTCGGCTGCATGCTGGTACTCCTGGTGGCGGTGGCGGCAGTGGGCCAGCTGTCCGTGGGCAAAGTGCACGATCAGATGACGCAGATCACCGGAGTGGGCGCCAACAAAGCCAAGCTGGTCAACGGCATGCTGGAAAGCGTGAGCGCCATCGGCATCCAGAGCCGCTCCGCCGCCATGCTCAACGACATCGATCCCAAGCAGGCGCGCGAGCAGATCGTGGCCGTGGGCAAGACGCTCAAGGAATACGCCACGCAAGAAGCCGCTTTGACGCAGCTGCTCACCCCTGCCACGGCCACCCCCGCAGAACTCAAGCTGCTGACCGAGGTGCAGGCCCTGGGCGGCAAGACCCGCCCCGAACTGGACAGCGCCATCAAGGCCGCTGACGACGGCGACACCGTGAGCGCCACGCTGGCGCTGATGACACGCGTGGCCCCCGCAGAAACCGCCTGGCGCGCCAAGCTGCGCGAACTGATCGAGCTGCAAAACACCTTGAATGCCGAGGCCACGGTCTCAGCAGAGCAAACCCAGAGCAGTGCCCGCGTGGTGGGTGGGCTGCTGGTGCTGCTGGCCATCGGGCTGGGCGCGCTGATTGCCTGGCGCATAACGGCCAGCATCACCGCCCCCATTGGCCGCGCAGTCGTGGTGGCAGAGCGCATTGCACGTGGCGACCTCACCTCGCAGGTCGAAGTGCGCATCCACGACGAAACCGGCCGCCTGCTCGAAGCCATTGCCGCCATGCAGGAGCGCCTACGCACCCTGGTGGGCGAAATCGGCCAGACCGCCGACTCCATCCTGGTGGCCAGCTCCGAAGTGGCTTCGGGCAACCTGGACCTGAGCCAGCGCACCGAACAGACCTCGCACAACCTGCAGGGCGCAGCGACAGCGCTGGTGGACCTGACCGGCACGGTGTCGCAAAGCGCCGACTCGGCCCGCCAGGCCAACCAGCTCGCGTCCACCGCGTCCGATGCGGCCACACGCGGCGGCGAAGTGGTGGGCCAGGTGGTGCGCACCATGGACACCATCAGCGCCAGCTCGCGCAAGATCGCCGACATCATCAGCGTGATCGATGGCATCGCGTTCCAGACCAACATCCTCGCGCTGAACGCGGCGGTGGAAGCCGCCCGTGCGGGCGAGCAGGGCCGCGGCTTTGCGGTGGTGGCGGGCGAGGTGCGCAACCTGGCGGGGCGCTCGGCCCAGGCCGCGCGCGAAATCAAGGCGCTGATCGGAACCAGCGTGGACCAGGTGCAAGAGGGCAGCACGCTCGTCAACCACGCCGGCAAGACGATTGAAGAACTGGTGCAGTCGGTGCGCCGCGTCTCCGACATCATGGGCGAGATCACGGCGGCCACGCAGGAGCAAAGCCAGCGCATCGGGCATGTGAGCCAGTCGGTGGGTGCGCTGGAAGAAATGACCCAGCAGAATGCCGCCCTGGTGGAGGAAGGCGCAGCCGCTGCCGACAGCCTCAAGGACCAGGCCGGACGCCTGACACAGATGGTGGGTACCTTCCGCCTGACGCGCGACGGCGGCGACGAAAACAGCTGGGGCACAGCCAGCGCCTCCGCATCGCCCACCGCAGTGCCAGCGCCCACGCGCACGGCAGCCCCGCGCCATCTGGCATCAGCCCCATCATCCCGCGCTCCCGCACTGCCACGTAGCTGACGGGACTTTCAATCGGGCGCACTCCACGCCAGGGGCGCCAAGCAAGGACCGCCCCGCAGCGAGGGCGTCGCCCCCTCACGGGGAAGGCGCACAGCGCCTCAGGGGGGAGTCACACTCGATCGCAGCGCCGCCAGGTCCAGCACCCGCAGGCCGCCGTACTCCACCCGGATCGCCCCCTGCGCCTCCAGCGCCGCCAGCGCCTCGTTCACCCGCTGACGCGACAGCCCCACCAGATAGGCCAGCTCCTGCTGCGTGATGCGCAGCACCTCGCCCACGCCCGGGTACAGCACGGGGTTGAACAGCGACGCCAGGCTGCGCGCCACACGCACATCGGGGTTGTTCAAGCGGTCGATCTCGCGGGCTGCAATGAACTGGCCCAGGCGCTCGTTGAGCTGGTTCATCACAAAGCGGTTGAAGCCGATGGAGTGGTCCAGCAGCCAGTGAAAGCTGTCGATGGGCAGCCCCGCCACCACGCTCTTGCGCAGGGCCTGGATGTTGTAGCGGTAGGGCTCGCGCTTGATGGTCGTGCCCTCGCCAAACCAGCCGCCGGGCGGCAGGCCTGCATAGGTCATGGTCTGGCCCTGGGCGTTGTCGGTGCTCATCTTGAGCAGGCCCTCCACTACCCCAAACCAGTAGGTCACCGGGCGCCCCACGCGGCACACATAGTCGCCCGCCTTGGCGTCCCCCACCAGCAACGAGGCCACGGCGCGCTCTCGCTCGGCGGGCAGCAGCAAGTCGAGCCACGGAATACCGTCAAGCTCCTGCGGCGTGGGCGAACGGCGCCGCTGGTGCAGCGACAGGTCCTGGTGGGTGCGTGGGTCCATGGCGCAAAGGTTCTCACGAAAAAGGGCGCCCCGCGGCCGCCTCGGCATGCGGGAATACCACGATCCCAATTGTCGCCAGACCGACAAAAAAATGCCAATCGTGACGGGATGATGTCGCCTCGCGCCCCGCCCGTACAGGGCCGGAGCCCCCGAGGAGACAAGCACCATGACCCAACACCCTTCCATCACCGCACGCACCGTCCCACCCGCGCCCACCGCGCCGCGCCCCCTGGCCCGCCGCCAGGTGCTGGCCGCCGCAGCCGCCACCGCAGCGGCCGTCGGCCTGCCCGGGCTGGGCTGGAGCGGCGCGGCCCGCGCGCAGGAGGGCGCAATCAAGATTGCGCAATCCACCGCCCTCACCGGCCCGCTGGGCGACCTGGGCTCGGCCATGCACCAGGGCGCCAAGGCCGCATTTGCGGGCATCAACGCGCGCGGCGGCGTGCATGGCAAGGCCATTGAACTCGTCACCCAGGACGACACCTACGACGTGCCCAAGGCACTGGCCAATGTGGAGCAGTTTCTGGCCGACCCCGGATATTTCGCGCTGTTCAACTGCATGGGCACGCCCATGATCGACGCCATGCTGCCCAAGGTGATCGAGAGCGGCATCCCGTTTTTTGCACCCTTCACCGGCGCACAGCTCAGCCGCACCAAGAACGCCCGCAACGTGTTCAACATGCGCGCCAGCTACGCCGACGAGGCCGAGAAGCTGGTGCAGCACCTGTCCACCATCGGCATCCAGCGCATTGGCATCGTCTACCAGAACAACTCGTTCGGCAAAGAGGTGTTCAACGCGGCCAAGCAGTCGATGGACCGGCTGAAACTGCCCGAAGCCACCACGGTGACGGTGGAGAACAACGCCTCGGATGCGGGCAGCGCAGCGGCCAAGCTGGCTGGCGGCAACCTGGAGGCCATCGTGATTGGCCTCGCAGGCAAGCCCACGCTGGAGTTCGTGAAGGCGTTCCGCGCGCTCAAGCGGGGCGTGACGCTGTACGCGCTGTCGGTCATGGGCACCCCGGCCACCGTCAAGGCCCTGGGCGCGGACGCCACGGGCATGGCGATTTCGCAGGTGGTGCCCCTGCCCTCCAACGTGGTGATGCCCGTGGTGCGCGAATTCCAGGCCGCCTGGAAGGCCTCCGGCGCCACGGCCGAGCCCTCCCACCTGGCGCTGGAGGGCTACATCAACGCCCGCGTGTTTGCCGAGGCCCTGCAGCGCGCAGGCCGCAACCCCACGCGCGCGGCCTTCATCGACGCCACCTGGAACCTGAAAAAGTGGGACCTGGGCGGGTTCGAGATCAGCGCCAGCACGCCGGACCGCAACGCCTCGCGCTTTGTGGAGCTCACGCTGGTGGGGCGCGACGGGCGGTTCTTGCGATAGCCCTGGGTCCCCCCAGTTCTCAGCGAATGTGAGCGGCACAGGTGGCTCAGCGCATGCCCACACAATTGCTATCAATTAAATAGCTACCAGCGCATATTGCACTAGCGCTACCTGCCAATTTTGCCCAAATACTGCTATTGCGAAGCCAATCCGTACCGGTAGCCCTTGAACGACCAGATGGTGCGGCCGGGCTCGATCTTCTCCAGCAGCAGGCCAGGCCCGGCAGGGTCGCCCTCGTGCAGCACCTGTCCGTTGACGATGGCCATGCGGTACACCGGATTGCTGGAATAGGTGACGCCAGAGATCTTGAGCGACGGCAACTGCGCCCGCACAGCCTCGGGCAGGTCGGCCTGAGCAAACACGGTGCCCGTAGCCGCCGGTGCTGCAGAAGGAGCTGGACTGGCCGCAGCCATGTCGGGTACACGCGGCGCTGGGGCCGCAGGCACGCGCTCACGGGGGGCAGGCTCTGCAGGGCGTGACCGTTCGGAGTCTGTGGCGGGGGAGCGCGGCGCGACCGGGCTGCTGGACACCGGCGCGGGCCGCTCCCGCTGCGGTGCCGTCGCGCGGGGCGCGGCTGCCGGAGGGGGCGTCACCGCCGCCACCACCGCAGGGACCGCTTCGGGGGCTGCCGGCAGAGCTGCAGGCGCTGCCGGCGCTGCCGGCGGCGCCGTGGACGCTACCGCCGGCATGGACGGCGCCACAGCGGCGGATGTGGCGGGCGCGGCAGCAACAACGACGGCGCCCGCAGGCACCGGCCGCTGCATAAACCACCAGGTACCACCGGCCGCCACAGCAGCCACAACCACCACCGCCACGGCCACCAGCACCGGGCTGATGGCCGATCGCCCTGCCACCGGCACGGCACCGGGGACAGGCACCGCCGGGGTATGGATGCCGGGCACAGCGCCACGGCCGCGCTCGGCTTCTGCGCGCCGCAGCGCATCAAGGATGTAAGACACTGGGTTCAGCCTCCGGTGCGCAAGCGCGGTTCGCTCACGCCGTTGACACGGTTGAGCAGCATGAGGGTCAAGGGGCCCGCCCGGCCGTCCGGGGTCACCCCCTGGGCGAGCTGGAAGCTCTGGATGCGGGACTGGCGCTGGGCCGGCGTGGTCGCGCGGCCGGCTGCAGGTACGGCAGCCCGCGTGCCCCCTGCTGCAGCCGTGGCCAGTTGCTGGTCCAGCCAGGCGGCGCCAGCGGGGGTCTCCGCCAGGTCGCCTTTGTCGGGCATATCGGGCGGCGTGCGCCACAGCGTGGCGATGTCGCCGCGCCACACCTGGGCCAGCTCGGCCACGGGCACACGCACCGTGCGGCCCCCGCCTTCCAGCGTGGCCGTGTCGCCGTCCAGGCGGCGCAGCACGGCCGACACGGCCACGTCGCCCTCTTCGGACGGGAACAGCGTGAGCAGCACCGGGCGGTCGATCTGCCGCACCAGGTTCAGGCCGGCGCGGCGGTTGCGATAACAGCGCAAGCCGTCGCGGGGCAATGCGGCGCAGGCGTCGGCGCCATCGGCCACACTGGCACCCCAGGCCGAGGCCAGCGCCTGCCAGGCGGCGGTATCGCTGGCGGGCAGTGTGGCCACAAACTGCTGCAGGTCCGACATGGCCACCGGCGCTGCCCCGCGCGGGGCCGAAGCCCCTGACGCAGGGGCTGCGGGCGTTACCCCCGCTGTGCTGGCAGCGCCGCTCGGTGGCGCGCTGGCAGATGTTTTGCTGGCCATGGCGCCCGCAGGCACGGCGGATGTCACGGCGCCTTGCCGAGACCATTGCGGCCAAGTTCCCAGTGCCCAGCCGCCCGCCACCAGGGCGGCTCCCGCCACCACGCCCAGGCCCGCAACCGCCCAGCGCGGCCACAGGCCCCGGGCGTTGCGCGCAGCAGCGGCCGACGCTGGCGCATCAAACACCTCAGCCGCCGCGCGCTGGACGATGCGGGCGCTGACCTCGCGCACCCCGGCGGCATAGGCACCCAGCAGCGCCCGGTCGCACAGCAGATTGATGCGTCGGGGAATGCCGCGCGACAGCGTGTGCACCCGCCGGATGGCGCTGCGACTGAAGGGCAGCGGGCCTTGCAGGCCCGCCACGGCCAGGCGGTGGGCGATGTATTGCTGGGTTTCCTGCGCGCTCAGCGCATCGAGGTGAAAGCGCGCAATCACGCGCTGAGCCAGTTGCTCCAGCGCGGGGCTGGCAACCATGGTGCGCAGCTCGGGCTGGCCGATGAGGATGATCTGCAGCAGCTTGCGCTCGCTGGTTTCCAGGTTGGTCAAAAGGCGCAGTTGCTCCAGCACGTCGGCCGACAGGTTCTGCGCCTCGTCAATGATCAGCACGGTGTTGCGCCCGGCGCCATGCGCCGCGAGCAGCGAGGCATTGAGCGGGTCGATGTAATCCTTGACCGTTTCCACGCCTGCCACCGAGGGCTGGTGCGGCACACCAAATTCGTCGCAAATGGAGCGCAGCAGCTCGCCCACCGTGAGCTTGGGGTTGAAGATGTAGGCCACATCGCAGTGCGACGGGATTTGCTCCAGAAAACAGCGGCACACCGTGGTCTTGCCCGCACCCACCTCGCCCGTCAGCAGCACAAAACCGCCGCCTGCATCCAGGCCATACAGCAGGTGCGCCAGCGCCTCACGGTGCCGCTCGCTCATGAACAGGTAGCGGGGGTCAGGGGCGATGGAGAACGGCGGATGCTGAAGGCCGAAGAACGGGGCGTACATGCCCCGGAGGATACCGCCCGCCCGTGGGCAGGGTTTTACCCACCCGGGAGTTACCCCTAAATTGTCGTCGGCAAGACAAGATGACGTCAAAGTGGGTCCTAGCATTCCCCCATCGCGCAATCACAAGCTTGCGCGCCCGGCAGTCACCGGGCTGACACCTTCTCACTTTCAGGAACCTGCAATGTTGACCACGTTCCCGCAACTGCTGCTCAAGCATGCCGCCGAGCGCCCCAATGCCCCGGCCCTGCGCGAAAAAGAATATGGCATCTGGCAAACCCACAGCTGGGCCGACCTGGTGCGCATGGTGGAACAGGTAGCGGCCGGCCTGCACCTGGCGGGCCTGAAGCGCCATGAGCACATGGTGGTGGTGGGCGCAAATCGCCCCCGCCTGTACGCCACCATGCTGGCCGCCCAGTCGCTGGGCGCCATCCCCGTGCCGCTGTACCAGGACGCGGTGGCCGCCGAGTGCATCTTCCCGCTCAACAACGCCGAGGTGCGCTTTTGCCTGGTGGAAGACCAGGAGCAGGTGGACAAGCTGCTCGAAATCCGCGAGCAATGCCCGCAGATCTCCAACATCTTCTTTGACGACCCCCGCGGCCTGCGCAACTACTCGGAGCCCGGCCTGGCATCGCTGGATGCCCTGATCGAGTCCGGCAAGGCCTTTGCAGCAAAGAACCCCGGCTGGTTCAAGGCCGAGGTGGCCAAAGCCCAGCCCGGCGACGTGGCTGCAATGTTCTTCACCTCCGGCACCACGGGCAACCCCAAGGGCGTGGTCCACACCCACAGCACGCTGCTGGACCGCGCCAGCGCGGGCGCCGAGTTCGACAAGCTCACCAGCAGCGAAGAAGTGCTGGCCTACCTGCCACCCGCCTGGATCGGCCAGAACATCTTCAGCTATGCCCAGTGGCTGGCCTGCGGCTACGTGGTCAACTGCCCCGAGTCGGCCAGCACGGTGACCATCGATCTGAAGGAAGTGGGCCCCACCTACTACTTTGCGCCACCGCGCATCTTTGAAGGTCTGCTCACCAGCGTGATGATCCGCATGGAAGACGCGGGCGCCTTGAAGCGCAAGATGTTCGAGGCCTGCATGCGCGTCGCCAAACGCGTGGGCCCCGCCCTCATGGATGGCGAGCCCGTGGGCACCCTCGACCGCATCAAGTACGCATTGGGCAATGTGCTGGTGTACGGCCCGCTGCGCAACAACCTCGGTTTCAGCCGCGTGCGCGTGGCCTACACGGCGGGCGAGGCCATCGGGCCCGACCTGTTCACCTTCTACCGCTCCATCGGCATCAACTTGAAGCAGCTGTACGGCTCCACCGAAACCGCCGTGTTCGTGTGCCTGCAGCCCGACAACCAGGCGCGCGCCGACACGGTGGGCGTGCCAATTCGCGGTGTGGAAATCAAGGTGGCCGACAACGGCGAGATCCTGGTCAAGTCGGCCGGGCTGCTCAAGGAGTACTACAAGAACCCGGCCGCCACGGCCGAGGTGCTGACGGCCGACGGCTGGTACCACACCAGCGATGCAGGCTTTCTGGACGCCCACGGCCACCTCAAGATCATCGACCGCGTCAAGGACGTGGGCCGCATCATGGGCGGCGCCAACGACGGCGCCATGTTTGCGCCCAAGTACGTGGAGAACAAGCTCAAGTTCTTCCCGCACATCAAGGAGGTGGTGGCCCTGGGCGACAAGCGTGAGAAGGTCTGCGTGATGGTCAACATCGACTTCGACGCCGTGGGCAACTGGGCCGAGCGCCGCAACCTGCCCTACGCTGGCTACACCGACCTGGCCCAAAAACCCGAGGTGTACGAACTGATCCGCGAGTGCATCGAGAAGGTCAACGCAGACCTGGCCACCGACACCATGCTGGCTGGCAGCCAGGTGAGCCGCTTCCTGGTGCTGCACAAGGAGCTGGACGCCGACGACGGCGAACTCACCCGCACCAACAAGGTCCGCCGGGGCTTCATTGCCGACAAGTACGGCGTGCTGGTGGATGCGCTGTACGCAGGCCGCACCGAGCAGTACATCGAGACCCAGGTCAAGTTCGAGGACGGCCGCACCGGCAGCGTGAGCGCCACGCTCAAGCTGTCGGACACGAAGACATTTGCGCCTGTGAAGAGTGCCGCATGAAGCCCGCGCTCTACCCGCTGGAGAAGCCCCCCACCATGACCACTAAAAAGATCGGCGACGTCATCCTCGACGTCAAGAACATCAGCCTCCGGTTTGGCGGCGTGAAGGCGCTCACCGACATCTCCTTCAATGTCAAGGAGCATGAGATCCGCGCCATCATCGGCCCCAACGGCGCAGGCAAAAGCTCCATGCTCAACTGCATCAACGGCGTGTACACGCCGTCCGAGGGCTCCATCACCTTCCGGGGCAAGACGTTTGACCACATGAACTCGCGCCAGGTGGCCGAGATGGGCGTGGCGCGCACGTTCCAGAACCTGGCGCTGTTCAAGGGCATGAGCGTGATCGACAACATCATGACCGGCCGCAACCTCAAGATCAAAAGCAACCTGCTGATGCAGGCGCTGCGCATCGGCCCGGCCGAGCGCGAGGAAATCCGCCACCGCGAATACGTCGAGCACATCATCGACTTCCTGGAAATCCAGGCCTACCGCAAGACACCCGTGGGCCAGCTGCCCTACGGCCTGCAAAAGCGCGTGGACCTGGGCCGCGCCCTGGCCATGGAGCCGCAGGTGCTGCTGCTGGACGAGCCCATGGCCGGCATGAACGTGGAAGAAAAGCAGGACATGTGCCGCTTCATCCTGGACGTGAATGACGAGTTCGGCACCACCATCGTGCTGATCGAACACGACATGGGCGTGGTGATGGACATCAGCGACCGTGTGGTGGTGCTGGACTACGGCAAGAAGATCGGCGACGGCAGCCCCGACGAAGTGCGCAGCAACGAAGACGTGATCAGTGCCTATCTCGGCACCTCGCACTGATCAGGAGAAGACAACATGGCATTCTTTCTTGAAACACTGATCGGCGGCCTGATGGCCGGCATGCTGTATTCGCTGGTGGCGTTGGGCTTTGTGCTGATCTACAAGGCCTCGGGCGTGTTCAACTTTGCGCAGGGCGCCATGGTGCTGTTCGCAGCGCTGGCCATGGCCCGTTTTGCCGAGTGGATCCCCAAGTGGACGGGCATCAGCAGCCCCATCGTGGCCAACCTGGCGGCCTTTGTGATCGCAGGCGCCATCATGTTTGTGGTGGCCTGGCTGATTGAAAAACTGGTGCTGCGCCACCTCGTGAACCAGGAGGGTGCCACGCTGCTCATGGCCACGCTGGGCATTACCTACTTCATGGAAGGCCTGGGCCAGACGCTGTTCGGCAGCGACATCTACAAGATCGATGTGGGCATGCCCAAGGAGCCGATCTTCATGCTCGACAGCCTCTTTCAGGGCGGCATCCTGATCAATAAGGAAGACGTGATTGCCGCCGCCATTGCCGCTGCGCTGGTGGCCCTGCTGTCGGTGTTCTTCCAGAAGACCTCCACCGGCCGCGCGCTGCGCGCCGTGGCCGACGACCACCAGGCCGCCCAGTCCATCGGCATTCCGCTCAACCGCATCTGGGTGATCGTGTGGTGCGTGGCCGGTGTCGTGGCCCTGGTGGCCGGGATGATCTGGGGCAGCAAGCTGGGTGTGCAGTTCTCACTGACCACGGTGGCGCTGCGTGCGCTGCCCGTGGTGATCCTGGGCGGCCTCACCTCGGTGCCCGGCGCCATCATCGGCGGGCTGATCATCGGCGTGGGCGAGAAGCTCTCCGAGGTGTACCTGGGCCCCTTCGTGGGCGGCGGCATCGAGATCTGGTTTGCGTATGTGCTGGCGTTGGTGTTCCTTCTGTTCAGGCCTCAAGGTCTGTTCGGGGAGAAGATCATTGACCGCGTGTAACCCATAACAACAAGAACACAGGAGACACACCATGCTCTACCGCGAAAACGGCCAGTTCAAGACGAGCTACCGCGCCGACCAGCAGATCTTCCCGATCGCACAGGACCGCATTGCCATCGGCATCATCCTGGCCATCGCCTTCATCGCCGTGCCCATGCTGGCCAGCGACTACATCTTCCGCGCCATCCTGATCCCCTTCGTCATCATGGCGCTGGCGGCCCTGGGGGTGAACATCCTGGTGGGCTACTGCGGGCAGATCTCGCTGGGCTCGGGCGCCTTCATGGCCGTGGGAGCCTACGGCGCCTACAACTTCTTCGTGCGCTTTCCAGGCATGCCGCTGATCCCTGCACTGATCCTGGGCGGCCTGTGCGCCACGTTCTTCGGCATCCTGTTCGGGCTGCCCAGCCTGCGCGTCAAGGGGCTGTATCTGGCCGTGGCGACGCTGGCCGCGCAGTTCTTCAGCGACTGGATGTTCCTGCGCATCAAGTGGTTCACCAACAACTCCGACTCGGGCTCGGTGTCGGTCAACAACCTGCAGGTGCTGGGCATGCCCATCGAAAGCGCCACCAGCAAATACCTTTTCTGCCTGGCGTTGCTGGTCATCGTGGCCCTGCTGGCCAAGAACCTGGTGCGTGGTGCCATTGGCCGCGAGTGGATGGCGATTCGCGACATGGACGTGGCCGCCGCCGTGATCGGCATCCGCCCCATGTACGCCAAGCTCAGCGCGTTCGCGGTCAGCTCGTTCATCGTGGGCATGGCCGGTGCACTGTGGGCCTTTGTGCACCTGGGCGCGTGGGAGCCAGCAGCCTTCTCGGTGGAAATATCGTTCCGCCTCTTGTTCATGGTGATCATCGGCGGGCTGGGCTCGATCATGGGTGGCTTCTTTGGTGCGGCCTTCATCGTGGTGCTGCCCATCGTGCTCAACCAGTTCCTGCCGGCCTTCATGGGGCTCTTTGGCATCGAGGTGTCCACGGCGGGCGTCTCGCATGCCGAGCTGATGATCTTCGGTGCGCTGATCGTGTGGTTCCTCATCGTCGAGCCCCACGGCCTGGCCAAGCTGTGGTCCACCGCCAAGCAGAAGCTGCGCCTGTGGCCCTTCCCCCATTGACCGGACGGCATTGCAGGAAACCCCTTACTCGCAAGTCCCGATACGTGCCTGTCGCATTGCCGCGTTAACTGTCTATCTGTCCTGTTTTTTCCCGTGCTTCAACACATTCATCCAAAGGAGACATCCATGAAGCTTTCGAAAATCGTGATCGCCGCTGCGGTGGTTGCTGCCGGTGCATCGTCCATCGCGACGAGCGCTTTCGCACAAGCCAAGGAGCAGTTCTTCCCGCTGCTGTCGTACCGCACAGGCCCCTATGCGCCCAACGGCGTGCCGTGGGCCAACGGCAAGCAGGATTACATCAAGATGATCAATGCCCGCGACGGCGGCATCAATGGTGTGAAGCTGACTTTTGAAGAATGTGAAACGGGCTACGCCACGGACCGTGGCGTCGAATGCTACGAGCGCCTCAAGAGCCGCCCCGGCGTATCGCTGTTCGACCCCCAGGCCACCGGCATCACCTTTGCGCTGACCGAAAAAGCCCCCGTGGACAAGATTCCGCTGATGACACTGGGCTACGGCCTGTCGGTGGCGCAGGACGGCCAGGCGTTCAAGTGGAACTTCCCATTCATGGGCAGCTACTGGACCGGCGCCGACATCCTGATCCAGCACATTGGCAAGGCCAACGGCGGTCTGGACAAGCTCAAGGGCAAGAAGATTGCGCTGGTGTACCACGACAGCCCGTTCGGCAAGGAGCCTATCCCGCTGCTGCAAGAGCGCGCCAAGATGCACGGCTTTGAGCTGCAGATGCTGCCTGTGACAGCCCCTGGCGTGGAGCAGAAGGCCACCTGGCTGCAAGTGCGCCAGAGCCGCCCCGACTACGTGCTGCTGTGGGGCTGGGGCGTGATGAACTCCACCGCCCTGAAGGAAGCCCAGGCCACTGGCTACCCCCGCGACAAGATGTACGGCGTGTGGTGGGCTGGTGCCGAGCCCGATGTGCGTGACGTGGGTGAAGGCGCCAAGGGCTACAACGCGCTGGCCCTGAACACCTCGGGCCAGCAGCCCAAAGTGATCCAGGACATCCTGAAGAACGTGCACGACAAGGGCCAGGGCACGGGACCCAAGGACGAAGTGGGCTCGGTGCTGTACACCCGTGGCGTGATCATCCAGATGCTGGCCGTCGAATCGGTGCGCCGCGCGCAGGAGCGTTTTGGCAAGGGCAAGGTCATGACTGGCGAACAAGTGCGCTGGGGCATGGAAAACCTGGCCCTGGACCAGAAGAAGCTGGACGCGCTGGGCTTTGGCGGCGTGATGCGTCCGCTGTCCACCAGCTGCGCCGACCACATGGGCTCCACCTGGGCGCGCGTGCACACCTGGGATGGCAGCAAGTGGAACTTCTCGTCCGACTGGTACCAGGCCGATGAGCAGATCCTCAAGCCCATGGTCAAGGCCGGTGCGGACAAGTACCTGGCCGACAAGAAGATGACGCGCCGGGATGCGGCGGATTGCCAGAGCTAAGCACATCCCCCTGAGCGGCTTTGCCGCTTCCCCCTTCTCTCTTAGCGCTGCGCGCTGCGGGAAGGGGGGCGCCGCCAGCGCGGCGGGGCGGCCCTTGCGCGGTGGCACTGGCCGGGGCAGCGACCGTTTCAAGGGCCAATGAACAGCGGTTGCCTCTTTGGCAGCCGCCAATCCAAAGGGTTGTGCAACAACCCTTTGGATTGGTACAGGAAGGCAACACCATGGACTCCAACAGCAATATCGTTCTCAACGTCAACGGCATCGAGGTCATCTACAACCACGTGATCCTGGTGCTCAAGGGCGTCTCCCTGCAGGTGCGCGAGGGCTCCATCGTGGCCATTCTGGGCGGCAATGGCGCAGGCAAGACCACCACACTGCGGGCCATCTCCAACCTGCTGCAGGGGGAGCGCGGCGCGGTCACCAAGGGCTCCATCGAGCTGCGTGGCGAGCGCATCGAGAACCTGTCGCCCGCCGACCTGGTGCAGCGTGGCGTGGTGCAGGTGATGGAGGGGCGGCACTGCTTTGCCCACCTGACGATCGAAGAGAACCTGATGACAGGCTCCTACACCCGCACCAGCAAGGCCGAAATCGCGGCCAACCTGGAGAAGGTCTACAACTACTTTCCGCGCCTGAAGACGCGGCGTACCTCGCAGGCGGCCTACACCTCGGGCGGCGAGCAGCAGATGTGCGCCATCGGCCGCGCGCTCATGGCCAACCCCAGCATGGTGCTGCTGGACGAGCCCTCCATGGGCCTGGCCCCACAGATCGTGGAGGAGGTGTTCAACATCGTGAAGGATCTGAACACCAAGGAGAAGGTCACCTTCCTGCTGGCCGAGCAGAACACCAACATGGCCCTCAAGTATTCGGACTACGGCTACATCATGGAAAGCGGCCGCGTGGTGATGGACGGCGCCGCGAGCGACCTGGCCAACAACGAGGACGTCAAGGAGTTCTACCTGGGCGTGGGCGGCGGCGAGCGCAAGAGTTTCAAGGATGTCAAAAGCTACAAGCGGCGCAAGCGCTGGTTGGCTTAGGGAGCCTCCTGAGGCGCTGACGCGCCATCCCCCTCAGGGGGACGCCACCAGCGCGGCGGGGCGGCCCTTGCGCGGTGGCGCTGGCCTTCGGCAGCGTGGGAGACCAGGGCTGTACTCCTTTTCAGACTTCGGACGAATTCACTCTTAAATTTATAGCTGCTTACGCTTGATCGAAAAGCGCTAGAGGCATATTTCACTCAAACAACCTCACAAGGAAACCCAGGCATGAGCACGTTCTATGACGCCCTGGAAACACGCAGCCCCGCAGAGCGCGAAGCGGCGCTGATGGCTGCGCTGCCGCAGCAGATCGCCCATGCCCAGAAGGCATCGCCCGCTTTTGCCAGCATCCTGGCTGGTGTGGATGCCACCACCATCACCGGCCGCGCAGCCCTGGCGCAGCTGCCCGTCACGCGCAAGTACGAGCTGCTGGAGCGCCAGCAGGCAGGCCGCGCGGCCAACGTGTTTGGCGGGTTCAGTGCACTGGGCTTCGGGCCGGGTATGACCCGGGTTTTTGCCAGCCCCGGCACCATCTACGAGCCCGAGGGCACGCGTCGCGACTACTGGCGCATGGCGCGGGCGATCCACGCAGCGGGCTTTCGCAGCGGCGAGTTGATCCACAACAGCTTCAGCTATCACTTTGTGCCTGCGGGTTCGATGATGGAGACCGGCGCCCACGCGCTGGGCTGCACTGTCTTCCCCGGTGGCACGGGCCAGACCGAGCAGCAAGTGCAGGCCATGGCCGAGCTGAAGCCTGCGGGCTACATCGGCACGCCCAGTTTTCTGAAAATCATCGTCGAGAAGGCTGCAGAGATGGGCGTGGCGCTGCCCACCGTCACCAAGGCCCTGGTGTCGGGCGAGGCCTTCCCGCCCTCGCTGCGCGACTGGTTTGCCGAGCGTGGCATCGCGGGCTACCAGTGCTATGCCACCGCCGACCTGGGCCTGATTGCGTATGAAACCTCGGCCCGCGAAGGCCTGGTGCTAGATGAAGGCGTGATCGTCGAGATCGTGCGTCCCGGCACGGGCGACCCCGTGCCCGAGGGTGAGGTGGGCGAGCTGGTCATCACCACGCTCAACCCTGACTACCCGCTGATCCGCTTTGGTACTGGCGACCTGTCGGCGGTGCTGCCGGGCCAGTGCCCCACCGGCCGCACCAACACCCGCATCAAGGGCTGGATGGGCCGGGCCGACCAGACCACCAAGGTGCGCGGAATGTTCGTGCACCCCGGCCAGATCGCCACCATCGCGCGGCGCTTTCCACAGGTGCAGCGCGCCCGGCTCGTGGTCAGCGGCGAGATGGCCAACGACCAGATGGTGCTGCAGGTGGAGACCACCGAAACCGCCGAGGGCCTGGCCCACCAGCTCAGCGACGCCATCCGCGAAGTGACCAAGCTGCGCGGCGAGGTGCAGATGGTGCCCCCGGGCACACTGCCCAACGATGGCAAAGTCATCGAAGACGCGCGCAGCTACAAGTAGCCCCTGAGAGCCCGCTGACGTTCTCGCAGGGGCCGCAGGAGCGCTGCGTGAGCCGGTGCTGGCAGCGCCGGCACGCATGCTAGCGCCCAAAAGATGTGCATGCACATCAATGGCCAGGACATCGCGCCTGCACTTGCGACAGCGCAAAACATGTCCACTTTGCGTGCCGGGGTACCGCAGTGTTTACCCTTACAAATGCTATCTTTTGAATAGCATTCAAGCCAATAAATATCTGCGCTACAGACCTTTTTGGCTTAAAGACCATATGGCTTGTGTGCTACGTACTATCCGCAATGTTGCCGGAAATGCCCCTCGCTATCATGGCCCGTCATTTACAGGAGCACCCATGAAAACAACGCTGAAACTCGCCCTCGTCGCTGCCGCTGCAGTGGCCGCCTTTGGCGCCCATGCGCAGGATTTCCCCGCCAAGGACAAGACAGTCACCCTGGTGGTGCCCTTTGCGGCGGGTGGCCCCACCGACCGTGTGGCGCGCGACCTGGCCGAGGCGCTGCGCAAGCCTTTGGGCGCGACCGTTGTGGTGGACAACACCGCCGGCGCAGGCAGCTCGATCGGTGCCGCCCGCGTAGCCCGCGCCACACCCGATGGCTACACGCTGCTGCTCAACCACATCGGCATGTCCACCATGCCTGCGCTGTACCGCAAGCTGTCGTTCAGCGTACCCAACGACTTTGAATACCTGGGCATGGTCAACGAAGTGCCCATGACGCTGATCGCTCGCCCCACCATGCCCGCCAACAACTTCAAGGAGTTGACCGCCTGGATCCAGCAGAACAAGGGCAAGATCAACCTGGGCAACGCGGGCCTGGGCGCGGCCTCGCACCTGTGCGGACTGATGTTCAAGTCCGCCCTGCAGACGGACATGACGGATGTGCCTTACAAGGGCACGGCCCCTGCCATCACCGACCTGATCGGCGGCCAGATCGACCTGCTGTGCGACCAGACCACCAACACCACCAGCCAGATCGAAGGCAAGAAGGTCAAGGCCTATGCCGTGACCACCGCCAAGCGCCTGACCACGCCTGCGCTCAAGGACCTGCCCACCCTGGCCGAATCCGGTCTGAAGGACTTCAACGTGAGCATCTGGCACGGCCTGTACGCCCCCAAGGGCACACCAGCCGATGTGCAGAAGAAGATCAACGAAGCCCTCAAGGTCGCGCTGAAGGACCCTGAGTTCATCAAGAAACAGGAAGCCCTGGGCGCCGTGGTCATCACCGACAAGCGCATCGATGGCCCGGAACACAAGAAGTTTGTGGCGGCTGAGATCGACAAGTGGGGCGCCGTCATCAAGGCCGCTGGCACCTACGCGGACTGATGCTTTCGCACCCGGCAGGGCTCTGAACGCAGCCCTGCCAGCCCCTCCAAAAAAGCCGCCGCGTTGCGGCTTTTTTTGTGGGTGCGTGGCGGGTTATTGATCGCACCATGCGCAAGACATAGCGCCTGGCAAATCCCATGCGCCGACAGGATTGGGGTTATCCATCTGCCCCCACTGCGCCAACGCGCGTAGAACCAGGGCAGACCTATCTCCTCCCCCCGACATCAAGGATCGATCTCCATGGCACGCACTCCCCCCCACGCACCCACTCGCCCATCCGGTGCGACAGTCGCCGTGCACCCACTTCGTGCGCGACGTCGCCAGGCGCTGACCCTGGCCGCCAGTGCGCTGGCACTGGCCTGCGCGGCGGCGCTGCTGCCCACCATGGCGCGCGCCCAGGGGGCGTGGCCCACCAAGCCGGTGCGCATCGTCGTGCCCTTTGCGCCCGGTGGCACGACCGACATCCTGGCCCGCGCCATGGCGCCCGAGCTGTCCAAGGCCTTCGGCCAGCAGTTCATCGTGGACAACCGTGCCGGCGCCGGCGGCAATGTGGGCGCGGAGATCGTCGCCAAGTCGCCCGGCGACGGCTACACGCTGTTGATGGGCACCGTGGGCACCCACGGCATCAACCGTGCGCTGTACGCGAAGCTGCCGTACGACCCCATCAAGGACTTTGTGCCCATCACCATGGTGGCGGCTGTTCCCAATGTGATGGTGATGAATGCCGACAAGGCCAAGGCCCAGGGCATTCACAACGTGCAGGATTTCATCCGGGTGGCCAAGGCCAACCCCGGCAAGATGAACATGGCCTCCAGCGGCAACGGCACATCGATCCATCTGGCTGGCGAGCTGTTCAAAAGCATGACCGGCACCTTCATGCTGCACCTGCCCTACCGTGGCTCGGGCCCGGCGCTCATGGACATGGTGGCGGGCAATGCGGACGTGATGTTCGACAACCTGCCCTCGTCCATGGCGCAGATCAAGGCCGGCAAGCTCACCGCGCTGGCCGTGACCAGCTCCGAGCGCTCGGGCGCACTGCCCGATGTGCCCACCGTGGAGCAGGCGGGCGGCCCCACACTCAAGGGCTATGAAGCCAGTTCCTGGTTCGGCCTGCTGGCCCCGGCGGGCACACCCGCCGACATCGTCAACCGCATCCAGCAGGAAGTCGCCAAGTCACTGGCCACGCCCGCCATGAAGGAGCGGCTGCTGGCACAAGGCGCCATCCCCGGCGGCAACACCCCGGCCGAATTTGCCAAGCACATCGACAACGAGCACAAGAAGTGGGCGCAGGTGGTGAAGACGTCGGGGGCCAAGGTGGATTGATGGTTGGCGCCACCGCATCAGCCGTGGCGCGAGCATTGGCTGCGGCGCCAGCCGAACGTATGCAGCCAAGCTAACAACGCTCGCTAGCGGCAGACGCACTCGCGATCAGGTCACACACCCCACACCACATCCACATCCGCCGCAGCACTGCGCTTGAGCATCTCGATGAACGGCGCAGCGCGCTGGCGCAGGCGCACGGCCTCGTTGATTTCTTCAGCCGCGGCCTCATCGTTTTCCTGGGCTTCGGGCTGGGCTTCGTCGGCGATCACGGCCGCCTCCAGCGCGGCAATGGCGCCGGGGATCTGGGCAGCGGTCACGATGCCGCTGGCGCCGGGTGTCTTGCCGATGATGGTCACGATCTGGCGCCCCTGGGGTTCGAGCATGATCAGGTCGGCGGTGGCGCGGGATTTGAATTTGTAGAGCATGGTCAAGGCCTATCGGAAGAGGTTGCCAGGGTCCGCATACATGTAGTCGCGGGTGAACGGATAGCTCGATTGTGCGCCGGGCAAAAGGCCTCTGGCCGTGTCGCCATCCGGCTTGATGGCCAGCATCTGGTGCAGCGCCATCCAGCCACGTTCAAAACCCAGGGCGCTGCCCGCAAGGTACAGGCGGTACGCACGCAAGACCTTATCACCGTGCTCCTCCCCTCCTTGTGCGACCAGCACCTCACGGGCTGCAGGCAATCGGGCTTCGAGCCCGTCGGACCACGCCCACAGCGTGCGCGCATAGTGCGGGCGCAGGTTCTCGGTGTCCACCATCTCCAGGCCCGCGCGCGCCATGTCGTGCAACACCGCGCTCACATGCAAAAGCTCGCCGCCGGGGAAGATGTACTGCTCGATAAAGTCACCCATGCCTGCGCCCAGCTGCGCGTTGTCTGCGCCCCCGGCCGTGATGCCGTGGTTCAGCACCAGCCCGCCCGGGCGCAGCAGGCGGGCCACGGTTTCAAAGTAACGCAGCATCTGTGCGCGGCCCACATGCTCGAACATGCCCACCGACGCGATCTTGTCGAAGGGCTGCTCCACCTGCAGCTCGCGGTAATCCACCAATTGCATGCGCACGCGCCCCTGCAGCCCACGCTCTTCAATGCGCCGCTGCACATGCGCATGCTGGTTGCGCGACAGCGTGATGCCCGTGGCATCCACGCCGTAGTGCTCAGCCGCCCACAGCAGCAGGCCACCCCAGCCCGCGCCAATGTCCAGGAACCGGTCGCCGGGCTGCAGCTGCAGCTTGCGACAGATGTGGTCGAGCTTGGCCTCCTGGGCCTGGGCGAGCGTCAGGTCCGGTGAACGGTAATAGGCGCACGAGTAGACGCGGCGCGGATCCAGCCACAGCGCGTAGAAGTCGTCCGACAGGTCGTAGTGAAACTGCACATGGCGCGCGTCGTGCGCCAGCGTATGCGCAGCCATGGACCGCGCCCTTGCTAGCACCCTCTGCCACCAACCATGGTGCTGGTCGCGGGCCGGGTCGCGGGTCAGCAGGCCTGCAGCGGCGGCCATCAGGTCGCGCATGCCGCCTTCCAGCGCCACGCGCCCCTCGACGATGGCAGCCCCCACATTGCCGATCTCGCCCGTGGCCAGCGCCACCAGTGCCATGCGGTCACGAAAGCGCAAGGTGACGGCGGGCTCGGGCGCGCCCAGTTGCTGGCCCGCAGGCAACTGGACTGCCATCGGCACCGGCAAGGCCGCCAGCCGCCCCTCCAAGGTGTGCAGCAAGTGCTTCATGCGGCGCATCTTGAAAAATTTGCTGCACTGCGTCAACACCCCGCAATGGCATCAGGGGTTTCGCCGGGAAGGCCCCATTGACAGTATTTTGTTTAAGCCTAAACTATTTTGGCATGAACATCCTCTGCATTGGCGGTGGGCCCGCCGGTCTCTACTTCGCCCTGCTCATGAAGCAGCAAAACCCCGCGCACCGCGTCACGGTGGTCGAACGCAACCGGCCGTTCGACACCTTCGGATGGGGGGTGGTACTGTCGGACCAGACGCTGGCCAACCTGCAGGCGGCCGACGCGCCCACGGCAGCCCTGATCGGCGACGCGTTCAACCACTGGGACGATATTGAAGTGTTCTTCAAGGGGCGCAGCGTGCGCTCCACCGGCCACGGCTTCTGCGGCATTGGCCGCAAGCGCCTGCTCAACATCCTGCAGGACCGGTGCCTGGCGGTGGGCGTGGAGCTGGTGTTCGAGACCGACGTGGCCGACGACCAGGCGCTGGCTGCGCAGTACAACGCCGACCTGGTCATCGCCAGCGACGGCCTCAACAGCCGCATCCGCACCCGCTACGCAGCCACCTACCAGCCAGACATCGATCTGCGCCAGTGCCGCTTCGTATGGCTGGGCACCAAGAAAAAGTTCGACGCTTTTACGTTTGCTTTCGAGCAGACCGAGCATGGCTGGTTCCAGGCCCACGCCTACCAGTTTGACGCCGACACCTCCACCTTCATCGTCGAAACGCCCGAGGCCGTGTGGAAGGCCCACGGCCTGGACCAGATGGAGCAGCCCGAGGCCATTGCATTCTGCGAAAAGCTGTTTGCCCAATACCTGGACGGCAACGCGCTCATCAGCAACGCCACGCACCTGCGCGGTTCGGCCAACTGGATCCGTTTTCCGCGTGTGATCTGCAACACCTGGGTGCACCGCGAAGCCATCGACAGCAAGCAGGTGCCCATCGTGCTGATGGGCGACGCAGCGCACACGGCGCATTTCTCGATTGGCAGCGGCACCAAACTCGCACTGGAAGACGCCATCGACCTCGCCAACGAGTTCGCCACCGGCCTGCCCATCGACGAAGTGCTGCAGCACTACGAGGCGCGCCGCAGCGTGGAGGTACTCAAGATCCAGAACGCCGCGCGCAACAGCACCGAGTGGTTTGAGAACGTGGCGCGCTACGCCGGCATGCCGGTGGAGCAGTTCACGTACTCGCTGCTCACGCGCAGCCAGCGCATCAGTCACGAGAACCTGCGGCTGCGCGATGCCGCGTGGCTGGAGGGCTATGAGGCCTGGCTCGCGGGTGGCAAGGCAGCGATTCCCCCCATGCTCACGCCGTTCACTTTGAAAGGCCTCACGCTCAAGAACCGCATCGTTGTCTCGCCCATGGCCACCTACAGCGCAGTCGAGGGCGTGCCGCAGGACTTTCACCTGGTGCACCTGGGCGCGCGCGCCCTCGGCGGCGCGGCGCTGGTGATGGTGGAGATGACCAGCCCCACACCCGAGGGTCGCATCACCCCCGCCTGCCCCGGCCTGTGGAACGACGCACAGCAAGCCGCCTTTGCGCGCGTTGTCAACTTTGTGCACGGCAGCAGCACGGCCAAGATCGGCCTGCAGCTCGGCCACAGCGGCCCCAAGGGTTCCACCCGCGTGGGCTGGGAGGGCACGGACGAGCCGCTGGAGGCGGGCAACTGGCCCCTGCTGGCCGCCAGCCCCATCGCCTATGGCGCGCAAAACCAGACACCTGCCGCCATGACCCGCGCCGACATGGACCGCGTGACTGCCGCCTTTGCGGACAGCGCCCGCCGCGCCGTGGCCTGCGGCTTTGACTGGCTGGAGCTGCACTGCGCCCACGGCTACCTGCTCGCCAGCTTTTTGAGCCCCGCCACCAACCAGCGTACCGATGCATACGGCGGCAGCCTGGAGAACCGCTGCCGCTACCCGCTGGAGGTGCTGACCGCGCTGCGCGCCGTGTGGCCGGCCGACAAGCCGCTCTCCGTGCGTATCTCTGCGCACGACTGGCTCCCTGACGGAAATACTGCCGACGACGCCATCGCCATTGCGCGCTTGTTCAAGGCGGCAGGCGCAGACCTGATCGACGTGTCCTCCGGCCAGACCACACGCGACTCGCGCCCGGTGTATGGACGCATGTACCAGACGCCGTTTGCCGACCGCATCCGCAACGAGGTGGGTATTGCCACCATGGCGGTGGGCGCGATCACCGAGGCCGACCACGCGAACAGCATCATCGCCGCCGGCCGTGCCGACCTGTGTGCCATCGCGCGCCCCCACCTGGCCGACCCGGCCTGGACGCTGCACGCCGCCGCGCAGTTGAGCCCCGTGGCCGCAGCGCACACCGACTGGCCGGTGCAGTATCACAGCGGCCGCGACCAGATGCTGCGCGAAATTTCCAAGCAAAAGCAGGCACAAGCGCTAGTGAATCAAGCGCAAGCAGCTACCAAAAACAGAGCATCCGAGGAAGAAGGCTAGCCATGGACCTCGAAGCCCGCCTGCACGGCGCCGCTCCCAGTGAACACCCCGAGGCCCTGCGCCTGTGGCTGCGCCTGCTCACCTGCACCCAGCTCATCGAAAAACAGGTGCGCAGCCACCTGCGCGCGCAGTTCGACACCACCTTGCCACGCTTTGACCTGATGGCCCAGCTGGAGCGCGCGCCAGACGGCATGAAGATGAAGGAACTCTCGCGCCGCATGATGGTGACGAGCGGCAACATCACCGGCATCACCGACCAGCTCGTGGCCGAAGGGCTGGTGGAGCGCATGGACGTGGAAGGCGACCGCCGCGCGTACCTGGTGCGCCTCACGCCGCAAGGCCGCGAGCAGTTCAACACCATGGCGCGCCAGCACGAGCAATGGATCGTCGAGGCCTTCGCCACGCTGGGCGAGCGCGACATCGCCACCTTGTACCGCCTGCTGGGCAAGGTGAAAGAACACACACAAAACAATTCTTTGGAGACAGCCGAATGAAACACTACATCGGGGCGAGCAACCCCATGCGCGAGCAGTTCAACCCAGAGGCCCGCTACGTGGCCGAGCATTTCGCGTGGAGCTTTGATGCTGGCGTGGGCACCGTCACGCTCAACCGGCCCGACCGCAAGAACCCTCTCACCTTCCAGAGCTATGCCGAGCTGCGCGACTTCTTCTACGCGCTGCGCTTTGCCACCGATGTGAAAGCCATCGTTGTCACGGGTGCGGGCGGCAACTTCTGCTCGGGCGGCGACGTGCACGAGATCATCGGCCCGCTCACCACCATGACCATGCCCGAGCTGCTGGAGTTCACGCGCATGACGGGTGACCTGGTGAAAGCCATGCGCGCCTGCCCGCAGCCCGTGCTGGGCGCCATCGACGGCATCTGCGCCGGTGCGGGCGCGATGATGGCGCTGGCCTGCGACATGCGCTACGGCACCGAGGCCACCAAGACCGCCTTTTTGTTCACCCGCGTGGGCCTGGCCGGTGCCGACATGGGCGCCTGCGCACTGCTGCCGCGCATGATCGGCCAGGGCCGCGCCAGCGAACTGCTGTTCACCGGCCGCGCGATGACGGCGCACGAGGGTCTCGCCTGGGGCTTCTTCAACGATTTGTATGAGAGCGCTGACCTGCTGGCCAACGTGCAGGCCACGGCGCGCACGCTGGCCGACGGTCCCACCTTCGCCCACGGCATGACCAAGACCATGCTGAGCCAGGAGTGGAGCATGACCATCGAGCAGGCCATCGAAGCCGAAGCGCAGGCCCAGGCCATCTGCATGCAGACCGAAGACTTCCGCCGCGCCTACGAAGCGTTCGCCGCCAAGCAAAAGCCCGTGTTCCAGGGAGATTGAACCCATGCACGTTGCAACGCCCCCGGCCCCCCGCCCGCCCTCGACGGCGCACCTGGCCCTGCCCTTCTTCGACGACGCCCACCGCGCGCTGGCCGAGGGCCTGGTGCCCTGGGCTGCCGCACAGCAGGTCGATGAAACCGACGACCGCGCCGCCTGCCGCGACTGGGTGCAGCGCTTGGGCGCGGGCGGCTGGCTGCGCTACTGCGTGCCTGCCGCACACGGCGGCGCGCTGCCTGCGCTCGACTCGCGCGCGCTGGTGCTGCTGCGCGAGACGCTGGCCTACCACTCGCCGCTGGCGGACTTTGCGTTTGCGATGCAAGGACTGGGCAGCGGTGCGATCACGCTGGCGGGCAGCCCCGCGCAGCAGGCGCACTACCTGCAAGGCGTGGCGCGTGGCGAACTGATTGCTGCGTTCGCGCTGAGCGAGCCCGAGGCGGGGTCGGATGTGGGCGCTATGCAAACCATAGCTGCCAGCACAGATTCGACTAGCGCTACAGGCACTTTTTGCTTGAACGGCACCAAGACCTGGATCAGCAACGGCGGCATCGCCGACTTCTACTGCGTGTTCGCCAAGACCAACCCGAGCGGCGGCACGCGCGGCATCAGCGCCTTCATCGTCGATGCGAACACGCCGGGCCTGGACGCCTCGCGCCATATCCATGTGATGGCGCCCCACCCGCTGGCCACGCTGCAGTTCACCAACTGCAACGTGCCCGCCACCGCGCTGCTGGGCGACGAGAACGGCGGCTTCAAGCTGGCCATGCGCACGCTGGACATTTTTCGTGCGTCGGTGGCCGCCGCGGCCCTGGGCATGGCGCGCCGCGCACTGGCCGAGGCCGTGCACCACGCCCGCCAGCGCCGCATGTTCGGCCAGACGCTGGCGGACTTCCAGCTCACCCAAGCCAAGATCGGCGAGATGGCCGCGCTGGTGGACAGCGCCGCGCTGCTCACCTACCGCGCGGCCTGGCTGCGCGACACGGGCCAGGCGCGCGTGACTGCCGAAGCGGCGATGGCGAAGATGACCGCCACTGAAAACGCCCAGCGCGTCATTGACATGGCGCTGCAGCTGCACGGCGGGCGCGGCGTGGAAGTGGGCAGCAAGGTCGAATCGCTGTACCGCGACATCCGCTCGCTGCGCATTTACGAAGGCGCCACCGAAGTGCAGCAGCTCATCATCGGTAAGGCCGTTTTGCAGGAGTAATCGCATGAAAGCCCCCTCCGCCCAGCCCGACCATTTCGTGCACGACCGCATGCCGCCGCCCGAGGCCTGGCCCACGCTGCGCTACGACCTGCCGGAGCTGCAGATCGCCAACCAGGCCAACCTGGTGCAGGCGCTGTTAGACCAGGCCGAACGTGCGGGCCACATCGACCGCCCCCTGTTGCGCGGCCCGCACCGCACGTACACCTACCGCGACGCCCGCACCGAGGCCGCGCGCATTGCCGAGGTGCTGACGCAGGACCACGGTCTCGTGCCCGGCAACCGCGTGCTGCTGCGCGGCGGCAACACGGTGGAGATGGCGCTGGCCTGGCTGGGCACGGTCTACGCCGGTCTGATTGCGGTGGCCACCATGCCCCTGCTGCGCGCGGTAGAGCTGGGCAGCATCATCGACCGCGCCCAGCCCACGCTGGCGCTGTGCGACGGCCGCCTGCTGGCCGAGCTGCAAGCCGCGCAGACGCAGCACCCCGTGCTCGCCACCATCGTGCCCTTCCACACAGCGCCAGATGCGGCCGACCTGCTGCAGCGCGCGCAGGGCAAGCCCGGCACCACGCCGCCCTGCCCCACGTCGGTGGACGACATCGCGCTGATGGCGTTCACCTCGGGCACCACAGGTTCCCCCAAGGCGGCCGTGCACACGCACCGCGATGTGCTGGCAGGCTGCGAGGCCTGGCCGCGCCATGTACTCAAGGCCACGCCCGATGACATCGTGGCGGGCTCGCCGCCCCTGGCGTTCACCTTTGGCCTGGGCGGCTTGCTGGTGTTTCCGATGTGGGCCGGGGCCAGCGTGTACTTTCCGGACCAGCCCTATACGCCCGAAACCATGGTGCGGCTGATGCGCGATGCGGGCGTGACCATCTGCTACACCGCCCCCACCTTCTACCGGCAGATGGCACCCTTTGCCAAGCAGATCGGCCTGCCCCAGCTGCGCACCAGCGTGAGCGCGGGTGAGGGGCTGCCCGACGCGACGCGCCAGCTGTGGAAGGAGGCGACCGGTCTGGACATGACGGACGGTATCGGCGCCACGGAGATGTTCCACATCTTCATTTCCTCGCCCGGCGGTGAGAGCCGGCGCGGCGCCATCGGCAAGGTGGTGCCCGGCTACATCGCCAAGGTGGTGGACGACGATGGCAATGAGCTGCCACGCGGCACCGTGGGCAAGCTCGCGGTGATCGGCCCCACGGGCTGCAAGTACCTCGACGACCCGCGCCAGGCCAAGTACGTGAAGGATGGCTGGAACTACCCCGGCGATGCGTTCACGCAAGACGCGGACGGCTACTTCTTCTACCAGGCGCGCGACGATGACATGATCATCACCGCCGGCTACAACGTGGGCGGCCCCGAGGTGGAAGACGCCCTGCTGCGCCACCCGGCCGTGGCCGAGTGCGGGGTGATCGGCGTGCCCGACGAAGAGCGCGGCATGGTGGTCAAGGCCATCTGCGTGCTCAAGCCCGGCCACACCGGCGACGCCGCCATGGTCAAGACCCTGCAGGACCACGTGAAGGCCACCATCGCCCCGTTCAAATACCCACGCGTGGTGGAGTTTGTGACAGCCCTGCCACGCACCGAAACCGGCAAGCTGCAGCGTTTCAAGCTGCGCCAGGGTGCGGCCGCATCACCCTCCGCCACATCGCCCACTTCCACAAAAAAAACATGACGATGAAAAACACCCTTTTGCAGCCCGAAGGCTGGGTCACCCCCAAAGGCTACGCCAACGGCGTGGCCGCACGCGGCACCATGGTCTTCACCGGCGGCCAGATCGGCTGGAACGCGCAGCAGCAGTTTGAGAGCGACGACTTCATCGCCCAGACCAGGCAAACCCTGCTGAATGTGCGTGCGGTGCTGGAGGCTGGTGGCGCGGGCCCCGAGCACCTGGTGAGGCTGACCTGGTATGTGACCGACCGCAACGAATACAACAGCCGCCTGAAGGAGCTGGGTGCTGTCTACCGCGAGGTGCTGGGCAAGAACTTTCCGGCCATGGCCTGCGTGCAGGTGGCGGGGCTCATGGAAGAGCGCGCGAAGATCGAGATTGAAGCAACCGCTGTAATCCCGGACTGAGCTTTTCCAGCCACCGCTGCAGCGCTTGCCCGTACAGAATGAACGCCAGCGCCGCCCCAATCAACGGCAGCGCGGCAAACACCCAGCCCGTGAGCAGCTCGCCCCCCAGCGCCACGCCCACCAGCAAAGCCACCGCAGGGTTCACAAACGAATAGCTGCCCGCCAGCGCGGCCGACGTGTTCTGCAGCAGCCACAGGTACGCATTGAGCGCCACCAAGGTGCCAAACACCAGCAGATAGACCCACGCCGCCCACGACTTGGCAGTGACCTGGCCCAGGGCGCTCAACGGCTCAAACCACAACGCCACCACCAGCCCCATGGCGCCCCCCGCAAACCACTGCGCGGCCGATGCCATGGCGGGCGCAGGTAGCGACAGCTTGCGCGATGCATACGAGCCCACACTCCAGCACAGCGGCGCACCAAAGGCCAGCAGCGCACCGAGCCAGGTGGCTGAAAAGTCGCCCTCCAGCGCCAGCAGCAGCGCACCCACCACGCCCAGCGCCAGGCCGATCCAGCTGGTGAACGGCACGCGCTCGCCGCCCCAGCGCGACCACAGCGCCAGCCACATCGGCATGGTGGTGACCACCGTGGCCATCAGGCCCGAGCCAATGCCCAGCTTTTGTGCAAAGCCCATCAGGTTCATGGCCAGAAACACCATGCAGCCGCCCACCACCGCCGAGTTGCGCCATTGCACCCACGTGGGCAATGCATGGCCTTGCCACAACGCAATCAGCAGCATCACCCCCCCTGCACACAGAAAGCGGATCGCATTCATCAGCAGCGGCGGCATGCTCTGCAGCGCAATACCAATGGCGAAATAGGTAGTGCCCCAGACGATGTAGACCAGGAGCAGTGCCATGGCCACCGCCCCTTTGCGCTGTGCATGGGCTTGCGCATTGAAAATTGCCGGCATATTCTTCACCTGACCGAATAATTTATGGAAACCGCGAGGTTTTCGGAATTTTTACCAAAATCGAGCGGCTATGCAAGCAAATATTCAGACAGATGACATGGACGCCAGAATTATTTCGGCGCTAGGCGCCGATGGCCGACGTTCCTATGCCGATGTGGGGGCCGAAGTGGGACTGTCCACCGCCGCCGTGCACGAGCGCGTGAAGAAGCTTCTGGACAAGGGCGTGATTCGCCGGTTTTCGATCAGCGTGGACCCGGAACGCGTGGGGCTGAACTTCACCGCGTTTGTGGCGATCCGCAACGATGGCGGCGCGCACTGCCGCGACATTGCGCCGCGCCTGCGCGGTATCCCCCAGGTGGAGGAGTTGCACAGCGTGGCTGGCGAGCACGACTTCCTGGCCAAGATCCGCACCACGCACGCGCGCGGGCTGGAGGACGTGCTTTACCAGATCAAGGCGATTCCCGGCGTGGCGCGCACCACGAGCACCGTGGTCCTGAACACCGAATTCGAGGACCGGCCGCTGGACCTGGGCTGGGTGAATGGCGACAAGGGAGGTTGACGCGCGGGGGCTGCCTCGGCTTGGTCGCGCGGCTGTTTACGCTGCCACCGGGGCGAGTTCAGCCGCAGCGGCAATAGCCGCCGGAACTGGCGCCAGCCGCTGCACCAGCGCCATGTAGTAGCCCAGCGGGGGCGTGACCAGCCCCGGCACCTTGGCATGGTCGTCATAGCGGCGCAGGCGGATGGCCTCCTGCGCGAAGGGCTGGGCCGCAAACTGCATCGCCTCTTTGGGCGTGAAGGGCCCGCCCTGCAGCACCAGGCTGTGCTGCGATGCGGGCGACAGTGTCTCCCAGTACCCCGGCTCCATGGTGCACAGGTAGCGCTTGGCATCCACATGCAGGCGGATGGGCTCCAGCACCGCGTCGGGCAGTAGGCCCCGCAAGAACGGGATGGCCATGTACTGGTGCAGGTCGTCCTGCTCGGCCGTGTCGCCCCCCGGCGCCAGCAGGTGGCCCAGGTCGTGCAGCAGGGCCGCGACGACGGTGGCCGGGGTTTCACCCGATTTTTCGGCCCACTGTGCACACTGCAGCGCATGCTCCAGCTGGCTGACCGCCTCGCGGCCGTACTGGTTCACGCCCCGCGTGGCAAGCAGGTGGGTGATGTCTTCAAGGGTCAATGCCACGGTGTGCTCCTTGTCAGACCAGTGCCTTGCGGATGCGGGCCGACACCAGGTCGATAACACTCACCGTGACCACGATGATGAGCATGACCGCGCAGGTCTCGGCGTACTGGAAGCCCCGGATGATTTCCCACAGCACCACCCCAATGCCCCCGGCGCCCACCATGCCCACCACCGAAGCCGAACGCACGTTGGCTTCAAAGCGGTACAGCGTGTACGAGATCCACAGCGGCATGACCTGCGGGATCACGCCATAGATGATTTCGTGCAGTGCGCTCGCACCGGTGGAGCGGATGCCTTCCACGGGCTGCGGGTCAATCGCCTCCACGGCTTCGGAGAACAGCTTGGCCAGGGTGCCCGAGGTGTGGATCCACAGGGCCAGGACACCCGCAAAAGGCCCCAGGCCCACGGCCACCACAAACAGCATGGCAAACACCATTTCGTTGATGGCGCGGCACGCGTCCAGCACGCGGCGCACCGGCTGGTAGACCCACCAGGGCACGATGTTGGACGAGGCCAGCAGTGCCAGCGGCACGGCGGTGACCACCGCCAGCGCCGTGCCCCACAGCGCGATCTGCAGCGTGACCAGCATCTCCTGCACATAGATCTGCCACTGCGCAAAATTGGGCGGAAAGAACTCCGCCGCATAGCTGACCATGTTGCCCGAGTCGTTCCACAGATCGAACGGGCGCATGTCGGCGCCCTTCCAGGACGCCGCCAGCAACACCAGCAGGATGCCCCACGACAGGTACCAGGCCAGGCTGCGCTTGGGCGACGAGGTGCCGGCCAGTGTGGCCAGCGAGGGATTCAAAGCAGAGGACATGGAGACACCCGGGCCATAACAAGAAACCTACGGATTACTTCAACGACGCCAGCTGCTGGTCGATCTCGGCCAGGCGGGTCTTCTTGTCAGAATCAGCCAGCGTCGCGTCGGCCTCGATCTTGTTGCGCTTGCCGAACAGGTCCAGCTGGCGGATGGGGGTGAGCTGTGCGTTCGTTGATGGCTTGAAGCCCGAGAGCTTGGAGATCTTCATCACGATCTCCTTCTCGCGCGCATCGGTCTTGGCGTAGTTGTAGAAGAAGTCGCGGATCTTGGTCTTGGTGGCCTCGGGCAAGTCCTTGCGCATCACCAGCGGGTCCAGCGGAATCAGGGGCGAGGTCCAGACGATCTTGATGTCCTTGAACTTCTCGGGCTGGCGCTCCTTGATCTTTTCCAGGTTCTCGCTGTTGTTGGTGGCCACATCCACCTGCTTGTTGGCCACGGCCAGCGCGTTGGTCTCGTGGTTGGCACTGCGCGTGATCTTGAAGTGCGTCTTCGCGTCGATCTTGTTCTGTGCAAAGGCGTAGTAGCCGGGCACCAGGAAGCCCGAGGTGGAGTTGGGGTCGCCGTTGCCAAAGCTCAGCGACTTGCCGTTCTTGAGCACGTCATCCAGGGTGGCCAGGGGGCTGTCCTTGTGCACGATGAGGTGCGAGTAGTAGCCCTGGGTGCCGTCTGCGTTCACCATCTGCGCAAAGACTTCGCCGTTGGCGCGGTCCACGGCTTCCATGGCCGACTTGTTGCCCAGCCAGGCCACCTGCATCTTGTTGAAGCGCATGGCTTCGATGAGGCCTGCGTAGTCGGATGCAAAGAAGGCATTGATCTTCAGACCGGTCTGCTTGGCCATGTCATCCAGCAGGGGCTGCCAGTCTGCCTTGAGGTTTTGCGAGGCCTCGGTCGAGATCATGCCGAAGTTGATGTCCTGGGCCAACGCGCCCGTGGTCAAACCCAGCCCGATCGTCAGGGCGGCACACAGTTTCTTGAACATGTTGAAAACTCCAGAGAAAGGAATTGAAAAGAAACAAAAGACCGTTCAGGCGGCCTAGACCATGGCGGGCGTCCACTGCGGGACGGGTGTTGGGGCATGCACGGGTGCTGGTGGGGCACCCGCTGCATCCGACAGAATTTCGTCGGCGTGCACGCCATAGAGGCTGCGCAGCAGTGCGGGCGTGAGGGCCGCCGATGGGCCGTCGTACACCACCTGGCCGTGGTGCAACGCCACCACGCGGGGGCAGTATTTGATGGCCACATCTACCTGGTGCAGCGACACGATGACGGTGCAGCGGTCCTCGCGGTTGATGCGGGCCAGGATGTCCATGACCTTGCGCGAGGATTCGGGGTCCAGCGAGGCGATGGGCTCGTCGGCCAGCACCACCTTGGCGCCCTGCACCAGCGTGCGTGCAATGGCCGCGCGCTGCTGCTGCCCGCCGGACAAGGTGGACGCACGCTGTGCATGGCATTCGGCAATGCCCACGCGGTGCAGCGCCTCCAGCGCCAGCGCACGCTCCTGCGGCTTGAACATGCGCAGCCAGCCGCGCCACCAGGGCGTGCGGTGCAACAGGCCCACCAGCACGTTCATCAGCACGGGCAGTCGGTCCACCAGGTTGAACTGCTGGAACACAAAGCCCACCTGCGAACGCACCTTGCGGATGTCGCTGTGGATGCGCCCGCCCTGCTGCACGCAGCGACCATCCACCTCGATCAGCGAATCGCTGGCCGCATCGGCTACCACCAGGCCCGCCACGTGGCGCAGCAGGGTGGACTTGCCCGAGCCCGAGGCACCAATCAGCGCCACCATCTCGCCGCGCTGCACGGTGAGGTTGATGTCGCGCAGGGCGTGTTTGCCATTGGCGAAATGCTTGTTCAGTTGGTGGATGTGCAGTGCGGCGGTCATGGCAGCCTCCTTTGGGGGTTAATTCCGTTTCCAAATCATTCGTGTCTAGGCGCAAAGCCGCAGACAGTGCTGTAGCACGGCAAGGCGAAGCAACAACGACACGGATGATTTGGAAACGGAATAAGTCGTCTAGACAACCGGAGTGTGGTTGGTGGGCGTGACAGTGCTTTGACAGTTGGGAGAAGTTTGGATGTCAGAGGTGGCCCTAGAGCACCCGCTGCCCTTCGCGCCACACCCCACGCACCACGGCCTGGCGGCCGCCATCGGGCAGCTCGGCCATGTGCACCTGCACCAGGTCGGCCCGCAATCCGGGGGCCAGCGCGCCCCGGTCGGCCATGCCTGCGGCCTTGGCGGGGTTGCAGGTGACGGCGGCCACAGCCCGTGGCAGAGGCAATATGTCGTCCTGCACCAGCCGCATCACCGCGCTCAGCAGGCTGCCGGGCACATAGTCGGACGAGAGGATGTCCAGCAAGCCCCTGCGCGCCAAGTCGGCCGCCGCCACGTTGCCCGAGTGCGAACCACCGCGCACCACGTTGGGCCCGCCCATCACGGTGAGCAATCCACGTTCGTGCGCGGCCTGGGCTGCGGCCAGCGTGGTCGGGAACTCCGACATCGCGGCCCCTTCCGCATGGGCCTGTTCCACATGCGCCACCGTGGTGTCGTCGTGGCTGGCCAGCGAGATGCCGTGTGTGCGGCAGTAATCCACGAAGTACGCGCGGTGCGGCTCGGCGTACTGCGCCTGCAGCGTGGCCGCGTGCGCCACCTGACGCTCGAACTTCTCGGCGCTCCAGCCCTTCTTGCCGGTGTAGTAGGTGCGTGCCTGCTCGATGTTCTCCCACTGGCGCTGGCCTGGGGTGTGGTCCATCAGCGAAATCAGCGACAGGCGCGGGTGCCCGTGGAAGGGCTCGAACAGGTCGATGGTGTTGGGCGCAGGCAGCTCGCAGCGCACATGCAGGTGGTGGTCGGCCCGCAGCAGGTTGCGCTCGGTGCAGGTGTCGATGGTGTCGAGCACGCGGTTCCAGGCGCTGCCGCGCAGGCTGTCCACATCGGCCTCGCCCACGCCCAGCGCATCCAGCACCGTGGTGATGCCTGCGGCCGCAATCTCGGCGTCGTGCGCCAGCAGTGCGGGCATCTCGGCCCATTGCACCTTGGGTCGCGGCATCAGGTGGCGCTCGAAATTGTCGGTGTGGATTTCGACCAGCCCGGGCAGCAGGTAGTCGCCCCCCAGGTCGATACCTTGCAGGGCCGCAGTGTCCCCACTATCCAGCGACGCAATGCGCCCGCCATCCACCTGCAGGCTGCCCAAAACCACTTCGTCCGGCAGCACCATGCGGGCGTTCTTGAACACGGTCGCGGTCATGCCGATGCTCCCCGAAAGTCGCCCACATTCACGCGGCGCGTGGCCACGGCGGCGCCCACCTGCGCGTCGTGAAAAATGCCCACCAGGGCCGCCCCGCGCGCCACCGCCTCGTGGATCATGGCGATCACGGTCTCGGTGTTGGCTGCATCGAGCGATGCGGTGGGCTCGTCCAGCAACAGCAACGGCTTGGGCTTGATCATGTTGCGGGCAATGTTGATGCGCTGCTGCTCCCCGCCCGAGAAGGTGGCGGGCGGCAGGTGCCACAGCCGCTCGGGGATGCGCAGGCGGGTCAGCCACTGCCGGGCGGCCTCGCGCGCGGCCTCGATGCCCGCAGGGTCGCCGCCCGCGTCTTCGGCCAGTGGCTCGGCCACCACATCCAGGGCCGACACCCGTGGGATGACCCGCAGGAACTGGCTCACATAGCCCACGGTGTCGCGCCGCAGCTGCACCAGCGCACGCGGCGTGGCCTGCGTCACATCCACCACGGCGCCATCGGCCGAGCGCACGGTGATGCTCCCTGCATTGACCCGGTAGTTGGCGTAGATCATCTTGAGCAGCGTGCTCTTGCCCATGCCCGAGGGGCCGTCCAGCACCACACATTCACCGGGCTGCACGGCCAGGTCCACCTGGGCGAGCACGGGCAGTTCGATGCCGTTCTGGTGGTGCAGGGTGAAGCGCTTGGCCACCCCTTGCATCTGGAGAATGGGCGCAATGGAAGGGGGCTGGTTCATGGCTGCAGTACCGAAGAAACGAGGAGCTGGGTGTAAGGGTGTTGCGGGTCGTCGAGCACCTGGTCGGTCAGGCCCGCCTCCACCACGCGGCCGCGTTGCATGACCACCATGCGGTGGGCCAGCAGGCGTGCCACGGCCAGGTCGTGCGTGACCACAATGGCCGCCAACTGCATCTGCCGCGTGAGCTGGCGCAGCAGGTCCAGCAGGCGCGCCTGCACCGACACATCGAGGCCCGACGTGGGTTCGTCCATGAACACCAGGCGGGGCTGGGTGACGAGGTTGCGCGCAATCTGCAGGCGCTGGCGCATGCCGCCCGAAAACGTGCGCGGTGCATCGTCGATGCGCGCCGCGTCGATCTCGACACGCTGCAGCCATTCGGTGGCCGTGGCGCGCAGCTTTCCGTAGTGGCGCTCGCCCAGGCCCATCAGGCGCTCGCCCACGTTGGCACCGGCGGACACATCCATGCGCAGGCCGTCCGCCGCGTTCTGATGCACAAAGCCCCAGTCAGTGCGGGCCAGCAGACGCTGCTGCGCTTCGGTCATGGCATAGATGTCCTGCAGCTCGCCGCTGCGCTGGCGGAACTGCACCGTGCCTTCGTCCGGGGCGCTGCGTGCTGCAATGGCGTTGAGCAGCGTGGACTTGCCAGAGCCCGACTCGCCCACCACGGCGAGTACCTCGCCGGGCCACAGGTCAAAGGACGCGCCTTGCAGCGCCACGCGGTCGCCATAGCGCTTGCTGACGTTGCGCACGCTCAGCAGCGGCGCAGAAGGTTCGGGGTGATTCATGTGAGGGTCTCGACAACAAAGCTCAGGCCATGCTGCGCAAAGCCCAGGGATTCATAGAAGGCATGCGCGCCCTGGCGGCGGGCGTTGGACGAGAGCGCGAGCTTGTAGCAACCCGCGTCCCGCGCCTGCTGCATGGCGTGGGCCATCATCTGGCGGCCAATGCCTCGGCCCTGCTGGTCCTGTGCCACCACCACGTCTTCCACGATGGCCGAGGGCGTGCCCCGGTGCGCCAGGTTGTGCATGACGAGCAGCGCATAGGTGCCCACCACGGCGCCGTGCTGCGCGGGGTCGCAGGCCACCCACAGGCGGTAGCTGGGGTAGCGGGCGAACTGGGCCCACACGGCCTGGGCTTCTTCCAGGGTCAGCACGTCGGCCGGGCTGTCTTCAATGGCGGCATACAGCGCCAGCACGCTCTCCAGGTCTGCCTGCCGGGCTTCGCGGATGTGCACGGTGCTCATGCGGCGCCGCCTTCCACCCGCGCAGTTTCGGCCTGCTGCGCCTGGCGCTCCTGGCAGTAATCCGAGTCCGAACACACATGCATGCGCCCGCCCTGGTCGTCGGTGATGACCTCGTCCAGAAAACTGTCGGTGGCACCACACAGCGCGCAGGCAGCATCCCAGCGCTGCACCTCGAACGGGTGGTCCTCAAAACCCAGGCTCTCCACTGGTGTGTAGGGCGGCACGGCGTAGATGCGCTTTTCGCGGCCCGCGCCAAACAGCTGCAGCGCGGGGTTCATGTGCATCTTGGGGTTGTCGAACTTGGGGATGGGCGACGGCGCCATCACATAGCGGCCGTTGACCAGCACGGGGTAGTCGTAGGTGGTGGCGATGTGGCCGTAGCGTGCGATGTCTTCGTAGAGCTTGACGTGCATGAGCCCGTACTCGGCCAGGCCGTGCAGCGTGCGCGTTTCGGTCTCGCGCGGCTCCAGGCGCTGCATGGGCTCGGGCACCGGTACCTGGTAGACGATGACCTGGCCCTCGGCCAGCGGCGTCTCGGGGATGCGGTGGCGTGTCTGGATCAGCGTGGCCTCGCGCGTGCGGGTGGTGGTCGCCACGGCCGTGGTGCGCTCGAAGAAGCGGCGGATGTTGACCGCGTTGACCGTGTCGTCCGATCCCTGGTCGATGACCTTGAGGCAGTCCTGCGGGCCGATGATGGACGCGGTGACCTGGATGCCGCCCGTGCCCCAGCCATAGGGCAGCGGCATCTCGCGCGAGCCAAACGGCACCTGGTAGCCGGGGATGGCCACGGCCTTGAGGATGGCGCGGCGGATCATGCGTTTGGTGCGCTCGTCCAGGTAGGCAAAGTTGAAGTGGCCGTCCACCGGCGCGGCGTCGGCGGGCAGGCCCATCACGGCGGGTTCCATGGGCGCGTTCATGCGGCATCCTCCTCGGCGGGGGTGGTGGGATGGGCGGCAGCGGCGCGCATCTTGCGCACCAGCTCCAGCTCGGACTGAAAGTCCACGTAGTGCGGCAGCTTCAGGTGCTGCACAAAGCCCGAGGCCTCCAGGCTGTCGCTGTGGCCCAGCACAAACTCCTGCATCTGTGCGGGGGACTCCACCGGCTCGCCCAGCTCATCGGCGCGCAGGGCGCGGTCCACCAGGCCCATGGCCATGGCCTTGCGCTCGCTGTGGCCAAACGCCAGGCCGTAGCCGCGCGTGAACTGCGGGGGCTGGCTCTTGCTGCCTGCAAACTGGTTCACCATCTCGCACTCGGTGATCTCGATGTCGCCAATGTCGATGGCAAAGCCCAGTTCTTCGGGCACGACCTCCACCGCCACCGTGCCCAGGCGCACCTCGCCCACAAACGGGTGCGAGTGCGAATAGCCGCGCTGCGTGGAATACGCCATGGCGAGCAGGAAGCCCTCGTCGCCGCGCGCCAGGTTTTGCAGGCGCGTGGCCCGGTTGGCGGGAAAGCGCAGCGGCTCGCGGGTCAGGTCGGTGGGCGCGGGGTCGCCCGGGGGCACGGGGCGGGTCTCGATCAGGCCTTCCTGGTTGAGCAGGTCCACCACACGCGGCGTGGGGCCGGGCGGCACAGCCACTGCCGCAGCGGCAGGCGGCGTCACCGGGCCTTCGGCCAGCAGCTTGAAGTCGAGCAGGCGCTGCGTGTAGTCGTAAGTGGGGCCCAGCACCTGCCCGCCGGGCAGATCCTTGAACGTGGCGGAGATGCGCCGGTCCAGCGCCATGCGGCTGGTATCCAGCGGGCAGGTGGTGCCCAGGCGCGGCAGCGTGGCGCGGTAGGCGCGCAGCAAAAAGATGGCTTCCACCAGGTCGCCTGCTGCCTGCTTGATGGCCAGGGCCGCCAGCTCAGGGTCGTACACCGATCCCTCGGTCATCACCCGGTCTACGGCCAGCTTGAGCTGCTGGCGGATCTGCGGCACCGAGAGTTCGGGCTCAGAGACATCGCCCCGGCGCTGGCGGGCCAGCAGCTGGTAGCTGTTGAGAATGGCGGCTTCTCCGCCTTTGACGGCTACGTACATGCTCAAGCCTCCTGAAGGGCAGTGGCACCGCGCGTTGTCCGCGTGGTACGTGGCAGACCGACGATGTGGTCTGCAGTGGCCAGCAGCAGATCCACACCGCGTGGAAACACCCCATGGTTGGCCGCCCACTGGGCCTCGAAGTCGTCGGGCAAACCATCCACCCGCAAGGCCGCCACCTCCTGGATGCCGGGGCCGCGCAAGTGCCACGCATCACTCGCGTCCGTCGTGGTGGCGGCGGCACGCGATACATCGACCACGCAAGTCGCTGACTGGTCGGGGTAGATGTCGGTACCCAGGGCCAGACGGTTCAGGGCAGGCAGCGCATCACCCTGCGCCACCCACACAAAGCGAGCCTGCGCAGCGTCGGCCACCACAGTGCAGCCTGTGTGAAAGCGCAGCCAGGCACCGGCATCACTGGCTGCCAGCTTGGGCGAGAGCCACAAGGTGCAGTCGCTGTCGAGCAGCGCCAGCAGCACGGCAGCCGATGCGGAATGCCCCACGGCAGGAGCCTGCGCATCGTGTTCGACCGCGACCGTGCGGCCGGGGTGCGACAGCGCCTGCAGCACCGCGCGGAACACCGCCTGGCTGCCAAAGGCTTCATTCGAAAATCCGGCACCCAGCGATGCCAACGGGGTCGTGCTCATTCGGTGTCCTCGTCGTTGTCGGCACCGCTCTCGCGCGCCACGGTAAAGAAGTCCACCTTGGTGCTGGCGGCCCGCGCCTGGCGCTCGGCCTGGGTGTTGCGCAGGTGGTTGCGGATGGGTTCGAGCAGTTGTGCGTCCAGCACCGGTTGCTGAACAGGGTCTTGCAGCAGCGCATCGGCCAGGGCCGCCAGCTGCACCTGGCGGTGCGATCGGCCCAGCACGTAGGCCACGCCCACAGTGGCCTTGGCGGCGTCCGATGCGTCGGCCACGCGCAGCGCGCAGCGGGTGACGGTGACCTCGCCCAGGTTGAAGCGCTCGCCCGTGCCACCGGCGCGGCCCTGCACCATCATCAGGCCGGTCTCTGGTGCACGCAGCCAGCGCGCGGGGCGCGTGGCGTGCTCGTGCAACGCAGATTCGAGCAGCCCCAGCGGCGCCCGGGCCAGCAGCGCCATCCACTGCGCGCGGCCCAGGGGGCGGCCCGGCCCCGGGTTGTCAAAGGCTTGAAACATGGAAGTGGTACCCTGAAAGTTGTATAGACAAATTGAACAACTGGCGCCAGCTTAAAGAGCGCGCATGTAGGTTTCATGACAGCCAGCACCACCTCTCTCACGACCCCGTTGCAGGTCCTGCAAGCACCACCACTGCACCCTGCGCGCGACAGCTTCTGGACGCGCATTGCCGCCGAGCTGGCCGAGGCCATCGGCAGCGGTGTCTATCCGCCAGGCCAGCGACTGCCCTCGGAACACGCGCTGGCCGAGCAGTTCGGCGTGAACCGCCACACCATCCGCCGTTCGCTCGCCAGCCTGTGCAGCCAGGGGCTAGTGCGCATCACGCAGGGCAGCGGCACCTATGTGGAAGACTTTGCGGTGGACCTGGTGCTGGGCAAGCGCACGCGCCACCAGCAGGGCCTGGCGCAGGCGGGGCTGCGCGGCAGCCTGGTGGTGCTGCAGGCCCAGACCACGCGCGCCACGGCGGCGCTGGCGAAGGCGCTGCAAGTGCCCGCGCGCAGCCCGCTGCTGGCGCTGCGCGTTCGGGGCGACGCCGAGGGCCAGCCCCTGCACATCAGCGAGCGCTACTTTCCCCTGCCGCGCTTCGAGAACCTGGCGGCCGTGGTGCGCGAGACAGGCTCCATCACCGCAGGCTTCACCGCCCACGGCGTGGCCGACTACACCCGCCGCGAAAGCCGCATCACCGCCGAGCTGCCGAGCGCCGAAGTGGCTGCCCAGTTGCGCCAGCCCACCTCACGCCCCGTGCTGCAGGTAGAGAGCCTGAACGTGGACCTGGCGGGCACGCCCATCGAATGGGCCCGCGCCTGGTTTGCGGGCGACCGCGTGAAACTGACCATTGACCACGATGAACACGCCTGACATGCCTCCCACCCACCACCGCTATGCGGTCTATTTCGCACCCAACCCGGGCAGCCTGGGCTGGCTCGCCGGCAGCCACTGGCTGGGGCGCTGCGCTGCGCTGCTGCAGCCACTGCAACAGCTCGCCATCGACGGCGTGGCGGCGGACGACCTGCACCGCCTTACGGCGGCACCCCGCCGCTACGGCTGGCACGCCACGCTCAAGGCGCCGTTTGCGCTGGCGCCCGGCACCGACTGGATCACGCTGCACCAGGCCGTGCAGTCCGTGGCGCGCGGTCTGCAACCCTTTGTGCTGCCGCCCCTGCAGGTGCAGCGCATCGACGACTTTCTAGCGCTGGTGCCCCCGGCGTTGCACCCCGCCAATGCGCAGATCCAGGAGACAGCCGCCACCTGCGTGACGGCGCTGCAGCCCTTGGCCGCACCCTTGTCCGACGCGGACCTCGCCCGGCGCCGCTCGGCGGGGCTCACGGCCCGGCAGGACGCGCTGCTGCAGCAATGGGGCTACCCCTTTGTGCTGGACGAGTTCCGCTTTCACATGTCGCTCACCGGCAGCCTGGCGCAGGTGGACAAACAGACGCAGGCGCTGGTGTTCGAGGCCGCGCAGGAGTTCTTCTCGGACCTTCCCATGCTGAAGTTCAACAGCCTGGCCTTGTTCGCAGAGCCCACACCCGGCGCTGACTTTGTGCTGCTGGATCACCTGGAGATGGGCGCATGACCGCGGGCCGGCTGGTCTACTGCATGGGCCCCTCGGGTGCGGGTAAGGACAGCCTGCTGAACTGGTTACGGACACACCTGCCCACCCCGTGCCCCGTGCACTGGGCGCAGCGCACCATCAGCCGTGCCGCGACGTCTGCCGGCGAAGTGCATGAAAGCGTTTCGCCCCAAACGTTTGTTGCGCTGTGCAGCGACCACGCCTTTGCCCTGCACTGGCAGGCCAACGGCCTGGGTTACGGCGTGCGGCATGCGCAACTGGCGCCGCTGGCGCAGGGTCACTGGGTGCTGCTCAATGGCTCGCGCGCCTACCTGCCCGAGGCCCTGGCGCGCTTCCCAGACCTGGTGGCCGTGCACATCACCGCCAGCCCGCAGGTGCTGCGCGGACGTCTGCTGGCGCGCGGCCGCGAGACGCGCGAAGAGGTGGAGGCCCGGGTGCAGCGCGCGCTGGCCTACAGCCCGCCGCGGGGAGCGGCCAGCCTGGAGGTGCACAACGACGGAGCGCTGGGCGATGCGGGCCAGCGGCTGCTGAACGCGTTGGAAAATTTACCGGGCTGGCCCCAGCGCAGTGGCAAACTTTCGCCCGTCGCTCCCATCCTTTCCAGCACGCCATGACCACCATCACGATCTATCACAACCCCAAGTGCGGCACGTCCCGCAACACCCTCGCCATGATCCGCAACAGCGGCTTGGAGCCCGAGGTCATCGAATACCTGAAAGCCCCGCCCGACCGCGCCACGCTGGTGGCGCTGATTGCCGCCACGGGCGAGCCGGTGATCAACGCCGTGCGCACCAAGGAGGCGATCTTCACCGAGCTGCAACTGGACGCACCGGGCGTCACCGACGCGCAGCTCATCGACGCGATGCTGCAGCACCCCATCCTCATCAACCGCCCCATCGTGGTCACGCCCCTGGGCACGCGGCTGTGCCGCCCGTCCGAGAAAGTGCTGGACATCCTGCCCGCACCGCAGCAAGGTGCCTTCACCAAGGAGGATGGCGAAGTCGTCATCAACGCGCAGGGCCAGCGTGTCTGAGGCAACCTCGCGCGCCTCCACCATGGCCCACCGCGCGGCATGAGCGCCGCCTCGCAACGCTGGACCGTGGCGCGCCTGGGCACGGCCCAGACGCTGGCCTGGGCCTCGTCCTACTACCTGCCTGCCATGCTGGCCGCGCCCATGGCGCGCGACCTGGGTGTGGCCACCCCCACGGTGTTCGCGGCGTTTTCCGTGGCGCTCATCGTGTCGGCGCTGCTCGGGCCTTTCGCGGGCCGGGCCATCGACCGCCATGGCGGCCGCCCGGTGCTGGTGGGCACCAACCTGTTGTTTGCAGCTGCTCTGGTGGGCATGGCCCTGGCGCAAGGCCCGGTGGGCCTGTTTGCCGCCTGGGTATTGATGGGCGTGGCCATGGGGTCGGGCCTGTACGAGGCCGCATTTGCCACGCTGGTGCGGCTGTATGGCCAGGGCGCACGCGGCGCCATCACCGGCATCACGTTGATCGCGGGGTTTGCCAGCACCGTGGGCTGGCCGCTGTCGGCCTGGATGGAGACGCAGTGGGGTTGGCGCGGAGCGTGCGCGGGCTGGGCCGCATTGCACTTGCTGGTGGGCGTTCCACTCAATGGCTGGCTGCCACGCGCCGACGCCGCAGACAAGGCCCCCGAACCATCGACGGACGCCATCGCAGCGCCCACCACAGAACCGGCCGTATCCGCCCCGCCCACTCCAGCCCACCCGCTGCGCACCACCGTGCTGCTGTCCTTCGTGTTTGCGGTCACCTGGTTCACGAGCACCGCCATGGCAGCCCACCTGCCTCGCCTGCTGCAGGCCAGTGGCACATCGCTGCAGGCGGCAGTGGCCCTGGCGGCGCTAGTGGGCCCGGCACAGGTGGCGGCGCGCCTGCTGGAGTTTGGTTTTCTGCGCCGCCTGCACCCGCTGCTGTCGGCCCAGCTGGCTGCCGCCGCACACCCCGTGGGCGCGGGCCTGCTGATGGTGCTGGGCGGGCCTGCTGCCGCAGTATTTACCGTGCTGCACGGAGCAGGCAACGGGATACTGACCATTGCCAAGGGCATGCTGCCACTGGTGCTGTTTGGGCCAGCAGGCTACGGCGCGCGCCAGGGCCTGATGATGGTGCCCGCCCGCGTGGCGCAGGCTTTTGCACCGGTGCTGTTTGGCATGCTGCTGGACAGCGCCGGGGCAGCTGCCCTGTGGCTCACCACACTGCTGGGCCTGGCCGCGTTGGGAGCGCTGTGGCTGCTGCGGCCCGTGGCGCGGGCCTGAACGAGCTATCAATCCATCGGTCAGCCGCGCGGCACCTCAAACGCCTTCCGCGCCGCGAGCGCTGCGGGGCGCGAGTGGCAGCCTTCCAGGTGGTCATTGACCAGACCCATCGCCTGCATGAAGGCGTACACCGTGGTGGGTCCCACAAAGCTCCAGCCGCGCTTTTTCAGGTCCTTGGACATGGCAATGGATGCGGGCGAAGTGGACAGCGTGCGCGCCACTTCGCGCGTGAGCCGCTCGGGCCGGTCGGCAGCGGCCGGCTCGTAGCGCCAGGCGTAGTGCGCCAGCGATCCGAATTCGCGCTTAAGCTCCAGCACGCGGCGCGCGTTGTTGATGGTGGACTCGATCTTGCCCCGGTGGCGCACGATGGCCGCATCCTGCACCAGGCGCTCGACTTCGGCGGGGCCGAAGGCCGCGACCTGCTCGGCGTCGAAGTTCGCGAACGCGGCGCGAAAACCCTCGCGCTTGTTCAGGATGGTGAGCCAGCTCAGGCCTGACTGAAAGCCTTCCAGGCAGATCTTCTCGAACAGCCGCCGGTCGTCCGCCACGGGGAACCCCCACTCGTGGTCGTGGTAATGGCGATAGAAAGGCGTGGCCTGGCACCAGATGCAGCGTGGGCAATCGGCCTCGTCGGCAAACAGGCCGGCAGGCAGGTCAGGGGCGGATTCAGCGGTCATGCGCTGCATTCTAGAAACTGCACCGGCCACACTGCTGACACCCCTTCAAACGCCCCGCGCGATCTGCCCATAAACTGCCCGCATGCGCCAGCTTCTCCCCCATCTGCGAGCCGTATCTCCCCTCATGATCAGCCTTGCCTTGGCGGGCTGCGCCAGCACCACCGGCCCCAGCAGCATGCTGGGCTACTACTGGCAATCGGTGCAGGGGCACATGCAGATCATGCAGGCGGCCGAGCCCATCGACCGCTGGATCGCCCGCACCGACATCCCCCCCGCCCTGCGCGAGCGGCTGCAACTGGCGCAGCGCGCCCGCGCCTTTGCCGTGGCCGAGCTGGGCCTGCCTGACAACGCCAGCTACCGCCGCTATGCGGACCTCAAACGCCCCGCTGCCGTCTGGAACGTGGTGGCCGCGCCGCCGTACTCCCTGATGCTGCACACCTGGTGCTTCCCGGTGACGGGTTGCATTGGCTACCGGGGCTACTTTACCGAGGCTGCCGCGCAAGCCGAGGCAGCGGAGCTGGCCGCCCAGGGGCTGGAAGTGGAGGTGTATGGCGTGCCCGCGTATTCCACGTTGGGCTATATGAACTGGGCGGGCGGCGACCCGTTGCTCTCCACCTTTGTCGCCTGGCCCGAGGGCGACTTTGTGCGCCTGCTGTTCCACGAGCTGGCGCACCAGGTGGTCTATGCCAAGAACGACACCTTGTTCAACGAGTCCTTTGCCACGGCGGTGGAGCGCATCGGCGTTGCGCAGTGGCTGGCAACCCAGTCCACCCCGGAGGCCCGCAAGGCCTTTGCCACCAGCGAGGCACGGCGCAGCGCCTTCCGCGCGCTGACCCGCGCCACCCGCGCTCGGCTGGCAGCCATTTATGGACAAAAAGAGGCTCTAGCGCTGGATGATCAAGCGCTAGCAGCTATGAAAAGTGAAGCAATGGAGGCTTTCCGCACCGGTTACGCGGCCCTGCGCACGCAATGGCTGAACACATCCAGCGGGGGGGCACCCCAAGCCACCACCGCCCAGGTGGCGGGCTACGACCGCTGGGTGGCCCAAGCCAACAACGCCAGCTTTGCCGCCCAGGCTGCCTACGATGAACTGGTGCCCGCGTTCGAAGCCCTGTTCGAACGCGAGGGCCGCGACTGGCCCCGGTTTTATGATGCCGTACGGCAACTGACGCAACAGCCCCAGCCACAACGGCACGAGGCACTGCGCGCCCTTCTATCTGATACCCAACACCTCAAGGAGACACCCGGTGCCTGACATCCATATCCACCGCGACCACCACCTGGGCTTCAAGGAGGCCCGCAAGGTCGCCTTCTCCTGGGCCGAAAAGGCCGAAGAAAAATTCGACATGGAGTGCACCTACGAAGAGGGCGAGACGGAAGACCTGCTTACATTCACCCGCTCGGGCGTCAAGGGCACGCTGCTGGTGGATGCCCACCAGTTCGAGATGAAGGCGCAGCTGGGCTTTTTGTTCGGCGCGTTCAAGGACCGCATCGAGGCCGAAATTGGTGAGCAGCTCGACGCCCTGCTCAATGCGCCTCACCCCGGCGCCAAGAAGCCCGCTGTCGACAAGAAGAAGCACGCGGCTGAGGCAGGGGCAGACAAGCCGGGTACCAAGGCAGCGGCCAAACCTGCCGCCAAAGCCAAGAAGGCATAGCTATCGATGCCATCACCATGACATCCACCGCCACGGACTCTGCCACCCACAGCACGGCATTCGACACCCTCTCCACGCTGCTCCACACCCGCTACAGCTGCCGCGCGTTTCTGCCCGAACCCCTATCGCGCGCCACCATCGAAGCCATCCTGGTCACCGCGCAGCGCACGGCATCGTGGTGCAACGCGCAGCCCTGGCAGCTCACCATCGCCAGTGGCGCCACGCTGGAGCGCCTGCGCGGCGCGCTGCAGTCGCACATGGCCAACGCAGCCCCTGCGCCCGACCTGCCCTGGCCGCGCGAATACCGGGGCGTGTACCAGGAGCGGCGGCGCGAATGTGGCTGGGGCCTGTACGAAGCCCTGGGCATTGCCAAGGGCGACCGCGAAGCCTCGGCCCGTCAGGCGGCGCAGAACTTCACCATGTTTGGTGCACCGCATGTGGCCATCATCACCAGCGACGAGGCACTGGGCGTGTATGGTGCGGTGGACTGCGGTGCGTACGTGAGCAACTTCATGCTGGCCGCGCACAGCCTGGGCGTGGGCTCCATCGCGCAGGCTGCGCTGGCGTCCTACCCCGGCGTGCTTCGCGAGGTGCTGGGCATTGGTGAGGACCGCAGCATCGTCTGCGGCATCTCGTTTGGCATGGCAGATACCGCCCACCCGGCCAACCATTTCCGCACCACTCGCGCCGACCCGGGGAGCAGTGTGGTGTGGCGAGACTGAAAGGGCGTGACCGGGCGGGCGTCAGGCCACAGCGCGCAGCAGGGGGTTGTGCGTGCGCAGCAGCCCAAACAGGTTCTTGGGGTCTGACAGCTGGGGGATGAGTTCGATGGGTTGGCCCATGCCCAGCTCGGTGGCCGCATCGCGCAAGAATCGCAGTGCAGAAAAGTCCTCCAGCGCAAAACCCACGGAGTCGAACACCGTCACCGCCGCATCGCTGGCCCGGCCGGTGTGCTGACCTGCCAGCACTTCCCACAGCTCGGTCACCACAAAGTCGGCAGGCAACTGCTGGATGTCGCCTTCGATGCGTGTCTGCGGGGTGTATTCCACAAACACCTGGGCCTGGCGCAACACGTCGGCATGCAGCTCGGTCTTGCCGGGGCAGTCGCCGCCGACAGCGTTGATGTGCATGCCGGGCACCAGCATGTCGGGCGTGAGAATGGTGGCATTGGTCTTGTCGGCCGTCACCGTGGTCACGATATCGGCGCCACGCACGGCCTCGGCCGTGCTGTTGCAGACCACGGTGCGCAGGCCCGTGCCTTGCAGGTTGGCCTGCAGCTTGGCGGTGGCGGCCGGGTCCGTGTCAAACAGCCGCAGCGTGGTGACGCCCAGCAGGTGGTGGAAGGCCAGCGCCTGGAACTCGCTTTGGGCGCCGTTACCGATCAGCGCCATGGTGCGCGCACCGGGGCGTGCCAGGGCGCGGGCGGCCACGGCCGACATGGCGGCGGTGCGCAGGGCGGTGGTGAGGGTGAGTTCGCTCAGCAGCAGCGGCACGCCGGTGGCTACATCGGCCAGCACGCCAAACGCCATCACGGTCGGCAAGCCCCAGCGCGTGTTCTTGGGATGGCCGTTGACGTACTTGAACGCATAGGTCTGGTCGTCGGCAATCGGCATGAGTTCGATCACGCCGTCGCGCGAATGGCTGGCCACACGTGCGGATTTGTCGAACGCGCCCCAGCGCAGAAAGTCGGACTGGATGTAGTCGGCAATGCCGAGCAGGCAGGCCTCGACGCCCTTGCGCTGCACCATGTCGATGACATCGGTGGCACTGAGGTAGCGGGTGGAAAAGGGATGGGTTGAGGGCATGGCGCTTGTCTCCGAATGGGAATGGATACGGCTCCAAGCAGTGTCTCGAAGCGCCAAAACAATGGGAATCGCCCAATCTGCTGCATATTGCTGGACTGCTTGCCGGTATGGCATCACAAATTGCCACTTTGTTCAAAAGCCCCAGAGCACCTTCTGGCAGCGCCAGCGCGCTATCCTCGGCGGCATCCTCCGTCCAGCACCATGACGCAACCCCAAGTACTCATCAGCGAAGTCGGCCCGCGCGATGGCCTGCAGTCCGTCAAAGCCACCATGCCCACGGCCGACAAGTTGCGCTGGATCGACGCCCTGGTGGCGGCCGGCCTGCGCGAGATCGAAGTCGGCTCCTTCGTGCCCGCCCGCCTGCTGCCCCAGATGGCCGATGTGGCCGAAGTGGTGCAGCACGCGCTCACCCACCCTGGCATCACCGTGATGGCCCTGGCCCCCAACCTGCGCGGCGCCGAGGCGGCGCTGGCAGCAGGGGTGCACAAGGTCACCCTGCCGGTATCGGCCAGTGCTGCCCATTCGCTGGCCAATGTGCGCAAGACGCGCGAGGCCATGGTCGAGGAGGTGCGCGCCGTGGCACAGCTGCGTGATGAGTTGGCGCCCGGCGTGCTGGTGGAGGTGGGGTTGTCCACTGCCTTTGGCTGCACGCTGCAGGGCGTGGTGCCCGAGGACGATGTGATCTGGCTCGCAGGCCTGTGCGCCGAGGCCGGCGCCGACGAGGTGGGCCTGTCGGACACCACCGGCATGGCCAACCCGGCGCAGGTGCGCCGCCTGTTCACGCGCCTGCGCGCCGAGCTGGGTGCCAAGGCCGGTGCGGCCCACATGCACAACACCCGCGGGCTGGGGCTGGCCAACTGCCTGGCGGCCTACGACGTGGGGGTGCGCACCTTTGATGCGTCGCTGGGCGGCCTGGGCGGCTGCCCCTATGCACCGGGCGCGTCGGGCAACGTGGTGACCGAAGACCTGGTGTTCATGTTCGAAGCCATGGGTATTGCCACGGGGGTGGACGTGGAGCGCCTGATGGCCGCCCGCGTGCCGCTGCAGACAGGGCTGCCGGGCGAGCCGGTCTACGGCATGACGCCGGAAGCGGGGCTGCCCAAGGGGTGGGTCCAGCGTTAGGCACCTCTGCCCCCAAAGAAAAAGGCGACCGAAGTCGCCTTTTTCTTTGGGGGTCACCGCCGTATCAGCTCAGCGAGGTGATCAGGTCCACATACTGTTGCTTGGCCTCGTCGGCACCCGTGCCCTTGAGCTTTTCCCAGGCGTCCCACTTGGCGCGGCCCACCATATCGGAGAAGCTGGGCTTCTTCTCGGTGTTGTCGCCGGCGGTGGCTTGCTTGTACAGCGCGTAGATCTTGAGCAGCGTGGCGTTGTCGGGACGCTCGCTCAGGTTCTTGGAATTGGCCACGGCTGCTTCGAAGGTGGCATTGAGGTCGGCCATGTCGGTGTGCTCCTTGGGATGTGTGGGGGGAGGGAAAGAACGGTGTCGGCAAGGGTTTGCTGCGTTGTATCTTACGGGCTGAGCACGGCCCGGGGCCGCTCAATCCATAGAGGCAAGCCCCCAAAAATCAAACAATAGGTGTACATCTGATGGTGACCCGCATTCCAGCCCCCCGCAAAGCCGCCCCCGGCCTCAGCACGAGCCCCCTGCGCACCATGCGCGACCAGGCGCCTGAGGTGGCACGCAAGGCCGCCCAGGCCCTGCCCCCCGCAGCCCGCAAGGCCGCCACCGTGGTGCAGAAGAACGTGCGCCGCGCGGCCACCGGCATGCTGGGCCTGTCGGGCGAACGCATGAGCAAGGTCGATACCGCCTGGCTGCGCATGGATTCGCACAGTAACCTGATGATGATCAACGGCGTGTGGACCCTGTCACCCGGCATCACCTGGGAGGCCTTGTGCGAACGCGTGCAGCAGCGCCTGCTGCAGTACCCGCGCTTTCGCCAGCGGGTGGTGGAAGATGCCGCAGGCGCCACCTGGGTGGAGGACCGCAACTTCGACATCGCTGCGCATGTGCTGCGCGAAAAGCTGCCCCACGGCACAGGCCACAGCATGCAGCGCGCACTGCAGGACCGCGTGGGCGAACTCGCCATGCAGCCGCTCGATACACGCCGCCCGTTGTGGCAAATGCACCTGATCGAAGACTTTGTGGGTGATGACGGCGCGAAGGGCAGCGCGCTCATCGTGCGCATCCACCACTGCATTGCCGACGGCATTGCACTCATCTCGGTGACCATGTCGCTGGTCGATGGCGGCTCGGAACCCCCCAAGCGCAAGGCGCGGGCAGACAAGGAAGCCGCCACCGCCGAGGACTGGATCGCCGACGCACTCATCAAACCCTTCACCGGCCTCACCGTCAAGGCACTGGACCTGGCGGGCGACAGCGCCGCCAAGTCGTTGCAGATGCTGGGAGACCCGGAAAAGGCCATGCACCACGGGCTGACCGGCACCATGGACATGGCCCGCGTGGCCTACCAGCTCGTCAGCGATGCGGCGGCATTGGCGCTGATGCCTGACGACTCCCCCACGCGCCTGAAGGGCCAGCCCGGCAGCGCCAAGCGCGTGGCCTGGTGCCCGCCGATTCCGCTCGAAGAGGTCAAGGCCATCGGCAAGGCGCTCAACTGCTCCATCAACGATGTGCTGCTGTCGTGTGTGGCGGGCGCCATCGGCGGCTACCTGCGCAGCCAGGGCGACGACCCCACGGACCAGGAGATCCGCGCGATGATCCCGGTGAATCTGCGCCCCATGGAAGAGGCCTGGAAGCTGGGCAACCGCTTTGGCCTGGTGCCGCTGGTGCTGCCGATTGGCGTGGCCAACCCCGTCGAGCGCGTGTACGAAGTGCGCAAGCGCATGAACGCGCTCAAGGGCAGCACCCAGCCCATCCTGGCGTTTGCCATGCTCGCCGTGGCAGGCCTGATGATCAAGCCCGCGCAGGACGCACTGCTCAACCTGTTTGGCCGCAAGACCACGGCGGTGATGACCAACGTGCCCGGCCCCAAGGAGCAGCTCACGCTGTGCGGCGCACGCGTCACGCAGTGCATGTTCTGGGTGCCGCAGTCGGGTGACATCGGGCTGGGGGTCTCTATCCTCAGCTACGGCGGCGGCGTGCAGTTTGGCGTGATCACGGACACCACCCTGTGCCCCGAGCCGCAGCAGATCATTGATGCCTTTGCGCCCGAGTTCGACCAGCTGTCGCTCCTCACGCTGATGCTGCCGTGGGGCGACTGAACGCATCTGCGTTGCCAGAGCCACCACCCTGCGTGTGTCTGGGGTGGGTGGTGGCCTTGCTGCTGTCTGCGGGTGGGGCACACGCGGCCGTGGAGGAAGAAAGCACCCAGCGGCCCTACGTGGTGCGCGCCCAGCCCGGAGAGACACTGCGCGATGCCCTGCATGCTGCAACCCCCATTTCGGTGGGTGGACAGCGCTTTCATGGCTACACCCGCTGGAACGTGCGCTGGACCTTCCGCTGGTGGCGCGAAGCCTCGGGCCGCTGTGCGATCACCGAAGTCAACACCCGGCTGCGCACCGAAGTGCAGCTGCCCGACCTGCAGGCCGCCAGCCCGTCGCAGCAGGCGGTTTTTGACCGCTATTTGCAGGCGCTGTCCCACCACGAGCAAGGCCATGTGCAGATCGGGCGCGACGCAGCGCAGGCCATTGACCAGGCCATCCGCCAGATGCCCGCAGCGTCCGACTGCGCCACGCTGGAGCGCGAAGCCAATGCCCTGGGCCACCGGCTGCTGCAGGACCACGTGGCACGCGAGAAGCAGTACGACCAGCGCACCCGCCACGGTGCCACACAAGGCGCACGGCTGGACTGACCATGCGGGCGGCCGCCAGAAACGTTCCCATCTTTCCTATCGACCGACAGGCTCACCCCTTGCGCTGAGGAGGCGCCGCCACCAGCGCATCCGTCAGGCGGGACACTGCGGCCACCACCGCGGCGACAGGTTCGCCCATCTGCGCGCGCACGATGGCGCCCTCCACCACCAGGGTCAGCGCCTGCGCGTCCTCCGCACGGTGGGAAGGCGCTGACAACAAGGCAGCCAGCAACGCCGTCATGTCGCGCTTGTGGCGCTGCGCAATCTCCAGCACCTCGGGCACGGTGTCTCCCAGCTCGCTCACGCTGTTGATGAACGCACAGCCCCGAAAGTGCTTGCTGCCCAACCATTCCGCCAGCGCGGGCGCCAATGCCCGCGTGCGATCCGCCCCTGAGGGCAGCGCGTGCGCATGGCGCTGCAGCGCGTCGGCGAACCAGCTCATCCAGCCCGCGTGCCGGTACTCCAGATACGCACAGATGAGCGCGTTCTTGCTCGGGAAATGCCGGTAGAAGGTCACCTTGGTCACGCCAGACTCCGCAATCACCCGGTCGATGCCCGTGGCGCGGATGCCATCCCGGTAGAACAGCGCGTGCGCCGTGTGCAGCAGGCGGTCTCGGGCGGGCAGGTCTTGCCAGCCGACAGGGAGAGGATCAAAGGTCATTCGCTCATTGTAGACAAGTCTGTCTACATGGCTTTATGATGACACGTAGACAGACCTGTCTACATCAACCCTTCACCGTCGAGGTTCCCATGGAAACACGCCCGCCTTTGCCGCCCTTTACCCAACACACCGCCGTCCAGAAAGTGCGCCTGGCCGAAGACGGCTGGAACTCGCGCGACCCTGCCCGCGTGGCCCTGGCCTACACAGAGGACACGCGCTGGCGCAACCGCGCCGAGTTCCCCGTGGGCCGCGAGGCCGCCCGGCAGCTGCTGGAGCGCAAGTGGGCACGCGAACTGGACTACCGCCTCATCAAGGAGCTGTGGGCGTTCAGCGGCCACCGCATCGCCGTGCGGTTTGCCTACGAGTGGCATGACGACGCAGGCCAGTGGTACCGCAGCTACGGCAACGAGAACTGGGAGTTCAACGACGCAGGCCTGATGGCCGTGCGCCACGCCAGCATCAACGACCGCCCCATCCAGGCCGCAGACCGGCTGTTCTTCTGGCCGCTGGGGCGCCGGCCAGACGACCATCCGGGGCTGAGCGACCTGGGCCTTTAAGAATCGGCTGCCAGCCAGGGGAACGGCAAGCGCTCAGGCCTGCGGTGCCACCTGCGCCACCGCCAGTTCCCACAAGGACTCGGCCACTGGCGACATCTCGGCACGCTGGCGGTACAGGCGGATCTGCACCGGCACGTTCCAGTCAGCGCCCCCGGCAGCCACCAGCGTGCCGGCGCGCAGCTCGTCGGCAATCAGGCTTTCGGGCAGCCAGGCCACGCCCCGCCCTTCCTGGGCCAGGGTCTTGAGCAACACCGCGTGGTGCGCGGTGAAAACCACCGCCACCGGGCCGTCAGCACCGTCAGCGAACACCCCGCGCATGCGGGCCCGCATGATGCGGCCCAGGCCCGACGCCTCGCTGTAGGCCAGCACGGGCACCGGGGCCTGCTGGCCCAGCGCATGCAACGGCTGGCCTGCTGCGCCGCCGGGCTGCGGCGCACTGACTGGCAGCAGCCGGTCGTCCGCCAGGCGGCACATGGGGTACTGCGCCTCGTCCAGGCGCCCCGGCACCTCGGCGTGGCCATGGCACAGCACAAACTGCACACGCCGCTGGAGCATCAGGTCTTCGCAGGCCTGCGAGCTGTCGGACATGGTCTGGATGGGCCCCAGCCGCAGGCGTGCCTCCATGCCCACCAGCCAGCGCGGAAAGAACGTGAGAGAGAGCACGTGCGTGGCCGCAAAGCGCAGGCTGGCAGCCGCCAGGTCATGTGCAGCACGGGCCTTGATGCGCGCGGCCTCCAGATTGGCCAGGATGGTTTCGAGCAGCGGCAAAAAGCGCTGGCCTGCCGCCGTGAGCGCCGCGGGATGGGCACTGCGGTCGAACAGCTCCACGCCCACCCAGTCTTCCAGTGCGCGGATATGGCGGCTGAAGGCGGGCTGGGCAATGGCGCGGGCCTCGGCCGCACGCGAGAAATTGCCCGTCTCGGCCAGGGCGAGGAAATCCTCCAGCCATTCCAGGTCCAGGGGTCGGTTGCCGGGTCCCATGTGTCTCCGCGATGGATCGGTAGATAGTTGTATGCGATTCGAGTATTGGACCGCTGCAGCATGGCGCGGAATGATCCACCCCGTTGTTCACCAGCTTTTCCAACGGAGACAAGAAAGCATGCCTGCCATCTCGAATTATCGCGGGATCATCCCCGCCATCTCGTGCCCCTTCACCCCCGACCACCGCATCGACGAGCCCGCGCTGCGCAAGCTCGCCGCCTGGCTGGCGGGCCACGAGGGCGTGGTGGCCGTCATGACCAACGGCCACACCGGCGAGGTGTTCTCCCTCACACCGGCTGAACGCGCCGAGGTCACCCGCATCGTGGCCGACGAACTCAAGGGGCGCATGCCTGTCATTTCGTCCATCGTCTGCGAAGGCCTGGCCGACGCGGCCGACCATGCCCGCGCTGCCGTCGAGGCTGGTGCTGTGGCGCTGGACGTGATGCCCCCGCACCACTGGCTGCGCTTTGGCTTCACGGCCGGCCACGCACTGCAGTACTTCGATGCCATCCACAAGGCGGCGCCCAACGCCGATCTGGTCTGCCACGTCTACCCGGCCTGGACGCGTGCCTCGTACTCGTCGCAGCTGCTGGCCGACCTGGCACGGTTGCCCTACCTGCAGGCCTTCAAGGTGGGCCAGCGCGACATGAACAAGTACGCCCGCGACATCCAGGCGATCCGCGAGGCCGACGCGTCCAAGGCCATCCTGACCTGCCACGACGAGTACCTGCTGGCCTCGATGGTGCAGGGCGTGGACGGCGCGCTGGTGGGTTTTGCGACCTTCATCCCCCAGCTCATCATCGATCTGTGGAATGCGGTGAAGGCCGGCGACTTGAAGAAAGCCATGGCGGTGCAGGCTGTCATCACGCCCCTGAAGGACGCGGTGTATGGCGGCGGCGAGCCCACTGGCGAGGCCCACGCCCGCATGAAGGGTGGCATGTACCTGGCAGGCGTGATCGACGACGCCACCGTGCGCCCACCGACCGAGGCGCCCAACGCCAAGGAAGTCGAAGCGCTGCGCGCTGCGGTGAAGCAGGCCGGCCTGCTCAAGCGCTGAGCGGTCCCTGCGAGGCTCGGGGGATTTTGAGTCCCCCGCGCCTCATTGCACACAAGAAAACCGACAAGGAGACAAGACACCATGCAACGCCACCTTTTCATCCGCGCCGCCCTGGGTGTAGCCACGCTCGCGATGGCGGCCAGCAGCTTTGCGCAGGCTTACCCCACCAAGCCCGTCCGGATGGTCATCCCCTTTCCGCCAGGCGGCACGCTCGACACCGTGGGCCGCATGCTCGCGCAAAAGCTGGGCGACCAGATGGGCCAGAACTTCATCGTCGAGAACAAGGCGGGCGGCAATGGCGTGATTGGCGGCGACGTGGTGGCCAAGGCCCCGGCCGACGGCTACACGCTGCTGTTCAACGCATCCACCTTCACCACGGCGCCCATGACCATGAAGTCCGTGCCCTACGGCGTGGTCAAGGACTTCACGCCCGTGGCGCTGGTGGCCAAGGCCCCGTTGTCGGTGGCCATCAACAAGAACCTGCCGGTCACCGACATCAAGTCGCTGATGGCCTACGCCAAAGCCAACCCCGGCAAGATGACCTTCGCCGTGGGCTCCATCGGGTCGGCCGGGCACCTCTCGACCGAACTGCTCAAGCGCGCAGGCAACCTCGACTACCTGATCGTGCCCTACAAGGGCACGGCGCCTGCGTTCCAGGACCTGATCGGCGGGCAGATCGACGGGTTCATCGACCCCATCCTGGGGTCTCTGCAGTACCACAAGAGCGGCATGCTGCGCGTGGTGGCCGTCACCTCCGCCCAGCGCGCCGCGAGCTTGCCCGACGTGCCCACGGTGGGCGAGACGATTCCGGGCTACGAGTTCTACAGCTGGTATGGCCTGTGGGGCCCGGCCAAGCTGCCGGCGGACATCACCCAGCGGCTGAACACCGAGGTGAACAAGGCCCTGGCCGAGATGACGCCCAAGCTCAAGGAACAAGGGCTGCTGACCACGCCGGGCAGCGTGGAGGACTTTGCGAAGTTCCAGCGCAGCGACATGGAGCGCTCGCAGAAGATCGTCACCGAAGGGAATATCCGTGTCGAGTAATGCCCGCCACGCCATCGTCACCGGCAGCGGCAGCGGCATAGGCCGCAGCATCGCCGAGTCGCTGCTGGCCGGCGGCTGGCGCGTGACGGGCCTGGATGTGGCCCAGGCGACGGTCGTTCACCCCTCGTTCACCCATACACCGGTCAACCTGGCCGATGGCGCAGACATCGCCCGCGTGGCCGCTGCACTGCCCGGCGTGGACGCGCTGGTCCATGCGGCCGGCGTGCTGCGCGTGGGGCCGCTGGGCCAGCTCGACCATGCGGGCGGCGAGCTGATGTGGCGCCTGCATGTGGATGCCGCCACCCGGCTGGCCGATGCCATCGTGCCCGGCATGGCCCAGCGCGGCCAGGGGCGCGTGGTGTTCATTGGCAGCCGCGTGGCGCAGGGCATGGCCGGGCGCGGTCAGTACGCCGCGACCAAGGCCGCGCTGATTGCACTGGCGCGCAGCTGGGCCGCCGAGGTGGCCGCGCAGGGCGTGACGGTGAATGTCGTCTCGCCCGCAGCCACCGCCACCGGCATGCTGAACGACCCCGCCCGCCAGGGCAGTGCACCGCGCCTGCCGCCCATCGGCCGCCTGATCGAGCCTGCCGAGATTGCCGCACTGGTGGGCTTTCTTCTGTCTGAATCTGCCGCCGCCATCACGGGGCAGGACATCGCGATCTGCGGGGGCTCTTCGCTCGCCCGCTGATCTTTCCTTTTGATCCCGCCCCTTTCCCTCTTTGCCAACCAACGCGACCACCATGAAGATCGTCAACATCCTCGAATCGACCCGTCCCATCAAGTCGGACATCCGCAATGCCTACATCGACTTCTCGAAGATGACGCTGAGCCTCGTGGCCGTGGTCACCGACGTGATCCGCGATGGCAAGCCGGTGATCGGCTACGGCTTCAACTCCAACGGCCGTTACGGCCAGGGCGCGCTGATGCGCGACCGATTCATCCCCCGCGTGCTGGAGGCTGAGCCGGCCAGCCTGCTGGACGAGACGGGCGAGAACCTGGACCCGCACAAGGTCTGGGCCCGCATGATGATCAACGAAAAACCAGGCGGCCACGGCGAGCGCTCGGTGGCCGTGGGCACCATCGACATGGCCGCGTGGGACGCCACGGCCAAGATTGCAGGCAAGCCGCTGTACCAGCTGCTGGCCGAGCGCTACGGCAACGGCACGCCCAACCCGCGCGTGTTTGTCTACGCCGCCGGCGGCTACTACTACCCCGGCAAGGGGCTCGATGGCCTCAAGAAGGAAATGGAAAGCTACCTGGCACGCGGCTACTCGGTGGTCAAGATGAAGATCGGCGGCGCCACGCTGGCCGAAGACTGCGAGCGCATCGAGTCGGTGCTCAAGATCCTGGGCCCAGGCCAGCAACTGGCGGTGGACGCCAATGGCCGCTTCGATCTGAAGACCGCCATCGAATACGGCAAGGCCCTGTCGCAGTACCCGCTGTTCTGGTACGAAGAAGCGGGTGACCCGCTGGACTACGAGCTGCAGGCCAAGCTCGGCGAGGTCTACCAAGGCCCCATGGCCACGGGCGAGAACCTGTTCTCGATGCAGGACGCGCGCAACCTGATCCGCCACGGCGGCATGCACAAGGACCGCGACTGGCTGCAGTTCGACTGCGCGCTGAGCTACGGCCTGGTGGAGTACCTGCGCACGCTCGACATGCTCAAGGAATACGGCTGGTCCCCCAGCCGCTGCATACCGCACGGCGGCCACCAGATGTCGCTGGCAATTGCCGCCGGCCTGGGCCTGGGCGGCAACGAGAGCTACCCCGACCTGTTCCAGCCTTACGGTGGCTTCCCCGATGGCGTGAAGGTGGACAACGGCTACGTCACACTGCCACCGCTGCCGGGCATCGGCTTCGAAGGCAAGTCGGACCTGATTGCGGAGATGCGCGCGCTGGCATCCTGACGGAGGACTGGACGCAAAAAAAGGCACGCCCAGGGCGTGCCTTTTTCCATCCAACGCAGCGCTCAGGTCGCGGAGCAGCTGAAGCTCTCGGCCTTGGCCGGATCGCCCGTGCCGTTGTAGCGCGGGAACTTGGGGTACTCGCACACCGGGCGCTGGGCCACGGGGGTGCTGGTGCCTGGGGCGAACTTCGTGGCGACCAGCTTGTCAGGCGCCGCTCCCTTTTCCACCCAGGCGTCCATGGCGGCGAGCAGGTCAATGGAGCGCGGCTCGGTGCCTGCGCCGTCCAGGTCATGCCCGTTGGAGGGCGAGGTGACCATGCGCGCAAAGCCCTGCACCTTGCTGGCGCCCAGGCGCTGCTTGACCGTGTCGAAATAGTCTGCCGTGCGGTACAGCGACACGCAGGTGTCGCCCAGGCCGTACCAGATCAGCAGCTTGCCGCCGTTGTCGGCAAAGGCGGAGATGTCGGGGTCCGTGCCATCGATCATCTCGGCCAGCCGCGCGTACTGCGCCTGGTACTGCGTGGGGTCGTGGCTCAGGATGTTGGCGTTGGGGTTGCCCTCCACCAGGCGCGCGGCTTCCGTCACGGCCATGTGGTTGAACGAATCGGGCGCGTCAAAGCTGGTGCCGAACATGTACGACTGCCAGTCGGAGGTGGACGCCCCGCCCCGGCCATAGCGCGGGTAGCCCACGGCACCGCGCGACAGGGTCACGGGTGTCTTGTGGTCGCTGTAGATGAGGCGGATGGATTCGATCTGGCCGGCCGTGAGACAGCTGTCGTTGTCCGCCCCCTGGCACAGCAGCTCGGTAGGCACGTAGTTGCACGCCTCGATGTTGCCGATGACGCCGTCCTTCAGGCCATCGAGGCCATCACACGCCGCCACCTCGGCCTTGGCATACAGCGCGATCTTGGCGGGGCTCATCCAGTTGTCGCGGCTCTTGAAGATGTGGCGCAGCACCGTGGGCCCCAGGTTGACCTGATGCGCCTGCTGGCTGATGGCGGGCTCCATGGCCACCACGCCGTCGTAGTCCTTGGGGTACTTCTGCGTGGAGATGAGCCCCGACCGACCGCCGTTGGAATGGCCCATGTGGTAGCGCCGCACGGGGCGCTTGCCATAGAACTCGGTGGCGATCGTGGTGCCCACCTCCAGCACGAAATGGTTGGCGTCGAACGCGTGGTTGCGCAGCGCCACGTCGCTCTTGCCCCAGGCAAACCCGCGGATCTGGTGGCCGGAGTCGGAGCTGATCTTCACGTACGGGTTGGCCGACGGGCCCACCAGCTGCTGGTACCACGGGTCGTCGGTGGGGATGAAGCCGTCGAAGCCGCCGCCGCCAATGGTCAGCGTCTTGCCGTTCCACTGGGCCGGCGTGGGCAGCTCCACCGCCCAGTTGATGGTGGACTCGGGCGACGAGACGATCTGCCCGCGCACGATGCACACGTCGGGCAACGTGCCCTCGGCCTTGCGCAGCTCGGTACGGGTGACCTTGGCGCCATGGGGCAAGGCGGTGGATGCGTAGGCGGCGCAGGCCTCAGCCAGGGGCTTGCTGGCCAGCGGGGGGTTGGCGTCGCTGCCGCCGCCGCAGGCGGTCAGGGCCAGGGCTGCCACAGCACCCAGGGTGCAGACAGCGGTCCATCGCCCTGCGCGTGCCAGGGAGTGAGGGTGGCGCCGGGGCGCCACGGCGGAGGGGTGGGGGTTCGGGAACATGCAAGGGTCTCCTGTTATGGCGGTTCTTCAGGAGCCCAGGCCGGGCGGCGGTCTGGCCCGCACCGGTGTCTGGACTCCGGTGCGGACGATAGGAAAAGGTGGCGTGGTTGCAGCCTCTGCAAATGCAGAGGGAGCGGGAAACTACCGAGCCCTGCAAACCGGCGCGTGGCGCCCCGCCGCCGATCTCTACTGGTGACGCAGCGCGGCCACCAGCTCCAGCTTGTTGCTCACGCCCAGCGCTGCATAGGCCGTGCGCAGGTAGGTGCGCACCGTGGCGGGCGTGAGGCCCAGCGTGGCCGCAATGTCCTTGTGCGAGCGGCCCTGGGCGTACAGCATGGCGGCGCTCAGCTCGCGCGGTGCCAGGGCTTGCTTGCGCTGGCGCGACGCCAGGCTCACGGCCACCAGTGGCCCGCAGGGCTCCAAGCGCAGGCGGCAGGCCTTGCCCACCGACAGGGTGCAGGGCGCACCCGCCAGCGCCTGCGCCACCACCGGAGGCAGGTGGGTGCCGTGCCAGCCGGGGCTGGCTTCGCCCAACGCCCGGCTGATGCGCAGCCCGGCAAACAGCAGTTCGCCCGACGGCCGGGCCAGGGCAAAGCTGTCCCAGGGGCGGCCGGGCGTGTCGCTTTGCAGGCGCTGCAGACGGTGGTGCCATTGCTGCAGCAGGTGCAGGACGAATTCGCCGAACAGCACGGTCTCTCCGTCCGAGAATTCCGGCCGCGCTGGCGGGCGGTAGATGGAGACAAAAAACATGAGCCCGCTGTGGGGCAGCTCGGCCGTGAGGGCCATACAGTGGTACAGGCCGTGGCGCTGGCTGAAGGCGGCCACCTCCGGGTGCTCGGGTAACGGGCCCACCACGTCACGCTCACGGATCACCACCCCCAGCTGCTGCATGGACTGCAGCCCAAACAGGTCCACCGCCGCCAGCGCATTCCACTCCTCGGCAAAGCTGCGGCTCAGGCCAATGCTGCCGTGCAGCCAGTTGCGGGGTGCCACCTGCACATCGCCCGCCGAGACCTCGCCCCACCAGGCGGAATCAAAAGGCACCAGCCCCTGCAAGGTCTGCATGGCCTGGTGCAGCAAGTCCTGCGGGGCCACCTGCTGGGCTTGCTCCGACAGCCGGAGCAGGCTGCGGCTCAGCGCGCGCAGAGGGTCAGAGGCCATGGTGTCTCCTGGTTTTTGGAGGCGATGGTAGCCGCCACAGGGTGGCTACCCCAACCCCCCGTAAACCCGGAGCGTCCGCACGACCTCAGCGCAACACTACGATATTGATAGCAACTCAGCCATATAGCACTAGCGCCTGAGGCCTCTGGAACACAAAATCAGGCCGTCAACCCGTCCACTGCCTGGAACATCGACTGCCGTGCCTGGCTGATGATCTGGCCCTTCCACGCGTCCGTGTCGGTGTAGAAGGCCGCCAGCATTTGCGCCTTGATCTGGGCAGCCTTGTCAGCCGGAGTTTCGGGGTGCAGTTGGAGCCATTGCTCGGCACGGATGGCGTTCATCACGTCGAGCACGGGCACGGTGCCGTACTCCATGGCAATGCCGGTGTACTCGGCGTGGGGGCACTCGTCGTAGATCGAGGTCCACATCAGGCCGGTGAGGAAGGCCGAGGTGGACGAGCCGTCGTAGATCGACGTGACCGGCGTGGCGCCGCCGCCGTCCCACCAGGCGCGCGCGCGGGCCACGGCCACGGCGTTGTCATTGCCCGCATAGATGCGCTCGCCATGGCCGCTGGGGCCCAGGCCCGTGTGCAGGTCGATCCAGGCGATCTTCGACGCGGCCGCACCGTGCTGGCGCAGCACCTGGCGCAGCGTGCGGTTGCTCCAGGTGGGCTCGGTGCCGCCAAAGAACACTCCCTGCGGAAACTCGTGCTGGCCTTGCGAGATGGCGGCCTGCCACGCGGCCTCGCCCTTGTTGGCGATGTACTCCGCCACCGCTGCCTGGTTCTCAGGGCCGGGTGGCCACTGCTCGGGCAGCAGCAGGGGCTGCACCTCGCGGTAGGCCGTGTTCACGGGCAGGGGCTTGCTGAAGTCCTGGAAGTTGCGGTTCAGGTCCACGTTCTCGTGTGTGAAGCGGCGCACGTGCGAGAAGCCATACGGGTTGAGCGCGTGGATGTAGAGCGTGGCCACACCGGCATCGCGCGCCTTGGCGCGCCACTCGGCATCGTGCAGCGCAAACACCTGCACGCCGCTGCCGCAGTAGCCCTCGACGCCATGGCAGGCGCTGCTCACGATGAGCAGCTTTTTGGCATCGGCCGGGCCGTCGCGCACCACGTCCATGGCCAGGTCTTCGCCATCGCGGCCCTTGAGCGGGTGGGCGTGCGATTCGATGGACAGGCCGGCGGCTGCAGCGGCCTCCAGAAACTTTGTGCGCGCCTGGGCGTAGCTGGGCGAGAAGGCTTCAACGATTCCGGTCATGGGCAGGGCTTTCAGGAGTCAGTGGGAAGACAAAAAGAAAACCCGGGCACGCGCGCTGCGCACGCCCGGGTGGAGGAGGATCAACGGCGCGTCAAGCTGCTTCAGGCCACTTTGGCGGGCTGGGCCAGCCATTCCTCGGCCAGCTTGACCCAGTAGGTCGCGCCCAGCGGGATCAGGTCGTCGTTGAAGTCGTAGCTGGGGTTGTGCAGCATGCAGGGGCCACCGCCGTGGCCCATCTCGCGGTGGGCGCCGTCGCCGTTGGCAATGAAGCAGTACGCACCGGGCTTGGCCTGCAGCATGTAGGCAAAGTCTTCAGCGCCCATGGTGGGCTCCTGAACCACCACACGCTCTTCCCCCACGATGCCGGTCATGACCTTGCGGGCAAATTCGGCCTCGGCGGGCGAGTTGACGGTGGGCGGGTAGTTGCGCACGAACTCGAACTCGCAGGTGGCATCGTGCGCAGCGCAGTGGTTCTCGGCGATCTGGCGCATGCGCTTTTCAATGAGGTCCGTCACTTCGGTGGTGAAGGTGCGCACCGTGCCCTGCAGCTCGACGCTGTCTGGAATCACGTTGGTGGCCTCGCCCGCGTGGATCATGGTGACCGAGATCACGCCGGCGTCCACGGGCTTCTTGTTGCGGCTGATGATGGTTTGGAAGGACTGCACCATGCCGCAGGCAATCGGCACCGGGTCGATGCCGGTGTGCGGCAGCGCCGCATGGCCACCCTTGCCACGCAGGGTGATCTTGAACTCGCTGGTCGATGCCATCACTGGGCCGGGGCTCACGGCAAAGGTGCCCACCGGCATGCCAGGCCAGTTGTGCATGCCGTACACGGCCTCCATGGGGAACTGCTCGAACAGGCCGTCCTCGATCATCACGCGGGCACCGCCGCCACCCTCTTCGGCGGGCTGGAAGATCAGGTACACGGTGCCGTCGAAATTGCGGTGCTTGGCAAAGTGCTGGGCCGCCGCCAGCAGCATGGCCACATGGCCGTCGTGGCCGCAGGCGTGCATCTTGCCCTGGTGTTTGCTGGCGTGGGCGAAGGTGTTGAACTCCTGCATGGGCAGTGCGTCCATGTCGGCGCGCAGGCCAATCGCGCGGCCACTGGCGCCACCGTCGCGCCCCTTGACGATGCCCACCACGCCCGTTTTGCCCATACCCCGGTGGATGGGAATGCCCCACTCGGTGAGCTTTTGCGCCACCACGTCGGCGGTGCGCACCTCTTCGAAGCACAGCTCGGGGTGGGCGTGAATGTCCCGGCGCACCGCTGCAATACTGGCCGCCTGGGTGACGATGGAGTCAATAACGTTCATGATATGTGTCCTTACGATCTCACAGTCTAGCCCGACAGCAACACACGTGCCAACCCGGGTTATTCGCTAGCCACCCATGATTTCTGCCCACGCCCTCGAACTTGCGCAAACCCTGGTGCGCATGAACACCGTCAGCCATAACTCCAATCTGGAACTGATCCATTTCATCCGCGACCACCTGGCCAAGCTGGGCGTGAAAAGCCGCCTGACCTTCAACGACGACAAGACCAAGGCCAACCTGTTCGCCACCCTGGGCGAGGGCAAGCCGGCGGGCGTGATCCTTTCGGGCCATACCGACACGGTGCCGTGGGATGGTCAGGACTGGACCATGGACCCGCTGAGTGCCCTGGTCAAGGACGGCAACCTGTACGGGCGCGGCAGTGCCGACATGAAGGCCTTCATTGGCATTGCCGTGTCGCACGCAGAGCAATTCCTGAGCAGCGACGCGCCTTTTGCGGTCCATCTGGCATTCAGCTACGAAGAGGAGATCGGCTGCTTTGGCGTGAAGGAACTCATCGCCGACCTGCGCGACGCGAACATCAAGCCCCTGGCCTGCATCGTGGGCGAGCCCACCAGCATGATCCCCGCCATCGCGCACAAGGGCGTGTACCGCTACAAGTGCTGCGTGCGTGGCAAGGAGGCGCATTCGTCCCTCACGCCGCATTCGGTCAACGCCATCGAGATGGCCGCCCGCGTGGTGGGCCGGGTGCGCGACATGGCGGAAGACTTTGAAAAGAATGAGCCCCGCTTTGAGGGCTTTGACGTGCCGTTCTCGACCAGCAGCGTGGGCCAGTTCCACGGTGGCATTGCCGACAACGTTGTGCCGCGCGACGCCGAGTTCCGCTACGAGTTCCGCGACCTGCCCACGGCTAACGCCGCGCAGATGCAGTCCGAGGTGGTGGCCTACGCCAGGTCGCTGGAGCCCGCCATGAAGAAGGTGGCGCCCGCAGCGGGTTTTGAATTCGAAACCATCTGCGAAATCCCGAGCTTCCTGGGCAGCAAGGACGACCCGGTGACGCGCCTGGCGCAAGAGCTGTCGGGCGAAAAAGGCACCACCCTGGTGGCCTTTGGCACCGAAGCGGGGCTGTTCAAGAACGCGGGCATCTCCACCGTGGTGTGTGGCCCCGGCAGCATCCAGCAGGCCCACCAGCCCGACGAGTACGTGAGCCTGGAGCAGCTGGGACGCTGCGAGGCGTTCATGCAGGGGCTGGCGCGCACGCGCACGCTGGGTTGATAACTGCGCAGCGGCGGGGGCCAACGCGCCCCCTCCGGAATGGGATCAGGTCCTGACCCGGCCGTCCCCGGTCAGCATCGACATCTCGACAAACTTCGAGGCTGCGTGGCTGGTGCCACTGAACGACACCGGAAAGCCCGAGATCACCTGGTTGCCGATGGACTCGGTGCCAGTGATGAAGCTCTCGCGCGTGATCTTTCCGCCGGCCTGGGCCTGGCGCAGGCCCTCGGCGAACACGCGTGCAGCCAGATAGCCTTCCATGCTGGAGTAGTTGGGCTGCACCTTGTCGCCACCCTTCTTGATGGCCTCCAGAAACTCGCGCGTGATTTGGCGCGAGGGCTGGTAGGGCGAGGGCACCACCTGCGACACCACCACACCCGCACCGTCCTTGCCCAGCTCGTCGGCCAGCGCCTGGGTGCCCACAAACGACACGTTGTAGAACGTGCCGCCAAAGCCCGCCTTGCGCGCCGCACGCACAAACGCGGCGGCCGACGCATAGGCCGTGATCTGCACCACGGCATCGGGCGTGGCGGGCACCAGCTTGTCCACGGCCGCTTTCACGTCCGTGGAGTTGCGCTCCACGGTGGCCGTCGCCACAGGTGTCAGCTTCAGCTCGGCCAGCGCGCGGTTCACGCCATCGAGCCCCGCCTTGCCGTAGGCGTCGTTCTGGTAGAACACCGCAATCTTCTTGAGCCCCAGGTTGGTGAGCTGGCGCACGATGAGTGCGGTTTCGTCGTAGTAGGACGCACGCACATGAAAGATCAGCCGGTTGAACGGCTGGCGCAGCGCCTCGGCACCGGTAAAGGGGCCAAAAAACGGCACCTTCTCCTTGGTGAACAGTGGCAGCGCCGCCAGGCTGGTGGGAGTGCCGATGTAGCCAAACAGGGCAAACACCTCGTCGGCAATCAGTTTGCGGGTGTTCTCGGCGCACCGGTCGGGCTCATAGCCGTCGTCCATGGTGCGGATCTCCACCATGCGCTTGCCCACGCCGCCCTGGGCGTTGAGCTGGTCAAAAAAGAGCTTGGCGCCCTGGTTGAACTGCACGCCCAGCTGCGCCGCCGGGCCGGTGAAGGCGGCCGACTGCCCCAGCACGATGCGCCCCTCGCTCTGCGCACGCGCCAGGCCGAACCCGCCCAGCGCCACGGCGCCCATGCCCACCGAAAACTGCCTGCGCCCCAATACTGTCTGGTTCATGGTGAAATCTCTGCTCTTGTAAGAAGAAAGAAGGGGCATGCCCCTCTGCACTGCCGGTAGGCAGCCCCTTGGAAACGGGGGACCCATATGCACGCCCGTTCCAACCCTGACAGCCAGTTTAACGATCCAGCCCCCGAATGCCCACGCCTTCTGACGCTAATTCCCCTCCATCGGCACTGATTCAGGTGCGCGGCGCTTGCCCCCACGACTGCCCCGACACCTGCGCCCTGCTCACCACCGTGGACGAGCACGGCGTGGCCACCCGCGTGCAGGGCAACCCTGACCACCGCCACACCGACGGCGCGCTGTGCGCCAAGGTGAGCAAGTACACCGAGCGCAGCTACCACCCCGAGCGCGTGCTCACGCCGCTCAAGCGCACGGGCGCCAAGGGGGCCGGCCAGTTCGTGCCTGTGACCTGGGACGAGGCGCTGGCCGACATCGCCCAGCGCCTGCAGGCCATCGCCGCGCGCGCGCCCGAAGCCATCCTGCCCTACAGCTACGCGGGCACCATGGGCATGGTGCAGGGCGAGAGCATGGACCGGCGCTTCTTCCACAAGCTGGGTGCCTCGCAACTGGACCGCACCATCTGCGCATCGGCCGGGGCCGAGGCCCTGGTGCAGACCCTGGGTGGCAAGGTGGGCATGAAGGTGGAGTTCTTTGCCGAATCGCAGCTCATCATCATCTGGGGCAGCAACTCCATCGGCAGCAACCTGCACTTCTGGCGCTACGCCCAGCAGGCCAAGAGGAATGGAGCCAAGCTGGTGTGCATCGACCCGCGCAAGAGCGAGACGGCCGACAAATGCCACGAGCACATTGCCCTGCGCCCCGGCACCGACGCCGCGCTGGCCCTGGCGCTGATGCACGAGCTGATCGCCCACGACTGGCTGGACCACGACTACATCGCCCGCCACACGTTGGGCTGGGACCAGCTGCGCGAGCGCGCACTGCAGTGGCCGCCCGAGCGCGCGGCCGAGGTGTGCGGCATTCCGGTGGAGCAGATTCGCCAGCTGGCCCAGGACTACGGCACGACGAAGCCCGCCGCCATCCGCCTGAACTACGGCATGCAGCGCGTGCGCGGCGGCGGCAATGCGGTGCGCGCCGTGGCCTGCCTGCCTGCGCTCACGGGCGCCTGGCGCCACCGCGCGGGCGGCGTGCTGCTGTCCAGCTCGGGACAGTTCCCGGCGCAGCGCGCCGTGCTGCAGCGGCCCGACCTGATGCCCGCCCAGACACCGCGCACCATCAACATGTCCACCATTGGCGACGACCTGCTGCGCGAGGCCTCGCCCACCTTCGGCCCGAAGGTGGAGGCCATCGTGGTCTACAACAGCAATCCCGTGGCCGTGGCGCCCGACTCGGGCAAGGTGGTGCAAGGCTTTGCACGCGAAGACCTGTTCACCGTGGTGCTGGAACATTTCAAAACCGACACGGCCGACTACGCCGACTACATCCTGCCCGCCACCACGCAGCTGGAGCATTGGGACATCCACCTGAGCTACGGCCACACCGACGTGCTGCTCAACCGTCCCGCCATTGCGCCCCAGGGCCAGGCGCGCAGCAATGCGCAGATCTTCCGCGACCTGGCGGCGCGCATGGGCTTTGCCGAGCCCTGTTTTGCCGAGAGCGACGAGGCCCTGTGCCGCCAGGCGTTTGGCGACGCAGTGGACTACGCACTGCTTGAAAGCCAAGGATTTGCCACGCTGGCGCTGCCCGATGCGCCGTTCGCCGAAGGCAACTTCCCATCACCCTCTGGAAAGTGCGAGTTCTACAGCGCCCGCCTGGCCGCCCAGGGCCTGGACGGCCTGCCCGACCACCTGCCCAACTACGAACTGCAGGGCACGGACGCACGCCACCCGCTGGCCATGATCTCGCCGCCCGCGCGCAACTTCTTGAACTCCACCTTCGTGAATGTGCAGAGCCTGCGCAACATCGAGGGCCGCCCCGTGCTGGAGATCCACCCCGACGACGCCGAAGCACGCGGCATTGCCAACGACGCCGTGGTGCGCGTGTTCAACGACCGGGGCAGCTACCTTTGCCACGCCACCGTCTCGCGCCGCGCACGGCCCGGCGTGGTCAACGGCCTGGGCATCTGGTGGCGCAAGCTGGGGCTGAACGGCACCAACGTGAACGAGGTGACCAGCCAGGCGCTGACCGACCTGGGCCGCGCGCCCACGTTTTATGACTGTCTGGTGGAAGTGGAGGCCACAGGCGCCGCCGATGCCGGCATGGATGCCGGAGCCCGCGTCGGCACCACGGCCTGAGGGCAGCTTGAGATGCTGGGTTTGCTATCCATTCAATAGCTGCTTGCGCAATATCCACTGGCGCTTGCAGCCATTTTGATCCTTAACCTGCGCAAACACCCGTTCTGCGCAGGATCTGCGGCTGTGCAGGGTTCCTTCGCGGCCCCTTACCCCAACAGCTTCAGCAACGCGTGTGCGCCCTGCTCGGACGATGCCGGGTTCTGCCCCGTGATCAGCGTGCCGTCGATCAGCACATAGGGTGCCCAGTCGGGGCCTTTGGAATACACGCCGCCGTTGGCCTTGAGCATGTCCTCCACCAGGAAGGGCACGATCTGGGTCAACTGCACCGCGTCTTCTTCGCTGTTGGTAAACCCCGTGACCTTCTTGCCCTTGACCAGCGGCGACCCGTCGGGCGCCTTGGCGTGGCGCAGCACGCCGGGTGCGTGGCACACCAGCGCCAGCGGCTTGCCTGCTGCAAAGGTCTTTTCGATGAGGGCAATGGACTGCGCGTCTTCCGCTAGGTCCCACAGCGGGCCGTGGCCGCCGGGGTAGAACACTGCATCAAAGTCCTCGGCCTTCACGCTGGACAGGGGCACGGTGCTGGCCAGCTGCTGCTTCGCTGAAGCATCGGCCTTAAAGCGGCGCGTGGCATCGGTCTGGGCGTTTTCGTCGTCGCTTTTGGGGTCCAGGGGCGGCTGGCCGCCGTGGGGCGATGCGAGCGTGATCTGCACGCCTGCATCCTTGAACACGTAGTACGGTGCAGCAAACTCTTCCAGCCAGAAGCCCGTCTTTTTGCCGGTGTCGCCCAGTTGGTCGTGGGACGTCAGAACCATGAGGATGTGTGACATGGAAGTCGCTTTCGGTGTGGGGAGGGGTTGATCGGAAAAACCAAACCATCACCGTACCAGCCATCGGGCCCGTTGTCCCGCCATGCAGGCCGGTTTGCGGCATTGGCTTACAGCACGGCGCTACAGCACCTGCGGGCCCTCAACCTGTCAACGCAGCTGCCTGGCCAGGAACTCCGCCACCTCGTTCTCCAGCGTGGCGTGGTAGGCCACGCGGTCAAAGCCTTCGGGATTGGCGGCGGCGTCCCCCGCCTCGGACGCCAGCGGCCAGACAGACTGGGCCATGAAGGCGAAGTGGCCTGCACCCGGCACCGTACTGGCCTGTGCAGACGGCAAATTCGCTGCCACATAGCCGCCGTGGTAGGGGCCCACAAGCACGGCATCGCGCTCGGCCACCATCAGCCTCACGGGCACGCTGATGGCCTTCAGGCTGTCGGGCGTGAACACCACCGCCATGGGCGCCATGGCCACCACGGCGCGGATGCGGGGGTCTGCCACCGAGACCAGCGGACCATCGAGCGCGGGGGCGCCGGCCTGTGTGGATGCCGCGGTGGCGGCCGCAGGGGCCTCCTTGGTAGTCTGGGCGGTCTGGCCACGGGCGGGCAGCTTGCCCAGGCTACAAAAGCCGGGGTCGTCCGACACGCTGCGGCAGTGCTCTGCCGCACGGGCCGGTTCGGCCTGCGCACCGGCCAGGGCCAGCACGGTGTAGCCGCCTGCCGAATGGCCCACGCCGCCAATGCGCCCGGCCGGAATGCGGGGGCCCCATTCGGGGTTGGCTAGCAGTGCGTCCAGCACGCGGCTTACCTGGCGGGGGCGCTCGCTGAAATAGCGGCCCGAGGTGATCATCGACCGGTCTTCCCAGTTGTCGCCCGGATGGCGCAGCGCTGCCACCAGATAGCCGTCGGCCGCCAAGCGCGTGGCCAGGTTGTGGTGGCCCAGTTCATGGCCACCCGTGCCGTGCGAGATGAGGATCAGGCCCTTGAGGGGCGCGGTTGCCACCGGGGCGCCCGGCGTGACCACGGGCCGCCACGGGCCCATGGGCAGGGTGCGCGCCACCACCGGGGTGGGGTAGAACAGCGCCACGGTCACGGGCTCTGCGCCCGGTACCACCAGGGTGCGCAGGCCGGCGTGCTGGGCCGATGCCGGTGTGGCCCAGGCCAGCATTGCCACAAAAGCTGCCAGCAACGGGGCACGGGCGTTGCGCCACGCGGAGCGGAGGGCCAGGATGAGGATGAGGGTCACGGTGCGCCTTTCGTCAAATGCCACCCAAGGAGGTGGCTTGACGGCACTGTAGGCGGCGCAAGGGGCGGGCTCCAGCGCCCTGCGACGAAACGCGGCTGCGCGGCGCGAAATGCAGCGCAGGCGGGGCGAGCAGGAGAGAGGACCATAGGCCCGCCCTCCCCGCCCACCACCATTTACAGCGCAGCTTCGAGGATGCGGCGGCTCACAGCAGGGGTGATCTCGCGCTGTTCGCCCAGCGTCACCATGCCGTGCGCTTCCAGCTGTGCCACCACGGTGTTCACCACCTCGCTGCCCAGGCCGTAGCCAGACAGGCGCGTGGCGATGCCCATGCTCTCAAAGAAATCGCGCGTGCGCTCGATGGCGGCGGTGATGCGCTCGTCATCCGTGCCGGTGGTGATGCCCCATACGCGCTCGCCGTACTGCAGCAGCTTGGCGCGCTTGGCCACCCGGCGCTCGTTCAGCAGCGCGGGCAGCACGATAGCCAGGGTGCGCGCGTGGTCGATGCCATGCAGCGCCGTCAGCTCGTGGCCGATCATGTGCGTGGCCCAGTCCTGCGGCACGCCCGCGCCGATCAGGCCGTTGAGCGCCATGGTGGCGGCCCACATCAGGTTGGCGCGGTCGTCGTACACCGGCTCGGGGGCAGTCAGCAGGCGCGGGCCGATCTCGATCAGCGTCTGCAGGATGCCTTCTGCAAACCGGTCCTGCACGGGTGCGTTGACCGGGTAGGTCAGGTACTGCTCGACCGTGTGCACAAACGCATCCACCACGCCATTGGCCAGCTGCTGGGGTGGCAGGGTGTAGGTCTTGGTGGGGTCGAGCACCGAGAACACCGGGTAGGTGTGCACGCTGCCAAACGACAGCTTGGCACCCTTGGCGCGGTGGGTGATGACGCCGCCGTTGTTCATCTCCGAGCCCGTGGCGGGCAGCGTGAGCACGGAACCAAACGGCATGGCGCCCTTGATGTTGCGGCCGTGCTTTTCGAGGATGGCCCAGGGGTCATCGCCTTCAAAACGGACAGCGGCCGCGATGAACTTGGTGGCGTCGATCACCGAACCGCCCCCCACGGCCAGCAAGAAGTCAAACCCGCCTTCGCGGATCTGCGCCACGGCCTTCATGGAGGTCTCGTAGCTCGGGTTGGGCTCGATGCCGCTGAAGGTGGCGTGCTGGCGCTCGCCCAGCGCGGCGCGCACCTCGGCCAGGGTGCCGGTCTTTTCGGCGCTGGCACCGCCCACCAGGATCAGCACCTTGGCGGCAGCGGGCACGAGCTTGGCCAGGTCGGCAATGCGGCCTTGGCCGAAGGCGATGTGGGTGGGGTTGTGGAAGTCGAAATTCAGCATGTTGATCTTTCTCCGTCAAAGGCCGTCGCTGCATCACCAGGAACCCGGCCGCGCGGGTGGGCGCAGGGGGCGCGCCGCCCTGGGTAGCGACAGCAAGGGCGCGATTGTGCGGCGCACGGGGTCCCGGTGCCGGTCGCGCGTGCGATAGCCCTGCAGCCAGCAGAGCCTCATGCAGCACATCGGGCGCAGCGCATGCGACTGCTGCTAGCGCTGGGAGCCTGTTGACGATCCAGCGGGGGTCGTCAACACGCACTCAGTGCGACGCCCGCTCCATCAGCGCCTGCAGCCGCTCGGCCATGAAGTCGCGCAGCGCCCGCACCAGCGGCGTGAACTGGCGGCGGCTGGGGGCCACCAGGAAGAGCGGCACGGCCTCGGTGGTCCAGCCGGGGCACAGCGGCACTAGGCGCCCGGCGGCCAGGTCGTCGGCCACATCAAAGTACGACTTGTACGCAATGCCCCGGCCCAGCACGGCCCAGCGGCGCACCGCGTCGCCGTCGTTGGCCACGTTGCGGCTGCGCACGCGCACCACCACTTCTTGGCCCGATGCGTCCCAGAAGCGCCAGCGGTCGTGCACGTCCTCGCCCAGCATGAAGCACAGGCCATCGTGCGCAGCCAAGGCGTGGGGCGTATCGGGCGTGCCGTGCGCTGCCAGGTAGGAGGGGGCGGCGCAGAGCACGCGCCGGTGTTCGGCGACCAGCGGCAGCGCCACCAGGCTCGAATCCTGCGGCTTGCCGTAGCGGAAGGCGGCATCCACCGGTTCGCCGTAGACATTGGCCATGCGGTCCGACAGCTGCAGGCGGATGTCGATGCCGGGGTGCAGCGCCTGGAAGGCATCCAGCCAGGGCAGCAGCACATTGCGCCCCAGGTCGGACGGGGCCGCCAGCTGCAGCATGCCACGCAGCTCGCCCGCCCGGCCGCTGGCGAGCTGGCCCTGCACCTGCTGCAGCGCGGCGAGTGCGGGGCGGCAGTGCTCCAGGAACAGCGCGCCCTCCTGCGTGAGCCGCAGGCTGCGCGTGGAGCGCACGAACAGCGCCACGCCCAGCTCGGCCTCCAGCCGCTTGAGCGCGGCGCTCGTGGCGGCGGGGGTGAGATCCAGCGCACGGGCCGTGGCCGAAAGGCTGCCGCTGTCCACGGTGCGCACAAAGATGTCGAGGTCTTGCAGGCTTTTCATGGCGAGGGTGGATGGAAAGGGAAGACGACGGCGATGGAACGACACCACCACCAGGGGCTGATATTCAAATTTTCTTTGAATATTCTTTCAATCAACCGTCTATTTAAAAACTATTGCAGAAAGCCCACCATTCACGTCATGTTCCACACCGGCCTGCCGCCGACCCGAGCCCCTGCCATGACCACCACCCCACACACCGCCACACCCGCCCTGTTCCGCCCCCTGCAGATGGGGCCGCTGGCACTGCCCCACCGCATCGTGATGGCGCCCATGACGCGCGCCCGCAGCAGCCAGCCGGGCGACGTGCCCAACGCGCTCATGGCCGACTACTACGCCCAGCGCGCCAGTGCGGGCCTCATCGTCAGCGAGGCCAGCCAGGTGTCACGCCAAGGCCAGGGCTACAGCTTCACGCCTGGCATCTACAGCGAGGCGCAGGTGCAAGGCTGGCGCCGCGTGACCGAAGCGGTGCACGCCGCGGGCGGGCGCATGGTGCTGCAGCTGTGGCACGTGGGCCGCATGTCGCACGCCAGCTTCCATGCCGATGGGCTGCCCGTGGCGCCCTCGGCCCTGGCCCCGGCGGCACGGGTATGGGTGGCAGGCGAAGACGGCGTGGGCCGCATGCTCGACTGCCCCGTGCCCCGCGCACTGGAGGCCGCCGAGATTCCTGGCGTGGTGGACGACTTCCGCCGTGCCGCCGCCAACGCCATGCGCGCAGGGTTCGACGGCGTGGAGATCCACGGCGCCAACGGCTATCTCCTTGACCAGTTTCTGCGCACGACCTCCAACCACCGCACCGACGCCTACGGCGGCCCGGTGGAAAACCGCACCCGCTTCGCCCGCGAAGTGGCCGCTGCCGTGGCCAGCGAGGCCGGCGCCGAACGCACGGGCATGCGCCTGGCCCCGTTCATCACGCAGCGCGGCATGGACTGCCCGGAGATCATCCCCACCATCCTGCACCTGGCGCGCGAGCTGGACACGCTGGGCCTGGCCTATATCCACCTGGCAGAGGCCGACTGGGACGACGCCCCCCGCATTCCAGATGAATTCCGCCAGGCTCTACGCACCGCCTTCAGCGGCCGAGTGATGGTGGCGGGCCAGTACACCCCCGAACGCGCGCAACAGATCCTCGCGTCCGGCATGGCCGACCTGGTGGCGTTTGGCCGCCCGTTCATTGCCAACCCCGATCTGCCTGCGCGCTATGCCGCCGGGCTGCCACTGGCCCCGTTCGATGCGGCCACGCTGTTTGGCGGCGAAGCACACGGCTACAGCGACTACGCACCGGCCCATGCGCTGGCTGCGCCCATGGCCCACGCTGGCGCGGCTGAAGTGGCCTGAAAACGGCACCACGCGCCCTTCCGAACTTCGCATATCCCCCGCTTCAACTCCCTTTGCACCTCAAGGAACCCATCATGAAAGCCGTTGGCTACCAAACCGCCCACCCCATCGACCACCCCGAGTCGCTGCTCAACATCACCCTGCCCGACCCGGTGGCCACCGGCCGCGATCTGCTGGTGGAAGTGCACGCCGTCTCGGTCAACCCCGTGGACACGAAAGTGCGCAAAAGCAGCTCGCGCAGCGGCGACGGGCCCGACTACAAGGTGCTGGGCTGGGACGCCAGCGGCATCGTCCGCGCCGTGGGCCCGGAGGTGACACTGTTCCAGCCCGGCGACCGCGTCTGGTACGCGGGCTCCATCGCACGCCAGGGCACCAACAGCGAACTGCACCTGGTGGATGAACGCATCGTGGGCCATGCCCCCCAATCGCTGGACTTTGCCGAAGCCGCCGCGCTGCCGCTGACCACCATCACCGCGTGGGAGCTGCTGTTTGACCGCCTGGGTGTGGCCCCTGGCAAGCAGCCCACCCCCAAGACCCTGCTCATCATTGGCGCGAGCGGCGGCGTGGGCTCTATCCTCACACAGCTGGCGGCGCGGCTCACCAGCCTCACGATCATCGGCACCGCATCGCGCCCCGAAACGCAGCAGTGGGTGCGCGACCTGGGCGCCCACCACGTCATCGACCACAGCCAGCCGCTCACACAAGAGCTGGCCCGCATCGGCCACCCCACGGTGGACATCGTCGTGAGCCTCACGCAGACCGACGCGCACTTCGACCAGATCGTCGAGGCCATCGCGCCGCAGGGCCAGTTCGCGCTGATCGACGACCCCGTCTCACTCGACGTGACGAAGTTCAAGCGCAAGTCCGTGTCGGTGCACTGGGAGCTGATGTTCACCCGCGCCCTGTTCGGCACCGCCGACATGATCGGCCAGCACCGGCTGCTGACTGAGGTGGCACAGCTGGTGGATGCGGGGCTGATTCGCACTACGCTGGACCAGCGCTTTGGCACCATCAATGCCGAGAATCTGAAGCGCGCGCATGCGCTGATCGAGAGCGGCAAGGCGCGGGGCAAGCTGGTACTGGAGGGGTGGGCCTGAAGAACTGCGGGCCATGCAGGGGGCGTAGCACCACCCGCGCGACAGATTGTGTGTCGGGCTGAAAAATACTGTATTTATAAACAGTCTTTCAGGTATAAATCAGGGCACCACAACCCGAGGAGACCTCCCATGCTGGACCACATGACCTTCCGCGTCACCGACATTGCCCGCACCAAGGCGTTCTACACCGCTGCCCTCGCGCCTTTGGGCTACAGCCTGTGTTTTGAAGGCAACTACGGCTCGAACATGCTGGGCTATGCCTACCCGGCTCCGTCCGAGCCCGACGGCAAGAAGGCGGATGTGTGGTTCATCGACGGCCCCTCGCCCTACGGCGGCCCGCCCGCCACCACGGGCTGCCACCTGGCGTGGCGGGCCGCCACCCGGGCCCAGGTCGATGCCTTCCACCGCGCCGCCATCGAAGCCGGGGGCCAAGACAACGGCGCCCCGGGCCTGCGGCCCGACTACCACCCCCACTATTACGGCGCGTTTGTCATCGACCCCGAGGGCAACAACATCGAGGCGGTGTGCCACCTGCCGGAGTAAGAAACACCGCTGCACCCTCCGCAGAGGGCGCGTCGCCAAGCGAGTGCACCCGTGGAACTGGCTTTGCCAGGCCACCAGGTGCGTCCCCCTGGGGGGAAGCGGCGCAGCCGCTCAGGGGGGTCAGTCGAGTTTCACGCCTGCCGCTTTGATGATCTCGCCCCAGCGCTTGGACTCGGAGCGTGCCATGGCGCGGAACTGCTCCGGCGTGCCGGGCAGGGCTTCCATGCCGAAGTCGGCCATGCGCTTGACCACGGCGGGGTTGAGCAGGGCCTTGTTCAGGTCGCCGTTCAGGCGCGCCGTGATCGCAGCGGGCAGACCGGCGGGCGCCAGGATGCCCTGGAACGCAAACACTTCGGTGTTGGGCACACCGGCTTCTGCCAAGGTGGGCACGTCCGGCAGCGCGGCCACGCGCTTGGCCGAGCCAATGGCCAGCGCACGCACCTTGCCCGAGGTGATGACGGGAAGGCCAGCGGCCAGGTCCAGGAACATGCAGGGCACCTGGCCGCCCATCACGTCCTGCAGCGCAGGCGCCGCGCCGCGGTAGGGGATGTGGGTGAGGAAGGTCTTGGTGCGGTTCTTGAACATCTCCATCGCCAGGTGGTGTGGCGAACCATTGCCGGGCGATGCGTAGTTGAGCTTGCCGGGGTTGGCGCGCGCGTAGGCGAGGAATTCCTTCACCGTCTTGGCTTCAAACGCCGGGTGCACCACCAGCGCCAGCGGAAAGCGGCTGATGCCGCCCACGTAGGTGAAGTCCTTTTCAGGGTTGAACGGCAGCTTGGTGAACAGGTGTTCGTTGTAGGCCAGGATGGCGTTGTCGGCCGACATGAAGGTGTTGCCGTCGGGCTTGGCCGTGGCCACCATCTGGCCGCCGATGTTGGTGGAGGCGCCCGGGCGGTTGTCCACCACGATCTGCTGGCCCAGCGTCTGGCGCATGGCCTCAGCCACGGTGCGGGCCAGCACGTCGGTGCCGCCACCGGCGGGGTACGGCACCACCCAGCGCAGGGGCTGGTCGGGCCAGGTCGATTGGGCGGCGGCCCAGGGCGCAGCGGTGGTGGCGCCTGCGGCGGCCAGGGCGGACAAGAGGGTACGGCGTTGCATGGGGTTGTCTCCTTGATACTATTAATTTGATAGCTGCAAGCGCATGTTCCTCTAGCGCATACAGCCGTTTTTATTCAAATTTTGCTCTGCGGGGCCTCAGGCGGCCGGTGCGGCAATGGTCTGGTCGATGGCACCAAAAATGCTGGCGCCGTCCTTGCCCTTGACCTCGATGCGGATGGTGTCGCCGAACTTCATGAAGTCGGTGCTGGGCTTGCCGTCCTGGATGGTTTCGATGCAGCGCTTTTCGGCGATGCAGCTGTAGCCCTTGGGCCATTCCATGCGGCCGTTCTGCTCCACGCCCTTGTTGCTGACGGTGCCGCTGCCCACGATGGAGCCGGCGCGCACGTTGCGCGTCTTGGCGATGTGGGCAATGAGCTGGCCGAAGTGGAAGGTCATTTCAGGACCCGCGTCGCACATGCCGACCTTGCGGCCGTTCCAGGTGGACTGCACGGTGAGGTTGACGCGGCCGTGGTCCCAGGCGTCGCCCAGCTCGTCCAGTGTGACGGCCACGGGGCCGAAGGCGGTGGCGGGCTTGCTCTGGAAGAAACCAAAACCCTTGGCCAGCTCGGCCGGGATCAGGTTGCGCAGGCTCACGTCGTTGGCAATCATCACCAGGCGGATGCCGTCCAGCGCCTGGTCGGCATTGGTGCCCATCTTCACGTCGCCGGTGATGACGGCGATCTCGGCCTCGAAGTCGATGCCCATGGCTTCGCTGGGCACCACGACATCGTCGCAGGGGCCGATGAAGTCGTCGCTGCCGCCCTGGTACATCAGGGGGTCGGTGTAGAAGCTTTCGGGCACTTCGGAGTTGCGCGCTTTTCGCACCAGTTCAACGTGGTTGATGTAGGCCGAGCCGTCGGCCCACTGGTACGCGCGGGGCAACGGGGCCATGCACTGGGCGGGGTCAAAGGGGAAGGCGTGGCGCGCGCGGCCGCTGTTGAGCTGGTCGTACAGGTCCTGCAGCTGGGGCGAGAGGAAGCCCCAGTCGTCCAGCACCTGCTGCATCTTGCTGGCAATGCCGGTCGCATAATGGGCCGTTCCCAGGTCGCGGGAGACGACAACCAGTTGGCCGTCGCGCGAGCCGTCTTTGTAGGTAGCGAGTTTCATGGTGGCAGGACCTTTGTCTCAAGGGGTTGAAGGTTTCACCCAACACGAATTACGCTTGGGTAAATTGATTTAACTAAACAAAACTCGCAAATTTTAGTGCACATGGACAAAGAACGTGCAGGAATTCAATCGGTCGAGGTGGGTTTTGCCCTGCTGGAGGGGCTGACGCGCTCGCGCGGACCGCTGATGCTCAAGGATGTGGCCGCCTCGGCGGGCATGAGCGCGGCCAAGGCGCACCGGTATCTGGTGAGCTTTCAGCGCCTGGGCCTGGTCACGCAAGACCCCCGCACCGCGCGCTATGACCTGGGCCCGGCCGCACTCAAGCTGGGGCTGGCCTCGCTGACGCGGCTCGATGGCGTGCGCCTGGCCCGCGAACGCATGCCCGCGCTCATGGAAACCATCGGCCACACGCTGGCGCTGGCCGTGTGGGGCAACCACGGCCCCACCATCGTGCACTGGGAGGAATCGCCCCAGGCCGTCACCGCCAACCTGCGCCTGGGCGACGTGATGCCGCTGCTGTCGTCGGCCACGGGCCGGTGTTTTGCGGCCTTCATGTCGCCCGAGGTGGTGGCGCCGCTGCTCAAAGAGGAGCTGGCCCGCGCCGTGAAGATGCGCCGCACCGACCTGCCCGCCACCATGGCCGAAGTGAACGCACTGCTGGCCGAGGTGCGCGAGCGCGGCGCGGCGCGCGTGGTGGACACGCTGCTGCCGGGCATCGTCGCCTTCTGCGCGCCGGTTTTCGATGCCGACGGTCACCTGGAGCTGGGCATCACCACGCTGGGATCTATCGCCACCTTTGACCCCGAATGGGGCGGCGCCATTGATGCGCCGCTGCGCGCGGCCGCAGCCCAGCTGTCCAGCGACCTGGGCGCGGGCAGCGCCTGACGGCCCCGTACCCGGACACACAAGCAGCGAGCAGATGCCACGGCGCGCGCTGGTTTTCATCACGGCCCTGGTGCTGGCCCTGCACTGGCTGGTGCTCAGCGGCGTACCCCTGGCCTGGGACAGCCCCGCGCAGCCGTCCCGCCAAGTGTTCAGCACGCGCAGCATCGCGCCCGCACCGCCCCCACCAGCCGTTGCGCCCTCCGGCGTGACCGCCGCGCCCGTCGCCGCACCGCAGCCCCCGGCCCGTAAAAAGGCGCCCTCCCCCAAGCGCCCCCCAGCCCCTGCCGTCCCAGACCGTCCCGAGGCGCCACTGGCTGCCGCCCCTGTCACGGAAGCCGGCGCGCCTGCGGACCCTGGTGCCGCAACCACCGTGGCCAGCGCAACCCCTGAGACGCCTGCCGACGACGCCGCCCCTGCGCCCGCGCCTGCGGCATCTGCACCGGCCGCCCCCCCAGAGCCCACGGCTGAAGACGCACAGCCCGGCACGGGCGTGGACATCCGCCCGCCCGGAGGCACCGGCCGCAGTGCCAGCGCCCCACCGCCGCCCGTGCGCATGCCTGCCTCGACGCGCCTCGCGTTTGATGTGAGCGGCCAGGCCAAAAAGTTCGCCTACAGCGCCCGGGCCGAACTGCTGTGGCAGCACGACGGCAATCGCTACGAGGCGCGCCAGGAGATCAGCGCCTTCCTGGTGGGCACCCGCACGCAGCGCAGCGTGGGCACGGTCACGGAGCAAGGACTGCTGCCCGAGAAGTTCTCCGACAAATCCCGCAGCGAGCAGGCCGCGCATTTTGACTACGACAAGGGCCACGTCACCTTCAGCGCCAACACGCCCGATGCCGTGGCAGGCCCCGGCGTGCAGGACCGGCTGAGCCTGTTCATCCAGCTGGGCGCGATGCTGGCCGCAGACCCGGGCCGGTTTGTGCCTGGCACCCAGATCACGCTGACCACGGTGAGTGCCCGCAGCGCCGACCGCTGGACCTTCACCGTGGAAGGCCCCGAAACCCTGGACCTGCCCGCCGGGCCCACGCCTGCCCTCAAGCTGCTGCGCCTGCCCCGCAAGGACTACGACCAGAAGGCCGAACTCTGGGTGGCGCCGGGGCTGGGTTATCTGCCCGTGCGCATCAAGCTCACCCAGGCCAACGGCGATTTCGCCGACCTGCTGCTGCGCGCCAGCAGCCCACCCTGAGAACCTGTTCAAAGCACTGCCTCCGACGGCTCGCGCCGCACGGAGTGTTGCGCCCATACGCCATCCGGGCAAAAAACCCCCGCGAACCCGGCGTGCTCCGTTTTTCATGAAATACTGCAACGCAGCAGGGGACTAAAGCCGTGGTTTACCTAAGAACCTGTTCAAAGGCCCTTGAACTCTGCGCACCCGCTGTCATCTGACATCTATATCGACAAGGGGAACACGATGCACATGCTCTACGACTCAGAATCCTTCGTGGTGGTCCATATGCTGCCCGATGCCGTGGAGAAAAAGAGCGCCCAGGTGCTCAACGACACCGCCCCCGCCGTTCCCCAGCTTGCACGCCATGGTTTTGAAATCGTGGACAAGCGCTCCGGCAAAGAGGTCTACCTGGACGGTTCCTGGGCCGAGATGTTCCAGGAACAGATCCTGGCCTGGCAGCGCGACACGCCCACCCAGGAAGAAGTGGAAGACGCACTGGACCGCTACGCGGGCCTGGCGCAAAACCCGGTGGTGGTGCACTGACACCGCGACAAAGGCCGGTGCGTTAGCTCAGCCTACCGAGCCTTCGTGTGCGCTGGGCGGATAAATCCTCCGGTACAGCGGGTCCACCAGCATCAGCACCGCAATCAGCCGGCACACCTGGAACGCCGTCACCACGGGCACCCCCAGCTGCAGCACCTTGGCCGTGATGGCCATCTCGGTGATGCCGCCGGGCGAAGTGCCCAGCAGCAAGGTGACCCAGGGCAGCCCCGTCGCCCAGGCCAGGGCACCGGCAAACAGTGCGCACACGCCCATCAGCGCCACCGTGCCCAGCGCCACCGACGCCAGCCAACGCGGCGCAGTGTGCAAGAACTCCGCGCGAAACCGCACGCCCAGGCTCACCCCGATCACGAGCTGCGCTGCGTTCACCATGCCCTGGGGCACCGCCGACAGGCTCTGGCCCGCCATGGTCAGGCCCATGGACACCAGCATCGCCCCCATGAACCAGGGGTTGGCGCGGCCCAGCCGGTCCATCAGCAACGCCCCTGCACCGGTCAACAGCGCCATCAGCGCCAGCCCCGGCCAGTTCACCACCCGCAGCGTGGGCGGCAGGATATCGAGGCCGTGCAGGCCGCTGAACTGCAGCGCGAACGGAATGGTCACCGTAACGATCAGCAGCCGCAGGCTGTGACTGGCAGCCACCAGGTCAGTGCGCGCGTTTTCGCGCTCGGACAACAAGGTCATCTCGGACGCCGCCCCAATCGCGCCGGCAAAGTAGCTGGTGGCGCGCAGCATCGGTGCAGGAACACCGTGCATGCGGGGCGCATGCACGCGGTAAAGCCACGCACCAAACAGCCAGCCCAGGAACAGCGCCCACGCAATGCCCAGCACGATGGCCCACCACAGGCCGCCGATCAGCGCGACCACCTGGGGCGTGAAATACAGGCCCAGCGCGGCGCCAATGGTCCATTGCCCGGCGTTGCGCAGCGGGCCCCAGCTTTCGGTGGGGCCGCCGGCCATCGACACGACAGAAGTGGCCAGCAGTGGGCCGATCATCCAGGGCAGCGGGGTCTGCAGGGCCACACAGGCAGCGGCAGCGGCCCACGCCAAGGCCAGGGTGGCCAGGGTGCGAACAATAAAGAGGGGGCGCATACGGGAAACGGCAGGCAGGCAAGCAAACAAGCGCGGCGGGTCGCGCGCGCAACCCCGCAGTATCGCGCGAGCCACCGCCCCTGCAGCCGCCAAGGCGCTGCCCAGACGGAACGGCTGGCATCGCCACCGGGCAACGGCCGCGTAGCACCGTGCGCCAAGCAGTCCCTGGGGGCAGCAGGCGCCAAAATTTCAACCCTAGCGGCCTCTTGCGCTAGTCGAATATGCGCTTGCAGCTATATTTTTGATAGCAATTAGATCGCACCCCGCCGCGCAGCCATCTCCTGCCCCATCGCCGCAAGGGACGCGGGCGGCAGCAAAGTGGCAGCAGCAGGGTAGGCCACGCCTTCTTCGGCGGCGATGTGGGCGTCGTACCGCATGGCAAAACGGTCCAGCGCGGCCTCGTCCTGGGGCGTGAAGCCGGTGGCGCTTTCATCCAGCAACGCTTGCAGCCCGGCCCGGGCCGCTGCCCAGTCGGTGGTCATGGCCACGTGGTCGTGCTGCAGGCGCGTGACCAGCGCCCGGACCTCGGGCGTGGCCTGGGCGAGCAGCAGGGGGAACACATGCAGTTCTTCGTCCTGGTGGTGCAGCGGTGCTGCGATGTCGAAATAACGCAGTACATCCCGCGCGGCCTGGCGGGCATCGTTGTCAACGCCCTGCTTTCGCACATGCTCACGCAAGCGGCCCAGCAAACCCAGCGTGCGTTGCACGCGCTCGTGGCAGGCCTCCAGCATGGCAAAAGGCTGCTCAAAGCCCACGGCCGGTGCGCTGAAGCCGGGCAGATGCCTTGACGCGGCAGCAGATACGGGTGCAGATGCGGATGCGGACGCAGGTACGGACGCCTGTGCCATGGCAGGCCTCAGCCAAACCGCACAGGGTGGCCCTGGCGGTCAAACGGAATGAACGCCCCATGCGCCCCACCCTTGATCGCATCCACCATGCGCTGCAAGGGCGCCTCGGCATCGGCGCTGCTGGGCGCTTGGTTCAGCGTGCCGGACATCGCCGCCGCAAACACGATGGCCCAGTCGTGGCCCGGGGCGGTGAACTGGCGGGCCTCGGTCACCAGTGCGTCGAACGATGCCAGTTCCTGCGGCGTCTTGTCCACACACATCAGAGGCACCAGGGCACCGCCCTGCCCGGCCTCGAAGCGCGCGCGCTGCGCCAGGGTGGCGTCGTCGGGCAGCTCCACCGCCGCGAAGACGAACAGCAGGCGCTGCGGCTCGGGTTGCATGCGTGCGGCCTGCAGCAGGTCGTCAAAACTGGAAATATCCATGAAAAGGTCTCGCAATCAATGAAAGGTGGGGCCCACCAGCGCGCTTCAAAATCCAGGCACCACGCCCCGCTTGGCATCCAGTGTGCTCACATAGGCGCCTGCCGCAGGGCGTGCGCGCACCGCCTTGCGCGACAACACGGTGCCGATGCTGATGAAACACAGGGCCTGCTCGGAGGCCGCCAGTTGAAACAAGGCCCGCAGGCTCGGCGCCTTCAGCGCCTTGCCGCTGGTCAGTGCCGAACCGTAGCCTTGCGCGGTGGCCATCAGCAGCATGTTCTGCACGGCACAGCCGGCAGAGACGGTGCGCTCGGCCAGATCAATCTCGGCGTCGCCTCGCTCGGCATCCACCACCGCCAACAGCAACACCGGGGAGCGGTACGCCTTCTCGCGCGCCTGCTCGGCCTGCTCGGGGGTGGCGGCAGAGTCGCGCTCCAGCAGGGCCTGCGCAAACACATCGGCCAGCGGCGGGCGCGCGGCCTGCGGCACCAGGATGAAGCGCCAGGGCAGCAGCTGGCCATGGTCTGGCGCGTAGGCTGCGGCCTGGAGGATCTGCGCCAGCTCGACCGCATTGGGGCCGGGCCCGCCCAGGCGCTTGGGCAGAATGGTCTGGCGTGACTGGATCAACGCCGCCGCTAGCCCGGCCACATCGTCCGGCGCACTGGCCCGCGCTGCAGCAAGCTGCGCGCGAGACGAAGGGTTCAACGGCCAGGGAATGACAGACATGGGGAATCCTTCCAATGCTTACCGTGTGTGCCGGGAAGGCCGATGCGGGACCCGACCGTTCATCCACAGCTCCCCAGGTGCCCACACTGCGTGCAGTAGTCGCAGCCGTCCTTGCGGATGACCGCATGGGCGCCACATTCGCTGCACTTCTTGCCCGCCATGGCCTGGGGCACAGCCACGGGCAGCGGGGCGGGCTCGTCCAGCGGCAGTTGCTGCTGCACCGGGTCGGCCACGCGGCGCGCCAGGATGTTCTGGATGGCATAGGCCATGGCCGCCACTTCGGAGTCGTGCCACATGGGCACCAGCGTGCCGTCGTCCTTGCGGTGGGTGCCCAGGCGCACCGGGCCGCGGTCCCAGGCGACTTTGCGCATGTCCGACAGCGCCCGCTCCAGAAAACCGCCACGCGCTGCGAGCGACAGCATGCGCATGCTGGACGTGATCCACTGTTGCGACTCGCCGCTCTGGCCCACCGGCATGAAGAACTCGATGGCGCGGTCCACCGTACCGTTGCCCACGCCCGTGGGCACGGGCAGGAAGGACACGATGAGGTACAGGGTCTTGTGGCCTTCCTGCGTCCAGTACTCAAGCTTCTCAGCCACCGCCGAAAGGCCCCCTTGCGGACGGCTTTCGATCACGGTGCGCATGGGGTCCACCGGGGGTGCGGGTGGCGCCACAGGCGCCGCAGCGGGCGCGGGCGCAGGTTCCGCATGGGTTTCGAGCACCGAACCCAGAATGCTGTTGGGCCGGTAGGTGGCCAGGCCCTTGAGCTTGGCGCGCCAGGCCTGCAGGTACAGGTCCTTGAACCCTTCGTAGGGGTAGTCCGCGGGAATGTTGACGGTCTTGGAGATGGCCGTGTCCACAAAAGGCTGCACGGCTTCCATCATGGCGATGTGGCCTTCGGCCGGCATGGCCAGGGCCGAGACGAAGTAGTCCGGCAACGCCTCCACATCCCCACCCAGCTCGCGGTACAGGCGCCAGGCATGGTCTTCCACAGCGTATTCGGTGGTGCTGCCGTCGGACTCGCGCTTCTTGCGCTTGTACATCCACGAGAACGGCGGCTCGATGCCATTGGAGGCATTGTCGGCAAAGGCCAGGCTCACGGTGCCCGTGGGCGCGATGGACAACAGGTGGCTGTTGCGGATGCCGTGCTGGTGGATCGCGGCCTTGAGCGATTCGGGCAGCCGGCTCGCAAACGTGCCTTCCGCCAGGTAGCCCCGCGCATCGAACTTTGGAAACGCACCTTTCTCGCGCGCCAGATCCACCGACGCGGCGTACGCGGCGTCGCGCATGCACTCGGCAATGCGCGCGGCCATGGTGCGGCCCTCAGGCAGGTCGTAGCGCAGGCACAGCATGGCCAGCGTGTTGCCCATGCCGGTAAAGCCCACGCCAATACGGCGCTTGGCCATGGCCTCATCGCGCTGCTGCGGCAGCGGCCAGTAGGTCACATCGAGCACGTTGTCGAGTGCACGCACCTGCAGCGCCACGGCTTGGGTGAATGCGTCAAAGTCAAACGCGGCCACGCCCCCAAAGCCAAAGGGGTGCCGCACAAAGCGGGTGAGGATGATGGGGCCCAGGTCACAGCAGCCATAGGACGGCAGCGGCTGCTCTCCGCAGGGGTTGGTCGCCGCAATGTCTTCGCAGTAATGCAGGTTGTTGTCTTCGTTGATGCGCCCCAGGAACAGGATGCCAGGCTCGGCAAAGTCGTAGGCCGACTTCATGATCGTGTCCCACAGCTCGCGCGCGGCCACGGTAGCGTAGACCCACAGGCCATCGGCGCGCTGGCGAGCGCCCTGGGCCAGCAGTGCGGTGCCGGGGCGGGCCTTGTGCACCAGCTCCCACGGTGCGTTGTTCTGCACAGCCTGGATGAACTCGTCCGACACCCCCACCGACACATTGAAATTGTTCCAGCGGCCTGGCGTGCGCTTGGCGGTGATGAACTCGTGCACATCGGGGTGGTCGATGCGCAGCACGCCCATCTGCGCACCCCGGCGTGCGCCAGCACTCTCCACGGTGGAGCAGGACTGGTCGAACACGTTCATGTAGCTGCACGGCCCCGATGCCATGGAGGCGGTGGCCTTCACCTGTGCGCCCTTGGGACGGATGCGGGAGAAATCGTAGCCCACGCCCCCGCCACGGCGCATGGTCTCGGCCGCCTCGCGCAGCGCTTCGTAGATGCCCGGAAAGCCTTCGTCATCCACGCCCTGGATGCAGTCACCCACGGGCTGCACAAAGCAGTTGATGAGGGTGGCCTGGATGTCGGTGCCCGCTGCGCTCATGATGCGGCCTGCGCCGATGGCGCCCGCCTTCAGATTGGCGAGGAACAGGGCCTCGTACTTTGCGCGCAGCTCGGGTTTTTCGACCGAGGCCAGGGCCCGTGCCACGCGCTGGTACAGCTCGTCGGCCGTGGTTTCGCCGGGTTTGAGGTACTTCTCCCGCAGCACATCCAGGCTGATGGGCTGCAGGGACGAGGTGGGGTTGAGTGGGGGCTGGGGTTCGCGTTTCATGGGGGCCGATGATTTGGGTTTCAGGCTGAAACGGGGTTGCGTTCCGTCAAGGAGCGCTCATTCCACTCCGAATGCAGCGCCATGGCAAGTCGGTGGCCGCTCACTCGTCCACCAGCACCTGCCCATCATGCTCCACGTAGGGCTGGTAGGGGCCGGTGCCGCTGTGGTCCGACTGCGAAGCGGGCACAAATCCACCGGTCTGGACGTCGAACACATGCACTTCGCCGTCCTCGATCACATAGTGCCAACCGTGCAGGCTGATTTGGCCCGACTGCACCCGGCTACGCACCATGGGGTACTCCATGAGGCGCTCCAGCTGCAACACCACTGCGCGCTGTTCGGTGCGGCGCAATACCTCGGGACCCGGCTGCATGGGCAACAGTGCCTCGCGCCCCAGGTCCAGCCAGCGGTTGAGGTTGGGGGCCTCGGGCGACACCTCACCATACATCGCCTTGATGGCCCCACAGTGACTGTGGCCGCACACCACGATGCGGCGCACCTGCAGGTTGAGCACTGCGAACTCGATGGCCGCCGTGGTGCCATGGTGGCCATGCGACCCGTCGTACGGCGGGATAAACGCCCCCACATTGCGCACCAGAAACAGCTCGCCCGGCCCCGCACCAGTCAGCAGATAGGGCACCAGGCGGGAGTCGGAACATCCGATGAACAAGGTGGTGGGATGCTGCCCTTCGTCCACCAGCGCCTGGAACTGCTGGCGGTACTGGGGGAAAGCGTCGTCATGGAAGCGGCGCAAGCGGTCCAGCAACTCGTCGGGCATGGGCAGGCAATCAGATAACGGTGGTGTGTGGAGCAACTACTGTACGAGCGGCGTGTCGGCCGCGTCCAGCACCACCCCTTCGACCACGGCGGCGCCCGCCAGCAGCTGCAAATATTGGCGCAACGCATTCACCCAGGCCTGCTGGCGCAGGGTGAGCGCAATGGCTTGGCGCACCTCTTCGAACGAGCGCTGTTGCCCCGGGTCACGGGCCACCACCTCCACCACATGCAGACCAAAGCGGCTGTGCACCAGGCGTGCCAGCACACCGATCTCAGCACCGCCAAACACCTCGCGCGCGAACTCGGGGGCGCAGTCCGCGCGGGTGAGCCAGCCCAGGTCGCCGCCCTGCTGGCCACTGGGGCAGTTGGACCACTGGGCGGCGGCCTTGGCAAATTGGGCGCCGCCATCGTCCGCGCAGCGCAGCTCGATCAGCAAGGCCTCGGCCCGCAGGCGCAGCTGCTTCACATCCACCCCCGGCGTCACCGCAAACAGCACATGGCGCAGTTGCGCACGCTCACCCTGGGCGTGTGCCGCAGGGTGGGCCTCGTGGTAGCGGCGGCAGGCTTCTTCTGAAGGATCAGGGAGGTCCAGCTCGCGCTCCAGCAGCTGCTCGATGGCATTGGACGCATCCACGCTGATGGCGCCTTCGACACCCGGCGTGTCGCTCGCAGACAGCAACCCGGCCTGTTGCGCCGCCTGGCGCAGCAGCTCGGTACATGCACGCTGGCGCAGGGCCTCTTCGTCCAGCAGCTCGTGCGGGACGTTGAGGGCCACGCCATTGACACGAGCCACCTCGGCCGCCACCGAGCCCATGCCCCCCATGGCGCCGGCTTGTGGTGCCAGGGTGGCTTGCTGGGGCGCATCGTCCATCGTTGCCACCAGTGCCTCGTAGGCCGCAGCCTGCGTAGGGGTCAGCGTGCTGGCAGGTGCTGCCGCCACGCTGCTGTCAGTGGAGCCGCATCCGCAGCTCCCGGTTCCACATCCGCTCATGGTGTGCTCCTTGGGTCAGTGGGTTTCAGGCGCGGCGGTCTTGCGACTGCATGTGGCCGGGCGGCAGGTTCAGGCGGCGCGCACGCACCACCTGGTAGGGGCGCAGCACATAGGCCAGCGTGCCAAAGCCGCTCCACACGTGCACCAGGCGGGTGAAGGGGAAGATCAGGAAGATGCTCATGCCCAGGAACATGTGTGCCTTGAAAATCCAGCCCGCCTCGGCCAGCAGCTCCACCCCGCCACTGCGGAAGGTCACCACCCGTTGCCCCCACTCGGCCAGCTTCATCATCATGGAGCCATCCAGATGCTGCGCCGACAGCGGAATGGTGGCCAGGCCCAGTGCCAGTTGCAGCCACAGCAGCACCAGAATCAGGATGTCGCTGGTCTTGGACGTGGCGCGGATGCGAGGGTCCGACAGGCGGCGGTGCAGCAGGATGGACAGGCCGATGAAGCCCAGCGTGCCCGCGATCCCGCCGGAGACCATGGCCATGAGCTGCTTGGCGCCCGCACTCATGAAATGCTCGTACACAAAGTGCGGCGTGAGCATGCCCACCGTGTGGCCGAAGAACAGGAACAGCACGCCGATGTGGAACAGGTTGCTGCCCCAGCGCAGGCTGCCGGTGCGCAGCAGCTGCGACGAATCACTCTTCCAGGTGTACTGGTCACGGTCAAACCGCGCCCAGCTGCCGATGAAGAACACGGCCAGGCAAATGTACGGATAGATGCCAAACAGCAGGGTGTCAAGCCAGGTGGTCATGCTGAGACTCCTTCGGGTGCCCGCTCGGCGCGGGGGGTACGAACAAAATGCAGGGGCTGCGGCTGGTCGGGCTTGGACTGGCCCTGGGTGCTGCAACCGCCAAACGCTTCGGGCTCGGCCCAGACCTCGTCCATGGGCGGCTCGGGCGTGAGCGCCACCGACTGCACACGCTGGCCCGAGACTTCGAGCACGGCGGCGATCACGCTGGCGTAGGGACTGTTGCGCGCCACGAGGGCGCTGAACAGCGCATTGAGGATGTGGGCCATTTCGCCCAGAAAATCCCTGGCCACTTCGGGCGGCTGGGTAGAGGCGAACTCCAGCACCACCGGCAGGTGGTCGGGCAGCTCCTCTGCCTGGAACTGCAGGCCTGCCTTCTCGTAGGTCTGCAACAGGTCGATGAGCGCCGGGCCCCGGTCACGCGAGTCGCCGTGCACATGCTCGAACAGGTGCAGCGAGGTCTGGCGGCCGCGATCAAAGTTGTCCACGTAGCGGGCTTCGGCTTCCAGCGGGTCGAGTGCAGCCAGGTGCTCGCACACCGCCTTCAACTCCTCCATGCGCTCGGCCGTCAGGGCTTGCTCGGCCTGCAGGGCGTCGATGAGCTGTGGCATCACGCTGCGCAGCTGCGCATCGGGGTAGCTCAGCAGGTAGCCCAGGGCGCGCAGGGTCAGGCGCACGGAGGTCGGGTTCTTCTTGAACATAGTGATTCCTTCCGTGTCGCTCAAACAGTCGCTTTGATGGGAATGGTCCGCGGCTTCTTGCCACCGAACATACTGGTCTCGGTGGCGCCGTCGGAGCAACCGTTGCCAAACGAGAAGCCGCAACCGCCGCGGATGTCGAACGCGTTTTCTGCGTACTCGCGGTGGGCCGATGGGATGACGAAGCGGTCCTCGTAATTGGCAATCGCCATCACGTGGTACATCTCCTCGACCTCGGCCATCGACAGGCCCGCCTGCTTGAGCACCGACAGGTTCTGGCGCTGCTCCACATGCTTGTCGCGCTGGTAGGTGCGCATGGCCAGCATGCGCTCCAGCGCCCGCACCACGGGTCCGGTGTCACCGGCGGTGAGCAGGTTGGCCAGGTACTGTACGGGGATGCGCAGCTGCGACACGTCGGGGATCTCGCCATTCACGCCCACATGGCCGGCATTGGCAGCGGCCGTGATGGGCGACAGGGGCGGTACATACCAGACCATGGGCAGCGTGCGGTACTCGGGGTGCAGCGGCAGGGCCACCTTCCACTGCACGGCCATCTTGTAGACGGGGCTGTTGCGCGCGGCGTCCATCCAGCTGTCCGGGATGCCGTCGATGCGGGCTTGCTTGATCACGTCCGGGTCGTTCGGGTCCAGGAAGATGTCGAGCTGCGCCTGGTACAGGTCGCGGTCGCGCTCCACGCTGGCAGCTTCCTGGATGCGGTCTGCGTCATACAGCAGCACGCCCAGGTAGCGGATGCGGCCCACGCAGGTTTCCGAACACACCGTGGGCTGGCCGGCCTCAATGCGGGGGTAGCAGAAGATGCACTTCTCGGCCTTGCCCGACTGCCAGTTGTAGTAGATCTTCTTGTAGGGGCAGCCAGAGACGCACATGCGCCAGCCGCGGCACTTGTCCTGGTCGATCAGCACGATGCCGTCTTCCTCGCGCTTGTAGATCGAGCCACTGGGGCACGATGCCACGCAGGCCGGGTTCAGGCAGTGCTCGCACAGGCGCGGCAGGTACATCATGAAGGTGTTTTCGAACTGGCCGTAGATGTCCTTTTGCACATCGTCGAAGTTCTTGTCCTTGCTGCGCTTGCTGAATTCGCCGCCCAGGATTTCTTCCCAATTCGGACCCCACTCGATTTTCTCCATGCGCTTGCCGGTGATCAGGCTGCGCGGGCGGGCCGTAGGCGCGGCTTTGCTTTCAGGGGCCGACTGCAGGTGGTCGTAGTCGAACGTGAAGGGCTCGTAGTAGTCGTCGATCTGCGGCAGGTTGGGATTGGCAAAGATGCGCATGAGCAGCTTCCACTTGCCGCCCTGGCGGGGGGCGATGGAGCCGTCCGGACTGCGTACCCAGCCGCCATTCCACTTGTCCTGGTTTTCCCATTCCTTGGGATAGCCAATGCCGGGCTTGGTTTCGACGTTGTTGAACCAGGCGTATTCCACGCCGGGGCGGCTGGTCCAGACGTTCTTGCAGGTGACGGAACAGGTGTGGCAACCGATGCACTTGTCCAGGTTCAGCACCATGCCGATTTGTGCGCGAATTTTCATCGTGTTTCTCCTAGGGCTTCAGGCGTGGGCTGCGGTGCTGGACACAGGCTCGTCATCGAGCCAGTCGATGCGGTCCATCTTGCGCACCAGCACGAACTCGTCGCGGTTGGTGCCGATGGTTCCGTAGTAGTTGAAGCCGTAGCTCAGCTGCGCATAGCCGCCGATCATGTGCGTGGGCTTGAGCACGATGCGGGTGACCGAGTTGTGGATGCCGCCGCGGGTGCCGGTGATCTCGGAGCCGGGTGTGTTGATGATCTTCTCTTGCGAGTGGTACATCATCACCATGCCGGGGTTCACACGCTGGCTCACCACCGCACGGGCCGCAATGGCGCCGTTGGCGTTGAACAGTTCCACCCAGTCGTTGTCCACGATGCCGGCGCTCGTGGCGTCGTCTTCGCTCAGCCACACGACCGAGCCACCGCGGTTGAGCGTCAGCATCATCAGGTTGTCGCTGTACGTGCTGTGGATGCCCCACTTCTGGTGCGGCGTGATGAAGTTCAGCGCAATCTCGCGGTTGCCGTTGGGCTTCTTGCCTTCGACTTCTTCCAGCGTCTTGAGGTGCACCGGTGGGCGGTAGCTCACGAACCCTTCGCCGAAGTCACGCATCCACGGATGGTCTTGGTAGAACTGCTGGCGGCCCGTGAGGGTGCGCCATGGGATGTACTCGTGCACATTGGTGTAGCCCGCGTTGTAGCTGACCTTCTCGCTTTCCAGGCCCGACCAGGTGGGCGAGCTGATGATCTTGCGCGGTTGCGCCTGGATGTCGCGGAAGCGGATCTTCTCGTCCTCGCGGTGCAGCGCCAGGTGCACGTGGTCGCGCCCGGTCTGCTTGCCCAGGGCCTCCCAGGCCTTGCAGGCCACATGGCCGTTGGTTTCGGGGGCCAGCATCATCACCACTTCGGTGGCGTCGATGTCGGTCACGATGCGGGGCATGCCCTGCGTCACGCCCTCTTCCTTCACACGGCCGTTCAGGTCACCGAGCTGGCCGACTTCGGTCTGCGTGTTCCAGCCGATGCCCTTGCCGCCGTTGCCCGCCTTGTCCATCAGCGGGCCCAGGGCCGTGAAGCGCTTGTAGAGGTTGGGGTAATCGCGCTCTACCACGGTGACCTGCGGCGCGGTCTTGCCGGGGATGAGTTCGCACTCGCCGTTCTTCCAGTCGCGCACGCCATACGGCTGCGCCATTTCACCGGGGGTGTCGTGCATGATGGGCGTGAGCACCACGTCTTTTTCGACGCCCAGGTGGCCCACGCTGACCTCGCTCACAGCCTTGGCGAAACCCTTGTAGATCTCCCAGTCGCTCTTGGCCTGCCAGGCAGGGTCCACCGCCGTGGACAGCGGGTGGATGAAGGGGTGCATGTCGCTGGTGTTGAGGTCGTTCTTCTCATACCAGGTGGCCGTGGGCAGCACGATGTCGGAGTAAAGGCAGGTGGTGCTCATGCGGAAGTCGAGCGTGACCAGCAGGTCCAGCTTGCCTTCGGGCGCGTTGGCGTGCCACTGCACTTCCTCGGGCTTGGCCTCGTCCTTGCCCAAGTCTTTGCCCTGCACGCCGTGGGTGGTGCCCAGCAGGTGCTTGAGGAAGTATTCATGCCCCTTGCCCGACGATCCCAAAATGTTGGAGCGCCACACGAACATGTTGCGCGGCCAGTTGGCGGGGTGGTCCGGGTCCTCGCAGCTCATCGTGAGGCTGCCATCCTTCAGAGACTTGACGACGTAGTCCTTCGCGTCCATTCCCGCAGCGGCGGCGTCCTTGGCCACCTGCATCGGGTTGGTCTTGAGCTGGGGGGCTGATGGCAGCCAGCCCATGCGCTCGGCACGCACGTTGTAGTCGATCTGCGCGCCGTGGTAGGCGCGCTGGTCGGCCAGGGGCGACAGAATCTCTTCCATGCCCAGCTTTTCATAGCGCCACTGGTCGGTGTGGGCGTAGAAGAAGCTCGTGCTGTTCATCTGGCGCGGTGGACGGATCCAGTCCAGCGCAAAGGCCAGCGCCGTCCAGCCCGTCTGTGGGCGCAGCTTTTCCTGGCCCACATAGTGCGCCCAGCCGCCACCGCTCTGGCCAATACAGCCGCACAGCATCAGCATGTTGATGATGCCCCGGTAGTTCATGTCACTGTGGTACCAGTGGTTCATGGCCGCGCCGATGATCACCATGGACTTGCCATGGGTCTTATCTGCGTTGTCGGCAAACTGTCGCGCCACGGCAATGATCTGCTCGCGCGGTACACCGGTGATGGCCTCTTGCCACGCGGGGGTATAGGGGCGGTCGGCATCGTAGCTGCCACCAGGCTCTTCACCCGGCAGGCCACGGTCGATGCCGTAGTTGCCTGCCAGCAGGTCGAACACCGTGGCCACCATCACCCGGCCCTGGGCTTCGTGCCCGGCCAGCTCCAGGTGCGACACCGGCACGCGGCGCACCATCACGTCGCCGCCTTGTTCATTGGCCGTGAAGTTGGGCGTGGCTACACCGCCAAAGTACGGGAAGGCCACGTCAGCCACGTCGTGCGCCTGGTCGCCGTCTTCAATCACCGAGAGCTTGAGCTTGACGGTGTTGCCGGTGCGCGCTTCCTTGTTCTCCAGGTTCCACAGACCCTGGTCGGGGCGGCCGTCCGCCCCCCAACGAAACCCGATGGAACCATTGGGCAGCGTGACCTGGCCCAGTTCGTCGTAGCCCACGGTCTTCCAGTCGGGGTTGTTCGACTGGTCGAGCTTGTTCGGAAAGTCGCTGGCGCGCACATAGCGGTCGGGCACCATCACCGTGCGGCCATCGGGCAGCTTCTTTTCCTTCAGCACCACCAACAGCGGCAGGTCGGTGTAGCGGCGGGCGTAGTCATCAAAGTACGCCGAACGGCCCTTGCCGCCGTCCTTGAAGTAGAACTCGTTCAGGATCACATGGCCCATGGCCATGGCCACGGCGGCGTCCGTCCCCTGCTTGGGGTGCATCCACAAATCGCCCAGCTTGGCGACTTCGGAATAGTCGGGCGTGATGGACACGACCTTGGTGCCCTTGTAGCGCACCTCGGTCAAAAAGTGCGCATCGGGCGTGCGTGTCTGGGGCACGTTGGAACCCCAGGCAATGATGTACGAGCTGTTGTACCAGTCGGCCGACTCGGGCACGTCGGTCTGCTCACCCCAAACTTGCGGGCTGCTCGGGGGCAGGTCGCAGTACCAGTCGTAAAAGCTCATGCACACGCCGCCAATCAGGCTGAGATAGCGGCTGCCCGCAGCGTACGAAATCATCGACATCGCCGGGATGGGCGAGAAGCCGATGATGCGGTCCGGTCCGTGCTTCTTGATGGTGTACACGTTGGCCGCAGCGATCATCTGGTTGACTTCTTCCCAGGTGCTGCGCACGAAGCCGCCCAGGCCGCGCTGCTTTTGCCATTCGCGTTTGGAGGCATCGTTCTCGACGATGCTGGCCCAGGCGTCCACCGGGCTCTTGGCGAGGGCAATGGCAGCGCGCCAATGCTTGAGCAGGCGGCCACGCACCATGGGGTACTTCACGCGGTTGGCGCTGTACAGGTACCAGCTGTAGCTGGCGCCACGCGCACAGCCACGGGGCTCGTGGTTGGGCAGGTCGGGGCGGGTGCGGGGGTAGTCGGTCTGCTGGGTTTCCCAGGTCACGATGCCGCCCTTGACGTAGATCTTCCAGCTGCAGCTGCCCGTGCAGTTCACGCCGTGCGTGCTGCGCACGATCTTGTCGTGCGCCCAGCGGTCGCGGTAGGCGTCTTCCCAGGTGCGGTCTTCACCGTTGGTTTCGCCGTGGCCTTGGGCAAAGGTCTCGCGGGGCTGCGAGAAGTACGAAAGGCGATCGAGGAAATGGCTCATCGGGGGCTCCTTTTTCTGTTCTGTCCAGGGGTGATCAGCAAGGCATCTCGGCGTGCTTGCGTGCGTAGTACCACCAGGTGATCACGATGCAAACGAGATAGAAAGCGAAAAATGTCCACAGCGCCGCATGGGGGCTGCCAGTCAGGGCAATCGAGCTGCCATAGCTTTTGGGGATGAAGAACCCGCCATAGGCGGCCATGGCGGCGGTGAAGCCCAGCGTGGCAGCGCCCAGCGTGTTGCCTTCCTTGTTGGCCTGTGCCACGGCGGCGGTGTTGCGGGGGTCCACACCCCGCATGGCTTCGGTCAGGAAAATCACGGGGATCATGCGGAAGGTGGAGCCGTTGCCGATGCCGGTGGTGAGGAACAGCACCAGGAAGCACACAAAGAAGCCTGCAAACTGGCCTTCGTTACCCGCCGAGGGCAGGAAGAACGTGACGCCCACCACCGCCATGGCCATGACGATGAAGTTCCACAGCGTGACGCGCGCACCGCCGAGCTTGTCGGCCATCCAGCCGCCAAACGGGCGGATCACCGCGCCCACCAGCGGGCCCAGCCAGGCGTAGGCCAGGGGGTTCACGCCAGGGAACTGGCTCTTGATGAGGAGCGGAAAGCCCGCTGCATAGCCGATGAACGAGCCGAAGGTGCCGAGGTACAGCACGCACATCAGCCAGTTGTGCTTGCGCTTGAAGATGGCGGCCTGGGCGGCGAACGAGGCGCGCGCGTCGGCGATGTCGTTCATGCCGAACCAGGCGGCCAGCGCCGTCAGCGCAATCCATGGCACCCAGATGAAGGCGGCGTTCTGCGTCCACACCTGCACGGTCTGGCCGTTCTTCACAATGGTCTGGCCTTCGCCGCCAAAGATGCCGAAGATGCCGGCCGTGACCACCAGCGGGCTCAGGAACTGCACCACCGACACGCCCAGGTTGCCCAGGCCCGCGTTCACGCCCAGCGCCGAGCCCTTGCGCTCCTTCGGAAAGAAGAAGCTGATGTTGGCCATGCTGGAGCTGAAGTTGCCGCCGCCCAGGCCGCACAGCAGCGCCAGGATGAGCATGGTGGGGTACGCGGTGGTGTTGTCCTGCACCGCAAAACCGATGCCAATCGCAGGGATCAGCAGCGAAGCGGTGGAGATCGCCGTCCAGCGGCGCCCGCCCACGAGCGGCACCATGAACGAGTAGAAGATGCGCAGCGTGGCGCCCGAAAGCGCGGGCGCTGCCGCCAGCCAGAACAGCTGGTTGGTCGAATACTTGAAGCCCAGGCCCGGCAGGCTCACGGCGACCACGCTCCAGACCTGCCAGATGGCAAAGGCCAGGAACAGCGCGGGCACCGAGATCCACAGGTTGAGCTTGGCGACGGCTTCGCCTTCGCGCTCCCAGAAGGACTTGTCCTCCGGGGTCCAGAGGGTGAGCAGGCGCCCCTGGCGCCCGCTGTTGGTGGTGGCAGACATGGTGAGGTTTCCTTGAAAAATCAGCGGGTGGCAGGCTGTGCGACAGCGCCCTGCGAGCCCATGAGACGGGTGTTGCGCACTTCGGTGAAGTACATCCAGATGAGCGAGACCCACACCACGCCATACATCAACATGAAGGCGCTGGAGCGGATGCCGGTGAGGTCCATGAGCGCACCAAACAGGATGGGCAGGATGAAGCCGCCGAGGCCACCGGCCAGGCCCACGATGCCGCTGATGGCACCGATGTTCTTGGGATAGTCATCGCTGATGTACTTGAAGACACTGGCCTTGCCGAAGGCCCACGAAATGCCCAGCAGGAACATCAGGCCGGTGAACGCGTAGACGTTGAGACCCAGGTGGAAGGTCTTGGGACCGTTGACGGTGAGGATGGTGAAGTCGGTCTGTGGGTAGCTCAGCACGAACAGGCAGATCCAGCTCACCCACATCACCCACCAGGTCACGCTGTGTGCGCCGTACTTGTCGGAGAGCATGCCGCCGATGGCGCGCAGCACACCGCCAGGCAACGAGAAGCAGGCCGCCAGCAACGCCGCCACGCGGATATCGAGGCCGAACTCGCCCACGTAGTACTGAACCATCCACAGCGACAGCGCCACGTAGCCGCCGAACACGATGCTGTAGTACTGGCAGTACTTGAGCACCTTGGGGTCCTTGAGCGCCTTGAGCTGGTCGGTGAACTTGACGTTGCTGGGCACCAGGTGGGCCGGGTCGCTGTAGCTGAAGAGCCAGAACAGCACCACGGTGCCCAGCATGATGGCCGCATACACCTGCGGCACCATGGTCCAGCCAAAGGCCACCAGCAGCACCGGGGCCACGAACTTGTTCACGGCTGCACCCGAGTTACCCGCGCCATACACACCCATGGCCGTGCCCTGGCGATGCTTGGGGAACCAGCGCGCCACATACGGCGTACCCACTGAGAACGAGCCCCCCGCCAAGCCCACGAACAGGCCGATCGTCAGGAAGTGCCAGTACTCCGTGGCATAGCTCATGAGCCAGATGGCAGGCACGGTGGTAGCCATGACGGCCGCCATCACGATGCGGCCACCGAACTTGTCGGTCCAGATGCCCAGGGGCACCCGCACCAGCGAGCCCGTGAGCACTGGCATGGACATCAGCAGCCCGAACTGCGTGGAGTTCAGGTTCAGCATCTTCTTGATGGGGATGCCGATGACGCCAAACATCATCCACACCATGAAGCAGACCGTGAAGGCGAAGGTGCTGACGATCAGCACCGACCAAGCCTGGCGAGTGCGCTGCGGGCTGTCGCCCGGGGTCAGGGTTGCGTTGGCCATTGCGCGATTCCTCTCTTTTTGCATGAGAGGAATGGTCGCGTTTGTGGCGACCTTTGCACATCCTTCACTAGAGGGTGTGCGGCGCGGCAGAGGGACTATTTACCCTGGGCGGAGCATCGTCCGAAAGAACTATGGCGCAAGCGTTGTGGGTAATAGCACCCGCACCACACCAGCCCGACGCGCCCGGAGCGTGCGCGGGCCAGCGCTATTCGGCGCGCTGCCGGTCTGACGCGTAGACGGCCGCCTGAACGCGTGAACTCAGGCCCAGCTTGCGCAGGATGTGCTGCACATGGATCTTGACCGTGGTCTCGGCGATATCGAGCGTGCGCGCGATTTCCTTGTTGCTGGCACCGCGCGCGATCTCGCGCAGCACGTCTTCCTCGCGCGGTGACAGGGGTGTGAAGCCGCTGGCGGCGCCTGCAGCGACCGCAGCGGCATCGGCGGGTAAGGGCGCGGCGGGCGCTATCTCGGGCACACCCTGCGACTGGAACGCCGCCACCAGCTTGCCCATGAGTTCGGGGCTTACCACGGGCTCGCCCCGGGCGGCACGGCGAATGGCCTGGGCCAACAGGTCGCCGTCGATGGTCTTGAGCAGGTAGCCCTGCGCGCCGTTGCGCAGCGCGGTGGCCAGGTCCTGCGCGTCCTCGCTCACGGTGAGCATGAGCACGCGCGAGGCGGGCGAGACTTCGCGCAGGCCCTGGATGGCATCCACGCCCATCACCCCGGGCAGGTGGTTGTCGAGCAGGATCACCTGCGGCTGCAGCTGGGGCGCAAGCCGCAGGGCCTGCGCGGCATCCCCCGCCTCGCCCACCACGGACAGGCCCTCATACTGGCTCAGCAGCGCGATCAGCCCGCGACGGAACAGCGTGTGGTCGTCCACCACCAGCAGCGTGACCGGCGGTGTCGTCGGCGCTGACGCGGGGGTTGTGGCAACGGGCGATACGGAGGTCGTCATGGCATGGTGGCTTGTTGGGGGGCTGCGGCGTATATCGAACCCGCTGAATGGGTGGATGCGGCAGGCTGGTGAGGCTGGGTGGGTGCGACCGAGGGAAGCTCGATGCACACGCGGGTGCCCTGCCCCGGAGCGGACTCCACCTGGACCACCGCGCCAATGCGCTGGGCCCGTTCGCGCATGATGCCCAGGCCTACATGCAGCGAGTCCGGTGGCACGGAGGCCACCTCAAAGCCAGTGCCGTTGTCCTGCACCTCAAAGCGCCAGCGTGGATGGCGGTGCACCAGCACATCCACCCGTGTGGCGCCCGAATGTTTGCGCACGTTCGACAAGGCCTCCTGCACCATGTGCAGCACTTGGATCTGCACGTCCTGCGCCAGCGGCAAGCCGTGGCCCACCATGCCCAGCGTGGTGGCCATGCCGGTCTGGTGCTCAAACTTGGACAAGGTGGCGCGCAGCGCTGACTCGATGTCTTCCTCGCTGGTGCGGGTGCGGAAGTGCACCAGCAGCTCGCGCACATCGGAATAACACTCGCGCACACCCACATCCAGCTCGCCGATGCTGCGGTCGCGCTTGGCCTCATCGCCGCGCGCCACGGCATCGCGCAGCAGCTGGGTCTGGATCTTGAGGAAGGCCAGCGACTGGGCGATGGAGTCGTGCAGCTCCCGCGCCAGCAGGCTGCGCTCCTCGGCCACCGCCGCCTCGCGCTCCAGCGCGGTGGCACGCAGGCCCTCCATGGCACTGGCCAAGTGGCGCGTCATGGCTTCGAGCAGGTCGCGCAGTTCATCGGTCAGCTCCACCGGCGAGCGGAAGAACAGATCCACCTCGCCCAACAGGCGCTGCAGCATCTGCACCGGGATGGTGACCATGGTCTGGAACCCCGCCTCGCGGCAATGGGGCAAGGCAACGGTCGTGGACGGTGTGATGGGAATGACCCGCGTGCGCGCTTGGGCCTGCGGCTGGCCGCACAGGCAGGTGCCCGTGTGCAGGCAGTGCTCGCCTTCGGCCATGGTGCGCGGCAGGCCGTCGCCCGCCAGCAGCACATAGCGTTCGTTGGCCTCATTGGACCAGCGCACGGCGGCTGCGTCGGCCCCCGCTACGCGGCGGATCTGCTGCACAAAACCCTGGGCCAGCAGCTCCAGGCTGCCCGCCGTGCTGGCCAGCGCGCTCACCTCATACAACGCGGCCAGGCGCTGGTTCTGCACGGCGATGCTGGCGGTCTTTTCGCGCACCTTGTGCTCCAGCTCGTCGTGCGATGCCTGCAGTGCATGCGCCATGAGGTTGAAGCCCGCCGACAGCTGACCGAACTCGTCATCCGTATCCACCGGCAGCCGCGTGCCCAGCTCGCCCTGGCGCAGCCGGGCCTGGGCCTGCTGCAGACGTGCCACGGGATTGATGACCAGCAGATAGCTCACGGCCATGAAGGTGACGGCAGCCACGATGGCCAGCGCCATCATGAACAGCTGGAACAGGTGCAGCGCGGCGGTCCAGCCCGCGATCTGGATCTCGATGGCATCCACAAAACCATCGACCTGCTGCACAAAGGCATCGGCCTCCGCCAGGTTCCGGGCGCGGTCCGGGGGCGATGCGCTGACCCACCCGGTGCGGGCCTCGGTCCACCGGGTGCGGATGCCATCGAACCGCGTACGTGTCTCGTCGCTCCACGGCACAAACAGCGGGCGCGACGGATCGCCCGTGCGCAGCAACTCCAGGCTGGCGTCGAACTGGCGGGCGCGTTCTTGCACGGCCTCGGGTGGCTCGGTCTGCAGCACCAGCACCATGCGCAGCATGTTCATGCGCAGGCGGCCGGCCTCGTTGACCGCCGCTGCGCCACCTTCGAGCTTCCAGGTCACCCACAGGGTCAGGCCGATGGAAGCGAGCGCCACCAGCAAGAAGCCCGCGCCCATGGCAAGGAGTTTGGTGGAGAGCGTGGGACGGGAGCGCATGGCGCAGTGTAGGGAAGGGGCATCACCACAACCTTGACCTGGGTCAAGAGCGGCCCGCGTAGCATGGAGCCATGCAACGACTGCCCCTCCCTCTCCTGCGAACCTGGCTGGTGCTGGGAAGCGTCACCGTGGCGCTGGCTGGCTGCGCCTACGCCCCTGCCCCGGGCACGCCGCCCTCCCCCCTCTGGACCGACCGCTTGCAGAGCCTGCTTCCCGCCGATGTACTGCTGCTGGGCGAGCAGCACGATGCACCCGACCACCAGCGCCTGCAGCGCGAGGCCGTGGCGTGGCTGTCCTCGCGCGGGCAGCTGGCGGCCGTGGTGATGGAGATGGCCGAGCGGGGCCACAGCACCCGGGGCCTGCCGCGCGATGCCAGCGAAGCGCAGGCCCAGGCCGCCCTGCAATGGGACAACGCCGCCTGGCCATGGCAGGCCTATGGCCCGGTGGTGATGGCGGCCGTGGGCGCCGGCGTGCCCGTGCTGGGAGGCAACCTGCCCCGCGCCCGCATGCGGGCCGCCATGGCGGAGACCGCCTGGGACCGGCACCTGCCCGCCCCCGCGCTGGCGCAGCAATACCAGGCGCTGCGCGACGGCCACTGCGGGCTGCTGCCGGAGCCACAAATTGCGCCCATGGCCCGCATCCAGATCGCCCGCGACGCCAGCATGGCCCGGACGGCCCACGAGGCGTTGCGCTCCGGCCAGACGGTGCTGCTGGTGGCTGGCGGCGGCCATGTGCTGCGCCACCTGGGCGTGCCAACGCATTGGCCGGCAAATCTGGTGTCAAAAGTGGTGATAGCGCAGGTGGAACATGCGCCAGCCGCTATCAAATCAGGTGCACAAGCAGATGCCGTGGTCCAGACCCCGGCGCTGCCCCCGCGTGATGTGTGCGCAGAGTTGCGCGAGCAGTGGCGCCCTGCGCCCCCAGGACAGAAGGTCTGAGCGCGCCTTTTAGCCCTGCGCGGCGGCAGCAGACTCCGCCTGCGCGCGCAGCAGCGCCACAAAATCGTCGGCGGGCACGGGGCGGCTGCACAGGTAGCCCTGGTAGGCGTCGCAGCCCCGCTCGCGCAGGAAGGCCAGCTGGCCCTCGGTCTCCACCCCCTCGGCCAGCACCGACAGGCCCATGCTATGCCCCATGGCGATGATGGCGGCGCTGATGGCCATGTCGTCCTCGCTTTGCGGAATATCGCGGATGAATCCCTGGTCGATCTTGAGCACGTCGATGGGAAACCGCTTGAGCTGCGCCAGCGACGAATAGCCGGTGCCAAAGTCATCCACCGCGATGCGCACCCCCAGCTCGCGCAGGCGCACCAGCACCTGGCGGGCTTCTTCGGTACGTTCGGCCAGGGCGCTTTCGGTGATCTCCAGCTCCAGCAGTGCCGCGGGGAACCCGCTGGCCTGCAGCGCGGCCGACGTGCAACCGGCCAAGTCGGTCAGGTGGAACTGGCGCGGCGACACATTCAGCGCCAGGGTCAGCGGTGGCAGCCCGGCATCACGCCATTGCTGGCCCTGACGGCAGACCTCGCGCACCACCCATTCGCCCAGCGGACCGATGACGCCCGAGGTCTCGGCCACGGGAATGAAGCGCGCGGGGGAGATCAGCCCCTCTTGCGGGTCGTTCCAGCGCACCAGGGCTTCGGCGCCCTGGATGCGACCGGTGGCAATGTCGATCTGGGGCTGGTAGTACATCTGCAGATGGCCCTGGGCCAGCGCCAGGCGCAGGCGCGACTCCAGCTCCAGCCGCTCGCGGGCCGCCTGGGTCATGGCCTCGTGGAAGAAGCACCACGCCCCCCGGCCGCGCGCCTTGGCGCCATAGACCGCCGCATGGGCGCCCTGCAGCAGCAGTTCGGTGGTGCCAGCGTGCTCAGGGAACATGCAGATGCCCACACTGACGCCCGCCACCACCTCGAGCCCGTCGGGCGAACGCCAGGGCTCGGCCACAGCGCGGATAAGGTGGCGCGCCACGGCGGCGGCACCATCGGCATGGCGCAGGTTGCGCGCCACCACGGCCAGCTCGTCGCCCGCCATGCGCCCCAGCACGTCTCCGGGCCGCAGGGCGGACTGCACCTGCCGCGCAATGTGCTTGAGCACCTCGTCGCCCGTGGCATGGCCGTAGCTGTCGTTCACGTCCTTGAAGCGGTCCAGGTTGAGCAGCAGCACGGCGATGTGCTCGCCACTGCCCTGCGCCTCCTGCACCGCCAGCTCCAGCTGGTGCCCGAACCAGGTGCGGTTGGACAAGCCCGTGAGCGGGTCGTTGTGCGCCAGGTATTCCAGTTGCCGCTGCTGGGCCTTTTCTTCGGAGATGTCGGTAAACATGCACACGTAGTGCGTGATCTCGCCCGCCGGGTCGCGCACGGCCGACAGGGACATGTGCTCCGGGAAGATCTCGCCGTTCTTGCGGCGGTTCCAGATCTCGCCCTGCCAGTACCCGGTTTCGGTCAGCGCCGACCACATCGCCTCATAAAAAGCCTTGTCGTGGCGGCCCGACTTGAAGACGCGCGGGGTCTTGCCCAGCAGCTCCTCCTCGGTATAGCCCAGCAGCCGGGTGAACGCCGCGTTGACCGACAGGATGCGGCTGTGGGCGTCGGTCACCACCACGCCCTCCATGGTGTTGTCCACCACCGTGGCCGCCAGGCGCTGGCGGGCCTCGCTGCGCTGCAGCGCCGCACGCGCGGCCTTGATCTCGTCGAGGTCCTGCACCACACACACCAGGTGCGCGGGCTCATCGCCCACTTCGGGCGCCAGTGTCACGGTGCACAGCACAGGCGCCCGGCGGCCGTTGTCCAGCCGCAGGCAGTGGCGCTCGCCCACATAGTGGTCGATCTCGCCAGCCAGCAGGCGCTCCAGTTGCGACGCCGCCCAGTCAGGGTCCTGGGCGATCATCACATCGCGAAAATTGAGGCCCAGCGTCTGCGCGGGCGTGGCCCCCAGCAGGTCGCACAGGCGGGCGTTGGCCCACAGAAAGCTGCCGTCCAGCGCCACCCGCGCAAACCCGGCCGGCGCATGGCGCACGATCTGCGTCAGCTCCTGCGCCATGGCCATGCGCACCTTTTCGGCGCGGCGCATGCGCCGCAGCAGCCACCAGGCCAGGCCGCTGGTCAGCGCCACATAGCCCCAGCCCTTCCAGGTCTGAAAACGGGTCAGCAGGGCCGGGTCGGTCACCCAGTGAGCCAGCAACACATCGCCCGCAAACACCCAGGCCACCCCCAGCACCAGGTACAGCAGCATGCCCCGCCAGGGGACCAGTGATGAGGCATAGCCCTCGTTGCCCATTGCGCTTCTTGCGCTCCTTGTTGATTTCACGGTTTCACGGCCTTTGGCCCTTGCTGCGACAATTGCACAGCTATGACCAACGCCTACATCCTTACCCTGTCCTGCCCCGACCGCCTGGGGCTGGTGCACGCCGTCTCCGGCTTTTTGCTGGAGCATGGCGGCAACATCGAAGAAGCCGCGCAGTACAACGACCACGCCACGGGCCTGTTCTTCATGCGGGTGCAGTTTGCCTGCGACCAGCACGACCACCCCACCCTCAAAGCGCGCCTGACCAGCTTTGCCGAGCCCTACAACATGCACTGGAGCCTGCACGCCACGGCAGCCCCCATGAAAACCGTGCTCATGGTCAGCAAGGAAGGCCACTGCCTCAACGACCTGCTGTTCCGCTGGAAGAGTGGCCTGCTGCCCATCGACATCCGCGCCATCATCAGCAACCACCGCGACTTCTACCAGCTGGCGGCCAGCTACAACGTGCCGTTTCATCACATCCCGATGACGGGCAGCACCAAGGCCCAGGCCGAAGCCAAGCAGTTTGAGATTATCGAGGGCGAAGGGGCCGAGTTGGTGGTATTGGCCCGTTACATGCAGATACTTTCTCTTGACCTATGTCAAAAGTTGGCCGGTCGGGCCATCAACATCCACCACAGCTTCCTGCCCAGCTTCAAGGGCGCCAAGCCTTACTACCAGGCCCATGACCGGGGCGTGAAGCTGATCGGCGCCACGGCCCACTATGTGACGGCCGACCTGGACGAAGGCCCGATCATCGAGCAGGACGTGGCCCGCGCCGACCACACCGACACCGTGGAAGACCTCACGGCCCGCGGCCGCGACACCGAAAGCCAGGTGCTGGCCCGCGCCGTGAAGTGGCACAGCGAGCACCGCGTGATCCTGAACGGCCACAAGACAGTCATCTTCCGCTAGTCCAGCTTTCCCATGGCCACGGCAGCCCCGTCCTCCTTCCTCAGCAGCGCTGCACGGCGCATCCCGCCCATCCAGTGCCTGCTGACCTTCGAGGCGCTGGCCCGACTGCGCAGCGTGACGCAGACGGCCGACGAGCTGTGCGTGACGCCCAGCGCCGTGAGCCACCGCGTCAAACAGCTGGAGCAGATCCTGGGCGTGCGGCTGTTTGGCCGGGCCGATTTTTCGCTGACCACCGAGGGCAGCGCCTACCTGGCCCATGTGCGCGAGGGGTTGGGTGCGCTGCAGCGGTTCCCCGGCCAGGCGGCCGCGCCAGGGCGCCGGCGGCTCAAGCTGGCCGTGACGCCCACGTTTGCGCGCACCATCCTCATCCCCCGCCTGCGCCAGTTCACCGAGGCCTATCCCGAGATCGACCTGGCGCTGCAGGTCTCCATCCCGCTGCTGGACGTGGTGGCCGAAGACGCCGACCTGATGGTGCGCTTTGGCCCCGGCCACTATGCCGACGTGGAGCATGTGGAGCTGGCGCGCGACGTGGTCACGCCCCTGGCCTCGCCCGCATTCGTGCGCGAGCACGGGCCCTTTGACCGCCCCGAAGACCTGGAGGGCGTGCCCCTGCTGCGCAGCCCGCTGGAGCCCTGGCGCACCTGGTTTGCTGCCACGGGTCTCGACTGGGCCGAGCCCAGCGAGGGCTCGCAGTTCAACGACATCGGCCTGATGTGTGACGGCGCCGCTGCCGGCATGGGCGTGGCGCTGGTACGCCTGAAGCTGGGCGCGCCCTGGCTGGAGAACGGCACACTGGTGCGCCTGTTTGACACCGACACCGCCAGCCCCCACGCGCACTACCTGTGCTGGCGCACGGGCACCATGGACCGGTGGGAATGCGCGGCGTTTGCCGAGTGGCTGCGCAAAACCATGGCGTAGTAGAGGTATCCCCCTGAGTCGCCTTGGGCGCCTTCCCCCTTCTCTCGGCTGCGCCGGGAAGGGGGACGCAGACCTTGCTGCGAGGCGGCCCTTGCTCGGCCACCCTCGCCCGAGCCGCGCCCGCCTCCATCAGGTTCAGGCAAATTTGCCTCCAGCGCTTGCTCAACAGGCACCAGCAGCTATCAATTGGTGAGCAATCCGGTGTTTTTCACAATCCCCTGAAGAAAAGCTCAAGCCCGGGCACCGAGCCATCCCCTACAGTGACAGCCATGAACACTGCCGCCGACCCCACCGTAGCCCTGTCCGAACGCGCCGCGCGCCAGGCCGAGGTTGTCCAGGCCCTGGGCCGCGTGCTGCCCGCCCACGCACTGCTCTGGCACAACGAGGACACCACGCCCTACGAATGCGACGGCCTCACCGCCTACCGCCAGCGCCCGCTGGTGGTGTGCCTGCCGGAAACCTACGACGAGGTGCAGGCCGTGCTGCAGGTGTGCCACCGGCTGCAGGTGCCGGTGGTGGCGCGCGGTGCGGGCACGGGCCTGTCGGGCGGCGCCATGCCGCACGCCCTGGGCGTGACGATGTCGCTGGCCAAGTTCAACCGCATCCTCGACATCAACCCCGAAAGCCGCACGGCCGTGGTGCAGTGTGGCGTGCGCAACCTGGCGATCAGCGAGGCGGCGGCACCCTACAACCTCTACTACGCGCCCGACCCCAGCAGCCAGATCGCCTGCACCATCGGCGGCAACGTGGCCGAGAACTCGGGCGGCGTGCACTGCCTCAAATACGGCCTCACCGTGCACAACGTGCTCAAGGTAAAGGGCTTCACGGTGGAAGGCGAGCCCGTCGAATTCGGCAGCGAGGCACTCGACGCCCCTGGCTACGACCTGCTGGCCGCCGTGATCGGCAGCGAGGGCATGCTGGCCGTGACCACCGAGGTCACCGTCAAGCTCATCCCCAAGCCCCAGCTGGCGCGCTGCATCATGGCCAGCTTTGACGACGTGCGCAAAGCGGGCGACGCGGTGGCCGCGGTCATCGCGGCCGGCATCATCCCGGCCGGCCTGGAGATGATGGACAAACCCATGACCGCTGCCGTGGAGGACTTTGTGCACGCGGGCTACGACCTGACTGCGGAAGCCATCCTGCTGTGCGAGAGCGACGGCACACCCGAAGAGGTAGAGGAAGAAATTGGCCGCATGAGCGACGTGCTGCGCGCTGCAGGCGCCACCGCCATCTCGGTCAGCAACGACGAAGCCGAGCGCCTGCGCTTCTGGAGCGGCCGCAAGAACGCCTTCCCCGCCAGCGGCCGCATCAGCCCCGACTACATGTGCATGGACTCGACCATCCCGCGCAAGCGCCTGGCGGACATCCTGCTCGCCATCCAGGAGATGGAGAAAAAATACCAGCTGCGCTGCGCCAACGTGTTCCACGCGGGCGACGGCAACCTGCATCCGCTGATCCTGTTCGATGCGAACGATGCCGACCAACTGCACCGCTGCGAGCTGTTTGGCGCCGACATCCTGGAGACCAGCGTCGCCATGGGCGGCACGGTGACGGGCGAGCATGGCGTGGGCGTGGAGAAGCTCAACAGCATGTGTGTGCAGTTCTCTGCAGCGGAAAACGCACAGATGTTCGGGCTCAAGCACGCGTTTGATCCGGCAGGGTTGCTGAACCCCGGCAAGGTAATCCCCACGCTGAACCGGTGCGCGGAGTACGGGAAGATGCTGGTGCGTGGGGGGCAGATCAAGCACCCCGACCTGCCGCGTTTCTGATCGCCATGAAGGCGCTGCAAGGGCTGGCCTTTCTTCTGCTCATGCAGTCGGGGGGCGAGGCGCTGTCTCACTTTTTGAAGCTCCCGGTCCCAGGGCCGGTGGTCGGCATGGTGCTGCTCTTGCTGGCCTTGCGTTGGCAGCCCGTTCGGGATGCCGTAGCCCCGGCGGCGGGCTTCTTGCTCCAGCACCTGTCGCTGCTGTTTGTGCCGGTGGGCGTGGGGGTCATGACCCACCTGGCGCTGCTGAGCACCTATGGCCTGCAGCTGGTGGCGGTGATTGTGCTGTCCACCTGGGTCGGTATGGCCGTGACGGCGCTGGTGCTGCGTCTTTTGCAGCCCAAGGAGACCCATGGCGAACTTCGTTGAGCTGTGGGTGTACCTGGCATCGGCCCCACTGTTCGGGCTGACCGCAACGCTGGCGGTGTATGTGCTGGCGCAGGCGCTGTCGGTGCGCTCGGGGCACGCGCCCTGGGCCAACCCGGTGATGCTGTCGGTGGCCATTCTGGCCACGGTCATGCTGGCCACCGGCACGGCCTATCCCACGTACTTTGCGGGCGCGCAGTTCATCCACTTCTTGCTGGGCCCTGCGGTGGTGGCGCTGGGCTGGCCCCTGTGGCAGCGCCGCGCGGCCTTGCGCTCGCGTTGGGGCCGGCTGGTGCTGGCCTCGCTGGCGGGTGGCAGCGCGGCGGCCGCCAGCGCTGTAGGCCTGGGCTGGGCACTGGGCCTGCCGGGTGATGTGCTGATGTCGCTGGCCCCCAAATCCGTCACCGCCCCGGTCGCCATGGGCATTGCCGCACAGATCGGCGGCGTGCCCGCCCTGGCCGCCGTGTTCGCGGCGCTGACGGGCATGGTGGGGGCGCTGTCTGCGCGCTGGTTGTTTGGCTTGATGCGCCTGCCCACCGACGCGCAAGGCATGGCACTGCGGGGCTTTGCGCTGGGCACGGCGTCACATGGCATCGGCGCGGCGCATGCGCTGCAGGTGCATGCCGAAGCGGGGGCGTATGCAGGGTTGGCGCTGGGGCTGCAGGTGGTGCTGGCTGCGGTGCTGATGCCGCTGGTGTTCCGGTTGTTGTGAGGGGTGCGGCAGGGACATCACCTCTTGTCCCACGCTGCGCCGCGCTCAGCGGCCCTCACCCGCCCCACAAAGCCCGCCCCATCTCCCCCACATGCGACACAGCAAACAGCACCAGCCCGATGAGCCCGCCCACCACGGTGCCATTGATGCGGATGTACTGCAGATCCTTGCCAATGTTCAGCTCGATCAGCTGAGTCATCTCTTCCGTATCCCACCGCCGCACCGTGTCCTCGATGTGCTGCGCAATGAACGCCGACACATCCGGCGCCAGACCCTCCACCCAACGCTCCAGCCTGTCATTGAACGACTGCCGCAGCGCCGCGTCCCCCGCCAGCGACTCGCCCAGCCATAACCCCAGCTTGCCCACCTGCCGCGCCAGCACCGAGTTGGCATCGGCCAGGTCGCGTTGCAGAGCGCCGCGCAGATCCAACCACAAGGTCTGTACATAACCTGCCACCGTGGCGTCGGTCTGCAACCATGTGCGGATCTCCTCGCCCTTGCGCTCCCATTCCGGGTCGCTGCGCAGGCGCTCGATAAAGCGCTGCACCGCCACATCAAACTGCGCACGCAATGCGTGCTGCGGGTTGGCGGCCACATCGGTCATCAGGCTCTCCAGCGCGCGGGCCAGCAGGGCCGAACCCTTGTCGCCCAGCCAGTCGCTGGGCAGCAATTTCTCGGTGCGCGGGTGGTCCTTCTTCAGCCAGACCACGATGGACTGCGCGACCCAGGTGCGGGTTTGCTCGTTCTGCAGCAGTTCGATGAGCTTGGCCAGCACGTCGTCCAGCAGCGCCTGGTGACGGCCGTTGTGGGTCAGGGTGTCGAGCACCGCTGCCAGGGCACGCGACATATCCACCTGCCCGATCAAGGCACGCGCGGCCTTGTGGATGAAGCGCTCCACCTGCGCGTCCTGCACCGTCTCCAGCGCGGCCGATGCCAGGCGCGTGGCCTGGTGTCCCAGCAGCGCGGCGTTGCCTGGCGCCGTGAGCCACTGCGCCAGACGCTCGGCCGGGTCGTGCCGGCGGATCAGCGACACGAGCGAAGGCACGTCCAGGAACTTGTCGCGTACAAAGGTGGCCAGGTTGCGGCCGATGCGCGCCTGGTTGCGCGCGATGACTGCGGTGTGCGGAATCGGCAGGCCCAGCGGGCGCCGGAACAGCGCCACCACCGCAAACCAGTCCGCCAGCGCACCCACCATGGCGGCCTCGGCCATGGCCTTCACACCGTTGAGCCACAGTCCGCGTTCGACCACGCTGGTGGCGATGAACACCGCCGTCACCAGCAGCAACAGTCCCAGCGCCTGCCGTTTGGCACGCCGCAGGGCTACGGTTGCGCTGTCAGTCTCTGGCTTCATCCGGGCCAGCCCGCCGACCTCGACCCCAATGCGTCAGGCAGTCGCCGCAATCTGGTCCAGCGCCTTCGACAGGTGGCCCACCGTGCGGTCCACGTTGTGCCACTTCTCCAGGCCAAACAGGCCAATGCGGAAGGTCTTGAAGTCCGGCCCCTCATCGCACTGCAGCGGCACACCCGCAGCCGTCTGCAGGCCCACTTCCATGAACTTCTTGCCGTTCTGGATGCCGGAGTCGGTGGTGTAGCTCACCACCACGCCGGGCGCCTTGAAGCCGTCTGCCGCCACGCTGGGGAAGCCGCGCGATTCGAGCAGCGCGCGCACCTTGGCGCCCAATTCGATCTGCTCGTCACGCACCTTGGCAAATCCATATTCACGCGTCTCGCCCATCACCTCGCGCAGGCGCACCAGCGCATCCGTGGGCATGGTGGTGTGGTACGCGTGCTGGCCCTTTTCGTAGCCCTCGGCAATCTGCATCCACTTCTTGAGGTCGCACGAGAAGCTGCTGCTCGTGGTGCCCTCGATGGCTTCGCGCGCACGCTCGGACAGCATCACCATGGCGCAGCAAGGCGATCCGCTCCAGCCCTTTTGCGGTGCGCTGATGAGCACATCCACGCCCGTGGCCTGCATGTCCACCCACATCGCGCCCGACGCCACGCAGTCCAGCACAAACAGCGCGCCCACCTCATGCGCAGCTGCCGTCAGCGTGCGGATGTAGTCGTCCGAAAGGATGATGCCGCTGGCCGTTTCCACATGGGGCGCAAACACCACCTTGGGCTTTTCTGCCCGGATGGTGGCGGCGACTTCTTCAGCGGGGCATGGTGCCCAGGGCGCCTGCGGGCCACTGCCCTGCTGGCGCGCCTTGCACACCACGGAACCACCGCCCAGGCCCTTGTCGGCATCAAAGATCTGCGTCCAGCGGTAGCTGAACCAACCGTTGCGCACGATGAGCACCTTTTCCTTGTTGGCAAACTGGCGCGCCACGGCCTCCATGCCGAAGGTGCCGCTGCCGGGCACCAGCACGGCGGTGTGGGCGTGGTAGACCTCTTTGAGCGTGCCCAGGATGTCCTGCACCACGCCGGTGAAGCGCTTGGACATGTGGTTGAGCGCGCGGTCGGTGTAGACCACCGAAAATTCGAGCAAACCATCGGGGTCGATATCGGGCAAAAGGCCAGGCATAGAGGAGTCTCCGCGTGTGAAACTGAGGGAGGAAAAAGGGACGATCAGGTCAGCTTATCATGGCCCCGCGCCACCCCAAGGCCGCGCGCCATGCAGCAAAAACCCTTCCGATTCCTGCCCACCGCACTGCCCGGCATCGAAGCGATGCAGGCCGACTCCCGCCTCGTCTTCGGCAGGCACATGCACTTGCAGTTCGGCCTCGGCGTGATCGAGCGGGGTGCGCAGAAATCGGCCAGCGGCCGGGGGATTGTGGAATCGGGCCCAGGCGACACCATCACGGTCAACCCCGGCGAAGTCCACGATGGCATGCCGCTGGACGAGCGTGGACGCGCCTGGCGCATGCTCTACCTGGAGCCCGCCCTGGTGGCGCCATTGGCGGCAGAGGTGCATCCGGGCCCGCACGGCTCCGCCTTCGAATTCCATGCTCCGACCATGCGCGATGCGCGGCTGGCGGACCAGGTACTGGCGCTGTTCGACGCGGCCACCCACCGCCCCAACCACTCGGCCGCAGCGCTGCATGTGGAGGAATGCCTGTTGCGGGTGCTGAGCGGCCTGCTGCGGCCGAAGGGCCACCAACAATCCGCCGCGTCCATCGCCAGGGCTCGCACCATGATGGACGACGATCCCACCGCGGCCTGGAGCCTCGCGCAACTGGCCGACGCAGCAAGTTTGAGCCGCTACCAGCTCGTGCGCCAATTTGCCCAGGCCACGGGCCTGACGCCGCACGCCTACCTGCTGCAGCGCCGACTGCAGCTTGCGCGCCATCTGATGGGTGCGGGTACGCCCCTGGCCGATATCGCCGCAGCCAGTGGCTTTGCCGACCAAAGCCACCTGACGCGCCTCTTCACGCGCAGCTTTGGCATCACACCGGGCGCCTACGTCCGCGCACGCGGCTGACAGCCCGGACCCTGCAATTTCGTTCAAGACCGTTGTGCGGGGGTTGGCGGATGCTGCGGGCATCGCCACTTCACGCCGCCGCCGCGCGGCCTCTCGCCATGGGCATCGAATTTCTCATCACCTCTCTCATCGTGGTCGTCTCGCCGGGGCCAGGAACCCTGCTGACCGTGGCGGCCGGACTCTCGGGCGGCGCGCGGGCCGCCGCCGTGACGGCGCTGGGCTGCACGCTCGGCATCGTGCCGCACCTGCTGGCGGCGATCACCGGGCTGGCCGCACTTCTCAACGCCAGCGCCACGGCATTCGAAGTCCTGCGCTACGCGGGGGTCGCCTACCTGGTCTACATGGGCTGGGCCACGTGGCGCTCGCCCGCCACACTGGAGGTGCGCGCCGACGCACCCGCACGCACAGCCGGTGGGCGTATCGCGGAAGCCATGCTGATCAACCTGCTCAACCCCAAGCTGTCGCTGTTCTTCCTCACCTTTCTGCCGCAGTTCATCGCACCGGGTGAATCGCAGCCCGCGTGGCGCATGGTCCAGCTCTCGCTGGTCTTCATGGCCATGACTTTTGTGGTGTTTTTGGGCTATGGCGTCTTTGCCGCCCGGTTTCGTGACCAGGTGCTGCAGCGCCCCGGCGCGCTGGTGTGGCTGCGCCGCGGCTTTGCGGCCGCGTTTGTCGGGCTCGGCGCAAAGCTCGCCCTGATGCACCGATAGGCACCACCGTGCCAGGTGCCGTGCTGCTTCACCAGGTATCGATGCAACGTGGACCCAGCGGAGCCACCTGCGCCGACGCCAGCCCCCGCGCCAGCCAGGCCCGCGTGTCCGCCGGGTCGATCACCGCGTCGATCTCCAGCGTGGCGGCCATGTGCATCGCCTCGCCGTTGGCGTAGGACTTGGCCAGCAGCTTGGCAAACAGCGCGTCGCGCTCGGCGCCCTCGGGCAGCGCCTCCAGCTCCTTGCGAAAGCCCAGGCGCACGGCGCCTTCGAGCCCCATGGCACCGAACTCGCCCGTGGGCCAGGCGACAGTGAACACGGGCGCATGGAAGCCCCCGGCCGTCATGCCCATGGCGCCCAGGCCGTAACCCTTGCGCAGCACCACGCTGAAGGTGGGTACGCGCAGGCTGGCTGCGGTGACGAACAGGCGGCTCACGTGGCGCACCTGGGCCGTGGCTTCGACCTCGGGGCCGACCATGAAGCCGGGCGTGTCCACCAGGCTCACGATGGGCAGACCATGCGCGTTGCACAGCTGCATGAAGCGCGCGCCTTTGTCGGCCGCATCGGCGTCGATGGCGCCGCCCAGGTGTTGCGGGTTGTTGGCCAGCAGGCCCACGGGGCGGCCTTCGATGCGCGCGAGTGCGGTGTGGATGCCCGCGCCAAAGCCGGTGCGCAGCAGCAGCAGGCTGCCGTCGTCCACCAGGCCCGCCATCGCCGTGCGGGTGTCGTACACGCGCAGGCGGTTTTCGGGCACCACGGCGCGCAGCAGGCGCTGGTCGGGTGCAGACCACTGCGATGTGCGGCCCTGGAAGAACGACAGGTAATGGCGCGCGGCCTGCACCGCCCCGGCCTCGTCATCGACCAGCACGTCGATCACGCCGTTGGCATGCTGCACGCGGCTCGGTCCGATCTGCTCTGGCTTGAAGATGCCCAGACCACCACCTTCGATCATGGCCGGGCCGCCCATGCCGATGTTGCTGGCGCGCGTGGCAATGATCACGTCGCTGCAGCCCAGCAGCGCCGCGTTGCCCGCAAAGCAGCGCCCGGCGGCGATGCCGATGACTGGCACCTGGCCCGACAGCGCCGCGTAGCTCGCAAACGTGTGCACATGCAGCCCCGCCACCACGGGCATGTCGGTGTCGCCCGGGCGCCCGCCGCCGCCCTCGGCGAACAACACCACCGGCAGCTTCTGCGCCAGCGCGATGCCGAGCATGCGGTCGGTCTTGGCGTGGTTGCGTGCGCCCTGGGTGCCCGCGAGCACGGTGGCGTCGTAAGACATGACCACGGTGCGGGACTTCTCGTCGCCAAACAGTGCGCCATTGATGCCGCCGATGCCTGTGACCATGCCGTCGGCGGGTGTGTTGGCAATCAGGTCCTCCTTGCTGCGGCGGCGCGCCTGCGCGGCGATGGCGAGGGCGCCATATTCGATGAAGCTGCCGTCGTCGCACAGGTCGGCAATATTCTCGCGCGCGGAGCGGCCACCTTGGGCGTGGCGTTTGGCCATGGCGTCGGGGCGCGCGGCGTCGAGCGTGAAGGCGTGGCGGTCGATCACGCGTTGCAGGTCGGCGCGGATGTGGTCGGGGTCGTGCGCAGCGCTGCCCTGCACTTCGACATCGGCCGCATCGTCCACCGCGTCCAGCACCAGCAGCGGCTGCCCCTGCGCGACGTAGGCACCGGCCACGGCCAGCAGCGCGCCGACGCGGCCCGCGTGTGGGGCCAGCAGCACATGCTCCATCTTCATGGCTTCGAGCACGGCCAGCTCGGCGCCTGCGGCGACCACGTCGCCCTCGGCCACGCTCAGCTGCACCAGGCGGGCGGGCATGGGGGCCAGCACTGCGCCGTCAGGGGTGTCAGAGGCGATATGCGGGTCTTTTTGCCCTGTAGCGCTAGTCGAATCTGCCTTGATAGCTATATTTTCAGTAGCAACCAAAAGATCCGGCAGCACCGACTCCAGCCAGCGCGTGTGCACCTGCTGGCTCTCCATTTCGGGCCATGTTGCCAGCGCCTGCAGCAGCGCGAGGTTGGTGGCCACACCGTCGATGCGGCACTCGGCCAGCGCGCGCTGCGAGCGGCGCAGCGCGTCCGCAAAGCGCGGGCCGCGCGTGTGCACGATGAGCTTGGCCAGCAGCGTGTCGTAGTGCGGCGACGGCGTTACGCCTGCTGCGCCGTGCGTGTCCACGCGCACGCCTGGGCCTGCGGGCAGGTCAAAGCGGCTGAGCACGCCGCTGCCGGGGGTGGCGTTGCCCTGTGCGTCCAGCGTCTCGGCGTTGATGCGCCACTGCACGGCAAAGCCCAACACGGCAGGCGGTGCGGCAGGGTCGAGGCCGATGTCCTGCAGCGTGCGGCCTGCGGCCAGCGCAATCTGCGCCTGCACCAGGTCCACGCCGGTGACCTCTTCGGTGATGGTGTGCTCCACCTGCAGGCGTGGGTTGCATTCGATGAAGACAAACGGCAGGTCGCTCGACGCCAAGTCCACCAGAAACTCGAAGGTGCCCAGGCCTTCGTACTGCACCGCCCGCGCCATGGACAGTGCGGCGGTGGTGATCCGCTCGCGCAGCACTGCGGGCAGCGAAGGGCTGGGCGCGATCTCCACCACCTTCTGAAAGCGCCGCTGCAGCGTGCACTCGCGCTCGCCCAGCGCGATCACCTCGCGCCCATCGCCCAGCACCTGCACCTCGATGTGGCGGGCGTTGCCCATCAGGCGCTCCACGTACACGCCGTCCACACCAAAGGCGGCCTGCGCCTCGCTGCGACAGCGCGCGTAGGCAGCGGGCAAGTCATCGGCCGACGCCACCGCGCGCATGCCGCGCCCGCCGCCGCCACCGATGGCCTTGATGACGATGCCGGCATGGGCGTGCTGCGCAAAGAAGGCCTGTGCCTCCAGCAGCGTCACCGCCGCCTGCGTGCCGGGCATGAGCGGCACGCCCTGCTGCTGCGCCAGCGCACGGGCCTGCGCCTTGTCGCCGAACAGCGCGAGCTGCGCAGGCGTGGGGCCGATGAAGCGCAACCCGGCCTCGGCGCAGGCGCGGGCGAAGTCGGCGCGCTCGCTCAAGAAGCCGTAGCCCGGATGCACGGCATCGCAGCCCTGCGCCTTCGCAATCGCGATGAGGCGCGCACCGTCCAGGTACGCCGCCGGGCCGGTGGCGCCCAGTGCCACGGCCGCACTGGCTGCGTGGACATGGGGGCTGGTGGCGTCATCGTCGGCATACACGGCCACGCTGGTGATGCTCAGGTCGTGCAGGGCGCGCACGGTGCGCAGTGCGATTTCGCCCCGATTGGCAACCAGCACTTTGGTGAACAGAACAGAAGATGGCATGGGGCAGTCGCTCTATTTTTTATAGCTGCCAGCGCATATTCAACTAGCGCCAGCAGCCAATTTTTCACTCATTCAAGCAATATCACGCAGCAGGCGGCGCAGCACTTTGCCAGCGCCCGTGGCGGGCAGTGCGTCGATGAAACGCACCTCGCGCGGGGCTTTGTAGGGCGCCATGTTCTCGCGGCACCAGGCCACCAGGCCGGCGGCGTCCACCTCCTGGCCGGACTTCTTGACGATGAAGGCGCGCACCACCTCACCCTTTTCCGCATCGGGCACGCCAATCACGGCGGCCTGGGCCACGGCGGGGTGCTTGATGAGCAGGGTCTCGACCTCTTCGGGGAACACGCTGTAGCCCGACACCTTGATCATTTCCTTGAAACGACCGATGAAGGTGACATAGCCGTCCACATCGATCTTGCCCATGTCGCCGGTGTAGACCCAGCCATCCCGCAGCGTCTTGGCCGTGGCCTCGGGCTTGTTCCAGTAGCCCTTGAAGTTGCCGGGGCCGTGGATGGTGATCTCGCCCACCTCGCCAACGGACAGCGGCGCACCGGTGTCGGGGTCGACGATGCGCAGGGTGTTGCCCGGCACGGGCTTGCCCTGAGTGCCCCAGCGGATGGCGTCCACCGGCATGGCGGTGTCCACCGTGTGCGTTTCGGACAGCCCGTAGGCCGCCTCGTGGGAGATGCAGTTCGGCGCGAACTGCTGCCACTGCAGGGCCAGCACCTCGGTGAAGGTGATGCCGAAGCTGGTGACTGGGTTGCGGCGCAGCGCGCTCCAGTCCATCTCGCGTGCGCCGGGCACCTGCATGAGCGCGCCATTCATGGGCGCGATGCTGTACCACCAGGTCACGCGGTGGCGCTCCAGCGCCTGGGCCACGCCCAGCGGGTCAAAACGGTACAGCAGCACGGCCGTGGCGCCGGTGTAGACCGGCAGGTTCACGCCCATCACCATGCCGGCGATGTGGTACAGCGGTGCCACGGCCAGCAGCGTTTCGTGCGGTGTCATGCCATTGCAGTCCGCCGATGCAGCGGTCTTGAACGTGGCATTGCCGTAGCTCAGCATCGCGCCCTTCGGTAACCCGGTGGTGCCCGAGGTGTAGGTCATGAGCGAAACGTCATCCATCGACAGCGCCACGGGCGCAGGCCGCGCACCGGTGCGGGTGGCGGCCAGGAAGTCTTCGCAGCCCGCAGGCACCGGCGCCATGGCGGCGCGCATGGCCAGCAGCTCGGCGGGTACGTCGATGCTGGGCGAGCCCTCGGGCAGCAGTTCGGCATAGCGCACCACAAACACCTGCTGCAGCGCGGTCTTGGCGCGCACCTTGTCCACCACGGGCAGCAGCACATCGGCCGCGACGATCACGCGCGCCTGCAGGTCGGTGAGCTGGTATTCCAGCTCATGCTCCTTGTTCAGCGGCCCGCAAGGGCAGACGATGGCGCCGATCTTCTGGATGCCGTAGTGCGCCATCACGTACTGCGGGCAGTTGTTCATGAACAGCGCCACGGGCTCGCCCTTGGCCACACCCAGCGCCTGTAGGCGCGCGGCAAATGCATCACTGGCCGCATCAAGCTGCGCCCACGTGAGGGGCTGGCCGTACCAGAGGTAGGCGATGTGGTCGGGCGTTTCGCGCGCGTGGCGGCGCAGGTGTTCGTGCAGCGGCAGCTGCGGTGCGGCAGAAGGCATGGCGTTGTCTCCGAGGTGTCTGGAATCGCTGGTTCTTGGCGGCCACTCAGGGTTTTCTCTGAGCGCCCTCACCCGCCAGCGTCTTGCCAATATATACCGCTCGGTAGAACAATGCTACCCATGGGTATAACTTCAACGTCGCGCAAAGGACACCGATGAACCAGCAGCCCCCCGTGCAGGCCAGCGGCCGCCAGAAGGCCGCCACGGCCGGGTCGGACGAAAAGCGCGAGCGCATCCTGCGCGCAGCCGAGGCGCTGTTCGATGCGCAGGGCTACGCCAACACCACCATTGAGCAGATCGTGCAGCAGCTGGGCGTGACCAAGCCCTTTGTGTACTACTACTTTCGCAACAAGCAGGAGATCTTCGAGACGCTGTCGTGGGCGCCTGCCGTGGCGTGTTTCACTGCGATGGACTTTGCGGCGGACGATGACCGGCCTGCCCATGTGAAGGTGACGGAAGGCATCGAGCGGCTGATCCGCGCCACGCTGGAGCACCACCCCTCGGCCTTCTTCCCGTACCGCGAGCCGCAGGTGTACCGGCCCGAGTACCTGGCGGCGCAAAAGGACCTGGCGAACCACTTCTACGACCGGCTGTGCGCGCTGCTCGAACAGGGCCGCCAGGACGGCATGTTCGAGTTCAACGACACCAAGATCACCGCCCTGGCCGCCTGCAGCCTGCCCGGCTTTCTCTACAACTGGTACCGCCCTGACGGCCGCCTGTCGCAAGACGAGGTGGCGCAGGAGCTGGCGCAGCTGGCCTGGCGTGTGCTGGGGCTGCGGCGAACCCGCAAGCGCAACTCAGCCTGACGCGCACCGCAGCACCCTTACACCAAGCACAACAACCACCGGAGACAAAACCCATGAAAACCGTGTTCCTCACCCCCCTGGCCGCTGCGGCGGCCCTGCTGATCGGCACGGCCGCCAGCGCGCAGGAGACCTTCAAGGTCGCCTACATCGACCCGCTGTCGGGCCCGTTCGCCAACGTGGGTGAGCTGATGCTCACCCACACGCAGTACGCCATCGAGGACATCAACGCCAAGGGCGGCGTGCTCAAGGGCACCAAGCTGCAGCTGCTGCAGTTCGACAGCAAGCTCTCGGCGCAAGAGAGCCAGAGCGCGCTGCAGGCCGCCATTGACCAGGGGGCCAAGGCCATCGTGACGGGCGGTTCGGGCTCGTCGGTGGTCACGGCGCTGGTGCAGGCAGCGGCGCGCCACAACCAGCGCAACCCGGGCAAGGAGATCCTGGTGCTGAACCACTCCTCTATCGACCCCGAGCTGACGGGCAAGGCCTGCAACTTCTGGCACTTCCAGTTCGAGGCCAACACGGCCATGAAGATGAAGGCCATCGCCAACTACATCAAGAAGCAGCCAGACATCAAGAAGGTGTACCTGCTGAACCAGGACTACGCGCACGGCAAGCAGTGGGCGCACTATGGCCGCGAGATGGTGGGCCTGGCGCGGCCCGACATCCAGTTTGTGGGCGAGGCGCTGCACCCTATCGGCCGCGTGAAGGACTTTGCGCCCTACCTCGCCAAGGTCAAGAGCACGGAGGCCGACTCGGTCATCACCGGCAACTGGGGGCAGGACATGACGCTGCTGCTCAAGGCGGCGGGCGATGCGGGCTACAACCTGCGCTACTTCAACCACAGCGCGGGCTCCATCCCCGGCACGGTGCTGGCGGTGTCGCAGGCCAAGCAGGGCCAGCTGACCTGGGTGGCCGAATGGCACCCCGGCCAGGCCGACACCCCCAAGGTGGACGCGCTGGCCAAGACCTACAAGGCCAAGACGGGCAAGGACTTTCTCGCGCCGCGCATCGAGATGACGCCGCGCTTCCTCGCCGCAGCCATCAACAAGGCCCAGTCCACCGACCCGGTGAAGGTAGCCCGTGCGCTGGAAGACCTGACCCTCGAATCGGTGGTGGGCCCCGTGCGCATGCGCGGCGAAGACCACCAGCTGCTGCTGCCCCAGGTGGTCAACACCATCGCGCCGGTGGACGGCAAGGCCGTGAAGGTGGGCTGGGAAGGCACGAACTATGGCTTTCGCACCGATGCCGCCTACACCGGCAATGAGCTGGCGCAAGGCACGGATTGCAAGATGAACAGACCGTAGCCCCCCTGAGTCGCCTTCGGCGCCTTCCCCCTCGGGGGGACGACGCCCTCGCTGCGGGGCGGCCCTTGCTCGGCGTCCCTGACCTAGGCAGCGCCCATTTCGCCGGCCGAGGGCATTGCAGCCGCAGGGGATGCCAACGCGACTAATATGGCCGGCCATTCATTGACCCGACCCACAAGGACCGCGCCCATGCCCGACTTTCGCAGCGACACCGTCACCCAGCCCACGCCCGCCATGCGCGAGGCCATGTTCCAGGCCCCGCTGGGCGACGATGTATTTGCCGACGACCCCTCAGTGAACGCACTGCAGGACCATGCCGCCGAGCTGCTGGGTTTTGAGGCCGCGCTGTTCGCCCCCTCGGGCACGCAGACCAACCTGATCGCGCTGTGGGGCCACTGCCAGCGCGGCGACGAGGCCATCGTGGGCCAGAGCTGGCACACCTACCGCTGGGAGGCGGGCGGCATGGCCGTGCTGGGCTCCATCCAGCCCCAGCCGGTCGAGACCCAGCCAGACGGCACGCTGCGCGTGGCCGACATCGCGGCCGCCATCAAACCGGACGACCCGCACTTCGCGCGCACCCGCCTCGTGGTGCTGGAGAACACGACCGGCGGCCAGGTGCTGCCGCCCGCCTACATCGCCGAGGTGGCGCAACTGGCGCGCAGCCGGGGGCTGGCCATGCACCTGGACGGCGCACGCATGTTCAACGCTGCCACGGCCAATGCCGCGCGCAACGGCACCGATGTGTATGCGGAAGCGCGCGCGCTGTGCAGCCACTTTGATTCCGCATCGCTGTGCCTGAGCAAGGGCCTGGGTGCGCCCGTGGGCTCGCTGGTGCTGGGCTCGCGCGACTTCATCCGGCAGGCGCGCCGCACCCGCAAGATCCTGGGCGGTGGCATGCGGCAGGCGGGTGTCCTGGCGGCTGCCGGCCACTACGCGCTGCAGCACCATGTGCGGCGCCTGGCGGAAGACCACGCCCGCCTGGACCGGCTGGCCCAAGGGCTGACCGAAGCCAACCGCAGCCACCCCGTGCTGCAGGGCAAGCTCACCGTGCTGCCGTGGCAGACCAACATCCTCTTCACCGACCTGCACGCAGAGGTGGCCCCAGCCTTCACCGCCTGGCTGGCGCAGCACGGCGTGCGCGTGACCAGCAGTCTGTATGGCGGCGCCACCCGGCTGCGCTGGGTGACGCACCTGGATGTGAGTGAGGCGGATGTGACAGCGGCGCTGGACTGCGTGGCGCGCTTCACGCTGCCGGGCTGAGCCTGCTCAGGCGGCGGGGTAGGTCCGTCCACCAAACACGCCGGTGCCCACGCGCACCAGCGTGCTGCCTGCCTGAATGGCGGCCTCCAGGTCGGCCGTCATGCCCAGGGACAGGGTGTCAAACTGCCCCAGGCCTGGCTCTCCTACTGCCGATATCTCGTCAAATAGCCTTCTGGCGCTAGTGTGGATTGCCAATTGCGCTTCAAATTCAGGAGCATGGTCCGGAATGCTCATGAGCCCCCGCACCACCAGCCGTGGCAGTTTTGCGACAGCCCGCACCAACTCCAGCGTTTCAGCAGGAGCCACACCTGACTTGGTGGGGCCTCCATCGATATTGACCTGGATACATATCTGCAGCGGCGGCAGGTGATCGGGCCGCTGGGCCGACAGGCGCTCGGCGATCTTGAGCCGGTCCACCGTGTGCACCCAGGCAAAGTGCTCGGCCACCAGGCGGGTCTTGTTGCTCTGGATAGGGCCAATGCAGTGCCACTGCAGCGCCACGCCGGGCAAGGCAGCCCGCACGGCGGCAATCTTGTCCACGCCCTCCTGGATGTAGTTCTCGCCAAAGGCGCGCTGGCCTGCGGCCACCGCCTCCAGCACTGCATCGGCGCCAAAGGTCTTGGAAACGGCCAGCAGGCCCACCTGGCCCGGGTCGCGCCCGGCAGCCCGGCACGCCTGGGCGATCCGGCCCATAACCTGTTGGAGGTTGTTAGCAATCGTGGTCATAATGTTTGGCAAGCGTACCAAACGATAGAGGGACTCCGTGGACATTACCCAATTGCTCGCGTTCAGCGTGAAGAACAAGGCCTCCGACCTGCACCTCTCCGCCGGTCTGCCGCCCATGATCCGGGTCCACGGCGACGTGCGGCGTATCAACGTCGATGCGCTGGACCACAAGACGGTGCATGCCATGGTGTACGACATCATGAGCGACGCGCAGCGCAAGACGTATGAAGAGTTCCTGGAGGTGGACTTTTCCTTCGAGATCGAAGGCCTGGCCCGCTTCCGCGTCAACGCCTTCAACCAGAACCGGGGCGCGGCCGCCGTGTTCCGGACGATTCCGAGCAAGATCCTGACGCTGGAACAGCTCAACGCCCCCAAGATCTTCGGCGACCTGGCCTTGAAGCCACGGGGCCTGGTGCTGGTGACCGGCCCCACGGGCTCGGGCAAGTCCACCACGCTGGCCGCCATGGTCAACTACCTCAACGAATCCGAATACGGCCACATCCTCACGGTGGAAGACCCGATCGAATTCGTGCACGAGTCCAAGAAGTGCCTGATCAACCAGCGTGAAGTCGGCCCGATGACGCTGTCGTTCGCGGCGGCCCTGAAGTCCGCACTGCGCGAAGACCCGGACGCCATTCTGGTGGGCGAAATGCGCGACCTGGAAACCATCCGCCTGGCCATGACGGCTGCTGAAACGGGCCACTTGGTGTTTGGCACGCTGCACACCTCGAGCGCCGCCAAGACCATCGACCGGATCATCGACGTGTTCCCCGCCGAAGAAAAGGAAATGGTCCGTGCGATGTTGTCCGAATCGCTGCAGGCCGTGATCTCGCAAACGCTGTGCAAGACCAAGGACGGCTCCGGCCGCGTGGCTGCGCACGAGATCATGCTGGGCACCAGCGCCATCCGCAACCTGATCCGCGAGGCCAAGGTGGCGCAGATGTACTCCACCATCCAGACCAGCAACAGCGTGGGCATGCAGACGCTGGACCAGAATTTGACCGACCTCGTGCGCCGCAACATCATCAGTCCGGCCGAAGCACGCAGCAAGGCCAAGATCCCCGAGAACTTCCCCGGCTGAGCCCCCGACAGCACACCCCCATGAACGACTTTGCGGCCCCTGCAGGCGCCGCATACCGGAGCGCGATATGAAAGGCATTTTGAGCCTTCTGAAAATGAAAACCCGCAGCGGCAAGCCATCGGACGACCACACGGATTCCGTGTTGTTTTCCACCGCGTTTGCGGGCCAGGGTGTGGACGACTCCATGCTGGTGCCCTGGGAGGCGCGCGCCGTGGAAGTGGGCGCCAAGCGCCTGCCTACCAGCCGGGGCGGCAAACTGCTGCAAGGCCTGTGGGCCAAGGACAAATACATGGCGCACCTGGACAAGGACGCTGTGGAGCGCATGGAGCGCTTTTTTGAATTTGCGGCCGTCCCGTCCAACCGCGACGTGATTCGCCAGGATGAGTACGGCAACTTCATGGTGGTGCTGCTCACCGGCACCATCGCCGTGGACCGCGTGCAGCCTTGGGGCGAACAATTGCGACTGGCCGAGACACGCCCGGGGGACATCCTGGGAGAGATGTCGCTGCTGGACAGCGGCATCCGCTTTTCGGCCTGCACCACGCTGACCGACTGCGAGATCGCCGTGCTCTCCGCCGAGGCCATGGACGACATGATGACCAAGGATCCGCAACTGGCCGCCAGTCTGATTGCCCTGCTGGCGCGCAAGCTGTCGCTGCGCCTGCGCGTGGTGAGCGCACGCCTGAGCGACAACCAGAAATGATGCACCTATCCACGACACAAGATCGTCCGGCAGACGACCACCCCCGGGAGAACTTCTGATGGAACGCGATCAGGCCAGTAAATTCATCAATGACCTGCTCAAGCTGATGGTGAGCCGCAACGGCAGCGACTTGTTCATCACGGCAGAGTTTCCACCCGCCATCAAGGTCGATGGCAAGGTGACCAAGGTGTCGCCGCAACCCCTCACGTCCAACCACACGCTCACGCTGGCGCGCGCCATCATGAGCGACAAGCAGGTGGCGGACTTCGAGCGCACCAAGGAGTGCAACTTCGCCATCTCGCCCGCTGGCATCGGGCGCTTCCGCGTCAACGCTTTCATCCAGCAGGGCAAGGTCGGCATGGTGCTGCGGACCATTCCGCTCACGCTGCCCACCATCGACGGCCTGGGTGTGCCGCAGGTGCTCAAGGAAGTGACGATGACCAAACGCGGCCTGTGCATCCTGGTGGGTGCCACGGGCTCGGGCAAGTCCACCACGTTGGCCGCCATGGTGGACTGGCGCAACGAGAACTCGTTCGGCCACATCATCACGGTGGAAGACCCCATCGAATTTGTGCACCCGCACAAGAACTGCGTGGTGACGCAGCGTGAAGTGGGCCTGGATACCGACAGCTGGGAAGCAGCCCTGAAGAACACACTGCGGCAGGCGCCCGACGTGATTCTGATGGGCGAAATCCGCGACCGCGAGACCATGGAACATGCGGTGGCGTTTGCCGAAACCGGGCACTTGTGCCTGGCCACGCTGCACGCCAACAGCGCCAACCAGGCGCTGGACCGGATCATCAACTTCTTCCCCGAAGAGCGCCGTGCCCAGTTGTTGATGGACCTGTCGCTCAACCTGCGCGCCATGGTGTCGCAGCGCCTGATCCCCAAGCAGGATGGCAAGGGCCGCGCCGCAGCGGTGGAGGTGATGCTCAACACCCCGCTGATCTCCGACCTGATCTTCAAGGGCGAGGTCTCCGAGATCAAGGAGATCATGAAGAAGAGCCGCAACCTGGGCATGCAGACCTTCGACCAGGCGCTGTTCGATGCCTACGAGGCCAATGTCATCAGCTACGAAGACGCACTGCGCAATGCCGACTCGCTCAACGACTTGCGCCTGCAGATCAAGCTCAACAGCCAGCGCGCCAAGTCACCCGACCTGGCTCAGGGTACCGAGCATTTTGCGATCGTTTGACCCCAGAGCCAGGTCCACACACCTTCGCGCAGCTTCACCCGCCCTCCTGGGCGGGTTTTCGTTTTCACGCATACTTTTGCATCATCTTGCCGTCACACCATGCCAAGCACTAACCCCCGCAACTACGACACCACCCCCTCCCGCAAAGTCGCCTTTCTGGGCCTGGGCGTGATGGGCTATCCCATGGCAGGACACCTGGCGCTGGCTGGTCATGAAGTCACTGTGTACAACCGGACCGCTACCAAATCCGTAGCATGGTGCGCAGAGTATGCGGGCACCAAGGCCCCCCAGCATGCAGCCACGCCCCGCGAGGCGGCGGCAGGCGCCGACATCGTGTTCTGCTGTGTGGGCAATGACGATGACCTGCGCTCGGTCACCCTGGGTGCGGACGGTGCCTTCGCAGGCATGAAGCCCGGTGCGATTTTTGTGGACCACACCACGGCCTCGGCCGAGGTGGCCCGCGAGCTGTATGCGGCCGCCCAGGCGCTCGGCCTGCAGTTTGTGGATGCGCCCGTGTCCGGCGGCCAAGCCGGCGCTCAGAACGGCCTGCTGACCGTGATGTGCGGTGGCGATGCCGCAGCCTTCGAGGCTGCTCAGCCCGTGGCCATGGCGTTCTCGCGCGCCTTCACGCTGCTGGGTGCCAGCGGCTCGGGCCAGTTGGCCAAGATGGTCAACCAGATCTGCATCGCCGGGCTGGTGCAGGCCCTGTCGGAAGCCGTGGCGTTTGGCCAGAACGCCGGGCTGGACATGAAGCAGGTGCTGGAAGTGATCGGCAAGGGCGCTGCCCAGAGCTGGCAGATGGACAACCGTGGCAAGACCATGGTGGACGGCAAGTTCGACTTTGGTTTTGCCGTGGACTGGATGCGCAAGGACCTGGGACTGGTACTGGACGAAGCCAAGCGCAACGGATCACGCGTGCCGGTGACGGCACTGGTGGACCAGTTCTATGCCGATGTGCAGAAGATGGGCGGCAACCGCTGGGATACGTCCAGCCTGATTCAGCGCTTGAAGTAACCCCCTCAGCCGCCTGCGGTGTCTGCCCCGACAAAGGGCAGGCCTGGCGGTCGGACAAAGCAGGCATCGTCACAGCCTTACCCCCGGGTGCAACGCCGGCGGCGTGTGGCAGCGTTGCGGAGCCCCAGCGCTGCGCTGCAAGAAAAAAGTCCCAGACCACGCGCTGCGGTCTGGGACTTTGACCCTCCGGTCTGAACCCCGTCCTCAGCCGCCGGCTGGCTTGGTGTCCGTGGTGACCGGCGCTGGCTGCGGCGCGATGCGGCGCAGCTCTTCCTCCGAAACGATCTCGAACACACGCACCACCTTGCGCACGTCACTCACGCCCCGGGCGATGTCCGTGGCACGGTTGGCCTCGCGCTGCGAGACACGGCCCATCAGATAGACGGTGTTGCGCTCGGTCACCACCTTGAAGGAGTTGGCCGAGATGTCCTGCGCGTCCACCAGGCTCGCACGCACCTTGCCGGTGATGAAGGTGTCCGTGGACCGCTGGCTCAGGGTGGAGCTGGGCATCACGGCCAGATCGTTGACCACGGAGCGCACGTTCTCCACCTGCGACACCATCTGCTCCACCGCCTGGCGGTCCTGGGCCGTGGCGACTTCACCGGTCAGCAGGGCCTGGCGGTTGTAGCTGGTCACGTTGACATGGGCCCGGTCGCCCAGGGCTTCGCGAATGCGGTTGGCCGCGCGCAGCTCAATGCCTTCGTCTTCGATCTGGGTGCCGGCCGTGCGGCGGTCCACCGCCATCACGCCGCCGACCACAGCGCCGCCCACGATCAGGGGCGCGCAGGCCGATAGTGCGGCGGCCAGTGTGGCAGCAGCCAGGGCAGTGCCCACCACGCGGCGGGTGCGGTTCATGGTTGTCGGGTTCATAGTGGGATCTCCTGTTCACCAAGTAACTGTGCGTCCACGCCGTCGCTGATGCAATGCAATACCAGCGTGTGGACTTCGCGCACGCGTGCCGCACGGTCGTGGGGCACGCTGATCAAGACGTCGGTCTCCCGCAGCATGGCGGCCAGTTTGCCGCCGGTGCGGCCCGCCAACACCACCACGGTCATGTCGCGCTCGTGCGCGGCCTCGGCGGCGGCCAGCAGGTTGGGGTCGTTGCCGTGCACCGTCAGGGCCAGCAACACATCGCCCGCCTGACCCAGGGCGCGCACCTGACGCGCAAACTGCTGGGTGGCATCGTTGCTGCCCGCAGCCGCCGTGAGCAGTGTGTTGTCGGATGTGAGCGCCAGCGCGGCCAGCTCGGGACGTTCGCGTTCAAAGCCCGCCACGCAAAAGGCGGCAAACTGCTGCGCTTCGGCGGCGGACGGGCCGTTGCCACAGGCCAGCACCTTGCCGCCGCTGGTCACGCAGGCCAGCACCGCCTGTACGGCTGCTGCAATGGGATGGCTCAGGGTCTGCGCGGCCTGGTACTTCAGGTCGGCGCTGTCGATGAAATGCTGTTGGATGCGTTGCTCAAGCATGAGGGCCCGATGATACCCGCCGCGTGTTACAGCTTTTGTAGCAAAGGGTAGCCACCCGCATTGCGCTGGCGACCGGTAGGGCGCCCGCCGCTACTGCGCATCGAACGCCGCCTTGAGCCACTGCACCCCCTCCTCCACCAGCACCACGTCAAAACGGCAGGGCGGTGGCGACGGCAAGCGCATCAGGTAGTGCCGTGCGGCAAAGATGATGCGCTGCTGCTTGGTCGCGCTGATGCTGGCACCGGCGCCGCCAAAGCCGCCATGCGTGCGGCTGCGCACCTCCACGAACACCAGGGTGCCATCCCGGTCATGCATCACCAGATCAATCTCGCCCCCGCCGCGTCCGGGCGTCCGATAATTGCGCACCGCCAGTTGCAGTCCCGCTGCCTGCAGATGGGCCAATGCCTGGTCCTCGGCAGCGTTGCCCCGCTCACGCGTGGTGGCTTTTTTGGCAGCCTCCGGGGTGGCAAGGGCCGGTGGTCTTTTTCCAAGGAAATTCATTGAGCGCATCTTTCGCTTCAGCCCAGGGCGCGGCGCACGACGCCGCCGCTGCGCAGCATTATCCGCGGGGCGCGCTGTACGTGGTGGCCACGCCCATCGGCAACCTGGCCGACATCACCTTGCGCGCACTGCATGTGCTGCAGCTGGCCGACACGGTGGCTTGCGAGGACACGCGCCATACGCAGTCGATGCTGCGCGCCTACGGCATCGACAAGGGCGCCAGCCAGCTGCTGGCTGTGCACCAGCACAACGAGGCCGAAGCCGCGCAGAACGTGGTGCACAGGCTGCAGCAGGGCCAGCGCGTGGCCTATGTGAGCGACGCAGGCACCCCCGGCGTGAGCGACCCCGGCGCACGTCTGGTGGCTGCCGTGCAGGCGGCGGGCCTGCGTGCCGTGCCACTGCCGGGCGCCAGCAGCATCACCACCGCATTGAGCGTGGCCGGTGCCGTGGCCCACAGCACCGAACACGGCGGCTTTGTGTTTGCAGGATTCCTGCCCGTCAAGAACGCGGAGCGTGCCAACGTGATTGCGCAGCAGCTGGCCCAGGAGCCCCGGTGCGTGGTGCTGCTCGAAGCGCCCCACCGCATCGGCGAGCTGGCCCAGGCCCTGGCCGTATTGGGCGAGCGCCCCATCACCCTGGCGCGCGAGCTGACCAAGCAGTTTGAAGAAGTCACCACCCAGCCCGCGCAGGCGCTGACGGCGTGGCTGGATGGGTCGCCCCAGCGCTCGCGCGGCGAATTCGTGGTGCTGCTGCACCCGGTACCTGTGGTCAGCGACGCAGGCGACAGCCACCGCGTGCTGCGCCTGTTGCTGGCCGAGCTGCCCCTGAAGACCGCCGTGCGCCTGGCCGCCGAGATCACGGGCGCGTCACGCAACGTGCTGTACGACACCGCGCTGGAGTGGAAGCGCGAGGATGGCGTACAGGACTGACTCCAGGTGCTCCCGGGCCGTGTTTGCGATGTTTTCGGGCGGTAGCGCTAGTGCAATATGCCGCACAAGCTATCCAATTAATAGCAAACTGGATGGCATGACTACCGCGAAACCGCCAGGCCCGCAGCCACCCCGCCGAACAGATCACCCTCCACTTGCGGAGTTGCCGGGAAGGCCGTGCGCAGTGCCTGGCGCAGGGGCCGCAATGCCGACGAGCCCCCAGTCAGGTAGATCGCATCCACACCCCCATCGCCCAGTCCCGCCATCTGCAGGCAGTCGCGCGCGCAGGCCACCACCTGTTCCAGCGGCTGCGCCAGGGACTGCGCCAATCCGGGCGGCGTGATGGCGGCGCCGAGCCCAGCCTCGACCCAGTCCAGCGGCATGGGCGCCTCGGCATCGGCCAGAGAAGCCGCGATCTTGGCCTGCTCCACCGTGTTGGCCAGGCGGTGGCCCAGCCGCTCGTTCAACACCCGAATCAGCCGGGCATGCAGCGCGGCATCGGCATAGTCGGTACGCAGGTTCTGCGCATCACGCAGTGCGCGCGGCGAATACAGCCACTGGATCAGGTGCCAGGTCGAGAGGTCGAAAAACACGCGGCTGGGCACCTCGCGCCCCGACGGACCGATGTGGCGAAAGCCCAGCAGCGGCATGAGCAGGTCCAGGCTGAGGCGCCGGTCAAAGTCCGTGCCACCGATGTGCACGCCAGTGGTGGCCAGCACATCGCTGCTGCGGTCCGCGCGGGCCATGCGCTCGGGGCCCAGGCGTACCACCGTGAAGTCCGACGTACCGCCGCCAATGTCCACCACCAGCACCAGCGACTCCCGGTCGATGCGCTGCTCGTAGTCCAGCGCGGCCGCAATGGGCTCGAACTGGAAGCTCACGTTCTCGAACCCTGCAGACAGCGCGGCCTGGCGCAGCGCGTCCTCGGCCTGCTGATCGCGCTCGGCGTCGCCGTCCACAAAATGCACCGGCCGCCCCATCACCACCCGCCCGGGCATGCCCCCCAGTTCGTCGCGGGCCTTCTGCGCCAGCATCCGCAAGAAGAGACCGATGATGTCCTGGTAGCTGACCAGCTGGTTGTGCACTGCGGTCTTGTCCTGCAGCAGCGCACTGCCCAGCAGGCTCTTGAGCGAGCGCATCAGCCGCCCTTCCGTGCCCGCGAGGTACTGCGCCACCGCATCGCGCCCAAAGTGCGTGCGCTGGTCTTCGGCGTTGAAGAACAGCGCCGTGGGCAGCGTGTGTGCATCCCCCTCCAGCGCCACCATCCGCGACAGGCCCGCGCCCTGCCGCACCGCCATCGCGGAGTTGGAAGTGCCGAAGTCGATACCAAGGGTGGTGTCCTGCAGAAGGGGCATGGGGAACGTGGGGAGAAACAACAAGGAAGGCAATGCGCGGTACGGGCAGCAACCAGCACCAAGGCAACGCAGGATTTCGGCATGCGCACCTGCCCAGCTGGGTGTGGCCCTGCTTCGGCGGTACGAAATTGAAAAAGCCCTTGATTCTTGCAAATCAAGGGCTTTTGTTTGGTGGCCTGGGGCGGAATCGAACCACCGACACAAGGATTTTCAATCCTCTGCTCTACCGACTGAGCTACCGGGCCTGAGCCTCAAATTATAGCCAGAAAAATCAGTGCTTCCGGCAAAAGGCACAAATTAATTGATCAGCCGCGCTTGCCGCGCCCCAGATCCACGCCCAGCTGGCGCAGCTTGCGGTACAGGTGGGTGCGCTCCAGGCCCGTCTTTTCGGCCACGCGCGTCATGGAGCCGCCTTCGCGGGCCAGGTGAAACTCGAAGTAGGCCTTCTCGAAACCATCGCGCGCTTCGCGCAGGGGACGATCCAGGTCAAAGCCCTGGTGGGCGTGGGGGCCAGGGTCCACCCCCGCCATCACCGCAGAAACGGCAGGCAGCTGCGAGAACGTCGGATCGGCCGGAGCGGCAACGGGTGCGGACACGGCAGCCACGGGTGCAGCTTGGTGGGCTGCGTTGCGGGCCAGGCCCTGCTCCACGGCCTTGAGGAGCTTTTGCAGGGTGATGGGTTTTTCGAGGAACGAGAAGGCGCCGATGCGCGTGGCCTCTACCGCTGTGTCGATGGTGGCGTGGCCGCTCATCATGATGACCGGCATGGTGAGCACGCCCGCAGTTGCCCACTCTTTGAGCAACGAGACGCCGTCGGTGTCGGGCATCCAGATGTCCAGCAGCACCAGGTCATAGCTGTTGCCTGCCCGGGCGGCTCGGGCCTGGGTCGCATTTTCTGCGAGGTCTACGCTGTGACCTTCGTCGTTCAGGATTTCCGACAGCAGATCACGAATGCCGAGCTCATCGTCGACCACCAGAATGTTTGCCATGTGTGTTGAAGCGCCTTGGGGAGGTACTGCGGGGCGGTGTTGTTATGACGCCACCGCTGGTTCAGGGGCGAATGATAACGACACTTGGGCGCCGCGCACCACGCCTTCTTCGGTGCGGTTGGACAGTTCGATGCGCGCTCCGTGCTCATCTGCGATCTTTTTGACCACGGCCAAACCCAGGCCGGTGCCACGCGGTTTGGTGGTGACATAGGGTTCGAAAGCGCGCTGCAGGATGTGGGACGGAAAGCCCCCGCCGCTGTCCGACACCGTGAGCCGCACACGGCGTGACGATTCGCTCCAGCGGGTGCTGATGCGCACCGGCGGCACGGGCTCGGAGGCCCCGGCGCGGGCCTGCTCGGTCGAATCCTGGGCGTTCTGCAGCAGGTTGTGTACGACCTGGCGCAACTGCTGCGCATCGCCCGCAATCCAGGGGCAGCGCGGGTCCAGCTCGGCTTCTACAGGCACGGTGGCGTTTTCTGCCCCATACAAATGGAGCACGTCGGCGACCAGGGCATTGAGGTCCAGCGCATGCAGTTCGGCAGCAGGCAAGCGCGCGTAATCGCGGAACTCGTTGACCAGTCGCTTCATCGCATCGACCTGGTCCACGATGGTCTTGACGGACTTGGCGAGGATGGCCTGTTCAGGGTCCGGCAGCTTGCCCGACAGCTTCATTTCAAGGCGCTCGGCCGACAGCTGGATGGGGGTCAGCGGGTTCTTGATTTCGTGCGCCAGCCGGCGCGCCACCTCGCCCCAGGCCTGCGCACGCTGGGCCGAAACGATCTCTGAAATGTCGTCAAAAACCAACAGTCGGGTGGCATCGGGCAGCTCGGCGCCCCGCGCAACCAGGCTCGTGGCGTGTTGTCCGGCGCCGCCGGAGGAGGCATGCAGCTCGAACGGCTGCTGCCAATGGTCCAGGCCATGGCGTTCATGGTCCCCCAAAAACGCATCGAAATGGCTTTGGACCGACGCGGCAAACTCCGCGAGGCCCGGCACTTCGGACAGCGGCCGCCCCTCATAAGCGGCCATGGGAGCGCGCAGGATGCGGGTGGCGCCCGGGTTGGACGAACGGATCAGCCCCTGCGCATCCAGCACGATGACACCCGCCGTAAGGTTGTCCAGAATGGTCTGCAGGTTGGCGCGGGAGGCATCGACCTCGCCCATGCTCTGCTCCACCGCCTGGCGCGCGTCTGCCAGTTGCTGGGTCATGAGCGCGAACGAGCGCGTCAGCCCACCCAACTCATCTTTGCTTTGCAGCGCGGCCTTGGGACTCAGATTGCCCGCAGCCACCTCGCGCACCCCCTCTGCAAGCACCAACAAAGGCCGCGCCAGCTGGTTGCCCAGCAGCACCGCCAGCAGCACAGCGCCGAACACCGCCAGGAACAGACTCAGCGTGAGCGTGCCCACATACATGCGCCGCAGCCCGCCCCGGGCCAGCGCACGCTCCTGGTATTCACGATTGGCCTCCTGCACGGCGATGGCGTTGGCCACCAAGGCCGGCGGTAGGGGCAAGGTGGCCTGCAGATAGCGCGGCTCCATCAGCAGGCCCACGCTGGGGCTGCTGACCAGGGCCAGCACCTTGACCCGCGCGTTCTGCGCCGCAGCCGGGTCGGCAATGTCGTCCAGCCCTTCGATCTGCGCCGTGGCGCGCTGCTGGCGCGCCGTGCGCAGCAAGGCAGCGCCGGGCCGCTCGGGGTTGAGACTGAAGCGCGACTGTCCCGCGCTGGCCACCGCCTGACCGGACGCGTTCCAGAGCACCACGTCGGTCGCGCCGAGCTGGTCGCGAATACGCTCCAGCACCAGGCCCGCAGCAGCATCAGGCACCTGGGCCACCTGGGCGCTGGCATTGCGGGTCTTGGCGGCCATGTCCGTGGCCAGCGAGTCCAGCGACACGCGGGCCAGGTTGACGCCCGCAGACAGAGCACCCTCCACCTTCACGTCGAACCAGCTTTCGATGGAGCGCGTGACGAACTGATAGGACACCACATAGATCAGCAGCCCCGGCATGAGCCCCACCAGCGCAAAAATGGCTGCGAGCTTGACCAGCAGGCGGCTGCCAAAGCGCCCCTTGCGCAGGCGCAAGCCCAATCGCACCGCCACCCAGCCCAGCACCAGCAGCAGCAGCAGCGCCACAAACACGTTGACGCCGAAGAGCCAGGCGTAGTTGCGCTCGTACAGCACGCGGTTGTTGGTGGCCAGCGTCAGCAAGAACAGCAGTACCAGACCGATGGCCGACATGATGGCGGCGCCCACGCCCACGGCCCAGCGCACTGCGCGGGACTGGCGGGCGGTGGCGTGGGTCGATGCCGAAACGCCGGTGGATGGGGGGGACGTGCTCACTTGGCTGGCTCTGCGCCCAGGCGCTGGCTGCGGGACACCAGCAGGTTCCAGCCCGACCGGCCGACCGCACCGATCTGGAAAGGACGGGGCAGCTGGGACATGTCGAGGCGGAAGCGGAAGTTCACCGTATGCACGGCATCGGACTCGATCACATCGCGTTCGGCGATCTTCCAACGTGAAAAACGCTGAATCGACGACAAGGCATCGGCGTAATTGTCAAAATTCTGACCCAGCACCACGCCCAGCCCGCTGTTGGTGAAAGGCGTGGAGGAGATGTTGAGACGCCAACGGCGGGTGAGCGGCTGGTAGCTCAGGCGGAAGTACCGGGTGGTCTCGGCCACCTGCCGGTCGGACCAGTACCAGCGGTCGCGCAGCACCTGGGCGTCGGCCACGAAGAACATGGGAATGCCTTTTTGCAAGGCGTCTTCTGCCAACTCGGGCAGTTCAAATTGCAGGTTGGCACTTAGGTACAGACCGTCGTCCCCGCGTTCGAGGCGCAGGTCACCCACCTCGGAGGAGGCCGCCTGTGCCGCTACGGCCTGCGGCACCCAGCAGAGCACCGTCCCCCAAAACAGCACAAACCATGCGCACACCAGCCACCAGCGCATGCCCCGGGGCTCATTGCGCCGATTTTTGCAACAGTGCGTAAAAAAAGCCGTCGTGGTCACCGGTCAGATTGTCCGGGACAGCCCCGACCTTGTCCGCGTTGCCGGGAATTAAATGCCCCGGCGACGGCAGCATTTGCGCATCGGTGTTGTGTGCAAGAAACGTTTGCACCTGGGCATCACCCTCTGCCCGGAAGACGGAACAAGTGCAATACAGCAGGCGCCCGCCGGGACGCAACAGCGGCCACAGAGCCTTGAGCAGGGCCGCCTGCAGGGTTGCCAGCTGGGCAATGTCGGATTCACGGCGCAGCCAGCGCACGTCTGGATGGCGACGCACAATGCCGGACGCGGTGCACGGTGCGTCGAGCAGGATGGCGTCGAACGGCACGCCACCGCACTGCGACTGCCACCAGTCTTGCGGGCGGGCAGCATCGGCCACCAGGACCTGGGCCGTCAGCCCCAGGCGCTGCAGGGTTTCACCAATGCGGACGCTGCGTGTGGCATCGATTTCCAGCGCCGTGACCTGCAAGGGAGACTGCGGACCCGCCATCTCCAGCAGGTGCGCCGTCTTGCCGCCGGGGGCGGCGCAGGCGTCGAGCACGCGCAAGGGCTGACTCAGATCCAGCCCTTGCAGCAGCAAAGGAGCCGCCTGCTGGGCGGCGGCGTCCTGCACGGACACCCAGCCCTCCGCAAAGTGTGGCAGCGACTGAACGGGCACCGCCTGACGCAGCGCGACGCCATGCTGGCCCACCGCAATCGCTCCTAAACCAATAGCATCCAAGGCATGTAAATACTGCGCTACCGTGCATTTTTGTTCGTTGACCCGCAACATCATTGGTGCGTGGGCATTGTTGGCCTGCAGGATCTGCTCCCAGTGCTGGGGGTGGTCCTTGCGCAGGCGTTGCACCCACCACGCCGGATGGTTCCAGCGCGCCACGGGATCGTTGTCGGTGGCGACCACCAGGGTGTCGCGCTCGCGCAGAAAACGGCGCAGGCAGCCGTTGATGAACGAGGCCTGCGCGCGGGTGGCCGGGTGGTGCTTGGCCGCCTCCACCGCCTGGTTCACCAGGGTGAAGGGTTCATAGGGCGAGGCCTGCGGGTCCCAGCACAGCGCCAGCGCGCTGCACAGCAGCGCATCGGCGGCGGGTGCGGGGGCACGGGCGGCCAGCTGTCGGCGCAGGGCCTCGGCCCGCCCGGCCTGGCGCAATACCTGGAACAGCAGGGCCTGCGCGCCAGGGCGCAACGCGATCTCTATGGCCGCCAGCGCTGCCGTGCCGGACTGCCCACCGCGGATCGCCTGCAAGGCGCCAGCCACCGCTGTCAGCAACCGCCACAGAGGAACCGTCGTGGCACTCGATGGAGTCGCCCTATCGGGTGAGACCGCAGCAGAACCCGCCTGCGGAGACTGCTGGCCGGAGCCTGCGCGCACGGGACGCGGCGCATTGCCACCGGTGCGGCGGGGACGTTGGTGGGGAGGTGGAGTCATCGTGATCCTGAAAACGGGTTACAGCGCACGTGCCGCCTTGAACCCGAACACCCAGGCCAGCAGGCTGGCCGGAAACTGGGCAATGGCACTGTTGTACTGCACCACGGCCTCATTGAACACGCGAATCGCTTGCTCGTTCTGCACGGCGTGTTCCTCCCAGCGCACCTGCCACACGGACAGGGCCACGGGCGCAGACCCTGGGGTCACCGTACCGGTATCTGCAGCTGAGGCCAATGCTGTTGGCTGTGCAGGGTCGGCCAGCAACTTCTGCAAGGCGGTGGCCCAGGTTGCTCGCAGCACTTCGCGGGCGGCAGTCAATGCAGCCACCGCGTCACTCTGCAGCGGGCGGGCACGTGCCACGGCCAGCGAGGCACTCAATTGCGTCACGGCACCCTGCAGCGCAGCCAACTCTTGCGCACCTGCATCGGCCAGCAAGCTGCCGCGCTGTACGGTCTGCGCCGCCCCGAACTCGCCAAGCAAGGCCACCAGCCGCACCATGTGTGCGTCAAAACTGCCGAACGACTGAACGACGGCCGAGCGCAGGCGCATCAGACGGTTGTAGGCCCCCAGGGCCCAGAACAGAAAGACGGCAAAAGCAATCCAGAAGAGGGGCGACGACCACAGCATGCACAGTTGCCGGAGCGGATGCTGCTGCACCCGTCGCGGCCCGAAAAACAGAAAGTTGAAACAAACGACGGGCGGTGAAAAGACACGCGTCCATCAAAAACGCCCCCGGCCTGCCTGGGACAGGACGGGGGCGCTGTGGCGACCGCAGCAGGGCCTGGGGGAGGCCTTGCTGTTTTCTATCAGTCTGCCGCTGCGTCTGTGGCAGTGACGCTGCCACTGTCCACATCCGAGGCGTCCGACTGGGCTGCCATTTCGGCGGCTTCGGCTTCGGCGATGGCGCGGCGCTCGGCGTCGTCCATAGCGTCCTTGGCCTTGCGTGCCTGGTGGTAGGCCAGTCCCGTACCGGCAGGGATCAGGCGACCCACGATCACGTTTTCCTTCAGGCCACGCAACTCGTCGCGCTTGCCCATGATGGCAGCCTCGGTAAGCACGCGGGTCGTTTCCTGGAAGGAAGCGGCCGAGATGAACGAGTCGGTAGACAGAGATGCCTTCGTGATACCCAGCAACAGGTTGCTGTAGGTCGCAGGGATCTTGCCCTCGGCCTGCAGTGCCTCGTTGGTGTTGAGGATCTCAGAGCGCTCGACCTGCTCGCCGGCAATGTAGTTCGACTCGCCGACGTTCTCGACCACGACGCGGCGCAGCATCTGGCGAACGATCACCTCGATGTGCTTGTCGTTGATCTTCACACCCTGCAAGCGGTACACGTCCTGCACTTCATCGACGATGTAGCGCGAGAGTTCTTCGATACCCAGCAAACGCAGAATGTCTTGCGGGTCGGCCGGGCCGTCCACAATCGATTCGCCCTTGTTCACCACCTGGCCTTCGTGCACCAGGATGTTCTTTTCCTTGGGCACGAGCTCTTCGAACACGCGACCTTCAGGGTCAGTGATCTGCAGGCGAACCTTGCCCTTGGTTTCCTTGCCGAACGACACGGTACCGGTCATTTCGGCCAGGGTGCCCTTGTCCTTCGGTGTACGGGCTTCGAACAGCTCGGCCACGCGGGGCAGACCACCGGTAATGTCGCGGGTCTTCTGGCCTTCGACCGGAATACGCGCCAGCACTTCGCCGGGGCCCACGTCCTGGCCATCGCGCACCTGGATCAGAGCACCGACCTGGAAGCCGATGGTCACCGAGTGGTCGGTACCAGGGATCTTCACTTCGTTGCCCTGGGCGTCGATCAGCTTCACCTGCGGACGCACCACCTTGGCGGCACCACGGCGCTTCGGATCGATCACCACCAGCGTGGACAGACCGGTCACTTCATCGACCTGCTTGGCCACCGTCAGGCCTTCTTCGACGTTCTCGAACTTGGTCTGGCCGGCGAACTCGGTGATGATGGGTCGCGTCAGCGGGTCCCAGTTGGCCAGGATCGTACCGGCCTTGATCTGCTGGTCGGCCTTCACCGTCAGCGTCGCACCGTAAGGCACCTTGTGGCGCTCACGCTCGCGGCCATGCTCGTCCTGGATGATGATTTCACCCGAACGCGCAATCACCACCAGCTCGCCCTTGGTGTTGCTCACGTAGCGCATCGTGGCGTTGAAGCCGATCACGCCGTTGGACTTGGCTTCCACGCTCGACGCGATGGCTGCACGCGAAGCGGCACCACCGATGTGGAACGTACGCATGGTCAGCTGCGTGCCGGGCTCGCCAATGGACTGGGCAGCGATCACACCCACGGCTTCGCCGAGGTTGATCAGGCCACCGCGGCCCAGGTCGCGGCCGTAGCACTTGGCGCACAGGCCGTAGCGGGTTTCGCAGGTCAGGGCCGTGCGCACCTTCACTTCGTCCACGCCAGCGGCTTCGAGCTCTTCGATCAGGTCTTCGTCCAGCATCACACCAGCTTCGACCAGCACCGCGCGGTTCTCGGGGTGCAGCACATCCTCAGCCGCAGTGCGGCCCAGGATACGCTCGCGCAGCGATTCGATCACTTCACCGCCTTCGACGATGGCGCGCATCAGCGAACCATTGGCCGTGCCGCAATCCTCTTCGGTCACAACCAGGTCTTGCGTCACGTCCACCAGACGGCGGGTGAGGTAACCGGAGTTCGCCGTCTTCAGCGCCGTGTCGGCCAGACCCTTACGGGCACCGTGGGTGGAGATGAAGTACTCCAGCACGTTCAGGCCTTCGCGGAAGTTCGCGGTAATGGGCGTCTCGATGATCGAGCCGTCTGGCTTGGCCATCAGACCCCGCATACCAGCCACCTGACGGATCTGGGCCGCAGAGCCGCGGGCACCGGAGTCGGCCATCATGTAGATGGAGTTGAAAGACTCCTGGTCCACTTCCTTGCCGTGGCGGTCGGTGACCTTTTGCTTGGACAGCTGGGCCATCATCACCTTGGACACTTCGTCGCCGGCCTTGCCCCAGATATCCACCACCTTGTTGTAGCGCTCGCCAGACGTCACCAGACCGGACACGTACTGCTGTTCGATCTCTTTGACTTCCTTCTCGGAGCGCTCAATGATGCCGGCCTTCTGCGGAGGCACCAGCATGTCGTCGATAGCAATGGAGATACCGGCGCGCGTAGCCAGGCGGAAACCGTTTTGCAGCAGCTTGTCTGCAAACACCACGGTTTCTTTCAGGCCGCACTTGCGGAAGCTCACGTTGATGAGCTTGGAGATTTCCTTCTTCTTCAGCGCCTTGTTCATGTTGCTGAACGGCAGGCCCTTGGGCAGGATCTCCGACAGCAGTGCGCGGCCCGCAGTGGTTTCCACCAGCGAGGTCGAGGGCACAAACTCGCCCGTGGTCTTATCCTTGGTCCACTCGGTCATGCGCACCGTGATCTTGGCAGCCAGTTCGACCTGGCCAGCGTCCAGGGCACGCTGCACTTCGCCGGTGTCAGCGAACACCAGGCCTTCGCCCTTGCCGTTGATACGGTCACGGGTGGCGTAGTACAGACCCAGCACCACGTCCTGCGAAGGCACGATGGAGGGTTCGCCCGAGGCGGGGAACAGCACGTTGTTGGAGGCCAGCATCAGCGTGCGGGCTTCCATTTGTGCTTCCACCGACAGCGGGACGTGCACAGCCATCTGGTCACCGTCGAAGTCGGCGTTGAAGGCCGCGCAAACGAGGGGGTGCAGCTGGATGGCCTTGCCTTCGATCAGGATGGGTTCAAAGGCCTGGATGCCCAAACGGTGCAGCGTAGGTGCACGGTTCAGCATCACGGGGTGTTCCTTGATGACCTCTTCCAGGATGTCCCACACCACGGGGGTGCCGGATTCGACTTCCTTCTTGGCGGCCTTGATCGTCGTCGCGATGCCCATGGCTTCGAGGCGCGAGAAGATGAAAGGCTTGAACAGCTCCAGCGCCATCAGCTTGGGCAGACCGCACTGGTGCAACTTGAGCGTTGGGCCCACGGTGATCACGGAACGACCGGAGTAGTCCACGCGCTTGCCCAGCAAGTTCTGGCGGAAACGGCCGGATTTGCCCTTGATCATGTCGGCCAGCGACTTCAGCGCGCGCTTGTTGGCGCCCGTCATGGCCTTGCCACGGCGGCCGTTGTCCAGCAGCGAGTCGACGGCTTCCTGCAGCATCCGCTTTTCGTTGCGGGCGATGATTTCAGGGGCCTTCAGCTCCAGCAGGCGGCGCAGACGCGAGTTGCGGTTGATGACGCGGCGGTACAGGTCGTTCAGGTCGGAGGTCGCGAAGCGGCCGCCGTCCAGCGGCACCAGCGGACGCAGGTCCGGTGGCAGCACGGGCAGCACTTCCAGCACCATCCACTCGGGCTTGATGCCCGACTTCTTGAAAGCTTCGAGCACCTTCAGGCGCTTGGCGTTCTTCTTGACCTTGACTTCGGAGCCGGTCAGGTCACCGCGCAGGCGTTCGATCGACAGGTCGATGTCGATGGATTCCAGCAGGTCCTTGATGCCTTCAGCGCCCATTTTGGCGATGAACTCGTCGCCGTATTCCTTGCGCTTGGCGTCGTAGTCGTCCTCGGACATGATGCTGAACTTCTTCAGCGGGGTCATGCCGGGGTCGGTCACCACGTAGGCTTCAAAGTACAGCACGCGCTCGATGTCGCGCAGCGTCATGTCGAGCACCAGGCCCAGACGCGAAGGCAGCGACTTCAGGAACCAGATGTGAGCGCAAGGCGCGGCCAGATCAATGTGGCCCATGCGCTCGCGACGCACCTTGGTCTGCGTGACTTCAACGCCGCACTTCTCGCAGATCACACCGCGGTGCTTGAGGCGCTTGTACTTGCCGCACAGGCATTCGTAGTCCTTGATAGGACCAAAAATCTTGGCGCAGAACAGACCGTCACGCTCGGGCTTGAATGTGCGGTAGTTGATAGTTTCGGGCTTTTTCACTTCGCCGAAAGACCACGAACGGATCTTTTCGGGCGAAGCCATGCCGATGCGGATGGCATCGAAATGCTCGTCCGGCGTGAATTGCTTGAACAGGTCGAGTAGCGATTTCATAGTGACTCTTTCCTTTTCTGCTTAGGAGCGTTCCAGCTCGATGTCCAGGCCCAGCGAACGGATTTCCTTGACCAGCACGTTGAACGATTCCGGCATGCCGGCTTCGATGGCGTGTTCGCCCTTGACGATGGACTCGTACACCTTTGTACGGCCCACGACGTCGTCGGACTTCACGGTCAGCATTTCCTGCAGCACGTAGGCGGCGCCGTAAGCTTCCAGCGCCCACACTTCCATTTCCCCGAAACGCTGGCCACCGAACTGCGCCTTACCACCCAGCGGCTGCTGCGTGACGAGCGAGTAAGGACCGGTCGAGCGGGCGTGCATCTTGTCGTCCACCAAGTGGTGCAGCTTCAGGTAGTGCATGTAGCCGATGGTGGTCGGGCGCTCAAAGCGCTCGCCCGTGCGGCCATCAAACAGATAAGCCTGTGTGCGGGTCGGTGTCAGGCCCTTGCGCTCAGCAATATCGTCCGGGTAGGCGATCTTGAGCATGTCCTTGATTTCTTCTTCCGAAGCACCGTCGAACACGGGGGTAGCGTAAGGCACACCACTCGTCAGGTTTTCCGCCATGGCCATCAGGTCGTCGTCGCTCAGTTGCGACAGGTCTTCCTTGCGGCCGCGCGAGTTGTACACCTCTTCGAGGAAGGTGCGCAGCTCGGACGCCTTGGCCTGCTCCTGGAGCATGTTGCCGATGCGCTGACCAATGCCCTTGCCGGCCCAGCCCAGGTGGACTTCCAGCACCTGACCAATGTTCATCCGCGAGGGCACGCCCAGCGGGTTCAGAACGATGTCGGCAGGCGTGCCGTCGGCCATGTAGGGCATGTCTTCGACCGGAACGATCTTGGACACCACACCCTTGTTACCGTGGCGGCCAGCCATTTTGTCGCCAGGCTGCAGACGGCGCTTGACGGCCAGGTACACCTTGACCATCTTGAGCACGCCAGCAGGCAGCTCGTCGCCTTGCGTGAGCTTCTTGCGCTTTTCTTCAAAGGCCAAGTCGAAGCTGTGGCGCGTTTGCTCCAGCGCGTTCTTGATGGATTCGAGCTGGGTGGCGACTTCGTCTTCCGCAGGGCGGATGTCGAACCAGTGGAACTTTTCGACGGAAGCCAGATAGGCCTTGTCGATCTTCGTGCCCTTGGCGAGCTTCTGTGGGCCGCCGTTGGCCACGCGGCCGATCAGCAGCTTCTCGATACGATCAAAGGCGTCGGCCTCCACGATGCGCAGCTGGTCGTTCAGGTCCAGACGGAAGCGCTTGAGTTCATCGTCGATGATCTGCTGGGCGCGCTTGTCGCGCTGGATGCCTTCGCGGGTGAACACCTGCACGTCGATCACGGTGCCGGACGACCCCTGGTCCACGCGCAGCGACGTGTCCTTCACGTCGGAAGCCTTCTCGCCGAAGATGGCGCGCAGCAGCTTCTCTTCAGGCGTGAGGGTGGTTTCGCCCTTGGGCGTGACCTTGCCGACCAGCGTGTCGCCGGGCTGCACTTCGGCGCCCACGTAGATAATGCCGGACTCGTCCAGACGGTTCAGTTGCTGTTCCGACAGGTTCGGAATGTCACGTGTGATTTCTTCTGCACCCAGCTTCGTGTCGCGAGCCATGACCACCAGCTCTTCGATGTGGATCGAGGTGTAGCGGTCTTCGGACACCACGCGTTCGGAGATCAGGATCGAGTCTTCGAAGTTGTAGCCGTTCCAGGGCATGAACGCGATCAGCATGTTCTGGCCGATGGCGATTTCGCCAAAGTCCGTCGATGCACCGTCGGCCACGACGTCACCCTTGACCAGCTTGTCACCCTTCTTGACGATAGGACGCTGGTGGATGTTGGTGTTCTGGTTGGAACGCTGGTACTTGATGAGGTTGTAGATGTCCACACCCACTTCACCGGCCACGGCTTCGTCGTCGTTCACGCGGACCACGATACGGGTGGCATCCACGTAATCCACGATACCACCACGTGTAGCGGTCACCACGGTGCCCGAGTCCACAGCGGCCACGCGTTCAATGCCCGTACCGACCAGGGGCTTTTCAGGACGCAGCACAGGCACGGCCTGGCGCGACATGTTGGCGCCCATCAACGCGCGGTTCGCGTCATCGTGCTCCAGGAATGGCACCAGCGAGGCTGCCACCGACACGATCTGCGCGGGCGACACGTCCATGTACTGCACGCGATCTGCGCCGCACAGAATCGACTCACCCTTTTCACGGGCTGAGACCAGTTCGCCCGTCAGACGACCGTCCTTGTCGAGCTGCGCATTCGCCTGCGCAATCACGTATTTGCCTTCTTCGATCGCCGACAGATAGTCGATGTCGTTGGTCACCTTGCCGTCCACCACACGACGGTACGGGGTCTCAATGAAACCGTACTCGTTCAGGCGGGCGTAGAGAGCCAGCGAGTTGATCAGACCAATGTTGGGACCTTCAGGCGTTTCGATAGGGCAGACGCGACCGTAGTGGGTCACGTGCACGTCACGCACTTCGAAGCCTGCACGTTCACGGGTCAGACCGCCTGGGCCGAGGGCAGATACACGGCGCTTGTGCGTGATTTCCGCCAGCGGGTTGGTCTGGTCCATGAACTGTGACAGCTGCGATGCGCCGAAGAACTCCTTCAGCGCTGCCGAGATCGGCTTGCTGTTGATCAGGTCGTGGGGCATCAGAGGCTCTTGCTCGGCCTGGCCCAGACGCTCCTTCACGGCCTTTTCGATACGTGCCAGGCCCGTGCGGTACTGGTTTTCGGCCAGTTCGCCCACGCAACGCACGCGGCGGTTGCCCAAGTGATCGATGTCATCGACTTCGCCGTTGCCGTTGCGCAGGTCCACCAGGATCTTGACCACGGCCAGGATGTCTTCGTTGGACAGCACCATGGGGCCGGTGGATTCGTCGCGGCCAATCTTGGCGTTGAACTTCATGCGCCCCACGCGCGACAGGTCGTACGTGTCGGGGTTGTAGAACAGGCGCTGGAACAGGGCCTGCACGGCGTCTTCTGTCGGCGGCTCGCCGGGGCGCATCATGCGGTAGATGGCCACGCGGGCAGCGAACTCGTCCACCGTTTCATCGATGCGCAGGGTCTGCGAGATGTAGGCGCCTTGGTCCAGTTCGTTCGTGTAGATGACCTGCAGGTCTTGCACGCCGGCAGTACGCAGCTTCTTGAGCAGCGCTTCAGTCAGTTCCTCATTGGCCTTGGCGATGATTTCGCCCGTGTCGGCGTCCACAATGTTGCGAGCGACCACACGGCCAATCAGGAAGTCTTCTGGCACGCTGATGTGCGTGGTGCCAGACTGCTCCAGTTCGCGGGTGTGACGGGCCGTGACGCGCTTGTCCTTGGCCACAACCACCTTGCCCGACTTGTCGGTGATGTCGAAGCGTGCCACTTCGCCACGCAGGCGCTCGGAGACAAACTCCATTTGCGCACCGCTGTCCATCAGACGGAAGTTGTCGTTGACGAAGAAGTTCGCCAGGATGGACTCGGGGTTCAGGCCGATGGCCTTGAGCAGAATCGTGACCGGCATCTTGCGGCGACGGTCCACGCGGAAGTACAGGATGTCCTTGGGGTCGAACTCGAAGTCGAGCCAGGAGCCGCGGTACGGGATGATCCGAGCCGAGAACAGCAGCTTGCCCGAGCTGTGGGTCTTGCCCTTGTCATGCTCGAAAAACACGCCTGGCGAACGGTGCAGCTGCGACACGATCACGCGCTCCGTGCCGTTGATGATGAACGAGCCCTTGTCGGTCATCAGGGGCACTTCACCCATGTAGACCTCTTGCTCCTTCACTTCCTTGACCACCTTGGACTGCGACGTCGAGGACTCGCGGTCATAGATGATCAGTTGCACCTTGGCGCGCACGGCCGAGGCGAACGTCAGACCACGGGTCTGGCACTCACGCACATCGAAGGCCGGCTTTGCCAGGTTGTACTCAATGAACTTCATCTCCACAAACCCGTTGTGGGAGACGATGGGGAAGGCAGCGTCGAATGCAGCCTGAAGGCCTTCGATGGTTCTTTTCTGGGGTGCTGTATCTGCCTGCAGGAAAGCGGTGTATGCGTCCTTCTGCATCTGCAGCAGATAAGGAACTTCGAGCACGCTATCGCGGGTGCCGAAACTTTTGCGAATTCGCTTGCGTTCGGTGTAGGAATAGGCCATGAGATCTCCGGGCAAAGACATGAGTCCTGGGTCTTCGACGACTGACCCGCAAGGAGCGTGGTCCTTACAGGCTTGGCGGTTGGCCACTACCAACCATGGCGGACGGTGATGCGTTGCACATCACCCGAACCAAGGCGTCTTCTGCTGTCGGGGTTGTCAGAAGACACTCGAAAACCTCGTTGCAGACGGGGCTTACGGGTGCTCTCTGAAAGCACCAAAGGCTGGAGGCCCTTTGAGGAGCACTCCAGCCCTTGAGCAAGACCGAATTACTTGAGTTCGGCCTTGGCGCCGGCTTCCACCAGCTTCTTGACGGCTGCTTCGGCGTCGGCCTTGGCAATGCCTTCCTTGACGTTCTTGGGAGCGCCGTCCACCAAGTCCTTGGCTTCCTTGAGGCCCAGGCCGGTGATTTCGCGCACTGCCTTGATGACGGACACCTTGTTGGCGCCGGCTTCGGTCAGCACCACGTTGAATTCCGTCTTTTCTTCAGCAGCAGCGGCGCCAGCACCACCACCAGCGGCAGCAGGAGCAGCCATAGCTGCAGCGCTCACGCCAAACTTCTCTTCAATGGCCTTCACCAGGTCATTGAGTTCCAGAACCGTCATGCTGTCCAGCGCGGTCAAAAATGCGTCTTTATCGAATGCCATTTTGATTTCCTAACAATTGTGTTGGTTGACTGCCCAGCTATCAAGCTGCTGCAGGTTCGGCGGCCGGTGCGGCTGCGCCTTCGCCTTTTTTCGCCGCCAGTGCGCCCAGCACAACGGCTGTACGCGACATGGGGGACATAAGCAAGCCACAAATCTGAGCCAGCAGAACTTCCTTGGAAGGAATGTTGGCCAGTTGCTTCACGCCGTTGACGTCCAGGGCTTTACCACCGAAAGCGCCACCGCGAATCACCAACTTGTCGTTGGTCTTCGCAAAGTCAGCCACCACTTTCGCGGCAGCCACGGCGTCTTCGGAGAAGCCATAGATCAGGGGACCGGTCATCTGGTCTGCCACCACGTCAAACTGGCTGCCTGCCACAGCACGGCGGGCCAGGGTGTTCTTCAGAACACTCAGGCTCACACCCTTGCTGCGAGCATCAACGCGCAGTTTGGTCATGTCGGCGACCGTGATGCCACGGTATTCCGCGATCACAAGCGTTTGAGCTTTAGCGGCGAGGCTGGTCACTTCACTGATGACCGCTTCTTTCTCACTGCGATTAAGACTCAAGGTCTACTCCTTAAATTGCGCACTCAGGCTTGCACCCTCCTGCGCGCTCTTGTTGCAGCGACCAACTGTTTCGGAACGAATTCCATCTGCAGCGGGATCGCCATCTGCGTTGGCCCCGCAAGGGGATTAAGTGCGGCGAACCACACACCAACGGTCTTGGATGGCCTGCAGGCAGGTATTGCACCACCCACAGCCCACCACATCAGGCCCTTTGAAAAAGGCCCGAAGATTTCAATCGCAATTACGCTGCGATGGATTGCGTATCCACGCGGACGCCAACGCCCATCGTGGAGGACACAGCGACCTTGCGCAGGTACAGACCCTTGCTCGAAGCTGGCTTGGCCTTGTTCAGTGCATCGATCAGCGCAGCCAGGTTGCCTTGCAGCTTTTCGTTGTCGAACGAACGGCGGCCAATGGTGCTGTGCACGATACCGGCCTTGTCCACGCGGAATTGCACCTGACCAGCCTTGGCGTTCTTCACAGCCGTGGCAACGTCAGGAGTCACGGTGCCAACCTTGGGGTTAGGCATCAGACCACGAGGGCCCAGAATCTGGCCCAGCGTACCCACAACGCGCATAGCGTCGGGGGCAGCAATCACCACGTCGAAAGGCATGTCACCAGCCTTGACCATGGCAGCCAGGTCATCCATGCCAACGATGTCAGCACCCGCAGCCTTGGCTTCTTCCGCCTTGGCGCCTTGTGCAAACACAGCGACACGGGTCGTCTTGCCAGTGCCATTGGGCAGCACCACGGCGCCACGCACCACTTGGTCCGACTTCTTGGCATCGATGCCCAGTTGCACTGCCACGTCGATGGATTCGTCGAACTTGGCCGTTGCAGCTTCTTTCACGAGCGCCACTGCGTCTGCAAAAGCGTACAGCTTGGTGCTGTCAACCTTGCCCTGCAGGGCCTTTTGCTTTTTCGTCAACTTGGCCATTTACAAACCCTCCACCGTCACGCCCATCGAGCGTGCGGAACCAGCCAGCGTACGGACAGCAGCGTCAACGTTAGCGGCGTTCATGTCCTTCATCTTGGTCTTGGCGATCTCTTCGAGCTGTTCGCGCGTGATCTTGCCAACCTTGGTCTTCAGGGCATTGGAAGAACCCTTTTCGAGCTTGATGGCCTTCTTGATCAGAGTCGTCGCAGGCGGCGTCTTGATGATAAAGGTAAAGCTCTTGTCTGCGAACGCCGTGATGACCACGGGCAGTGGCAGACCTGGCTCCACACCTTGGGTCTGCGCATTGAATGCCTTGCAGAACTCCATGATGTTGAGGCCACGTTGACCCAGTGCTGGGCCGATCGGTGGGGATGGATTGGCCTTACCAGCTGGAACTTGCAGCTTGATAAAACCGACGATTTTTTTCGCCATGCTTTACTCCTGACGGGTCATAACGCTTGTGTTGCACCATGCAACCACCAGCTCCCCGGGTTAACGACTCACTGTCACGACATCCGCACCGAGCCGAAAAGTGCGGCGTCCAAAATCATTGCCCTGACTGCCGAGGCAGTCAGGCTTGTGATCGACAGATTTATGTCTTTTCGACCTGTCCGAACTCCAACTCCACAGGGGTCGAGCGACCGAAAATCATCACAGAGACGCGCACGCGACTCTTTTCGTAATTGACTTCCTCGACAGAGCCATTGAAGTCCGTGAAAGGACCTTCCTTGACGCGCACCAACTCGCCCACCATGAACTCGATCTTGTGGCGTGGTTTGTCGGTGCCTTCCTGCATCTGGCTGACGATCTTTTGCACTTCGTCTTCCGAGATGGGGGCAGGCCTGTTCTTGGCGCCGCCCACGAAACCCGTGACCTTGTTAGTGTGCTTCACCAAGTGCCAGGTGTCGTCATCCATCACCATCTCAACGAACACATAGCCAGGGAACAAGCGACGCTCCGTCGTCTTGCGTTGGCCGTTCTTCATTTCCACAACTTCTTCGGTCGGCACCAAGATCCGACCAAATTTGTCTTGCATGCCAGAACGGCCGATGCGCTCCTGAATGTTGCGTTCGACCGCTTTTTCCATGCCTGAATAGGCATGGACAATGTACCAGCGCAGGTCTGGATTGGCCGAGGCAGAAGCGCCTGCAGGAGCTTGTGCTCCCGTGATTTCCGCAGCGGTCGTCATGATTTTCTCCAACCCAAAATCAAGTCGTACAAGACCCACTCCAGCGTCTTGTCCGTGAACCACAGAAAAAGCGCCATGATGACCACAAAGGCAAACACATAGGCCGTCATCTGCAAGGTTTCCTTGCGCGTAGGCCAGACCACCTTTTTCACTTCGCGCCATGCGTCTTTGGCAAACGCGACGAATTGACGCCCCGATTCCGACACCAAAAACACCGCCGCAGCCGCAACCAGCCCGACGATCAATGCCGCCCACTGCACGACAGCGCCTTGCTTGCTCAACAAATAAAAGCCCGCAACGGAGGCAATGACCAACGCCACTACCACTGCGAGCTTGGCCTTGTCTACGCCTGTATTGACAGTTTCAACCTGTGAAGTGGCCATCTTTGAGTATTTCCTGCTTCCTAGTCACGGCATCACTTAAGACACCGAAGCCCGCCAGGGTCTGGCGGGCTTGTTGGGGGCCACATTCAAGTGGCAGGGGCAGTAGGAATCGAACCTACAACCTTCGGTTTTGGAGACCGACGCTCTGCCAATTGAGCTATACCCCTGTATATCTTGCTTGATTAAGCAATGATCTTGGCCACGACGCCAGCGCCCACGGTACGGCCGCCTTCGCGGATAGCGAAGCGCAGACCTTCTTCCATGGCGATGGGGTTGATC
>NZ_LMDQ01000013.1:0-845000 GCF_001425125.1 Acidovorax sp. Root402
CCGACATCGAGAACCTGCGCATCAACGGCGATCGCCTGTGGGCATCGCTGATGGARCTGGCGCAGATCGGCGCCACCCCCAAGGGCGGCGTGTGCCGCCTCACCCTCACCGACCTGGACAAGCAGGGCCGTGACTTGGTGACCCGCTGGGCGCGCGAGGCAGGCATGACCGTCACCATCGACAAGATCGGCAACGGCTTCATGCGCCGCCCCGGCCGCAACAACAACCTGCCACCCATCATGACCGGCAGCCACATCGACACCCAGCCAACCGGCGGCAAGTTCGACGGCAACTACGGCGTGCTGGCCGGCATCGAGGTGGTGCGCACGCTCAACGACCACGGCATCGAAACCGAAGCCCCCATCGAAGTCGCCTTCTGGACCAACGAAGAAGGATCGCGCTTTGTGCCCGTGATGATGGGCTCGGGCGTGTTCGCCAAAGCCTTCACGCTGGAGCACGCCTACGCTGCCACCGACACCGAAGGCAAAACGGTGAAGGGTGAGCTGGAGCGCATCGGCTACATCGGAGACCAGGAGCCCGGCGACCACCCCATCGGCGCCTATTTTGAAACCCACATCGAACAAGGCCCCGTGCTGGAAGACAACGACAAGACCATCGGCGTGGTCAGCGGCGTGCTGGGCATCCGCTGGTTTGACTGCACCGTCACCGGCATGGAAGCCCACGCAGGCCCCACCCCCATGGCCCTGCGCAAGGACGCCCTGCTGGCCGCCACACGCATCATGCAAGACGTAGTCGCCGCCGCCCACCGCCACCCGCCGCACGGGCGCGGCACCGTGGGCATGGTGCAAGTCTTCCCCAACAGCCGCAACGTCATCCCCGGCCGGGTCAAGTTCAGCATCGACCTGCGCAACAGCACCGACGCGCTGGTGGACGCCATGGCCGCCGAGGTCAAGGCCTTTGCCGACCAGGTGGCCAAGGAGCATGGCGTGCAAGTCCACATCGAAATGGTGTCCAGCTACCCCGCACAGCTCTTCCAGCCCGAATGCGTGCAGGCCGTGGGCCGCGCCGCCGCCAAGCTGGGCTACAGCCACATGCCCGCCGTCTCTGGCGCGGGGCACGATGCCGTGTACATGGCCAAGCTCGCACCCAGCGGCATGATCTTCATCCCGTGCAAGGACGGCATCAGCCACAACGAGATCGAGGATGCGAAACCCGAGCACATCGAGGCCGGGTGCAACGTGCTGCTGCANCGGCATGATCTTCATCCCGTGCAAGGACGGCATCAGCCACAACGAGATCGAGGATGCGAAACCCGAGCACATCGAGGCCGGGTGCAACGTGCTGCTGCATGCCATGCTGGAGCGTGCAGGGACTTGATGCTATTCAAATAATAGCTTTATGCGCTTATTGGATAAGCGCTAGAGGCTGTTCTTGCTTGAAGTCTGGCTGCACGTTGTCAGTGCAGCTCCGTCAACCCCAGGAAGTGGTCTAGCATGTGGAAGTGGTCTTCAAAGAATTCCTCTTCCATCCCCGCCAGCTGGTCGATGCGTGTCCACTGCACCAGCATCGCGTCGTCATCGGCCTGTACCAGCGGAAACGGCGCGTCCCCCAGGTCGAAGTAGTGCGCATGCGTGATGGTGCGACCGCGCTGGCTGCGGTCGGGGTGGTCGAACACGGCCACGGACTGCAGCGCGGCGCGCATGGTGGCCTCGGGCAGGTGGCAGTGGGTTTCTTCCACCAGTTCGCGCAGGCAGGACAGCCACACCGTTTCGCGCTGTTCGATGAAGCCACCGGGCACGGCCAGCTGGCCCTTGCCGGGTGCGTGTGCGCGGCGGATCAGCAGCACATGGTCCTGGCAGCGCAGCACCGCGTCTACCGTCACGAAGACGGGTGGGTAGGGCGCGGCGGCCCAGGCCTGGCGGTAGCCGCGCAGCATCTGCCACTCCTGCTGCAGCGCCAGGTAGTGCGGGGTCTGCGCAAACTCGGTCAGCGTGGCCAGGGTGCTGGCAGGCATCTGGTCGGCCAGGGGGGCGAGAGCAGACTGCACCGTGTCGGGTGTGGCGCCAAACCAGGCGTCGCGGATGGCGGTGGCGTCGATGGGGCCCTGGCGCTCCACGTGGATCAGTTCCCAGCCCGGGAACGCGCTCAGGTAGCCGCTGGTGGCGTCCTTGAAGTGGCCCACCAGACCGATCCGCGCACCGGGTGTCGTCAGCCGCGCCACGCCCTGGCGCACGGCCTGCACCCAGACCGCCTCGTTGTAATAGTCGCGCATGGGCAGCACCACCATACGGCTGCGGTCGGCCTCGGGCAGCGCATTGCGCAGCATGGCCTCGCGTTCTTGCCAGGTGAAGGGGTTCTTGGGCGAGCGTGCCTGCCAGGCCGAGCCCACCACCACGATGACCTGCTGCGCGCTGTCGAGCGCGCGCTGCAGCAGCGCCATGTGACCGTTGTGCACGGGCTCAAAACGCCCGATGTAGATGGCGGTATCGACCATGTGTCTCCAGTCGTTGTCGGGTAATTTTTTAGTTTTTTTGGCTTCTAGCGCTTATCCATAAAGCGCTAGCAGCTATCTTTTTGGTAGTGATTTTACCGTGGACCAGTTTCACACATACCGCGCTGCAATCGGCATCTGCCGCCCGCTGCCAAAAGCCCGCGCCCGCACGCGCACGATGGGCGGGGCCTGACGGCGCTTGTATTCGTTGCGCGCCACCATCATGCGCACGCGCTGCACAAGGGCGCGGCCCGCGTCGTCGGCTTGCAGCTGGGCCACAAAATTCTGCGCCGCCTGGTGCTCCGCGGCAGAAAGGCGGTCGCCTTCGATCAGCAGCTTGAGCACTTCGTCGAGCACGGGGTAGGGCGGCAGGCTGTCCACATCGCGCTGGCCGGGTGCCAGCTCGGCAGAGGGTTCCTTGTCGATGATGGCCTGCGGAATCAGCGCGCGCCCGGCGTGTTCGTTGACGTGGCGCGACAGGGCAAACACCTCCGTCTTGTAGAGGTCGCCAATCAGGCCCAGGCCGCCATTGGTGTCGCCATACAGCGTGCAATAGCCTACCGAGATTTCACTCTTGTTGCCCGTGGTGAGCAGCAGGTGGCCGAAGGTGTTGGAGTATTCCATCAGCACCGTTCCGCGAATGCGCGCCTGCAGATTCTCGAGCGGCAGGCCCACCAACGGTTTGCCAAAGCTGGCCTCGAATTGCTGCGCGTAGCCCGCCACCAGCTCGGCAATCGGGTGTGTGAAGAGCTGCACGCCCAGGTTGTCGCACAACGCCACCGAGTCATCGACCGAGCCGCTGCTGGAGTAGCGCGAGGGCATGGTGATGCCGACCACGTTGTCCGCACCCAGCGCTTCCACGGCCAAGGCGAGCGTCAGCGCGCTGTCGATGCCGCCCGAGCTGCCCACCACCACCTGCGTAAAGCCGCAGCGCCGTGCGTAGTCACGCAGGCCCAGCACGATCTGCTGGCGGTAGAAGTCCATGGTGGGCAGACCCTGTGCGGGTACGGGGGCGGGGCGTGCGCCTTCCGCGCTCAGAAAATGCCCGTTGTCGAACTGCAGCGTGCACACGTCTTCCACAAACCGCTGCGCTTCAAAGACGACACCCGCATCGGGCTCGGCCGCGAACGATGCGCCGTCGTACACCACCTGATCGTGCCCACCGATCTGATTCACGTACAGGATCGGCAGGCCGTGGCGGCGCGCGGCGTCGGCAAAGATCTGGTGGCGCTGCTCGCGTTTTCCAGTGTGGCTGGGACTGGCGTTGATGCTCACCACCAGGTCGGGCGCGGCATCGCGCATGCGCTCGAAGGGGTTGGTGGCGTAGTCGGCGCCGTGGTCGTTCCAGCCGTCTTCGCAGATCAGCAGGCCCACCTGCGCGTTGCCCACACGCAGCACCTTGGCCACGTCCGGGCCGGGCTCGAAGTGGCGGCGCTCGTCGAAGATGTTGTAGGTGGGTAGCAGCTGCTTGGCGTACTGCAGGCGCACAGCCCCGCCTTGCAGCACCAGCAGGCTGTTGTGCAGGCGCTTGCCGGGGCCGCGCGCGGGTGTGGGCGCGCCCACCACCCAGTGCAGTTGCGGAAGCTCGGCGGAGGCTTGCTGCAGCATGGCCATGCCAGCCTCGATGCGTTGCTGAAAGCCGGTTTCCTCCAGCATGTCGCCGGGGTAGTAGCCGCACAGCGACAGCTCGCTGAACACGATGAGGTCGGCCTGTTCGCGCGCCGCCTGCTGCCCGGCGGCCACCATGCGGGCCACGTTGCCTTCGATGTCACCGACGGTGAAGTTGAGCTGGGCCAGGGTGATGCGGAGCATGGTGTCAGTCCTTCACGTTGAACACCTGACGCAGATAGGCCAGGTAGGTTTCATCGTCGCACAGCGTCTTGCCGGGCGTGTCCGACAGCTTGGCCACGGGCTGCCCGTTGGCGCGCACCAGTTTCATCACGATGTTCAGCGGCTTGTGGTCCGCGCCCATGTCGTTGGTGAGGTTTGTGCCGATGCCAAACCCGAGCTGCGTGCGGTCGCCAAAGTGGCGGTACAGCATGAGGGCGCGTTCCAGGTCGAGCCCGTCGGAGAACACCAGCCGCTTGGTGTGTGCGTCGACGCGCAGCCGGATGTAGTGGGCGAGGGCTTTTTCGCCCCAGGCCACCGGGTCGCCTGAGTCGTGCCGCAGGCCGTCGAACAGCTTGGCGAAGTACAGGTCAAAGTCAGCGAGAAAGGCGTCCATGCCCACGGTGTCGGTCAGCGCAATGCCCAGGTCGCCCCGGTATTCCTGCACCCAGTCTTCGAGTGCGGCCTTTTGGAAGTCGCGCAGCCGCACGCCCAGGGCCTGGTAGGTCTGCAAATACTCGTGCGCCATGGTGCCGATGGGCACCAGGTTCAAATCGCGCGCCAGCAGCACGTTGCTGGTGCCCTTGAACCACTGCGGCGCCTCTGTCGCAAAGGTCTGCACCACCTCGCGCTGCCAGGCGCCGCTGTAGCGGCGGCGCAGGCCAAAGTCGAACAGCTCGAAAGGGTGGCGCAGCGTGGCCTGTTGCGCCAGTGCCTGCAGCTGCAACACCTTGGCGGCCAGCCGTGCGCGGCCGCTGGCGAGGGCCTGGGCCGCGCCAAAACGGCGGAAGTACAGCTCGTTGACGATGGCCAGCACAAAGATCTCGAAGCCCATCACATGCACCTGCGGGCCACGCGCCACGATGTGCAGTTGCTCGCCGTCGGCCCAGGCGCTGATGAAGCTGCGCTGGAACTGGAAGATGCGCAGAAAGTCCACGAAGTCGCTCTTGATGTAGCGCAGCCCGCCCACGTAGGCCAGCTCGCCCTGCGTGAAGCGCAGGGTACACAGGTGGTCCAGCGCGGCGTTCACCTCGGGCAGCAGCTCGGCCAGCGGGTAGGCCGGGGTGTTGCGACATACAAAGCGATATTCGCTTTGGGTTTGCGGGTGGCGGTGCAGCAGCGCCTGCCACATCGTGAACTTGTAGAGGTCGGTGTCGAGCAGGCTGGTGATGACGGGGTTCATGATGTTGCTCCAAAATTTGTAGCTAATAGCGCTTTATGAATAAGCGCTAGAGCCTGATTTCATTCATATTGGCGAGCTGTGCACCGGCTGCGCGCATGGCGTCCAGAAACGCCCGGTGTTGCGCCTCGAAGCCGCCCACGGGGCTCATCCCGTCGGTCAGCAGCACGATGCGGCCGGCTTGCCAGCCGGGCAACAGGCGGGGCAGGTGCCGCACGATGTGTTCGGTGGTCGAGCGCACGCAGTGGCTGCTGGCCTCGCCCGCAATCAGCAGCACATCGGCCTGGCCCAGCGACTGCAGCAGGGCGGTGTTCAGCGCGGTGCTTTCGTCGTCCGCGTCGGGCACCTCGGCCTCGATGGCGCTGTAGTGTTCCGTCCAGGGGTTGGTGCCCTTGAACACATTGCGCACCGCGCGCTGGCGCCGGAGCTGCCAGACCCCAAAGGCGGCCAGCACATCGGCGTGTATGCCATGGCCCCAGCTGCCCACCTCGCAGTGCACGGGCCACACCATCAGCGTGTAGCGGCCCTGGGCTTCGAGTGCGTCCAGGTACTGCAGGGTGCGGGGCAGGGTGGCGGGGTTTCGCGGCGTGAAGTCGCCTGCGCGCACCTGGACAGCGGTGATGGGGGTGAAGGGTGCGACTTCGGCGCCCGTGTCGGTTTGCCAGAAGCCGGGATGGGCAATGTCAAAACGCTGGTGCGAATCCAGCGTGACGGTGATGGTGTCCAACTGGTCGCCCTGGCTGCCGATGAACTGCGCCAGGCGCTGCATATCGGCATGGGCACCGGCCACGGGCAGGGCGGGCGTGGTGCGCTGGCCGGTCAGCACATCGGTGGGTTGCCAGGCTACAGGCAGGTCGCAGAAATCGTTTTGGGGGTCGATCACCAGAAGCTGGACGTTGCGGGCCATGGTCTTCTCCTTTGTTGGTGACGCCAGTGTAATCTTGTTAGTAAAAAAAATAAACTAACTAAGTTGCAAAAGCATGTTTCTGCTTTGGAAGAGATTGTTGGTTGATATCCTGTTCGGTCATCCTTGTGACAAACTCAGCCCCATGACCGAAACCAGCACCCCCGCCGTGATCTGTACCGTGGACGTGGTCTTGCTCACCCTGCAGCGGGACGTGCTGCAGGTCGCGCTGCAGCGGCGCGAGCGACCTCCGTTTGCGGGGGGGCTGGCGTTGCCGGGGGGCTATATCCACGCCCAGGAGGATGCAGATGCCCAGGCCAGCGCCGCCCGTGTGCTGCGCGAGAAAGCCGGTTTGCAAAGCCCCTATCTGGAGCAGTTGGCCACGTTTTCCGGCCTGGTGCGCGACCCACGTGGCTGGTCGCTGGCCGTGGCCTACTGCGCCCTTGTACCGCCCGAGTTGCTGGCATCGGCGCCCCTCACGCTGGTGCCGGTGGCCGAGCTGCCCGCGCTGCCGTTCGACCACTGCGCCATGGTCGACGCCGCCGTGGCCCGCGTGCGCAGCAAAAGCCAGTACTCGTCCATGCCCGTGCACCTGTGTGCCGAGCCGTTCACGCTGCCGCAGTTGCAGGCTGTGTACGAGGCGGTGCTGGGCGAGCCGGTCAACAAGGTGAGTTTTCGCCGCAAGATGGACGAGTTGGCCATGCTGGAGCCGGTGCCGGGCGCGCTGCAGACCGGCGGCGCTCACCGGCCCGCGCAGCTGTACCGGGTGCGCCCGGCCTACCGGCGCAACCTTTCGCTGAGCGCGCGGGGCCTGTAGCTGTTGGCACAGCACACAAACTATTGGACCGCTGCCTGGAAATCTGGCACAAACGCAAACTTTGTGTCCCACGAATGATGGGTGCGCGCCAGGCGGGCCGGAGTGGCCGCAGCTGCACCGCCAACAACAAGCCAGCCCGACGCTGGCGCCTGAGGGAAGTCCATGTCTTTGCGGCTCAAATTCAACCTGGTGCTGGCGGCGGTGCTGCTGGTGGCAGCGGCGGGTGCGGGGATCTACGTGCACCGCTTTTTGCAGCAGTCCGCCATCGAGGAGGTGCAGCACAACTCGCAGATCATGATGCACGCGGCCATGGCGATCCGGGACTACACCACCGAACTCGTCAAGCCGCACCTGGACGTGACGCTGGCCGAAAAATTCCTGCCGCAGACCGTGCCTGCCTACGCTGCGACCGAGACGCTGCGCCGCCTGCAGAGCCGGTTTCCGGGCTACGAGTACAAGGAAGCGGTGCTCAACCCCACCAACCTGCGCGACCGCGCCAGCGAGTGGGAGGAGCGCATCATCAGCGACTTCCGCGAAGGCCGGGCCGATCTCAAGAAGGAGGCGACCGGCGAAGTGGGCGAGGGCATGCACCGCGCCATGTATGTGGCCCGCCCCATCACCATCAAGCAGGCCCAGTGCATGGCCTGCCACAGCACACCGGCCGTGGCGCCGCCCACCATGCTCAAGGTCTATGGCGACAAGAACGGCTTTGGCTGGGGCATGAACGAGACGGTGGGCATCCAGGTGGTGAAGGTGCCGATGTACTTCCCGCTGGAGAAGGCGCGTCAGACCTTCAACACGGTGATGGCGGCGCTGGTGGGCAGCTTTGTGCTGCTGTTCGTCGGGCTCAACCTGTCGCTGTCGTCGCTGGTGATCGAGCCCATGGCGCGGCTCAACCGCAAGCTGGAAGACCTGGCCACCAAGGACTTCCTGACGGATCTGGTCAACCGCCGCCGCTTCTTTGAGAGGCTGGAGACCGAGATGGCCGACACCCGCATCAAGAAGGGCAGTCTGTCGGTGGTGATGTTTGACATCGACTTTTTCAAACGCATCAACGATACCTTTGGGCATGACTCGGGGGATGTGGTGCTCAAGAGCACGGCGCTGCGCGTGCGCGAACTGCTGCGGTCGTCCGACTGCGCTGCGCGTTTCGGGGGCGAGGAGTTCATCATCTTGCTCAAGGAAACCCCGGTGGACGCCGCCATGGCGATGGCCGAGGCGGTGCGCGCACGCATTGCAGGCGTGCCTTTCGACGCGGTGGGCCATGTCAGCGCCAGTTTTGGCGTGGCCACCTGGGACCACAAGGAAGACAGCCACGCCCTGATCAAGCGCGCGGACACGGCCTTGTATGTGGCCAAGTCCAGCGGCCGCAACTGCGTGATCCAGGCCGAAGACGCCGCCTGATTCGCGTTGGTGGGTGGTTTCAGGCCATAGCGGCCTTGGCGTCCTCGTAGTCCGCCCGGTAGTCTGCCGCCAGCGCGGTTTTCTGCTTCTCCGTCAGCAGTTTGCCTGCCATCTGGAAGAAGCGGTGTTCCTCTTCCTTCAGGTGGTGTTCCACCTTCTCGGCCAGCTTCTTGGCCAGCGGCAACCAGGCAGGGCTCGATGGCTCGGTCTCTTCCAGTGATTCCACCAGTTCGTCGATCTGGTGGTGTTCTGAAATGGCGTGGCGCGACAGATCAATGCCTGCGTCGTGTGCCATCAGCGGCACATAGAAGTGGCGGTCCTCGGCTTGGGCGTGGGCGGCGAGTTCCTTCTTGAGTTGATCGAACAGGTCACGCCGCTCGGGCGTGTCGCCGCTGGTGTCGGTGAGTGCGCCGTACAGCACGCGCTGGCGCTCGTGGCTCTCGCGCAGGGCTTCAAAAATGGTGGTCGTATCGGTCATGGTGGGCTGTGTGTTGTGTTGCAGTGACGAAGGTGTGCAGGACTACTTGAGCACCTTGCGCGCGGCGCCCACCCCGATGGCCGCCAGCACCACAAACACCACGGCAACCACCAGGAACAGCACAAACAGCACCTTGGCAATGCCCGCTGCACCTGCGGCCACACCGCTGAAACCCAGGGCCCCTGCCACGAGGGAGATCAGGGCAAAAATGATGGCGTACTTCAGCATGGTGGTCGCTCCTTGCGGTGGATGTTGAGGCAGCGCGGGGCTGCGGAAGGGTGTGCAGGAACGATACCGGCCGGCTGTGGCGTGCGCCGTCAGTGCAAGCGGGCGGCGGGTGTAGGAGAGCGCCGCTGGTGGGCGGTGGTGAAGCGCCAAAAGAAAAGCCGCAACGCGGGGCGTTGCGGCTTGGGGGGGCGGCCCTGATGGTCTTTTGGCCTGTGCTCACATCGCTGGCGCGATATGAGCTTCGTCCACGTACGGAAAGCCGCGCGGCGGGCTTTACAGCCCCGCTGCAGCGCGAAGCGCAGCAGCTTTATCGGTCTTCTCCCAGCTGAACTCGGGTTCTTCGCGGCCGAAGTGGCCGTAGGCTGCCGTCTTTTCGTAGATGGGGCGCAGCAGGTCCAGCATCTGGATGATGCCCTTGGGGCGCAGGTCGAAGTGCTCGCGGACCAGGGCGGCCAAGCGCTCGTCCGACACCACGCCGGTGCCTTCGGTGTAGACGGTGATGTTCATCGGCTCGGCCACACCAATGGCGTAGGCCACCTGGATCTGGCACTGACGCGCCAGGCCGGCAGCCACGATGTTCTTTGCCACGTAGCGGGCGGCGTAGGCGGCCGAGCGGTCCACCTTCGTTGGATCCTTGCCGCTGAATGCGCCGCCGCCGTGGGGGCAGGCACCACCGTAGGTGTCCACGATGATCTTGCGGCCGGTGAGGCCACAGTCGCCCTGCGGGCCGCCGATGACAAAGCGGCCGGTGGGGTTGATCAGGTAGCGGGTGTTCTGCAGCCATTCCTTGGGCAGCACAGGCTTGATGATCTCTTCAATGATGGCTTCGGTGAACGAGGCCTTCATCTTGGTTTGCGTTTCGCTCTGGTCGGGGTGGTGCTGGGTGGAGAGCACCACGGTGTCAATGCTGTGGGGCTTGCCGTCCACATAGCGCATCGTCACTTGGGACTTGGCGTCAGGGCGCAGGAAGGGCAGGCGGCCGTCCTTGCGCAGCTGGGCCTGGCGCTCGACGAGGCGGTGCGCGTAATAGATGGGCGCGGGCATCAGCTCGGGCGTTTCGTCGCAAGCGTAGCCGAACATCAGGCCTTGGTCGCCAGCGCCGGTGTTCAGGTGGTCGTCGGACGCGTGGTCCACGCCCTGGGCGATGTCGTTGGACTGCTTGTCGTACGCCACGAGCACGGCGCAACCCTTGTAGTCGATGCCGTAATCGGTGTTGTCGTAGCCGATGCGCTTGATGGTGTCGCGCGCCACCTGGATGTAGTCCACATGCGCGTTGGTGGTGATCTCGCCCGCCAGCACCACGAGGCCGGTGTTGGTCAGCGTTTCAGCGGCGACGCGGCTGCGGGGGTCTTGCTTGAAGATGGCATCGAGAATCGCGTCCGAGATCTGGTCGGCCACCTTGTCGGGGTGGCCTTCGGAGACGGATTCCGAGGTGAAGAGAAAGTCGTTCGCCATTTGAATAAACTCCTGTGTTCCGGCATTTGGGGCGTTGCCCTCACCCCGAAGGAGATCTGGCGAACGCTTTAGCAGATTTTTTTAACGTCGCCCTGCAAGTTGCTCATTTAACTCAGCGACCCCATTATTTTAATGCCAGTCGTCTTTCGATTCTTTTCCGTATTTCCGCTGTGGTTGCTGCACATCATGGGCGCGGCCATGGGCTGGGTGGCGTTTGTGGCGTCTCCCACCTACCGGCGCCGGTTTCTCTCCAACTCGGCGCTGGCGGGCTATGCGTTTGGCGATGTGCGCGCCGCCGTGGCCCATGCGGGCCGCATGGTGGCCGAGCTGCCACGCCTTTGGATGGGCGCGACCATGCCCTGCGCACTCACGGGCGAAGCCTGTGTGGAGCAGGCCTACGCAGCCGGTCGCGGTATTGTTTTTCTGACCCCGCACCAGGGGTGTTTTGAACTGTCGGCACAGGCCGCTGCACGCCGCTGGAGCGCGGAGCGTGGCCCCATCACGGTGTTGTACCGCCCGGCACGCCAGGCCTGGCTGGCCAAGGTGATGGAGACCGCACGCAACCGCCCCGGCATGCTGGCCGTGCCCACCACGCTGGCGGGTGTTCGCCAGATGATCAAGGCCCTGCGCCGGGGCGAGGCCGTGGGCCTGCTGCCTGACCAGGTGCCGCCCGAGGGGCAGGGCCAGTGGGCACCTTTTTTTGGGCGCGACGCTTACACCATGACCCTGGCCGTGCGCCTGGCGCAACAGACCGGCGCGACCGTGGTGCTGGCGCGTTGCGAGCGTCTGCCATGGGGCCGTGGATATGTCACGCATTTCGAACCCTTGCCCCAGCCGCTGTCCGACCAGATGGACCAGGCCGTGCTGCAAATCAACCAAGCCATGGAACACCTCATTCGCCAATGCCCCGAGCAATATCTGTGGGGCTATGGCCGCTACAAGCAGCCGCGTGGCGAGGCGGCTCCGGCAGAACCTGCCGCGGGAGGCGCCGCATGAAGGGCCTCACGGGGCGTTTGGGTGTGTGGTTCATGCGGGTGCTGGCGCTGCTGCCGCTGCCGGTGTTGCGCGGCATGGGCTGGCTGCTGGGGCAGGCGGCCTTTGTGCTGGTGGCGCCCCGCCGCAGGGTGGCGTTGCGCAATCTGGCGCTGTGTTTTCCTGACTGGACCGAAGCGCGCCGCCGCGCCGTGGCGCGGGCCAGCTTTGTCGCGTTCTGCCAGACCTGGCTGGACCGCAGTTGGCTGTGGGCCGCGCCGCGTTCGGTGGTGGAGCAGCGTGTGCGTTTGACCGGAGCGGTGCACGAGCTGGAGGGCGACACGCCCACCATCTTGTTTGCGCCGCATTTCTACGGCATGGACGCGGGTGGCCTGGCCTTGCCTCTGCGCAGTGGCCGTGCGTTCACGTCCATCTTTGCCACCCACCCTGATCCGGCGGTGGATGCCTGGTTCATGGCCGGGCGCCAGCGTTTTGGCGATGTGCGCATGCTCAACCGTTCGGACGGCGTCAAACCCATCATCGCCAACCTGCGCAAGGGTGGCTTGCTGTACCTGCTGCCCGACATGGACTACGGCCGCAATGATTCGGTGTTTGTGCCGTTCTATGGCGTGACGGCAGCCACCATTCCGTCGCTGTCGCGGTTTGCGCGACTGGGTCGCGCCAAGGTGGTGGGGGTGTATTCGCGCATGACGCCCACCGGGTACGTGGCCGAGGTTTCGCCCGCTTGGGCCAACTACCCCACCGACGACGCTGAGGCCGACACGGCCCGTATGAACCGCGAGCTGCAGGCCGTGATCGACACCATGCCCGAGCAGTACTACTGGGTGCACAAGCGCTTCAAGACCCGCCCGGAGGGCGAGCCCTCGGTGTATTCACGCTGAAATATCAGCAAAAATGGCTTGAAGCGCTAGTGCATCATGCGCTGATAGCTATTTTTTAGATAGCAAAAAACGCTGCAGTTCCATGGCCACGCGCTCGGGGTGCTCGTGCACGACCCAGTGCGATGCCTGCTCCACCTGCTGCACCTGCAGCCGGGGAATCCAGCCGGGCAGGCCGTCGAGCAGGCCAGGCAGCAGGGCCGGGTCGTCCATGCCCCAGAGCACCAGCGTGGGCACGTCCACCGTCAACATCGACTCGGGCAGGGTGATGGCCTGGGCGCCGGGGTCGCCCTCGCGCGGCGGGCGGATGGGGCTGGCCCGGTAGTAGTTGCAGGCACCCTGCAGGCCCTGCCGCCACAAGGCCCGGTACTGGGCGCGCACCTCGTCGGTCAGCCATGCGGGGGCGCCGCCGTCCGGGGCGTTGAAAAAGGCAAACAGGCGGCGGAAGTCGTCTTCGGCCAGCAGGGCCTCGGCATCAGGCCTGCATAAGAAATGCATGTACTGGCTGCCCGCCTGCTGCGCAGCGTTGTGCGACAGCTCGCGCACAAATGCGCCGGGGTGGGGCGAGTTGATGATGGCCAGGCGCTTCATCAGCTGGGGCTGCTGGTTGGCCAGGTTCCACGCCACGGCTCCGCCCCAGTCATGCGCAATCAGGCATTCCAGCGCGCTGCCGGGGCATTCGTGGGCGATCAGTGCCACCAAGTCCTGCACCAGGTGCTTGGCGCGGTACGCGTCCACCGCCTGAGGGCTGCTGGACGGGCCAAACCCCCGCAGGTAGGGCGCCACGCAGCGGTAGCCGCCGTTTTCGGGGCGGGCAAAGTGCAGCAGGAGTTCGTCCCAGATGAAGGCCCCCTCAGGGAACCCGTGCAGGAACAGCAGCACCGGGCGCCCGGGGATGCCGCTCACGCGGCAGTGCAGGGTGATTCCGTGGGGGAGGTCAACAGGGCAATCTTGGATCATGGCGCTATGCATTCTGTAGCTGCCAGCGCATGATGCAATTGCGCTTGCGGCTAGTTGGGCTCGGATTCGCTGGTGGGCGAAGGCTGTGCGGGGCTGCTGCTGTCCGCAGCCGCAGCCGCAGGGGGCTCTTCGACGAGGGGCTTCACAGGGTGCGCCCACTGCCACAGCAGCTGGGCCACTTCATCCACCCCTTGCTTTTTGAGGGCCGAGAACATCTTCACCTCGCCGCCGCCCGCGTGCAGTCGCGTAATCGACAGCACCTTGGCCTGTTCGGCTCGCGTGAGCTTGTCGGCCTTGGTCAGCACGATGAGGAACTTGAGGCCTTCCTCGACCCGGGGGCGCACCACTTCGAGCAGCGCCTCGTCCAGCTCGGTCAGGCCCAGGCGGGGGTCGCACAACAGCACGATGCCGGTGAGGCCGGGGCGGCTGACCAGGTAGTTCACCATCACCTGCTGCCAGCGCACCTTGTCCGAGCGGGAAACGGCGGCGTAGCCGTAGCCAGGCAAGTCGGCCAGCACGGCGTCCATCACCCCTTGTTTGCCCAGCGAGAACAGGTTGATGTGCTGGGTACGCCCCGGCTTCTTGGAGGCAAATGCCAGCTGCTTTTGCTGGGTGAGGGTGTTGATGCAGGTGGATTTGCCCGCGTTGGAACGGCCCACGAAAGCGATTTCGGGCACGTCGATGGGCGGCAGGTGGTGCAGCTGCGCCGCCGTGGTGAGGAACCTGGCGGTGTGCATCCAGCCCATGGCGATTTTGGCGTCAGGTGCGGGCGGGAGAGAGCCAGCAACTGGCGCAGAGGGGGGTGTCGTCATGGGGAGTTGGGAGAGAAAGAACCATCATTGTAGAATCGCGAGGTTTTGCGCACATAAACACACACCCTCGATATGAAGTTGCTCGCCTCATTGCTGACGGCTGCCGCACTGGCAGCACCTGTTTTTTCGGCCTTTGCAGCGGGTGATGCACCCAAAGCGGCCAAGCCGGATCTCGTCAAGGGCGAGGCCAGCTTCACTGCGGTGTGTGCGGCCTGCCACGGCGCAGACGGCAACTCGGCCATCGCGGCCAACCCCAAGCTGTCGCAGCAACACCCCGAATACCTGGTCAAGCAACTGCAGGAATTCAAGTCCGGCAAGCGCAACAACGCCATCATGAAGGGCTTTGCCACGGCCCTGTCGGATGACGACATGCGCAACATCGCCTACTGGCTCACGTCCAAGCCCGCCAAGGCCGGCTTTGCCAAGGACAAGGATCTGGTGGCTATGGGTGAGCGCATCTACCGTGGCGGCATTGCCGACCGCCAGATCGCTGCTTGCGCTGGCTGCCACAGCCCCAATGGCGCTGGCATCCCTGCGCAATACCCCCGCCTGTCGGGCCAGCACGCCGACTACACGGTGTCGCAGCTGAACATGTTCCGCGACGGCTCGCGTGCCAACAGCATCCAGATGACCCAGGTGGCTGCCAAGCTCAATGACAAGGAAATCAAGGCCGTGGCCGACTACATCGCCGGCCTGCGCTGATTGATTGCTTGATATTTGTCATGACCCGGCCTGATTGACCGGGCGGCACGGAACCTACCGCCAATAACAACCCCAAAAAGGGCGGGTCCATCGCAGCGATGGTCCCGCCCTTTTTCTTTCGCGCTTCGCAGACACCGCTCCCACCCATGTCCGACAACACCCAGGGCCTTCGCATGAAGTCCGGCTCCCAGGCCCTGCGCGCCGGGGTCGAGCTGCTGTCTTCCATGCGCTTTGCCATCTCGCTGCTGACGGTGATCTGCATCGCCTCGGTCATCGGCACGGTGCTCAAGCAGCACGAACCGGCGGCCAACTACGTCAACCAGTTCGGTCCGTTCTGGGCCGAGTTGTTCGGCGCCATCCAGCTCAACGCGGTGTACAGCGCCTGGTGGTTTCTGCTGATCCTGGCGTTCCTGGTGATCAGCACCTCGCTGTGCATTGCCCGCAACACGCCCAAGATCCTGGTGGACCTCAAGGCCTACAAGGAAAACATCCGCGAGCAGAGCCTCAAGGCGTTCCACCACAAGGCACAGGCCGATCTGCCCGAATCGGCCGAGGCCGAGGCACGCCGCATTGGCACACTTCTGGCAGGTGGCGGGTGGAAGGTGCGCCTGCAGCAGCGCGACACAGCCGCAGGTCCAGGCACCGGCTGGATGGTGGCGGCCAAGGCTGGCGCCGCCAACAAGATTGGCTACATCGCAGCGCACAGCGCCATCGTGCTGGTGTGTGTGGGCGGCCTGCTGGATGGCGACCTCATCGTGCGTGCGCAGATGCTGCTGGGCGGCAAGTCGGTCTACACCGGGGGCGGGCTGATCGCCGATGTGAAGCCCGAGCACCGACTGTCCGAGCGCAACCCCACCTTCCGGGGCAACCTGCTCGTGGCCGAGGGCACACAGTCGAGCACCGCCATCCTGAGCCAGTCCGACGGCGTGTTGCTGCAGGACCTGCCGTTTGCGATCGAGCTCAAGAAGTTCATCGTGGAGCACTACTCCACCGGCATGCCCAAGCTGTTCGCCAGCGAGATCATCATCCACGACAAGGCCACGGGCGAGAAGACACCCGCGCGCGTCGAGGTGAACCACCCGGCCAGCTACAAGGGCATCGAGATTTACCAGTCGAGTTTTGACGACGGCGGCTCGCACCTCAAGCTGCGTGCCGTGCCCATGGTGGCGGGCGCCAAGGCATTCGACGTCGAGGGTGTGGTGGGCAACTCCACCCAGCTCACCAACAAGGGCGGCGGCTCCGGTAGCGACACGCTGACGCTGGAGTTCACGGCGCTGCGCACCATCAACGTCGAGAATTTTGGTGGGGCTGGCCCTGGCGCCAGCGGTGCAGACGTGCGCAAGGTGGACCTGCGCGAATCGGTGGAGTCGCGCCTGGGGGCAGCCAACAAGACCGTCACCAAAAAAGAACTGCGCAATGTGGGCCCCAGCGTGAGCTACAAGCTGCGTGATGCGGCTGGCCAGGCCCGCGAGTTCCATAACTACATGCTGCCGGTGGACACGGGCGACGGCGTGCCGGTGTTCCTGCTCGGTGTGCGCGAGTCTCCTGCAGAGCCCTTCCGCTACCTGCGTGTGCCAGCCGACGACAAGGGCAGCATGGATGGCTTCATGCGCATGAAAGCTGCCCTGGCCGATCCGCAAGCCCGGGAGCAGGCGGTGCGCCGCTATGTGTCTCAGGCCATGGATGCCTCGCGCCCGGAGCTGGCCGAGCAATTGCAGCAGTCGGCCGTGCGTGCGCTGGCGCTTTTTGCGGGGCGGGGCATGGTCGATGGCAAGCCCACGGGCGGGCTGCAGGCCGTGTCGGACTTCATGGAAGCCAATGTGCCCGAGGCCGAGCGCGCGCGCGCAGGCGAGGTCCTGGTGCGCATTCTGAATGGCACGTTGTTCGAGCTGGCCCAGCTGTCGCGCCAGCGCGAGGGGCTTCCGCCATTGCCGCAGGACGAGCAGACCCGGGGTTTCATGACACAGGCCGTGCTCTCGCTCAGCGATGCGCAGATCTACCCTGCACCCTTGGCGTTTGAACTCAAGGACTTCACCCAGGTCCAGGCCAGCGTGTTCCAGGTGGCGCGAGCCCCTGGCAAGAATGTTGTCTATCTGGGCTGCGCCTTGCTGATCCTGGGCGTTTTTGCCATGCTCTACGTGCGCGAGCGGCGCGTGTGGGTCTGGGTGGCGCCGCAGGATGGCCGCACCCACGCCACCATGGCCCTGTCCACCAACCGCAAGACCATGGATGGCGACCAGGAGTTTGTCCAGCTCGCACAGAAACTGATCGGGGCATCGCCCCGCGAAGGCACCGCATGAACACCGCGACTTCTTCCTCGACCGTCACCACGATCACCCTGAACGAGGGGTTCTTCGCTCGCCGCAACTGGTTTGACTGGCTGTTTGCCGCCATCGTGGCCGTGGGGGCGTTGTATGCGCTGCAGCGCTACGGGGCCTTCATGGATGTCTACGAAAAAGGCATTTTGCTGGGCGCCATTCCGAGCACCATCTGGCTGGGCTGGTTCTGGCGCCCGCTGCGCGTTCTGATGCTGGTGGTGGCGGCCGTGGCGCTCATGGCCATTGGCCTGTACCAGCAAGATGGGGCAGGCAGCCTGGCGCGGGCCGACACGGTGTTCGGCCTCAAGTATTTCCTGTCCAGCCAGTCGGCCATCCTGTGGATGAGCATGCTGTTTTTCATCAGCACGGCGTTTTACTGGGTGGGGATGTTTGCACGTGGCGAAGGCAAGACCATGAGCATGCTGGGCTCGCGCATTGCGTGGGTGGCGGTGGCCATGGCGCTCATTGGCACCCTGGTGCGCTGGTACGAAAGTTACCTGATCGGCCCGGACATCGGCCACATCCCGGTGAGTAACCTCTACGAAGTGTTCGTGCTGTTCTGCTGGATGACGGCCGCGTTCTATCTGTACTACGAGCAGCAGTACGACACGCGCGCCCTGGGCGGCTTCGTGATGCTGGTGGTGAGCGCGGCGGTGGGCTTCCTGCTCTGGTACACCGTGGTGCGCGAAGCGCATGAGATCCAGCCGCTGGTCCCTGCGCTCAAGAGCTGGTGGATGAAGCTGCATGTGCCCGCCAACTTCATCGGTTACGGCACGTTTGCGCTGTCGGCCATGGTGGCGTTTGCCTACCTGATCAAGCAGCAGGCTACCGAAACCCGTTGGTACAAGCTGGCGCCGCTGTGGCTGCTGGGCGTGGTGCTGTGTTTCGAGCCCATCGTGTTCCGCCAGGGGGCGACGGAGAATGGCGGCAGCTACTGGATGGTGTACTTCGGCATTTCTGCGCTGATCGTTGCGGGCATCCTGCTGGGGCGCAAGCGCATCGCGGCGCGTCTGCCTTCGTTCGAGATTCTGGATGACGTGATGTACAAGTCCATTGCGGTGGGCTTTGCGTTCTTCACCATCGCTACGGTGCTGGGTGCGCTGTGGGCCGCCGAGGCCTGGGGCGGCTACTGGAGCTGGGACCCCAAGGAAACCTGGGCCCTGATCGTCTGGCTCAACTACGCCGCGTGGCTGCACATGCGGCTCATGAAGGGCTTGCGCGGTACCGTGTCCGCCTGGTGGGCGCTGGTTGGCCTGGCGGTGACAACGTTCGCGTTCCTGGGCGTCAATATGTTCCTGAGCGGCCTGCACAGCTACGGCACGCTGTGATGATTCAAGGCCTGCTAACGACTCCCCGCGAGATTGTTGGCAGGCGCGGCAGGCATGTCGGGCATTCGGTGGCGCGCAACAACTATTGCGTCTTCGGTGTAACCTGAGCGGTCCAGGGAACGAACTAACAGTTGTTCTGCTCTACCGCTGCAGCTGTCTCACCCCACATGACCGGAGCCACCATGCTGATCCCCTCGCGCGATTCGGGTTTTCACCACCCACACTCCTCTGAAATCACCCCCCGCTCGGTCTATGAAGACCGCCGCCAGATGCTCAAGCTGATGGCGGGTGGCGCCGCAGGTGCGGCAATGGCGGCCTGGGCGGGCCGTGAGGCCCTGGCGCAGCAGGTGGCGGTCACGCGTCCCGGCAAGCTGGCGCCTCTGGCGGGCGCCAAGTCGGCGGTGGCAGGTGCGGTTTCCATGGAGAAGCTCACGGACTACAAGGACGCGAGCACCTACAACAACTTCTACGAATTTGGCACCGACAAGGCCGACCCCGCCCGCAATGCGCACACCCTCAAGACCAGTCCGTGGACGGTGGAGGTCGAGGGCCTGGTCAAGAAGCCCGGCAAATACGGCATTGAAGACCTGATCAAGCTCAGCGCGCAGGAAGAACGCATCTACCGCTTGCGGTGCGTGGAAGGCTGGTCCATGGTCATCCCGTGGGTGGGGTACTCGCTGGCCGAGCTGATCAAGCGGGTGGAGCCCCAGGGCAGCGCCAAGTACGTCGAGTTCGTGACCCTGGCCGACAAGGCCACCATGCCATTCGTCGGCTCGCGCGTGTTGGACTGGCCTTATGTGGAAGGCCTGCGCATGGACGAAGCCATGCACCCTCTGACCTTGCTGGCCTTTGGCATGTACGGCGAGGTGCTGCCCAACCAGAACGGTGCACCGGTGCGTCTGGTGGTGCCATGGAAGTACGGCTTCAAGAGCGCCAAGAGCATTGTGAAGATCCGCTTTGTCGAAAAGGAACCCGGCACCGCTTGGAACAAGGCGGCCCAGCAGGAGTACGGGTTCTATTCCAACGTGAACCCCAATGTGGACCACCCCCGCTGGAGCCAGGCGACCGAGCGACGCATTGGCGAAGACGGCTTGTTTGCCAAGAAGCGCAAGACGCTGATGTTCAACGGCTACGAAGCCCAGGTTGGCCAGCTTTACGCCGGCATGGACCTCAAGAAGTTCTACTGATGGCCCTGGTCTCGCCGCCATCGTTGGCGGTGTATGAGGCTGTGGTCTTCTCTTGATCGCGATGCGAAAACTGCTGCTCCACCCCGTCTCCAAGCCGGTGGTGTTTGTGTTGTGTCTGTTGCCGCTGGCATGGCTGGTCTATGCGGCTGTGGCGAACCAGCTGGGAGCCAACCCTGCGGAGGCATTGATCCGGGCAACCGGTGACTGGACGCTGCGGGCGCTCTGCCTGGTGCTAGCCATCACTCCACTGCGCGTCATCACCTCCACTCCTCAGCTGGCTCGGTTTCGGCGCATGTTGGGGCTGTTCGTGTTTTTCTATGGCGTGCTGCACCTGCTGAGCTACAGCTGGTTCGACATGGGTTTTGACATCCCGGACATCCTGCACGACATCGCCAAGCGGCCATTCATTCTGGTGGGTACATTGGCCCTGGTGCTGCTGGCCCTGCTGGCCGCCACGTCATTCAATCGTGCGATCAAGGCACTGGGTGGCAAACGCTGGCAGGCGCTGCACCGCACCGTGTATGCGGTGGCCGGATTGGCGGTGCTGCACTTTTTCTGGATGCGTGCTGGCAAGAACAACTTTGGCGAAGTGGCGGTCTACGCCGGCATCCTCGGCGCGCTGCTGGGCTGGCGGTTCTGGCAACGACTGCGCAAGCGGTCGACCGCACCGGCAGGTGCTGCGGCAAGACGGACAGCCGCAGGACCGTCTTGAGGTTGATTGCTGCCAAATTGATAGCTGTCAGCGCATATTTTCAATGCGCTAGCACCCGATTTGGCTGATTTTTACCCGTTGACTGCCCGCAGCGCTGGGCGCATTTGCCGGGTCACTGGGTCGATGTACCCGGTGGGAATCTGGTAGGCGCGGTCATCGAACAGGTCAATGCCACACATCAGGTTCTCGATCCATTCAAAGAAGTCGTTGATGGCTTCCTTGCCCATGATGGGGGCGCCGTGCTGCGGCACCAGCATGGCAATGTCGAGCTGCCGGGCCATGCGTGCCCACAGGCGCAGGATCTTGTTGGACACCATGTAGCGGCGGTGGAAGCCCTCCATGCGCGGGATGTGCGCCTTGAGGTCGGTCACCGGAACACGTGCCTCGGCCCCCGACATCATGGACACCCCCAGGTCGCCCGTGAACAGAATGCGGCTGACCGGATCGTAGAAGTGGAAGTTGCCTTCGGAGTGCATGAAGTGCGCGGGTAGCAGCACCAGCTCATGGCGTCCCAGGGGCAGGTGGCCGCCGCCGTCCGGCACACCGATCACCCGGTTTTCTGTCTTGCCCACCTTGGTGAAGTGCGGCGCAAAGCGCTCCCAGACGCGCGAGATCACCAGGTTGGCCTTGGTGCTGGTCATCCAGCGGTCCAGCGAGGCGATGATGTCTGGGTCTGCATGCGAAGCGATCAGGTACGACAGCTTGTGCGGCGGGAAATGTTTGGTCATCCCCATGAACAGCTCGTTGAACGCGAGGTTGCCGCCCGGGTCGATGATGGCGCCGGTGTCGTCGTCCACGATCAGGAACTGATTGGCCTGCACGGCCTGCCCATCTTCCTCAATGAGGTCGGTGAACATCAGGCAAGCATGATTTTTGTCGCGGTAGAGTTCCAGGGCCATGGCCATCCTGCGGTGCAATAAAGCGCAGACTGTACGAGTACCCCTAGAGTTTGTGCTTGATGGAAATCAAGCGAAACCGCATTGCCTGGCGATCCTGCGCTGGCGGCTGGGTGCGTCAGCGTGGCTGGGAGGCGGTGGCAGCGGGCTTTGGCGCACTGCTGGCGTCGTTGCCCGGGGTGAGTGTTTGCGGTAGCGTGGCACGCTGGCTTGCCGCAGGGCCGGTGGGCAGATACAACGGCCCCCGCTGACCGCAGCCGACAAGGGCTGCCGCACTGGCAGCAAGGACAAGCGTCCTGACTAGAATTTGGGGAGCTTTCAACATGCGCAAATTGTACTTTTCGACAGCCTCAGCGCTACGCAAAATCAAGGGGTTCCACCCCTTGACCCCGCAGCCCTAACCCTCGTGAGATACGGAGCGTCTGGCCGTATCACTCGATAGATCGCGCACTTGACCGTGCCAAGACCAACGCCCCACATATCGGCCAACTCCTCCATAGTGCAAGCGCCGGACAAATACATAGAAACCACCTGCGCCTCATCCTCAGAAGAGAGCGCACGACGGCGACCCCAACGCTTACCACGCGCACGCGCTGCTGCCTGACCAGCCATAACGCGCTCACGAATCATTGAGCGCTCAAGCTGCGCAACAGCTCCCAATACTTGAAAGGTGAACTCACCGAACGGGCTGGTCGTATCTAGCGGCTCAGTGAGACTACGAATACACGAACCAGCAGCCTTCAAACGCCCTTGAATGGCCAAGAGATCAGGCAAGCTACGAGCCACCCTATCGAGCTTCCAGACAACTAGCGTATCGCCACGACCGAGCGAGGCCAAGGCCTTTTGCAACTGAGGCCGAGGACCAACGCCAGAGCCAGACTCAGTAAAAAGGCGATGCACACCATGCGCCGCAAGGGCATCCCGCTGCAAAGCAGTGTCCTGATCTTGTGTACTCACTCGCGCATACCCAACAAGCATTAAACCCCCTATGTGTTGTGGACCGGGAACGAAACGCCAAAACTTAACGGCAATACACTGGCCGCAATCCGTTGAAAAGACGCCCCTGCGCGATTTCTAGCGACATGAAACAAATCCCTTACTTCACCTATTACGCGCTGCTCGCACTGTCCGGCATGGGCCTTATCCAGGCGGCCTATCTGCTGTTCTTTGCCGACAAAGAAGAAAAGAACGGCGGGCCATCACCATTCAGCCGGCCCGAAGCGCCAGAGGGTTACCGGTGGGTGCTAATGCTTGAGGAAGAAGCAGACGCACGCGAGCAATCGAGGCGCGGCTGAATCACTGCAGGCTTGATCGCACCTGGGCGTTACGAGCCGCAAGGCCCTGCAGGTACTGGCTTTGCGGAGGCTCAGGGCGCGCGGCAGGCATTGGGGCCGGAACAGTGCGCACAGGGTCCACCTGGGCGACTTGCTGGGCTTGCTGGGGCACTTCCCGGGCCTGTCGATAGTCGCCCCTATCCCTCGGGCTGAATTCGCCGCGCTGGGCCGTTTTCCAATCCATGAAGAAGCCCTGTTGCACGATCTGGAGACAGACAGCGCCGGACACCTGCAGCAGCGTTGCCTGCTGGGTGTAGCACTTGCAGGTTTTGCCCATCTGGACGCATGCGGCAGGGTATGGCGCTTCGGTTGGCTTGGTGACGTCATCGTAGGCCGGAGCGGTGTGCGCAAAGTCTTTGAGGCGCGGTGTGCGGCTGTCTACGTACTCTGCAGCGGTCATCACCTGGGCGACCTGCCGCCCGTTCTGACCTAGCGAACCCGGAGCATTTCCGCCTGGCTGGTTTGCTACATTTTCTGTAGCGCTTTTGGCCTGCTTTGTGACGTTGCCGTAAACACCAGTGATTGCAAAGTACATGGCAGAGGGAACGGCAATGACGCACGCTGCCAGAACGTACACGGCGCGAGGAATTTTCCTTTTCCCGGTGTGAAGGCTAGCGGAGCGGTACCAGCTGTAGACCTCCTTGGGATAGGCCACCATCGAGACTTCGCCGCGAGCACCTGCGCCGGGCTCTTCGCATTTCATGTCTGGCGAAGCGAAACGCAGAACGCTGACCATATCAGCGCCGAAGGTGCGTTTCAGGTGGCGATGCCATGAAGGTTTATCGATCAAACGCCGCACGAACACATCGATAAGTGAAGGGTGCGGGCAGATCATCCAGAAGTCAAAACCGCGCTTGCGCCGGAACTGCGCAATAGCTTGGATGTAGTCCGGAACATCGGAGCCAGAGCGCCGCAATGGGAATTCGTTCTGGCACTCGTCCATGATGCAGATGGACCCATCAGGCAGGCTTTGCCAGTCCTTGGGGTCGAACTTCTGCCAGCCGAATTCAGCTGCTTTGGCCTCGTCCATTTCGAAGCCGTGGTAATAGACCGGGCGGTTCTCTTTGAGCTGCTGTGCGCGCACGTCCTTGAGGGTCAGAAGCGTTTTGCCTGCACCGTTGGCGCCTGTCGTGAGGTAGATCATTTGAGAACCCACTTCTTGAAACTGTCGCCGCTGATGCCGTTGATGATGGCGCGGGCAGCTATGGCGCTGGTGATGATGCTGATGCAGACGCCGACCTTCATGAAGGCGATCAGCGAGAGCATGTCGGCAGGCAGGCCGCCGAGGGCGGAGACTGCACCGGACTTCAACCAGTCCAAGGACGTAGACACGCCGGTGTAGGTCACAACACCGATGCCCAGGGCGATCAGGATGCGACCAGCCAGCGTGCCTACGAGGTTGATGAGCATGCCGCCGATGGCAGCAACAAACATTGGCATGGCTTACCCCCTTGTGACGATGCGGGCCGCCATGAGCATCGAAACAGCGACAAGGATGTTGCCGAGCATGGCGAGGTATTGACAGAGGCTGGACAACGGCAGCGTCACTGCCTGATTCCAAACGGTGATGTTCAGGTCACCGAAGCACGAACCACCGCCGAGGGCGTCTGATGTGTCAATGCGGCCCGAGAGGCTTATGGTTTCGTTACCGGGCAAATCAGTAGTGCGGTTGCCCTCCTTGCCCTTGTTGGCAGCGTAGAGCTGCGATTCAGCACTTTCCTTGTCCATGAGCTGGCAGGAACGGCGGTACTGATCGCGGGCTATAGCGCACTGGATAGCGTCGCCGTCACAGGTCACTGCATCACATTGACCACCAAACGTGGAGGGGTCCTTATCGTCGGGGTCCTTGTCCTCGGGCGGCATCAATGGGACGCACTCAGAGCCAACCTTGACATAACCGTTAGGACACTTGCCGTCATTGTCCGGTGGCTGCTTTGGCGGGTCCTTCGGATAGCAGCCACCGTTTGATTTGTAGGTGCCATCAGGGCACTTTCCATCAGGACCGGGAGGCGTTGGATTGTTGCCGGGTCCACCCGGCTGACCACCGGGTTTGTCACCGGGCTTAGGGTCATTTGGACCGGGCCGCTTAGTGCCCTTGTCGGGGTCCCCTTCGGGCTTGTCGGGGTCGACTGGAGTCGGTTTCCCGGGCTCAGAAGGACCACAGGTGCCGCCCGTATAGACGCCGTAACCACCCATATACGTAGTGCGACCGCCAGAGGTTGCAATGACGCTGGGCGTAACGCTCATAGTGCAGTAACTACCGTCCTGACTGTTGTAGAGACAGGTGGCACTGGTGGAAGGGGATGTGACCTCATACCACTGGTCAGACACTGTGCCTTTAGATGGACACTTGCTGGGCACGCACTTGCCGTTCACACGGGTTTGACCAGTAGGGCAAGGAGGCTCGGGAACACACACACCATTGACGCGGGTTTCGTTGGGCTTGCATGCATCAGGAACACACGCGCCGCCCTCCTCATGCTGGCCAACAGGGCAAGCAGGGACCTTGCACTCACCGCCAACCTCGACCAAGGGTGATAGACACTGGCAGGTCCCACCGGATAGCGCGGCCCCCAGCGGGCAAGCCGAACCAGCAGCCGTAGGGCTCTGGACATAAGTGTTGTACGTACCCTGATCGTTGCAATAAGAGCCAACTTTGTAGAGGTCAAATTGCTGCGCAGTGACGTTTCGAGCCTGCCATGTCGCAGCCTTATCCAAAGAGCCGCCGCCGCATGCAAATTTAGGGTCATAGGCTTGCCACCATGCGACCAAGCCACTGACAGTATCGACACGACCCAAGCTGTCGCGATACTGGACAACGGGCGTGATGACTGCGGATGCCTGCAACGAGACGAACGCAAGAACAAAGGCAAGTATCAGGCGGTGAAGATGAACCATGCTGCACCGAGGATTGCGAGGATGACGAAGAGGCCCATTTGTTTGCACCTTGGAGAAGCCCACCACGTGAGCTTTTGCAAGGCCCCTGCCGGCCGGTCAGGGACACATGCAGCGACCGATTACAGGGCGCGGCGAACCCACTTGAAGGCCTTGATGCCAACAACGAGCAGCAGCACAGCAGCGCCGATAGCGGCGATTGGGGTGGATTGGGCGCCAATGTCAGTAACCACAGCGGTCACATCGATAGCAGCAGCATTGGCAGCGCCCACGAGGGTCAGGACACCAGCGGCAACGAGGCCGCGCTTGATTGCTTGAGTCATTTCAGTTTTCCTCAGATTGAGTGGATGAATTGCCGTCGATATTCAAGGCACGTATGGCCATGCGGAAGGCATAACCAACGGCCCAGACCGCGAGGACGGCGCCCGCGATTGCTGCTCCTTCCTCTGCTGTGAGCTGCAGAGGGGGGAGGCTCAATTCGTGCACCACAGTCACCGTGCAGGTGCTGGGACAGTCGATAACGGTGGGGTCAGCCACGTGGCATGGCCCGGAAAATCGCCTGTTGGCGAATGCGTGCCTGGGCGATGCGTTCGGCAGTGCTGGCGCGTGAGCGCAGGCGGTCCGAGAGGGCGACTACTGCGCCATGCGCGAGGATGGCCAAGACGCCGCCGACGAAGCCACCGAGGATGGCAAGCATGGCAATGCGCTGGGCGAACAGAGAGAGGTCGATTTCCATTAGTCACGCTCCAATTGGTAGCAGCGAAACACAACGCCCTCACCGCCGCAGTGATCGACTACAGCGTCTGCCGCAGCCTCTGCCGATGTGAATGGCATAGCGCTTGTGATGAGGGGCACATAGTCAATGCCGCCCTCACCGTCAGCACGGAGGAACGTGTGGTCCTCTGTGCTTTGGACGTAGTAGCGGGGTTCGATATGCATATGCGTGGCCGGGAACGTTTTTCAGTTTTGCGCGCCCGGTGCCCTTGCTTGGTTAGACCTTCGGAGCCGCTGCAACGCGTACTGGCTTGAGCGCGTGCATGACGGTCTTTTGCGTCTTGCCGTTGGTGACGATTTCCATGTCGGCTTCGGCTTCGAATGGAAATGGCAGGTGTTTGAAGGCTTGGAATTCTTCGCTGCTACCCAACGTGAATTCGCTGCTGGCCATGCCCTTTGCAGTGCCTTTGCTGGCGTCCAAATCGACCAAGGCGTAAACCTTGGTGCTGTCGTAGCCGGTGCCATTTTCAAGCGTGCCCTTGCTGGACTTCATGCCTACGACGTTGATCTTTTGCGTGAACTTCATGGTGATTTCCTTGGATGGTTTCCGGCGTAGTCAATGAGCCCATGCGGCCGGTTCGCAGGGATTGGTAGATGCTGTGTAGGCGCGCAGGGCTTCTTGAATGCCGTGCTGCATTGCTGCGGCACTGAGGCCGCGAAGTGATCGAGGAACGCGGCGGTGCGATTGATCGAGAACCATGCCTTCGAGCCAATCGTGGTCGGGCATGATCTTTGTGATCTGCAGGAGCGTGGGAGCCACGACGCGCTTCACCCAGTTGATGCAACGTTGTGCGCTGGCCTCTGCCACTTTGGTGGCCGTGGGAACTGGCGTTGCAATCTCGCGATTGCTAATGAGGTGCATTGCGGGGTAGCTGCCCGCGAAGTATTCAGCGGGGGAAACGATGGCATCCCATGGGATGACGCGGTTCACGTTGCGCAACTCGACTTCACAACGCAGCCAACGGCTTTCCATCATTGCGAACTGGTGGCCCTTTTCGTACCCGCGAAAGAGCTTGCCGGATTCACGCTTGCCGACCTGAAAGGTCCGCGAGTGGCCCATGACGCCTTCAACATCGAGCCATGAGCCGTGGCAACTGTGCTTAGGCATGCGGCGGCGGTAGCTGAACTCGTGAGCTTTGTAGAGGCCTACCAACTCAGCAATGCACACCTCACCGTCGAAGAAATCCTTTGCCAGATCAATGCGGGTGATCGTGGGCTTGAACTCTTCGAAGTAGTCGTGAACGCGCTTTTCCCACCCTTTGCGGGCGTGGGTGCAGCCTTCGCCTTTGACGGTGAAACAGATGCTGCCGCGCTGGCTTTCGCCGCCTGCCGATACGCTGGCGACCTCGTGGCCCCACTCGTTATCGATGGTGGTGGTGAACTCGTAGTAGTCGCGGCCAGGACGGTCTACGCCGACCACGAAGCCGAGCAACTGGGCAAACAGATGAGCGAACCAACGGGCTAAATCCTCGTCGTTCGTGTCGCCAGGAATGCGACGCGATGAAGGGATGTTTTCACGCTTGATGGTGAACCGGAAGTAGTCGGGGACTATGCCGCCTTGTGCCTTTGCATCAAGCTGGCGCTTTTCACAAAGGAACTTCAAACGACCGCCTTCAAGTACCAACTTTTCATCAGCCCCCATGACCACTCCTTGTTTTGTTTACCCCCGTGTTACTCGGGGGGGTATGAATCGCTGCGGCCGCGCCCTCTGCCGCGCTGCGCTTGCGTGCCGATGGCGCGGCCGCAGCGCAATCAAATGCACCGCGAGCGCATGAGCAGGCAGCAGATGCAGGGCGCATCCCTGCGGGACCGGGCTCTATGGCTGCGCCACCAAGCCCCTTCGGGTCTTGGCCCATTCGGGTAACGATCCCTTGCGCGGTGGTGCAAAGGACGGGGGCGTTTTCAACGGGTACGGGTTGGACGCAGGGCGACATGGGCATGCTGCCCATACCCTGCCCCACGCACCCCTTCGGGGCCGCGCTATTCGCGCTGCGCGGGTCCCCGGTTGTCTCCAAAGACAGGGAGCGCTCGGCGGCTTGCGAGAAGTGGTGAAGGACGTGCTTCATGACAGCAGCCCTTGCATGCCTTCGAGGCGCAGAACATGGAGGCGGGCGCGCTCGATCTGGTGGCCGGTGCGCAGGAAGGCGCCGACCGCTGCAGCGCAGGCTTTGTAGTCGGCAGCCTGTCGGGCGTTGCCCTGGAGAACAGATTTCGGGACCGGGGCCGCAATGGCCCGCCTTGCCCGGTACTGCAGGTCGCGCTTTTCTTCGGGACTCATTGCAAGACCCCATCGCGGCGAGCGCCGTACAGGCCAACCTGTTTCCAATTGCGGTTGCACTCAGCAAAACGCACCATGGACTGGAGCAGCTCGTTCACGCTGCAATCGAGCTGGGCGGCGGTCTCGCGGAGCTTGGCAATGATTTCGGGCTTGTCGGTGAAATCGACGCGGGCCTTTTCAGCGCGGTAGGCTGCTTTGCGAGCCGCTGCACTGGCATGGACTGGGCGACGACCCTTGCGCTTTTCGTTCCCGGTGCAGCCCTCACCATCCATCACCGGGTGAGCCACCACCACGGCAGCCAATGGCACGACGGCGGGGCTGCAATCGTTAGCCGCTTCGGGAGCGGAGATTTCGGGGAGAAGAATCTGCAGGGCTGGCATGGGTGGCTCCATGGTGGTAAAGTGGCGTTAGCAAGTTTGCCTACTTAGCAAAGTTGCTAATTAACCTACATATTAGCAGAGTTGCTAACCATGACCCAATTGAATTCCCTAATCGAAAAAGCGGCTTCGATAGCTGGCAGCGAATACAAGCTGGCCCAGTTGCTAGGCATGCAACAGCCAACGATTGCGGCGTGGAAAACTGGGAAACGCCCATGCTCCGCACCGGACAGAGCGGCACTAGCGGACGTGGCTGGAGAAAACGCAGCAGAAGCGGCAATCGAGGCAGTGCTAGAAGGCATCAACCTCGAAACGCCAAAAGGACAACGCGCTAAAGAAGCACTTCAGCGCGCTTTAGAGAACATTCGAAAACTGTAATGACCGACCTCGAATTCATGGACCACGCCGAACAACTGCTGCTTGCCGTCGAACGCAGTTGTGATCGCATCAATGACACCTCGGATGCCGATGTGGACAGCCAGCGTTCGGGGGGCATGGTGACCTTGACCTTTCCCAACCGCAGCCAGATCGTGATCAACCTGCAAAAACCGCTGCACGAGGTGTGGATGGCCGCCCGGTCTGGCGGCTATCACTATCGTTTTGATGGCAGCCATTGGCAGGACACCAAGGGCGCCGGAGAATTTTTTGCATGCCTCACCCGCGATGCCTCGCAACAGTCCGGGATGTCGCTGCAGTTTGCTCCGTAACTTACTCCGCGCCCGCCCAGCTGAGGAGGGGCGCGGCGGAGTATGCGGCGCTCAGTTTCGGAACAAGTCCAGGATGCGGCTGCGCTCTTCAGAAGGCGGAGGTGCTTGGGGCGCTACTGCGGGAGACGCGGACCGGTCGTCCACACCCACGCTCGAAACACCCGCATTGCGTGCGTACTCCTCGTAGAACCACTCACCGCCCACATTCACGACACCGGGTGGCACTGTAGGCTCCATCACTGGCACGCCCTTCAGCGCACGCTCCATGAAGCTGATCCATACGGGCAGGCTGAGCCCGCCACCGGTTTCCCGGCTGCCCAGATTGCGTGGCGTGTCATATCCAATCCAGGTGACAGCCGCGATGGTGGGCTGGAACCCTGCGAACCACGCGTCCACCGAATCGTTGGTAGTACCGGTTTTGCCATAGAGATCGGGGCGCTTGAGAGTGGCCTGGGCCCGCGCTGCAGTGCCGGTGCGGGTCACCTCCTGCAACAGACTGCTCATCACAAAGGCATTGCGTGCGTCGATGGCCCGGGGCTGCTCGTTGAGCGCTGGTGGCGTAATTTCTGAAATCACTCGCCCCTTGTGGTCAGTCACCTTGGCAATCAGCCAAGGATTGACGCGGTAGCCCCCATTGGCAAACACGGAATAAGCGGATGCCATTTGCAGGGGGGTAACCGAGCCCGCACCCAGCGCCATGGTCAGGTAGGCCGGGTGCTTTTCTGGGTCGAATCCAAATCGTCCCACCCATTCCTGCGCGGTTTTGGGTCCTACGGCTTGCAGGATCCGGATGGAGATCATGTTTTTGGACTTCGCCAAGCCCGTGCGCATACTCATGGGGCCGTCGTACTTGCCGTCGTAGTTCTTGGGTTCCCAAGGCTGACCGCCGGTGATACCCGCATCAAAGAACAGCGGAGCATCGTTGATCACGGTGGCAGGCGTGAAGCCCTTTTCAAGCGCTGCGGAATAGATGAACGGCTTGAAGCTCGAACCAGGCTGGCGCCATGCCTGCGCTGCATGGTTGAACTTGTTCTTGTCAAAGTCGAATCCACCTACCAATGCCCGGATGGAGCCATTGCGGGGGTCAAGAGCTACAAAAGCCCCTTCCACTTCGGGCAGCTGTGTAATCTCCCATGCGCCCTTTGGTGTCTTGACCACTCGGATGACGGCGCCGCGCCGGATCTTGATATTGGGCGGCGCCTTGTCGCTGAGCCCCGACTGCGCTGGTTTGAGTCCATCGCCGGTGATCTCCAGTGAGTCCCCATTGGCTCGTGCGGCCAGGATGCGTTTGGTGGATGCTTCCAGCACCACAGCGGAGAGTACGTCTCCGTTGTCTGGGTGGTTGGCAAGGGCGTCATCAATGGCGTCCTCCACTTCCTGGGCTGCTGTGGGCAACGCGACGAACTTCTCTGGTCCCCGATACTGCTGGCGCCGCTCGTAGTCCATGATCCCGCGCCGCAGGGCCACATAGGCGGCCTCTTGCTCCGCCGCATTGAGGGTGGTGTACACGTTAAGGCCGCGTGTGTAGGCCTCGTTGCCGTACTGGGCGAAGATTAGCTGGCGGGTCATTTCGGCAACGTATTCCGCGTGGATGCGCGTGTTGTCGGGCCCCGTACGGATTTTCAACTCTTCCTTCTTGGCTTGCTCTGCTTGTTGCGCAGTGATGAAGCCGTTCTCTTCCATCCGTTCGATGATGTACTGCTGTCGAGCGCGGGCACGTTTGGGATTGCTGATGGGGTTGTAGGCAGATGGTGCCTTGGGTAAGCCCGCAAGCATTGCTGCTTCAGCAATGGAAACGGATTTCAGCGGTTTCCCAAAATAAGCCTCGGAGGCTGCCGCAAATCCATACGCACGATTGCCAAGGAAAATCTGATTCATGTAAATCTCAAGAATCTGATCCTTGGTCAGCAAATGCTCTAATTTGAAAGTCAGTAAGATTTCGTAAATTTTGCGAGTAAATGTTTTTTCTGAGGACAGATAAACATTTCGCGCAACCTGCATGGTGATCGTCGAGGCGCCCTGGCTTTTCACACGGCCCAGATTGGCGAGGCCCGCACGCAGCACGCCTTTGTAGTCCACACCACCGTGCTGGAAGAAGCGAGAGTCTTCGATCGCCAGCACTGCGTCTTTCATGACCTGCGGAATCTCGTCGATGGGCGTGAGGTTGCGACGCTCTTCTCCAAACTCGCCCAACAAGGCCCCTTCCGCGGAATACACCCGCAGCGGCAATTTGGGGCGGTAGTCCGCCAAGTCAGAGATGTCCGGCAGGTTGGGGTAAGCCACAGACAGAGCCACAGCGACTGTGAGCGACAGGCCCACGGCCGCAGCCGCCGCCAGTCCAGTGATCCACAGAGCGATGCGAACCAACCAGCGAAGCCAACTGGAACGGGTGCGAGCAGGAGAGGAGTCCGACTTGTCGGAGGACTTCGAGGGGGAGGGCGGCATATCGCTCCGATGGGGTAAGACCACCCATTATAAAAATGTCCACCGCTGGGGTCGGAAATCCGGTTTCGTACTTGGCAAGGTGTCGCTGAAAGGCTTCCCGTAGTGGCCAAGCGGTATTGCAGTGCTCTGAAATTTCGTCTGCTTTTGGCAACGCTCTTCGGGCGTTACAGGGGGGAAAATCTTTGCCGGAGAACTATCTTACTGATAGCATTCATGTGAAGTGTTAAGTTTTGTTGCCTCATTTTGGCAAGTTACAGGGGACCAATCTTGATCTCAATGGGGTCTTTGTTCAATCGCCAGTCTGCTCCGCTGCTGGGAATCGACATCAGCTCCTCCAGTGTCAAGCTGGTGGAGTTGGGGCGCGATAAGGCAGGTAGTCTGGTCCTAGAGCGTTGCGCGATCGAGCCGCTGGAGCGAGGCTGGATCACTGATGGCAACATCGAAAAATTTGACGAAGTGGCGGACGCATTGCGTCGCCTAGTCAAAAAGAGCGGCACCCGAACCAAAAACGTGGCACTGGCATTGCCCCCCTCCGCTGTGATCACCAAGAAGATTACGCTGCCGGGTGGAATGACGGAGCAGGAGCTTGAGGTTCAGGTCGAATCCGAAGCCAACCAGTACATCCCGTTTTCGCTCGACGAGGTGAGCTTGGATTTCTGCGTTATCGGTCCGAGTAAAAACGCGCCGGGGGACGTTGACGTTCTGATTGCTGCGTCTCGGCGCGAAAAAGTCCAGGACCGACAAGGCTTGGCGGAGGCCGCCGGGTTAAAGCCTGTGGTAGTTGATATTGAATCCCATGCATCACGACTGGCTGCAGGGCGTCTCATTGAAGCGCTGCCGAATAAAGGCGTTGATGCGATGGTGGCGCTTTTCGAGGTGGGAGCATTGACGACCAGTATGCAGGTGATTCGGAACGAAGAGGTTCTGTACGACCGCGACCAAGCCTTCGGCGGCGCCCAACTGACCCAGCTGATTGTTCGGCAATATGGTTTCTCTGTGGAAGAAGCCGAGAGCAAAAAGCGCAGCGGTGATTTGCCGGAAGACTATCAATCAGCGGTCCTTCGTCCTTTTGTCGACAGCATGGCCCAAGAGATTGGCCGAGCCCTCCAATTCTTCTTCACCAGCACGCCCCACAACCGTGTGGACCACATCATGCTGGCTGGTGGCTCGGCCCCACTGCCGGGGCTAACTGAGGCTGTCACCCAGCAAACCGGTTTTGCGTGCAGTGCTGTCAATCCTTTTGATGGTATGGAAATCGGAAGTTCCGTGCGACTGAAAAAAATGGTGCGCGAAGCACCGTCGTACCTGACCTCGTGCGGTCTTGCTATGCGGAGGTTTCTGCAGTGATTCTGATCAATCTTTTGCCTCACCGAGAGGAGGCACGCAAACGCCGCAAGGAAGCTTTTCAGGCGACGATGTTTGCATCTTTGCTTTTGGGCCTTGCTATTGCCGGAGCCATCTACTGGTGGTTTCAGATCATGATCACGGATCAGCAGAATAAGAACGCCTTTCTCCAGCAGGAGATAAAGGTATTGGAGGGACAGATCAAAGAAATTGCATCCATCGAAGATGAAATTGCTTCTTTGCGTGCGCGCCAGAAGGCGGTAGAAGATCTACAGTCTGACAGAAACCTTCCTGTTCACTTGCTTACCGAATTGGTCAAACAACTCCCTGACGGGGTATATGTCACGGCAATCCGGCAAGCCGGGCAAACGATCACGATGCAGGGGATGGCGCAGTCCAACGAACGGGTTTCCGAGTTGTTGCGTAATTTGGCAAGCAACACGCCGTGGTTGGCGAAGCCAGAATTGGTGGAAATCACTGCAAGTACTGTAGCGCTGACCTCGCGAGATCAACGCCGAGTTTCTTCCTTCAACTTGAGGTTCCAATTGGTGCGCGCCAGCGACGCACAAAAATCTATAGCGGCAGCGAATGTTGCTGCCTCTTCGCCTGGAGGTAGGTGACATGGCGAAAGCAAAAGAAAAAAAGATAAATTTCGCTGAATGGATAGAGTCTGTCCAGCGGCAGTTCAGAAGCTTGGATTCCAGAGATCCTTCAGCTTGGCCAGTTTTGCCAAAGGTAATTCTCTGCGTCTTCATTGCGGGCGCTGTCGCTGCGGTGTCGTGGTTCGCATTTTTGCAAGACTATGAAGTGCAGTTGGGTGAGGAACGCAACAAGGAATTAGCTTTGAGGGGTGACTACCAGAAGAAGCTCATCAAAGCAGTTAGCCTGGATGCACTGAAGAAGCAGCGTGAGCAGATTCAGCAATATGTTATTCAGCTAGAAAAGCAACTTCCTAGTAAAGCTGAAATGGCTGCGTTGCTTTCTGATATCAATCAATCTGGTTTAGGGAGAAGTCTGCAGTTTGAGTTGTTTCGGCCCGGTCAAGTCGTTGCCAAAGACTACTATGCTGAGCTTCCCATTTCTATTCGTGTTACTGGTAAGTATCATGATATCGGAGCTTTTGCCTCTGATATTGCGCACCTGTCTCGCATTGTTACGCTTAACAACATATCGATTACTCCCGGGGCTCGTGAAGGCTTAACTATGGATGCGACTGCGCGCACATTTAGATATCTGGATCCTGAGGAGATCCAGGCGCAAAAGAAGGCGGGGGGGGCTAAGTGATGAAAATTTTCACTGCGTCATTTCTTGTGAGTGGTTTGTTAATGCTTGTTGGCTGTGCTCCGTCAGGGGAAGATGAATTGAGAGTTTGGATGGCGGAGCAGCGAGCCAACACAAAACCGAGCGTTCAGCCGTTAACTGAACCAAAGAAGTTTGTCCCTGAAGCATATAGCCAGGATGGTGCGATAGAACCGTTCAATCAACTTAAATTAACACAAGCGTTGAAACGGGACTCTAGTCAAGTGGCCTCGAACGTTACGTTGATCGCTCCAGAAATGGCCCGTCGTAAGGAGCCATTGGAGGCGTTCCCATTGGATTCTATGGCTATGGTGGGTAGTCTGAATAAATCAGGCGCACCGATAGCGTTGATTAAAGTTGATAGCTTGATCTATCAGGTCAAGGTTGGAAATTACCTTGGTCAAAATTATGGAAAAGTCACTCGGATTACTGAAAATTCAATTCAGCTGCGTGAAATAGCACAAGATGCAACAGGGGATTGGATAGAGCGTTCAGCATCGCTTGATCTGCAAGAGGGTAAAAAATGAAACAAAATAGTGGCATATTGTTCAGTTATTGCCGTGGCGCTGCTGTAGGCGTTTCAATGCTTTTTCTTTCTCTTGGGGCATTTGCCGCTGGGGGGATTAGTGCTGTTTCCGCTAGCATCCAGGCGGGTGTTGAGATATTGAGAGTTGATTTTTCTGAGTCGATTTCTTCTTCGCCTACAGGATTCTCGACACAGTCTCCTGCACGCATCGCGCTGGACTTTCAGGGGGTGGGGAATGATAGTGGTAAATCGCTGTATGATATTAACCTTGGAAATTTGAAATCGGTGAATATTGTGAATGCAGGGGAGCGTTCGCGTATTGTTCTGAATCTAAAAAATCCGACCTCTTACAAAACGGAAATTCAAGGGAAATCCTTGTTTTTGTCGCTTGAGTCTTCGCTTGTCGGAACGAGGCCTTCTGCTCAAACCACCGCATTTTCGGAAAGTCAGAACAACGATGTGCTACCGTTGAAAGACATAGACTTTCGACGTGGTTCGGACGGTGCTGGAAGGGTAATCGTGAATCTTCTTAGCAATCAGGTAGGTGTTGATCTGCAGCAGCAAACCAAAGGTATTGTGGTTGAATTTATGCGATCATCGTTGCCTGAGGGGTTGCGTCGAAAATTAGATGTTACGGATTTTGGCACTCCTGTGCAGACTGTAACTACAACACAGACGGGTGAGCGCGTCCGTATGCTTATTGAATCAAATGGTGAATGGGAGCACAGCGCATACCAAAGTGACAATCAGTTTGTTGTTGAAATTCGGCAGAAGAAAATCGATCTGAGTAAATTGACGCAGGGTCCTGGGTACTCAGGAGAAAAATTATCCTTGAATTTCCAGAATATCGAAGTGAGATCTTTGCTGCAGGTTATTGCTGATTTTACGAATTTCAATATAGTCACATCTGACACTGTCACGGGTGCTCTAACCCTGCGGCTCAAGGATGTCCCCTGGGACCAAGCGCTCCAAATTATCATGGACGCCAAAGGTCTTGGTATGCGTAAGACAGGATCCGTTCTATGGATCGCCCCTAAAGATGAGATAGATGCTCGTACAAAGAAAGACTTCGAGGCTGCTCAGGCAATCCAAAAATTGGAGCCACTTAAGACGCAGGCTTTTCAGCTTAACTATGCGAAGTCAGCAGACATTGTTGCTCAGCTCACCACTACGGCGGGTGCGTCCAGCGGGGCCGCATCAACGCGATTTTTGTCGGAGCGTGGTAGTGCAATATCCGAGCCGAGGACAAATCAGTTATTTGTGACTGATACCCCAAGCAAGCTCGAAGAAGTTCGTTTACTACTGGCGAGCTTGGATGTTGCAGTTCGTCAAGTTTTGATTGAGGCGCGCATTGTCGAGGCGCGAGATACTTTTGGCCGATCTTTGGGCGTACGTTTGGGTGCAACTGACTTGCGTGCTAATAGGGGGGGGGATGGTGGATATGGAGTCGGAGGAAATAACCGAGTAGCCTTCGGTACCTCATACAGCGATGCCGTTGCATCCAGTGGTGCAGGTGGTGCGACTAATACGAGTGGAAATTTTGTGAACCTGCCCGCAAGTCTATCTAATGTGAGCAGTGTGGGGAGTTTTGCGCTATCGATATTCAATTCTGCCGCAAATCGCTTTCTTACATTAGAGCTTTCGGCAATGGAGGCCGACGGTAAGGGGCGGATAGTTTCCAGCCCTCGCATTATTACGGCGGATCAAACTAAGGCGCTGATTGAGCAAGGTACAGAGTATCCGTACGCTGTGACGGCCCCTAACGGTGCTACGACTCTAGCCTTCAAAAAAGCAGTACTCAAGCTTGAAGTGACGCCCCAGATAACTCCTGAGGGGAATATTATTCTTGATTTAGACGTGAACAAAGACAGCCGAGGAGAGACAACTACTCAAGGTGTCGCTATTGACACCAAGCATGTCAAAACGCAAATTTTGATTGAAAACGGTGGAACCGTTGTAATTGGTGGAATCTTTGAAATGGAAGAAACCAATCAAGAGAATAAAATCCCGTTGCTTGGCGATGTTCCTGTGGTGGGTAATCTCTTCAAAAATAGAACAAAAGAATCTACCAAGCGTGAAATGTTAGTATTTATTACGCCTAAAGTTATTTCTGATAGTGGTCCTAGAAAATAATTATTTACGGATTAATTGATTATGAAAAAGTTATTTAAAATATTACTCGCCATCACTACCGGTGTGTTGGTTGTCGCTTGTGGAGGCGGGGGGGGCGGAGGTGGTACCCCTAATGGTCCATCCGCAACCTTGAGAGTCTACCCCCCTGTAAGTGCAATTAGTTTGCCTGTGGGCGCTAGCGGGTCCACAGATATTGAAGTGCGTGGCGGTAAAGCACCTTACGGTGTAATCAGCTCCGATGCTTCCGTTAGTGCGTTCCTTTCAGCTGAAGGGATACTATTTATTTCTGGAAATAGTGACGGGACTTCAACGTTAACGGTGTACGACGAGAGTCTCCCTGTTCAGCAAGTGAAAATTACTGTGACCGCCAAAGCGGTTCCATTGGTCAGCAGTGCCGGAACTGCGGTTACATTGCGGCCAAATCAGTCCCTTCAGTTCAATGTGCGGGGTGGTGTTGGTCCATATTCTGTTAACAGTTCAGATGCAAGCACTGTCAGCGCATCTATCTCTGGATCTACGGTGACGCTTCTCGGACTTCCGAAAGCAGGAACTGCGACTATTTTGATCACTGATGCGGCAGGTGCTACGTTGAGTGTCACGGCCACAGTGCAGGTGGGCACGATGTCGGTTTCGCCTGCCTCTATCACTGGGCCCGCTGGTACCAGTAATTCCGTGACTGTCAACGGTGGCGTGGCTCCGTACACCGTGAGTTCAACTAACACCGCTGTTGCTACAGCGACTATCTCCGGCTCATCTGTGTCGGTATCACTGGTCTCTCAAGGTGCATCTGACATCAAGATTACGGATGCAGCTGGTACCTCAGTGGTGGTTTCTGTTACTGTGACCACTAATGTTTTGCAGGTTTCACCTGCTAGTCAAACAGTGGATGAAAAGAGTGCGACCTCCACAACGCTTACTTATTTGATCGCAGGAGGCACTGCGCCTTATACTCCCCTGGTGAGTCCGGCTGACAAAGCCTTTTTCACCACACTCTCCGTAGCTGCCAACACGCTGACAGCGATCCTTCCTGATTCCACCACGGGTCCGAGATGTGTAACTGCTGATAAGGTGATTCCAATCGACGTTTACGACTCAAAACTCGTTAAGCAAACTGTTTCAGTGACGATTAAAGATGGCGGCGCTGTGGTTTGCCCGTGATGATGCTGTAGTCTGAATAAAAGGCCAATTTTATATTGGCCTTTTTTGTTTTGGTGACTGTAATTTGATATGGGTGATAAAATATGAATGTGATCAATATTGATTTGGGTGATAGAACTTATGAAATACTAGTGGGTGAAAACATCGACTTAGTTCAGTCTCTCAACGGTATTGTTTCCGATTTTCGGGTTGCTGTAATTGTCACAAATTTTATTGTTGCTGGGTATCATTTAGATCGAGTAAGAAGCTCTCTAGCTCGAATATTCGAGGACGTTCGTGTTATCGAGCTGCCAGATGGTGAGTCTCATAAGAGTTGGGATTCTTTAAACAATATATTTAACTCACTTTTGAGTTGGCAATGTGATCGAAAGACGACTCTGTTCGCGCTTGGTGGCGGTGTGGTTGGTGATCTAACAGGCTTCGCGGCTGCCACCTATATGCGTGGTATACCATTTGTACAGTTGCCTACGACATTGCTCGCTCAAGTTGACTCATCGGTAGGTGGGAAAACTGCGATTAATCATCCGTTGGGGAAAAATATGATAGGGGCTTTTTACCAGCCTCAACTGGTCATCTGCGATTTTTGTACATTGAGTACTCTGCCTGATCGTGAGCTTCGCGCTGGTTTAGCTGAGGTTATTAAATATGGGCCGATTGCAGATATCGCCTTCATGGAATGGCTGGAGCAAAACTTGAACGCAGTTATGGCCAAGGAGGCCGCGGCACTTGCTCATGTGGTTCAGCGTAGTTGTGAGATCAAAGCTTGGGTCGTAAGCAAGGATGAGAAGGAGTCAGGCTTGCGCGCTATATTGAACTTTGGTCACACTTTTGGTCATGCCATCGAAGCAGGGATGGGCTACGGTGTTTGGTTACATGGAGAGGGCGTTTCGGCCGGGATGGTCATGGCCGCTGAACTCTCCCGACGCTTGGGGTTGGTAGACGCTGACTTTGTTCGGCGGCTGATCTCTTTGATCCAGCTTGCTGGTTTACCCACCAAAGGGCCAGTATTAGATGCTAACGACAACGCCGGTCGATATTTGGAGTTGATGCGGATTGATAAAAAAGCCGAAGCAGGCGAGATTCGGTTTGTTGTGATCGATGGCCCCGGTAGAGCACTTGTGCGCTCGGCGCCAGACTCCTTAGTCCGTGAAGTTATTGATGCCTGCTGCGAGTGAATATTTGTGGTTGCTTGGATTGCTTTTTCGAGAAGCGTAGGTGCCGTTTGATGAGGGGCTACTAAGGTGATTGGGCTCGTAGATCTGTTGCCCTTCGCATCTGTCCCCGCGCAGACCCGCGGTCGGCGTCATTCAGAGTGTCCGCCGCCCACTCGAACTGAATACCAGCGCGACCGCGACCGAATCGTCCATTCCACGGCATTCCGACGGCTTGTCTACAAGACACAAGTCTTCCTCAACCACGAGGGGGATCTATTTCGTACCCGGCTAACTCATTCGTTAGAAGTCGCGCAACTCGGGCGATCCATCGCACGGTCGCTACAGATTAACGAAGACTTGGTTGAGGCCATCTCGTTAGCCCACGACTTGGGGCATACCCCGTTCGGGCATGCGGGGCAGGACGCCTTGAATGGCTGCATGGCCGACTTTGGAGGCTTTGAACACAACTTGCAGAGCTTGCGAGTGGTGGACAAGCTGGAAGAAAGATACCCGTTGTATGACGGACTCAATCTCACATTCGAGACCCGAGAAGGGATTCTCAAACACTGCTCGCGCACTCATGCTTTGCAGTTGGAGAGTGAGGAGCCCAATGGTGTTGGTGCCCGCTTCCTGCGCAATGAGCGGCCGAGCCTGGAGGCGCAGTTGTGCAATTTGGCCGACGAGATTGCTTACAACGCACACGATATCGATGACGGCGTGCGCTCTGGGTTGATTACTCTGACGCAGCTGCAAGAAGTCCCCTTGTTTGATGCGTACCGTTCGGCAGCCCAGATGGAGCATCCCGACCTCTCCACCCCATCCATGCAGCGCCGCTTGTTGTACGAGGCGATACGGAGGATGCTGAGTGCGCAGGTGTACGACGTCATTGACACCACAAAAGCCGCGCTGCACGAGCATGCACCAGCCCATCCCGATGAGGTGCGGAAGCTCCCAGTTCTGGTGAGCTTCAGTGGTGAGATGCGCGAGCGCTCTACCGTACTCAAGCGGTTCCTCTTCAAGCATCTGTACCGGCATCCCCGGGTCATGGAAACTACGGGCCATGCCCAAGAAATCGTGCGTGAGTTGTTCGATGCCTATATGGTCCAGCCCCACGAAATGAAAGCTGCCTTTACCGCGCGCGCCCTGGAGGGCGACAGGTATGGACGAGCGCGGGCGGTGGCCGATTTCATTGCCGGGATGACGGACCGCTTTGCGGCGCGGGAGCATGAGCGCCTGACAGGGCGCCGACTCCTGCAGGAATAGCGCCCGGTTCCGAGGTGGAGCGAGATGCGTTGATTTTTTGGGGGGGCGTCGCTGGTGTCGCGCGACTTCAGGCTCCGTTAGATGTGGCCGCCTGAAGCGTATTTGCTGTGTGGGCTTGCGCATCTCTTCTTTTTCTCCGCTGCCCTCCCGCCGATGTGAGCGTGCACTGAGGAGTCCATGAGGCTTCCGGGTGGGACCGCCGCTATCGCGCGATCTGCCAACAACTCACACCGATAAAATCCCACCTCTATCCTTGCGCTTCTGCGCGCACCCATGACATCTTCCTCCACCAACGCCGCTAAGGCGCTCCCCCATTTTGTATCCACTGATACCTACGTCCAGGACACTATCCGGTGGTTGGAGCGGGCCGTCATAGGATTCAATCTCTGTCCGTTTGCTAAGTCGGTGCATGTCAAAGGGCAAATTCACTACGTGGTGAGCTTGGCCACGACCGGGAAGGATGTGCTGGTGGTGTTGCGCGAAGAACTTCAAGCGCTCGCAAACACACCCGCAGAAGTCAGGGACACCACCTTGCTGGTGATGCCGCATTGCCAGCAGGATTTCCTGGATTTCAATGACTTTCTTGGTGAAGTGGAGGACATGGTGCACGTTCTCGGGTTGGAGGGCACGCTGCAGGTCGCAAGCTTTCACCCGCAGTTTCAGTTCGCCGGCACCGATGCGGACGACGTGACCAATTGCACCAATCGCGCTCCATACCCCACGCTGCATTTGTTGCGCGAGGCCAGCATCGATCGGGCGGTGTCGGTCTTTCCCGAGGCGGAAACCATCTTTGAGCGCAACATGGAAGTACTTGAAGAGATGGGCATGGCCGGTTGGCTGGCGCTGGACGTGGGCCCCCATGACAAAGGCGGTGCGAACATGGCCGCCACTGCCGCCAGCGAGGACAATCCGCCAGCACAAGGCCCCGGTTTATGAATAAAAAGAACCCATCTGCAGCGACGACCGACCTGCGAATTCGCGGTGCGGGAAAATCCAAGAACGAGAGTGCTGAGCTGCAGGAACTGCGCTCTGGCCAATCGGTAGAGCTGCTCAAGGAGCTGCACATCCTTACCCGGGATGGCCGTCTCAATCAGGACTCACGCCGCAAGCTCAAGCAGGTGTACCACCTGTTCAACTTCATCGAGCCCCTGCTCACGGAGCTGTCCTCCCAAGGCAGTGGGCCCACGTTGGCGGACCACGGCGCGGGCAAGTCCTATCTGGGTTTCATCCTGTACGACCTGTATTTCAAGGCGCTGGGCCGCGGGCATATCTACGGGGTGGAGACCCGGGCGGAACTGGTACAGAAGTCGCGGGCGCTCGCGCAGCGGCTTCATTTTGAGCGGATGTCGTTTCTCAATCTATCCGTGGCCGAGTCTGCGGATGCCCGTGAGTTGCCCGACCAGATCGATGTGGTCACCGCCTTGCATGCTTGCGACACCGCCACTGACGACGCGATTGCCTTCGGGCTGCAAAAAAAGGCCCGGGCCATGGTTCTGGTGCCCTGTTGCCAAGCGGAGATGGCAGCCTGCCTGCGCCAAGGCAAGGCCTTGCAGTTGGCGCGCACGCCCCTGGCGGAACTGTGGCGTCACCCCTTGCACACCCGCGAACTCGGCAGCCAGGTGACCAATGTGCTGCGCTGCCTGTACCTAGAGGCCAATGGCTACCAGGTCACTGTGACCGAGCTGGTGGGATGGGAGCACAGCATGAAGAACGAACTCATCATCGCGCGCTACACCGGACAGAAAAAACGCAGCGCGGCCGAGCGGTTGCGGGCGCTTCTCGGCGAATTTGGCCTGGAACACGCCATGGGGGCGCGGTTTGGCATCGGTGTGGTGGCAGACCCAGTGGAGAACTTGGCCACGCATTGACGCGTGCCCAAAAGGCGCGCAAGGGCAGGCCAGAATCAAGTATGCGCCTCGCTATCTTCGTGGCGGATGATGGGCGTTGCCAGCTTGCATCGATGAAAAATAGGGGACAGGTCTATGATCGTGACTCCCATATTCCTGATCAAGACCCATGGCCCGTTTGTCACGCCTGACCCTGCCGGGTCATTTGCACCACGTCATCCTGCGGGGCAACAACCGCCAGCCGATCTTCCACGGAGTGGAAGATTTCGATGCGCTGCTGGCGCTGTTGATGGACAACGCGCAGAAATATGCCGTGGCCGTCCATGCCTATGTGCTGATGGACAACCACTTTCACCTGCTGGTTACGCCAGCCTCACAAGACGGACTGCCCCAGATGATGCAGGCAGTGGGGCGCCGGTATGTGCAGTACTTCAACCGCCGACATGCCCGCACTGGTACTTTGTGGGAGGGGCGCTACCGTTCCACGGTATTGCAGCCGGAACGGTATTTGCTGGCGTGCATGGTGTACCTGGACCTCAACCCTGTGCGGGCCGGATTGGTGCAGCAGCCCGCTGACTACGCCTGGTCCAGCCATGCACATTGGTTGGGCTTGCGCAACGACCGGTGGTTGACGCCCCATGCCCTGTATTGGGCTTTGGGCAACACCCCGTTTGCGCGCGAGGCCGCCTATGCCGCACTGGTTCAGGCGGGCCTGGGGGCGTCGGTGCAAACGGCTTTGACCGACTCGGCGCTCAGCGGTTGGGCTTTGGGCGATACCGAGTTTCTTGCGGGCCTGCAACAGCAGACCCTGCGCCGCGTGACTCGAGGAATGCCTGGCAGGCCTCGAATGGAAAAAAATCATGCGAAAACCGACGGAGGCGCATGAAATTACTGGCCTCATTGCTATTAATTTTAATATGTCCCCAATAATATGCTTGTGTGAGTTCTGGTTTGTTTAATGAGAATCTGACCCCAATTAAATTGCTTGCCAAAATATGCTGCAATGCACTAACCTCGGCTCCCCTGCGAAAAATATAGGAGTGCGCCATGACCACGGCTGCCGAGATCCAGCATCTGCAACAACACGGTTTGTATTCATCGGGTAACGAACACGACGCCTGCGGCCTCGGTTTTGTGGCCCACATCAAGGGCATCAAGCGCCACGACATCGTGACGCAGGCTCTGAAGATTCTGGAAAACATCGACCACCGTGGCGCGGTGGGTGCCGACCCGCTGATGGGCGACGGCGCCGGCATCCTGATCCAGATCCCTGACGCGCTGTACCGCGAAGAGATGGCCAAGCAAGGCGTGACCTTGCCTGCGGCCGGCGAATACGGCGTGGGCATGATCTTCCTGCCCAAGGAGCATGCCTCGCGCCTGGCTTGCGAGCAGGAGATGGAGCGCGCCATCAAGGCCGAAGGCCAGGTACTGCTGGGCTGGCGCGATGTTCCGGTGAATGTGGATATGCCCATGTCCCCCACAGTGCGCAAGAAGGAGCCCATCCTGCGCCAGGTGTTCATTGGCCGTGGCAACGACGTGATCGTGCAGGACGCGCTGGAGCGCAAGCTGTACGTGATCCGCAAGACGGCCAGCGCCAACATTCAGGCGCTCAAGCTCAAGCACAGCAAGGAATACTACGTTCCGTCCATGTCCAGCCGCACCGTGGTCTACAAGGGCCTGCTGCTGGCCGACCAGGTGGGTGTGTACTACAAGGACCTGTCCGACGAGCGCTGCGTCTCGGCCATTGGGTTGGTGCACCAGCGCTTCTCCACCAACACCTTCCCCGAGTGGCCGCTGGCCCACCCGTACCGTTATGTGGCGCACAACGGCGAAATCAACACCGTCAAGGGCAACTACAACTGGATGAAGGCCCGCGAAGGCGTGATGGCATCGCCCGTGCTGGCTGCTGACCTGCAAAAGCTCTACCCCATCAGCTTTGCCGACCAGTCCGATACCGCCACGTTCGACAACTGCCTCGAACTGCTGACCATGGCCGGCTACCCCATCAGCCAGGCCGTGATGATGATGATCCCAGAGCCCTGGGAGCAGCACACGACCATGGACGAGCGCCGCCGCGCCTTCTATGAATACCACGCCGCCATGCTGGAGCCTTGGGACGGTCCCGCTTCCATCGTGTTCACCGACGGCCGCCAGATCGGCGCCACGCTGGACCGCAACGGCCTGCGCCCCTCGCGCTACTGCATCACCGACGACGATCTGGTCATCATGGGCTCCGAGTCGGGCGTGCTGCCCGTGCCCGAGAACAAGATCGTGCGCAAGTGGCGCCTGCAGCCCGGCAAGATGTTCCTGATCGACCTGGAACAAGGCCGCATGATCGACGACGACGAGCTGAAAGCCAACATCGTCAACACCAAGCCCTACAAGCAGTGGATTGAAAACCTGCGGATCAAGCTGGACAGCATCGAGACGGGTGAAACCGCCGCGGTCCCTGCAGCTGCCGGCCTGCCGTTGCTGGATCGCCAGCAGGCCTTTGGCTACACCCAGGAAGACATCAAGTTCCTGATGGCGCCCATGGCCAAAAACGGCGAAGAAGGCATCGGCTCCATGGGCAACGACAGTCCGCTGGCCGTGCTGTCGGGCAAGAACAAGCCGCTGTACAACTACTTCAAGCAGCTGTTCGCCCAGGTGACCAACCCGCCGATCGACCCGATCCGCGAGGCCATCGTGATGTCGCTGAACAGCTTCATCGGCCCCAAGCCCAACCTGCTGGACATCAACCAGGTTAACCCACCGATGCGGCTCGAAGTGAGCCAGCCCGTGCTCGACTTTGCCGACATGGCCAAGCTGCGCGACATCGAGAAGTACACGCAAGGCAAGTTCAAGAGCGCCACTATCGACATCACCTACCCGCTGAGCTGGGGCCGTGAGGGCGTGGAAGCCAAGCTGGCCTCGCTGTGCGCGCAGGCCGTTGATGCCATCAAGGGCGGTGCCAACATTCTCATCATCAGCGACCGTGCCGTTAGCGCGACGCAAGTGGCCATTCCCGCGCTGCTGGCGCTGTCGGCCATCCATCAGCACCTGGTGGGCGCAGGCCTGCGCACCACGGCCGGCCTGGTGGTCGAAACGGGTACCGCGCGCGAGGTGCACCACTTCGCCGTGCTGGCTGGCTACGGCGCCGAGGCTGTGCACCCCTACCTGGCCATGGAAACCCTGGCCGAAATGCACAAGGACCTGGGCGGCGACTTGTCGGCCGACAAGGCCATCTACAACTACGTCAAGGCCATCGGCAAGGGTCTGTCCAAGATCATGTCCAAGATGGGCGTGAGCACCTACATGAGCTACTGCGGCGCCCAGCTGTTCGAGGCCATCGGCCTGAACACGGAAACCGTGGGCAAGTACTTCACCGGCACCGCCAGCCGTGTGGAAGGCATCGGCGTGTTCGAGATCGCCGAAGAAGCCATCCGCATGCACAAGGCCGCGTTTGGCGACGACCCCGTGCTCGAAACCATGCTGGACGCCGGTGGCGAGTACGCTTGGCGCGCCCGTGGTGAAGACCACATGTGGACACCTGACGCGATTGCCAAGCTGCAGCACAGCACGCGCGCCAACAACTGGAACACGTACAAGGAATACGCCCAGATCATCAACGACCAGAGCAAGCGCCACATGACGCTGCGCGGCCTGTTCGAGTTCAAGATCGATCCGTCCAAGGCGATCTCGATCGATGAGGTCGAACCTGCCAAGGAAATCGTCAAGCGCTTCGCCACGGGCGCCATGTCGCTGGGCTCCATCTCCACCGAGGCGCACGCCACACTGGCCTTGGCCATGAACCGCATTGGCGGTAAGAGCAACACCGGTGAAGGTGGCGAGGACGCGGCACGCTACCGCAACGAGCTCAAGGGCATCCCGATCAAGAAGGGCGACACCCTGAAGAGCGTGATCGGCGCCGAGAACGTCGAGGTCGATCTGCCCCTGCAGGACGGCGATTCGCTGCGCAGCCGCATCAAGCAGGTGGCGTCGGGCCGCTTCGGCGTGACGGCGGAGTACCTGTCGTCCGCCGATCAGATCCAGATCAAGATGGCCCAGGGGGCCAAGCCCGGCGAGGGCGGTCAGCTGCCTGGCGGCAAGGTGTCCAACTACATCGGCAAGCTGCGCCACAGCGTGCCGGGTGTGGGCCTGATTTCGCCACCGCCGCACCACGACATCTATTCGATCGAAGATCTGGCCCAGCTGATCCACGATCTGAAGAACGTTGCGCCGCATGCTGGCATCAGTGTCAAGCTGGTGTCTGAAGTGGGCGTGGGCACTATCGCGGCAGGCGTGGCCAAGTGCAAGAGCGACCACGTGGTGATCGCTGGGCACGACGGCGGCACGGGCGCTTCGCCCTGGTCGTCCATCAAGCACGCGGGCGGCCCATGGGAAATCGGCCTGGCCGAAACCCAGCAGACGCTGGTGCTGAACCGCCTGCGCGGCCGCATCCGTGTGCAGGCCGACGGCCAGATGAAGACCGGCCGCGACGTCGCCATCGGCGCACTGCTGGGTGCTGACGAGTTCGGCTTTGCCACGGCACCACTGGTGGTGGAAGGCTGCATCATGATGCGCAAATGCCACCTGAACACCTGCCCCGTGGGCGTGGCCACGCAGGACCCCGAGCTGCGCAAGAAGTTCTCTGGCAAGCCAGAGCATGTGGTGAACTACTTCTTCTTCATCGCCGAAGAAGTGCGCCAGATCATGGCCCAGCTGGGCATTCGCAAGTTTGACGACCTGATCGGCCGCACCGACCTGCTCGACATGCGCCAGGGCCTGGAACACTGGAAGGCACGCGGCCTGGACTTCAGCCGCCTGTTTGCCCAGCCGAACGTGCCCGCCGATGTGCCTCGCTTCCACGTGGACGTGCAGGATCACAACATCGAGCACACACTGGACCGCAAGCTCATCGAGCGCAGCAAGCCTGCCATCGAAAAGGGTGAGCGCGTGCAGTTCATCGAGGTGGCGCGCAACGTGAACCGCTCGGTCGGCGCGATGCTGTCCGGCGCTGTCACCCGTGTGCACCCCGAAGGCTTGCCTGACGACACCATCCGCATCCAGCTGGAAGGCACGGGCGGCCAGTCGTTCGGCGCGTTTCTGACGCGCGGCATCACGCTGTACCTGATCGGCGACGCCAACGACTACACGGGCAAGGGCCTGTCGGGTGGCCGTGTCATCGTGCGCCCCAGCATCGACTTCCGGGGTGAGGCGGTGCGCAACACCATTGTGGGTAACACCGTGATGTACGGCGCCACCACCGGTGAGGCTTTCTTCAGCGGCGTGGCCGGTGAACGCTTTGCGGTGCGTCTGTCGGGTGCCACGGCCGTCGTCGAAGGTACGGGCGACCATGGCTGCGAGTACATGACTGGCGGTACGGTGGTGGTGCTCGGCAAGACCGGCCGCAACTTTGCAGCAGGCATGAGCGGCGGCGTAGCGTATGTTTACGACGAAGACGGACAGTTCGACACGCGCTGCAACCTGTCGATGGTGACGCTGGAGCGCATCCTGCCCGCCACTGAGCAGGAAGCCACGGTCCCCCGCTCGATCTGGCACAACGGCCAGACGGATGAGGCCCAGCTCAAGAAGCTGCTGGAAGACCACAACCGCTGGACGGGCAGCAAGCGCGCGCGCGAGCTGCTGGACAACTGGGCCGCATCGCGCAGCAAGTTCGTCAAGGTCTTCCCGACCGAGTACAAGCGTGCGTTGGCTGAAATTTATGAACGAAAAGTGCTGGAGGAGTCCGCTACACCAGCGGTAGCTGCTACCAAAAAAGAAGTGGCCCCCGCCAAGTAAGGCGTCGCCACACCCTTCGCACAGCATTCATAGACAAGGACATCGTCATGGGAAAAACTACCGGCTTCATGGAATACGAGCGCATCGAAGAGGGCTACAAGCCCGTGCCCGAGCGCCTGAAGCATTACAAGGAATTTGTCGTCGGGCTCGATGAGAGCCAGGCCAAGGTGCAAGGCGCGCGCTGCATGGACTGCGGCACGCCGTTCTGCAACAACGGCTGCCCGGTGAACAACATCATTCCCGACTTCAACGACCTCGTGTACCACGCGGACTGGAAGAGCGCGATCGAGGTGCTGCACAGCACCAACAACTTCCCTGAGTTCACCGGCCGCATCTGCCCCGCACCTTGCGAGGCTGCCTGTGTGCTCAACGTGAACGACGATGCTGTGGGCATCAAGAGCATTGAGCACGCGATCATCGACCGCGCCTGGGCCGAAGGCTGGGTGCAGCCGCGCCCCGCCAAGCACCAGACGGGCAAGAAGGTGGCTGTGGTGGGCTCCGGCCCCGCAGGTCTGGCGGCTGCGCAGCAACTGGCCCGCGCTGGCCACAGCGTCACGCTGTTTGAGAAAAACGACCGTGTGGGCGGCCTGCTGCGCTACGGCATCCCCGACTTCAAGATGGAGAAGTCGCACATCGACCGCCGCGTGAAGCAGCTCGAAGCCGAAGGTGTGGTGATTCGCACCGGCGTATTCGTGGGCGCCGCGAAGGACGGCCTGGGCAAGGATTCCAAAGTTACCAACTGGGCCAAGGAAACCGTCACGCCCGAACAGCTGAACAAGGAGTTTGACGCCGTGCTGCTCACCGGTGGCGCCGAGCAGTCGCGCGACCTGCCTGTGCCAGGCCGTGAACTTGACGGCATTCACTTCGCCATGGAATTCCTGCCCCAGCAGAACAAGGTCAACGCGGGCGACAAGCTCAAGGGCCAGATCATGGCGACGGGCAAGCATGTGATCGTGATCGGCGGCGGCGACACCGGCAGCGACTGCGTGGGTACCAGCAATCGCCATGGTGCAGCCAGCGTCACCCAGTTCGAGGTGATGCCCCAGCCCCCTGAAGTGGAAAACCGCCCCCTGACGTGGCCTTACTGGCCACTCAAGCTGCGCACCAGCTCCAGCCATGAAGAAGGTTGCGTGCGCGAGTTCGCGATCTCCACCAAGGAGTTCACGGGCGAAAAGGGCAAGGTCAAGAGCCTGACTACGGTGCAGGTCGAGTTCAAGGACGGCAAGCTGGTCGAGATTCCCGGCACCGAAAAACACTACCAGGCCGATCTGGTGTTGCTGGCCATGGGTTTTGTGAGCCCGGTCGCGCCGGTGCTGGAGGCTTTCGGCGTCGAGAAGGATGCCCGAGGCAATGCCCGCGCCACCACGGACTTTGACGGCGGTTATGCCACCAACGTGCCCAAGGTGTTTGCGGCGGGCGATATCCGCCGGGGCCAGTCACTGGTGGTTTGGGCCATCCGTGAAGGCCGCCAGGCCGCGCGTGCGGTGGACGAGTTCCTGATGGGATATTCGGACCTGCCCCGCTGATCCTGCGGTTTCTCGCACCCTCCAAGCAACGGCGCCTTCGGGCGCCGTTTGTGTTTACGGTGCCTTTGACGGTGGGGCAATGGCCGGGCGTCAGCCTTCTGGACGCTTTGTTGGCACAATCAGGGGTTCTGTCAATCCGGGCTTGCCTCGGTCTCGCTCGGTCGGGATCGCTGGCGGTTGTGCTTTTTCTTTACAAACATGCATGAATGTATGTTTGTGTCTTCGGCTACCATCTGCGCTCCATTTTCCGGGGCGGATGTCGTTTTGGCAGGCCTCAGATCAGACATCCATTTCTTGCATGGCCGAGTCCACATTTCTTGCCGAGTTGCGCAACGTCACGTTTTCGTACGGTGACCGCGTGATCCTGCGCGACGTGACCCTGGCGGTGCCGCGCGGCAAGGTCACGGCGCTGATGGGCGCATCGGGCGGGGGCAAGACGACGGTGCTGCGCCTGCTTGGGGGGCAGCACAGGGCCCAGAGTGGCCAGGTGTTGGTCAACGGTCAGGACGTAGGGCGCATGGACGTACAGGCTTTGTACGCTGCGCGCCGGCGCATGGGCATGTTGTTCCAGTTCGGCGCGCTGTTCACCGACCTGAGCGTGTTTGAGAACGTGGCCTTTCCGCTGCGTGAGCACACCGATTTGTCCGAGGAACTGATCCGCGATGTGGTGCTGATGAAGCTGCATGCGGTGGGCCTGCGTGGTGCACGCGACCTGATGCCCAGCCAGATCTCGGGTGGCATGGCGCGCCGCGTGGCGCTGGCTCGAGCGATCGTGCTGGACCCGGAACTGGTCATGTACGACGAACCCTTTGCGGGCCTGGACCCCATCTCGTTGGGCACGGCTGCGCAGTTGATCCGTCAGCTCAACGACGCCATGGGCCTCACCAGCATCGTGGTGTCGCATGACCTGGAGGAGACTTTCCGCCTTGCGGACCATGTGATCATCCTGGGCGAAGGCGTTGTGGCGGCGCAGGGCACGCCTGAGGAGGTCCTCGCCAGCCGTGACCCGCTGGTGCACCAGTTTGTCAACGCTCTACCGACTGGCCCGGTGCCGTTCCATTACCCCGGCCCGGCCGTTGCCGAGGATTTCGGACCTGCAGGAGGACGTGCGCTGTGAGTTGGTACAAGCCCTCCGACGTCGGTTTTGCTGTGCGCCACAAGCTGGCTGACATTGGCATGGGCGCGCGGTTGTTTGGGCGGCTGGTGCGGCTCCTGGGTGCGACCTTGACGCGGCCCTCGCTGGTGCGCGACCAGGTGCATTTCCTGGGCAACTATTCGCTGGCCATCATTGCCGTGTCGGGCCTGTTCGTGGGGTTTGTGCTGGGCTTGCAGGGCTACTACACGCTGCAGCGCTATGGCTCGTCAGAGGCCCTGGGCTTGCTGGTGGCACTGAGTCTTGTGCGCGAGCTGGGCCCCGTGGTCACGGCGCTGCTGTTTGCGGGCCGCGCAGGCACGTCGCTCACAGCAGAAATTGGCCTCATGCGCGCGGGGGAGCAGCTCAGCGCCATGGAGATGATGGCGGTGGACCCGGTGCAGCGCATCCTGGCGCCTCGCTTCTGGGCAGGGGTGATCACCATGCCCCTACTGGCGGCGGTGTTCAGTGCGGTGGGCATCATCGGCGGCTGGATCGTCGGGGTGGTCATGATCGGCATTGACCCCGGGGCGTTCTGGAGCCAGATGCAGGGCGGGGTGGATGTCTGGAAAGACCTGGGCAACGGCGTGCTCAAGAGTGTGGTCTTTGGCTTCACGGTAACTTTTGTGGCGCTGCTGCAGGGCTATGCAGCCAAACCCACCCCTGAGGGTGTGTCGCGCGCCACCACGCGCACCGTGGTCATGGCGTCTTTGGCGGTGCTGGCACTGGACTTCGTGCTCACCGCACTGATGTTCAGTATCTGACGCTGGCGGTGCTGGCAGTTCTAGGAATCAAACATATGCAACGCTCCAAAAACGATCTGTGGGTAGGGCTCTTCGTGATGCTGGGCGCGGTGGCACTGGTGTTTCTGGCGCTGCAGTCGGCCAACCTGCTGAGCCTTCAATTCCATTCGGGCTACCGTGTCACCGCCAAGTTCGACAACATCGGCGGTCTCAAGCCCCAGGCGGCGGTGCGCAGCGCTGGGGTGGTGGTGGGGCGCGTGGAGTCCATCACCTTTGACGACAAGACCTTCCAGGCGCGGGTCACGCTGGCCATGGAAGACCGCTACGCCTTCCCCAAGGACAGCTCCCTCAAGATCCTGACCAGCGGCCTGCTCGGCGAGCAGTACATCGGAATTGAGGCGGGTGCCGACGAAAAAAATCTGGCGGCGGGAGACACGATCACGTCTACCCAGTCGGCGGTGGTGCTTGAGAACCTTATCGGACAATTTCTTTACAGCAAAGCCGAAGACGGCGCAAAACCTGCAGGGACAGGTGGAAAAAAATGATGCATTCACTCCATACACTCCGTGCCCGCATTGATGACGGCAGGTTGTCGATGTCCCGCCTTGCAGCCAGCCTGGCCTTGTTGCTGGGGGCTGTGCTGCTCACCGGGTGCGCCACGGTGGCCAACCCTGATCCCCGCGACCCGCTGGAGTCTTACAACCGCAGCATGACCAACTTCAATGAACAGGTCGATGCCATGGTGCTCAAGCCCGTGGCGACGGCCTACAAGGAGGTCACGCCCGCACCGGTACGCACGGGGGTCAGCAATTTCTTCGGGAACCTGGGCGACGTCTGGTCGTTTGTGAACAACGTGCTGCAGCTGCGCGGTGAAGCCGCTGCGTCCAGCTTCATGCGGGTCAATGTGAACACGTTCATGGGCCTGGGCGGTTTGCTGGACATCGCCAGCGAGCTGGGCATCGACCGCTACAAGCAGGACTTCGGCCTGACCCTGGGGCGCTGGGGCGTGGGTACTGGCCCCTATCTGGTGCTGCCCATCCTGGGGCCTTCCACCGTGCGCGACACATTCGCGCTGCCGGTGGACATGAAGGGCAACGTGGTGAGCTACGTGGACCCGGTCTCCGCCCGCAACTCGTTGTATGCCCTGCGCGTGGTGGACACGCGGGCCAACCTGTTGCGCGCCAGCTCGGTGCTCGACAGCGCCGCGCTCGACAAATACAGCTTTACGCGTGATGTCTACCTACAAGTACGCAGCCATGCAGGTGAGGTACAGAATGCGGACGGCAAGGACGACGGCGGCGCCAGCAATGGCGTGCTGCCCGAGGAACCTCCTGCGCGCTGATGGCATGCCGGGCGGGGCACATGTTCCGATTCGCCGCCCTGGGTCTGGCCCTGTTGCACTCGCTTGCAATTCGCAACCGCTGCGACGCATGCCAGTGGGCCCGCACCTCCACAATGATTTGACGGGCACAAGCCCGCACCGATGAAAGCCGAGAAGATGATGAACCGACGTTCCCTGGGCGGTGCCGCCCTTTGCATTGCAGCCAGTGCCGTGCTGAGCCTGCCGTTGTCTGCCCTCGCAGCCGACGAGGCGCCCGACGCGCTGATCAAGCGGCTGTCCGCCGATGTGCTCAACACGGTGAAGTCCGACAAGGCCATCCAGGCCGGGGACCTGAGCAAGGTGATCGCCCTGGTCGATAAAACGGTGATGCCCAACGTCAACTTCCGCCGCATGACGGCCGCAGCCGTCGGCCCCGGCTGGCGCCAGGCCACGCCCGAGCAGCAAAAACGCCTGCAGGACGAGTTCAAGATCCTGCTGGTGCGCACCTATGCCGGCGCGCTGGCCCAGGTCAATGACCAGAGCATCCAGGTCAAGCCCCTGCGCGCGGCGGCCGAAGACAAGGACGTGCTGGTGCGCACCGAAATCGTGGGCCGGGGCGACCCCATCCAGCTCGACTACCGCCTCGAAAAGACTCCTGGTGATGGCGCAGGCTGGAAGATCTACAACCTGAATGTGCTGGGCGTCTGGCTGGTGGAAACCTACCGAGGCCAGTTCGCGCAGGAGATCAATGCCAAGGGCATCGACGGCCTGATCGAGACACTGGCCGCCCGCAACAAGACCAATGCGGGCACTGCCAAGGGCTGACAGCCCCCTCGCCATGCTGGTGCTGCCCCCCGAACTCACCCACCGCCAGGCTACTGCCTGCCTGCACATGCTCAAGCAGGGGTTGCGGGTGCACCGCGACAGCGCGGTGGTGGTGGATGCCCATGGGCTGACGGTGTTCGACACATCGGCCCTCGCCGTGCTGCTCGAATGCCGGCGTGAAGCCCTGTCCGAAGGCAAGCAGTTTGCCGTGCAAAGCATGCCCGCTGGTCTGGCGGGCATGGCAGGGTTGTATGGGGTGGATGCGCTGCTGGTCGCCGCACCTTGATATGAAATAGCTTTCACGGTCCCGGGTGGCTCTGCCCCCAAGCCATGAAGCTGAGGGCCCACAGCGCCCGCCAGGGGCCATTGAAGCGGCCGCCCCGCCCGCCGAGGGCTGAGGCCTTAAAATCGAAGGCTTCATGCCCGCAGTCTCCTTCCAAGCCATCTCCAAGACCTTTGCCACGCCCAAAGGCCCTTTTCAGGCACTGAACCAGGTCAATCTGGACATTGAGGAGGGCGAGTTCTTCGGGCTCCTGGGCCCCAATGGTGCCGGCAAGACCACCCTGATCAGCATCCTCGCAGGCCTGGCGCGTGCCACCAGCGGCCGCGTGCTGGTGCAGGGCAGCGATGTGCAGGCCCAGTACGCCGATGCCCGCCGCAAGCTGGGCATCGTGCCGCAAGAGCTGGTGTTCGACCCCTTTTTCAACGTGCGCGAGGCGCTGCGCATCCAGTCGGGCTACTTCGGCGTGAAGAACAACGATGCCTGGATCGACGAGCTGCTCGAAAACCTGGGCCTGGCCGACAAGGCCAACGCCAACATGCGCCAGCTCTCGGGCGGCATGAAGCGCCGCGTACTGGTCGCACAGGCGCTGGTGCACAAGCCGCCCATCATCGTTCTGGATGAGCCCACGGCCGGTGTCGATGTGGAACTGCGCCAGACCCTGTGGCACTTCATCGCCCGCCTGAACAAGGAGGGGCACACCGTGCTGCTCACCACCCACTACCTCGAAGAAGCCGAGGCCCTGTGCGGCCGCATCGCCATGCTCAAGGCGGGGCAGGTGGTGGCGCTCAACCGCACCAGCGAGTTGCTCAAGGCCGCCTCGGGCAGCGTGCTGCAGTTCAAGACCGACACGGCCCTGCCGCCCGCACTGGCCGCCGTGGCGCGGGTCACCGGTCGCATCGTGCAATTACCCGCGCATGACGCGGCAGAGATCGAAAACCACCTGGCTGCGTTGCGCGTGGCCGGGGTCGAGGTGCAGGACATGGAGATTCGCCGACCCGATCTGGAGGATGTGTTCCTGCAGGTGATGTCCGGCACGTCGGCTTCCAACATCCCGCTGGAGGGCGTTGCGCTATGACCGGCTGGCAGACCCTGTTCTACAAAGAGGTGCTGCGCTTCTGGAAGGTCAGCTTCCAGACCGTCGCGGCTCCCGTGCTCACGGCCGTGCTGTACCTGTTGATCTTCGGCCATGTGCTCGAAGACCATGTGAAGGTCTACGACCGTATCAGCTACACGGCCTTCCTTGTGCCGGGCCTCGTGATGATGAGCGTGCTGCAGAACGCCTTTGCCAACAGCTCGTCCAGCATCATCCAGAGCAAGATCATGGGCAGCTTGGTGTTTGTGTTGCTCACGCCGCTGTCGCACTGGGCGTGGTTCTGCGCCTACGTGGGCTCGTCCATCGTGCGCGGGCTGGTGGTGGGCCTGGGTGTGTTCATCGTCACGCTGGCGTTTGCGCGGCCCGAATTTGCTGCGCCGCTGTGGATTCTGGCGTTCGCCCTGCTGGGTGCGGCGCTGCTGGCCACGCTGGGGTTGATTGCGGGGCTCTGGGCCGACAAGTTCGACCAGATGGCCGCGTTCCAGAACTTCATCATCGTGCCCATGACCTTCCTGTCGGGCGTGTTCTATTCGATCCAGTCGCTGCCGCCGTTCTGGCAGGCCGTGAGCCACCTCAACCCGTTCTTCTACATGATCGATGGCTTTCGCTACGGCTTCTTCGGCCAGAGCGACACCTCGCCCTGGCTCAGCCTGGGCATCGTGGGCATCGCCTGGCTGGCCGTGAGCGCGCTGGCTGTGCACCTGCTGCGCACGGGCTACAAAATCCGTAACTGACATGACTGACGCAAAACAAGGTTCAGGCAAGCGCTCCCCTCCAGGGCGAGGCGGTTGTTGCATCCCGATTTGCGTCAGTTCTCATTGATTCCGAGCGCCCCTCCATGACCGCTGACCAACTCAAAGACATCATCGCTGCCGGCCTGGCCTGCGAACACATCACGCTCGAAGGCGACGGCCGCCACTGGTATGCCACCATCGTCTCGGCCGAGTTCGAGGGCAAGCGCGCCATCCAGCGCCACCAGCGCGTGTACGCCACGCTGGGCGCGAAAATGCACACCGACGAGGTGCACGCGCTGTCGATGAAAACCTTCACCCCGGCCGAATGGGCCGCCCAGGCGCAGTAGCCTCGGAATACTCACTTTTTGATAGCTTCTGGCGCATATTCCACTAGCGCACGCGGCACTTTTGACCCCTATTTTTGGTGATTTGAGATGGACAAACTCCTGATTCGCGGCGGACGCAGCTTGCAAGGCGAGGTGCTGGTCTCCGGCGCCAAGAACGCCGCCTTGCCGGAGTTGTGTGCCGCCCTGCTCACGGCCGAGCCTGTGACCCTGCTCAACGTGCCCCAGCTTCAGGACGTGAGCACCATGCTCAAGCTCATCCGCAACATGGGCGTGGCGGCGGAGCGGGCCGATGACGGCACCGTGCATATCAACGCCAGCGCGCTGAGCACGCCCGAAGCCCCGTACGAACTGGTCAAGACCATGCGCGCCTCTGTGCTGGCGCTGGGCCCGCTGCTGGCCCGCTTTGGCGAGGCTACGGTGTCGCTGCCCGGCGGATGCGCCATCGGTTCGCGCCCGGTGGACCAGCACATCAAGGGCCTGGCCGCCATGGGCGCCGAGATCGTGGTCGAACACGGCTACATGATCGCCAAGCTGCCCGCCGGCTGGAAGCGCCTGAAGGGGGCGCGCATCACCACCGACATGGTCACGGTGACGGGCACCGAGAACTTCCTCATGGCCGCCGCGCTGGCCGAGGGCGAGACGGTGCTGGAAAACGCCGCGCAAGAGCCCGAGATTTCGGACCTGGCCGAGATGCTGATCGCCATGGGCGCGAAGATCGAAGGCCACGGCACCAGCCGCATCCGCATCCAGGGCGTGGACCAACTGCACGGCTGCACCCACCGCGTGGTGGCCGACCGCATCGAGGCCGGCACCTTCCTGTGCGCTGTGGCCGCCACGGGCGGTGATGTGGTGCTGCGCCATGGCCGCGCCGACCACCTCGACGCCGTGATCGAAAAGCTGCGCGAGGCCGGCGCTTCCGTGCAAGCGGTCGAGGGCGGCATCCGTGTGCAAAGCGCCGGCGGCGCCACGCTCAAGGCCCAGGGCTTTCGCACCACGGAGTACCCCGGTTTTCCCACCGACATGCAGGCCCAGTTCATGGCGCTGAACTGCATCGCCCAGGGCACGGCCACGGTGACCGAGACGATTTTTGAAAACCGTTTCATGCACGTCAACGAGCTGGTTCGCCTGGGCGCCAAAATCCAGGTGGATGGCAAGGTGGCTGTGATCGAGGGCGTGCCCCGCCTGTCCGGCGCCACCGTGATGGCCACCGACCTGCGTGCATCGGCCAGCCTCGTCATTGCCGGCCTGGTGGCCGACGGCGAAACCGTGGTGGACCGCATCTACCACCTGGACCGCGGCTACGACTGCATGGAAGCCAAACTGCGCGGCATTGGCGCCGACATCGAACGAGTAAAAGCATGAGCAGCAACATGATCACCCTGGCGCTTTCGAAGGGCCGCATCTTTGACGAAACCCTGCCGCTGCTGGCCGCTGCAGGCATCGAGGTGCTCGAAGATCCCGAAAAATCGCGCAAGCTCATCCTGCCCACCAACCAGCTCAATGTGCGCGTGGTGCTGGTGCGCGCCACCGACGTTCCCACCTATGTGGAATACGGCGGCGCCGACATCGGCGTGACTGGCAAAGACACGCTCATCGAGCACGGCGGCCAGGGCCTGTACCAGCCGCTGGACCTGCGCATTGCCAAGTGCCGCGTGAGCGTGGCCGTACGCAACGACTTCGACTACGCCCAGGCCGTCAAGCAGGGCTCGCGCCTCAAGGTCGCCACCAAGTACACCGGCATTGCGCGCGACTTCTTTGCCAGCAAGGGCGTGCACGTGGACATGGTCAAGCTCTACGGCAGCATGGAACTGGCGCCGCTCACGGGCCTGGCCGATGCGATCGTGGACCTGGTCTCCACCGGCAACACCCTCAAGGCCAACAACCTCATCGAAGTCGAGCGCATCATGGACATCAGCTCCTACCTGGTCGTGAACCAGGCCGCGCTCAAGCTCAAGCAGGCGCCACTGCGCCGCATCATCGATGCGTTTGCCTCAGCCATACCGGCCGAAAAGAACTGACCTCCACCCAACGACTAACACTATGACTTTGGTAGCTGCTCCCGCCCGTCTGTCCACCGCCGCGGCCACTTTTGAGGCTGATTTTGCAGCCCGCCTGCATTGGTCTGCCGACACCGACGCGGCCATCGAGCAGCGCGTGGCCGACATCCTGGCAGACGTGCAAAAGCGCGGCGACGCGGCGGTGTTGGAGTACACCGCCCGCTTCGACGGCCTCAGCGCCCCCAACATGGCCGCGCTGGAGCTGACCCAGGCCGACTTCAAGGCCGCGTTCGACGCCATTCCACAGGCTCAGCGCGACGCCCTGCAGGCTGCAGCGAAGCGCGTGCGCAGCTACCACGAGGCGCAGAAAAAGGCCTCGGGCGAGAGCTGGAGCTACCGCGACGAAGACGGCACGCTGCTGGGCCAGAAGGTCACGCCGCTGGACCGTGTGGGCATCTACGTGCCCGGCGGCAAGGCCGCCTACCCTTCGAGCCTGCTGATGAACGCCATCCCGGCCCACGTAGCGGGCGTGCAGGAAATCATCATGGTTGTGCCCACGCCCGTACGCGGCAGCGTGGCGACCGGTGGAACGGGCGAGGGCACCTCGACGAAGGGCGAGCGCAACGAGCTGGTGCTGGCAGCCGCCTACGTGGCCGGTGTGACCCGCGCCTTCACCATCGGCGGCGCCCAGGCCGTGGCCGCGCTGGCGTATGGAACGGAGACCGTGCCCAAGGTGGACAAGATCACCGGCCCCGGCAACGCCTATGTGGCCAGCGCCAAGAAGCGCGTGTTCGGCACGGTGGGCATCGACATGATTGCGGGCCCGAGCGAAATCCTGGTGCTGGCCGACGGCACCACGCCGCCCGACTGGGTGGCGATGGACCTCTTCAGCCAGGCCGAACACGACGAGCTGGCCCAGAGCATCCTGCTGTGCCCTGACGCCGCCTACCTCGACGCCGTGCAGCGCGAGATCGACCGCCTGCTGCCTACCATGCCGCGCGCTGAGATCATCGCCAAGAGCCTCACCGGCCGGGGCGCGCTGATCCTGACGAAGGACATGGAAGAAGCCTGCGCGATCAGCAACCGCATCGCACCGGAACACCTGGAAGTGAGCAGCACCGACCCACACCGCTGGGAGCCGTTGCTGCGCCACGCGGGCGCGATCTTCCTGGGGGCCTACACCTCCGAGAGCCTGGGCGACTACTGCGCAGGCCCCAACCACGTGCTGCCCACCAGCGGCACGGCGCGCTTCTCGTCGCCGCTGGGCGTGTACGACTTCCAGAAACGCAGCAGCCTCATCGAGGTGAGCGAGGCCGGGGCCCAGGTGCTGGGTACCATTGCCGCCGAGCTGGCCTATGGCGAGGGCCTGCAGGCCCACGCACAAGCCGCAGAGATGCGGCTGACCACGCCCGTCAAGCCGCGCTGATGGCACCCCGGGGCAGGGCGCCCTGCGTGGGGGCTGCTGTCCTGGGCTGAGGAGTTGCGGCCGGCGCTGCGGTTGTAGAGGGCGCTGGCGGATACGCGGCGCCTTCCACTGCCCGGTGCTGCGCCCAGTTCAGCCGTGCAGGCCGGTGGCCTTCGGCGCTGACGCGCAGCCGCACGGGTCCGGCGAACGACAGGCGCTGTCCAGCCTCCAGAAAATAATCCTCCAGCAGACCATCACAGGTCACCCAGACGCGGCCCTGTTCGACTTCGAGCAGGGCGATCTCGCCCGCGCGGAAGTCCAGCACCTGGACGGCCTGAAGCGGCGGCAGGGGCTGGCGCTTCCATTGCAGGGTGAGGGGCACCGCAGGCTGGGTGGGCAGCGTGGGCGACGGTGGGGTGGGGGTGTGCAGCGTGTTCATGCCTTCACTGTGCGGCCAGCTGCCGTGGGCCACCAGCCACAGGCGCGTGCGATCTGGCCCAGTACAGAACAGCGAACCGGCCCATCTGTACTGTACGCACTGGGCCGTCTCTGTACTGTCTGCCGGCCAAAGTGCCAGTACAGAATGCAGCATGGCCACCGATGACGCACCCCCGCTGTACCTTCAAATCGCCGAACAGCTTGCGCAGCTGATTCGCAACGGCACCCTGGCGCGCGGCGAAAAGCTACCCTCGGTGCGTGAGCTGGCGCGCCAGCACGGCGTGGCGCAGACCACGGTGGTGCAGGCCTACCACTGGCTCGAAGATGCGCGCCTGATCACCGCGCGCCCGCGCTCCGGCTTTTTTGTGGCGGCGCGGCCGGTGAGCCTGCCCGAGCCCAGCACGCCGCGCCCAATGCGCCGCCCCCGCGAGGTGTCGGTGGACTGGCTGGGCCAGCGCATCCTGGGGCGCAACCAGCCGGTGGACATCATTTCGTACAGCAGCGGGACGCCTGGCCCCGAGCTGTTCAACCCTGATCGTGTGCGCCGCGCCGTGGTCCGCGCCGCGCAGCGCCACCGCAACCTGCTGTGCACCTACCCCGGTTCGTCGGGCCATGAGGACGCGCGCCGCGCCCTGGCGCGCTATGCCGTCAGCCTGGGCTGCAGCCTGGACCCCGAGAACATCGTGATCACCGGAGGCTGCATGGACAGCATTGCGCTGTGCCTGCGCGCGGTGACGCAGCCGGGCGACGTGGTGGCGCTGGAGTCGCCCACGCATTTTTCGTTTCTGGAGGTGCTGCAGGGCCTGCACCTCAAGGCGCTGGAGATTCCCACCCACCCGCGCAACGGCCTCTCGCTGGATGCGCTGCAACTGGCGTTGGACACCCAGCCCGTCAAGGCGGTGATGGTGGTGCCCACGCTCAGCAACCCGCTGGGCAGCTGCATGCCCCAGGCCGAGCGCAAGCGCCTGGTGCAGATGGCGGCGCGGTACGACATGGCGGTGATCGAGGACGCGATCTACAACGACCTGGTCGAGGTGGACGAGATGCGCCGCACCGTCAAGTCGTACGACACCACCGGCCATGTGATGCTGTGCGACTCGTTCTCCAAGACGCTGGCGCCGGGCCTGCGCCTGGGCTGGCTGGAGGCTGGCCGCTGGGCCGACAAGCTGCGCGCCATCAAGGACCTGCAGGCGGGCGGCCAGTCCGCCGTGCTGGAACTGGCCCTGGCCGATCTCATCACCCAGGCGGGCCACGCCGCCGCCATGCGCCAGCTGCGCGCGGCCGTGGCGGCGCGCATGGACGAGGTGCGTCATGTGATTGCCGCGCACTTCCCGCAGGGTACCCGCGTGAGTGACCCGCCCGGCGGCCTGCTGCTGTGGCTGGAGCTGCCGCGTGCGCTCGATTCGGTGCAACTGCACGAAGCCTGCCTGGCCCGGCAGATCCTGATCGCACCCGGCACGGTGTTCAGCGCCAGCGGACGGTTCCGCAACTGCCTGCGCATCGGCGTGGGAGGCGACTGGACGACCGCCCACCTGGAGGCGCTGCGCACCGTGGGTGACATGGCGTGCCAGATGCTGCAAAGCGGGGCACCCCGCAAGGCAGCTTGATTGTGGTGTTTTAATCAACACGAAGTTCGTGGTGCACGAAGTTCGTGTAGTATTTAACCCATGAAAAACATCACCGTGACCATGGACGACACCGTTGCCGAATGGGTGCGCGTGGAAGCCGCCAAGCGCGGCAGCAGCGTGTCCCGCCTGCTCGGTGAATGGCTGGCCGAAAAGATGCGCCAGGAAGACGCCTATGCCCAGGCCATGCGCGAGGCACTGGGGTTTGAGAGCTGGGGTGCTTCGAGCGGGCCCTATGTGCCGCGCGAAACCCTGTTTCTGCGCTGAACGGGGCAGAACACATGGCCACCGTCCCCATCTTTGTCGATACCGAAATCCTGCTCGCCAGCGTGGACGACCGCGATGCCGAGCGCCAGGCGCGGGCGCGCGAATGGATCAGCTTTTGCTGGCAGACGCGCAGCGGCCGCATCAGCTCGCAGGTGCTCAACGAGCTGTACAACCAGGCCATCCAGCGTTTTGACGGCCCCCACGTGCTGCAGCAGGTGCGCGCCCAGGTGCGCCGCCTGCGCGTGTGGCTGCCGCCGCACCTGGACTCCTACACCGTGGACGGCGCCTGGGACCTGCAGGACCGCTACCGTCTGGGCTACTGGGATGCCCTCATCCTTTCGTCCGCCCACCAGCAAGGCTGCCGCTACCTGCTGACCGAGGCACTGCCGCACGATCAGCCGATGGACGCCGTGCGCCCCATCAACCCTTTCCTTGTCACCCCCAACGAACTGGACACCACCGAATGACTACTCCCGCGTCGTCCCCCCTCCAGGCCCTGGCCCGCATCCGCCCTGACGTGCGCGCGATGCATTCCTATGTCGTGCAGCCCTCCACCGGCATGCTCAAGATGGACGCGATGGAGAACCCCTTCCGCCTGCCCGCGCATTTGCAGGCCGCGCTGGGCCAGCGCCTGGGTTCGGTGGCACTCAACCGCTACCCCGGCGACCGCATTGCCGACCTGAAGGCGGCCCTGGCGCAGTACGCGGGCATGCCCGAGGGCTATGGCATCGTGCTGGGCAACGGGTCGGACGAACTCATCACCCTGCTGGCCCTGGCCTGCGCACAGCCCGGCACGGGCCAGCGCGCCACCATGCTGGCACCCATGCCCGGTTTTGTGATGTACCCGCTGTCGGCGCAGCTGCAGGGCCTGGACTTTGTCGGCGTGCCGCTCACGCCCGACTTCGAGCTGGACGAGCCTGCCATGCTGACCGCCATCCAACAGCACCGCCCGGCCATCACCTACATCGCCTACCCCAACAACCCCACGGCCACGCTGTGGGACGAGGGCGCGGTGCAGCGCATCATCGACGCTGCGGGCGCGCAGGGCGGCATCGTGGTCATGGACGAGGCCTACCAGCCTTTTGCCAGCCGCACCTGGATCGACCGCATGCGTACCGAGCCTGCGCGCAATGCGCACGTGCTGCTCATGCGCACGCTCAGCAAGTTTGGCCTCGCGGGCGTGCGCCTGGGCTACCTCATCGGACCCTCGGCGTTCGTGAGCGAGATCGACAAGGTGCGCCCGCCCTACAACGTGAGTGTGCTCAACTGCGAAACCGCCCTGTTTGCGCTGGAACATGCCGAGGTGTTTGCCGCCCAGGCCGCCGAGATCCGTGTCGAACGCACCACGCTCATCGCCGCGTTGCGCCAGATGCCGGGGGTCGAAAAGTGCTGGGACAGCGAGGCCAACATGGTGCTGATCCGTGTGGCGGATTCCGCCAAGGCCTACGAGGGCATGAAAAACCGCAAGGTGCTCGTCAAGAACGTTTCTACAATGCACCCATTGCTGGCCAACTGCCTGCGCCTGACGGTAGGCAATGCCGAAGACAACGCGCAGATGCTGGCCGCACTCCAAGCCTCCCTATGACTTCCTCCGCACTCGTACCTTCCGCCCCATCGGCCGACCCGATGGCCGACCGCATTGCCGAGGTCAGCCGCAACACCGCCGAGACGCGCATCAGTGTGCGCATCAACCTCGACGGCACCGGCCAGGCCAAGCTGCACACCGGCATCGGCTTCTTTGACCACATGCTCGACCAGATCGCCCGCCACGGGCTGATTGACCTCGACATCGACTGCGAAGGCGACCTGCACATCGACGGCCACCACACGGTGGAAGACGTGGGCATCACCCTGGGCCAGGCCTTTGCACGCGCCGTGGGCGACAAGAAAGGCATCCGCCGCTACGGCCACGCCTACGTGCCGCTGGACGAAGCGCTGTCGCGCGTGGTGGTCGATTTTTCGGGCCGCCCCGGGCTGCACATGGACGTGAAGTTCACGGCCGGGAGCATCGGCCAGCTCGACACGCAGCTGGTGTTCGAGTTCTTCCAGGGCTTTGTGAACCACGCGGGCGTGACGCTGCACATCGACAACCTCAAGGGCGTCAACGCACACCACCAGTGCGAGACCATCTTCAAGGCGTTCGGACGCACGCTGCGTGCGGCGCTGGAGCGTGATCCGCGCTCGGCCGGTGTCATCCCCTCCACCAAGGGTTCTCTGTGAATTTTTCAGTCAAATCAGGCGCAAGCGCTTGATTTGTATGCGCTCGCAGCTATGAATATGGAAGCAAAAACAGTGGTGGTCGTGGACTACGGCATGGGCAATCTGCGCTCGGTGTCGCAGGCCGTGCAGGCCGCCGCCGAGGGCACGGGCTGGACCGTGGTCGTCACCCAGCGCCCCGAAGACGTGCGCGCCGCCCAGCGCATCGTGCTGCCAGGGCAGGGCGCCATGCCCGATTGCATGCGCGAGCTGCGCGAGTCCGGCCTGCAGGAATCGGTGCTCGAAGCCGCTGCCACCAAGCCGATGTTTGGCGTGTGCGTGGGCATGCAGATGCTGCTGGACCACAGCGCCGAAGGCAACACGCCTGGCCTGGGCCTGATCCCTGGCGATGTGCTCAAGTTTGACCTGGCAGGCCGCACACAGCCCGATGGCAGCCGTTTCAAGGTGCCCCAGATGGGCTGGAACCAGGTGCGGCAGATGCCTCACGCCCACCACGGCGGCGGCGTGCACCCGGTGTGGGCCGGTGTGCCCGACAACAGTTACTTCTACTTCGTGCACAGTTTCTACGCTGTGCCGCAAAATCCTGCCCATTGCGCCGGGCAGGCCGACTACGGCGGTTTGTTTGCTGCCGCGGTTGCACGCGATAATATTTTTGCCACCCAGTTTCACCCGGAGAAGAGCGCGGAGCACGGCTTGGCCCTGTACCGCAATTTTCTGCACTGGAATCCCTGATCCCTTAACCCCCACCCGTTCGGGCCGAGCTGCGTCTCGCCCTTTTTCACCCGAACTTCACCACCATGCTGCTCATCCCCGCCATCGACCTCAAAGACGGCCACTGCGTACGCCTCAAGCAAGGCGATATGGACCAATCCACCACCTTTGGTGAAGACCCCGCCGCCATGGCGCGCAAATGGGTGGATGCCGGCGCACGCCGCCTGCACCTGGTGGACCTGAACGGTGCGTTTGCGGGCGTGCCCAAGAACTACAGCGCCATCAAGTCCATTCTGAAAGAGGTGGGTGACGACATTCCCGTGCAGCTGGGCGGCGGCATCCGCGACCTGGACACCATCGAGAAATACATCGACGGCGGCCTGCGCTACGTGATCATCGGCACGGCGGCCGTGAAGAACCCCGGCTTCCTCAAAGACGCCTGCAGCGCGTTCGGCGGCCACATCATCGTGGGGCTCGACGCCAAGGACGGCAAGGTGGCTACCGACGGCTGGAGCAAGCTCACCGGCCACGAGGTCGTGGACCTGGCCAAGAAGTTCGAGGACTGGGGCGTCGAATCCATCATCTATACCGACATCGGCCGCGACGGCATGCTGTCGGGCATCAACATCGACGCCACGGTGAAGCTGGCCCAGGCTTTGAGCATCCCTGTGATCGCCTCGGGCGGCCTGTCCAACATGGCCGACATCGAGCAGCTGTGCGCCGTCGAAGACGAGGGCGTGGAGGGCGTGATCTGCGGCCGCGCCATCTACAGCGGCGACCTGGACTTTGCGGCGGCACAAGCACGTGCCGACGAACTGAACGGCTAAGGACCGCATGCTCGCCAAACGCATCATCCCTTGCCTGGACGTCACCGGAGGCCGTGTGGTCAAGGGTGTCAATTTCGTCGAGCTGCGCGACGCAGGCGACCCGGTCGAAATTGCTGCGCGCTACAACGCGCAGGGCGCTGACGAGCTCACCTTCCTCGATATCACCGCCACCAGCGATGGCCGTGACCTCATCCTGCACATCATCGAGGCCGTGGCCAGCCAGGTGTTCATTCCGCTCACCGTGGGTGGTGGCGTGCGCACCGTGGACGATGTGCGCCGCCTGCTCAATGCCGGCGCGGACAAGACCAGCTTCAACTCGGCCGCGATTGCCAACCCTGACGTCATCAACGCCGTGTCTGCCAAGTACGGTGCTCAGTGCATCGTGGTGGCCATCGACGCCAAGCGCCGCTCGGCCGAGGATGCGCAGCGCCTGGGCGCCAATGGTCAGCCCATCGGTGCGGGCTGGGACGTGTACAGCCACGGCGGGCGCAAGAACACCGGCCTGGACGCCATTGCCTGGGCCACCGAGATGGCGCAGCGCGGTGCGGGCGAGATCCTGCTGACCAGCATGGACCGCGACGGCACCAAGGCGGGTTTTGACCTGGAACTGACCCGCGCGGTGAGTGACGCGGTCAGCGTGCCCGTGATCGCCTCGGGCGGCGTGGGCAACCTTGACCACCTGGCCGACGGCATCCAGACCGGCGGCGCCGACGCGGTGCTGGCCGCCAGCATCTTCCACTACGGCGAATACACGGTGGGCCAGGCCAAGCAGCGCATGGCAGAGCGTGGCATCCCCGTGCGGATGTGATCGGCATTTGCTCCTGATTTGATAGCTGCTGGCGCATGTGATATGTGCGCCAGCAGCCAAAAACACTTGAAAAGTGCAGGTGCGCGCCCTGGTTGGCACTGGCGCGCCACACGGATCACCGACAATGGCCCCCATGAACTGGCTCAACGAAGTGAAATGGGATGCGCAGGGTCTGGTGCCCGTGATTGCGCAAGAGCAGGGCACGGGCGACGTGCTGATGTTTGCGTGGATGAACCGCGAGGCCCTGGCGAAAACCGCTGAACTGGGCCGCGCCGTGTACTTCAGCCGCTCGCGCAAAAAGCTGTGGTTCAAGGGCGAAGAGTCCGGCCACGTGCAGACGGTGCACGAGATCCGCTTGGACTGCGACAACGACGTGGTGCTGCTCAAGGTCACCCAGCAGGGCCACGAGCCCGGCATCGCCTGCCACACGGGCCGCCACAGCTGCTTTTTCAGCGTGCTCAAGGACGGTGCCTGGCACGCGGTCGATCCGGTCTTGAAAGACCCCGAATCCATCTACAAGTAATGGCAATGGACGACAAGAGCATGAGTTCCCACGATTCCCTGGCGCGCCTGGCCGCCGTCATCGAAAGCCGCAAGCCAGCCAACGGCGGCGACCCGGCCACCAGCTACGTGTCGCGCCTGCTGCACAAGGGGCCGGATTCCTTCCTGAAGAAGATCGGCGAAGAAGCCACCGAGGTGGTCATGGCCGCGAAGGATGTCGACCACGGCGCCGACAAGTCCAAGATCGTCTACGAAGTGGCCGACCTGTGGTTCCACACCATGGTGGCGCTGGCCCATTACGGGCTCACGCCTGCCGATGTGGTGGCCGAGCTGGAGCGCCGCGAAGGCACCAGCGGCATCGAGGAAAAGGCCCTGCGCAAGGTGGCGGAACGCGCTGCCGAAGAAGGCACGCCGTGAGCGACATCATTGACGTGCAGACCAACGACCAGAAGGCCGAGGACCTCAAGGCCATCGGCTGGGTCAGCTATGTGCTGCACCTGATCGTGGCGCTGGGGGCGGTCATCCCGGGCGCGCAGCCCGGCGCTGCGCTGCTGATCGTGGCGCTGGTGATCGACCTGGTGAAAAAAGGCGATGCCGAAGGCACCTGGCAGGCCAACCATTTCTCATGGCGCATCCGCACCGTGATCTGGGCCGGCGTGCTCTACATCGTCACGGCGCCGCTGTGGCTGCTGTTCTTCCTGCCCGGCTGGATCGCCTGGGGCCTGATCTCCATCTGGTTCCTGTACCGCATCGTGCGCGGCATGGTCGCCATGAACAAGAGCCAGGCCGTGGATGCATGAAGCAGCCCGTCCCCGCCCGCGTCTGAACCTGGCGCTGCAGGGCGGCGGCTCGCACGGCGCGCTCACCTGGGGCGTGCTGGATGCGCTGCTGGAGGACGGCCAGTGGCAGTTCGACGGTGTCAGTGGCACCAGCGCAGGCGCCATGAACGCGGTGGCCCTGGCGCACGGGTTTGCGCAGGCAGCGCAGCAGCACAAGGACCCCGAAGACGCCCACCTCGCTGGCTGCGCCCTGGCCCGCGAATCGCTCACCCGCCTGTGGGAAGGGGTGGGCGCGCTGGGCAGCCTGACCTGGGGAACGCCGTTGTCTGCCGCCAATCCGCTGGTGGGCATGATGTCGCAGTGGTTCTCGCCCTACCAGACCAATCCGCTGGGGATCAACCCCCTGCGCAAGCTGCTGGAGCGCGAGGTGGATTTCAGCCTGCTGTGCTCCGCCCGCACCGGCGTCGTCGGCCCCAAGGTGTTTGTGTGCGCGACCAACGTGCGCACCGGCCGGGGCGAGATTTTTTTTGGGCCCCGGCTCAGCGCGGATGCGGTGATGGCGTCGGCCTGCCTGCCCATGCTGTTCAAGGCGGTCGAGATCGAGGGTGAGGCGTACTGGGACGGCGGCTATTCCGGCAACCCCGCGCTGCACCCGCTGATCTACCAGACCGATACCTCGGACATCCTGCTGGTGCAGATCAACCCCGTGGAGCATCTGGACGTGCCCAGCAGCGCCTCCGAGATCATGGAGCGCATGAACGAAGTCACCTTCAACGCCAGCCTGTTGGCCGAGCTGCGCGCCATCGAGTTCGTTCGCCGCCTGCTCGCCGAGGGCAAGCTCGACGCCCGCCGCTACAAAAGCGTGCGCATGCACCGCATCGATGGTGGCTCGGTGCTGGCGCCCTTCGGGGCCGACAGCAAGCTGCGTGCGGACCTGGCCTTTGTGCGCAAGCTGTTTGCGCTGGGCCGCACAGCGGGGCAGGAGTGGCTGCACGCGCACCGCAAGGACGTGGGCGTGCGCCCCAGCATCAAGATCGCTGACAATGCCTAGGGATGTCCTGCATAACTCCCTGCGGTCCGTGATAGCGCGGTCTCGGGCGGTCCGCTGCGTTGCTTTTTTGGCCAATAGCACAGCTATTGGCTGCAAAAAGACGCCTTGCGGCCCATCCCGATCCGCACTACACCGACTCGCGAGGGTTATGCAGGACATCCCTCGCTTGCGCGCGAGGCACCCTCAGGGTTGATCCGCGCCTGTACCCCAGATTCCCTTTGCTCCGATCCCTCCCATGCACGATCCGAACTGCCTTTTCTGCAAAATCATCGCGGGCCAGATCCCTTCCAAGAAGGTTTATGAGGACGAAGAAATTTTCGCCTTCCACGACATCCACCCGTGGGCGCCAGTGCATTTCTTGATGGTGCCCAAGCTGCATATCCCTTCCATGGCACAGGTCACCCCGGAGCATGCCGGGGTGTTGGGGCGCATGATGGCGTTGGCGCCAAAGCTGGCACTGGAGCAGGGCTGCAACCCGTACCCGGATGGTGGCTTTCGCGTCGTGGTAAACACGGGGCTTGAAGGTGGGCAGGAAATCCACCACCTGCATATCCATGTTATGGGCGGCCCCCGTCCGTGGCTCAAAGGCTGAACCAGGCTGACGATCGTGCCATGTTGAGAGGTGTCGGCTTGCCCCGGCACTGAACTCCTGTCACGCCCCCCGTCTAAAATGATTGCAATTCGTTAGGAGATATTTCATGGGCTCTTTTTCCATCTGGCACTGGCTGATCGTGCTGTTGATCGTTGTGATGGTGTTCGGTACCAAGAAGCTCAAGAACATGGGCTCGGACCTGGGCGGCGCCGTCAAGGGCTTCAAGGACGGCATGAAGGATGGCTCGTCTGACGCACCTGCTGCTGCCACGCCCCCCGCTGGCCAGGTGGCCAACAGCCAGGCCGCCGACAAGACCACCATCGATGTCGAAGCCAAGCAAAAGAGCTGAGCTGGTGCTGCCGACTCGCTGCCTTGGCCTGCATTGCGCTGGCGCCTGATCCATGATTGATATTGGCCTGTCCAAAATGGCGCTGATTGGCGCCGTGGCGTTGATCGTCATCGGCCCCGAGAAGCTGCCCCGTGTGGCCCGTACCGTCGGCACCTTGCTCGGCAAGGCGCAGCGTTATGTGTCCGACGTGAAAGCGGAGGTCAACCGGTCCATGGAGCTCGATGAGCTCAAGAAGATGAAGGACACGGTGGAGAACGCCGCGCGCGACGTGCACAACACCATCCAGACCAGCGCCAGCGAGTTCGAGAAAGACTGGACCGATGCCATCGATTCCAGCAACAACGCCGACCTGCGGGAGCAGGCGGCCGTGGTGCCTGCCTACAAGCACCCCGGCAAGAACTGGCGCCTCAAGCGTGGTGCGGTGCCCCAGTGGTACAAGGCCCGCAGTGGTGTGCGCACCAAGGCACAGTCCGGCGCAGCCCGCGTAGCACGTTACCGCCCCCAAAAATTCCACTGACGCAGCCTGCGGCGCCCCGTGCGCTGCATGGGCGGCCCTGACGCCCACGAAAACCCACCATGTCCGAAACCCCCACCAAAGAAGACGAACTGGCCGGCACCGAACAGCCGTTCGTACAGCACCTCATGGAGCTGCGCGACCGGCTGGTCAAGGCCATGATCGCCATCGCCATTGCGGCAGCGATCCTGTTCTTCTTCCCGGGTCCCGGCGCGTTGTATGACTTTCTGGCCGCCCCTCTGGTAGCCCACCTGCCCAAGGGGGCCACGCTGATCGCCACTTCGGTGATTTCGCCGTTCATGGTGCCGCTCAAGATCTTGCTGATGTCGGCGTTCCTGCTCGCGCTGCCTTTTGTGCTGTGGCAGATCTGGGCTTTTGTGGCGCCCGGCCTGTATTCGCACGAGAAAAAACTGGTCCTGCCGCTGGTGGTGTCCAGCACGCTGTTGTTCTTCATCGGGGTGGCGTTTTGCTACTACCTGGTGTTTGGCCAGGTGTTCGCGTTCATTCAGAGCTTTGCCCCCAAGAGCATCACGGCCGCGCCTGACATCGAGGCCTACCTGAGTTTTGTGCTGTCCATGTTCCTGGCGTTCGGCATGGCGTTTGAAGTGCCGATTGCCGTGGTGGTGCTGGCCCGCATGGGCATCGTGAGCGTGCAAAAGCTGCGCGAGTTTCGCGGCTACTTCATCGTGCTGGCCTTTGTGGTGGCCGCCGTCGTGACACCGCCCGATGTGGTGTCGCAGCTGTCGCTGGCCGTGCCCATGTGCCTGCTGTACGAGGTGGGCATCTGGGCCGCGCAGATCTTCATCAAGCACACCCAGGCGCCCGAAGAGCCCGGGGAATCCGCTTCCGCATCCTGACCTGCCATCCCCGCAGGCTGGTGGGGATGCGTTGGGGGTGATGCACAGATCGCGTCCGTGGGGCTCCACCTGGGCGATGAGACAGAAAATACAATACAAATAGCTGCAAGCGCTAGTGTGATATGCGCTGGCAGCTATGTTTTTTATAGTGCTGTGAGGGCTCCAGCCCTTCAGAGGGTGGGAAACTCCTCACCCGCTTGTGGCCCCTTCCGGTTGGCCTGTTCTTCACCCCGGCTTGGCCCTGCCAGAGGGGGCCCAAAGCCGACGACCTTCGCCTGCTTCGCCCCCAATCGGCAGTGGTGACGGCTTGTACCCGCCCGGCGATGACCGCGCAGAGCCGGGCTCGCTGAAGGGGCTCAGCGCCTCACATTGCGCTGTGGCCGGGGGCGCACGCCTGGGTTGATGCTCAGCTCCACGCGCTTGTCGGCCCGTTGCACGTCAAACGCCGCAGCCTGGCCCGGCTTGAGTGCCGCCACGGCGGTCAGCAGCTGCGACACATTGCCCACGCTCTTGCCGTCCACGCTCACGATCACATCCCCCGGGCGCATGCCAGCCTGGGCGGCGGGGCCGTCCTGCAGCACGCCGGTGATGATCACGCCCTCGGTGGCCTTTTTTACGCCAAAGGTTTCTGCCAGTTCGGGCGACAGCTCGTTGGGCTCCACGCCAATCCAGCCGCGTGTGACCTGGCCGTCCTTCACGATGCCATCGAGCACCATGCGGGCTGTGGACACCGGAATGGCAAACCCGATGCCCATGCTGCCGCCGGAGCGCGAGTAGATCGCGGTGTTGATGCCCATGAGGTTGCCGTTCACATCGACCAGCGCACCGCCCGAATTGCCAGGGTTGATGGCCGCGTCGGTCTGGATGAAGTTTTCAAACGTGTTGATGCCCAGCTGGCTGCGGCCCAGCGCGCTCACGATGCCGCTGGTCACGGTCTGCCCCACGCCGAAGGGGTTGCCGATGGCCAGCACCTGGTCGCCCACATCCAGGGCGTCGGAGTTGCCCAGCACGATCACGGGCAGCTTGTCCAGTTCGATCTTGAGGATGGCCAGGTCGGTGTCGGGGTCGGTGCCAATCACGCGCGCACGGGCGCGGCGGCTGTCGGTGAGGGTCACCTCGATCTCGTCAGCACCTTCCACCACATGGTTGTTGGTGAGGATGTAGCCCTCGGGGCTCACGATCACGCCGCTGCCCAGGCCGGCCTGCGCCTGGCTGCCTTGGTCACCAAAGAAAAACTGGAACCAGGGGTCGTTACTGCGCGGGTGGCGCACTTCCTTGCTGGTGTTGATGCTGACCACGGCCGGCGCCGCCTTGCGCGCCGCACCGCTGAAGCTGCCCGCCGCGGGCTGCGAAGGCGGCGTGGCAGGGGCCTCCAGCAGTGCAATACCCGCCCCGGAGCGCGTGGTGCCCCGGCCCAGCCAGTCAGGCTGGAGCGTGGCGACAACAAAGTAGGCCGCAACGAGGACCGTCACGGACTGGGAAAACAACAGCCAGAGTCGCTTCATGAAAGGTGCTTGCCGGTGGTAGTACAGGGTGTGGGCGACGGAGGTGGACGCTGCAGGTTCGCCGTGGCGGCCTGGGCGCTCCCTCTCACACAGGATTGTCTCCGAATGTGGGGGCGCGAACGGCGCGCCACAATAGCGGCATGAGCATTCACCGCAGTCAACTTTTGCAGGCGTTTGACAGCCTGCTGCAACCCGAGCGCTTCAAGGACTACGGCCCCAACGGCCTGCAGGTCGAGGGCAAGGCCGAGATCCGGCGAGTGGTCAGTGGCGTCACTGCCAGCCGTGCACTGATCGAAGCCGCCATTGCCGCGCAGGCCGATGCTATTTTTGTGCACCACGGCCTGTTCTGGCGCGGGCAGGATGGCCGCATCACGGGCTGGATGAAGCAGCGGCTGCAGCTGCTGCTGGCGCACGACATCAACCTGTTTGCGTACCACCTGCCGCTCGATGCCCATGCCGAACTGGGCAACAACGCACAGCTGGGCCGGGTGCTGGGTTTTGCCGCCGATGCGCGGTTTGGCGAGCAGGACCTGGGCTTTGCAGCGCCAGCGGCGTTCGACAATGTCCAAGCCGTGGCCGACCATGTAGCCCAGGCGCTCGGACGCCCTGTGACCCTGGTGTCGCCAGGTGAGGTGGGCGGTGGTGCCGCTGCACGGCGCCCCGTGCGCCGCGTGGCGTGGTGCACGGGCGGCGCGCAAGGGTATTTCGAGTCGGCCATCGCTGCAGGGGCGGATGTTTTCATCACCGGCGAAATCTCCGAGCCCCAGGCGCACCTGGCGCGCGAGACGGGGGTGGGCTTTATTGCCGCCGGGCACCATGCCACGGAGCGCTATGGCGCGCCCGCCGTGGCGGCGCATGTGGCAGCCCAGTGCGGGCTGAGCCACCAGTTCATCGAGATCGACAACCCCGCCTAGCCCATGGCAAGACACCGCACGGCAAGCAATCACATCGTGCGGATGTCCGGTCCATTTTGCTCATTTATTCATAGCTGATAGCGCATGAACAACTAGCGCTACAAGCACTTTTGGCTCCAAACCCATGCAACCCATCGCCATCACCCAGGGAGATCCCGCCGGCATCGGCCCCGAGATCGTGGCCAAGGCCTTTCGTGATGCGCCCGATGCGCTGCGCCACTGCTTTGTCGTCGGTGACCTGGCCACTGTGCGACGCGCTGCGGACGCCATCACGCGCCCCGGTGTGCCCGGTGTGCCTGTGGCGCAGATCGGGTCTCCGGGCGAAGCAGCGGATGCTCCGCCCCGCTGCATCCCCGTGCTCCAACTGCCCGGGATCCCGGGGCCCCAGCCTTGGGGCGAGATCAGCGCCGCCGCCGGCCGTGCCGCGGCGGACAGCGTGGTCTGGGCGGCGCGTGCCGCATTGCGTGGGGCGGTGGCAGCGTTGGTGACAGCCCCTTTGCACAAGGAGGCCTTGTCGGCCGCAGGGGTGGACTTCCCGGGGCATACGGAGCTCTTGCAGGCAGAGGCTGCTGCGCACCGGGGGGTGCCGCTGGCGCGGATGCCCGTGCGCATGATGCTGGCCAATGACGAGCTGCGCACCGTGCTCGTCAGCATCCATGTGTCGCTGCGCGACGCGATTGCAGCGGTGACGCAGGACAACGTGCTGCAGACGCTGCAAATCACCCACACCGCCTTGCAGCGCAGCCTGGGCCGTGTGCCCCGCATGGGTGTGGCAGGGTTGAATCCCCATGCTGGCGAGGGCGGATTGTTCGGCCGCGAGGAGCTGGAGGTGATCGCCCCGGCCATCGCGGCGGCGCGCGCGCAGGGGCTCGACGTGCACGGCCCGTTTGCGCCTGACACGGTGTTCATGCGCGCGCGCAGCACCCCGCAGCGCGCGGGCGAGTTCGATGTGGTCGTTGCCATGTACCACGACCAGGGCCTGATCCCGGTGAAATACCTGGGGGTGGAAAAGGGCGTGAACGTGACCCTGGGCCTGCCCCTGGTGCGAACCAGCCCCGACCATGGCACGGCGTTTGATATTGCAGGGCAGGGCGTTGCAGATGCCTCCAGCCTGATCGAGGCGGTGCGCATGGCGCGGGCGCTGTGTGGATGACGTCAGCTGCTGAAGCCTTGGGGCCCAGCGCTGATCGAGATCAAATGAACCGCTGAAAATTGCGCCAGCCTGGACGCGGGTGTGCGGGCGGCGTGACCCCAAAAAGCCAACGCCACCGGCGGCTGGTGGAGGCAGCGCAGCGGTGGCGTTTTATGCAGCCACTAAGGCCGCTGGCCCAAGGGTTTACTTCTTCAGGCTGTCGCGAATTTCGCGCAGCAACACAATGTCTTCGGGAGGGGCCACCGGCGCGGCGGGGGCGGCAGGGGCTTCGCGCTTGAGGCGGTTGATCTGCTTGATCATCATGAAGATGATGAAAGCCAGGATCACAAAGTTGACCGCCACGGTCAGGAAGTTGCCATAGGCAAACACTGGCACACCGGCTTTTTTGAGGGCGTCGAGTGTGGTGCCCGTGCCTGGAGGCACGTTGCCCAGCACGATGAACAGGTTGGAGAAATCGAGCTTGCCGAAGATGAGCCCCACCACCGGCATGATCAGGTCCGCTACCACCGAATCCACGATCTTGCCGAAGGCGCCGCCAATGATGACGCCCACCGCGAGGTCAATCACATTGCCCTTGACCGCGAACTCCCTGAACTCTTGCATCATCCCCATGTCGTTGCTCCTTGTAAAACGGTGATGGGGGAGTATTGCCCGGTTCGCACCTCTGTCAAGCCAGCAAACCACTTGGAAATAACCATTTTCACTCCGCTACAATTCGCGGTTGACCCCAATCTAGCGATGTTCATCGAGGATCCCCATGAGTGACACTCCAATCGACTCCAGCAAGCGGACGTGGATCATCACGTCAGCATGTGCTGGTGCGGTGGGCGGCGTGGCAACCGCCGTTCCTTTCGTGAGTACTTTCCAGCCCTCAGAGCGTGCCAAAGCCGCTGGTGCTGCTGTCGAGGTGGATATCTCCGCCCTCAAACCTGGAGAAAAGGTCACTGTGGAGTGGCGCGGCAAGCCCGTCTGGATCATCAAGCGCACGCCGGAGCAACTGGCAGAGCTGCCCAAGCTCGACGGCCAGCTCGCCGATCCCAAGTCGGAGCGCAAGCCCTCTGAACTCACGCCTGAGTACGCCCGCAACGAGGCGCGCTCCATCAAGCCGGAAATTTTTGTGGGTGTGGGCATTTGCTCGCACTTGGGTTGCTCGCCGTCGGACAAGTTCCAGACCGGTGCACAACCTTCGCTGCCCGACGACTGGAAGGGCGGCTTCCTGTGTCCTTGCCACGGCTCCACGTTCGACATGGCGGGCCGCGTCTTCAAGAACAAGCCAGCACCCGACAACCTTGAGGTGCCTCCGCACATGTACCTGTCCGATACGCGCCTGCTGATCGGTGAAGACAAGAAGGCTTGACGGAGAACGACATGGCCCACGAATTCAAAGAAATCTCGCCGAACGCCTCCGCAGGCGCCAAGGTCACCAACTGGTTCGAGAACCGGTTCCCGACGGCCTTTGACGCCTACAAGGTGCATATGTCGGAGTACTACGCTCCGAAGAACTTCAACTTCTGGTACATCTTCGGCTCGCTGGCGCTGGTCGTGCTGGTGATCCAGATCGTGACCGGCATCTTCCTGGTCATGCACTACAAACCGGACGCCAACCTCGCGTTCGCGTCGGTCGAGTACATCATGCGCGATGTGCCCTGGGGCTGGCTGATCCGCTACATGCACTCCACGGGCGCTTCGGCGTTCTTTGTGGTGGTGTACCTGCACATGTTCCGTGGCCTCATCTACGGCAGCTACCGCAAGCCGCGCGAGCTGGTCTGGATCTTCGGTTGCGCGATCTTCCTGTGCCTGATGGCTGAAGCCTTCATGGGTTACCTGCTGCCCTGGGGACAGATGTCCTACTGGGGCGCCCAGGTGATCGTGAACCTGTTCGCCGCCATCCCCTTCATTGGTCCTGATCTGGCCCTGCTGATCCGTGGCGACTATGTGGTGGGCGATGCGACGCTGAATCGCTTCTTCAGCTTCCACGTGATTGCCGTGCCCCTGGTGCTGCTGGGCCTTGTGGTGGCGCACCTGCTGGCGCTGCACGACGTGGGCTCCAACAACCCCGATGGTGTGGAAATCAAGGGCCCCAAGGCTCCCAAGGACGCCAATGGCAAGCCGCTCGACGGCGTGCCCTTCCACCCCTACTACACGGTGCATGACATCTTCGCGCTGAGCATGTTCCTGATGGCATTCACGGCCGTGGTGTTCTTTGCTCCCGAGTTCGGTGGCTACTTCCTCGAATACAACAACTTCATCCCTGCGGATCCGCTCAAGACCCCTGCACACATTGCTCCGGTCTGGTACTTCACGCCGTTCTATTCGATGCTGCGTGCCATCACCACCGAGATGATGTACGTGCTCGTTCTGTGCGTGGTCGCGGGTGCGGGTTTTGGGGTGCTCAAGGCCAAGCTGCCCAGCTTCGTGAAGGCGGGTGTCGCCGGTGCGGCCGTGGTGGTCATCGCCATGATGCTGTCCATCGATGCCAAGTTCTGGGGTGTGGTGGTGATGGGTGGTGCTGTGATCATCCTGTTCTTCCTGCCCTGGCTGGATCACAGCCCTGTCAAGTCGATCCGCTACCGTCCCGACTGGCACAAGTATTTGTACGGCGTGTTTGTGATCATCTTCCTGATCTTGGGCTACCTGGGTGTGCAGCCACCATCGCCGATCGGCGAGCGGGTGTCGCAAGTCGGAACGCTGTTCTACTTCGGATTCTTCCTGCTGATGCCCTGGTGGAGCCGCATTGGCGAAGCCAAGCCCGTGCCCGACCGCGTGACCTTTGTGGCGCACTGAGCCTGGAGATAACAACAATGAAGAAAATCATCCTCACGTTGATCGCCGCTGTGGGTCTGGTCGCCGGTGCTGCCCATGCGGCGGGTGGCGACACCATTGCCTGGGACAAGGCGCCCAACAAGACCAACGACCTGGCCTCGCTGCAAAACGGTGCCAAGGTGTTCGTGAACTACTGCCTGAGCTGCCACTCGGCGGCCTACATGCGGTTCAATCGCCTGCGCGACATCGGCCTGACCGAGCAGCAGATCAAGGACAACCTGCTGTTCACCACCGACAAGGTGGGTGAAACCATGAAGGCGTCGATCGATCCCAAGCAGGCTAAGGAGTGGTTTGGTGCCAATCCGCCCGACCTCACCGTGATCGCACGTTCGCGTGCAGGCCACGGCGGCACGGGGGCTGACTATCTGTACACCTTCCTGCGCACTTTCTATCGCGACGACACCAAGGCCACTGGCTGGAACAACCTGGCTTTCCCCAGCGTCGGTATGCCCCATGTTCTGTGGCAGTTGCAGGGCGAACGTCGTCCCGTGTTTGAAGAACACGAGAGCCACGGTCACAAGACCCATGTGTTCAAGGGCTGGGAGCAGATCACACCAGGCACGATGACGCCTTTGCAATTCGATCAAAATATTGGCGATCTGGTGAACTATCTGCAGTGGATGGGCGAGCCCGCGCAGAACATCCGTTGGCGCGTGGGCGTCTGGGTGCTGATGTTCCTGGGCGTGTTCACGATCATTGCCTGGCGCTTGAACGCTGCGTTCTGGAAGGACGTCAAGTAAACGCCAGATCCATCGCTTGCACCCTGCGGGGTGCCGTCGGATTTATTACAGAGTGGGCGCTTTTGGCGTCCCACTCTTTTGATTTTTAGGAGCCTCCCACCATGATGGTGCTTTACTCGGGTACGACCTGTCCCTTCTCCCACCGCTGCCGTTTTGTCCTGTTTGAAAAAGGCATGGACTTTGAAATCCGCGATGTGGACCTGTACAACAAGCCCGAAGACATCAGCGTGATGAATCCGTACGGCCAGGTGCCGATCCTGGTCGAGCGCGACCTGATCCTGTACGAGTCGAACATCATCAATGAGTACATCGATGAGCGTTTTCCTCACCCGCAACTGATGCCTGGTGACCCGGTGGACCGCGCCCGCGTGCGCCTGTTCCTGCTCAACTTCGAGAAGGAATTGTTCGTGCATGTGAACACGCTCGAATCGCGTGCGACCAAGGGCAATGAGAAAGCGTTGGAAAAGGCGCGCGCCCACATCCGTGACCGCCTGACGCAGCTGGCCCCGGTGTTCCTCAAGAACAAGTACATGCTGGGCGACAACTTCTCGATGCTGGACGTGGCCATCGCGCCGCTGCTATGGCGCCTCGACTACTACGGCATTGATCTGTCCAAGAATGCGGCCCCGCTGCTCAAGTACGCTGAGCGCATCTTCTCGCGCCCGGCTTACATTGAAGCGCTGACGCCGTCCGAAAAGGTCATGCGCAAGTAAGCAGCGGCCTGCAGACTTCCCTCTTTCCATAGCAGCTGTAGTACCGCCATCCATGACCGCACAGGAATCGACCTCCACGCGCCCCTATCTCATTCGCGCCCTGTACGAATGGTGTACCGACAACGGGCTCACGCCTTACGTGGCGGTGCGTGTGGATGATTCCGTGCAGGTGCCACGCGAGTATGTGAAGGATGGTGAAATCGTTCTGAACATCAGCTTTGATGCCACCAGCGCGTTGCAGCTGGGCAATGAATTCATCGAATTCAAAGCCCGATTTGGCGGCAAGCCTCGCGAAATCCTGGTGCCCGTGGGCCGTGTGATTGCCATCTATGCCCGCGAGAACGGTCAAGGCATGGCGTTTCCACCCCCGGTGGATCTGCTGTCTTCTGCTGAAGGGGCTCCGGCAGCACTGTCTTCGGCGGGCGCTCCTGCTGCCGCGCCAGCGGAGGAGGCGTCGGCCGCAGCTGCTGAAGATCGCGTTGTGCAGCTGGTGGGTGTGGAAGATGGCCACAAAGATGATGGGGGCGACGCTCCTCGGCCGCCGCCTGCTCAAGGTGGAGCACGCCCCTCGCTAAAGCGCGTCAAATAGCCGCAGTTTCAAATTTCGGGCGGTTTTTACAGGATAAAATACTGCCTTCGCCGGTTTAGCTCAGTTGGTAGAGCACCCGCCTTGTAAGCGGTAGGTCGTCAGTTCGATTCCGACAACCGGCACCATTTCTCTTGCTTTTTGCATTCCCTGGCACTGACGCCCTGGCCGTCAGGTTTGAACTTTCAGGCGAATCGCGTTAACCTCCCACCCCCGACTGCGCAGATGCGCCTGCAAAGCAGGCAGCAGTTGGCGTATTTTTGCCGCCGCAGCGTTGCTCTTGACCAGCAGGCACCAGCTGTCCCCGTCAATGGGACCTGCCTGCACCGCTGGGCGCAACGCGGCGGGAATCAGCAATTCAATGGCCTTGAGCCGATCACTGGAGTCGCGTGTCAGCGCTGTAAGCTTTGCCAGCGTGGGGGATTCCTCGCTGGCTTGCTGCAGGGTGACGGCGTAGTGGCGGCGATTCATGGTGTGGCGTCTTCGGGCGTGGAGTATTGGCAGTGCATTTGATTATCACGGACGCCAGACTGGCGCGCAGCCGGGCCATTCATTTGTCTGGCACGCGCTTGGTCCTGGCGGGGCTTGCTGTGTCGCTGTGCCTGATGGTGGTGGCTGCAGGGCTCTACCACTGGGTTTTTCTGAAAGGGGCGCGTGAAGGGTGGCCCATCGTGGGCTCGCTGGTGCGCCTTGTGGTCAAGGATGAGTTCGCAGAGCGTGACCGATTCATGCGCGCCAATCTCGATGCCATGGCCCGGCGTGTGGGTGAAATGCAAGCGCGCATGGTGCAGCTGGAGTCCCTGGGGGATCGTGTGCTGGGCCTTGCGGGCATGGCACCTGCTGACATTCAGAAAGCGGATGCCCGCGGCGGCGCCCTCGTGAGCGCGCGCAACTTGTCCATGGAAGAGCTGCAAACCACCCTGGATGATCTGGAGCGCCTGACCAACCAGCGCGTGGACCTGATGACGGTGCTGGAGTCTCGTCTGTTTGACCAGCACATCCGCAAGAAGATGATTCCAACCCATGCGCCCGTCACGGGGCGTGTCGCAGGGTCGGGTTTTGGCTGGCGGGTCGATCCCATTACGGGGCAGTCGGCCTTGCACACCGGGCTGGACTTCCAGGCCGACACCGGTACACCCATCCTGGCGGCCGCCGGAGGCGTGGTTGTTACCCAAGAGTACCACCCCGCCTACGGCAACATGATCGAGGTAGACCATGGCAACCAGCTGGTGACGCGCTATGCCCATGCCTCGCGCGTCTTGATCAAGCAGGGCGACATCGTGCGCCGCGGGCAAAAGATTGCGGAGATCGGTACCACCGGCCGCTCGACGGGGCCGCATCTGCACTTTGAGGTGCTGGTGCAGGGGGTTTTCCAGGACCCACAGAAGTTCCTGAATGCGGGCGGTACGGCCACTGGCGCACAGGTAGCCGCCATTCAGCCCTCCACGTTGGCAGGACAGTCGGCCGCGCCGGCACCGGGCAGGTAAAATCGCGGGTCCGGCGTTCTCTGCCCGCAGTTGCAATGCTTGCAATATCGGTCGCAGGACCCATCTGAACTCAATTCATCTTAGGGATTTCGGTCGCTTGGCGCGCTGATTGCAGCGGGGCAGGCGGTCCTGTTCGCATGGCCACCAACTTCCTCACCAAAATATTCGGCAGCCGCAATGACCGGCTCCTCAAGCAGTACCGCAAGACGGTGACCCGCATCAATGCGATGGAGCCCGATTACGAGAAGCTGTCGGACGAGCAGCTCCGGGCCAAGACGCAGGAGTTCAAGGACCGTGTGGCCAAGGGCGAGTCGTTGGACAGCATCCTCCCCGAAGCCTTCGCCGTGGTGCGCGAGGGGTCCAAGCGCATCATGAAGATGCGGCACTTTGATGTGCAGCTGCTCGGTGGCATGGCGCTGCATTTCGGCAAGATCGCCGAAATGCGCACTGGCGAGGGCAAGACCCTGACGGCCACGCTGCCGGTGTACCTCAATGCCCTTTCTGGCAAGGGCGTGCACGTGGTGACGGTGAATGACTACCTCGCCAACCGCGATGCGCAGTGGATGGGGCGCCTGTACAACTTCCTGGGCCTCACGGTGGGTATCAACCTGCCCAACATGCCCCGTGAAGAAAAGCAGGCTGCGTACCGTGCCGACATCACCTACGGCACCAACAACGAATACGGCTTTGACTACCTGCGCGACAACATGGTCTATGAAGCGCAGGACCGCGTGCAGCAGGGCCTGAACTTCGCCATCGTGGACGAGGTGGACTCGATCCTGATCGACGAAGCCCGCACGCCGCTCATCATCAGTGGCCAGGCCGAAGACCACACAGCGATGTACATCGCCATGAACAAGGTGGTGCCCCTGCTGGTGCGTCAGGAAGGCGAGGCGGACCCCCGCACAGGCGAGGGCGTGACCAAGCCCGGCGACTTCACGCTGGACGAAAAAACCCACCAGGTGTTTCTGACCGAGCAGGGCCACGAAACTGCCGAACGCATTCTGGCGTCCCACGGCCTGATCGCCGAAGGCGCCTCGGTGTACGACCCGGCCAACATCACGCTGATGCACCACCTGTATGCAGCGCTGCGGGCCAATCACTTGTACCACCGCGATCAGCACTACGTGGTGCAAAACGGCGAGATCGTGATCGTGGACGAGTTCACCGGCCGCCTGATGTCGGGCCGCCGCTGGAGTGAAGGTCTGCACCAGGCCGTGGAAGCCAAGGAAGGCGTGAACATCCAGGCCGAGAACCAGACACTGGCCTCCATCACGTTCCAGAACTATTTCCGCCTGTACAACAAGCTCGCCGGCATGACCGGTACGGCCGATACCGAAGCCTACGAGTTCCAGGAAATCTATGGCCTGGAAACCACGGTCATCCCACCCAACCGGCCCAGCAAGCGCGACGACCAGCTGGACCGCGTCTACAAGACCACGCGCGAGAAGTACGAAGCCGCCATCAAGGACATTCGCGAATGCCATGAGCGCGGCCAGCCCGTGCTGGTGGGCACGACGTCGATCGAGAACTCCGAGATCATCGACCAGCTGCTGAACAAGGAAGGCCTGCCCCACCAGGTGCTCAATGCCAAGCAGCACGCCCGTGAGGCCGACATCGTGGCCCAGGCCGGTCGCGAGGGCATGATCACCATCGCTACCAACATGGCCGGCCGTGGTACCGACATCGTGCTGGGCGGCAATATCGAGAAGGATGTGGCGGCCATCGAAGCCGACGAATCCCTGTCCGACTCCGACCGTGCCGCCAAGGTGGCCGCGCTGCGTGAGCAGTGGAAGGTGGACCACGAGAAGGTCAAGGCGCTGGGCGGCCTGCGCATCATCGCCACCGAGCGCCATGAGTCGCGCCGCATCGACAACCAGCTGCGTGGCCGTTCAGGCCGCCAGGGCGACCCAGGTTCGTCGCGTTTCTATCTGAGCCTGGACGATTCGCTCATGCGCATTTTCGCGGGCGACCGCGTGAAGGCGATCATGGACCGCCTGAAGATGCCCGATGGCGAAGCCATTGAAGCGGGCATCGTGACGCGCAGCATCGAGTCGGCCCAGCGCAAGGTGGAGGCCCGCAACTTCGACATCCGCAAGCAGTTGCTGGAGTACGACGATGTGGCCAACGATCAGCGCAAGGTGATCTACCAGCAGCGCAACGACATCCTGGACGCGTCTGACCTGTCGGATGTGATTGCGGCCATGCGCGAAGACTGCATGACCGATCTGGTGCGCCAGTACGTGCCTGCCGAATCGGTGGAAGAGCAGTGGGATCTGGCCGCGCTGGAAAAGGCGCTCGCAGAAGAATGGCAGGTGCCGATCGCGCTGCAGCAGGAAGTGCAGGGCGCCAATGCAATCACCGACGACGAGATCCTGGACAAGGTCTTGCAGGCCGCGCACGCTGCCTTCAATGCCAAGGTCGAGCAGGTGGGCCGCGAGAACTTCACGCAGTTTGAGCGTGTGGTGCTGCTGCAGAACTTTGACTCCAATTGGCGCGATCACCTGAGCGCACTCGATTACCTGCGCCAGGGCATCCACCTGCGCGGATATGCGCAAAAGCAGCCCAAGCAGGAGTACAAGCGCGAGGCTTTCGAACTCTTCCGCCAGCTCATCGACCAAGTCAAGAACGAGGTCACCAAGATCCTCATGACCGTGCAGGTGCAGTCGCAGGCGCAGCTCGACCAGGCCGCGCAAGACATGGAGCAGCGCGCCGAGAGCATTGCCAACGTGACCTATACCGCACCCACCGAAACCGGCGAGGTGGAGACCACGGTGGATGCACAGACCGTGGCCCAGCAAGCGCTGCCCGAAGGTATGCGTGTGGGCCGCAACGACCCCTGTCCCTGTGGCAGCGGCAAGAAATACAAGCAGTGCCACGGCAAGCTGGCTTGATTTCCTGATCCAGACAACACGGGCTTCGGCCCGTGTTTTCATTGGCGCGCCACGGTTTTCCGGATAATCGGCCGCAGTTTTTTGAGAAAGACCTTCATGCCCGTCAATCTAGTCGCCCCCGTTGCTGCCGATCTGCACCCCATCGCCGGTGTGCGCATCGGTGTTGCCGAAGCTGGTGTCCGCAAGGCCCACCGCAAGGACCTCACCGTGTTCCTGCTGGACGAGGGCGCCAGCGTGGCTGGCGTGTTCACGCAGAACCGCTTTTGCGCAGCGCCGGTGCAGATCAGCCGCGAGCATTTGAGCAGCGGCCAGCCCATCCGCGCCATGGTCATCAACACGGGCAACGCCAATGCAGGTACGGGGGCTGACGGCCTGGCGCGTGCGCGCGCCACCTGCATTGCGCTCGCTCGTCAGCTGAGCGTGGCGCCCGAGCAGATCCTGCCGTTCTCGACCGGCGTGATCATGGAGCCGCTGCCCAACGACCGCATCGAAGCGGGACTGCCCGCCGCCATCGCCGATGCGCAGCCCAGCCACTGGGCCCGTGCCGCCGAGGGCATCATGACCACCGACACACTGCCCAAGGCGTTCTCTGAGCAGGTGCAGATCGGTGGCGCCACGGTGTCCATCACGGGCATCAGCAAGGGCGCGGGCATGATCCGCCCCAACATGGCCACCATGCTGGGCTTCCTGGCCACGGACGCTTGCGTGGCGCCCGCCGTCATGCAGCAACTGGCGCGTGATCTGGCTGACGGCTCTTTCAATCGCGTCACCATTGACGGCGACACATCGACCAACGATTCCTTCGTGGTCGTTGCCACCAACAAGGCAGCACATGCGCCCGTGACCTCGCTCGACAGCGCGGACGGCCAGGCCCTCAAGGCTGCAATGCTCTCGGTGTCACAAAAGCTGGCGCAGGCGATCGTGCGGGACGGCGAGGGGGCGACCAAGTTCATCACAGTGCGGGTCGAAGGCGGCAAGACTGGCGACGAGTGCCGCAAGGTGGCCTATGCCATTGCCCATTCGCCGTTGGTCAAGACGGCCTTTTTTGCCAGCGACCCCAACCTGGGCCGCATCCTGGCGGCCGTGGGCTACGCTGGCATTGACGACCTGGACCAGACCGGCATCGACCTGTACCTGGACGATGTGCATGTGGCGCTGCAAGGGGGGCGCAATCCTGCCTATCGCGAAGAAGACGGCCAGCGGGTGATGAAGCAGAGCGAGATCACCGTGAGGGTGCTACTCGGGCGCGGTACCGCAGCGGACACGGTGTGGACCTGCGACTTCAGCCACGAGTACGTGACCATCAACGCCGACTACCGCTCGTGAGTTGGGTTTTGCTATCTTTGTGATAGCTGTTGAGGCATATTCCACTTGCGCATGTCGCCACAATGAACGAAAAATTTGAACGCTTGGTCGAGCGTGCCGAGCAGCTCATCGCCCGCATCGAGTCGGTGCTGCCCCAGCCGCTGGGCGCGCCTGACTGGTCCGCATCCATTGCCTGGCGCTACCGCAAGCGCAGCAGTGGGCATGGCACGCTGGAACCCGTGCGCCACGTGGGAGCGATGCGGCTGGCAGACCTCAAGGAAATCGATCCGCAAAAAGAAAAGATCGAGCGCAATACGCAGCAGTTTGTGCAGGGCAAGCCCGCCAACAACGTGCTGCTGACTGGCGCGCGTGGTACCGGCAAGTCGTCGCTGATCAAGGCCTGCTTGAACGCTTACGCAGCCGAAGGCCTGCGCCTGATAGAGGTGGACAAGGCCGACCTGACCGATCTGCCGGACATCGTGGACGTAGTGTCTGACCGGCCCGAGAAATTCATCGTCTTCTGCGATGACCTGAGTTTTGAGGACGGTGAGCCAGGCTACAAGGCGCTCAAGTCGATCCTGGACGGCTCGGTGGCGGCCGCCACGCCGAACGTGCTGATCTACGCCACCAGCAACCGGCGCCACCTGCTGCCGGAGTACATGGCCGACAACCTCACGTACACCCACACCGAAGACGGCGAGGTGCACCCGGGCGAGGTGGTGGAGGAGAAGATTTCGCTGTCGGAGCGTTTTGGCCTGTGGGTCAGCTTCTACCCGTTCAGCCAGCAGGAGTATCTGACCATCGTGGCGCAGTGGTTGTCGTCGTTCGGTGTGCCCGCACAGGCCATTGAGGAGGCGCGGCCTGAGGCCCTGGTCTGGGCGCTGGAGCGTGGCTCGCGCAGCGGCCGTGTGGCGTACCAGTTTGCGCGTGACTATGCGGGGCGACATGGCGGCTGAACATCTCGCTCCAGACAGCGTCCCGGCCACTGCCGAACGCAAACACACCGAAGTGGCCGTGGGCGTCCTGCTGCGCGCAGACGGCGCGATGCTGCTATCCACCCGCCCGCCGGGCAAGCCCTACGCGGGGTACTGGGAGTTTCCGGGTGGCAAGCTGGAGGCGGGCGAGACCGTGGAGCAGGCGCTGCGCCGCGAACTGATCGAGGAGCTGGGCGTGACCATCGGCCCGGCCAGCGTCTGGAAAGTGACCGAACACGATTACCCCCACGCACTGGTGCGGCTGCACTGGTGCAAGGTCTGGGAGTGGACTGGCGAATTCGAGATGCGTGAAGGCCAGGCCATGGCCTGGCAGCAAATGCCGATCACGGTGTCCCCGGTGCTGCCCGGTGCCTATCCGGTGTTGCAATGGCTGGCTGAGGAGCGGGGTCTGCAGTCTGCGGTGGGATGAGATTCCCTCCTGTGTGGGACTGATTTGCTATTGAATTGGTAGCTTCTCAGGCATGCAGCACTAACGCTACCGCTGGTTTTTGGCGAAATGGCTCTTGAATGGCGCCTATGACCTTGGTCAATGCTGCTGGCGCGGGTCGCCATGGGGGGCGTCGTCTGGCGGCGCTTCGGTGGGCATGCGAAAGCTTTCGCTGGCCCATGCGCCAAGGTCTATCTGCTTGCAGCGCTCGCTGCAAAACGGACGGTATACATTCGCGGCGCTATACACGCTATCTCCGCCGCAGCTGGGGCAGGTGACGATGCGTGCCTGCGAGGAAGGGGCTGGGGAGTGGGGCATCCTGGGGTGATCCTCTTGCTCAAGTCGGCCCGCCCGATCTTTAGCGGGCTTTGGCGCGATTCAGTCTCTGGGCTTGGGCTGGCTAAGGCCTACGCGCACAGGGTCAGTTCAAACGCCGCATCTTCGTTGCAGGCGTGCAGGCGTCCATCGCCTTCCAGCCGCATGAGCCGCACCGAGACAATCAGACGGTTGCCACTGATTTCCGGGATCAGGTTCAGCGCTGGGTCGATGCGAAGCCGCAGCAGCTGGAAGGTGCGGCCCTGGGGCAGGTTCTGCTGAAACTGTCCGCGTTCTGCCGCGACCTTTTGGGGCACGCCTGAATCGCGCAGCAGCTTGAGCAGCACATAGATCGACTCGGCGAGGGGCGCCAACGTGGAGGCCCATTCCTCCAGGGCCTGCTGACGCACCGCCGGGGGGTGGTGTTGCCACGCGTAATAGGCTGGCAGGTCAAAGCCACAGGTCCCACCCGGAATGCCGATGCGGCTGCGGATGCTCATCAGCCAGTCGTTTTCCGTCAGCGCATGGCCCGACTTGCCGCTTTGGGTGTTGAGTGCCACGAAGCACCGGTCCAACTGGCTGATCACCGCGTCCAGTGCGGCTTCAGAAATGGAGGGATTGCCTCGGTACGTGTCGAGCTGGTGCTTGTGCTTTTCGATGTCCTTGAGCACATCCGACTTCAGATCGGCCCGGGCGGCCACATCCATGATCTCGAAAATCGTCACCAAGGCGAAATGGTGGTCCAGCGCGTGAGGCCGGGGGATCAATTCCCCCAAGCGGCGGAACAGCTGCTCCAGCCGCAGATAGGTTCTGAGACGCTCGTTAAAGGGGTATTCGTAAAGGATCACGCTGGCGGGTTCCTGGAGGCTCAGGGAGTATTCTGACGCCGGTGGCGCACGGCATGGGGTGAAAGCACAAACGGTTTCGTACGCATCATAGCCCGAACAGTGTGGCCACTTGCCCCACCTCAGCCTGTAACTGCTCCAGTGAGCAATGTGCTTCGTTGGCAATCACCACATCGGCCACCGCCCTGCGCGCTGGGCGCGTAGCTTGTGAGGCAATGATGCCTTGCACGGCTTCGGCAGACAGACCGCTGCGCTGCATGACTCGCGCGATCTGGGTCTGCTCTGTGCAGTCCACCACGACCACGGCGTCGAGTTGGCGAGCCCACCGCCCGGACTCCGTCAGCAGCGGGATGTCGTGCACGATCCATCGGCAGCCAGACTGTATGGCCTGTTGAATCCGTTGTTGGCTTTGCAAGGCCACCAAGGGGTGCACGATGGCCTCCAGCTGGCTGCGCGCCTGCGGTTGGCTGAAGGCCAGTTGCCGCATGCGCGCACGATCCAGCGCACCCGATGCATCAACATATGCTTCACCAAAGGTAGTTTGAATGGCAGGCATGGCCACACCGCCCGGCCCAGTCACCTCCCTGGAGATCTGGTCGGCGTCGATGAGGCTTGCACCCAAGGACGCCATCATCTGGCCTACGGTGCTCTTGCCGCTACCGATGCCGCCGGTCAGACCCAGGCGCAAGGGCTGTCGGTGGGTTGCCATGAGAGTTCGTCAGAGCCCCAGAAGACCGAGCACTGTACCCAAAATGGCGTTGGGGCCGAACACCATCGCGGTGAGCCCTGCACCCACTAAGAAGGGGCCGAACGGAATGTAGCCACCCTCACGCAAGCTGCTGAAAACTTTCATTGCAATCCCAATGATGGCGCCAATCACTGAAGACATCAAAATGATCGGCACCAGCGCCTGCCAGCCAAACCATGCGCCCAATGCTGCAAACAGCTTGAAGTCGCCGTAGCCCATGCCTTCTTTGCCTGTCGCCAACTTGAAGCCCCAGTAGACCAGCCAGAGCGACAGGTATCCTGCCGCAGCGCCCATGACGGAAGCAAACAACGGTACGTTCGTCCATTGCAGGGCGGACGCCAGCAACCCTGCCCAGAGCAAAGGCAAGGTGATGTCATCGGGCAAAAGCGTGGTGTCCCAGTCAATGAACGCCAGAGCAATCAGGGCCGCCGAAAAGCCGCACCATGCCAACCCCGCAGGCGTCGCGCCCCAGCGGTGGATACAAAAAAAGAACAGCGCTCCCGTTGCCAGTTCGACCATCGGGTAGCGGGGGCTGATGCGTGTTTTGCAGGACGAGCAACGTCCGCGCAACAACAGATAACTTAAGACAGGAATGTTTTCATGCCACCGCACCACATGCCCGCAAGCCGGGCAGCGGGACCGAGGTGTCATGAGGTTGAAGGTGGGCTGCGTGTCCTCGGGTAGCTCTTTGCCCTGGTTGGATGCCTCGACTTGCGCCAGCTCTGCCGCCCATTGCCTCTCCATCATTTTGGGAAGGCGGTAAATCACCACATTCAGAAAACTGCCGAAAAGCAAACCAATCACGCCGCCGATAGCGGCATCCAACCATGCTTCCAGCGCCATTACACGACCTGACCGAGCTTGAAGATGGGAAGGTACATCGATACCACGATACCGCCGATGAGCGTACCCAGAAACACGATGATGATGGGCTCCATCAGGCTGGACAGGCCAGCCACCATGTCATCCACCTCAGCTTCATAGAAGTCGGCAGCCTTGCCAAGCATGTGGTCGATAGAGCCGGATTCTTCGCCAATCGCGCACATCTGAAGCACCATGGAGGGGAAAACGTTAGCGTTGCCCATTGCGGCGGTGAGGCTGGTACCCGTGGAAACCTCCTGCTGGATCTTATCTGTGGCCAAAGAGTACACCGAGTTACCAGCGGCCCCACCCACCGAGTCAAGCGCCTCCACCAGCGGCACGCCCGCGGCGAACATGGTGGACAACGTCCTAGTCCAGCGCGCAACGCAGGACTTATCGATCAAGGCACCAAACACAGGAAGCCGCAATAGAAGTCGATCCATGAACATCTGTACCTTTTCACTGCGGCGCCATGCCTGCATGAAAAAGTAGAAGCCCCCTCCGATGACACCGAAAATCAGCCACCACCATTTGACAAATACCTCGCTGATCGCCATCACAAACAAGGTGGCGGCGGGGAGGTCGGCTCCAAACGAAGTGAAGACCTCTTTAAACGCTGGAATGACGAAAATCATGATGACGGTCACCACCACGAAAGCCACAATCACCACGGAAATGGGGTACATGAGTGCCGACTTGATCTTCGATTTGATCGCCTCGGTTTTCTCCATGTACGTAGCCAGCCGATCCAGCAGGGCTTCCAAAATACCCGCAGCCTCGCCCGCCTCTACCAAGTTGCAGTAGAGACTGTCAAAGTACATCGGGTACTTTCTGAAAGCCCCGTTGAGTGATGTCCCTGTCTCGATATCGGACCGGATGTCATTGAGCAGCTTGGTGACGCTGGCATTGGTATTGCCTCGACCCACAATGTCGAAGGACTGCAGCAGAGGTACGCCAGCCTTCATCATGGTTGCCAGCTGGCGGGTAAACAGCGCAATGTCCTTGGGCTTGATTTTTTTGCCCGAACGCATGCGGCGCTTCTTGATTTTGGTGGGGAAAACCCCTTGGCGACGCAAAGTCGCCTGCACTTGGTTTTCTCCGACCGCGCGGATTTCGCCACGAACGATCTTTCCGTTGCGGTCCTTGCCCTCCCACTCGAAGACAAAATCCTTGATATCTTTGGTTGATGCTGCGGTCGCCATGGTGCCCTCGTCCGTGGATGCTATTCGTTGGTGACGGCCAGAACTTCCTCAAGGGAAGTCAGGCCCAATTTGGCTTTGTAGAGCCCGGATTCGCGCAGCGAACGAACACCCTCGGCGCGTGCCTGCTCTGCAATCTCCAGTGCACTCCCGTCGCGCAAAATGATGCGCTGGATCTCCTCGGAAATAGGCATTACTTGATAGATGCCGAGTCGGCCCTTGTAGCCGTTATTGCAGGCCGAGCATCCTACGGGACGATAGGTCACCCAGGAGCCGTCAATGTCATGTTCCTCGTATCCCGCCTCCACCAAAGTCTCATGGGGTATATCTGCGGGAACCTTGCATACGGGGCACAATCGACGCGCCAAACGTTGCGCAGTGATCAAAATCACGCTGGAAGCGATGTTGAACGGCGCTATACCCATGTTGCGCATCCGCGTGAGCGTCGTGGGCGCGTCGTTCGTGTGCAGCGTGGAAAGCACAAGGTGACCTGTCTGCGCCGCCTTGATGGAAATATCTGCAGTTTCCAGATCCCGGATTTCACCCACCATGATGATGTCGGGATCCTGGCGCAGAAACGACTTCAGTGCCACAGCAAAGGTCATACCGGCTTTTTCGTTCACGTTCACCTGATTGACGCCAGGCAAATTGATTTCAGAAGGGTCTTCGGCGGTTGCGATATTGACCCCCGGCTTGTTCAGCAGATTCAGACAGGTGTATAAAGATACCGTCTTGCCAGAGCCCGTAGGGCCTGTGACCAGAATCATTCCGTAAGGACGACCAATCGCCTGGAGCAATCGTTCCTTCTCCACGGGTTCATAGCCAAGTGCATCGATCCCAAGCTTGGCGCTACTCGGATCCAAAATACGGATCACGATTTTCTCGCCAAACAGGGTGGGCAAAGTGCTTACCCGAAAATCGATCACGCGATCCGGCCCCACCTTGAGCTTCATGCGACCGTCCTGAGGCACACGCTTCTCGGAAATATCTAGGCGTGAAATCACCTTGATGCGGGACGCGAGCTTGTCCTTGATCGCGATCGGTGGAGAGGCTATTTCGCGGAGTTCTCCGTCAATGCGGAAACGGACTCGGTATTGGTGTTCGTAAGGCTCAAAATGCAAATCGGAGGCGCGCATATTGAAGGCGTCGAGCAGCATTTTGTGCAGGAACTTGACGATCGGCGCATCTTCAACTTCCGTTGTTCCTGTATCCGCTTCTTCAGGCGCATCTTCAATGGAGACGTCATCGAAAGCGAAGTCACCTCCTCCGCTGATTAGCGTATCCATGGATTCGCTTGCGGATTTGGTGGTGGCTTCTACGAGCCGGCTGAGTTTGTCATATTCCGCAATAATCCAATCCACACCCATTTGGGTGGTGAATTTAATTTTCTCTGCAGCTTCTTGGTCAGTCGGATCAGCCGTTGCGACGATCAGCCGGTTGTTACGCTTGCTCAGGACCACCACGCGATATGCTTGACATATCTTGTTATCCAGAAGCTCCTTCGGCAAGCGCAAAGGATCAATGGCGTCCAAGTCGAGCAGGGGTGCACCAAAAACCGCAGATACCGTGTGCGCCAGATCCGCTGCAGAAACAGCTCCAGAGCCCGTCAGCTCGGCAATGAAACTAGTACGGCTTATTTGTGATTTTTTGTAAATGTCTTCTGCTGACTTTTGGGTCAGCTTGCCCGCAGACATCAGGGCGCGGCCGAGCCCGGGCAGGGCTACTGCAGAGGCTTCTTTGAGGGCAGTATCAACAGCGGCCATGTAACCGGAAATGTGTTAGGTGTGGAAAAGAAACCATCCTATCATCACCGATCAACCATGGGCTGTACAGCGGCGCATATTGGCAACGGCGCCACAAACAGGTGGGATTTTGGTAGGTGACCATACTGCGATATATGGTCGGGGTGAGAGGATTCGAACCTCCGGCCTCTACGTCCCGAACGTAGCGCTCTACCAGGCTAAGCTACACCCCGCAGCTTGTAAAAGCACTCGCGAGTGATCTAGTGCCTCTTTCAATTTCGCCGCCCCAGCAATTGGGCTGCCAATTCTAGCAAACCCTCCGAGTAGGCATTTGCGGGTAATAGTCGGGCGGCAGCCATGGCGCGGTGCGCCTCGGCGAATGCTGCAGCGCGGGTAACGTCTAGGGCGCCTGTCGAGCGGACGATGCTCACGACTTCTTCTAATCGTTCGGTCGAGCCTTGTTCGATGGCTTGGCGAACGATTTCCGCCTGGCTGGGGGTGCCTCGTTCCATGGCGGCGATCAGGGGGAGGGTGGATTTGCCTTCTCTCAAGTCGTCACCCAGATTTTTGCCCATCTCTGCGGTGTCGCCGTCGTAGTCCAGCACATCGTCAATGATCTGGAATGCGGTACCCAGTGCCTGTCCATAAGTTGCACATGCCTCTTCCACATCAGGGGAGCTGTTGGCCAGTATGGCGCCGAGGCGGGCGCTGGCTTCAAAAAGTTTGGCTGTTTTGGAGCGGATAACACGCAGATAGCCCGCTTCATCCAGTGAGGCGTCGTGCATGTTCATCAGCTGGAGCACTTCGCCTTCTGCAATCACGTTCGTGGCCTCGGAGAGGATTTCCATGATGCGCATGCTTCCAGCCTCGACCATCATCTGGAATGACCGAGTGTGCAGAAAGTCGCCCACGAGAACGCTGGCAGGGTTGCCAAAGGTTTCGTTGGCTGTGGGGCGGCCACGGCGCAGGGTGGATGCATCCACCACATCGTCATGCAGCAGTGTTGCGGTGTGAATCAGCTCGACCACTGCCGCCAGGCTGTGCCGATGTGTGCCACGGTAGCCCAAGGCTCCGCACACCATCAGCAGCAGAGCGGGGCGCAGCCGCTTGCCGCCAGCTGCAATGATGTATTGCGAGATCTGGGCCACCAAGGGGACGCTCGATGTCAGGCGCTGACCGATGACCTTGTCGACCTCGTGCATGTCTTGTGCAACGAGCGTGAGGGGGGAAGCTGCAGGGGCGGTATGGTCAGTCAAGATGGTGGTCACAGAAAGTGCCCGAATTATAAGAAGGCCCGCTACATGCCTGACGAGTGCGGTGGCGTGTTGGTCACGCCGAATTGACTGATGCGCGTGGGGCTGGCGAGGTGATGCCTGATGCGCTATACTCGCAGGCGCTGCAGAAATTCGTCTGTAGAACTCATATCAAGAGGTCAACATGTACGCGGTCATAAAAACCGGCGGCAAGCAGTATCGCGTTGCTTCCGGCGAAAAAATTAAAGTAGAACAGATTGCTGCGGACGTAGGCCAGGAAATTGTGATCGACCAGGTTCTGGCTGTCGGCAACGGCGCTGAACTGAAGGTTGGTACGCCCCTGGTGTCCGGCGCAACCGTGAAAGCCACCGTCGTGGCCCACGGCAAGCACGACAAAGTGCACATCTTCAAGATGCGCCGTCGCAAGCACTATCAAAAACGCCAAGGCCATCGCCAGCAGTTCACTGAGCTGCAAATCGGTGCGATTGCTGCTTAATCGAAGGAGCTAGTCATGGCACAGAAAAAAGGCGGCGGCTCTACGCGAAACGGGCGTGACTCCAAGCCAAAAATGCTGGGTGTCAAGGCCTTCGGTGGTGAACTGATCAGCGCTGGTTCGATCATCGTGCGCCAGCGTGGCACACGTTTCCACCCCGGCACCAATGTCGGCGTTGGCAAGGATCACACCTTGTTTGCCCTGGTGGACGGCCACGTGTCGTTCGGTACCAAGGGTGCATTGTCCAAGTCCACGGTCAATGTGACTCCCGCCTGAGGATTGCTCCTCCGGCAACCATCGAAGCCCCGCTTTGCCGGGGCTTTGTTGTTTGGTCTGCACGCGTCGCTGGTGCGCCTTTGGCCTGTGGTGCCTGGAATGGCCCCTGCTGTTCCGCCACAATTGGCCAGCAGCCGACAGTACGGCCTCTTTTGTAAACTGGATACCCCATGAAGTTCGTCGACGAAGCCTTTATTGACATTGCCGCAGGTGATGGTGGCAATGGCTGCGTGTCGTTCCGGCACGAAAAATACAAGGAGTTCGGCGGTCCCAATGGTGGTGACGGTGGGCGCGGGGGGCATGTGTTTGCTGTGGCCGATCCCAACCTGAATACCCTGGTGGACTATCGCTACTCGCGCCGTCACGAGGCCAAACGCGGTGAGCATGGCATGGGCTCCGATATGTTCGGCGCAGCGGGTACGGACATCACACTCAAGATGCCGGTCGGGACCATCATCACCGACGCCGAGACGGGTGAAGTTCTGTATGAGCTGCTGACCCCGGGCGAGGTCATCACCATCGCCAAGGGCGGTGATGGCGGCTTTGGCAACATGCGTTTCAAGAGCGCGATCAACCGGGCCCCGCGTCAAAAAACGCCGGGCTGGCCGGGCGAGAAAAAGAATTTGAAGCTGGAGCTGAAGGTTCTGGCCGATGTGGGGCTGCTGGGCATGCCCAACGCCGGCAAGTCCACCTTCATCACGGCCGTGTCCAATGCGCGACCGAAGATTGCGGATTACCCGTTCACCACGCTGCACCCCAACCTGGGCGTCGTGCGGGTGGGGCCTGAGCAGAGCTTTGTTGTAGCCGATATCCCCGGTCTGATCGAGGGAGCTTCTGAGGGCGCTGGCTTGGGCCACCAGTTCCTGCGCCACCTGCAACGCACGCGTTTGCTGTTGCACATCGTGGACTTGGCGCCGTTTGACGATGCTGTGGACCCGGTGGCGCAGGCCAAGGCCATCGTGAACGAGCTCAAGAAATACGACCAGCAGCTTTACAACAAGCCGCGTTGGCTGGTGCTGAACAAGCTGGACATGGTTCCCGCTGATGACCGTGAGGCGCGCGTGAAGGATTTTGTGAAGCGCTTCAAATGGAAGGGGCCGGTGTTTGAGATCTCGGCCCTCACGCGTGAGGGCTGCGAGCCGCTGATTCACGCCATCTTCCGCCATGTGCAGTCCGAGCAGCGCACGGAGAACGAGCCGGTGGAGGTGGATCCCCGTTTCGCCGGCGATGCGCCAGCCTGACGCGTCGGCGCTCAGAGGATAGGAATTGCTACATTTTTAATAGCTACTCAGGCATGAAGCAGTAGCGCTATCGGCATCAAAGACATCAAAATGGTTTCCAGCGTATTGAGAGATGCCCGCCGCATCGTGGTGAAGGTGGGCTCCAGCCTTGTGACCAACGAAGGGCGTGGACTGGATGAAACCGCCATCGGTGAGTGGAGTCGCCAACTGGCCGCGCTGGTGCGCGGTGTTGGGGGTGCCCCACGCGAGGTGGTGATGGTGTCCAGCGGTGCCATTGCCGAAGGCATGAAGCGTCTGGGCTGGACCACAAGACCCCAGGAAATCCACGAACTGCAGGCTGCCGCAGCGGTGGGGCAGATGGGGCTGGCGCAGATGTACGAAACCAAGCTGCGCGAGCAGGGGATGGGCAGCGCGCAGGTGCTACTTACCCATGCCGATCTGGCGGACCGTGAGCGCTATCTCAATGCGCGCTCCACCTTGCTCACGCTGCTGCGTTTGGGTGTTGTGCCGGTGATCAACGAAAACGATACGGTGGTCAATGACGAGATCAAGTTTGGCGACAACGACACGCTGGGTGCGCTGGTGGCCAACCTTGTGGAAGCGGACGCCCTGATCATCCTCACAGACCAGAAGGGGCTCTACACCGCCGACCCACGCCGTGATCCGTCTGCGCAGTTTGTGCATGAGGCCAAAGCGGGTGATCTTGCTCTGGAAGCGATGGCGGGCGGCGCGGGCTCCAGCATTGGCAAGGGCGGCATGATCACCAAGATTCTGGCGGCCAAGCGCGCTGCAGGCTCTGGCGCATCGACCGTGATTGCCTGGGGACGCGAATCCGACGTATTGGTCCGTTTGGTGAGTGGTGAGGCGTTGGGTACTTTGCTGGTTGCCCAGACACAGAAAAAGCAGGCTCGCAAGCAGTGGATGGCGGACCATTTGCAACTGCGTGGCTCTGTGGTGGTGGACGCTGGGGCTGCTGCCAAGGTGCGCGACGAAGGCAAAAGCCTGCTGCCCATCGGCATGACGGCAGTGGAGGGGGACTTTTCGCGCGGCGACGTGATTGCCGTGCGCGACGGGTCTGGGGCAGAGATTGCACGCGGCTTGGCCAACTATGCAGCGGCGGAAGCCCGCCTTCTGTGCCGCAAGCCGTCGACGGAGTTTGAGAAACTGCTGGGCTACATGGCTGAGCCGGAAATGGTGCACCGAGACAATCTCGTGTTGGCGCAGGGCGCATAGGGACTGGCTGCGCGCATCAATCCTTGTCGATTCAGGACTGAGCGGATTCATTCGCCCATCAAAACAAAACGCCTGCAGATGCAGGCGTTTTTCATGGTGCGATGCCAGGGTCAGCGCGGTGTGTCTGATACCGATGGCATGCCGTCGAGTTCTCCCGGCATGCTGTTTTGAGGATCGGGATCAAAACTGGCGCCTGGGGGGAGTTCCATGCCGGGGTTGACCAGCATGGAGCCTGTGCGGAACATGTTGGCGACGCCCGCATGTTCACCCTCGCGGGTGCGTAAACCGCTGCGCAAATAGCGGTTGCGCTGCTCGTGTCGCGGCAGATAGCGGGCCAGTTCGGTGAGTGCCATCTCATAAACACCGCGTTTGAACTCGACCACCACATCCAGCGGAACCCAGTAGTCGTTCCACCGCCAAGCGTCAAACTCCGGGTGATTGGTCGCACGCAGGTTCAGATCCCAGTCGTGCCCCATCAATTGCAACAGGTACCAGATCTGCTTCTGGCCCTTGTAGTGGCCGCGCGCATCGCGGCGGATGTACCGGTCAGGCACCTCATAGCGCAACCAGTCCCGGGTGCGGGCCACCACGCGAACGTGGTTGGGCAATAATCCCACCTCTTCATGCAGCTCGCGGAACATGGCTTGCTCGGGGGTCTCGCCCCGGTCAATGCCACCCTGCGGGAACTGCCAGCTGTGGGTGCGTATGCGCTTGCCCCAAAACACCTGGTTTTTCTGGTTGAGCAGGATGATGCCGACGTTCGGCCGAAAGCCGTCCCGGTCAAGCATAATCAAACCCCAAATTTTTAAACTGTGTCCATTATGCACGGCGCCTAGCGCGCAGCAAGTGGACGGCCCCGTTCTGCCTGCAATCGACTCCCGATGAAAGCCTCCCAATTCTTCATTTCCACCCTAAAGGAAGCTCCGGCGGACGCCGAAGTGGTCAGCCACAAACTCATGACGCGGGCCGGGCTGATCAAGAAGCTGGGCGCTGGCATCTATAACTACATGCCTCTGGGCCTGCGCGTGATCCGCAAGGTGGAAGCCATCGTGCGTGAAGAGATGAACCGCGCGGGTGCTGTCGAGCTGACCATGCCCGTGGTGCAGCCCGCTGAGCTCTGGCAGGAAACGGGGCGCTTTGAGAAAATGGGCCCCGAGCTGCTGCGCATCCAGGACCGCCATGGGCGCGACTTCGTGGTGCAGCCGACCAGCGAAGAAGTGATCACTGACATCGCCCGTCAAGAGCTCAAGAGTTACAAGCAGATGCCGAAGAACTTCTACCAGATCCAGACCAAGTTCCGCGACGAGCGCCGCCCCCGTTTTGGCCTCATGCGCGGACGTGAGTTCATCATGAAGGATGCCTACAGCTTTGACCGCGACCAAGTGGCCGCCAAGGCCAGCTACCAGGTGATGGCCGCAGCCTACCGGCGGATTTTCGATCGCTTCGGCCTGACCTACCGTGCCGTGGCCGCTGACAGCGGTGCCATCGGGGGGGACCTGTCGGAAGAATTCCAGGTGATTGCCGCCACGGGCGAAGACGCCATCGTGTACTGCCCGCAGAGCGACTATGCCGCCAACATGGAAAAGGCGGAGGCGCTGGCCCCCGCCGGACCACGCGGCGCAGCCGCCCAGGCGCTGACCAAAACAGCCACCCCAGGCAAGAGCACCTGTGCCGATGTGGCAGAACTGCTGGGTGTTCCGCTGAACACCACGGTCAAGTCACTGGTGCTGGCCACGGACGAAACCAACGAAGCGGGTGAGATCGTCAAGACCCAGGTGTGGCTGCTGCTGCTGCGCGGCGACCACGACATGAACGAGATCAAGGTTGGCAAGGTGCCCGGACTGGCGGGCTTCCGCTTCGCGACGCTGGGCGAAATTGAGGACCACTTTGGCTGCAAGCCGGGTTACCTGGGCCCCATCGGCCTGAAGAAGCCTTTGAAGATCGTGGCAGACCGCGAAGTCGCTGTGATGGCCAACTGGATCTGCGGCGCTAACGAAGTGGACTTTCACATCACCGGCGTCAACTGGGGCCGCGACCTGCCGGAGCCCGACATGGTGGCCGACCTGCGCAACGTGGTGGCGGGCGACCGCTCCCCCGACGGCAAGGGCGAGCTGGCGATCGAGCGCGGCATCGAAGTGGGCCATGTGTTCTACCTGGGCACCAAGTACAGCAAGGGCATGAACGCGACCTTCCTGGGCGACGACGGCAAGCCCGCATTCTTCGAGATGGGCTGCTACGGCATTGGCGTGACGCGCCTGCCCGCTGCCGCCATTGAACAAAACCACGACGAGCGCGGCATCATCTGGCCGGACGCGATTGCGCCGTTCACCGTGGTGGTCTGCCCCGTGGGCATGGACCGCAGCGAGGCCGTCAAAGCCACGGCCGAGCAACTGTATGCCGACCTGCTGGCCGCGGGCGTGGACGTGATCTTGGACGACCGTGGCGAGCGCCCCGGAGCGATGTTTGCCGACTGGGAACTGATCGGCGTGCCACACCGCGTGACCATTGGCGACAAGAGCCTGAAAGAGGGCGTTGTCGAGTACCAGCACCGCCGTGACACCGCCGCCACCAAGGTGGCCGTGGCCGACATCCTGGCCCATGTGAAGGGCCGCATGGCAGTATGAGCATGAGCGGCGCCTCCTCCATCGCTCCGTCGGCCGCGGCCTCGGGCGGCCCTGAGGGGCTGTCGCGGCGCGGCTGCCTGGTGTCGCTGGCTTCGCTGACAGCGCCCGCCGCCTGGCTGGGCGCTCCGCAGGTGGCGCACGCTGGCGGGCAGCTGGAGGAGCCCCTGATGGACTCGGTGCGCACCGCACTCAGCTCTGCCATTGCCAACCAGGCGCCGCCCGAGCCGGAGTTTTTCACCACCGAAGCGCGCCTGCACTACCTGCGGTGGCTGGGTACGCAAAGTGATCGACTGCGGCCGCGCAAACCGGACCTGGAAGTACGCCGCGACTTCCTGCAGACGGTCTGGTACGAATCCAAGCGCGCCGGGCTGGATGTGTCCCTGGTCCTGGGGCTGATCCAGGTCGAAAGCGGATTCCGCAAGTTTGCGGTGTCCAGCGTCGGAGCGCGGGGCTATATGCAGGTCATGCCTTTCTGGACGCGCGTGATTGGCGACGGCGACCCGGGTAAGCTGTTTCACATGCAGACCAACCTGCGTTTTGGCTGCGTCATCCTGCGTCACTACATCGATCGTGAGCAGGGCGATTTGTTCATGGCCCTGGGCCGCTACAACGGCAGCCGCGGCCGGTCGCCTTACCCGGATGCGGTCTTTGGAGCGCAGCGCAAGTGGCTTTTTGCCGATCGGCCACAGTCGCCGGCCGCGTAGAGCGATCAGCGCGGCGGTGACACGGGCCGCGCCTTGGTCACTCCACAGCGGTTCCCGTCGGTGCTGACGGGCTCGGGGCCGATGCACCAGGGGCTCCGCCCAGCCTGGAGACCATGACCTGATCGATGCGGTAGCTGTCCACGTCCAGCACCTCAAACTTGTAGCCGCCCCAGCTCACGCTGTCAGTACGGCGTGGCACGCGGCGCAGCATCACCATCAGGAAGCCCGCCAGGGTTTCGTACTCGCCGGTGTGCGGCAGCTCGTCCAGCGACAGGGCGTGCAGCACATCCTCAATGGGGGTGACCCCATCGATGAGCCAGGAGTTCTCATCCCGTCGCACGATCTGCTCTTCGTCCGCCGGGCCCACCAGGTCACCCATTACGGTGCTCATGACATCGTTGAGCGTGACCACACCGACCACCAGGCTGTACTCGTTCACGATCACGGCAAAGTCCTCGTGGACTTGGCGGAACTGCTCCAGCACCTCCGACAGGGTCAGCCGGTCGGGCACGATCAGCACCTTGCGCACCAGGCTGTCGTCGGCCAGCGAAATCGGCTGGTTGTTCAGCACACGCTGGAACAGGTCCTTGGCATCCACATAGCCCACCACGTGGTCGATGTCGCCTTCGCACACCGGGTAGGTCGAAAACGGCTCGGCAGCGATGCGCAGGCGGATGACCGAGTCGGGCTCGTCGCGCAGAAAAAATGCAATGCGGTCGCGCGGCGACATGGCGCTGGACACCGTGCGCGTGTCCAACTCAAACACGTTGGTGATGACCTGCTGCTCGCGCGCCGCCAGCACCCCGGCACGCGCGCCTGCCTCCATCATGGCCAGGATATCGTCTGACGTGATGCGGTCATCGCGCAGCGATGACAACCCCAACAGGCGGAACAGCGCGTCGGCCCCCCGGCTGTAGAACCACACCAGCGGCCGCAACAGCGTCATGCACCAGGCCATGGGCTGTGCCAGCCGCACCACCAGCCGCTCGGGCTCTGCCATGCCCAGGCGTTTGGGGAACAGATCGGCAAACAGGATGAACAGCGAGGTGATGATGAGGAAAGACGCCAGGAACCCCGCCCGCTCGGCCGTGGGCCCCGACATCCACAGCGCAAACAGCTCACTGAAATGCGGGCTCAGCGCACCTTCGCCCACGATACCGCCCAGGATGGCCACGGCGTTCTGCCCTACCTGCACCACCGTGAAGTAGTCGCCCGGCTGCTCCTGCATGCGCAGCACCCGGTCCGCACGTGCGTCGCCTTCATCGGCCATTTGGCGCAGGCGCAGGCGGCGGGCGGCCGCGAGCGAAATCTCGGCCATGGAGAAAAAGGCGCTGGCTGCAATCAGCAGCCCGATCACGAAGAGGCTTTGGGACAGGGTCATGGGAAGAAGGCGGAACCGGCGTACAGCGGTACACCGGGCCACCAAGTGTATCTGGGCACCCTGCACACGGGCCCGCTGGCGCGCCTTGTGACGCATGCCACCTGACGCCCCGTGCCACTGCATGGTGTGGCAGGGGGCGGGTGGCGCTACAGTGCAGCCGACTGCATCGCGCTACTACTGCACAAAGCCAATCCGGCTGCGCCCCGTGGCGGCCTTCGGCAGGTCGGTGATCTCCACCGTGGACCGGCGGTCCAGCCGCGCATTGCCGAAACCTGTCATCAGCGCCCGCCGCATTTCGCGCGGGGGCATCTGTGCCAGGTGGTCCAGGACGTCGTCCGCCGGCTCCGGGTCCAGCAGGCGGCCCCAGTCGTGCCCCGCGCGGATGCCCTGGTACAGGTTGCGCGCAATGGTGCGGGCCTGCTCCAGCGTGGGCGCCTCCACCTCGAACACGTTCATGCGGTTCAGGATGGGATCGGGAATGCCGCGTGTGTCGTTCGCAGTGGTAATCCAGATGACCTGGCTCGCGTCGATGGCCACCTCGGCAAACTCATCGGTAAAGCTCTGGGCGGTGTCGTACTCCAGCAAGCTGTACAGCGCACCCAGCGGGTCGTACTTCGCATCGCTGCTGGCCTTGTCGATCTCGTCCACCACGATGACCGGGTTGGCATATTCGCCCTCCACCAGCGCCTCGAACACCTTGCCAGGGCGCGCGCCCTTCCACTGCGCCGACGAGCCCGACAGCAGCCAGCCTGCGGTCATGGAACTCATGGGCAGCAGGTTCATGCCCGTGCCCAGCATCTCGGCCAGGTGGCGCGCGAAGTGGGTCTTGCCGATGCCGGGTGGTCCCAGCAGCAGCATGGGTGTGACCTCCAGGCCATCGCTGCTGTCCTGCGCCAGCGCCACGTGGCGCTTCACGTCGTCCAGCACCTCGGTGAAGTTGGGCAACTGCTCGTACAGGGTGGCCATGTCGGGGATGCCCGAGGGCTTGACCTGAAAACGCTCCGGGCCGCGCTCCAGCATGCGCTCGTACACGGTGCGCAGGGTTTCGTATTCCCTCTGGTTGCCGGACTCCTGCAGGCGAGCGAGCTTGCGCTCGACATCGCCCGGGTGGAACACATTGCGCATCTGGGCCACCGGCAGGCGCAGGGCAGGTGGCTGGGGAACAAGGCTATGGCTGGTCATTGCATGCTCCTGTGAGGGTTACGTCACGCAATCATTCAAGCACACAACATGCCCGCTGCTCCATCGGAAAAGCCCCTGATTGGTGCCTCTGTTGCGGGCAAACAAAAAGGCCGCCCGAAGGCGGCCTGATGGCGGGTGAGGCAAGGGTCGCTTCGATCAGCCCTCGGTGCCCAGCACTTGCTTGAGTTCGCCCGACTCATACATCTCCATCATGATGTCCGAGCCGCCGATGAACTCGCCCTTCACATACAGCTGCGGGATCGTGGGCCAGTTGCTGTATTCCTTGATGCCCTGGCGAATTTCGTCGTCCTCAAGCACGTTGACGGTGACCACGCTCTTCGGGTCCACGCCACAGGCCTTGAGGATCTGGATGGCGCGGCCGGAGAAGCCACACATGGGGAAGCTGGCGCTGCCCTTCATGAACAGCAGGATGTCGCTGGATTTGACGAGGCCGTCGATGCGTTGTTGGGTGTCGCTCATGGGAAAACTCCTTGAAAGAGGCTGCGGGCGAATGGATGCTGAGGGCCCGCGATGGAGGGATTATTTCACTGTCGGCCATTGCCCGCCTGTGCAGCGTGCGATGTCGGCAAGGTCATTGCGGCTTTGTACCCGCACAAAGCCCTGGGCGGCAAGCAGCACCTGCACGGCGTCTGCCTGGTCGTAGCCATGCTCCAGCAGCAGCCAGCCGCCCTGCCGCAGGTGGGCGGGCGCCTGGGCGACGATGGCGCGGATGTCTTCGAGGCCGTCCGCTCCGCTGGCCAGGGCTTGCAGGGGCTCGTGGGTCAGCGCGGCCAGGTGTGGGTCTGCGCTGGCGATGTAGGGCGGGTTGGAGACGATGGCGTCGAATGGCCCCTCCACTCCCACCAGCCAGTTGGCCTGCCGAAACTGCACGGGCAGGCCCAGCCGCTCAGCGTTGGCCTGCGCCACGGCCAGTGCATCGGCGCTGGCATCCACCGCCAGCATCTGGGCGTCGGCGCGCTGGCTTTGCAGTGCCAACGCAATGGCGCCGCTGCCGGTGCCCAGGTCCACCACGCGCGGTGATGTCAGCGGGGCGATCACCTCCAGCGCCCAGTCCACCAGCGTTTCGGTGTCAGGGCGCGGGTCCAGCACGCGCGCGTCCACCTGCAGCGGCAGGCCGTAGAACTCCTTGCGGCCGGTGAGGTAGGCCACGGGCTCGCCCGCCACGCGGCGCTGGCACAGGGCGATGAACTGGGTGTGTGTGGTCTCGTCCAGTGCATCGGTATCGTGCGCCAGCAGCCAGGCACGGCCTGCATCAGGGCGGCCCACGGCATGCAGCAGCAGCAGTTGCGCGTCGATGCGTTGCAGGCCCAGGGTGTGGGCTTGCGCCAAGGCCTGGGCAAGGGTGGGGGAGGTGGTGTTGTTCACTATCTTTTTGATAGCATCAAAGGCATATGAATCATGCGCTATCAGCCAGTTTGACTCATATTTCGCTGTGCTTAACCGTTGGAGCCCATTTCCAGCTCTTCAAGCTGCTCGGCCTCGCGCGCATGGGCCAGGGCCTGCAGCACGTCGCCCAGGTCGCCTTCCATCACGTACAGCAGCTTGTACAGCGTGAGGTTGATGCGGTGGTCCGTGAGCCGCCCCTGCGGGAAGTTGTAGGTGCGGATGCGGTCGCTGCGGTCACCGCTGCCGATCAGGCCCTTGCGCAGCGCGGCCTCCTTGGCGGCGCGCTCGCTGCGCTCCTTCTCCTGGATGCGCGCCTGCAGCACCTGCAGCGCCTTGGCCTTGTTGCTGTGCTGGCTGCGGCCGTCCTGGCATTCGGCCACGATGCCGGTGGGCAAGTGCACCACGCGCACGGCCGAGTCGGTCTTGTTGATGTGCTGGCCACCGGCGCCGCTGGCGCGAAAGGTGTCGATGCGCAGGTCGGCCGGGTTGAGCTTGATGGCCTCGTGCTCGTCGGGCTCGGGCATCACGGCCACGGTGCAGGCGCTGGTGTGGATGCGGCCCTGGGTTTCGGTGGCGGGCACGCGCTGCACGCGGTGGCCGCCGGATTCGAATTTGAGAGCCCCGTAAACATGGTCACCCTCTATGCGCAGCACGATTTCCTTGTAGCCGCCGAGCTCGGCCGCGTTCTCGCTCACCACCTCCACCTTCCAGCCCACGTTGGCGGCGTAGCGGGTGTACATGCGCGTGAGGTCGCCTGCGAACAGGGCGGATTCGTCACCACCCGTGCCCGCACGGATTTCCACAAACGCGTTGCGCGCGTCGTCGGGGTCCTTCGGTAAAAGCAGGCGCTGCAGCTCGTCTTCCAGCTGCAGCAGCTCGGCCTCGGCACTGGTGATTTCTTCCTGCGCCATCTCGGCCATGTCGGGGTCGGCCAGCATCTCGCGCGCACCCGCCAGGTCGGCCTCGCGCTGCTGGTAGCGGGCGTAGCGGCCGGCGACCTGCGTGACCTCGGCATGCTCGACGGAGATGCGCCGGTACTGCGCCATGTCGCTCATGATGTCTTCGCGCGAGAGCAGGAAGTCGAGTTCGCCCAGGCGCTGTGCGTAGCGCTCCAGCTGGCTTCGGAGAAAGGGTTTCATGGAATTCTGGAAAAATGATTTGCTACAGATTGGGTAGCTGGTGGCGCATGTAAATCATGCGCCTGAGGCCGATTTGGCTCAAATCGGAACGGCTGTGGAGCGGGCGAGCGCCGCTACAGGCCGTTGTTGTGGGGGGTCTTGCTTTGCGAGCGCAGGAACAGGCGCGAGACGGTCTGGGCCGTCTGGGCTCGCATCTCGGCGTCGCCCGCGCGCAGCTCGGCCAGGGTGCCGTGCAGCATTTTCTGTGTGAGGCCGCGCGACAGGGCTTCGAGCACGGCGTCCACGTCCTCGCCCTTGGCCAGCAGCTTCTTGGCGCGGGCGATTTCCAGCGCGCGCCATTCGTCCGTCTGGGCGTTGAGCTGCTGGATCAGCGGCACCACGCCACCCTCGGCGGCTGCGGGGCTGCGCAGCTCCATCCAGTGCATGAAGCTTTGCACGCCCGCGTCGATGATGGCCTCGGCCTGCGCCACGGCGGCCTGGCGGTTGGCCTGCGCGGTTTGCACCACGGTGGCCAGGTCGTCCACGGTGTAGAGGTACACGTCGCCCAGGGCCTTGACCTCGGGCTCGATGTCGCGCGGCACGGCAAGATCGACCATGAACATGGGGCGGTGGCGGCGCTTCTTGAGGGCGCGCTCCACGGCACCCAGGCCGATGATGGGCAGGCTGCTGGCGGTGCAGCTGATGACGGCGTCGAACTCGTGCAGGCGCTCGGGCAGGTCGGCCAGGCGCATTACCTCGCCGCCAAAGCGGGTGGCGAGCTTTTCGCCGCGTTCCAGCGTGCGGTTGGCAATGGCGATCTGCTTCGGGTTCTTGGCGGCGAAGTGCGTGGCGCACAGCTCGATCATCTCGCCCGCGCCGACGAACAGCACGCGGATCTTGGAGAGGTCTTCAAACAGCTGGCTGGCCAGGCGCACGGCGGCGGCTGCCATGCTGATGCTGTGTGCGCCGATCTCGGTGCTGGTGCGCACCTCCTTGGCCACGGCAAAGCTGCGCTGGAACAGCTGGTTGAGCGTGGTGCCTAAAGCGCCGGCCGTCTCGGCGGCGCGCACCGCGTCTTTCATCTGGCCCAGGATCTGGGCCTCGCCCAGCACCATGGAATCGAGCCCGCTGGCCACGCGGAAGGCGTGGCGTGCGACGAGACTGTCTTCCAGCGTGTAGGAGTGCGAGCGCAGCAGCGCGGGGCTCACGCCGCCGCTGTGGGCCAGCCAGCCCAGCGTGTGGTCCACTGCGGGCTGGTCGCCGGCACAGTAAATTTCGGTGCGATTGCAGGTGGAGATGATGGCGGTTTCCACCCCGGGGTGGCGGCTGGCAGCGCCGCCAGAGTTGCCCAACGACTGGCGCAAACCGTGCAGCGTGGGGGCGATCTGATCGAGCGCAAACGCAAACCGGCCGCGCAGATCGAGCGGCGCGGTGGTGTGGTTGATGCCGAGGGCCCAGACTGCCATAAGCCGCAATTATAAAATTGTTGGCCCGAACAGGCGGCCTTGCTTGTTCAAGCCTTGATTTGGGTCAATTCCATGGGTCCGCTGGACATCGTCAACCACCTCCTCAACTTTGTCGCACCCGCTGCCGCCATGGCGCTGGTGTTGGTGCTTTCGGGCCGTCTGGTGGGCTCGCGCAGTGCCTCTGCAATGTCTGTGTGGCTGCGGTGGGCGATTCTGTTTGCCGTGGGGGTGGCGGTGCTCGCGGCAGGGCTGGTGCTGTGGGGACGTGACGGCAAGATGCTCACCTATGCCGCGCTGGTGGTGGCCTGCGCCACTTGCCAGTGGGTGCTGGTGCGGGGCTGGAAGGCTTGAAGCTTTCAGCAAGCCGTCACGTGTTTTGAGGGTTTGCGAGAGGTGATCTGGAGGGCTGTCGCGCCCTGGTGTCTGATAGCCTCGTTACACCTTCCAGGACGGTTGCCATGGCCCGCTCTGACGGAACTAGCGAACACCCCCGTACACCCACAACCAATGCTGGAGACAACCCCATGAAGCTGCTGCGTACCTGCATCACCCTGGCCGCAGGCCTGGCCTTTGCTGCCGCCGTGCATGCGCAGGCGTTTCCGTCCAAGCCCATCCGTATCGTGGTGGGCTTCCCCGCCGGCGGGCCGCTGGACCAGCATGCGCGCCTGCTGTCCGACAAGCTGCAGACCGTGCTGGGCCAGCCGGTGGTGATGGACTACAAGGCCGGAGCCGGTGGCACCGTGGGCGCGCAGGAGGTGATGAAAGCGCCCCCTGACGGCCACACCATCATGCTGGCCAACACGGGGGTGATGGTCATCAACCCCGCGCTGTACAGCCGCCTGCCCTATGCCACCCTCAAGGACTTTGTGCCCGTGGCGCGCACGGCCATGCAGCCGCTGGCCTTGCTGGTCAACACCAGCGTGCCCGCCAAGAATCTGCAGGAGTTCATGGCCTATGCCAAGTCGCGGCCCGGTCAGGTCAACTTTGGCTCGGCGGGCAATGGCGGCATCAGCCACCTGGTGCCCGAGATGTTCAAGACCGCCACGGGCCTGTTCATGGTGCACATCCCCTACCGGGGCAGCGCGCCGGCATTCACCGACCTCATGGGCGGGCAGGTGCAGTTCATGGCCGAGAGCATTCCGCAGGCTGCGTCGTACCACAAGCAAGGCAAGGTGCGCGCCCTGGCCGTGACCAGCAAGGAGCGCAACCCCGCGCTGCCCGAGGTGCCCACGGTGATCGAGAGCGGCATCAAGGGCTTTGAGGTGGTGGGCTTCTATGGCTTTCTGGCCCCTGCAGGCACGCCCAAGGACGTGGTCAACAAGCTCAGTGACGCCTTTGGCCAGGTGTTGCAGATGCCCGATGTGCGCAACCGCATGGTGAGCCAGGGGGCCGATCCGGCATTTTTGGGTGCGGACGACTTTGCCAAGTTCCTGGCCTCGGAGATGCCCCGCTGGGCCGACGCCGTCAAGAAGTCTGGCGCGAAACTCGATTGACCCCCTGAGGCGCTGCGCGCCTTCCCCCTGCAGGGGGACTCCACCGGTGGCCCGGCAAACCCGGTCCACGGTGGCGCTGGCTTGGGGCGGTGTTGGTTGGAAGGTGCGCGTTATGGCGTGGCGGGCGAGAAGAAATCCACGCGGTCGGTGATGATGCCGTCCGTGCCCAGCGCGATGAGGCGCTGCGCCGCCCAGTCGTCGTTCACCGTGTAGCTCAGCATGCGCATGCCCATGCCGTGGACTTGCGCCACCAGGGCCGGGTCCCACAGCGCGTGGTTGCACACGATGGCCACACAGCCGAGCGCCTGCGCCTTGTCAAAGCATCCGTCCCACAGCGCGTCGATGAGCAGCGCGCGGGGCAGGTGGGGCGCGGTGGCCATGGCGCCCGCCAGCGCCTCGGGCTTGAACGACGAGAACAAGGGCGGCACGGCCTGCCCTTGCCACAGCCGTGCGGCGTATTCGCCCACCACGCGGCCGGTAACTTCTTCCTGGCCTGGTGTGGGCTTGATCTCGATGTTCAGGAAAAACCCGTTGGCAATGCAGTAGCGCGCCAGGTTCTCCAGTGTGGGAAGGGGCTCGCCCGCGTAGCTGCGGGAATGCCAGCCACCTGCATCCAGCTGGGCAAGCTGGGTCCAGGGCCGGTCGCCGCCGGTGCCGTGGCCGTTGGTCGTGCGCTCCAGCGTGGCGTCGTGCATCAGAAAAGGCACGCCGTCGCTGCTGAGCTTGGCGTCGCACTCGAACATGCGGTAGCCGTATTGGGCACCCAGCCGGAAGGCGGCTAAGGTGTTCTCAGGGGCCAGCTTGCCCGCGCCGCGGTGGGCGATCCAGCGGGGGTAAGGCCAGGGGGCGAGGGTAGACGAGGGTGCGCTCATGCGGGTTCACCAAATTTCAGCAGATTGCCATGGGGGTCGATGACATACATCTCCTTCATGCCCCAGGGCTGGACAGTGGGAGGTGCCAGTTGCAGGCCGCGTGCCGTGAAATCCGCATGCAGCAACCCGGTGTCTGCACGTACGTAGCACGAAGTGTTTTCTGCAATGTGGCGCTCGGTGCAGGGCCAGAAGTGCAGCTCGCAGCCATCGCGCTGCAGGATCAGGTAGTTATCCAGCTCCAGCAGTGCGGTGAACCCCAGCCGCTCGACGTAGAACTGCCGGGTCTCCGCCAAGTGTAGCGAGGCCAGCACCGGCACGGTGGCCAGAACCCCGTGCCCGGTGCCGGCGGCTTCAGGCGGCTGCACGGGCTCAGTCGGGGATGCGTTTACCGGTGGTGGCATCGAAAGCGTGCAGGCGGTCGGGACGGGGCACGACGTGGATCACCGCATCCGGCTGCGGCGCGTGGGTGCCTTCTTCTACCCGCACGATGATCTGTTCGCCGTTGATGCGGCCGTAGATCAGGCGCTCGGCACCCAGCAACTCCACAGTTTCGACGGTAACGGCCCAACCCTCGCTGCGCACATCCAGATGCTCCGGGCGGATGCCCAGAATGGTGCCCGGTTTGGCGCCTGGTGCGTTTTTGAGCAGGTTCATCGGCGGCGAGCCGATGAAACTGGCCACGAAGGTGGAGGCGGGCGTGTGGTAGACCTCTTCGGGCGTGCCGAACTGCTCCATGTTGCCCGCGTTCATCACGATCATGCGCTGGGCCAGCGTCATGGCCTCGACTTGGTCGTGTGTCACGAACAGGCTGGTGATGCCCAGTTCGCGGTGCAGCTTCTGGATTTCGAGGCGGGTCTGGGCGCGCAGCTTGGCGTCCAGGTTGGACAGCGGCTCGTCAAACAGGAACACCTGGGGCTGGCGCACGATGGCGCGGCCCATGGCCACGCGCTGGCGCTGGCCGCCCGACAGCTCGCGCGGCTTGCGCTCCAGCAGGTGGCCCAGTTCGAGGATCTTGGCGGCCTTGTCGACGCGCGCCTTGATCTCTTCCTTGGGTACCTTGGCGATCTTCAGGCCGTAGGCCATGTTCTCGAAGTTCGTCATGTGCGGGTACAGCGCGTAGTTCTGGAACACCATCGCGATGTCGCGCTGGGCGGGTTCCAGGTCGTTGACCACACGGTCGCCAATGCGCAATTCGCCGCCGGAGATTTCTTCCAGGCCCGCCACCATGCGCAGCAGGGTGGACTTGCCGCAGCCCGAGGGGCCGACGATGACGACGAACTCGCCGTCCTTGACCTCGGCGTTCACGCCGTGGATGACCTGGTTGGCCTTGGGGCCCACGCCGTAGCGCTTGACGATGTTGCGGAGAGAGAGGGATGCCATATGTGCAATGAATTTGATAGCTACAGGGGCTTATTGAACAAGCGCTTGCAGGAGTTTTGTCTTATTTTTCGGTGTCCACCAGGCCCTTGACGAACCAGCGTTGCATGACCACCACCACAAAGGCAGGCGGCAGCATGGCCAGGAGGGCCGTGGCCATCACGATGTTCCATTCGTTGCCTGCGTCGCCACCGGCCAGCATGCGCTTGATGCCGATGACCACCGGGTACATGTCTTCGGACGTGGTCACCAAGAGCGGCCACAGGTACTGGTTCCAGCCGTAGATGAACTGGATCACGAACAGTGCGGCAACCGAAGTGCGCGACAGCGGCACCAGGATGTCCTTGAAAAAGCGCATCGGACCGGCGCCGTCCACACGTGCGGCCTCCACCAGCTCATCGGGCACCGTCAGGAAGAACTGGCGGAACAGGAAGGTGGCGGTGGCCGAGGCGATCAGCGGCACCGTGAGGCCCGCGTAGGTGTTGAGCATGCCCAGGTTGGATACGACCTGATAGGTAGGCCCGATGCGCACTTCCACGGGCAGCATCAGCGTGATGAAGATCAGCCAGAAGCAGATGCCCTTGAAGGGGAAGCGGAAGTACACGATAGCAAACGCCGACAGCAGCGAGATGGCGATCTTGCCCACCGTGATGACCATTGCGGTGACAAAACTCACCCACATCATGCGGGCGACAGGCGCAGTGGAGCCCGCACCCGCGCCGCCGCCAAACAGCGCGTCGTGGTAGGTCTGCCAGAAGTTGCTGCCGGGCACCATGGGCATGGGCACCTGAACGATGTCCTGTGCGGTATGGGTGGAGGCCACGAAGGCCAGGTACAGCGGGAAGCCGACGATGATCACGCCCAGCACCATGATGAGGTGCGAGAACGCGGTGAGATAGGGGCTGCGTTCGACCATTTTTAGTATTGAACCTTTTTCTCAACGTAGCGGAACTGAATGACGGTGAGCACCACCACGATGGCCATCAGCACCACCGATTGCGCGGCCGAGCCGCCCATGTCCATGGCCTTGAAACCATCGTGGTACACCTTGTAGACCAGGATGGAGGTATCGCGCCCGGGACCGCCCTGGGTGGTCGAGTCCACGATGGCAAAGGTGTCGAAGAACGCGTACACGACGTTGATCACCAGCAGGAAGAACGTGGTGGGCGACAGCAGCGGGAACTGAATGCTCCAGAACCGGCGCCAGGGGCCCGCACCGTCGATGGCGGCGGCTTCGATCAGCGACTTGGGGATGGACTGCAAACCTGCGAGGAAAAACAGGAAGTTGTAGGAGATCTGCTTCCACACCGCTGCAATCACGATCAACGTCATCGCGTGGTCGGAGTTGAGCATGTGGTTCCAGTCAAAGCCCGACTGGCGCAGCATGTAGGCCACCACACCCAGCGAGGGCGAGAACATGAACATCCACAGCACACCTGCCACCGCAGGGGCGACGGCGTAGGGCAGCAGCAGGGCGGTCTTGTAGACGATGGCGCCCTTGATGATGCGGTCGGCGAAGATCGCGAGGATCAGCGACAGGCCGATGCCCACCACCGCCACCAGGATCGAGAAGAAGGCCGTGGTCTTGAACGAGGCGAGATAGCCCGGGTCTTCAAACAGTGCCTTGAAGTTGTCCAGCCCCACCCATTCGGTGGACATGCCAAAGCTGTCCTGCATCTGGAACGACTGCACCAGGGCCTGGCCCGCGGGCCAGAAGAAGAACACGCTGATGATGACCAGTTGGGGAGCCAGAAGCACCCAGGGTAGCCACGCAGAGCGGAAAAGTACGCGTTTTTCCATGACGAAACTCTCAAAAAGAAAACCCCGCCGCCCCGTGAACCAGGTTGGTTGACGGGGCGGCGGGCTTTCGATGCCGCCCAGCCGGGTGGCCAGGTGGCATCGACAGATGGTGGACCGTGCTTACTTGTTGGCGCGTGCGAAGCGGGCCAGCTGCTCGTTGCCACGTGTCACGGCGGTGTCCAGGGCTTCCTTGGGCGACTTCTTGCCCGACCAGATCTGTTCGGTTTCCTCGTCGATGATCGAGCGGATCTGCACGAAGTTGCCCAGGCGGATGCCACGCGACTTGTCGGTGGCCTTGCGGATCATCTGCGTCACGGCCACGTCGGTGCCGGGGTTCTTGTCATAGAAGCCGGACGCCTCGGTGAGCTTGTAGGCGCCCATGGTCACGGGCAGGTAGCCCGTGCGCTGGTGGCTGGCAGCCTGCACCTTGGTGTCGTTCAGGAAGTTCAGGAAGCTGGCCACGCCCTTGTATTCCTCGGGCTTCTTGCCGGCCATCACCCACAGGCTGGCGCCGCCGATGGCGGTGTTCTGTGGGGCACCCTTCACATCGGGGTAGTAAGGCAGGGTGGAGATGCCGTAGGCGAACTTGGCTTCCTTGGCCACGCGGGCGTACAGACCCGACGAGCCGGTGATCATGGCGCATTCACCAGAGGGGAAGGACGCATCGGCGGTGTTGTTGCGGCCCTTGTAGACAAAGCTGCCTTCCTTGGAGGCCTTGGCCAGGTTCTCGAAGTGGCGAACGTGCAGCGGGGTGTTGATCTGCAGTTGCGCGTCGTTGCCGTCAAAGCCGTTGTTCTTGGAGGCGAACAGGGTGTTGTGCCACAGAGAGAAGCTTTCCAGCTGCGTCCAGCTCACCCAGCTGGTGGTGAACGGGCAGCTGTGGCCGCTGGCCTTGAGCTTGGAGGCGGCGGCAAACACTTCGGGCCAGGTCTTCGGCGGCTTGTCGGCGTCCAGACCAGCCTTCTTGAAGGCGTCCTTGTTGTAATAGAAGATCGTGGTCGAGCTGTTGAGCGGGTAGCTCAGCATCTGGCCGTTGGGGGCGGTGTAGTAGCCGGCCACTGCGGACACATACTCGGTGGGTTCAAACTTGAAGCCCGCGTCGTTCAGCACCTTGGCCGCAGGCACGATGGCGCCCTTGCTGGCCATCATGGTGGCGGTGCCCACTTCGAACACCTGCAGGATGTGGGGGGCATTGCCAGCGCGGAAGGCGGCAATGGCGCCGGTCATCGATTCGTCATACTGGCCCTTGTACGTGGGCACGACCTTGTACTGGGATTGGCTGGCGTTGTATTGCTTGGCCAAGTCGTTGACCCAGTCGCCCAGCGCTGCACTCATCGAGTGCCACCATTGGATCTCAATGGGTGCCTGTGCTTGCGCAGGTGCGCAGACCGACATGGCAACAGCAGCGCAGACCGCCAGAAGCTTCGTTTTCATGAATATTTCCTCCGAGGATGACGAAAAGCACAAGGGCCGGATGCTATGCAGCCTCTGTGACATTGATATGTCGTTGTCGCATGAGCCCGCGCCCTGCAACAACCGGGGAAACCCCTTGGGGTACCCGTGAGGGGTGCGATTGTGACCTTTTTGTGACAAGGTGTGGCGCATTTGCCGAGGCTTGCAAGGTTTTGTGCAATGCACCATGCTGGTGACTGTTCACATGCGTGGGCACCCTCGGTTCGTTCGCGCCGTCGCGCGCCGGACGTTTCCTTCTCCTATCCCTTCTCCTTCATCGCCATGGCCACCAATTCGCTCGACAAGAACAAGATCAAGTTTCTGCTGCTCGAAGGCATCCACTCCTCCGCAGTGGATGTGATCCGGGCGGCAGGCTATACGCAGATCGAGACGGTGTCCGGTGCGCTGCCGGACGAGGAACTGAAGCGCAAGATCGCCGATGTGCACTTTGTGGGCATTCGCTCGCGCACCCAGCTCACCGAAGAGGTGTTTGCCCAGGCCCACAAGCTGGTGGCTGTGGGCTGCTTTTGTATTGGCACCAACCAGGTGGACCTGAACGCTGCGCGCGAGCGCGGCATTGCGGTGTTCAACGCGCCGTACTCCAACACCCGCTCGGTTGCCGAACTGGTCCTGGCCGAAGCCATCCTGCTCCTGCGCGGCATCCCCGAGAAAAACGCGGTGGCCCACCGGGGCGGCTGGCTCAAGAGCGCCGATAACGCGTATGAGATCCGTGGCAAGACCCTGGGCATCGTGGGCTACGGCTCCATCGGCACCCAGCTGTCGGTACTGGCCGAGGCCATGGGCATGCACGTGGCCTTCTTTGATGTGGTCAACAAGCTGCCTCTGGGCAATGCCCGCCAGGTGCAGCACCTGCACGATCTGCTGGGCCAGAGCGACATTGTGAGCCTGCACGTGCCCGAGCTGCCGTCCACCGAGGGCATGATCGGCGCCGCCGAAATTGCGGCCATGAAGCCGGGCGGCATCCTCATCAACGCCGCGCGGGGCACGGTGGTGGATATTGAAGCGCTGGCTGCAGCGCTCCAGGCCAAGAAGCTGCTGGGCGCCGCCATCGACGTGTTCCCGGTCGAGCCGCGCACCAACAAGGATGAGTTTGTGTCGCCCCTGCGCGGGCTGGACAACGTGATCCTGACTCCCCACATCGGCGGCTCCACCATGGAGGCGCAGGCCAACATTGGCCTGGAGGTGGCCGAGAAGCTGGTGAAATACAGCGACAACGGCACTAGCACCTCGTCGGTCAATTTTCCCGAGGTGGCGCTGCCCGCCCACCCCGGCAAGCACCGTCTGCTGCACATCCACCGCAACGTGCCGGGCGTGCTGTCGGAGATCAACCGCATCTTCTCGGACAACCAGATCAACATCTCGGCCCAATACCTGCAGACCAACGAGAAGATCGGCTACGTGGTCATCGACATCGACGCCGCCTCGTCCGACCTGGCGCTTGACAAGCTGGCCCAGGTCAGCGGCACCCTGCGCAGCCGCGTGCTGTTCTGACACTGTTGCGGGGCCGGTTCCGGCTCTGTCAGACAGCCCCGGCCCGGCAAGCCGCAGGCCGGTGGCTTAAAATCGCGCCCCCACCCCAGGTAGACCCCCATGAATGTACCGATCGCGTTGGCGGCCTTGCAGACGCAGGCCGCCGAGCCTGCCCGACTGCGTGAAATTCCCTATAACTACACCTCGTTTTCCGACCGGGAGATCGTGATCCGGCTGCTGGGGTCCTCATCCTGGGAGGTGCTGGACCAGCTGCGCAAAGAGCGCCGCACGGGCCGTTCGGCCCGCATGCTGTATGAGGTGCTGGGCGATATCTGGGTCGTGCAGCGCAACCCCTACCTGCAGGACGACCTGCTGGACAACCCCTCGCGCCGCAAGCTGCTGGTGGACGCCCTGCAGCACCGCCTGGGCGAGATCGAAAAACGCCGCACCCCCGCAGACGATGCCGAGCGCGACCGTCTGGTCGGTGAGCTGGTCGTCGCCGCGCGACGCGCTGTGGCCGAATTCAACGCCACGTTCGAGCAGGCCGCGCAACTGCGACGACAGATCCAGAAAACCCTGGGCCGCCTCACGGCCAAGGACAACATTAAGTTCGACGGCCTCTCCCGCGTGAGCCATGTGACCGACGCGACCGACTGGCGCGTCGAATACCCGTTCGTCGTGCTCACCCCCGACACCGAGGTCGAGATGGCTGGCCTGGTGAAGGGCTGCATCGAACTGGGCCTGACCATCATTCCACGCGGGGGCGGCACCGGCTACACCGGCGGCGCCATTCCGTTGACGTGGAAGAGCGTGGTCATCAACACCGAAAAGCTCGAAGCCATGACCGAGGTGGAGATGCGCCGCCTGCCGGGCCTGGACCGCGAGGTGGGCACGGTGTGGACCGAAGCCGGCGTGGTCACCCAGCGTGTGGCCGATGCGGCCGAGCGTGCGGGCTTTGTGTTTGCGGTGGATCCGACGAGCGCCGAGGCATCGTGCATTGGCGGCAACATCGCCATGAACGCGGGCGGCAAGAAGGCCGTGCTCTGGGGCACGGCGCTGGACAACCTGGCCAGCTGGCGCATGGTCACACCCGACGCCCAGTGGCTCGAAGTGACGCGCCTGGACCACAACATGGGCAAGATCCATGATGTGGAAACCGCCACCTTCGAGCTGCAGTACTTCGAGGCCGACGGCAAGACGCCCGTGCGCACCGAGCGCCTGGCCATCCCCGGCCGCACCTTCCGCAAGGAAGGCCTGGGCAAGGACGTGACGGACAAGTTCCTCGCCGGACTGCCCGGCATCCAGAAGGAAGGCTGCGACGGCCTCATCACCAGCGCGCGCTGGGTGGTGCACCGCATGCCCGAGCACACGCGCACCGTGTGCCTGGAGTTCTTCGGCAACGCCAAGGACGCCGTGCCCAGCATCGTCGAGATCAAGGACTTCATGTTCGCCGAGCAAAAGCGCAGTGGCGTGCTGCTGGCGGGCCTGGAGCACCTGGACGACCGCTACCTGAAGGCTGTGGGCTATGCCACCAAGAGCAAGAAGGGCAACGGTGGTCTGCCCAAGATGGTGCTGATTGGCGACATCGCGGGTGACAACGCCGACGACGTGGCCCGCGTGACCAGCGAAGTGGTGCGCCTGGCCAACACCCGCAGCGGCGAAGGCTTTGTGGCCATCACGGCCGATGCGCGCAAGAAGTTCTGGGCCGACCGCAAGAAGACGGCGGCCATCAGCCGCCACACCAACGCCTTCAAGATCAACGAAGACGTGGTGATCCCGCTGCCGCGCATGGCCGAGTACACCGACGGCATCGAGCGCATCAACATCGAGCTTTCCCTGCGCAACAAGCTCAAGCTGTGCGACGCGCTGACCGAGTTCTTCGAGCGTGGCAACCTGCCCCTGGGCAAGCACGACGCCGACGACGAGGTGCCTTCGCCCGAGCTGCTGCAAGACCGCGTGGCCCAGGCCATCGCCCTGGTGGAAGAGGTGCGCGCCCTGTGGCAGGGCTGGCTGCACGATGTGGAAACGCTGTTCCCCCAACTGCAGGACCACACCCTGCGCGCCAGCTGGAAGACCCAGCTGCGGGCGCCGCTGCAAGGCATCTTCACTGGCGCGGCGTTCAAGCCCATCCTGGACGAGGCCGTGGCCATCCACAAGCGCGTGCTCAAGGGCCGCGTGTGGGTGGCGCTGCACATGCACGCAGGCGACGGCAATGTGCACACCAACATCCCGGTCAACAGCGACGACTACGAGATGCTGCAAACGGCCCACGAGGCCGTGGCGCGCATCATGGTGCTGGCGCGCAGCCTCAATGGCGTGATCTCGGGAGAGCACGGCATTGGCATCACCAAGCTGGAGTTCTTGACCGACGACGAGCTGCGCCCGTTTGCCGAGTACAAGCGCAAGGTGGACCCGGAAGGCCGCTTCAACAAAGGCAAGTTGCTCCGAAATCAGGAGCATTCAGGGCATATTCAACCAGCGCTTGGTGCCGATTTGGCTTCAAAACCGGCGCTGCATGCAGATTTGACCAACGCCTACACACCCAGCTTCGGCCTGATGGGGCATGAGTCGCTGATCATGCAGCAGAGCGACATCGGCGCCATTGCCGATTCGGTCAAGGACTGCCTGCGCTGCGGCAAGTGCAAGCCCGTGTGCTCCACGCACGTGCCACGCGCCAACCTGCTGTACAGCCCACGCAACAAGATCCTGGCCACCTCGCTGCTGGTCGAGGCGTTCCTGTACGAAGAGCAGACCCGCCGGGGCGTGAGCATCAAGCACTGGCAGGAGTTTGAGGACGTCGCCGACCACTGCACGGTGTGCCACAAATGCGAGAGCCCTTGCCCGGTGAAGATCGACTTCGGCGACGTCACCATGAACATGCGCAACCTGCTGCGCAAGATGGGCAAGAAGACCTTCCGCCCCGGCAATGCATTGGCCATGACCATGCTCAACGCCACCAACCCGGACACCATCAAGCTGATGCGCTCGGCCATGGTGGACGTGGGTTTCAAGGCCCAGCGCATGGCCGTGGACCTGCTGCGCAAGGTAGGCCGCAAGCAGACGGCCAAGCCGCCCGCGACGGTGGGCACGGCTCCGATCAAGGAGCAGGTGATCCACTTCATCAACAAGAAGCTGCCGGGCGGCCTGCCCAAGAAGACGGCGCGCGCGCTGCTCGACATCGAGGACAAGGACTACGTGCCGATCATCCGCAACCCGCAGGCCACCACGGCCGAGACGGAGGCGGTGTTCTACTTCCCTGGCTGCGGGTCGGAGCGCTTGTTCTCGCAGGTCGGTTTGGCGACCCAGGCCATGCTTTGGCACGCGGGCGTGCAGACGGTGCTGCCGCCTGGGTACCTGTGCTGCGGCTACCCCCAGCGCGGCTCGGGCCAGTTCGACAAGGCCGAGAAGATGATCACGGACAACCGTGTGCTCTTCCACCGCGTGGCCAACACGCTCAACTACCTCGATATCAAGACCGTGGTGGTGAGTTGCGGCACCTGCTACGACCAGCTGCAGGGCTACGAGTTTGACAAGATCTTCCCGGGCAGCCGCATCATCGACATCCACGAGTACCTGCTGGAAAAGGGCATTCAGCTGCAAGGCAAGGGCGCCTACCTGTACCACGAGCCCTGCCACAACCCCATGAAGCTGCAGGACTCGATGAAGACCGTGAAGGCGCTGGTGGGCGAGCAGGTCTTGAAGAGCGAGCGTTGCTGCGGCGAGTCGGGCACGCTGGGTGTGACCCGGCCCGACGTGTCCACGCAGGTGCGCTTCCGCAAGGAAGAAGAGATCAAGAAGGGCGAAGCCCAGCTGCGTGCCAGCGGTGCTGTCGGCGCGCAGGACAACGTGAAGATCCTCACCAGCTGCCCCAGCTGCCTGCAGGGCCTGAACCGCTACGAAGGCGACCTGAACAACGGCTTGCTCGAAGCCGACTACATCGTGGTCGAGATGGCGCGCGAGATCCTGGGCGAGAACTGGATGCCTGAGTACGTACACCGTGCCAACAACGGCGGCATTGAGCGGGTGCTGGTCTGATGACCTGCCCCTTGTGCGCTGAAGACGGCGGCGCATTGGTCTGGCGTGGCGAGCGCCTGCGTGTCATCCGTGCGCAGGAGGCGGGGTTCCCCGCCTTTTACCGCGTGGTCTGGAACGCGCATGTGGCCGAGTTCTCGGACCTGGCCGCTGCTGACCGTGCGCATTGCATGGAAGCCGTGACTCTGGTGGAGCAGGCGCTGCGCCAGCACCTGTCGCCCACCAAGGTCAACATCGCGGCGCTGGGCAACATGGTGCCGCACCTGCACTGGCATGTGATTGCGCGGTTTGACTGGGACAGTCACTTTCCATCGCCCGTATGGGCTGCGGCACAGCGGCCCAGCCCCGCAGCGCAAGAGGCCGCCGTGCGGGCCTTGTTGCCCGCGCTGGAAGCGCAGCTGCAGTCCCAGCTGGCGCAGTGGGCCGCCCGGTAACCTTGCTGGCAGCGTGTGCCTGGGCGGGTGGGACAATGGCAGCCGTCGTTCCTGACAACAGTTTTCTCAAGGTGATTCCATGGCAGGTTTGAAAGCGGGCGCTCCCACGCCGCAGGCCCTGACGGTGCATGAACAGTCGCGCGTGCTGGAGGTGGGTTTTTCGGATGGCGCCACGTTCCGCATTCCGTTCGAGCTGATGCGCGTGTACTCGCCCTCGGCCGAGGTGCAAGGCCACGGCCCGGGGCAGGAGGTGCTGCAGACGGGCAAGCGCAATGTGGCGCTCATCAACCTGGAGCCTGTGGGCAACTACGCGGTCAAGCCCACGTTCTCCGACGGCCACGACAGCGGCATCTTCACCTGGGACTATCTCTACGAGCTGGGCCAGAAGCAGGACGCACTGTGGGCCCAGTACACCGAGCGGCTGGCTGCGGCGGGGGCCGACCGTGATGCACCCATGGCGCCCAAGGGTGGTACAGGGGGCCACGCCTGCGGCAGTCACTGACGCCCTTGGCAGGCCTGTTCAGGGGGCCCGCCGCCAAAAGCCGCACAAGTCCCTGTGCGTCAAGGTGCTATTGAAAATATAGCTATCAGCGCAATATTTGCTTGCGCTAGCGGCTGGTTTTGTTTCAATAGCGTTCTCCAAATTGCGACAGATGCCCCAATTCAGTGCGGGGTTGTCGCTGTACCTCTGGCGTTCACGCGCCTAGCATGATTCTTATGAGCACCACGCATTTCGGTTTTCAGTCGGTGGACGAGCAGGAAAAGGCACGCCGCGTGCGCGGTGTGTTTGACTCCGTGGCCTCCAAGTACGACGTGATGAACGACCTCATGTCGGCGGGCCTGCACCGTGCCTGGAAGGCCTACACCGTGATGGTGGCCAACCTGCGCGAAGGCAGCCAGGTGCTGGACATTGCGGGGGGCACCGGCGACCTGGCACTGGCGTTTTCCAAGAAGGTGGGGGCATCGGGCCGTGTGGTGCACACCGACATCAACGAGGCCATGCTGCGTGTGGGCCGTGACCGTCTCATCAACGAGGGCGTGGTGCTGCCTACGCTGGTCTGCGACGCTGAAAAGCTGCCGTTCCCCGACGCGCATTTCGACGTGGTGAGCGTGGCTTTTGGCTTGCGCAACATGACCCACAAGGACCAGGCCATTGCCGAAATGTGCCGTGTGCTCAAGCCCGGCGGCAAGCTGCTGGTGCTGGAGTTTTCCAAAGTGGCGCAGCCGCTGACCAAGGTGTACGACTGGTACTCGTTCAAGGTGCTGCCCCAGCTGGGCAAGTTGGTAGCGGGCGACGACGCGAGCTACCGGTATCTGGCGGAGTCCATCCGCATGCACCCGGGGCAGGAAGAACTCAAAAGCCTCATGCAGAAAAATGGTTTTGGGCATGTGGACTATCACAACATGACGGGGGGCATTGTGGCCCTCCATGTTGGAATCAAGTGCTGAGCGGTTTGCTCGGTCGATAACGGAGACGGAGAAGTCATGATGAAACTGTGGTCTGTGGTGTTGGTCGCGATGCTGGCGTTTGCGCACGCCGATGCCGACGCCGCGCGGCGACTGGGTGGTGGCAAATCGGTGGGCAAGCAGTCCAGCAATGTGACGCAGCGCGAGTCGGCCACGCCGCCCGCCACGCCGGGCGCACCGGCACAAAGCGCGACCAACACGGCTGCGGCAGCCAAGCCTGCTACCGCCACGCCGGCAGCGGCTCCGGCCGCGCCGGCCAAGAAGCCCTGGGGTGCCATGTTGGGCGGCCTGGCGGCGGGTCTGGGCCTGGCCTGGCTGGCGCACTCGCTGGGCCTGGGCGCGGGCTTTGGCAACATCCTGATGATTGCGCTGCTGGCGCTGGCGGCGTTTGCCATCTTCAAGATGGTCATGCGGTCGCGCAACGGCGGTAGCAATGGCTCGGGCAATGCTGCAGGTGGTGCCCCGTTCGCCTTCCAGGGCGCAGGGGCTGCAACGCCCGCTGCTGCCCAGGTGCCGCCGCAGTACAGCCCCAACAACGTGGGCAACGACGCATCGGCCCGCCCCTGGGAGCGCAGCAGCATGGCATTTGATGCCTCGCGTGCCGGGCAGGGTGGCGTGGGTTCGGGTGTGGTGATCGGTTCGGGCCTGTCGGGTTCGCAGAACTGGGGTGTGCCCGCCGATTTCGACACCGAGGGTTTCCTGGCGGCCGCCAAGCGCAACTTCGTGACCTTGCAGGGTGCGTGGGACCGCTCGGACATCGCCACCCTGCGGTCCATGATGACGGACAACATGCTCGATGAGATCCGCACCCAGCTGACCGAGCGCGAAGCCCACCGGGGCACGCAGCCCAATCACACCGATGTGGTCATGATCGAAGCGCAGCTGCTGGGCATCGAAGACCTGGGCGACGGCTACATGGCCAGCGTCGAGTTCTCGGGCATGATCCGCGAAGAACCCTCGGCCGGGCCCAGCCCCTTCCGTGAGGTCTGGAACATGACCAAGCCCAAGGCGGGCAACACCGGCTGGCTGGTGGCAGGCGTGCAAGCCCTGCAGTAAACACCGCCCACGGGGCCCCTGCGTGCCAGGGGCATTCCAGTTCAGGGAATAATCGGGGACTATGGCAACACCACAGTCCCCTTTTCCTTTTCTGGACGGCCTCTTCGAGCGCCTGGCAGCCGGCCCGCAGCCCCCGCAATGGCTGGTCCACGAGGTGCAGCAGCGCCTGGTGCTGTTTCTCAACCATGTGCTGATGCAGGAGAAAGAGGCCACGGACCGGCTGGTGCGCCAAAAGGGCCGCATCGCCAGGGTGCAGTGGCGGGCCTATTCCCTGTCGCTGGTGATCACCCCTGCGGGCCTGTTCAACCTGGCGCCCGAATCCGCGGTGCCAGACCTGCGGCTGGAAGTGACCGATACCTCCCCCATCACCCTGGCCCAGGCTGCGTTGCGGGGCGACAAGCCCTCCATCCGCATTGAGGGCGACGTACAACTGGCGGCCGAGATCAACTGGCTGGTGGACCATGTGCGCTGGGATGTGGAGGAAGACCTGGCCCGCGTGATTGGCGATGCCCCTGCGCATACGCTGGCGCAGTTCGCCAGCCGGGCTGCGCAGGCGCTGCGCCAGTTTGTGGGTTCGCGCATGGCAGCCGCCAGCGCGGCGTCTTCTGCAGTGGTCGTTGCGACGGCACCGGTGGCGCCCAGTGCGCCGGCGGCGGCGCCGCTGTCACCTTCGGCTGGTTCGGACCGGGCCGACGCATGAAGCGCTTCTTGCGGGGGGCGGCCATCCTGTGGGTGGTGTTCCGGTTCGGCCTGGATGGCTTGCTGCTCGACAGCTTTCAAAAGCCCTGGCTGCGCATGATCTCGCGCATCGTGTCCATCGGGCGCAATCTGGATGCGCCGCGTGGGCAACGCCTGCGCGAGGCGCTGGAAAGCCTGGGACCTATCTTCGTCAAGTTCGGCCAGGTGCTGTCCACCCGCCGCGACCTGCTTCCGCCCGACATAGCCGACGAACTGGCCCGCCTGCAGGACCGCGTGCCGCCATTCGACCCCGACATCGCCATCGCCACCATCGAGCGTGCCTTCCGTCGTCCGGTGGACGAGGTGTTCACCTCTTTCGACCGCACACCGGTGGCCAGCGCGTCCATCGCCCAGGTGCATTTCGCCACGCTGCGCGACCGCCAGGGCATTGAGCGCGAGGTAGCCGTCAAGGTACTGCGGCCTGGCATGCTGCCGGTGATCGAAAAGGACCTGAGCCTCATGCGCATGATGGCGGGATGGGTGGAGAGCCTGTCTGCCGATGGCAAGCGCCTGAAGCCCCGTGAGGTGGTGGCAGAGTTTGACAACTACCTGCACGACGAACTGGACCTGGTGCGCGAGGCTGCCAACGCTGCGCAGCTGCGCCGCAACATGACCGGGCTGGACCTGGTGCTGATCCCCGAGATCTTCTGGGACTTCTGCCACCCCGAGGTCATGGTGATGCAGCGCATGAACGGTGTGCCCATCAGCCAGATCGACCGCCTGCGGGAGGCCGGTGTGGACATCCCCAAGCTGGCGCGCGACGGCGTCACCATCTTCTTCACCCAGGTGTTTCGCGACGGTTTTTTTCACGCCGATATGCACCCGGGCAACATCCAGGTGAGTCTGGAGCCTGCCACGTTCGGCCGCTACATCTCGCTGGACTTCGGCATCGTGGGCACGCTGACCGAAGTGGACAAGGAATACCTGGCGCAGAACTTTGTGGCGTTCTTCCGGCGCGACTACAAGCGGGTGGCAGAGCTGCACATCGAAAGCGGCTGGGTGCCGCCCGAAACGCGGGTCAATGACCTCGAGTCGGCCATCCGCGCCGTGTGCGAGCCATATTTTGACCGCCCACTCAAGGAAATCTCGCTGGGCCTGGTGCTGATGCGGCTGTTCCAGACCTCGCGCCGCTTCCATGTCGAGATTCAGCCCCAGCTGGTGCTGCTGCAAAAGACCCTGCTCAACATTGAGGGCCTGGGCCGCGAGCTGGACCCGGACCTGGACCTGTGGAGCACGGCCAAGCCCTTCCTTGAAAAGTGGATGCTGGAGCAGATGGGCCCCCAGCGCCTGTGGCGCGAGCTGCGGGCCGAGGCGCCGCACTATGCCAAGCTGCTGCCCGAGCTGCCACGACTCATCTACGACGCGCTGCGCCAGCGCCCGGCAGACCACGAGTCTGCACTGCGTGAACTGCTGGAAGCGCAAAAACGCACCAACCGGCTGCTGCAAGGCATCATTTTTGCTGGGGTCGGGTTTGTGCTGGGCTTGCTGCTCATCCAACTGCTGATCAGAATCCGGCTTTTCTGACGATCTGCATGCCCGGTGCCCCGGTGTGGGGAGCGCCGGAGCGCAGGTCGGATTTCTTCACCCTGGACCGACCGAGACAAAAAGAGAGAGGAGCGCGCTGTGCTGCTGACCCTGGTTATCGTTTACCTGCTGATCACCATCGGCATCGGCTTGCTGGCAGCCCGGCGTGTGAAGAACGCTGCGGACTTTGCCATTGCCGGGCGCCACCTGCCGCTGTACATGATCATCACCACCACGTTTGCCACCTGGTTTGGGTCGGAGACCGTGCTGGGCATTCCCGCCAAGTTCATCGAGGGCGGTCTGGGCAATGTGGTGGAAGACCCATTCGGCGCGGGCTTCTGCCTGATCCTGGTCGGCCTGTTCTTTGCCGGCAAGCTGTACCGCATGACGCTGCTCACCATCAGCGACTATTACCGCGAACGCTATGGCCGCACGGTGGAAATCGTCTGCTCGCTGATCATCATGTTGAGCTACCTGGGCTGGGTTTCTGCCCAGGTCACAGCGCTGGGCCTGGTGTTCAACCTGCTGTCTGGCGGTGCCATCAGCATTCCGGTGGGCATGACGATCGGTGTGGTCTCCATCCTGGCGTACACGCTGTTCGGCGGCATGTGGTCGGTGGCGGTCACCGACTTCATCCAGATGATCATCCTGGTGGTGGGCCTGGCCGTCATTGCCGTGTTTGCGGGCAACATGGCCGGGGGGGCCGACAAGGTGATCGAGTTCGCGTCCAGTCGTGAGCTGTTCCGGTTCCTGCCTGAGCCCAAGTTCCATGACGTGGTGTTCTTCATCGCCGCGGGCGTGACCATGATGTTCGGCTCCATCCCGCAGCAGGACGTCTTTCAGCGTGTGATGTCGGCCAACAACATCCAGGCCGCCACGCGCGGTCCCGTGATCGGTGGCATCTGCTACATCCTGTTCGCCTTTGTGCCCATGTTCCTGGTGGCCAGCGCGCTCATCATCATGCCCACGGAAACGGCTGCGCTGCTCAAGGACGACCCGCAAAAGGTGCTGCCCACGCTGGTGCTGGAGAAGATGCCTTTTGTGATGCAGGTGCTGTTCTTTGGGGCCCTGCTGTCGGCGCTCAAGTCCACGGCCTCCGCCACGCTGCTGGCGCCCAGCGTCACTTTCACCGAAAACATCTGGCGCCAGTTCCGCCCGCACAGCTCGGACAAGCAGCATCTGCGCACCATGCGCATCACCACGCTCGTTTTCAGTGCCTGTGTGTTGGCCTATGCCATCTACATGCAGGGTACTTCCATCTATGAGCTGGTGTCGGGTGCCTACCAGGTGCCGCTGGTGGGAGCGTTTGTGCCGCTGGTGTTCGGCCTGTACTGGAAGCGTGCCACCACGCAGGGCGCCATCTTTGCCATCGTGCTGGGCTTGGTGACCTGGCTGCTGTTCCTGTCCACTCCGGCGGGAGCAATCTTTCCTGCGCAGCTGGCGGGTTTGCTGGCCGCGCTGGCGGGCATGCTGATCGGCTCCCTCGGGCCACAGGCCATCCGCAACAGCCATGCCTCCCACCACAAGATGGTTGGGGTCGAGTAACGCGGGGGGTGAAGGGGCATGCCGCCTATAATTGAGGGTTTTGCACTTTCCCTCAACACACTGACATGCCTATTTACGCCTACAAATGCGGCTCCTGTGGCCATGCCAAGGATGTGCTGCAAAAAATCTCCGACGCACCCCTGACGGTGTGCCCCGCCTGCGGCGCCGAAGCCTTCTCCAAGCAGGTCACTGCCGCAGGTTTTCAGCTCAAGGGCTCGGGCTGGTACGTGACCGATTTCCGTGGCGGAAACGGTGGCAACTCCGCCCCGGCCACCGAGGCCAAGTCGGAGTCCAAGACTGAATCAGCGGCACCTGCCAGTGGCGGTGATGCTCCTAAAAAGGAAGCGGCCAGCACAAGCACTGCTAGCGCTACCGGCACCACCGGTACCAGTGGCACTTCTTCCTCTTCGAGCTGAGGACCTGCATGGCTGCCCTGCGCAAATGGCTGTTGACAGGCCTTCTGGTCATCGTGCCCGGTGTCATCACGGCCTGGGTGCTCAACTGGATTGTGAGCACGCTCGACCAGACCCTGCAGATCCTGCCCGGCGCGTGGCAGCCCGACAAGCTGCTCGGAGTGCATGTCCCGGGCTTTGGTGTGGTCCTCACGCTGGCCATCTTGCTGGTGGTGGGCGCCATTGCCAGCAACTTTGCGGGCCGCAAGCTTGTGCAGTGGGGCGACGCGCTGGTACACCGCATTCCGGTGGTGCGCTCTATCTACTCCAGCGTCAAGCAGGTGTCGGACACGCTGTTCTCCGAGAGCGGCAATGCCTTTCGCAAGGCCGTGCTCGTGCAGTGGCCCCGCGAAGGGGTATGGACCGTGGCGTTCGTCACTGGCGCCCCCAATGGTGAAGTGGCTGCGTATCTGCGCGACGAGTTCGTCAGCGTATACGTGCCCACCACCCCCAACCCCACGGGGGGGTATTTTGTGATGGTGCGCAAGAGCGACTGCGTCGAGCTCGAAATGAGTGTGGACAGCGCCCTCAAGTACATCGTCTCCATGGGTGTAGTGGCTCCAGCGGACCCTACGCTGCCCTCACCCAAGTAAGAAAAGCAATCTCTTTCAACGTCAACGCGCCCTGCGGCGCCGGAAGTTTTGTCATGGCCATGCGTTCCCACTATTGCGGTCTTGTGACCGAAGCCCTGTTGGGCCAAACCGTTACCCTGTCGGGCTGGGTGAACCGCCGCCGTGACCACGGTGGCGTGATCTTCATCGACCTGCGCGACCGCGAAGGCTACGTGCAGGTGGTGTGCGACCCCGACCGCGCCGAGATGTTCAAGGTCGCTGAAGGCGTGCGCAACGAGTTCTGCGTGCAGGTCAAGGGTGTGGTGCGCGCACGCCCCGCAGGCACCACCAACGACAAGCTCAAGACCGGCCAGATCGAAGTGCTGTGCCATGAGCTGAACGTGCTCAACCCCTCCGTCACGCCTCCGTTCCAGATCGACGAGGAAAACCTGTCGGAAACCACGCGCCTAACGCACCGCGTGCTGGACCTGCGCCGCCCGTACATGCAGAACAACCTGATGCTGCGCTACAAGGTGGCAATGGAGGTGCGCAAGTTCCTCGATGCGAATGGCTTCATTGACATCGAAACCCCCATGCTCACCAAGAGCACGCCCGAAGGCGCGCGCGACTACCTCGTGCCCAGCCGCGTGCACGATGGCCATTTCTTCGCATTGCCCCAGTCGCCCCAGCTGTTCAAGCAGCTGCTGATGGTGGCGGGCTTCGACCGCTACTACCAGATCACCAAGTGCTTCCGCGACGAAGACTTGCGTGCTGACCGCCAGCCTGAATTCACCCAGATCGATATCGAGACATCGTTCATGGAAGAGCAGGACATCCGCGACATGTTCCAGGGCATGATCAAGACGGTGTTCCAGAACACGCTGGGCGTGGACCTGGGCGAGTTCCCCGTCATGACCTACCAGGACGCTGCGCGCCTGTATGGCTCCGACAAGCCCGATCTGCGCGTGAAGCTCGAATTCACCGAGCTGACCGACGTGATGAAGGACGTGGACTTCAAGGTGTTCTCGGGCGCCGCCAACATGAAGAATGGCCGCGTGGTCGGCCTGCGCGTGCCCGGTGGCTCGGTCGAAGGCGGCGGCATCAGCCGTGGAGAAATCGACGCCTACACCGAGTTCGTCAAGATCTACGGCGCCAAGGGTCTGGCCTACATCCGCGTCAACGAACTGGCCAAGGGCCGTGACGGTCTGCAGTCGCCCATTGTGAAGAACATCCACGACGCAGCCCTGCAAGCCGTGCTGGAGCGCACTGGCGCACAAGATGGCGACCTGATCTTCTTCGGTGCCGACAAGGAAAAGATCGTCAACGACGCGATTGGCGCGCTGCGTATCAAGATCGGTCACAGCGAGTTCGGCAAGAAGAACGGCCTGTTCGAGAACCGCTGGGCCCCGCTGTGGGTGGTCGACTTCCCGATGTTCGAGTACGACGAGGAAAACCAGCGCTGGAACTCGGTGCACCACCCCTTCACCAGCCCCAAGGATGGTCACGAAGACTGGATGGTCACTGCGCCCGAGAAGTGCATCTCCAAGGGCTACGACATGGTGCTCAACGGCTGGGAAATGGGTGGCGGCTCCGTCCGTATCCACCGCGCCGACGTGCAGCAGAAGGTGTTTGACGCCCTCAACATCACGCCCGAAGAAGCCCAGCTCAAGTTCGGCTTCCTGCTGGATGCGCTGCAGTACGGCGCGCCTCCGCACGGCGGCCTGGCCTTTGGCCTGGACCGCATCGTGACGCTGATGACCGGTGCCGAGTCGATCCGCGACGTGATCGCCTTCCCCAAGACCCAACGCGCCCAGTGTCTGCTCACACAGGCGCCCAGCCCTGTGGACGAAAAGCAGCTGCGCGAGCTGCACATCCGCCTGCGCAACCCCGACGCGGTCAAGACTGCGGCCTGATTCCGGACGCATCACGTCCTTCGCGCATGCAGCCATGCATCGCACACCAAGCGGCTCGGGCCTTGCGCCCTGGCCGCTTTTTTCATGCGCGGCGCATCGGGCACTGGCCGCCGTGCACGGACTGAAAGAGGTACTTCCATGCGTTTGTTGACACGCTCCCATTGGCTGCTTGCGGCCGCATGCATCGCCCTGGCCGGATGCGGCGAGAAGAAGACCGAACTGGGGCAGGGCGGCTCGGTGGTCACGGGCTCGGCCGGGCCCCAGGGCGCGCAGAACGCGGCCCGTGAGCTGGTGCGTTGCGATGCACCGGTGGCCACACTGGCGCTGGCCGAGAACCCCAATGGCTACATCATGGGCTCGGGCTACCAGCTGCCCGCGTCGCCGGTGCCGCTGGTCAAGCTGCTGGCCCAGCAGAGCGGGTGTTTCCGCGTGGTGGACCGGGCAGCGGGCCTGAAGGGCACGGTGCAGGAGCAGGAATTGAAGGACGCCGGCATCCTGCGCAAGAACAACTCCACCGTGGCCAAGGGCAAGGGGTACGAGGCGCAGTACACGCTCACGCCCAGCCTCACGTTCAGCGAGCAGGATGCGGGCCGGGGCCTGGCCGGGGTGATTGCCATGATCCCGGTACTGCGCGACATCGCAGGCCTGGCCGGGCTGGTGGAGCAGGTCAAGTTCAAGGAAGCACAGACGGCCTTGCTGCTGTCCGACAACGAAACCACCGAACAGGTAGCTGCGGCCACAGGCTCAGCGCGCACCACCGACCTGGGGGTGGGCGGCCTGGTGTTTGGCAAGCTGGGCGGTGCAGCGGGCGCTGGCTGGAGCAATACCAACGAAGGCAAGGTCATTGCTGCGGCGTTTCTGGACGCGCACAACCAGTTGGTGGTGCAGGCGCGTGCGTTGCAGGCCAAGGAGCTGCCCCCGCCCGTGCCCACCACCACGGCAGCCCAGCGCCCCAAGGGGGGCTGAAGGCACAACAGGCCATGGCAGCCGCCGGGTCACCGCGGCCTTACAAGCTTCCAGAGTCGGTGCTGGTGGTGATCCACACCCCCGCGCTGGAGGTGCTGCTGATCCGCCGCACCGGGGGCGAGGGGCATTGGCAGTCGGTCACCGGTAGCAAGGATGCGCTGGACGAGCCTTTTGCCGAGACCGCACGCCGTGAAGTGGCCGAAGAAACCGGGATAGACACCCTGGCACCGGGTTGTCTGCTGACCGACTGGGCGCTGGAGAACGTGTACGACATCTGGCCCCAATGGCTGCACCGTTATGCCCCTGGCGTGGTGCGCAACCGCGAGCGCGTGTTTGGCCTGTGTGTGCCCGCAGGCACGCCCGTGGTGCTGAGCCCGCGTGAGCACGATGCCTATGAGTGGCTGCCTTGGCAGCAGGCCGCTGACCGGTGTTTTTCAGCGTCCAATGCCGAGGCGTGCCTGTTACTCCCCCGGTTTTTGCATCTCGGGTGAGTCGACTCCGAATGGCCCGGCGGCAACGGGGGCAAGGCCGGGCGGCGTCGCCTCAAGAGGCGTCTGGAGGCCGCAAGCGCAGGGCGGCAGCAGGATCGTCGGCATCGTCTGCGGGCGACGGGCCGAGGGCCGAGCTGTCGGGCGATGGCTGCGGAGTGCGCGTGGGTGTGTTGTCGCTGCTGCCCCGCACCCTCAGCGCCACTCCGCCGGGGTGGCGTTCACTGTCTTGCCCCAGGATGGCCCTCGCCGGGGTGCTGCCCATGCGTGCGCGCAGTGCGTCGATGCTCTCTTGCAGCGGTTGGGGGGCGGCCATGCGCGCGCCATGGCGTAGCAGCACTTGCTGTGCCATATCGAGCAGTTTGGAGTTGAGGGTGCGTTCGGCTTCGGCCAGCAGGTTTTGCACGGCACCGCCAGGGTCGCCGCCCAGGCTTTGCGCCATGGCGACTTCGGCCGTCTTGTTGACGCGCTGCAGGCAGTCTCGCACCAGTTGGCTGTAAGGCTCATGCAGGTTGCAGGCGTTGGCCATCAGCTCGGTCAAGCCGCGTGTGTTGGCATAGCGCATGCCCAGTGCCAGCACCCAGCTGTCGCCCTCGGGCAGCTCGATCGACGTGACGGCCAATACGGCCAGCAGGCTGCCCAGGTTGCAGGCAGCCTCAAAGTCGAAGGTGCTGGACGTGATCTCGCGGGCCATGCCACGCACCGATTCAACCGCTTGCGAAAACTGCCGCTGCTGGATGAGCTGCAGCGCCCGCGCCACCTCGGCAAAACGCCGGATGCGCGCGCTGCCGTAGTGGCGCTCCAGGATGCGCGCAAAGTCGGCCATGCAGCGCTCGATGCCCTTGCGGTCGTTCTCTGCGTAATACGCAAACGTCAGCAGCACCAGCGACTGGTAGTCGAACAGCTTGGAGTCAATGCCCAGCACTGTGGCGCGTGCCAGCACCTTGGTGGCGGTGGCGCGGTCGCCCATGTAGTACGACATCATCCCCAGCTTCTGCAGCCGCACCACCGAGTCGGGCGTGAGGGTGCTGGCCGTGCGGTAGGTTTCGATGGCCTGCGAAAAATTGCCCATCTCCACCTGCGCGCGGCCCAGCACGTCGTAGGCGTCGGCGAACGACGCGTCTTCGCCAATCAATTCCTGCAAGGTGGTGATGGCGCGCGCGGCCTGGCCTGATTCGATCTGTGCGCGGGCCACGCCCAGCTTGGCCCAGGGCAGGGCCCGTGCCGCGATGACGGCCTCGAACAGGGTGCGCGCCTCGTCGTGGCGGCCCAAGCGCAGCAGCAGCTCCGACCCGATGCGGGCGGCGTACAGCCAATAGGGCTTGCGGGCCTCGAAACGCTCCACGCACAGCGCGGCGGCCTGCTCGAAGTCCTCGGCCTCGATGGCATCGAAAATGGGCTTGAGGTGGATCTTGCGCAGGCGCGCCAGGCTCAGGCGCTCGAACAGCGCGCTGGGCGTGAAGGGCTTGAGCAGGTAGCCGTCCAGTGCCGACTCGGCGGCCTCGGCCACTGCGGCGTACGACGCCTCGGCCGTGACCATGAAGAACACTGTGGAAAACGGCAGCAACTGCGCGCGCCGCAGGTCGTCCAGCAGGGTCTGGCCCGAGTAGTTGGATTCGCCAAAAAACTGGTCGCACAACACGTAGTCGAACACCGTGTGCTCCAGTCGGGCGCGCGCGTCCTGCACACGGGAGCATTGCACGATGCGGGTCACGCCGTACTCGCGCAGCTGCCCCACCAGAATGCTGCGCGATGTGGCATTGCTGTCCACGATCAGCGCCTGGGTCTGTGGGGCGGGATTGGGGCCGCTCTCGGTAGCCATGGGGGTCGGGGCCGTCCCTGCGTGCTCAAAATGTTGGAGTCTCCAGTGTAAAGCGCTGCCGTCCCCTGCCTGCGTCGGGCAAACCCCTTGCCACCACGGCTTGCGACACAATCTCCAGTCCTAGGAGCGGCAATTGACCGCTTGCCGTTTTCAAGGGCGCCTCATGGATACTGACTCTCGCTGCTTCGTTGATGTTCGCTTGTCGAGTGGGCACGCTACGCATTCGCCAGCACCGCGCTGGGCGCGCCATGCAGCGTTGCTCCTTCTTGCGGGCATGAGCCCGCCGCGTCCTCGCGCCTTGCCTGGCGCACCCATCGCGACGCTGGCGAGCGCGTTCAATTACCCCTCCTAGGACCATGCAACACGACGACATCCTGCGCGTAGCCACCTACAACATCCACAAGGGTGTGCAAGGCATCGGGCCCGCGCGGCGGCTGGAGATTCACAACCTGGGCCTGGCGGTGGAACAGCTCGACGCCGACATCGTTTGCCTGCAGGAGGTGCGCAAGCTGCACCGGCGCGAGGCGGCCTACTTCCAGCGCTGGCCTGATCTGCCGCAGGCCGAGTTCCTGGCGCCCGAAGGCTACGAGGCGGTGTACCGCACCAATGCGGTCACCAAACACGGCGAACATGGCAACGCGTTGCTGACTCGCTGGCCGGTGATCGGGCACCAGCATGAAGACATCTCGGACCACCGTTTCGAGCAGCGCGGGCTGCTGCATGTGGAGGTGGATGTGCAGGGCCGCAACGTGCACGTGATCGTGGTGCACCTGGGCCTGATCCCTGGCAGCCGCATCCGCCAGGTCGAGCGCCTGCAGGGCTTCATCGAGCGCGAGGTGCCCCCCGGTACGCCGCTGGTGGTGGCCGGTGACTTCAACGACTGGGGGCAGTTGCTCAAGCGCATGCTGGCTGGCTTTGGCCTGTATGAATGGGATGCGCCCCGCACCTTCACCTACCCCGCACGCCTGCCCCTGGCGCAGCTGGACCATGTGTATGCGCGCGGGCTCACGCCGCTGTCGCTGCAGGTGCCGCGTGGGCGCATCTGGTGGCGCATGTCGGACCATCTGCCCCTGATCGCGGAGTTCCGGCTGTGAGGCGCTGCCGGGGTGTGCGTGGTGGCGGGGTGACGGGATGAGGCGCAAGCTCTTGGCTCAGGCCCCGGGCACCGGGCCCGCCGACGACCACCAGGTCCGGCTGCTGCAAGGCGCGGAGGAGTTCTTTCCGGCGCTCACCGAGGCCATGGATGCTGCGATGGCGGACATCCAGTTCGAGACCTATATCTTTGACTTCACCGGCGCCGGAGCCACCGTGGCCCAGGCGCTGATGCGCGCTGCAGCGCGCGGCGTGCGCACCCATCTGGTGGTCGATGGCGTGGGCACGGGTGCGTTGCCCAAGGCCTGGGCCGATCAGTTTCAGGCCGCCGGGGTGCTGTGCAGCGTGTATTCGCCGCTGGGGCCGCTGGGGCTGCTGCTGCCACGCCGCTGGCGGCGCCTGCACCGCAAGCTGTGTGTGGTGGATGGGCGGGTGCTGTTTTGCGGCGGCATCAATGTGCTGGACGACTTTCACGACCCCAACCACGGCGCGCTGGAGGCCCCCCGTTTTGACTTTGCCGTGCGGGCCACGGGCAGCCTGGTGGCATCGGCCAGCGACACGATGGACCAGCTCTGGTGGCGCATGCAGGCCGTGCGCGACGCACGCCAGCGCCGCTTGCCGGAGGCCCTGCAGGCCTTGCGCGCGGCCAGCGCGGCACGGCACGCGGAGCAGGGCGGCGACCCTGGCGCAGGCCCGCCTGTGCGCGCCACCCTGGTGCTGCGCGACAACGTGCGCAACCGCAGCCGCATCGAGAAGGCCTACCGCCGCGCCATCGGCGCGGCGCGGCACGAGGTCATCATTGCCAATGCCTACTTCATGCCCGGCGGCAAGCTGCGCCGCGCGCTGGTGATGGCCGCACGCCGGGGTGTGCGGGTGCGCCTGCTGCTGCAGGGGCGGTACGAATACTTCATGCAGTACCACGCGGCCCGTCCCGTGTACGGCGCGCTGCTGGAGGCCGGCGTCGAGATCTACGAGTACGCCCCCAGCTTTCTGCATGCCAAGGTGGCCGTCATCGATGCGCAGGGCGACCGGCCCTGGGCCACGGTGGGCTCGTCCAACCTCGACCCGCTTTCGTTGCTGCTGGCGCGCGAGGCCAACGTGGTGGTGGAAGACGCCGCCTTCGCCATTGACCTGCGCCAGCGCCTGGTGCACGCCATGCAGCACGCGGGCCGCCGCATGGACCCTGCGCGCTATGCCGGCCGCCCGCTGCGCCAGCGGGTGCTGGACCGCGTGGCGTTTGGTCTCATGCGCCTGGCGCTGTGGGTGACGGGCAAGCGGTATTGAGGGCGCCTTTATCGAGTTTGCTATATTATTAATAGCTGCTCAGGCATATTCCACTAGCGCTTGCTGCCTAAAACCCTTGTAATTGATCAAACTGGGTTCGCTGGTACGATGCCAGCCATGTCCAGCCAACCTGCCGCCGATATGACGCCCACCTCACCGGACGAAGGCACGCCCGTTTCCGTCAAGATCCGAGAACGCCTTGCCGCCGCGCGCAAGCGCTTTCACGCCAACGACAACATTGCCGAATTCATCGAGCCCGGCGAGCTGGAAAAGCTGCTCGACGAGGTCGAGGTCAAGATGCAAGGCGTGCTCGACAGCCTGGTGATCAACACCCAGGGCGACCACAACACCAACAACACCGCGCGCCGCGTGGCCAAGATGTACCTCAACGAGGTGTTCCGCGGCCGCTATGTGGCACAGCCGCCCATCACCGAGTTCCCCAACGCCGAGCACTTGAACGAGCTGATGATCGTGGGCCCGCTCACCGTGCGCAGTGCCTGCAGCCACCACTTCTGCCCCGTCATCGGCAAGATCTGGATCGGCGTGATGCCCAACGAGCACACCAACGTGATCGGCCTGAGCAAATACGCGCGCCTGGTGGACTGGATCATGGGCCGCCCCCAGATCCAGGAAGAAGCCGTGGTGCAGCTGGCCGACCTGATCATGGAAAAGACCCAGCCCGACGGTCTGGCCATCGTCATGGAAGCCAGCCACTTCTGCATGTCCTGGCGCGGCGTGCGCGACAACGACAGCCGCATGATCAACTCGGTCATGCGTGGCGTGTTCCTCAAGGACAGCGCCCTGCGCCGTGAATTTTTGTCCCTCATTCCTGGAAAGAACTGACCATGCTGGTACGTCTGCTTTACGCCAGTCGCGCGGTCGATACCTCGCCCGCCGCCATCGAAGCCATCCTGACGCAGTCGCGCCAGCACAACCCCGGCAGCGGCATCACCGGCGTGCTGTGCTACGGCGGTGGCGTGTTCCTGCAAGCCATCGAGGGCGGCCGCTCCGCGGTGAGCGAGCTGTATGGCCACATCCAGAAGGACACACGCCACAAGAACGTGGAGCTGCTGCACTACGAAGAAATCGCCGAGCGCCGCTTTGGCGGCTGGACCATGGGGCAGGTCAACCTGTCCAAGATCAACCACTCCATCTTGCTCAAATATTCCGAAAAGCCCGAGCTGGATCCGTATGCGGTGTCGGGCAAGGTGTCTTTTGCGCTGCTCGAAGAACTGATGGCCACCGCCTCCATCATCGGAAGAGCCTGAAAAGCGGGGCGCTTTGCTACTGCGCGGCCTGATCCCGGGTCTGCGGTACTCGCCGCACGGGAGTGCGGCTGCGTTCCTCAACCCAGGCTGAGGCCGCTCGCTACGCAAATCACCCCACTTTTCGTCGTTGTCCTGAACTCGCCATTTCAGCCGCAGCCCACAGGGGCTGCGGCTTTTTGCATTCAAGCCCTCTCTCTTTCTCACCCGTGACCTTTACCGCCTTCGCCCTCATCATCCTCGCCGGCCTCATCCACGCGTGCTGGAACATCGTGGCCAAGAAGGCCGGGGGGGACTCGCGGTTTGCGTTCTTCACCTCGGTGATCATGATGGTCGTCTGGGCGCCGCTGGGCTGGTACCTGGGGCGCGACGCGGTGCCGCAGTGGGGTGCGGTGGAGTGGGGCTTCGTGGCCGCCAGCGGGCTGCTGCATGTGGCGTACTTCGTCATCCTGCTGCGCGGCTACCGTGTGGCGGACCTCACCGTGGTCTACCCGCTGGCGCGCGGCTCGGGGCCGCTGTTGTCGTCGCTGGTGGCTATCACGCTGCTGGGCGAGCAGATCTCGGCGCTGGGTGCCTTGGGCATCGTGGGCGTGGTGGGGGGCGTGTTTCTGATCGCGGGTGGCCCGGGCCTGCTGCGCGCCGCGCACGACCCTGCCGCGCGGGCGCGGGTGCACAAGGGCATGTTGTACGGCTTGCTCACGGGGGCTTTCATTGCCAGCTACACGGTGGTTGACGGCTATGCGGTCAAGTTTCTGCTCATGTCGCCCATTCTGGTGGACTACATGGGCAACTTTGTGCGTGTGGGCCTGTTGGCCCCGGTGGTGCTGCGCGACCTGCCCACGGCCCGCACGCTGTGGCTGGCGCAGTGGCGTTTTGCCCTGGCCGTGGCGGTGGTGAGCCCGGTGGCCTATGTGCTGGTGCTTTATGCCATGCAGCAGGCGCCCCTGTCGCACGTGGCCCCGGCGCGCGAGGTGTCCATGCTGTTTGCCGCGCTGATTGGCGGGCACCTGCTGGGCGAGGGGGACCGCCTGGCGCGTATCTGTGGCGCGCTGTGCATTGCAGCGGGTGTCACGGCCCTGGCCTTGGGATGACCACCATGGCACCCCAACCCCCATTCCACCTGCTGGGCTGCGACTTCTCCAGCAGCCCCACGCGGCGCAAACCCATCGTGCTGGCGCTGGGCCAGCGCCAGGGCGCGCGTGTGGTTATCACCGCGCTGCAGCCGTTCGACACCCTGGCCGCATTCGGCCAGTGGCTGGAGCAGCCCGGCGACTGGGTGGGCGGTTTTGACCTGCCCTTCGGCCTGCCTCGCGAGCTGGTGCAGGCGCTGGGTTGGCCCACCGACTGGCATGCCTGCATGCAGCACTACCGCAGTCTGAGCCGCGAGCAGATCCGTGCCCAGTTTGCGGCGTTCTGCGACGCCCGCCCGGTAGGTGGCAAGTTTGCGCACCGCGCCACCGACGGGCCCGCGGGCTCCAGCCCGTCCATGAAATGGGTGAACCCGCCGGTGGCCTACATGCTGCACGCGGGCCTGCCGCTGCTGCTGGACGCGGGCGTGCACCTGCCCGGCTTGCACACAGGCGACCCCCGCCGCGTGGCGCTGGAGGCCTACCCCGGCCTGCTCGCGCGTGAGGTGCTGCAGCGGCGCAGCTACAAAAGCGACGACCGCGCCAAGCAGACCCCCGACCGCCTCATCGCCCGCAAGGACTTGGTCAATGCGCTGGAGCTGGGCCAGACCCGCCTGGGCCTGCACCTCAAGCTCAGCCACGCCCAGCGCGATGCGCTGGTGCAGGACGCCAGCGGCGACAGTCTGGACGCCGTGCTGTGCCTGCTGCAAGCCGCCTGGGCGGAGCAGCGCCATGCCGAGGGCGACGCGCTTTACGGCCTGCCGCCGGGGCTCGATCCACTCGAAGGCTGGATCGTCACGGCGGACAAGCCCTGACCGACGATCCCGCCGCTTTTCCGGGCATCGGCCCGCCGCAGGCTGCGTAGCATTGGCGGTACACGTAGGACTTTGTTTGCCATGTCTTTTGTCCCCCGCCGCTTGCTGGTCCTGACTCTGCTGGCCCCGCTGCTGGTACAGGCCGCCCCCGCGCCCTGGTACTACTGGCGCAGCCTGGTCGATGGCCAACGCGTGTGCGCGCAAACCTCGCCCGGCCCGGGCTGGGAGCAGGACAGCACCCCCCACGAAGGCCCCGGCTGCCAGCCGCGCCGCAAAGTGCTCATCGTGCCCATGCGGTAGTGTCTGCTGTGTTTTGTTATAAAAATAATAGCTATTGAGGCTTACTGGACGGGCGGTAGCGGCCAAAAAACCTTGCAATCGTGTGTGTACATTCGATAATGTCACGCATGACTGAACTGATTCTGATCCGCCACGGCGAGACCGACTGGAACCGCGAACTGCGCTTCCAGGGCCACGTGGATGTGCCCCTCAACGCCACTGGCCACGAACAGGCCCGCCGCCTGGCAGAGCGTGTGGCCGCAGAGCGCCCCGTGGTGCACCACCTCATCTGTAGCGACCTCATCCGCACCCAGCAGACTGCCACGCCCAGCCTGCAGGTGCTGTTCCCCCAGGCCCGCATAGACACCCTCACCGACAGCGCCCTGCGCGAGCAAAACTTTGGCGTGGTGGACGGCAAGCGCGTGGACGACGTCAAGCAGGAACACGCCGACGCATGGAACCAGTGGCTGCGCTTTGAAGCCGACTACGGCATGCCCGGCGGCGAGACCACCCGCCAGTTCCACACCCGCGTGATGGACGCCGTCTACCGCATCGCCCAGCAGCACAGCGGCCAGACGGTGATGGTGGTCACCCATGGCGGCGTGCTCGACATGATCTGGCGCACTGCGCGTGGCACCGGGCTGGATGGCCCCCGCCAGAGCGACATCCCCAACGCGGGGCTCAACCGCGTGCGGGTGCGCGGCGAGGCGGTGGAGGTGATGGACTGGGCCGATGTGCGGCACCTGGCAGATTTGCCGGAGCAGCCGGTGTACGACCAGACGAAGTTGGTGGTGCGGTGAGGAGGCCCGAGGTCTTTACCCGCCTGCATAGATGACACCTGGGCGTGTACCGCCCAGGTCATCGGTATTGGGGTCCTGCACAGGCTCCACACCAAACATGCGCCCTAGTGTCACGAAGTTGTAGGTACCGCGTCGATCGGTGTAAACGGCGACTCCCTGCGGCGTCAGCGCAATGGGATACCAGTCTCCGGCAACACGCTCATCTGTTTGCTGGCTGACCAGCTTACCGTCCGCTCCGTACAGCCTCAGTTCGCCTGTGGCTGCGAGTTGGCGGCTGCCCTGCTTGGAGGAGAAAGCGCGCACCGAGTGCAGGACAAACTGTCCCCCCGGCGCCAGCGTGAGAGCAGGCTCAGGGTCGCTGCCGGGAACGCCCTCAATCCGTACGATGCTGCGTTGTGTACGGTGCAGCAGCGCATAAGCCGCACCGTGGGCATTTTGAGAAGCTGTGTATCCAATCAGCGCGGTGTTGGCAGATGTTGCGAGCGGGGTGGCAAATGTCACCGTGGCGCCGCCCGCGTAACGGCTGAGCTCTGCACGCAGCTCAGAAGTCAGGTCGATTTCAGCCAGCTGGGGCTTGAGCCGCCCGTCGGAGCCACGTGTAATGCTTGGCGGCGTTCCATTGAGTACATCAAAGCTGCCCAGATCCTGTCGGCTCTGCAAAGTCCATGCAGGCACTGAAAATTTGAGGAGACTGTAAGGCATGCGTCCGCTTGTGTCGTCACGCTGCAACTGGGCAGATGCAACGATGAGCGCCATTCCTTCATCCTGAGGCAGGGCATCGGTCAACGAGGCCGGTCTGGCCAAACAGCTGTCAGGTCGCACGCCTGCTGCCGGCAGCTTGGCCACGGCGGGAGGGCTGCCGCTGCGGTCTGACAGTTGAAAGCTTGCTACCTTGGCCTGTTTCGCAAGATCCAGGTGGTCAACGGTGCCGTTGCAATACACCACATACAGATGCTGCGAGTTCTCTCTCCCGCTAGCCGCCGTGGAAGCACGTACTTGCGACGCGGTGTTTGCATTCTCTGGGGAACACGCCGCCAAGAGCAAAGACAAGGCAAGTACGCCGGACGCAGCTAGCAGACCGCGCGGGCGGGTCGCAATGGAATCAGAGGTTGTCAGCACGTTCAGAAGTCCGATTGGGCAAGCACGTTCTCTACATAGTTTGGATCACCGACCGTGCCTCTGGCGGCTACTGGCACTCGCTCCCATTCGGCAAACCCCCGCTGGCCGCTGGAATCCACCGTTACGAAAAGAGCGCCGTTATCGAGTCGTACCCTGTACTCATGCAAGCCATTGGCATATCCGTTGAAGCCGCGAAGTGTGTCCAACTCAAGTTGCTCCGGCGTGTAGTCAGGTAATTCCACAGGCAAGGCGGGCAGCCCTTGTGCGGTACGAGCGCGGTTCCATGCAGTCACCAGATTACGAAAACGCTCTCCGCTACGTACGTTGCGAGGGTAAGCGCGGGCAATGCGTTCCTTTTCCAAGTACAGCGCCCATCCGCCGCGTACATTCTCTTTCCAGCTCCAAGTTTGATCGGCTGTAGGTGCAGGGCGTGTCAGTTGGCACAAGCCAACGCCGCCAAGACCATCGCTGCTGTACTTCGGCCAGTTACCTGGCGTCCGGAACTGTTGGAGCGAGCTTTCCTGGCGCATTTTCTTTCGAAAGACGGCGCGGTTAGCCCCAATGCTGTTGGCGAAGGCGCGTATGGCCGTACCAGTGGGATTTGTTCCCGCGATCGTCCATGTCGCCTGGGCGCGCTGCTCAGTCCCTCCGGCGCGCAAAATGACTTGCACCGTCAACACGCCGCCCAGTATTTCGGTGAAGGGTATTCGCCAACTGGCGTTGGCACTTACCTGCGGAGCGATGCGGCTGTGCTGCGTGCTTCTGCCGCCGCCAAAGGTGGCATTGGTGGCTGGTGAACTACCGTCAAAAGCAAGGGTAGCCGACCACTCGTATATGGGGGCGGCACCCGAGGGCATGGGCTGGTTTTGTAGCGCCGCCGTCACTACGATGGTGGGCATCTCTGCCTCGGCGGTGATAGAGAAGCGCGGGCCTGCGGGCTGGCTGGAAATGACGAGAGGCATGGTGGGTGCCGACTGGGTGTCTCACTCGCTCTCTACGACGCGGCATGTGGATGCGTCGATTGGCACAGCCCGCAGGTCGGCATGAAGTTAAACGGCCCACAATTGTCAGTTCCAGATTCTCTGGAAACACGGATTGATCAGCCTGTTGGCTGTATCTGGGTGTGAAAGTCGTTACGCGAATCCAAGTCTGGTTGCGTTTGCTGTGGAGCGCGTTGGGAAGCGGCTTTGGGACTCAACCCGGCAATTTCAGCGCTGCATTCACCACCCCCACTTGCCGCGCCAGCCTCACCGACTCCGGCTGCCCATTCACTATCGGCTGCAACACGTTCTGCACCGCCGCCCACTGCCCTTTGCGCTGCAGTGCGTCCAGCCAGATCTGGTGAAACAGATCCCGCTGCGCGTGGCTGCCGCCAATCTCCACCAGCCTGGGCAGGGCCACGCCCAGCTTCTCCACTGCCGTCGCCCAGTCGTCCTGCGCATGTGCCAGCAGGCCGTGGGCGGCAGGCACGCACACCTGCTGCCACACGGTGCGCTCGTGTGCCTCGGTGCGGGTGGCGGCGTGGGTTGCGATGTTGTTTTGCAGCGTGCGTGCTGCCTCCATCCGCCCGGCGCGGGCCAGGCCGTAGAGGTATTGCAGGTCCAGAAAGGGCAGTACGTGGTCGGCCAGGCGCGGCGCTAGGTAGTCGGCCACGTCGGTCCAGCGGTCGCCCACATCCACGCCCGCCAGCTCTAGCCGGGCGAGCAGCGACACGGCATTGATCTGGTCCTGGGTGTATTCCTTGACCACGCCCCACACCTGCTGGTCGTAGAGCGCCAGCACCTCGGCGTGCCGGTCCTGCTCCAGCAAAAACAGCGCCTGGTGCCACCAGTTGTGCGTGACCATGAAGGAGTTCAGGCCCGTCCAGGTGTCGCCCACGCTGGCCATGAAGTCGGTACCTTCGCGGATGCGGCCCTGGGTCAGCATGACGTGGGCCAGCGCGTGGTGGGCCCAGGGCTCTTTGCGGCACAGGGTGATGGCGTGGCGTGCGGCGCTTTCGGCCTCTTGCAGGCGGTGGCATTGCTCCCAGCCAAAGGCCAGCATGCCGTGCAGGTAGGGCACCTCGGCCGCTGCGGGCAGGGCCTGCAGCGCCAGGCGCAGCATGCGGGGCGAGTCGCCCCGGTTGAACAAATGGTATTGGCCGAGCTTGAGGGAGGCGAGGTCGCGCGGGTGCAGGCGGGCTTGCTCTTCGTGCAGCGAAATGGCGCGGGGCAGGTCGCCATCCACCCAGGCGGCGATGGCGGCCACAAAGCGTTGTTCACGCTCGGTAGCCTCTGCAGCACGGGCCAGCGCCTGGTCGATGAAGGGGCGGGCGTTGCGCGGGGCGTCGGCCGACTCGGCAAACATGTGCAGCGCCGCGCAGCTGGCCTGAACGATGGGGCTGGTGTCGGCCGCCGCGTTCAGCACGTTCACCGCGCGGGCTTCGCAGGCGATGAAGCCTTCTACAAAGTCATTCAGCGCCGTCGCGCTGGTGGCGTCCTGCAGCGTGATGGCGTTGCCCAGGCAGTCGGTCATGCGGGTGTGCGTGGAGGATGGCATGGGGCATTGTTGGGTCGCTGGGCTCAGCCGCCGTTGATCAAGGTCAGGTAGGCGTTGCGGGTTTCGGCTGAAACGGAAGCGACGAGCTGTTCATGCGGCGTCTGGTGCCGCGCCAGCATGCGGGCGCTGGCCACGGTTTTGGACTTGCAGTACCAGTGGCAGGTGTGCTGCATCAGAAACAGCTCGGCCGTCATCATGTAGGCGCGGTCTTTGGGCGACAGGTGGCTGGTGTTCTGCACCACATGGGCAATGCCGCGCGCGTGGATGGCCAGGGCTCGGCGCACGTCAAAGGTCATGGCGGGCAGCAGCTTGTCGGCAAACGGGATCGGCACGGAGAGCCGGCTGACGCGCGCGTGGGCTTCGTCCACCTTGGCAAAATCGGCGGCAAAGCGGCTGAACTGCTCGCTCAGTTGCGACTCGGTGGTACTCAGCAGGCTCCATATCTGGCTGCGGCGCTCGTCGGTGCTTTCACCCAGGGCGCGCAGGTAGCCGTCGGTCAGCGCCTCCATCAGCTTTTCGATCTGGTAGTTGGCCAGGTGTTTGCCCAGCAGCGCAATGCGCTTGCGCTGCTCTTTGGCGTTGAGCATGAAGGTGCCGGTGGCGATGAGGATCGCCAGGATGATGATGTCCATGCGGTGGTGGGATGGTGATTTGTGAGGTGGGGGCTCCAGCGGTGGTGCCAGCGTCAGAGCGTATCCCCCAAGGTTACCAACAACAACGCACGACAGATGCAGGGTTATGCCGCAGGCGGCTGGGGCCATGCCCGCTGGGGTTCGCGGATCAGCTCGAACGCGTGCGCCACCTGCAGCACGCCCAGGTCGTCAAAACGTGCGCCCGCAATCTGCAGGCCGATGGGCAAACCAGCGCGGGTGTAGCCGCAGTTGACCGAGGCCGCAGGTTGCTCGGACATGTTGAAGGGCACGGTAAAGCCGATGTGTTCCAGCGGGCGCAGCGGGTCGTTGGTGGGCGAGGGCAGCTCGGCCTGGAAGGCGACGTTGGGCGCCACGGGCGAGATCACATAGTCGAACGCGCTGCAGGCCTTGACGGCGGCCACGCGCGTCAGGTGGAACTGGTGGCTGGCGGTGAAGACCTCGGTGCCGCTCATGCCGGCGGCACTGTCGGCCCAGGTGCGGATGTAGGGCAGCACCTTGTCGCGCCGCGCCGCAGGCAGGGCCTGCAGGTCGATGTGCGAACGCATGCGCCAGAAGTGGTCCATGCCGTCGAGCATGGACTGGGTCATGAAAGGTGCCATGGGCACGATGGTAGCGCCGGCGGCTTCCATGAGTTGGGCTGCGCGCTCCACGGCGGCCTTCACTTCGGGCTCCACCGGCAGGCCACAGCCTGCATCCAGCAGCAGGCCGATGCGCAGGCCGCGCAGGCGTTCTGCGCCCCTGTTGAACTGGCTCCAGGCGATGTCCTGGTAGGGCAGGCTCATGCTGTCGCGTGCGTCGGGCTGGCTCAGCACCTGCATCATCAGCGCGGCGTCGGCCACGGTGCGGGTCATGGGGCCGGCGGCGCGGCCAGTGTAGGGCGGGTCAATCGGGATGCGGCCCAGGCTGGGCTTGAGGCTGAAGATGCCGCACCAGCTGGCGGGCAGGCGCAGCGAGCCACCAATGTCGGTGCCGATGTGCAGCGGGCCGTAGCCCGCGGCGGCCGCCGCGCCGCCGCCAGCGCTGGAGCCGCCCGGGCCCTTGCTCACGTCCCAGGGGTTGCGCGAAAGCGGGTGAAAGGTGGACAGGCCGGATGACAACATGCCGTAGTCGGGCATGGTGGTCTTGGCGACGATGACGGCACCGGCCTCGCGCATGCGGGCGGCGGGGGGGGCGTCAGCTGCGGCGGGCACCAGCTCGACGGCGGCCGTGCCCAGCGGGGTGGGGTCACCTTCGGTAGCAATGTTTTCCTTGATGGTGCTGGGCACGCCGTCGAGCGCGCCCTTGGGCTCGCCGCGCAGCCAGCGGGCCTCGGAGGCACGGGCCTGGGCCAGGGCGGCCTCGGGGCGCAGCAGGTAGGTGGCTTTGATGTGGGGCTCCCACCGTTCAATGTGGGCCAGCACGGACTGCGTGACCTCGACCGGTGACAGCTTGCGCTGGCGGTAGGCGGCAATCAGGTCGTGGGCGGGCAGGTCGTGCAGTTCGGTCATGGCGGGGTGGGTGGTCGCCGTAGCGATGTTTATCAATAAAAAAGGCTGCAAGCGCTAGTGGATCAAGCGCTGGCAGCTATTGTTTTAGGAGTCTTGGCTCCTGCACGCGCCGCGTTGCGGCGCGTGGCTGTCAGGACCAGGACAGCGCGGAGATGTCGTTCACGAACACGGGCATGTCTTTCCACAGGCCCTTGAGGTTCTTGTTGGCCACCGTGATCCACTGGTTGGAGTACAGGAAGGCGTGCACCGCATCGTTGGCCAGCAGGCGCTGCGCATCGCCCAGCAGCTTGGCGCGGTCGGCGGGGCGGGCGGCGTTCTTGATCTGGGTGAACAGGTCGTTGAACTTGGGCGAGTTGTAGGCCCAGTAGTAGTCGGGCTTGGCAAAGTTGCCCAGGTCAAAGGGCTCCACGTGGCTGATGATGGTCAGGTCGTAGTTCTTGCTGCCGTAGGTGCCGCTGAGCCACTGCGCCCATTCCACGTTCTGGATCTTGGCGATGATGCCGACCTTGGCCAGCTGGGCAGCCACCACCTCGCCGCCCTGGCGGGCGTAAGGCGTGGGGGGCAGCGTCATGGTCAGCTCCAGCGGTGTCTTGATGCCGGCCTCGGCCAGCAGCTTCTTGGCCTTCTCGGGGTCGTAGGGGTTCACGCCCGTGGTGTCCACGTAGCCAAACGCGCCGGGCACGTAGTGGCTGCCGATGGGTGCGCCGTAGCCGTCGCCCGCGCCTTCGATCACGGCCTTGCGGTCAATGGCTGCGGCAATGGCGCGGCGCACGCGCACGTCGTCCAGCGGCTTCTTGCCGTTGTTGATAGCCACGATGGTTTTGGCGCGCGAGCCGCTGACCACCACCTGGAACTTGGGGTTGGCCTTGAACTGCGCCACGCTGCGCGGCGTGACGCGGGGGAATGCGTCCACGTCGCCCGCCAGCAGGGCAGCCACCTGGGCTGCGGGGTCGGAGATGAAGCGGAAGGTCGCGCGCTTGATCTTGATGGCCTTGGCGTCGCGGTAGCCGTCCCAGGCGGTCAGCACGACCGACGAGCCCTTGTTCCAGGCCTGCAGCTGGTAGGGGCCGGTGCCCACGGGCTTGTTGGCGTTGGTGTCGGCGCTCTTGGGCTCCACGATGATGGAGGTGGCCTGGCCCAGCACGAACAGCAGGTCGGGGTCGATCTCCTTGTTGAGCAGCACCACGGTGTAGTCGTCCACCACCTGGGTGGTGATGCCGGCAAAGGTGCGCTTGTCCTTGTTGGTGCTCTTCTCGCCGCCTGCGCGGTCGTACGAGAACTTCACGGCCGCAGCGGTGAAGGGCTCGCCGTTCTGGAACTTCACGCCACGGCGCAGCTTGAAGGTGTAGGTCTTGAGGTCGGGCGAGACCTCCCAGCTTTCGGCCAGCAGGGGCGACACGCTGCCGTCGGGGTTGATCTTGGTGAGCGTCTCGAAGATGTTGTACTGAACGATTTCGGCGATGGCAGATGCCGCACCGGCGGTGGGGTCCAGGCCTGGGGGTTCCAGCGTCATCGCCAGCGTCACCGCATCTTTGCGGCCTTGCGCCAGGGCGCCAAGCGAGGTGGTCAAGGGCACAGCGGCGATGGCGCCAGTGGCAAGGACGGTACGGCGGTTCAGCATGTTCGGACTCTCCAGACAAAAAACCAGACAACAACCATAGAGACCCCGGTGCAATTTGTTACCGGGGAGGAAAGAAGCTTTTTACACCATCACACCTGCATGTGGTTATGCGGTTTTTGCCGTTGCCGCAGTCGCTGCAGCGGCGGCAGCTGCACGGCGTGCCCGTGCCCGGCCGGGCAGCACCTGCGGCACGGCACCCACCAGCGACTGCGTGTAAGGGTGCTGCGCGTTGCGGAACAGCTCGCCCGGCGAGCCACGCTCCACGATGCGCCCCTGGTACAGCACCACCACCTCGTCGCACAGGTGGTTGACGACCGCGAGGTCATGGCTGATGAGCATGTAGGTGATGCCGAACTGCTGCTGCAAATCTTGCATCAGGTTCAGTACCTGGGCCTGTACCGAAACGTCGAGTGCGCTCACAGGCTCGTCGGCCACGATGAGGCGGGGCCGGGTGATGAGGGCGCGTGCAATGGCGATGCGCTGGCGCTGGCCGCCAGAAAATTCGTGCGGGTACTTGCCCAGGTCGTTGGTGCGCAGGCCCACTTGCGATAGCACCTGGGCGGCCTGCTCGCGCTGCTCGGCGCGCGTGGTCTGGCCCTGTGCCTGCAGCGGTTCGGTCACGATGCGCTCCACGGTCTGGCGCGGGTCCAGCGATCCGTACGGGTCCTGGAACACCATCTGAAAATCGCGCCGCGCCTGGCGCAACTGCTCGGCGGGCAACTGGTGCAGGTTGCGGCCCAGCAGCTCCACCGTGCCGGAGGTGGGTGCATCGAGCGCCATCACCAGCCGTGCCAGGGTGGACTTGCCCGAGCCCGATTCGCCGACGATGCCGAGGCTGCGGCCAGAGGCAATCGAGAAGTTCACGCCGTTGAGCGCGTGCACCTTGCCCGGGGGCCGAAACAGGTGCTCGCGGGGCAGTGTGTATTCGCGCACCAGGTCGGTCACCTGGAGCAGCGGCGCGGTGGCTGGCGCGCCGGTGGTGTGGGGGGCCTGGGTCATGCAGCCACCCCGATGATGTTCACCACGTCCGCACTCTGCGCCTCGGCAATGGCTTCGCGCCGCAGGCAGCGCACCAGGTGGTCGCCGTCGGCATCGGTGGCCACCAGCGTGGCCTCGGGCTGCTTGTGGTGGCAGTCATCCACCGTGTAGCTGCAGCGCCCTGCAAACGGGCAGCCAGCGGGCAGGTCCACCAGCTCGGGCACCGTGCCCGGAATGGTGGACAGGCGCGGGCGTTGCCCGGGCGCGTGCACGGCACCCAGGTGGGGCCGGGCGGCGAACAGCCCGCGTGTGTAAGGGTGGGCCATGGCCGAGAAGACCGAGGCAGTGGAGCCGCTTTCGACCACGCTGCCACCGTACATCACCATCATGCGGTCCACGTTCTGCGAGATCACCCCCAGGTCGTGCGAGATGAGGATCAGCGCCATGTTGCGCTCGGCCACCAGGTCGCTGATGAGGTCCAGGATCTGCTGCTGGATGGTCACGTCGAGCGCCGTGGTGGGCTCGTCGGCGATCAGCAGGTCGGGCCCGCAGGCCAGCGCCATCGCAATGGTGATGCGCTGGCGCTGCCCGCCCGAGAACTGGTGCGGGTAGGCGTCAAAGCGCTGTGCGGCGTTGGGGATGCCCACGCGGTCCAGCAAGGCAATCGCTTCGGTGCGTGCGGCTGCTGCGTTCATGCCCCGGTGCAGGCGCAGCGGCTCCGCCACCTGGCGGCCAATGGTGTGCACGGGGTTCAGGGCCGTCATGGGCTCTTGGAACACCATGCCAATGCGGTTGCCGCGCATCTTGCACATCTGTGCATCGGTGCGGCCCACCAGCTCTTGCCCATCAAAGCGGATGCTGCCGGTGACCTGTGCGCTCTCGGGCAGCAGGCCCATGAGCGACATGGCGGTGATGGACTTGCCGCAGCCGGACTCACCGATCAGGCCCAGGGTTTCACCGCGCGCCAGCGAAAAGCTCACGCCGCGCACGGCATCGGCGGGGCCCCGGTGCGTCTGCAGGCGGATGCGGAGGTTGGAGACTTCTAACAGAGACATCGTGGAATGCAGGTGGTCTTCGGTGCGGAGCTGTCAGCGTTTGCGGGAGAGGCGGGGGTCGAGCAAATCGCGCAGCCCGTCGCCCAGCAGATTCAGCCCCAGTACCGCCAGCGCAATCGCCATGCCGGGCCACACCGCCAGCAGCGGGGCCTGGAACATCAGCGTCTGTGCCTCGCTGAGCATGCGGCCCCAGGAGGGCTGGGGCGGCTGGGTGCCCAGGCCCAGGTACGACAGGGCGGCCTCGGCCAGGATGGCGATGGCGAACTGGATGGTGGCCTGCACGATGAGCACCGACAGGATGTTGGGCAGCACGTGTTCCAGCGTGATGCGCCAGCTGCCCTTGCCGCAGGCACGTGAGGCCAGGATGTATTCGCGCGACCACACGGCGTTGGCCGATGCGCGCGTGACGCGTGCAAACGTCGGGATGTTGAAGATGCCGATGGCGATGATGGAATTCACAATGCCTGCACCAAACACCGCCGTCATCATGATGGCCGAGAGGATGGCGGGGAAGGCGAAGGTGAAGTCTGCCAGCCGCATGATCAGCTCTTCCACCCAGCCGCGCTTGGCGGCAGCCAGCAGGCCCAGGGCCGTGCCGATGGTGAGGCCGATGCCCACCGCGATCACGCCTACCAGGATGGAGTTGCGGGCGCCCACCAGCAGCAGCGAGGCTACGTCGCGGCCAAAGGCATCGGTGCCCAGCCAGTGGGTGCCGGAGGGACTCGCCAGCTTGTTGGCCAGGTCCATCTCGTAGGGCGACCAAGGCGTCCAGACAAAAGAGAGCAGCGCAGCAAGGATCAGCAGCGCCGACAACACGGCGCCGATGACAAAACTGCGGTGGCGCAGCGCGCGGTGCAGCCAGCCGGGGGCGGAGGGTGTGGAAGAGGAGGGGGGGGACACGGCGGCGCTCATGGGGATCAGATGTCGGAAGCCTTCACGCGGGGGTCGATCACGGCGTAGAGGATGTCCACGACGAAGTTCACGATCACCACCATGGCGGCGAGCAGCATCACGCAATTGCGCACCACGATCAGGTCGCGGTTGGAGATGGACTGGAAGATCAGGCGCCCAAGGCCGGGCAGATAGAACACGTTCTCGACCACGATGGTGCCCGCCAGCAGGTTGGCGAATTGCAGCCCCATCACGGTGACCACCGGAATCATGGCGTTGCGCAGCACATGGCCCCACAGTGCAGCGCGCTGCGTGAGGCCCTTGGCGCGGGCGGTGCGTACAAAGTCTTCACGCAGCACCTCCAGCACGGCCGAGCGGGTGATGCGCGCCAGGATGGCAGCCTGCACCACGGCCAGCGCAATGGCGGGCAGCAGCAGGGCTTTGAGGGCTTCTAGCGGGCTGCCGCCGGCGTCTTCCGTCCAGCCCGGAAAGCCGCCGGCCGAGAACCACTGCAGCTTCACCGAGAACAGCAGGATCAGCAGGATGGCGAACCAGAAGTTGGGGATGGCAATGCCGATCTGCGCCAGGCCCATCACGCCCACGTCACCCAGCTTGTTGTGGCGCGCCGCGGCGTACACACCGGCGGCCAATGCCAGCACCGTGGTGATCACCATGGCCATCAGGGCCAACGGCACGGTAAGCGCCAGGCGCTCCAGCACCAGGTCGAGCACGGGCGAGCTGTAGGCGTAGCTGTCGCCCATGTTGCCCACCACCAGGCCGCTCACCCATTGCCAGTAGCGCAGGCTGGCGGGCTGGTCCAGACCCAGCTTGGTGGCCAGAGCTGCCACCGCATCGGGAGAGGCATCGGGACCCATCAGAATCTGCGCGGCATTGCCCGGCAGGATTTCCAGCACCAGGAACACGACGATGGAGGCGCCAATCAACGTGGCCAGGAGGGTGACAAACCGCTTGAGAAAAAACAGGCCCATGGGTGGGGTGCGTTGGCAGGTGGGTCAGACGCAGGGGCGTCAAAATTAATGTGTATACACAGCATAACGGTAAAAACGTCCCCGTCAGCGGTGGTGGGTTGCAGTGTGGCACGCAAGGCACATGCCACCGGCGCGGGATAATACGGAGCATGAACTGCGCCGCTCGCTCCGTTGCCCCTGTTTTTGGCCCTGTGCACTGGGAGGCTGTATGGCGCTGATGATCACGGACGAGTGCATCAACTGCGATGTGTGCGAGCCCGAGTGCCCCAACCAGGCGATCTACCTAGGGCAGGAGATCTACGAAATCGACCCGAACAAGTGCACAGAATGTGTAGGGCATTTCGACGAGCCCCAGTGTGTGCAGGTCTGCCCTGTGGCCTGCATTCCCGTGAACCCGCAGCACGTGGAAAGCCGCGAAACCCTGTGGCAGAAGTTCCAGCGGCTGCAGGCGTCCACACCGACGTAATTTGAGCCAAATCGACAGCTTGCGCTAGTAGGTCATGCCTTGGGTGCTATTGAATAAATAGCAATACCCATAGCACAACGGCTGGATGGACTGGTGGCCCCTCAGTCCTCCACAGGCCGAGGGGGCTTGGGGCGGGGCGGTTTGGTGGTGTGGATGAGCAGCGTGGCCTTTTCCATGTCCCCCGCCAACAGAGCGGGGTAGGCCTTGAGCGAGTGGGCGATGCTGTCCTCGATCAGCGTGCGCTGGTCTGGCGACGGCTTCTTGAGCACCCAGTTGGCGACTTCGCTTTTGACGCCCGGATGGCCGATGCCGATGCGCAGGCGCCAGTAGTCGGGCGAGCCCAGCTGTCCGTGGATGTCACGCAGGCCGTTGTGCCCCGCATGGCTGCCGCCGCGCTTGAGCTTGACCTGGCCCGGTGCAATGTCCAGTTCGTCGTGCACCACCAGGATTTCCTCGGGCAGGATCTTGAAAAAGCGCGCCAGCGAGGCCACGGACTTGCCCGAGAGGTTCATGAAGGTCTGCGGCTCCAGCAGCCACACGTTCTGGCCATGCACCGTGGTGCGTGCCACCAGGCCGTGGTAACTGCGCTCGGGCACCAGCGTGGTCTTGAGTTCGCGCGCCAGGGCATTAATCCACCAGAAGCCGGTGTTGTGCCGCGTGTCCTCGTAGTCTGGCCCGGGGTTTCCCAGGCCTACAAACAGCTTGATCATGTGCGGGATTATCGGTGGCTGGGGGTGGAGAAAGGCCGTCAGCATTGCTGCCGCTGCCTGAGGATGCAGTCGGCGAGAGAGAGGTGCGGCGTGCAAAGTGCGCCACACCAATGAAAACGGCCCACGCAAGGTGGGCCGTTTCGTGGTCAACACCGCAAAGCGGGTTGACCGGGTGAAGTGATCGAGGTCGTTGACCGGCGAATTACTTCTTGCCCTTGCCCTTGCCCTTGGCATCGGCAGCAGGAGCGGCTTCAGCAGGGGTCTCGACGACCACGACTGGAGGCACCACGGACACCAGCACGGGGTTGTTGTTCTGGCCACCACGGACCTTGGCCACCACGCCCTTGGGCAGCTTGATGTCCTTCAGGTGCAGGGAAGCACCCTTTTCCAGCTTGGACAGGTCCACAGCGATGAATTCGGGCAGGTCCGAAGGCATGCAGGTCACGTCCAGTTCGTTCACGATCGGGTTGACCATGCACTTGTCCACCTTGACGGCGTTGGACTCTTCTGCACCGCTGTAGTGCAGTGGCACCTTCAGGTGCAGCTTGGTCTTGTCGTCCACGCGCTGGAAGTCGATGTGCAGCACCAGTTGCTTGTAGGGGTGGTATTGCACGTCACGCAGCACAACCTTGGACGTGGCGCCAGCCACTTCCATGTCCAGCACGCTGGAGTGGAACGCTTCCTTCTTGAGGGCGTGCCACAGTGCGTTGTGGTCCACCTCGATCAGTTGTGGCTCGGTAGCACCACCGTACACGATGCCAGGCGTCTTGCCCGAATTACGCAGACGGCGGCTCGCACCCGTACCCTGCTTGGCGCGCTCAAAAGCGACGAAGTTCATAGTTAGCTCCTGAAAAGGGTAGACCGCGACCAGTCGTACCCCGATTAAAAAAGACCTGTGACGCCTTCATGGCGGCAGGCCTGCGCATTGCTCTCGAACAGACAAGCCTCCCGAAGGAGGCCTGAGTGCAATCCGACTGCAACGCTCCCGGGGGAGCGTGTCAGAACAGGTTGTCCTGGTCCGAGAACAGACTCATGACCGACTCACCCTTGGCAATGCGCTGGATCGTTTCGGCGATCAGCGGGGCCACGGAGAGTTGGCGAATCTTGGAGCATCCCTTGGCGTTGTCGCTCAGCGGGATGGTGTTGGTCACCACGACTTCATCGAGGGCTGTGCCCTTGGCGATGCGTTCGATGGCAGGACCCGAGAAAATGGGGTGCGTGCAGTAGGCGTACACCTTCTTGGCACCGCGCTCCTTGAGCACTTCGGCAGCCTTCACCAGCGTGCCGGCGGTGTCGATCATGTCGTCCATGATCACGCAGTTGCGGCCTTCGATCTCGCCGATCACGTGCATCACTTCCGACACGTTGGCCTTAGGACGGCGCTTGTCGATGATGGCCAGATCGCAGTTCAGTTGCTTGGCCAGGGCGCGTGCGCGCACCACGCCGCCCACGTCGGGAGAGACGACGATCAGGTCCTCGTAGTTCTTCTGGCGCAGGTCGCCCAGCAGCACCGGCGACGCATAGATGTTGTCCACGGGAATATCGAAGAAGCCCTGAATCTGGTCAGCGTGCAGGTCCATGGTCAGCACGCGGGCCACGCCCACGGCTTGCAGCATGTTGGCCACCACCTTGGCCGTGATGGGCACACGGGTGGAGCGGGGGCGGCGGTCCTGGCGGGCGTAACCGAAATAAGGAATCACGGCGCTGATGCGCTCAGCCGACGCGCGCTTGAGCGCATCGACCATGATCAGCAGTTCCATGAGGTTTTCGTTGGTGGGTGCGCAGGTGGACTGCACCACGAAAACATCACGTGCGCGCACGTTTTGTTTGATTTCGACGGTGACTTCACCGTCAGAGAAGCGACCCACGTCAGCCGCACCGAGGGTGGTGCCGAGGTGTTGGGCAATTTCAGCTGCCATGCCAGGATTGGCATTGCCGGTGAAAACCATGAAGTCGGGGTGGTTGGCTTGCATGAGCGTCCCAGCAGTCTGAAATAAAAGCCCGTACGCGGAAAGCGTTTGGCAGGGGAAGAAGGATTCGAACCTTCGCATGCCGGAATCAAAATCCGGTGCCTTAACCAGCTTGGCGACTCCCCTACACAGGTCAATTGCCGAGGGCAACCAACCTTAAATTTCTCCTGATGCCCAACCTGCCAGAGGATGCGTCATCAGATTTTCACATGCCTTCACTTGCCAACCCTCGGGGGCTCCGCTCAAGTCAACTGCGTGTGACATATGCGCAAACACTGCACTGCCTGAGCCTGTCATTCTGCCTTTGAGGCCGCGATCTTTGAGCCATTCAATGGCTTGAAAAACATCGGGGCAAAGAGCCTGAGCAACTGGCTGCAAGTCGTTTCGACCGAAGTCAAAGTGTGCTGCAGCAAAGCCTAAGATTGTAGCACTATCTGAATCGCGTTTCAAACTTGGTGACGAAAAAATTTCTTTTGTCTCCAAACCTGCTGCGGGCTTCACGATCACAAAGCTCGCTTGCGGTAGCTGGTGCACTTTCTCAAGCGGCGTGATTGTCTCACCAATTCCCTCCACCCAAGCGTGGTGACCGCATAAAAAAAACGGGACGTCAGCGCCCAGCTGCAAACCGATCTTTGCCAATGCGTGTCTTGGCAGGTTCAGCCCCCACAGCCGGTTCAAAGCCAGCAGCGTGGTGGCGGCATCCGAAGAGCCGCCTCCCATGCCCGCCTGCGCAGGCACGCGTTTCAGAACGCCAATGTGAGCGCCCTCACGGCAGCCCGTTGCGGCCCGCAGTGCATGTGCAGCGCGGACCGAGAGGTCCACTTCGGGTAGCGCTGTGGACAGGTCTTCCCGCGAAATCAATCCATCCGTGCGGCGTTGGAAGTGCAGGGTGTCGCACCAGTCCACAAGCATGAACACGGACTGCAGCAGGTGATAGCCGTCAGCACGCCGTCCGGTGATGTGCAAAAAAAGATTGAGCTTGGCCGGGGCTGGCACGTCATACAAGGCTTGCATGGGGCGAAAGAGTGGGGAGCGAGGTTTTGCTGTGCGAACGGCTCTGCTAGCCGCAGCAGTTTGCAGGCCGTCAGGGAGTCAACGCAATGCGCAGCGTGGCGGTAGGCTGCGGGTCGCTGCGGCGTGCCGTCAGCCGCCCGTCTGCAATGCCGGTAAGGTCTGCTTGCCACCCCGTCGCACTGGCCTGGGTGCCCTTGAGCCAGCTGAACAAGGCGGTCACGGGAATGCGAGTGCCGGTCACGTCCTGGAGCAGCGTGTCCAGGGAATCAGAGGTGCGGGTGTCCTGACCGCTAAGCAGCTGCGCGTGACCATCTTTCCAGTCGAGTTGCGCAATGCGATTGCCGAAGGGGCTGAGCAAAACGAGTCCACCCGCCTGGGCGGTGCCGCGCAGCTCGAACATGGCGGAAAAAGACTGCGAGGCCTCCCCGTCGATCTGCAGGGCAATGCGCCCACTCCAGCTGTCTTCGTCCAGGGGGGCTGTGGCCATTGGCTGCGCGCAACCTGCGAGCCACATCGCCCACAACACCAACCACCATGCCCACCGGTGAGGAAGAGTCCGTAGCCGACTCTTTGAAGTGGCGCTGAAAAGGCCTTGCATCAGAGGGAGGCCCCGAGGCGTTTCAGGGTCTCTTTGAGGGTGTCATTGTCAGGACTGGCACGCTGACCTTCTTTCCAGACGCGTGTTGCACCGTCCCTGTCGCCCATGCTCCAGAGCACCTCACCCAGATGTGCAGCAATCTCCACATCGGGCCGTGCCTTGAAGGCTACTTCGAGGTGTTTGCGGGCGTCTGCCTTGTTGCCCAGGCGAAACTCCACCCAGCCAAGGCTGTCCATGATGAAGGGATCGTTGGGGGCGAATTCCAATGCCTTCAGGATGAGCTGTTTGGCCTCGGCCAGCCGCACTCCGCGGTCTGCGAGCGAATAGCCAAGGGCGTTGTAGGCGTGGTGGTACTCTGGCTGGCGCGCGATCACCTGACGCAACAGCTTCTCCATCGTGTCTGGCTGGCCCGCCTTTTCGGCCAGCATGGCTTGGTCGTAGACCAGTTCGGCGTCGTCCGGGGCCAGGGCTACCAGTTCGACTTGTACCTTGTAGGCTTCCTGGTACAGGCGCTGGTCGCGTAACAGCTGCACTTCGGCCATCAGCTTCATGCGTTGGCTGTCTGCTGAATTGCCTGGCAGGTTGCGCAACAAGGCCCGCGCCTGGGCGAGCTTTCCCTGGCGTGCCAGCAATGATGCGCGGCGCGTCTGCGCACCAAAGACTTCCTCTGCGTTGTCGATCCGTGCGAGCCAGGCTTCTGCGCCTACAAAGTCTTTCTTTTTCTCGGCAATCTGCGCGTGCAGTAGGTACGCTTGCGTGAGGCTCTTTCGCCGCAGGTCGGTGTCACCAGATGCAGATGCCAGTTCCATGAACCGTTGCAGCGATGCCTGTGCGGCAGGCAGGCGGTTGTCCTGGTACTGCAAGGTGGCGGACACCAACCACGCCTCTGCCAGGTCAGGCTTTTCCTTGGTGACCGTCTCCAACTGGCGACTGGCCTCCGGGTAGCGCTGAAGGCCCAGCAATACCCTGGCATACGCCATGCGCAGGTCCGGGATGGGTTGTCTGGACAGCGTTTGCGTCACGATGGGCTCTGCGTCCAGCAGGCCTTCGTCCATCAGCTCCAGCGCCAGCCGGGCCGCGCTTTCGCTGGCATTGTCCAGGCCCTGGGCCCTGCGTGCTGCGTCGAGCGCACCGGCCTTGTCGCCCGCTGCAAGCCTCAATCGACCCAGCGACACCCAGGCCTCGGGTCCGGTGGCAGGGTTGGTGAGTTCATTGACCAGGGCCTGTTCCACCACCTTGGCGGCCAGCGCTTTGTCACTCGCGCGTCCGTACAGTTGTGGCAAAGATGCCAGCGTTGACGCCTTGGTCCTAGGAGAGGCTTGTGCAAGTTCCTGGCGCAGCAAGTCCGGTGTTTCGGCGATGCGGTTCAATGCGATCAGGATCTGCAGCACATACTGATTGGCCTCGCGCGACTGTGGCAGGGCTTCCTTCCAGGCTCGGGCTGCAGCCAGGGCGTATTCGCCTGATCGTGATTGCAGGGCAATGTCTGCGGCCCTTTGGTAGAGCTGCCAGTCAGCGCTTCGGCGCGCAGCCTCCAGCATGAACGCGTAGCCTGCGCCTGGGTCCCCAGTTCGTGCACTGATCTCGCCCAGAAAGATTTCGTAGAACAGCTCTGCGTCCAACGCGGGGTTGGACTCTACCGGTGGGGGCTCGCTCGGGGGGCGGCTTTCACCGGCGGGCTTTTGGGCCCAAGCTGAGTGGGCGGACGCCGCAATCACGGTGACCAAGGCGACGGTACGAAAGCTGTGGGATAACACCATCGGGCCATAATAATCCATGCCTGTTAAGCCGTTGCCCGGTTGTTTGTATGCCTGAGTTGCCTGAAGTGGAAGTGACGCGGCGCAGTTTTGCTACCGCGATCGCTGGAGCCCGGATCGAGGCTGTGATGATGGGCAAGCCCCTGCGGTGGCCTCTGGGTTGTGACCCGCAGTTGCTGGGAGGCCAACAAGTGGTCGGATTGCGCCGGCGGGGCAAGTATCTGTTGCTCGATATGAACCAAGGCGTTCTGCTTCTGCATTTGGGGATGTCGGGAAGCCTGCGTTTTGCTTCAGACATGCCAGAAGCGGGGGTGCATGACCACTTTGACCTTGTCACCGACCGGGGCACGCTGCGCCTGCATGACCCGCGACGATTTGGCGCGGTGGTCTATGCGCCATCAGAGAACTCGCCGGTAGCCGCCAAATTGCTGGGCGGCTTAGGCATGGAGCCCTTGTCTGAGGAGTTTCTACTTCCGACTTTTCAGGCAGGGCTCAAGAAAAGCCGGATGCCTATCAAACAGTTGCTTCTGGCGGGGCGCGTGGTTGTGGGGGTCGGGAATATCTACGCCTCTGAGGTGCTTTTTTTGTCTGGCATCCGTCCTACTACCGTTGCATCACGCATTGGTCCGGCACGAGTACATAAGCTGCATCAGGCCATTCGCTCGGTGCTGGCCCGCGCTGTGGAGATGGGCGGTAGCACGCTGCGCGATTTTTCGAATGCCGAAGGAATGGCTGGCCACTTTCAGACGGCCGCGAACGTGTATGGCCGCGATGGTCAGCCTTGCCATGTATGCGGTACAGCCATCGGGCTGATTCGCCAGGGACAGAGAAGCACTTACTTCTGCCGCCAGTGCCAGCGCCAATAGATGCTGCCATCCGATGGACGGTTTGTGACAGCTGGCGGACGGTCGATGCTATATTTTGTATATACCTGCCTCGCGGGCCATCCATAGATCTCTGGGAGCAAAGTGGGACCTTCATTCAACGAACAGTTTGACCAGCATGGCGTCTGGCGACGGGAGTTCGCCCAGCAGCTCAAGCGGCTGGCCGATTGGATGGCCACGCACGACCTGATGGATGCAGCAGTGCAAGAGCGCCTGCAGCGGCTGGAAGAGCAGGTACGCAGCGACAAGGTCATGGTGGCGTTTGTGGCGGAGTTTTCGCGTGGAAAATCCGAACTGATCAACGCGATCTTTTTTGCTGACTATGGTCGCCGCATCATGCCTGCCAGTGCGGGCCGCACGACCATGTGTCCCACCGAACTGGGGTATGACGCCAATGTTGCACCCAGCTTGCGGCTATTGCCCATTGAGACTCGGCTTCAGATGCAGAGCCTGGCGGAGTGGCGGGTCAAGACCGACCGTTGGCAGGAAATCCCGCTGGATGTTGGCAACGCCGACCAGATTGCCAAAGCACTGGAAAAAGTGGCCGAGGTTCGCAAGGTCAGTCTGGACAATGCGCGTGCGCTGGGTTTCTGGCATGACGATCTGACAGATGAAAACCCTGTGCCTGATGCGCAGGGCTTGGTAGAGGTGCCCATGTGGCGCCACGCCATCATCAATATCCCCCATCCGCTCCTGAAGCAGGGTTTGGTGATTCTGGATACGCCTGGCCTGAACGCAGTGGGTGCAGAGCCCGAGCTGACGGTCAACCTCATCCCCCAGGCGCATGCAGTGGTGTTCATCCTGAGTGCCGACACCGGGGTGACGCGCTCTGACCTGTCGATCTGGCGCGAGCACCTGGCCATCTCGCCCGAGAGCATGGAAGCGCGTTTGGTGGTGCTGAACAAGATCGACACCCTCTGGGATACGCTCAACACCGCCGAGCAGGTCCAGGCGCAGATGGAGCGCCAGTGCGCGACTTCCGCCGAGATGCTCGGCGTGTCTCTAGACCGTGTGGTGCCTGTGTCTGCGCAAAAAGGCCTGGTGGCCAAGATCACTGCGGACGACGTTTTGCTGGAAACCAGTGGACTGCCAGCGTTGGAAGAGGCCCTTGCCAAAGGCATCATGGGCAGACGACAGTCCATACTGCGCGCTGCGGTAGCGGCAGGGGTGGCGAGCCTGCGTACAGAAACGTCGCGGGTCATCAATATCCGACGCCGCGACCTCGATGACCAAATGGCCGAGTTGCGCAGTCTGCGGGGTAAGAACGCATCGGTGATCGAATCCATGCGCCATCGCATTGAGCAGGAGCAGCGTGAGTTTGATCTCAGCACTGCCAAGATCCAGGCGGTGCGTGCGGTTCACCTCAAGTTGCTGCGTGACGTTTTTCAGCAGTTGGGCGCCAAGTCGCTCAAAGCAGAGCTGGCTGAGCTGGCCCAGACATTGCAGCAAAAGGGGCTCAAGCTGGGCGTGAAGAAAATATACGTCCAGACCTTTGACAAACTGCGCGGCACCTTGGACAAGGCGCAAGCCTCTGGTACCGAGATTCAGGCCATGCTCAGCGGGACCTTCAGGCAGCTCAATGCAGAGTTCGGTTTTTCTTTGCAGGTGCCCACGCCGCCGCAGCTTGAACACTTTGCGCAAGACCTGCACCAGATCGAGCAGAGTCATTTGCAGTACCTGGGTATGGGCAATGCTCTCAAGTTGGCGCAACCCGAGTTTGCGGAGCGCCTGGTGCGCGCGCTGGCCATGCGTTTGCGCACGGTGTACGAGTCAGCGGCCAATGATCTGGAACTGTGGAGCAAATCAGCCACTGCGCAATTGGACGCACAGCTGCGAGAACGGCGTCGCAGCTTTGCTCGCCGCATGGAGGCCGTAGACCGCATACAACAGGCTGCCAGCGGCTTGGTGGAGCGCATCTCGGAGATCGAGGCTGGCGAGGAGGAACTCGGCCAGTTGGAGAACAAGTTGCGTGAGCTGACTTCCAAGTTGGTGGCTCTGCCAGGGGCTGCACCGGCATTGACTGACGCGCATCCGGTTTCCGCATGAGTGCTGAATCCCGGGAGGGTGTGGCCGCGCGGGTAGTCGCTTGGCAAGCCGTACATGGGCGCAATCATCTGCCCTGGCAACAGACCCGCGATCCATACCGGGTTTGGCTGTCGGAGATCATGTTGCAGCAGACCCAGGTCACCACTGTGCTGGACTACTACGCCCGCTTTCTGGGCCGATTTCCTGATGTGAGCGCCCTGGCGGCAGCCCCTCAAGATGAGGTCCTGGGCTTGTGGAGTGGTTTGGGCTACTACAGTCGTGCACGCAATCTCCATCGCTGCGCTCAGCAGATCATGACCGACCATGGTGGCGCCTTCCCGCGAACGGCGTCGCTGTTGGCGTCTTTGCCGGGCATCGGGCGTTCAACCGCAGGCGCCATTGCCGCGTTTTGTTTTTCAGAGCGCGTGCCCATTCTGGATGCCAACGTGCGGAGGGTGCTCACGCGCCTGCTGGGCTTTGGCCAAGACCTGGCTTCTGCCAAAAACGAACGCCTTCTATGGGAGCATGCCGATGCGCTGTTGCCAGTGCGCGATCTTGATGTGGCGATGCCCCGTTACACTCAGGGCCTGATGGACTTGGGGGCGTCCCTTTGCTCACCCCGCTCTCCAAAATGTTCCGATTGCCCTTTGGTGGGCGATTGCGCAGCTTTCAAGGAGGGGGATCCTGAACGCTATCCCGTCAGAACCCGCAAACTGTCACGCCGGGCTGAATCCTGGCAATTGGTGATCCTGCGCGATGGCAAAGGGCGCATCTGGCTGCAACGCCGCCCACCCACTGGGATCTGGGCGGGAATGCACTGCGTGCCCGTGTTCGCTGACCTGGAGTCGCGGGATATTTTTGTGAGTGCTTTGGGTAGCGATGGGCAGTACGCGCAGCAAGAGTTGCAGCCATTTGTGCATGTCCTCACGCACCGGGACTTGCATCTTCACCCCCTGTTGATACAGACCGACGGAGTGGTGCCTCCCGTGGAGAGCGGAGAGTGGCTGGGGCCGGATCAGTGGTCCTTTGTGGGGTTGCCAGCGCCCGTTCGTAAGTTGCTGGACACCACGCAATCGTCGCTATGGTGAGCCCAAACGGGGCGCGCTCTCAGTTGTGGGGGGTCTCGTTTCGTTGGCACCAAGCTCCACAACTTGTTCCCCAGAGGTTTGACTTCAACAGCTCGCTTGTGAAGGCAATGGTCAGCGCCCATCCAGTTCACGATGACGCTTCAATGCAGTCCATCGGTCGCTGAACGCTTGCGCCAGTTTCTCCACCAAATAGACAGAGCGGTGTTGTCCACCGGTGCAGCCGATGGCTACGGTGACGTAGCTTCGGTGATTGCGATCCAGCATGTCCAGCCAGTGTGCTAAAAATTTTTCAATGTGGGCCCGCATCAGGTCCACCTCGGGTTGCAGGTCCAGAAAGTCAGCCACCGGCTGGTCCAGTCCTGTGAGGTCCCGGAGCGCGATCTCATAGTGTGGGTTGGGCAGCATGCGGACGTCGAAGACGTAGTCGGCATCCATGGGAATCCCGCGTTTGAAAGCAAATGACTGGAAAACCAAGGTCAATTGCCCTTGCGCTGTGGACATCAGGCCTTTGACATAACTTTGCAACTGGGAGGCGCGGATGGTGCTGGTGTCGATCACGTGTGACTGTTCGCGCAGTTCAGCCAGCAACTCCCGCTCCAGCTCAATGATCTGAACTAATGCCCTGCGTCCTTGCTGGAGGTCGTCGTGCGACAGGGGATGGCGGCGGCGCGTCTCGGAGAAACGCCGCACCAGGGTATCAATCGTGGCATCCAGAAAAAGGGATTTGACGGCCACGCCCTGACTGCGCAAACGGCTCAACTCTTGGGGCACTTGGTGCAAGGACGTTGCGCTGCGGACATCCACTGCAATGGCTACGCGGTTGCCATGGTGTTTGTGTTCTAGCGCTACGAAGGCTGGCAGTAGCTCCGGCGGCAGGTTGTCTACGCAGTAGTAGCCAGCATCTTCCAGTGCGTGCAAGGCGACGGATTTTCCAGATCCCGACATGCCCGTGATGACAACAATTTCAAGGGCCATCAGCGTTTCCTAGCGGCGTTAGAGGAGGGAGCGGATGGGGTGGGCGCAGCGACCAACGACGGTGCCGCAGTACCCAGCATTTCGCGCGCGTGCGCCAGCGTGGTTTCGGTAGCGCGCTCCCCACCCAGCATGCGGGCGATTTCTGCCACACGCTCGTCTTGCTGCACAACCAGCACGGTGCTGGTTGTGCCTTGAGCGCTTTTATTTTTTTCCACCTTGAGGTGGTGATGCGCGCATGCGGCTACTTGGGGCAGGTGAGTTACTGCCAGCACCTGGCGGTCGCGTCCCAGTTGCTGCATCAAACGTCCCACGGTTTCGGCGACTGCGCCACCCACGCCGGAGTCCACCTCGTCAAAAATGAGTGTGGGGGCTGAGCCCAATTCACTGGTTGTGACTGCGATAGCCAGCGAAATGCGGGACAACTCCCCGCCGGAGGCGACTTTGCCGACCGCCTTGGGGGTCATGCCGGGGTGTCCTGCCACCAAAAACACGACATCATCGATCCCGTCTGGAGAGGGCTCCGACGCCTTCGTCACTGACACCTCGAATTTACCGCCCTCCATCCCGAGACCTTGCATGGCCTGAGAGATGGACACGGAGAGCTTTGGTGCTGCTTTGGCGCGAGCCAGAGACAGTGCGCGCGCCGCCGCATGGTACGCCTTAGCGCTGGCGAATTCGTTGGCTTGCAGCTTTTCCAGATCGGTGGCGGCATCAAGCTGGCGCATGGATGCTTTCCAGTCCTTGAGCAGAGCGGGCAGTTCCGCTGGAGGGCGTTTGTACCTGCGAGCCAGTCCCATCCACAAGGACATGCGTTCGTCCAGTTCTGCCAAACGTTGGGGGTCAATGTCCGCATGGCGTAAATAGGTGTGCAGAGAATGCACCACGTCTGTCGTCTGCGCCAGACTCGACGCCAGGATATCGGCCAGATTGGCGAACTCTGGCTCAATGTGTTCTTGCGCCTGAAGCAGCGAATGTGCGTGGGTCAGTGCGGAAACGGCTCCCGCGTCGTCTTCTTGCAAAGCTTGAAGCGCTCCATGGGCCCCATCCAGCAACGCCTGCGCGTGCGATAGGCGCTTGTGTTGCGCGTCAAGATCCTCCCACTCCAGGTCACTTGGCGCGAGTTTGTCCACTTCGCTGATTTGCCACTGCAGGCGCTCGCGCTCTTGCTGAAGCGTTGCCTGTGCTGCGCGTGCCTGCTGCAATGCCTTGAGGTCAGCGCGCCATTGCGTCCAACGCGATGCTGTATCGCGGGTATTCACACCGGCAAAAGCGTCCAGCAAGCCGCGCACCGACTCTGGGCGGGTCAGGCTTTGCCATGCGTGCTGACCATGGATGTCGAGAAGCATCTCGCCCAAGGCACGTAACTGCGAAGCTGTCGCTGGTGTCCCATTGATCCAACCGCGGCTCTTGCCCTGTGTGTCGACGGTACGGCGCAGTAGCAGCCAGTCATCGGTTTCAAACCCGGCTTCTTCCAGCCATGGGCGGGCATGGGCAGGGCAGTCGAATTCCGCGCAAATGTCGGTTTTGCTGCATCCTTCCCGTACTACCCCGGCATCCGCGCGTGCTCCCAGTGCCAGTTGCAATGCGTCAATCAAGATGGACTTGCCCGCCCCGGTTTCACCAGTCAACACGGTAAAGCCGCTGCGCAAGTCAAGTTCCAGCGTTTGAACGATCACAAAATCCCGCAGGGTTATCCGCCGCAGTGCCATGGTCATGAGCCCCCTTCGTTCCAGCGCAGCTTCTTGCGCAAAGTCGCGAAGTAGTTCCAGCCTTGAGGGTGTAGAAATCGCACGCGGTGCTCAGAGCGTTTGACGAGGATGCGGTCGCCATGCAGCAAGGACGCAAGGGACTGCATGTCAAAGTTCGCGCTGACATCTCGCCCGCTCACTACTTCGACAGCCACTTCAGTCGCATCGGAGAGCACGATAGGGCGGTTGGACAGCGTATGTGGCGCTATAGGAACCAGCACCCAGCCCGGGATGGATGGGTGAAGCATGGGGCCGCCCGCAGACAACGAATATGCCGTCGATCCGGTGGGGGAGGCAATGATGAGGCCGTCGGCCCTTTGATTGGCCACAAACTGCCCACCAACTTCGACACGCAATTCCACCATGCCCGATGTCGCGCCACGGTTGACCACCACATCGTTCATGGCCAAGGCTTCGAACACCACACGTTCATCGCGAACGACTGTTGCGTGCATCAAAGGCCGCTGGTCTTCTTCGTAGGCACCTCGCAGCATCGGTGGCAATGTGGTCTGATAGGTGTCGAAGGGAATGTCAGTAATGAATCCGAGCCGGCCCTGATTGATGCCGATCAGCGGCGTTCCAAAACGCGCCAAGCGCCGGCCAATGCCGAGCATCGTTCCATCCCCCCCCACCACCAGCCCCAAATCGCACCGTGCACCGATCTGGTCTACATTCAAGGAAGGGTAGTGTGTCAATCCGGTATTGCTGGCGGTCTCCGCTTCCAGCACCACCTCACATCCCTGGCGCTCCAAGAAATGCGCAATATCCTCCAAAGCCCGGCGAGAGCCATCACCGGGGGCGCCTGCAGCTGAAGTCTGGTACTTGCCTATAAGTGCCACATGGCGGAAATTGGACGTCATCGCGAAATTACATCATTAAACAGATGTGAGCTTTGCGACGCGCTTCATCATCCGCGTCTTGCATGCGCTCTCTCGCTCTGATTCCAGAGCGGCCACCACGATCCAAGTTTTTACGTCCTGGCCTAGTTCCTCGGCCAGCGCTCCAGCAATCGCCGGGCTCAGGTGTCCGCGAGTTTTTGCCGTGTGCAAAGCATTGCGCGAGAGCTTCAGCTTCTCATGCCAGTAGGGCGCAGGATTCAGCTTGAGCGCTGTGTCTAGCAGATTCATCGTCGTTTGCATATGCGTAACTCCTACATGTTGTTTGCATGCATACAGCCAGTGTGCATCGTAGCAAAAGGATTGCACACATGATGTTTGCGGCTTAGTCTTGCGGCATGCACACGTTATGTGTGCATTTCTGGAGCCGCCATGACCTCAAAACCCCCCGTTCGCACACTCCCAGCCACTAAAGGCGCTGCACGCGCTGTGGCGGCTCCTGCAGCGCCTGCGCTGGGGGTGTGCACCCGCTCTTACGTCAAGGGCTCGTCCGCCTCGTTGTGCTGGACTCGTATCGAGATTAAGGGTCAATCCGGCGCTGGCATGTTGGATTTCTGGAGTGCCCTGTGACCGAGCCCTTGTTTGATCGCTGGTTCTGCGCCCTTTTCCAGCTAACTGCTTTGCTCGTTGCCGCAGGCATCGGGTTTGCGCTTGTTGTTGCCACATGGCGCTGGGCTTTGTCATGACCAGCACCGCCAACCGTTGCGCATGGCTGCAGATAGCCGCAGCCCTCGACAAGCATCCGCACCGCGATCTCTTCGACCACGCCCGCCGCGTCGCTGCTTTGGAAGCGCAGCGCACGGCAGAAGGGGCCCCGCCCCGCGGGGAAGTGGCCGGGCGCGTAGCGCCTTCTGCTATCAATTTTGGGGGGTGCGTAGCACCTCAGACAGCTTCGGTCCCCGATGGTAATCACGGGGACAACTTTCCAGGGGACGCAGCATGACCCACCCCACATCGCTCGTTCTAGAGGGCAATGAGGTCAAGCTCCGTTTGCAAGCGGAGCGCGTCCAAACCGGTTCGCCCGTGCATGTCGATTGGCTCCGCTTCACCGTCAATCTGCGGTTCGCTCCCATCCCCACGGTCGAGCATCTTTTCCCGCCCGCCCAGGCATCGGAATTCGATTTGCGTTCAGAGCATCAACTGAGCGAAGACGACCGCCGTCGCGCCAAGCTCTGCCACCTGCTGCGCGACATTCCAGACCCTGACTTTGCCGCCAGCACACAAGCGCTTGAGCTAGCCAACAACGTGTGCGAAATCCTCGGTGAAGGCTTCACCGTGGACCCTGAACTCAAGAAGGGCCACGACTTCTACCGCCACCGCTGGAGCATCCTGCGCGCAGGCAATGAATGCGGCTGGGTCGGCTTCCTCGCCTCCGGCGAAAGCCCACGCCAGCGCGCACAGTCAAAGACCATTCATTGCAACCTGTACGGCGTCGCCTGCACATTTGCTGCCCCAGGCTGGGCACCACGCATGGCCGATTACATGGACGAACACCGCGCCCTGGTCACGCGCTGCGATCTGGCCTTGGACTTCTTCGATGGCATCAGCGGTGGCATGGACCGCGTTGCAAGCGACTACGACGCCGGAGCCATGGACCACTACGGCCACCGGCCCGAACACAACTGCGTTGGCGCATGGCGCGCTGGTGGTGTGGGTCGCTCCTTCTACTTCGGCAGCAAGGCCGCAGGCAAGCAAACCAACGTCTATGACAAGGGCGTGCAGCTCTACGGCAAACAGGACGCCACCGGCTGGCAACGCATCGAGTTGCGCTATGGAAACCAAAAGCGCCTGCTCCCTACGGACATTCTCCGCAGGCCTGCCGACTTCTTCGCAGGTGCCAGCGATTGGCATGCCCTGATGTTGGCCGAACACGGCGCCATTGCATCGCCTGAGCCCATCAAAACAGAGTCGCGCCTACCGCTCGAAACCCTTATGGCCGAGTGCACGCGCAACGCCCGTTGGTTCTTCTCCACCGCTGGCAAATCAGCCGCGCTCGCGTTCCTCTACATGGACCGCGAAACCCTCATGCAATTCATCGAGAACTGTGCAGAGATGCCCGGTCGGCTGTCCAAGTTCAAGCGCTCCGAAGTCGAGCGCATCTATCAGCAGATGTTCAAAAAAATCTCGGGCTCCGGTGCTGGCCACACCGCATACGCCCACTAACCCAGGCCACACAAGGAAACCCAAAAAATGCGTATGCAAAGCCAAGCCGTGTTGCACGGTATCAAGTCCAGCAAGGGCGACTACGAAGGCCGCGCCTTCGACTCCACCACCTTCCACTTGTCGGTGGACATGGGCCAAAGCTCCAGCGGCGAAAGCATCGGCGTAGTCACTCGTCCGTTCAAGCTGGGGGACTCTTCCGAGTTCCAGAAGTGGGCGCACCTCAAGAGCAAATGGCCCATCACTGGCGTCATGTGCGATTGCGAATTTGATGTGGTCGCCGGTGCCGACAACAGCACAAAGCTCACGTTGCTCGCCATCAAACCCGCCACCCAGGCCAAGGCCGCTTAAGGCCCAAAGGCACCCCATGCGCAACGTGATCCAGTCCCGCACAACAGGCGCTTTCCTCGCGCCGTCTTTCGAGGACGGTCAACCGGAATGGGTCATGTTGCTCTGCGAAGCCGCCATCGTCGAAGACCTCGAAACCTGCGTCCAGCTCATCGAAGACCACACAGAGCCATTCCACCGGCCTCAGGTCATCGACCTGGACGACCTCTACAAAAAGCAGGAGCCAACCCATGGATGAAATCCAACTTGAGTGCCCGAAGTGCTGTGCGCTGATCGGCTACGACGATGTTCAAGAAGTCGAGGGCGATGACAACGCCTGCGGCTGTCCTGAGTGCGGCCAATCGTCCCCCACAGATGACTGGTTTGCGTGATGCGCTTCCTTGTCTGCTACTCCGAGGCCAACCCCTGCCCAGAAGCCTCCACCGCGTGGGTTTCCATGTCCGATCTGATGGACTTCGCCCAGCTCGGCATAGACGCCCCAACCGTGCTCTACGTCATCTCCTGGGGCTTCGCGTTCGTTCTCGGTTCCTTCTTGCTGGGTTGGGGTCTTTCTCTCGCCGTCGGCCTCATCAAAAAGCTTTAGCAGTCGCCAGCGTCAAGCCCACGCGGCTTCGCGGTGTCGATTACCGGCATCACTTCATCAACTCAAAGGAAACTCAAATGCGTCTCTTCAAACAAGCTCAAAAGTACGGTTCCAAGGCTCTGGTCGTTGCCGCCGTCGCAACCCTCGGCGCTAGCTCCGCCATGGCCCAGACCGCAACCAATCCCATCGTTCAGATGCTCGAAGCCATTGGCCTCGACGGTACGACGGCTGCTGTAATCGCAGCCGGTTTGATCATCGTCGGCATCGCCCTGGCAATGAAGGGGCCCGACGTTGCCAAGCGCGTGATCCGCAAGGTCTAAGGCGGTCCCATGCTGATCGGCGCTCATGTCGTCCTGTTCTGGGGCCTGATGGCCATCTTGGGCGGCATGGGCGCCGTCTGCTTTGTACTCGGATTCAGGAGCAATTGATGACTAAGAACCTCCTTGCCCTGTCCGTCCTCGCCGCTTGTTCTTTCTCCGCGCACGCCTTCGTGGCGCCGTCGCCACCCCCTGGCTTTGGCGGCTCCCCTGGCAATTGGACTGTCGCACCATCCCCAGGGGACACCGTTGTAGACCGGGTTCTGAGGCAATCCAAAGTTCTACCCGTGCCGGGCTCCGCCGGTCAGAAAGTCGGCGTTGCATACCGCCTTGGCAACGCTGCAGGTCGCGTCGCAGCGGCAGTCATTTATGTGAGTCCACACCTGCGCACTGCCGTGGGCATTGCCGCGTGGCTTCTTGCTGCGAATCTGGTGTGGGATGAAGCATCCAAAACATGGAAGTCCTCCAAGCCCGGAGACGACGCATATCTATCGGACGGCAAACGATATCTGGCTTGGCCCGGCGCCTCCCAGTATCACTATTCGCTGGAGGCGGCTTGCTCTGCAAGGGGCGCGTTCATGTCCAATTCTTCCGTCACTTACACGCTCTCTGGCACCAGCAACGGCTATCAGTGCAATTTCTCCTACCGCATGAGCGACGGCCGCACCGGCAACTACACCGTAGGGGTCGAGGTGTTCGGCAATTCCACATGTCCTGCCGGTTGGTACTACACGCCCGCAGGCTGCGTGCAAACACCTCCACCAAAGCAAGTCACTCAACAGGAATTCGAAGAAGCACTGGCCCCAAAGCCCATGCCGTCTACTGTGCCCGGTGAGTTGCCCCAGCCTACCCCCCTGCCTGTCGAATCTCCTTCGCCGTGGGTCAATCCATCCCCAGGCGCTAACCCCACGTCTCAGCCTTGGCGCGTTCCTACCGGCAACCCAGAACCCAACCCCAACTACGACCCCAACGCTCCGGCCTCTCCCACCAATCAGCCATACCGTCAGCCGTACACCGACTACATCCCAAGCCCGACCTACGACCAGCCCTGGCGCCTGGATACGCGCCCTGGTTATCGCTACCTTCCAACGCCTCAAGGCATGAATGACCCCATCACTATTGATCCGGTTGCTGATCCCTCCAACAAGCCCACCGAAGACGAAAAACAGGACTTGTGCGAGAAGCATCCGAACATCGTCGCTTGCGAAGATGGCGAGATAACCGACCAGCCGTTACCCCCCATTCCCAAGCTCTACGAGCGCAAATATCCGGACGGCCTCGTAGGCATCTGGAACCAAAAAAGCCAGCTGATTAAGCAGTCCAGCACGTTTACCCTTGCCGGGCAGCTCATGCCCACGACCCTCACGGTTGGCGCTTGTCCCTCCTGGGTGATCCCTTTGAACTTCGGCTCATGGTCCAGCTACGGGGAATACAACGTCGCGCCCCCTTGCTGGATATGGGACGTTGCAAAAACCATCATCATCATTTCTGCGCTGATGCTGGCCCGCTCTTTGATCTTTGGCGGCTGACATGCTCGCGAAGTTCTTCAATCTCATCATCGAGAAAATCTCAGCCGTCCTCACCTGGATTGGCAACCTCTACAAGGCCGTTATGACGGCTGGCTGGGACTTCATCCGCGATGCAGCCTGCTGGCCCTTTGAGCAGATCATGGACATCGTGGTGTCTGCCATTCAGGCCATTGACATGACCGGTCTAGCCTCTCAGGTCGGCGCCTGGGGATCGCTGCCCGCTGAGCTGTTGAACATCCTCGGCCTGCTTGGTATCGGCACCGCCTCGGCCATCATCGTTGCCGCCATCGGCGTGCGCCTCGTGCTGCAGCTCATCCCGTTCGTCAGGCTCGGATCATGATCAACGGGCTGGAAGGAATTCCCGGCTCTGGCAAGAGCTATGAGGCTGTCGTTTACCACGTGCTGCCGATGCTGCAGCAGGGGCGCAAGGTCATCACAAACCTCCCGCTGATCGTGGAAATGTTTGCGGCAATCGATCCCAGTTACACGCACCTGGTCGAGCTGCGCCGCAGGCCAAAACCTGTGATGGGCACATGGGACGCTGACGCCATGGACGATGAGGGCAATGGCAATGCCTTCACGCTGTTTGACGATTCCGCAAGGCAGCACAAGCCCACCGAGGCGGTTTCTGTCTTCGGTCATGTTTGGGACTACTACAGCACGTGGAAGCACCCTGAAACCGGGCAAGGCCCGGTGTTCATCATCGACGAATGCCACCTTGCGTTGCCCGCTATTGGAACTGCAAAGGAGGTAGTCGAGTTCTTCAAGCTCCACCGCCATTTCAACTGCGATATCTTGCTGATGACGCAGAGCTTTAGGGACATCAACCAGCCCATTGCCCGGCTGATGGCAATGCTGGTGCGCTGCCGCAAAGCGGACATTCTCGGCAAGAAGGGTTGCTACATCCGCAAGGTACACGCGGGCTATCGCGGTGCGGTCATCAGCGTTGAAGAGCGCCCCTACAAGCCGCAGTATTTCCCGCTGTACAAGAGCCACACGCAAGGCAACAGCGTTGCCGAATCAGGCGCCCAGGATGTGGCCCCGTTGAGCGTCAAGCTGCGCCGCTTCACGTGGGGTTTCTGGATCTTCACGGCCATCGTGATTGCCTGGATGTACTGGCCCAAGTCGGATGCAAAAAGCCAGGTCCAAAAGACCTCCGACATGCAGTGGACGAAAGACCTGAAGGCCCTTCCACCCGGTGGCACCTTGCGCGCACCAGACCAGCCTGCGCACATCATCAAAACCGCCAGTGATACCCAGGCGCCAGCCCCTGCACAAGCGGCCTCCAGCGCTGATCCTGATGCCACGCCGGAGCCTTATGCAAGCAAGGGCTTGCACCTGACTGGTCGCATCACCATGGGCGCCCAAACGATCTACACCTTTGCTGTGTCCAACTCGGGCCAACGCATCAGCACGATTGACAGCCGAGACTTGCAGGCGATGGGCTACACATGGCAACCGCTCACGGATTGCGCGGGCACGTTGCGGTGGAAGGGCAAGGCCCAGGCCATCACCTGCGACGCTCCTGTATTGGCTCAGGGCGCGCAGGATAGGCCGGTTGTGGTGGAGGTTGAATCAGGCCGCTCTAGCGCTTCGGGCGCCGGAACTGAACGGGGTTATAGACCGTCGAGCGCCAGTCCTTCTGCTTCCCCTTCGGCAGTATCCGAAGCTGCAGCATATTTGCCCGGCGTCGTGAACCCAAGAGCCGAGCAGACCCCGCAAAGAGTGCTACCGCCAGGATCACCATTCCAGCCGACGCCAACCACGGATGCATTGCGGCCGATTGGACCGCCAACGTTACAAAGTCCATACCGGCACTTTACTGGATGACAAATGGGGACCCAAAACGGAGACCTTGTGTCGCAGGTTTGGGGCGGGGGTATGGGGCCGCAGGGCACCATGGCAGACGGTCGTGCAACTCGTGCCCTTTGTTACGATCCTTCAATGGGAGCAGACAACAGAGATTGGTATCGCGACTGGTGGCGACGTAAGACAGGCTACGTAGAGCGTGCGGCTTTTCGCATGTCAGAAGCTGACAGGAGGCGCGCAGTGCGTGCTTCCCGGTGGCGCATTGTTTTGGCCTCGATTGTGGTGATCGTCATCAGCTTTTTATTCAACAGATACCGGTGACCATTTACGGCTACGCGCGCGTTTCAACCCTTGAACAGAACACGGCAGCACAGCTAGCAGCCTTCCGGCGCGCTGGCATTGACAAGGTTGTGCAAGAAAAGCGCTCTGCTGTGAAGCAGCGCCCCGAGCTCGATAAGCTGTTGACCGTCTTGGTCAAGGGCGATGTGTTGGTGGTTTACAAGCTGGACCGGCTTGCTCGTTCCGTGTCTCACTTCGTCAAGGTTTTTGAGTACCTTAAAGCTAAGGGTGTCGGTTTCCGTTCATTGACCGAGTCAATCGAGACTGATACCGCTCATGGCCGCATGTTTTTGCACCTGCTTTCAGCCTTCGCTGAGTTTGAGCGCGAATTGATCAGGGAGAGGTGCTTAGCTGGTCAGAGGGCAGCGCGTGCTGCGGGCAAGACCTGGGGACGAAAACGCGCCTTGTCTGATGACGATGTGGCCCAGGCTGCGGCCTGTTGGCGCTCCGGTTGGTATGACCAGCGCACTCTTGCGGATATGCTGGGGGTTTCCGTCAGTAGCCTACGTGACCACATCCACCGGTACGAAGGTCGGGGGCGTTGGGCCAAAACACGATAGGGACAGTACAAGATGGCCGCTGAGTGTGTGGGGCAGAATCCGGCCAGAAGCAGTCGCTCAGGGTTTCAGTTGAGCTGGTGGCACTGTGTTTGGCGCTGGCTGCAGGTTTGAGAATTTTTGCATGACACACGACAAAAATCTTTCACCAGTGGGCTGGTATGCGGTCTCGTATCTGCTGCGCTTCGTTGAGTTGGAAGACGACAGAAAGGACGATGATGAAGCTCGATTCCTGTCGTGGGAAAACACAATCCTTGTACGTGCATCGACCCTTGAAGAAGCCTATGAAAAGGGCATGACGGTAGCTCGCGAGAATGCGAAACCATACAAGGGCGGAACTCAAGGCGTCCCTGTTCAATGGAAGTTGGTAGGTATCACCGATGTCCTTCCAATCTACGAGGAGCTGCAAGATGGGGCGGAAATTTTATGGACTGAGCGCGCGCCTCGAAAGCTCAAGAATCTCAAACAGATGGTGAGACCGAAGGGCTCGTTTCGGCAGTAGCTGCCAACATTGGAACAGGGGCTACAAATGTGAACTGGACGCCCACTTTCCAGAAAGTTTTATGTCGCGCCAGGAGCCGCTAACGTCTCTCGACGTGGGGCAGAATTCGGCCACAACCGGACGTTCGCACGACGCGCTAAATGTATGAAGACATCCACTCGGGCATTCATTGAGGTGCTTGGCAACTCACCAGTTCTGAAGCCAGTGTTGTACGAGGCAGATGAGAGTTGGACGCCGCAAGAGCCGCCGGAGACGACGCTTTTGTCGAGCTTCGTCAATCGATTGTTGGACGCCTCAACGAATCCAGCTGCCGCTGAGACACAGCGAGCGATCTTGCTGGTTGAGACAGCGATGGAGAGCGGGGATATAGCTTTGGTGACTGTAGTTGCCACAGGGTTCATCGAGGGGCTAGTCGCCTCAGCTAGTGAACTGGGCGTGCTCCCGCAGTTTCTTGCCGCACTTGGCCCATCGTCGCGGCGCCACGCAGATGCATGGCTGGAGTTCGAGGGCTGAATCCGGCCAAAAGAAGACATACGTTTTATGAGCCACCCTCACCTCAAATTGACATGGGTCCGAATGGTCATGTCGGTGGTTGCTTTAACGCTGGGCCTTGCTGAAAGTGTTTTTGCGTGCTCGTGCAACAAAGCTATATCAACATCGGAGCGCGTTGCAGATGCCACTTTTATCGTCGTGGCTCAAGTTATCGCAACAGATGAAACCAGCGATATGAAAGAGCCGCAAGGCTGGCCGGGGTATGTTGCTCGTTACAGATTGTTGGAAGTCATCAAGGCATCGACGCCTCCGCCTTCCCAGATCTATTCAGGTAGGGGTTCAGGGGACTGCGGAATTCCATTGTTCCCAGCACTTTCGTATATTTTTATAGCTGGGCCCGAAGGCACCGTCACGATGTGCTCCGGGACATCTATCCTCATCGACGGTACCAAATTTGCAGGCGCCTACCTTTCACACGTCCGGTCTTTGACTGACCAAACTGCGCCTCCGTCACCGCCGCCCTTGACGTGGGTGTACGAAACTTTAAGTGCGCCAACTGAATACCCCTCGTTTTTCTCACTGGGTTCGAGCAGATGACGAAAATGGAATGACCGCTCAGGAGCGTGTGCATTGTCTGCTCTGGGCCCGGTAGCGTCCCTCGCCGTCGGGCAGAATTCGGCCAGAAGCAGCCCTTAGATGAACAACTCGATGTCTGACCCAAAACTTGAACAGGGACTGCTCGGAGTCTCCTGGGACGTCTCCCATGAAGACCTCGAACTAGCCCACCCCGGTGGCAAGTGGAATCGACGGACGAAAGCCGGCACCGCTTATCTCGAATACAGCGTGAAGAGTCCAGGCAAGCTCTTCGGCACTGAGTTGGTCGGGCATCTGCCCTTGAGGTTCATCTTCGACATAGATGGAAAGCAGCCGCTGAAAGCACTGTCCTGCTGGCTTCGAGTTCCATTGGGCGGTGTGCCCAATGCCGTAGAAAGAATCGAGGCTACCTGCGGGCCGTTTCTCGCGTCCAACATTCGAAACGGAGATTGCTGGACGCAATTCTTGCGTCCGGGCTTTGTCGTTCTGTTGCTATCGAGGAAAGCAGTTGGGCAGCGACATGAACGACTCAATTTGACTGTGGGCTACCACCGAAACGGACCAATGGCCTAGATGGCGTGGTTCAGCTGTCGAGCGTCTGCTTTGGCGACGAGCGTTAGGCAGTTTTGGGCCCGCTAGCGTCCCTCTCGGTGGGGCAGAATTCGGCCAGAAGCAGCCTTGGATCAAAAGAATGAAACCACAACTCCGGATCAGGGTCAGCACCGTGCTGCTATGCGTGGGTTTGCTTCTACTGCCTTGGTCATCAACGCTGCTCGCAACCCCCAAACTCCCTCCACCTTTGGATGGCATCCAGCATTTTCTGAATGGCATGATTCTCGATGTCGGGCCCCTGTTGTTTTTTGTGGCTTTTTTCATCGCCTCAGGCCTTCTCGTCGCTGCAATCTGGCGGCGGCAATGGGCATGCGCAAGTCAGTCAATGGCAGAGATGTCAGCTTGTGTTCTGGCTTTAAGCGCAGTACCAGCGTACTAATTCAGCGCCTTATTGATCGCTGGCATTGCTGTTTTGATCGCATTAAATTTCCGCTTTGGGCCCATACCGGCTATCCAACTTTTCGGTAAGCAGTCGCTCATTCAGAGCCGGTCAGCTTACTTCGTTGGCTGAGTTCTAGCGCCTTCTCATACTCTGGTGGTAGGCCTCTTCGGGCCGTTCGAATGTTGCACCAGAGAAATCCGACAGCGCCTGTGCCAATGAATCGCTTACAAGTAGGTGGCCGAGATACTCTGTGTCTCGAGCGATCTGGTGCCCGACCAAACAGTCCTCAAGCAACTCCAGATGCCGGAAGCCCATGATTGCTTGAGTTCCGGGGACCATCGTGTAGACCGACTTGCTGTGATTGATAGCGCGCACCGTCGCTATGGCATTGAGCAAGGACCACCCATCCAAGACACCGTCTGCTGCCTCAATTCGCGCTGGAACAAGCTGAACGTCTTGCGCACAGATGTCCAGCAGCACCTGCCCCAAGCGCTGGCTTATCAGGGGCACTGCAGTGTTTGAGAGGCAATCGAAGGCCAAGAGGCAATGCGTCCGCTCATCAAACTGCACAGTTGGCATCGCCTCATTGACCTTGATGCGCTTGCCTTTGCGGAGCTCAAATCGGTCCAATCCGTTCGAGCGTAAGTAGGTGCCGATTAGACCATCTGAATTGGTCTCGGGAATTCGCCAAAGATATGTCATAGGCTGGATTGCTGGTTCCAACGACCGCAGATGGCCGAATTCTGCCCCACGGCGTGGGGCGCTGGCGGGCCTGAGTAGACGGTGGGTGTAACCTGTCCGTCAACCAGAAGCCAAAATGTGGCGCTGAATGCGTGCCTTGCCTGATGAAGATGTGTCCCAGGCCGCCGGGCGTTGCCCTTCCTGCTGGTGCGACCAGACCAATCTGGCGGATATGCTTGGCGAGCCGCTCAGCAGCTTGCGTGACCACCCCCACCGCCTCGGAGGACGGGACCGCTGGGCCAAAACACGATTACAAAAGTAAAATCATTCCATGCTCGATGACCGTGCCAAGTTGTTGCTCAAAGCCCTGGTCGAGCGTTACATCGCTGATGGGCAGCCCGTAGGGTCGCGTACCCTTTCCCGCGCGTCCGGGTTGGATTTGTCGCCTGCCACGATACGAAACGTGATGGCGGACCTGGAAGAGCTAGGGCTGATTGCGAGTCCCCATACCTCCGCTGGCCGTATTCCCACAGCGCGTGGATACCGTTTGTTTGTGGACACGATGCTCACGGTGCAGCGGGAGTCTGTCATGCCGCCCCAGCTGGCACCTGAACAGCCGCAAAAAGTCATCGCCAACGCCGCACAGCTGTTGTCCAACCTCTCCCAGTTCGTTGGAGTGGTGATGGCACCGCGGCGTACCTCGGTATTTCGCCACATAGAGTTTCTTCGACTCTCCGAAAAGCGCTTCCTCGTGATCATCGTGTCGCCGGAAGGTGACGTACAGAATCGCGTGATCTTCACCGAGGTGGATCACTCCCAGTCGCAACTGGTAGAGGCCTCCAACTTCCTGAATGCCCACTACGCCGGACTCGCAATGGAGCAGGTGCGAGAACGTTTGAAGTCCGAGGTCGATGTATTGCGCGGAGAGATTGCATCGCTTATGCAGGCGGCAGTCAACGTAGGCTCAGAGGCACTGTCCGAGGCGCAGGATGAGGTGGTGATTTCTGGAGAGCGCAACCTGCTGTCCGTCAGTGATTTCTCCAGCGACATGGGCAACCTGCGCAGGGCATTTGACTTGTTTGAGCAGAAGACACAAATCCTTCGCCTTCTGGACATCTCCAGCCAAGCGGAAGGGGTGCGCATCTACATCGGTGGCGAGAGCCAGGTTGTGCCTTTTGAAGAGCTTTCGATCGTCAGCTCCCCCTATGAGGTTGATGGCAAGGTGGTGGGGACTTTGGGCGTGATTGGTCCTACGCGCATGCCATACGACCGCATGATCCAGATTGTGGACATCACCTCCAAGCTGGTGTCCAACGCGCTCAGCCACCGCAAGTAAGCCCCTACAATACGGCGCTTGCCCCGTTGTATAGCGCTGGAGCATGGCTGGGGGCGTTAGCTCAGTTGGTTAGAGCAGAGGACTCATAATCCTTTGGTCGTTGGTTCAAGTCCAACACGCCCTACCACCCTCGCTCGCAGGGTGAATCCATCAACAATCGATGTGTTTTGTGATCCAAATCGCTCAGTTTGTTTTTGGAGCCTTCATCGTGCATTACAATCTTGGCTTGCGTTGAATTGACTGCCTGTTTGCGTAGCCTGATTCAGGAAGGCAATCAGAAAAAAAGCAAGTTTCAAGGGTCGCCAAGAAATCATGCTATAATTCAAAGCTTAGCGGCTGTAGCTCAGCTGGATAGAGTACTTGGCTACGAACCAAGGGGTCGTGGGTTCGATTCCTGCCAGCCGCACCAATGTTTAAAGCCTGCAATCGTGAGATTGCAGGCTTTTTCATTTGTCCAGGCGCTTTGCGCTGATTGGAGAGTTCTGGCAATGAGCAAGGCTTTTACCAAGGAAACCGATAACGCCGATGATGACGAAGGATTGGCACTGCCTCCTTTGCCGCCGGGTGGCAAAAACTACATCACCCCTTCAGGCTATGCACGGCTGAGGGCAGAGCTTCTAGATCTCATCGATAGCGAGCGGCCGAAGATCGTGGATGTGGTGCACTGGGCGGCCAGCAACGGAGACCGGTCTGAAAACGGCGACTACCTCTATGGCAAGAAGCGCCTGCGCGAAATTGATCGGCGCATTCGTTTTTTGACCAAGCGGCTTGAGATCGCCGAGGTGGTGGACCCTAGTTTGCATGCGGGCAGTGAACAGGTCTTCTTTGGAGCCACCGTCACCTACTCCGACGACGAGGATGGTGAGCGCACGATCACCATCATGGGCATCGACGAGGCCGACAGCCGTATGGGTCAGGTCAGCTGGATTTCACCTGTGGCCCGGGCACTGCTGAAGGCGCGCGTTGGGGACGAGGTGCAGTTACCCACGCCGGGCGGAGTGCGCCATTTGGAGGTGGTGGAGGTGCAGTACCCGCCTCGTAGTGTGGCTACGTAGCCCGTTCGCACACAGACGCCGAACTGCGCGTCTGTTGTATCGACCTCAGGGCTTGGTGCCGTGCTGAGGTGTCAGGGCTGTGGAGTAATCCTGGCTGCACGCAGCACAGCCTGTGTGCGGCGCAGGTTGCGCAATGCCAGCTCGAGATGTGCCTGATCGCGAACCGCGACGATGAATCGCAGATCCGTGGTGTCCAAGGCCGCCTCATCGTCCATGTCCACGTGGGTGATGTCGGCCTCTGAATTGGCAAGCTCCGCTGCCACGCGTGCCAGCACCCCCTTGCCGTTGTTCACGGTAACGACCACGCCCGTTTCGAACATTCGGGTGGGCTCGTCCGACCAGTCTACGGCAATGAAGCGTTCGCTGTCTTTATGCTGCAGACGTTTGGCGACACTGCAATGTGCGTTGTGCACGACCAGTCCCTCACCGCGGCCCAGATAACCGACGATGCTGTCGCCCGGCACGGGACGGCAGCAGGTGGCATATTGCACAGAGGCATTCTCGCTGCCATCCAGCGTGACGGCCCCTTGCGACAGGGTTTCGTGAGATGTGTAGCGCTCACGAGTCATGAGCAGAGCATCCGGACGGTGGCCATGCTCCGACATCAGCACCATCAACCGTTTGGCGACGATGCTGGCAATGCGTTTGCCCAGGCCCAGATCGGTCATCAGCTCGCTGCGCGTGCGATTGCCGGTGAAGCGCAGCAGCTTGTCCCACAGCGGTTGGGTCTCAGCGCTGACGGGGGGCAGTTGTTCGAGGCCTTCCGCTCGGATGGCTTGGGTCAACAGTTTTTCACCCAGCCCTTCGGACTCGGTTTGGGCCAAGGTTTTGAGGTAATGGCGGATCTTGGACCGTGCCCGGCCCGTGCGCACAAAACCAAGCCACGCTGGGTTGGGTGTGGAGACGGGGTCGGTGATGATCTCCACCACATCCCCGTTCTTGAGTTCGGTGCGCAGCGGAACCTGCTCGTTATTGATCTTGGCGGCGGTCGTGCGGTCACCCACATTGCTGTGAATGGCATAGGCAAAGTCCACCACCGTGGCGCCGCGCGGCAACGCCATGATCTGGCTTTTGGGTGTGAAGACGTAGACCGCATCGGGAAACAGGTCCACCTTGACGTGATCCCAGAACTCCGCCGCATCCCGCGTTTCGTTCTGTATGTCCAGCAAGGACTGCAGCCACTTGGTGCCAAGGCGCTCGGCTGCCGTACCTTCCCCGTCCTGGGCTTTGTACAGCCAGTGTGCTGCCACGCCGGCTTCGGCAATCACGTGCATCTCATCGGTGCGCATCTGGAACTCGATGTTCACGCCCGAGGGCCCCACCAGGGTGGTGTGCAGAGACTGATAGCCGTTGAGTTTGGCAATGGCAATATGGTCCTTGAACTTTCCAGGTACCGGCTTGTACATCTGGTGCAGTACACCCAAGGCGGTGTAGCAATCGGTCACAGTCGGTACGATGACTCGAAAGCCATAGATGTCCGTCACCTGGGCAAAGCTCAGGTGCTTGAGGTCCATCTTTTGATAGATGGCGTACAGCGTTTTCTCGCGGCCTGCCAGGCGCACCTTCATGCCGATCTTGGAGAAGGCGGCATCCACTTCGGCCTGCACCTTCTGAACCAGATCGCGCCGGCGGTTGCGGGATTTGTTGACGGCCTTGGCCAAGGTCGCATAGCGCCAGGGGTGCAGGTGTCGGAAGGCCAGATCCTGCAGCTCACGATAGGTCTGATTCAGGCCCAGGCGGTGTGCAATGGGCGCGTAAATTTCCAGCGTCTCGGACGAGATGCGGCCCCATTTGCTGCGCGGCATGTCCGACAGCGTGCGCATGTTGTGCGTTCGGTCGGCCAGCTTGATGAGGATGACGCGTACATCACGCGCCATGGCCAGCAGCATTTTGCGAAACGACTCGGCCTGATTTTCTTCGCGAGTGTTGAACTGCAGTTTGTCCAGTTTCGTAAGGCCATCCACCAGTTCGGCCACTGGGGCGCCAAACCGGTCGATCAGGTCGGCCTTGGTCACGCCGCAGTCTTCCATGGCGTCGTGCAGCAGCGCGGCCATCAGCGCCTGGGCATCGAGCTTCCACGCCGCGCACTGCGCAGCCACTGCAATAGGATGGGTGATGTAGGGCTCACCGCTGTTGCGCAGCTGCCCCAGGTGGGCTTCGTCGGCAAAACGGTACGCCTGGCGCACCTGCTCGATGCTGACGGCGTCCAGGTAGTCCAGGCTATCGGTCAGTGCGGCGAAGCTGGCCGCAGCCGCGTTGGCGGCCGCAGCGGCTGCCGAGAGATTGCCTGCCGGAGATGGGTCACCCGGGCGGGGCTGCGTTGCAGAAGGTGAATTGAGCACCGCGTTCATGCCTTAAATGTAGCGCGGGACTGCGCCAGAGGGCTTTCGGGCAAAAAAAAGCACCGCTGGCGCGGTGCTTTTGGGTGGGCATTGCCCAGCAGAACGTTCAACCGGGAACCTTCTTGAGCATCTCCAGACCCACTTTGCCTTCGGCGATTTCACGCAGGGCAGTCACGGCGGGCTTATTGCGGCTTTCGATGCGTGGAGCATGGCCTTGGCTGAGCATGCGGGCACGGTACGTGGCGGCCAGTACGAGCTGGAAGCGGTTGGGGATCTTTTCCAGACAGTCTTCTACGGTGATGCGTGCCATCGTTTACTCCGGGGATTCAGGTGATATTGAGCGACTGAAAGGTGTCAGCACGGGCGCGGCGCTGAGCGGCGTACTTGAGTCGCTGGGCGTGAACTACGGCTTTCAGGTCGAAAAGCGCGCGCTCAAACAACTCATTGATTATAACGAAGTCGAATTTGCTGACCTGGGCCATCTCGATGGCGGCATTTTTGAGGCGTACTTCGATGACATCCGCAGAGTCTTCGCCCCGCCGCTCCAGCCGCGATCGCAGTTCTTCCCAGCTGGGCGGGAGGATGAAAACCAGCACCGCATTGGCAAATGCCTGCTTGATCTGCAGTGCGCCCTGAAAATCGATTTCCAGAATTACATCTGAGCCCTGGGCAATGCGCTCTTCGATGGCTTTTTTGGAGGTGCCATAGCGGTTGCCGTGCACATGGGCCCATTCGACAAACGCGTTGCCTTGCACCATGGCGTCGAACTCGGACTCCGACGCGAAGAAGTATTCGCGGCCATGCTTTTCCTGGCCGCGGGGCGCACGGGTGGTGTGCGAGATGGAGGGGTGGACATGCGAGTCCAGCTCCAGCAAGGCCTTGACCAAGCTGGACTTGCCAGCACCACTGGGTGCTGCCACGACGATGAGATTTCCTGGATAGTCCATGGTTGATGTGCGCAAGGCGCTATCAAAAAATGAGTGTCATTCGATATTTTGCACTTGCTCGCGCATCTGCTCGATCAGCACCTTCATGTCCACGCTGATGCGGGTGAGGTCGAGCGCGGCAGATTTGGAGCCCAGCGTGTTGGCTTCGCGGTGGAGTTCCTGGATCAGGAAGTCCAGGCGCTTGCCCACTTCGCCACCTTTTTTCAGCAGGCGCTCGATTTCATCCAGATGCGAGTCCAGCCGCGTGATCTCTTCTGCCACGTCGATGCGGATGGCAAACGCCGTGGCCTCGGTCAATGCGCGGTCACGGGCAGCCTCGGGGAGGGTAGAGCCGTCGGTGAGGGCCATCGCCTCTTTCCAGCGCTCCATGAAGCGCAGGCGTTGCTGCTCCACCAGCAGCGGAACCATGGGGACCGCCTGTTCGGCCAAGGCCCGCAGCTGCTTGACGCGATCCAGCAGCATGGTTGCGAGGCGCTTGCCCTCACGTTCGCGGGCGGCCAGCAGGGCGGTCAATGCTTCTTCGGCGAGGGCCGGAACGGCTTCGCTCCAGTCCTCGGTGCCCGAATGTGCATTGGCACACAGGCGCAAGGCGTCGGCCACGGTGAGGGGGGCTGCGCTGGGCAGCCAGGCCCTGACGGAGTCCTGCAAAGAGTTGAGCCGCTGCAGCAGTCGTGCAGGCGGGTCTTGCAGGCTGTTGCTGTCGTCGGTGTCGAGGGCGGCTCGCACTTCGACCTTGCCGCGTTTCAGGCGCGCTGTGAGCAAGCTGCGCAGCGTGGGCTCCATGGCGCGCAGCTCGTCAGGCAGGCGAAACGACAGGTCCAGAAAGCGGCTGTTGACGGATCGGATTTCCAGTCCCAGCCTGCGCGTCTGGGGGGCGCGGGCGTCGGTTTCAGCGCCAGTGGCAGATGCGCCATGCTGTGCGCTGGCGTATCCGGTCATGCTGTAAACTGGCATTGGACTTTTTGATGGTTGCTTGCGATCCGGCGATTATCCGGGTTCCGCCTTACCCCCGAATCATCTTCGCAAAATATGTCAAAAATCAAACCGGCCCCCTTGCCGCCCGATACCGCAATTGGCGGTTACCGTGTGGTGCGCCGGTTGTCCTCCGGTGGTTTTGGTGTGGTCTATCTGGCCCTCGACGCCGAAGGCCAGCAGGTGGCCATCAAGGAGTACCTTCCTTCCTCCCTGGCGACCCGCGCTCCTGGTGAGTTGCTTCCGAAGGTGCCGCCCGAAAAGCTCTCGCTGTACCGCCTGGGGCTCAAGAGCTTCTTTGAAGAGGGTCGCTCGCTGGCCCAGATCTCGCACGCCTCCGTGGTGAGCGTGCTCAATTTCTTCCGCGAGAACGAAACCGTTTACATGGTGATGAACTACCTGGAGGGCGCGACCCTGCAGGACTTCATCATCACCGCCCGCGACCTCAAGACACAAAAGGTGTTCCGCGAGTCCACCATCCGCTCGTTGTTCGACGAAGTGCTGCGCGGCCTGCGCATCGTGCACCAGCACAAGATGCTGCACTTGGACATCAAGCCCGCCAACATCTTCATCACCGACGACAACAAGGCCGTGATGATCGACTTCGGCGCGGCGCGCGAGGTGCTGAGCAAGGAAGGCAATTTCATCCGCCCCATGTACACCCCCGGCTTTGCTGCGCCCGAGATGTACCGGCGCGATTCGCAGATGGGGCCGTGGACCGACATCTACGCCATCGGCGCCTGCATTTACGCCTGCATGCAGGGCTTTCCGCCCAACGAGGCGCCGCAGCGCGTGGACAAGGACCGCCTGTCGCTCGCCCTGACCAAGTTGCGTGGCGTGTATTCCGACAACCTGATCGAGGTGGTGGAGTGGTGCATGGCGCTTGACCCGCTGTCCCGCCCCCAGTCGGTGTTTGCCTTGCAGAAAGAGCTCAGCCGCGAGGGTGAGCGCCGCTACACCAAGCTCACGGTGGCCGAGAAGATGCGACTGCAATTGGACACCCTGGTGTCTGACACCAAGAAAAATGTGCAGAAGGTGGGTGAAGCCACCGGTATCGGAGCCAAGCCCAAATGAACCAGACGCACGCAATGCGGGTTCGGGCGAGGTACATGTCCACGGATGGCGCCCGGGTGCATCCTTGTTTGCGTGAGTCCTTATGAAGTTCTCGGTATTCCAGATCAGCCGCCGTGGCGGCCGCGAGAAGAACGAAGACCGCATGGGCTATTGCTACACGCGCGAATCGGGCCTGTTTGTATTGGCCGATGGCATGGGTGGCCACCCTGAAGGTGAAGTGGCCGCACAGATCGCGCTGCAGACCATCTCGGCGCTGTTCCAGCGCCAGGCCAAACCCCAGCTCAAGGATGTGCAGGAGTTCCTGTCCGGCGCGTTGCTCGCGGCACACCACCAGATCCTGCGCTACGCCACAGAGAAAGGCATGCTCGACACACCGCGCACCACCTTGGTCGCGGCGGTGTTGCAGGCCGGTACCGCTACCTGGATCCATTGCGGAGACTCGCGCCTGTACATGGTGCGCGATGGCGATCTGCTGACCCGTACGCGGGACCACTCGTACATGGAGCTGCGCAACACGCCGCCCCCTGGTCTGGACAAGATCAACCGCAACGTGCTGTTCACCTGCCTGGGTTCCCCCACCAAGCCCATTTACGACATTACCGGCCCTGTGTACCTGGAGCAGGGCGACCGCATTCTGTTGTGCTCAGACGGCCTGTGGGGCACGCTCAGCGACGAAGACATCGCCAAGCAGCTGGGCCGCAACACCGTGTCGCACGCTGTGCCCGAGCTGGTGGAAGATGCCCTTCGCAAAGCCGGGGAAAGCAGTGACAACGTGACCGTGGTGGCTCTGGAGTGGGAGACGCCAGATGCGTTCGAGTCCACCCAGGGGGTGTCCACGGACAGCATCAGCGACGACGTGTTTGCGTCCACCATCCAGGCGGGCCCGCTCGATGGGCTGGTGGATGACCTGGACGATGCGGCCATTGAGCGGTCGATCGCCGAAATCAACGAAGCCATCCGTCGCTCTGCTGCCCGCAAGGCCTGAACTGCCATCGGCGCTGTGGGTTGCCTCCAGGCTCCCTCCATGCGAATGCATGGAATCAGGTTTTTTCGCCTTTCATCGCCCACCTCATGACGCAGGTGGGCGACTCGCTTGATATAGAGAATCATATGACCACCTTCATCCGAACCGGCAACCGCGCCGCCAACCAACTGCGCCCTGTGCGCATCACGCGCCACTACACCATGCACGCCGAAGGCTCGGTGCTGATTGAGTTTGGCAACACCAAGGTGCTCTGCACCGCCTCGGTGGAAGAGCGTGTGCCCCCGCACAAGCGCGGTAGCGGCGAGGGCTGGGTCACGGCGGAGTACGGAATGCTGCCGCGTGCCACCCACACCCGCAGTGACCGCGAGGCCGCACGGGGCAAACAGACCGGCCGCACGCAGGAGATCCAGCGCCTCATCGGTCGCAGCCTGCGCGCCGTGTTTGACCTCAAGCTGTTGGGCGAGCGCACCATCCAGCTCGACTGCGACGTGATCCAGGCCGATGGTGGCACACGCACCGCCGCCATCACCGGCGCGTGGGTCGCGGCCCAGGATGCGGTCAACCAGCTGCTGGCCAGCGGCAAGATCGCCCAGTCGCCGCTGCTGCAGCCAGTGGCGGCGATCTCGGTGGGCATCGTGCAGGGCACGCCGCTGCTGGACCTGGAATATGTGGAAGACGTGGATTGCGACACCGACATGAACGTCGTGATGACGGGCGCAGGCCACTATGTGGAGGTGCAGGGCACAGCCGAAGGCGTGGCCTTTACCCGCGCCGAGATGGACCAACTGCTGGGGCTGGCCGAACAGGGCATCGCCCAGCTGGTGCAGCTGCAGCAGCAAGCCCTGCAAAATACTCCTTAATTGATAGCTGCTTGCGCATATTTCACTAGCGCTTGCGGCCATTTTGACCATGAAAATTGTTCTAGCATCCAACAACCGCGGCAAACTGGCCGAGTTGCAGGCCATGTTTGCGCCCCTGGGCGTGGAACTGGTGCGCCAAGCCGACCTGGGTGTGGGTGAGGCCGAGGAGCCCTTCCGCACCTTTGTCGAAAACGCCCTGGCCAAGGCACGGTTTGCATCCGAACACACGGGCTTGCCTGCGCTGGCCGACGATGCCGGCATGTGTGTGGACGCTTTTGGCGGCCTGCCGGGCGTGGACACCGCGTATTACTGCACCCAGTTCGGCTACGAGAAAAGCGACGACAACAACGTGCGCGCCCTGCTGGAGCAACTGCAAGGCGTGACCAATCGCCGCGCCGCCATGGTCAGCACTCTGGTCGCCGTGCGCAGCCCGCAAGACCCGGAGCCGCTGATTGCCGTGGGCCGCGTGGTGGGCGAGATCACCACCGAACCCCGGGGCAGTAACGGCTTTGGCTTCGACCCCGTAATGTTCATCCCCGGGTTCGGCAAGACCTTTGCCGAGCTGCCCGTGGAGGAGAAAAACGCCCACAGCCACCGAGGCCGATCGGCCGCACAGATGCTGGCGCTGATGCGCGAACGCTGGTTGTAGAAGGGCGCTGACCGTGGTTCATATTCCGATCAAGCCACAGGCCGAGGCCGAACCTGCCGTGGTGCGCGACATCCAGCACTACATGCGCCCGGGCCTGCTGCAGCTGCCCAGCCTGCCGCCCCTGTCGCTGTACGTGCACCTGCCCTGGTGCCTCAAGAAATGCCCGTACTGCGACTTCAACTCGCATGAATTCCGCGCGGGTGCCAGCACCGGCGGCGAGGTGCCCGAGCAGCGCTATATCGATGCCCTGATGGCCGACCTGGAGGCCGCGCTGCCCCTGGTCTGGGGGCGGTCCGTGCACAGCATCTTCATCGGCGGCGGCACGCCCAGCCTGTTTTCGCCGGCAGCCATCGACCGGCTGATCGGCGACATCCGCGCCCGCCTGCGGCTGGAGCCAGATTGCGAGATCACGATGGAGGCCAACCCCGGTACGTTCGAGAAAGACCGTTTTCGCGCCTTCCGCGCGGCGGGCGTCACGCGCCTGTCGGTGGGGGTGCAGAGCTTTAACGACCAGCACCTGAAGGCCCTGGGCCGCGTGCACGACCGTTCCCAGGCGATGGCGGCGGTGGAGGAGGCTGCTGCGTCCTTCGACACCTTCAACCTCGACATCATGTACGCCCTGCCGGGCCAGACGCTGCCAGAGCTGGAGCAGGACCTGCGAACGGCGCTGGCCTTCAAGCCGCCGCACATCTCCATCTACCACCTCACCATCGAGCCCAATACCTACTTCGCCAAGTTCCCCCCGGCCATCCCCGAGGACGACCAGGCCTACGCGATGCTTGACCGGATCACGGAGATGACGGGGCAGTCGGGTATGGCGCGGTACGAGATTTCTGCGTATGCGCAGCCGGGCCACCAGTGTTTTCACAACACCAACTACTGGCAGTTTGGCGACTACCTGGGCATCGGCGCGGGTGCGCACAGCAAGCTGAGCTTTGCGCACCGCGTGGTGCGGCAGGTGCGCTTTCGGGACCCCGCGCGCTACATGGACAACGCCCTGGCAGGCCATGCCGTAGCGCAGGACGACGAGGTGCGCCGCGCCGATCTGCCGTTTGAGTACATGCTCAACGCCCTGCGCCTGCGCGAAGGCTTTGCGCTGCAGGACTTCATGGCCCGCACAGGCCTGCCGTTGACCGCCATCGCCAAGGGCCTGGAGGCCGCCGAGCGCAAGGGCCTGATCGAGCGCGACATGGCGCGTGTACGGCCTACCGAGCGGGGCTTTGACTTTCTGAGCGATCTGCAGGAGCTGTTCCTGGCGGACTGACCGCGCGGGTTTCAGTCACCCCTCATCGGCAGCGCAACATCATCTCAACCGCACTTTGCGGCGAGGATGCGGCCGGTGCCGTCCACCTCCAGGTTCAGCCGCTGGGTGTCGTATTCCTTGGTGATGATCTGCCCGGGGCGCAGGATGCGCGCCGTCTGCGCGCCCGAGCGCTGACGGGCAGATTCAACAACCGATGCGGTGCTGTTTTGCCCCACGACAAACTGCGCGGGCTGGGCGTTGCACACGCTGGCGGGGGGTGATCCAGACCCTGCGGCGGCCGAGCCCGCCGATAGCGCGGGTGTCTGCCCATAACCCGCGCAACCGGTGACGGCCGCTCCCAGGGCCAAGCAGCAGGCGACGGCAAAAGTGGGTCGGGTCTTCATCATGGCAGCGGGCTCCTGAGTTCAAAACGCCCACAATAGCGGAATGCAGGTGCCATGGGGTTTCCGTAGCAATATGGGCCGGTTTCCAGCCGTAACGGACTGTTGCCTGCATCCGTCTCCGCTGGAGCGGGTTCTTGACTTGTATCAAGATGTGTTGTGACATGGCAACATGCTCGCCAACTGATCGCGGGGCCACCACTCCTCGACGGGTTGCCGTAAGCCCGGTTCCGCACAATGGAGCGTCCGCCGTTGTGCGTTGTGTGTTGGCAACGGCGGGCCCTTGCCATCTGGGGCTGCGTGATGCGCGGGCCTGTGTCGACGTCGCCGTACCGAACCTTCTGACCATGCCTGACGATTCCCGCCTTCGCCTCATCCGTGCCCTGGGCGACACCCTGGATGGTCTGGATGTTGCGCTGTGTGCGTTTGACGACAGCGACCGCACGCTGGCCTGGAACAGTACCTTCTTCAAGTTCTTTCCAGAGCACGCGGGGCATGTGTACGTAGGCGAGCCTTACGAGGCCAACCTGCGCCGCTTCTACACCCAGCGGCTGGATGTTCAGGAGCTGCCCAACATCGAACGCTACATCACGGCCGGTGTTGAGCGGCACCGCGCACAGACCCGGCCTTACAGCTTTGAGCACCGGGGGCTGCGCGTCCATGTGTCGTCGTTGCCCATTGATGGCGGGGGGCGGGTGCGTGTGTGGCGTGCCGAGGCGCTACCGGCTCAGAGCGCATCCATTGACATGGCCGCGCAATCCAGCGCCGACATCCACGAACCCGGCTACCTGCGCAGTCCGGTGATCGAAAGCACCGAACTGTTTGACCGCATTCCCGATGGGCTGATGATCTGCGCTGAAGATCAGCGCATCCAGTGGGTCAATCAGCCCTTCATGCAGATGTACCACCTGCCAGACCGCGCTGCCGCAATGGGTCTGGCGTTTGACGAGGTGTACCGCCACGCATGGTCCGTCGGGGGTGAGGGCGACATGGCACCGTTTTACGACGGTCTTTCGACCTTGCAGGAGCACATGCGTTTTGCGGGGGCGCCGTTTGAAGTGCCCTTGCCGCGCAGCCGCTGGAGCCGCGTCATCGCCAAGCAGGGCAGCGACGGCACGGTGTTCTACGCCCATGTGGACATCACCGAGCTCAAGCGCCAGCAGCGCTTGCTGGCGCAGGCCGAACGCAGCGCCCGCGACAGCGAGGCGCAATTGCGGGAGAAATCCATCCTGCTCGAAGCCACGCTGGAGCACATGGACCAGGGCGTGGCCAAGATCAGCGCCACGGGGGTGGTCGAGCTGTGCAACCGCCGGGCCATGGAACTGCTGGACCTGCCGGCCGAGCTGATGGCATCCAAGCCCACGCTGGTGAATGTGCTGGCCTACCTGCGGGCTCGTGGCGAATTCCAGGGCGCATCGCAGGAAGTGCAGGACCTGCTGCGACACAGCAATGGCGGGGTCGATCAGCCACAGGTGTATGACCGTCCCCGGCCCGATGGCCGCATCCTGGAGGTCCAGACCGTGCCCATCAAAGGCGGCGGCGCGCTGCGCACCTTCACCGATGTCACCCAGCGCAAGCAGGCCGAGCAGCAGATCCGCCATGTGGCAGAGCACGACGGCCTGACGGGCTTGCTCAATCGCACCGCCTTTTTGCAAGCATTGCAGGCCGCAGCCACCGACGTGCACCGGTCGGGCCGTGGCTTCGCTGTCTTGTACGTGGATCTGGATGGGTTCAAACCCGTCAATGACCGCCACGGGCACGCCGTAGGTGACCAGTTGCTGGTGTGGGTGGCCCGGCAACTGACGCAGGCCGCGCGCGAGGACGATGTGGTGGCGCGCCTGGGCGGCGATGAGTTCGCGTTGCTGCAGCGGGGCGTATCGGACGGTGACAGTGCGTACCGCCTGGCCGACCGCCTGGTTCAAGCCCTGGGCCGGCCCACCGAGATCGAAGCGCATGCGCTGCAAATCGGCGCGTCCATCGGTATTGTCCTGTCGCCCGGTGACGGCACCGAGGCCGAAGAACTCCTGCGCAAGGCCGATTCCGCGATGTACCTGGCCAAGGCCACGGGGCGGGGCTGCGCAAGGATTTACGGAACGTGAACGTTGGGCTGCCCGGGCGCTTAACCCACGATCCCTTTCTGCTGCTGATCGACGGAGCTTGGAGGAATCGGTACTGTCCTACATGCCCACATTGGTCACCGTCCTAACATTGGCCTGTCGATCCCCTCGACATCCCTCCCGCTTGCATCGCGCAAGTGTTAAGCCCGCAGCCTGCGGGCTTTTTTTTGCCCGCCCTTCGGCATCACCACGGGGGTGAAAAAAGCGACTGCGTCGTAGGTCTTTTGCCGGGCGGTAAAGCCCCGGAGCCCATCTGTTGGCACCATTGCGGAATGGGTGATGTCGTCATCCTCCGGCCATCCCAGCGCGCTACATCACAAGAATGATTCTGTACAAACCCGGCACGCAATTTCTCTACAAAGGCAGAACGGTGAGCGTGGACTACGTCATCATCAAACGCACCGGTCTGTGGATTCGGTTGGCGCACAGCGAAGAGGTATGCCGCCCTGAAGATTTGACTCCCATCGCACCGCAGGGAGCGGGACTGGCGAGGTGAAAGAAAGGCCACACGCAGGGCACAGGCCCAGCGTGGCACCCCACCGGCAGGTCTACTTGAGCTGCTGGGACAACCACAACAGCCCCCAAACGATCGCCACCAGCTGAACCAGGTTGACAAAGAGCGCCGCCGAATGCACGCGGCGAAAGTGATGAATCGCTCCGTCGCTACTCGCCTCGATCTGTGCACCGAGCTGCTGCATGGCTTGCAACAAGTGCTTGCGCAGCAGCGAGACGATGCAGGCATTGACCGCCACGCCGATGGCAAAGGGGTACCTGCCCCAAAGCGCATAACTGACAAACGCCCCCAGCGACGCCCAGAACGCAGCACGGTAGTACACGTTGAAAAACCCCCGAACGAACCGCGCGTCCAGTGGGGTGTCATGTTTCAGCGTAAGAAGCGGCAGACCACCCATCAAGAAGTAGGCGGTGGTGACCAGCAGGGCCACCGTGAAAAAGAACGATGCGTAGAGGGCCGACGACAACATCTTTCTCTCCTCGACATGGCTGGTCACTTCAGGCCGCAGGCCCGTACCCAATTTCTCCACCCTGCCCATGGATGCGGCAAGGTTCAGTAAAAACGCAGTCTAGGGGGCAGATGCGTTCTTGTGAATTGGGTTGGGTGAGGGGGCAGCCACAGACATGTTGCTGCACTGGCCTTTGCGCACATTTCGCTGTTGTAGCTGCGCCGGGCCAAGAACTGGCGGAGACTGTGAGATTCGAACTCACGGACGGTTGCCCGTCGGCAGTTTTCAAGACTGCTGGTTTAAACCACTCACCCAAGTCTCCGGGAGGGAAGGCGCGAATTCTAGCCGACTGCGGGTGCTGATTTTTTCAGCATGCCCCGGGTCTCGATGAACTTGACCACATCGGCCACGCCAGCCAGGGTTTTGAGGTTGGTCATCACAAACGGCTTGAGGCCCTGGGCGTTGGTGCGCATGCGGGTGGTGTCGGCGTGCATCACATCCAGGTTGGCGCCCACGTGGGGGGCCAAGTCGGTCTTGTTGATGATGAACAGGTCGCTTTTGGTGATGCCAGGGCCGCCTTTGCGGGGAATTTTTTCGCCAGCGGCCACGTCGATGACGTAGATGGTGAGGTCGCTCAGCTCGGGGCTGAAGGTGGCGGCCAGGTTGTCGCCGCCGCTTTCCACAAACACGATGTCGGCGTTGGGGAACTCACCCAGCATGCGGTCGATGGCTTCGAGGTTGATGGAGCAGTCCTCGCGGATGGCGGTGTGGGGGCAGCCGCCGGTTTCCACGCCCAGGATGCGCTCGGCGGGCAGCGCGCCGCTCACGGTGAGCAGGCGCTGGTCTTCCTTGGTGTAGATGTCGTTGGTGATGGCGATGAGGTCGTAGTCATCGCGCATGGTCTTGCACAGCATTTCCAGCAGCGTGGTCTTGCCGGAGCCAACGGGGCCACCGATACCCACGCGCAGGGGCGGCAGGTTCTTGGTGCGGTTCGGGACGTGGTGCAGGTTGCTGGTGGTCATGATCGGAAGAGGCGGGAGTATTGGGTTTCGTGCTGGGCTGACAGGATGGCGAGCATGGGCGAAAAGGCCTGGCGCTCGCTGTCCATCAGCCCGCTGGCATGGTCGGCTGCGGCTGGGATGGCATCGGCCAGCCGGGCCAGGATGCGCTGGCCGGCGCTTTGGCCCAGCTGCATGGATTTGAGGGCGGCCTGCACCATGTTCTCCGCCCAGCCGAAAGCGTAGGCCAACAGGACATCGCGCACGGGCGCCTGGGTGGTGGAGGCGGCCATTGCGAATGCCACAGGGTAGGTGGGGGGCAATGCGGCCAGGTGGCGCACGGCGGGCATCAGGGTCTCGTCGCCCTGGTTCTGATTGCGCAGCCAGTCGGCCATCGATCGGCCCATTTGCTCGGTCTGCAGGCGCAGTTCGCTCGTTTCTCGGGTGTGCAGCACCCAGTCGTTGAGTTCGCGCACATGCGCCCAGTCGGCGCGCCGCCACGCACCCACAGCCTTGGCGATGAGGGCCATGTCGCCCCGGGCCTGCGTGATGTGGAGCTGGTCCTGCAGCCAGTCACCCACGGCGGTTTCGCTGGCGAGGCCCACATTTTCAATGGCGCTTTCCAGCCCCTCGGAATAAGAAAACCCGCCCACCGGCAGTGCAGGGGAGGCCAGCCACATCAGCTGCAAAAAGCTGGCGGCCGGCAGCGGCGTGGGGCGGTCCAGGCGCATGGGCGTTGGCTCAGTGGTCGTGGTTGCAGTTCGGGCCGTGCACGTGCCCTTGGGCCACCACGGGGATGGACACCATGCGGCCTCGGGCTGGGGGCGTGGCCGCAGCCGGTACCTCAGTGTGAGTGTGCCCGTGGTCATGGCCATGATCGTGCGCGTGACCATGCTCGTGATCGTGGCTATGGCCGTGACCCCCATGGTGGTGCCCGCCGCCATGCCCCGCAGCATAGGCACCGCCTTCGGGTTCAAACGGCAGGTTTTGCTCGTTCACGATGAGGTGCATGGCGCGCAGCATGTCGGCCAGCACGTGGTCAGGCTCGATCTTGAGATGGTCGGGCTGCAGCTCGATGGGCACGTGGCGGTTGCCCAGGTGGTAGGCGGCGCGGGTCAGGTCAAACGGTGTGCCGTGTTGTTGGCAGTGGGTGATGACCAGCACCGGCTGCGGCGCTGCGATCACGCGCACCATGGAACCGTCTTCGGCCACCAGCACATCGCCGCCGCGCACCAGGGTGCCACGGGGCAGGAAGATGCCCAGTTCGCGTCCGGCCGAGTCGGTGGCTGCAAAGCGGCTTTTCTGGCGCACGTCCCAGTCCAGCTCGATGGTGGTGGCGCGCTTGAGCAGTACGGGAGCGAGGCCTTGGCCTTGGGGGAGAAGTTTGGAGACCTGGATCATGGCAAGAGGGAAGGGCGGAGCCGGATAGGCGAGGTCAACATTGTGGCCCTCGCCGAAAGGCGATGCGCGGATGCGCTACAGGGCACGGCTCATGTAGCGGCTGTGGGGATCGGGCCGGTAGCTGCCGAATGGTGCACAGTCGGTAAAGCCATAGCGCAGGTAGAGCTGGTGCGCGGGTTCAAAGAAGGGCTGGGTGCCCGTTTCCAGGCTGATGCGCTGGTAGCCCAGGTCCACCGCCTGGCCCAGGATGTGTTCCAGCACGGCCCGGCCCACCCCCTGGCCACGCACGCTGGCTGCTGTGCGCATGGACTTGAGTTCGGCATGGTCGGCATCCAGGTGCTTGAGTGCACCGGTACCCACCAGCTCGCCCTCGCCGCGCCAGGCCGTCCAGAAGCGGATCTCAGGCTGGCGCAGTTGCACCATGTCGAGCGCGTGCACGCTCTCCGGTGGCGAGGTGGCACGCATGTCCTTCAAATGCTCCTGCATGAAGGCTTCGATGCGGGGATCGGTCAGGTCGTCCAGGCGGATCCGCAGGTCTTGCAGCGAGGCATTCATGGGAAGCGACCTCAGAACAGGAAGTAGCGCTGTGCCATGGGCAGCACGGTGGCCGCTTCACAGGTGAGCAGCTGGCCGTCGGCGCGCACGGTGTAGGTCTGCGCGTCCACCTCCATCTTGGGCGTGTAGCTGTTGTGCACCATGTCGCGCTTGCGGATGCCGCGGATGTTGCGCACGGCGGAAAGCGTCTTGCGCAGGCCAAAGCGCTCGCCAATGCCAGCAGCCAATCCTGCCTGCGAGACAAAGGTGAGCGACGTTTTGGCGATGGCCCCGCCAAACGCGCCAAACATGGGCCGATAGTGCACGGGCTGCGGTGTGGGGATGGACGCGTTGGGGTCGCCCATCGCAGCCATGGCAATCAGTCCGCCCTTCAGGATCAGCGCGGGCTTGACGCCAAAGAACGCGGGCTTCCAGATCACGATGTCGGCCCACTTGCCGACTTCGAGAGAACCCACCTCGTGGCTGATGCCGTGCGCAATGGCGGGGTTGATGGTGTATTTGGCCACGTAGCGTTTGATGCGCGTGTTGTCGTTGCGGGCCGTGTCACCTTGCAAGCTGCCGCGCTGCACCTTCATCTTGTGCGCCGTCTGCCAGGTGCGCAGGATGACCTCGCCCACGCGGCCCATGGCCTGGCTGTCGCTGGACATCATGCTGATGGCGCCCAGGTCGTGCAGGATGTCTTCGGCCGCGATGGTTTCCTTGCGGATGCGGCTTTCGGCGAAGGCCAGGTCCTCGGCAATGCTCGCGTCCAGGTGGTGGCACACCATGAGCATGTCCACATGCTCGTCCAGCGTGTTGTGCGTGTACGGCATGGTGGGGTTGGTGGAGCTGGGCAGAAAGTTGTCCTCGCCCACCACGCGCAGGATGTCCGGTGCATGGCCGCCGCCCGCGCCCTCGGTGTGGAAGGCGCAGATCCCGCGCCCGCCCACGGCGGCAATGGTGTTCTCCACAAAGCCGGATTCGTTGAGCGTGTCGCTGTGAATGGCCACCTGCGTGTCGGTGGCTTCGGCCACATCCAGGCAGTTGCTGATGGCCGAGGGCGTGGTGCCCCAGTCTTCGTGCAGCTTCAGGCCAATGGCGCCCGCGTTGATCTGCTCGTGCAGCGCATCGGGCAGGCTGGCGTTGCCCTTGCCGAGAAAGCCGAGGTTCATGGGGAAGGCGTCGGCGGCCTGCAACATGCGCTCCATATTGAAGGGCCCCGACGTGCAGGTGGTGGCCAGCGTGCCCGTGGCGGGGCCGGTGCCGCCGCCCAGCATGGTGGTCACGCCGCTGGCCAGGGCCTCTTCGATCTGCTGCGGGCAGATGAAGTGGATGTGGCTGTCGATGCCGCCTGCGGTGACGATGTTGCCCTCGCAGCTGATGACCTCGGTGCCGGGGCCGATGACGATGTCCACGCCGGGCTGAGTGTCGGGGTTGCCGGCTTTGCCGATGGCGGCGATGCGGCCTGCGCGCAGGCCGATGTCGGCCTTGAAGATGCCGGTGTGGTCTACCACCAGAGCGTTGGTCAGCACTGTGTCCACCGCGCCTTGTGCATTGCTGCGCTGGCTCTGTGCCATACCGTCGCGAATCGTCTTGCCGCCGCCAAACTTCACCTCTTCGCCGTAGCTGCCAGCCCGCAGGGTGTGGTCGGCCTCGACTTCGAGAATGAGTTCGGTGTCGGCCAGGCGCACGCGGTCGCCCACGGTGGGACCGAACATCTCGGCGTAGGCGCGTCGTCCAATGGTTGCCATGTGAGGGGTGCTCCGCAAGAACGGTTTACTATGTTTTTGATAGCTGCTGGGGCAATTGATACCGGCGCTACCGGCCAATTGGGCTTGAATTTGCTACAGCGGGCCCTGGGTCAGGCCCTGAAAGCCGAATACGCGGCGCTCGCCTGCGTAGTCCACCAGCTCCACGGTGCGCTCCTGGCCGGGTTCAAAGCGCACGGCGGTGCCGGATGCGATGTTGAGCCGCATGCCGCGTGCAGCCGCACGGTCAAAGCCCAGGGCGTTGTTGGTCTCGGCAAAGTGGTAGTGCGAGCCCACCTGGATGGGCCGGTCGCCGGTGTTGCGCACCACCACGGTCAGTGTACGGCGGCCGGTGTTGAGCGCGTGCTCGCCGGGTTCGGTAAAGAGTTCGCCTGGGATCATGGTCGGGTCCTTGAGGGAGGAGCTGCTGCGGTGTCGGTATGCATGACGCCAGTCAGACCTGTCAGGCCATCTGGGCCAGCAGGGCGCCACCCATCAGTGCCACGGCAGCGCCTGCAGCGCGGCTGAGCCACACGGCGCGGTGGCGCAGCGCCCAGCCTGCCGCCAGCCCCACGCCATGCAGCAGCACGGTGGCCGTCAGCATGCCCGCCAGGGTTTGCCAGGCGCTGTGGCTGCCCGCCAGCTCGACGCCGTGGGCCACGCCGTGAAAGATGGCAAACACGCCCACGCCCAGCGCGGCCATGAGGCCGGGTACGCGCAGGCGCGACACGACGAGCAGACCCGTGGCCAGCAGCGACACGGCAATCATCGGCTCCACCGCAGGCAGTGCCACGCCCTGCAGGCCCAGCACGGAGCCCGCCAGCAACATGGCCGCAAAGCCCATGGGGCCCCACAGCAGCTCGCGTCCAGCATGGCGCGCGGACAGGGCGCTCCACAGGCCTACTGCCACCATGGCGGCCAGGTGGTCCAGGCCGAACAGGGGGTGGGCCAAGCCGCTCAGAAAACTGTTGTGGATGTGGGATTCAGCGCCGGTATGGGCGAAGGCGCTAGAACTGATTGCACTAGCTGCTATGAAAAGGAGAGCGGCTGTGTGACGGTGTGAGAGTGTGATGCGCATGTGGGGCTCCACAGAGAGAAGGTGGGAAGTGTTGGGGAGGGGTCAGACGATCGGCTGATGGACGGTGACGAGCTTGGTGCCGTCGGGGAACGTGGCCTCCACCTGGATGTCCGGAATCATCTCGGGGATGCCTTCCATCACGTCCGCGCGGGTCAGCACGGTGCGGCCTTCACTCATGAGCTGCGCCACGGTCTTGCCGTCGCGCGCGCCTTCCATCACGGCGGCACTGATCAGGGCGACGGCCTCGGGGTAGTTGAGCTTCAGCCCCCGGGCCTTGCGGCGCTCGGCCAGCAGGGCGGCAGTGAAGATCAGCAGCTTGTCTTTCTCACGAGGGGTCAGTTCCATGTCGTTCTGCTCAATGTAAGGAGGGGTGGGCTCGTGTGGCGGGTTGTCCAGGCCGGACACACGGGGCAATCGTCATCGATGGCCATGCGGTCCGAAGGGCAGCGGATTCATCATAGGCAGCAAGCCCCGTGCCCGCCATACGCCAGAGGGCGAAGGTGCACTGGAAGTGAAGCCGACCCGTGGCATGGAAACTGCACTTACAAGGGCTGCCGCCGCCCTTTGCCCATGCTCCCCTCCACCGCCTCCCTTGCCCCGCCTGACGCCACCTCGGCTCCCATGCCAGGGCCGGATGCCGACGCGCAGGCGCCGCAGCAGGTCGTGAAGGTCCGGCGCGACTACAACAGCTGGGTGGCCACCGAGACCATGGAGGACTACGCGCTGCGCTACACGCCCCAGCGCTTTCGCAAATGGTCCGAATGGCGGGTGGCCAACACCGCGTTTGGTGCGGCCTCGTTCCTGATCCTGGAGGCCGTGGGCGCCACGCTGCTGGTGCAGTACGGCTTCATCAATGCCTTCTGGGCCATCGTGGCCACGGGGCTCATCATCTTCCTGGCGGGGCTGCCCATCAGCGTGTATGCGGCGCGCTATGGGGTGGACATGGACCTGCTCACGCGCGGCGCGGGCTTTGGCTACATCGGCTCCACGCTCACCTCGCTGATCTACGCCAGCTTCACTTTCATCTTCTTCGCGCTCGAAGCCGCCGTCATGGCCTATGCGCTGGAGCTGGCACTCGACATCCCGCCCACCTGGGGCTACCTCATCTGCGCCATTGTGGTGATTCCGCTGGTCACCCACGGTGTGTCGGCCATCAGCCGCCTGCAGGTGTGGACGCAGCCGCTGTGGCTGGTGATGCTGGTGGTGCCGTTTGCCTATGTGCTGGTGCGCGATCCTGGTGCGTTTTCCGGAGTTGTGCACTACGGTGGTGAATCGATGCGCGGCGCCACGTTCCAACTGCCCTTGTTTGGTGCGGCGCTCACGGTGGGCATTGCACTCATCACCCAGATGGGGGAGCAGGCTGACTATCTGCGCTTCATGCCCGCCCGCACGCCCGCCACGCGCGGGCGCTGGTGGCTGGGCGTGCTGGTGGGCGGGCCGGGCTGGGTGGTGCTGGGGGTGCTCAAGATGCTGGGTGGCGCGCTGCTCGCCTATCTGGCGCTCACCCACATGGTCCCCGCCGACCGGGCGGTGGACCCGAACCAGATGTACCTGGCCGCCTATGAATATGTGTTCCCCAACTACGGCTGGGCGGTGGCGGCCACGGCCTTGTTTGTGGTCGTCTCACAGCTCAAGATCAACGTGACCAACGCCTACGCAGGCTCGCTGGCGTGGTCCAACTTCTTCTCGCGCCTCACGCACAGCCACCCGGGGCGGGTGGTGTGGGTGGTTTTCAACACGCTGATTGCCTTCATGCTGATGGAGATGAACGTGTTCCGCGCCATGGGCGAGGTGCTGGGGCTGTACTCCAACATCGCCATCGCCTGGATCATGTCCGTGGTGGCCGACCTCGTCATCAACAAGCCGCTGGGCTTGTCGCCCAAGGGCATCGAGTTCAAGCGCGCGCATCTGTACGACATCAACCCGGTGGGCGTGGGTTCGATGGCGCTGGCGTCCATCCTTTCCATCAGCGCGCACCTGGGGCTGTTCGGCCCGCTGCCACAGGCGTTCTCGGCCGTGATTGCGATGGCGGTGGCCTTTGTCACTGCGCCGCTCATTGCCTGGGCCACCGGGGGGCGCTACTACATTGCGCGCCAGTCCGAGCCCGTTGCGCTGGCCGACGTGATGGCGGTGCCTCTGCATGGCCCGCTGCGCCGCAATGCCGAAGGGGGGCTGGGCACAGAGGTCGGCAGCTACCGGCGCACCACCGTGCAGCGCTGCGTGATCTGCGAGCGTGAATACGAAGCCCCGGACATGGCCCAGTGCCCCGCGTACCGGGGCGCCATCTGCTCACTGTGCTGCACGCTCGATGCGCGCTGTGGGGACCTGTGCAAGCCCCACGCGAGCATGGCGGTGCAGTGGTCGGCCGCCCTGCGCTGGGTGCTGCCTCGCGCCATGTGGCGCTACCTGGACACGGGCCTGGGGCACTTTTTGCTGCTGATGCTGGTGATTGCGCCGCTGCTGGCCTCGGTGATGGGCCTGCTGTACCACCAGGAGCTCAACACCATCGCCCAGGCGGCCACGGACACCGAGGTGATGGCGGCACCCGAAGTGGCGCTGCGCTCGGGCCTGCTCAAGGCTTACTTGGCGCTTCTCGTCATCTCCGGCATCGTGGCCTGGTGGCTGGTGCTGGCGCACAAGAGCCGCCAGGTGGCGCAGGAGGAATCCAATCGCCAGACCGGCCTGCTGGTGCGCGAGATCGAGTTGCACCGCCAGACTGACGAGGCGCTGCAGACCGCGCGCAGCGTGGCCGAGCAGGCGCGTCAGGTGGCCGAAACGGCCCAGCGCGCGGCCGACCAGGCCAACCAGGCCAAGAGCCGCTACATCAGCGCCATCAGCCACGAGATCCGCACGCCGCTCAACAGCATCCTGGGCTATGCCCAGCTCATGGGCGAAGACGCGGGCGTGCCCCCGCACCGCAAGCAGGCGGTGCATGTGATCCGGCGCGGCGGCGAGCATTTGTTGTCGCTCATCGAAGGCACGCTCGACATCGCGCGCATCGAGTCGGGCAAGCTCACGCTCGACGTGGCGCCCATGCGCTTTGCGGACGGGCTGCACGAGATGGCCAGCCTGTTCGAACTGCAAGCTGCCGCCAAGGGCCTGGCGTTCACTTTCGATGTGCAAGGCGTGATTCCGGAAGTGGTGCGTGCCGATGACAAGCGGCTGCGCCAGATCCTCATCAACCTGCTGGGCAACGCCGTCAAGTTCACCGCGCACGGCACTGTCACGCTGCGCGTGCGCCATGCGCGCGAGATGGCACGCATCGAGGTGCAGGACACGGGGCCGGGCCTCACGGCCGAGGAGATCGAGCGCATCTTCGAGCCCTTTGCACGCGGCGGCTCGGGCGGCGGCAGCACCACGGCCGCGCCGGGCGCAGGCCTGGGCCTGACGATTGCCAAGATGCTCACCGCACTCATGGGCGGCGAGCTGACGGTGAGCAGCACGCCGGGCGTAGGCTCGGTGTTCCACGTCAAGCTGTTTCTGTCCGAGGTGCATGGGGATGTGCTGGGCAAGGCGGCGGCGCCCGTGGCGGTGCAAGCCCAGCGCGCCCGCAGGGGGTATGCAGGCGAGCGCCGCCGCATCCTGGTGGTGGACAACGAGGAGCCCGACCGCGAACTGCTGCTGCAACTGCTGGAACCCCTGGGCTTTGAGCTGCGCCAGGCAGCCAGCGGCCACGATGCGCTGGACCTGCTGGCCACCGGCTACCGGCCGCACGCCATCTTCATGGACCTGGCCATGCCGGGCATCGACGGCTGGGAGACTTTGCGACGTGTGCGGCAGATGCGGTTACCAGACGTGCAATGTGCCATCGTCTCCGCCAATGCCTTCGACAAGGCGCTCGACAACGACGTGGACATCAGCCCCGAAGACTTCATCGTCAAGCCCGTGCGCCACAGCGAGCTGCTGGACTGGCTGGAGCGCCGCCTGGGCCTGCAATGGCAATACGACGAGGCTGCCGAGGTCCCCGCCGGGCCAGCGCCCACGGCGGCCTCTGCGGCGCCCGCACCCCTCACATACCCCGATACCACTGCGCTGGCGGCTTTGGCACAGGCAGTGTCTTTGGGCTACTACCGGGGCATTCTCAACACCCTGGACGACATTGAACGCAGCCAGCCCGCGCACAGCGCTTTTGTGGGCACCATGCGGCAGCTGGCCAAGCAGTTCCAGTTCGATGCCATGGGCCAGATCCTGGAACAGGCACCCTCGTGATGACCATCGCCAACCCACCTCCCTTCCAGGCCCCGGGCGCGCCGGGTGCCGCGCTGGACCGCACCGACAGCGATGTGGTGCTGATCGTGGACGACGTGCCGGACAACCTGGCCGTCTTGCACGACGCGCTGGATGAGTCGGGCTACACCGTGCTGGTGGCCACGCATGGCGAGGCCGCCCTGCAGCGCGCCGCGCAAGCCCTGCCCGACATCGTGTTGCTGGACGCGATGATGCCCGGCATGGACGGCTTTGAAGTGGCCCGGCGCTTGAAGGCATCGCCCGCCACGGCACACATTCCCATCATCTTCATGACCGGCCTGACCGAGACCGAACACCTGGTGGCCGCGCTGGAGGCGGGCGGCGTGGACTACGTCACCAAGCCCATCAAGCCGCGCGAGGTGATGGCGCGCATGGGGGTGCACCTGGGCTCTGCCCGCAAGGCCCGGCAGGACGCTCGCCAGGCCCGCGAGGCGCGCAACGCGCTCGATGCGTTTGGCTACGCCAGCATCACCGTGCGTGCGGTGGACGGACGGATCGTGTGGCAGACCCCGCTGGCGCGCGAGCTGCTGCAAAGTTACTTTGGTGAAGTGGGCCCGGACGGCGCGCCCACCGCCTTCGGCCAATGGGCGCCCGAGCCGGTGCAGGCCTGGCTGCGTCGCCATGTGCTGGCCGACAACGCGGCCGAGCTGCTGGCCGCTTCGCTGGCCGAGCCCCCGCGCCTTGCGGTGGAGCAGGGTGCCCGCAGGCTGACCTTCCGCCTGCACCAGCAGGCGGGCGACAGCGCCGGCGGCGGCGACTGGCTCATTGTGATGCGCGAGGTGTCGGATGCCAAGATCATCGAATCCATGAGCCTGTCCTTCAAGCTCACCGCGCGCGAGGCCGAGGTACTGTACTGGGTGGTCAAGGGAAAGATCAACCGCGACATCGGCGACATTCTGGGCGCCAGCCCCGCCACCGTCAAGAAGCACCTGGAGCGTGTGTTTGCCAAGCTGGGGGTGGAAACACGCACCGCAGCAGCGGCCATGGCCATGAACCGCATCCGGCAGTTGCATCCCCAGTTTGAAGGGTGACCGTCGGGGCAAAAAAAACGCATTGACCTCGTCATGTTGCAGCGCAATAATCGCGCACCTTCATTTCCGGAGCCCCAGCGTGGAAAGTGCCAGTTGTTGCAGTGAACCCCAGCAAGCCGTGACGGCTGCTGCCTGCCAGGCCTCCTGACGCCCGCTCCCGGGCCGTGGATTGCCTTGTGCAAGCTCCGGCCCCGTCTCTCCCAGCCCCTGTTGTACCCCGTGCGCCCCCGTCGGCCATGGCGGTGTGGGTGGCTTTACCGTCTTGCCGCTTTGCTGCATCTGTGCCGTCTGCACGGGCCGCGCCCCTTTGGCTGGGGCATGGCCCGCCTGCTGTGACGGTGCCCCCTGGCGCCCATCTGCGTCTGCGTGCTCCGCCCTGCCTGCCAAGGACAACGGCCATGCGTTTTTTTGTTGTGGATCTGCCCCGCCTTTTCCAGCGTGCGGTGGCGCCTGGCGCTGAACGCGCCGAGCATGCTGCATCGCTGCCTTCAGGCGCGCAGGGCCCTGCCCATGGGGCCGCTGACAGCCTGCAAGCCGTGGCCGAACTTGACGGCACCACGTTGTGGCCCACGCACCGGATTCGCTGCTACCTGCATGGCCAGCCGCCTGCGCGGGCATTGCGCCGCCGGGCGCGGCCGCTTTAAGCCTGCCCACGCCGGTATTGCAACCACTACCCAGGAGGCCCCATGGACCCAGACCCGCGCAGGCGCTCCGAAGCGCCGCCCCACACCACATCCCCATTGAACTTTGCATACCAGGCCCAGGGCCCGGGGCGATGGCTCGCGTGACGGCGTGAGCCTCACGCCTCTGGCCGTTGCCGGCCAGAAGGAGTGACTCACCATGTTCCGTTTCATCAACATTTCTGCGCACACGGCACCGCTGCCCGTGACGCGCAACGCCGTCAGCGCTTGCTGCTAGGGAGACCGCCATGAGCTTCCTGCACCACCTGTTCGATCGCTTTCTGCACACCCGCCATGTGACGCGCCACTTTGCGCGGCGGCTGATCCTGGACACGCTGACCCTGGGCCGTGCGCCCACCCCCGCCACCTCGCCCGACCTGCTCAGCCGCGAGCTGCAGCGCGCCGCCAGCGATGACCTGCCCCCACTGATCGAGCGCCTGCAGTCCGACCCTGCGGGTCTGAGTGACGCCCAGGCCGCCGCCGCCCTGGCCCAACACGGGCCCAACGAGGTGGAGCACGAAAAGCCGCTGCCCGCCTGGCTGCACCTGTGGCACTGCTACAAGAACCCGTTCAACGTGCTGCTCACGGTGCTGGCACTGATCTCGTACCTCACCGAAGACCACGAGGCCACCGTCGTGATTCTGGCCATGGTGGTGCTCTCCACGCTGCTGCGGTTTGTGCAGGAGGGTCGCTCCAACCGCGCGGCCGAGCGCCTCAAGTCGCTGGTCAGCAACACCGCCACGGTGCTGCGCCGCAGCGGCGCGGAGGCCGCAGCCACGCCGCGCGAGCTGCCCATCCACCAGCTGGTGCCGGGCGACCACATCGTGCTGTCGGCGGGCGACATGATCCCGTCGGACTGCCGCGTGCTCACGGCCAAGGACCTGTTCGTGAGCCAGTCGGCCATGACGGGCGAATCGCTGCCGGTCGAAAAATTTGCCGAGCGCAGCCAGCCCGGCACCAGTGCGCTGGAGGCCACCAACCTGCTGTTCATGGGCACCAACGTGGTCTCGGGCTCGGCCACGGCACTGGTGGTGGCCACGGGCAACCACACCTACTTTGGCACGCTGGCCACCCGCGTCACGGCCACCGACCGCACGCCCACCGCGTTCCAGGCAGGCGTCAACAGCGTGAGCTGGCTGCTGATCCGCTTTGCGCTGGTCATGGTGCCCATCGTGCTGGTGGTCAACGGCTTTACCAAGGGCGACTGGCTGGAGGCGTTTCTGTTCGCGCTGTCGGTGGCTGTGGGCCTCACGCCCGAGATGCTGCCCATGATCGTGACCAGCACGCTGGCCAAAGGGGCCGTGCTGCTGTCGCGCAAGAAGGTGGTGGTCAAGCGGCTGGACGCGATCCAGAACTTTGGCGCCATGGACGTGCTGTGCACCGACAAGACCGGCACGCTCACGCAGGACAAGATCTTTCTGGAGCGCCACACCGACGTGTTCGGCCACAACAGTGACGAGGTGCTGGCCTTTGCCTACCTCAACAGCCACTACCAGAGCGGCCTGAAGAACCTGCTGGACCACGCCGTGCTGGAGCATGTGGAGCTGCAGACCGACCTGCGCCTGGCGCAGGACTACCGCAAGGTCGATGAGGTGCCTTTCGACTTCATGCGCCGGCGCATGTCGGTCATCGTCAGCGAGCGCAACGACCACCACGAGCTGATCTGCAAGGGTGCGGTGGAGGAGATGCTGGACGTGTGCACCCAGGTCCGCGTGGTGGAAGACACCGGCGCGCAAGACCTGCCGCTGGACGCCACCCTGCGCGCGCGGGTGCTGGAGGTGACGCGCGGTCTGAACAACGAGGGCCTGCGCGTGGTCGCCGTGGCCATGAAGGAGACGCCGCCCCACCAGACGGTGTACAGCGTGGCCGATGAATCGGGCCTCACGCTGATCGGCTACGTGGCGTTTCTGGACCCACCGAAGGAATCCACTGCCCCCGCGCTGAAGGCGCTGGCTGCGCACGGTGTGGCCGTGAAGGTGCTGACCGGCGACAACGAGCTGGTGACGCTCAAGGTCTGCCGCGAGGTGGGCCTGGCGGTGCAGGGCGTGCTGCTGGGCAAGGACGTGGACGCCATGGACGACGCCACCCTGGCGCGCGCAGCCGACACCCACAACGTGTTTGCCAAGCTCTCGCCACTGCACAAGGAGCGGCTGGTGCGCGCGCTGCGCGCGGGCGGCCATGTGGTGGGCTTCATGGGCGACGGCATCAACGACGCGCCCGCGCTGCGTGCGGCCGACATCGGCATCAGCGTGGACAGCGCGGTGGACATTGCCAAGGAGGCGGCCGACATCATCCTGCTGGAGAAAAGCCTGATGGTGCTGGAAGAAGGCGTGATGGAGGGCCGCAAGACCTTCAGCAACATGCTCAAGTACATCCGCATGACGGCCAGCTCCAACTTCGGCAACGTGTTCTCGGTGCTGGTGGCCAGTGCGTTCCTGCCATTTTTGCCGATGCTGCCGCTGCACCTCTTGGTGCAGAACCTGCTGTATGACCTGTCGCAGATCGCCATTCCGTTCGACAACGTGGACGAGGAGCTCATCCGCAACCCGCTGAAGTGGAACCCGGGCGACATCGGCCGCTTCATGGTGTTCTTCGGGCCCATCAGTTCGGTGTTCGACATCACCACCTTCGCCGTCATGTGGCACGTGTTTGGTGCCAACAACGTCGGGGCGCAGACGCTGTTCCAGTCGGGCTGGTTCGTGGTGGGGCTGCTCACGCAGACGCTGATCGTGCACATGATCCGTACCCCCAAGCTGCCCTTTGTACAAAGCGTGGCCTCGGTGCCGCTGCTTGCAGCCACGGTGCTCATCATGGCGGTGGGCATCTTCATCCCCATGGGGCCGCTGGCCGGGCACTTCAAGCTGCAGGCGCTGCCGCTGGCTTACTTTCCGTGGCTGGTGGGCATTCTGGCAGGCTACGTGCTGCTGACGACCGTGATGAAGCGCTGGTACGTGCGGCGCTACGGCTGGCAGTGAGCGGGCGCCAGGCGCGGGCCCGGGTCAGCGCGCCAGCGCCTGCTCCAGTTGCTGCTTGTTCATCCGGGACCGGCCCCGGATGTTCTCTCGCTTGGCGTCCTCATACAGCTGCTCGCGCGTGCGGCCCTGCGGGCCGCGGTGCGAGTTTTTGCCGCCGCGCACGGGGGCCGGCGTGGCCTTCAGGGTCTTGGGGTTGGCTGTGCGGGCTTCGCCGTGTTGGGCGCGTTCCTTGTTCACTGTGCGCGCGGCAATCTCTTCTGCGGTGCTCTCGCTCTCTCCGCGTTCCAGCAGGCTGTCCTTGATGTGTTCGTACTGGCGCTCGCGTTTGGCGCTCCAGGCTGCACGTGGCATGGGGGCTCCTTTCCGATCAACAAGTGGGCTTCTCAGCTTAGACCCGTGACCTGGCGGAGCGGTCAGTGCATCGTGACGGCGGGTGTAGGACAGGCCCGCTGGGCCGCCCGGAGGGGCGCCGCAGGCACTTCGGGCGCATATTTGAGAAAAAGTGGCTGCAAGCGCTAGTGTTTCATGCGCTGGCAGCTATCTTTTTTGTAGTGTTTCTACATCCCCAGCGACTTGAGCAGCGCATCCGTGTCGTCCTGGCCGGCTGGCGGTGGGGCGGGCACGGGCGGTGCTTCTTGCGACTGGGCCATCAGCGCGTCCGGGTCGGGAGCTTCCTGGGCTTCAAAGTCGTAGAGCTTGATGAACTCGGTGCGGTCGATGGCGAGTTCCAGGTAGAAGATGTTGTTGTTGCTGGTGTAGAAGGTCACGCGCCGGGCCTCGGGCTTGTCGAGGTTGGCGTCCACCGACAGCTGCACCTGCTTGTTCAGCACCAGCATCTTGGGCTGGTTCTGCGTGATGTGGGTCTGCAGCTCGCGCCGCACCTTGCCGGTGAAGTCGCCCACCACCTGGTTCATCAGCTCGCCCATCACGTTGCTGACCTCGTCGGAGGTGTACGAACTGACCAGGTCATCCTTGGACATGCCCATGTTCAGCAGGTAGTTGGCGTACAGCTCCATCGCCGCCTGGCCTGAGAAATTGATGATCACCAGCCCCGAGAAGCCGCCGTCAAACAGCACAAAGCAGCCAATGTCGGGTTTCAGGCAGGTCTTGCTGATGCGCTGCACCATGCCGGAATAGTGGATCTGGCTGTGTGTAGCCACGCCCAGCACGCGGGTGACGGAGTTGCACAGGCTGATCAAAAGGTCTTCGGTGCCGTAAACGGGGGATTTTTCGGGGGTGCTCATGGTGGGGGTAGCGGAAAACAACTTGGTGCACAGCATAGGCGATGATGCCGCCGTAAACCAGAGTGCAGGCCCTGCCGTGGTGCCGATCCCCCCGTGGTATCCCGGTCATTGACTTTCGACGGGGCTCGGATATCGTGCTTTTCATCCAAATAAGAGAGGGGGGCCCGATGGGCAATGTCTATTTCTATGGCCTGACCGATTTCCAGGCGATCGCCACCGGGGCGGCCGTGCTGGCCAGCGGCGGTGGTGGCAGTTACCAAGACGCATGCGCCATCGTGCAGCAGCTGGCAGACCAGGGCTACACGGGCACGGTGCAGGTGCAGGACTACGACGGCGCCACCAATGCCTGTGTGCTGGCCATCATGGGTTCGCCCGACGCGGCCGACAATCTCACCCTCACGGCGGTGCAGAACTCCATCAGCAACACCGTGGCCGTGATGCAGGCGTACACCGGCATGCAGCCAGGCGCCTTCATCCCGGTGGAGATCGGGCCCATCAATTCGCTGGTGCCGCTGATTGGCGCGGCCATGTCGGGCGGCAGCATCTGGGTGGTGAACGGCGATGGCGCAGGCCGTGCCGTGCCTGAGCTGCCCCAGACCACCTTTACCGCCCCTTCCGGGCCAGCGCCCAGTCCCGCCGTGCTGGCCAGCGATGCGTCCACGCTCGTGGCGGCGGAGTACGCGGTGCTGGGCTCCGGCACAGCGTCGGGCATCGAGTCGCTGGCGGGCGGGGTGGTGGGCGGTTTTGGCGGGTACTCGGGCATTGCGATGTGGCCCTCCAACGCAGGCAACCAGTTCGCGTTGTCGGGCAGCTACATTCCGGGCACGCTGGAGCAGGCACGCCAGCTGGGCCTGCAGCTCTTGCAGGCGGTCACGCCGCTCAGCACCCAGGCCGTGGCGGCGGGCATCCAGAACCTCACCGGCCGTGCCGCGCGCGCCGTGGTCACCAACTTTTTCATCACCTCGGTCAGCCAGTCCACGTCCAGCGCGTCGCTGGACTCGGGCATCATCCGGTTGGACAATGCATCCGACCCGGCCCAGAGCACCGAGACACATTACCTCTACAACCTCAACGAGAACCTGATCATGTATTCGGCGGCGAGCACCACCCCCGACATCATTGCGCCCGACTCGATCTGCTACTACTCAGAGAGCACGGGTCGTGGGTTCTCCAACGCCAGCGACGACCTGGCCCAGTATTTCGACCCTAAAACGGGCCGCAGCACCGGCAACCAGGTGAGCGTGATTGCGGTGCAGACTGCACCCCAGCTCTACAACACCCCCGGCGTCGTGGCATCGTTTGCCGCGCTGCTGCGCAATATCGGTTACGCGGGTGGCATGCCGCCCGGCTGAACCCTGCAGCCCGCACCGACGCACGAGAGAAACGGAACGCTGTGAAAAAAGTTGGTCATGGCCATGGGTGAGGCGGACCTGAACAAGGAGCGGCTGGAGCTGGCCCTGGAGGCCGCCGGGCTCGACCTGTGGGAGAACGACCTCATCACCGGCAACGTCACGCGCAAGGCGACCAAGACGTTTGAAGAGCTGGGGTTCTCCGAGGATGAAATCGTCTCGGGCGTGCAGGACATCTACGGCCTGTTCCATCCCGACGACATCGACACCGTGCGCAAGGCCGTGGCCGACCACCTGACGGGCGTCACGCCGCAGTACCGGTGTGAGTTCCGGCTGCGCTCCAAGAGTGGCGAGTGGATCTGGTTTGCCAACTATGGCCGCATCATGGACGGCCACAGCGAGACGCCCGGCAAGCGCTTGATCGGCGTCACGTTCAACATCCACGACCGCAAGTGCCGCGAGACCGAGATCGCCCAGATCAACCAGCAGCTCACCGAGCAGAACCGCCTGCTGCAGCAGCTCAACGCCACGCTGGAGCGGCTGGCCGCCAACGACTCGCTCACGGGCCTGTCCAACCGCCGCACGCTGATGGAGCTGGGCGCCAAGGAATACAAGCGCACGGAGCGTTTTGGGCACCCGATGTCCGTGCTGGTGGCAGACATCGATTTGTTCAAGACCGTCAACGACCTGTACGGCCACCTGGCGGGCGACCGCGTGATCTGTGCCGTGGCCCAGGTGTGTGCTGGGCACAAGCGCAGCGGTGTGGACATCGTCGCGCGGTTTGGGGGCGAGGAGTTTGTCATCGTGCTGCCCGAGACCGACAGCGCGAGCGCGTTGCAAGTGGCAGAGTCGCTGCGCCGCGAGGTCGAGTCCTTGCTGGTGTGCGTGGGCGACGAAGGGCAGGAGGTGGCCGTCACCGTGAGCATTGGCGTAGCCACCCTGTACAAGGGCTCGGGGATGAATTTTGAAGAGCTGGTGAACCGTGCCGACCAGGCCCTCTACCAAGCCAAGGGCACAGGGCGCAATGCCGTGTACTGCGCCGACATGCCGCCCGAAAAAGGGGGCGTGGTCGAGCAGGTTTCGCTCGACCTGGGAGGGGGGATCTCTCAGCCCTGAGGCCCGCGCGCAGCCTGGTGGATCGCCGCCCGGATGCGCGGGTAGGTGCCGCAGCGGCAGGCATTGCCCGACATGGCGGCGTCGATGTCGGCATCGGTAGGCTGCGGCGTTTTCTTCAGCAGGGCACAGGCCGACATCAGCTGCCCGCTCTGGCAGTAGCCGCACTGCGCCACATCCACTGCGGTCCATGCGGTGCGCAGTGCAGAGGCTTCGGGGCCCTGCAGGCCCTCGATGGTGGTGACCTGGGCGCTGCCCACGGCCGACAGGGGCGTGATGCAGGCGCGCACCGGCTCGCCGTTCAGGTGCACCGTGCAGGCGCCACACAGCGCCATGCCGCAGCCAAACTTGGTGCCGTTCATCTGCAGCTCGCCGCGCAGCACCCACAGCAGGGGTGTGTCGGGTTCGGCATTGATGGCGACGGGTTGGCCGTTGAGGTTCAGGGTCGTGGTCATGGGGGCTCCGGTGCGTCGGGTCAGCTGAGCTTGAGCGGCAGCGCGTGCAGGCGCTGACCCGTCAGGGCAAACAAGGCATTGGCCACAGCGGGCGCGATGGGCGGCACGCCGGGCTCGCCCACGCCCTCGGGGGGCTCGGCGCTGGCGATGATGTGGGTCTCCACGCGGGGGCAGTCGGCCATGCGCAGCAGGGGGTAGTCGTGCAGGTTGCTCTGCTGCACCTGGCCGTCTTTGATCGTCACTTCGCCCCACAGCGCCGCCGTGAGGCCGTAGACCACAGCGCTTTCCATCTGCTGGGCAATCAGGTTGGGGTTGATGGCCGCGCCGCAGTCGATCACGCACACCACGCGGTGCACGCGGATCGCCTTGTCGGCACCCACCGACACCTCGGCCACCTGAGCGACGATGGAGCCGAACGACTGGTGCAGCGCTACGCCGCGCGCCCGTTGCACGCCCGACGCATCGGGCGGCAAGGGCTGGCCCCAGCCCGCCAGATCGGCCGCCTTTTGCAGCACCTTCAGGTGGCGCGGGTGTTTTTGCAGCAATGTGGCACGGAAGGCCACCGGGTCCTTCTTGGCAGCGTGGGCCGCTTCGTCCACAAAACTCTCTTTGAAAAACGCCTGGTGCGAATGCCCTACTGAGCGCCAGAAGCCCACGGGCAGCGGCAGGTCGATGATCTCGTGGGCGATGCGTGCGTGGGGCCACTCGTAGGGCTGGTCGAACGCGCCTTCGGACGCGGTCTTGTCCGGCCCGGCGCCTGGCAGGCCAAAGGTGCGGGACAGCACCTGCGGCACGATGGCCTGGCCGGCCGATACGTTGTGCCAGGCCACGAGCTGGCCCTGTGCGTCCAGCCCGGCCTTGAACCGCGCCACGCAGGCGGGGCGATAGAAGTCGTGCTGCATGTCCTGCTCGCGGGACCACAGTGTCTGCACCGGTGCGCCCCCAGCAGCCTTGGCAATGGCGGCGGCCTGGGCCACGTAGTCCACCTCCAGCCGCCGGCCAAAGCCACCGCCCAGCAGCAGCTGGTGCACGGTCACCTTGGTGTCGTCGATGCCCAGGGCCTTGGCGGCCGCCATGCGCGCCAGGCCCGGTACCTGAGTGGATGTCCACACGCTGGCCGCGCCATCCCTGAACTGTACGGTGCAGTTGATGGGCTCCATGGTGGCGTGGGCCAGGTAAGGCGCGCGGTAGTCGGCAGTGAGGGTGGTTGCAGCGCCTTGCAGGGCCTGGTCCACATCGCCCACGCTGTGGTAGCCAAAGCCCTGGGCCTTTTCCAGCGCCTGGGTCAGCTGGGTCATGACGGCGGCGCTCGACAGCGTGGCGGCGGGGCCATGGTCCCACTGCACGGTGACTGCGGCGGCGGCCTTTTTGGCGTGCCAGGGCGTGTCGGCAATCACGGCCACGCCGCCAGTGCCGCCGTGGTAGGGTGCTACGGCCAGCACCTGCTTCACCCCAGGCATCTTTTGCGCAGCTGCGCCATCGAACTGGGCCACCTTGCCGCCCCGCGTGGGGCACATCACCACGCTGGCGTGCAGCAGGCCGGGCGGGTGGGCATCGATGCCAAACACCGCACTGCCATCGAGCTTGGAGGGCGCCTCGATGCGGGTGAGCGGCTTGCCGATCAGCTTGAATTCTGCAGGGGCCTTGAGGGGCACCTTGCCCGGTGGCGGCTGCTGCGCCGCCAGTGCGGCCAGCTCGCCAAACGTGGCGCGCTGGCCTGCCGCATGTTCCACCACGCCAGCGTTGGCCTTGCATTCGGCGGCCTGCACCTTCCATTGCACGGCCGCTGCGTTGATGAGCATGGCGCGGGCGTGGGCACCGGCCTCGCGCATGGGGCGCCACAGGTCCTTGATGCTGCTGGAGCCGCCCGTCATCATCACGCCCACTTCGCGCATGGTCTTGGCGGTCAGCCAGCCCGCCACGGCCTTGATAGAGCCTTCGTTGTCGGGGTGGAACGGCAGGCCGTCCACCACCGTGGCCAGGTTGTTGTAGATGTCGTCGATGGGCGCCATCTCCAGCCGCACCTGGGCCCAGTCGGCGTCCAGCTCTTCCGCCAGGATGGCGGCCAGCCCGGTGTGCGCGCCCTGGCCCATTTCGGACTTGGCCATCATCACCGTCACTGTGTTGTCGGCTGCTACCTTGAGCCAGCCATTCAGCGCCACCTGGCCCGTGCCCTGGGGCAGGGGCTGCGCGGTGTGCAGCCGCTGGCGCGGGGGCACCACGCCCCAGCCGATGACCAGCGCGCCGGCTGTTGCGGCGCCACCGAGAAGCACTGTGCGTCGTTTCACCATGGGTTGTCCTGAGCGGTTGAGAAAGTGCACGCCGGCGCCTTCGATGGCAATTACCGCGTGGCAAGGGCAGGGGGCCATCCTAGCGCCACTGTGCAGCGCTGTGCTGCCGGCGAATGTCGGCTATGTGACGCTGCGCCGCACGCGCATGGCAATGCGGTTGAGCCCGACGGGCGTCAATCCCAGGTGGCGGGCCAGGTCTTTTTGCGGGATGCGCAGCGCCAGGTTGGGGTGTGATGCCAGGAAAGCACGGTAGCGGCCCTCGGGGGTGAGGGTGAGCAATTCGCGCTCACGCGCCTCCTTGCGTGCGGCGTACACCAGGGTCAGCTGGTACAGCGCCTTTGCCCAGGGCAGGTGGCGTTCGGCCAGCGCGAGCAGCACGCCGTGGTCGATGCGCTCCAGGGTGGCGGACTCGATGGCCGTCACCATGAAGGCCGTGCGGCCGCCCGGCTGCAGGGCGGACACGCTGGCAAAAAAGCGTCCTTCTTCGGCAAACGACTTGATCCATTCCGTGCCGTCATCCTGCAGGTAGCTCAGCTTGAACAAGCCTGCTTGAACCGCGTAAACATACGGGTGCTGCACCCCCTGCAGAAAGACCGTGCCGCCTGCCTGTACCGCGTGCGTGGTGATGGCGAGCTCTGCCGTGGCCCAGTCGGGCAGGGCCTGCGTGCCCGCCGCCTGTGTGAGGAGCGACCAGAAGGCGGGGTGCTGGATGGGGGCCATGGCGCGCAGTATGCCGCGTGGCAGTGTGGCGAAGCGTCCGCCGCGCCTGAGGGTGAGAGCCTCCTTCGTTCGCCAATTAACCTGGGTTGATGACGACGGACGGCGCCATGCCTAGAGTGCGGCCCATGTCACACGCTCGCACCCCCACCATCACACGCCAGGCCGCGCCCGCAGGCCCCTTGCCACGCACCATCGTCACCGGCGCGAGCTCGGGCATTGGCCGGGCGCTAGCCCTGGAGCTGGCGCGGTGCGGCGTGCCGGTGCTGGCCGTGGCACGGCAGGCCGAGCCGCTGCAGGCGCTGGCAGATGCCCATGGACTGATCGAGCCCTGGGTGGCCGACCTGTCCCGCATCGAAGAGATGGACGGCCTGGCGGCGCAGTGGCTGCTGCGCTATCCCGATATTGGCGCGCTGGTGAACAACGCAGGCATCCAGAGCGACCTGCGGGTGGACGATGCCGGCTACAGGGCACAGGACATGCGCGCGGAGGTCGAGATCAACCTGCTGGCGCCGATGGCGCTGACGCGTGCGTTGCTGCCCCATTTGCAGGCCCAGCAGCGCGCATGGGTGGTCAATGTCGGGTCGGTGCTGGGCTCTTGCCCCAAGCGCACGGCGGCGGTTTACAGCGCCACCAAGGCCGGGCTGGACCTGTTCACCCAGGCGTTGCGGGTGCAGATGCAAGGCAGCCCAGTGCGGGTGGTTCACGCTGTGATGCCGCTGGTGGACACGCCCATGACCCGGGGCCGAGGGCGCGGCAAGATCCCTCCCGATGTCGCTGCACAGGCACTGGTCCGAGGCCTGCTGGCGGGGCACGCCGACATCCGCATCGGCAAGGCGCGCGCGGCCTGGCACTTGCAGCGCTGGGCACCCGGGCTGCTGGCCCGCCTGCTGCGCACTGCTTGATCCAAGCCTGCTGGCTCAACACCTGTCTTCTCGTCGACCCCAGGAGATCACCCCATGGCCACCCGTTATGCCTTCTTCATCCACCTGCGTGCACTGCCCGCGTGGCTGCGTTTGCCCCGTGAGCAAAGGCGTGAGTTGGGTGAGGCGCACCTGCATGCCCTGCTGCCCCGCTACCAGGGAGCCCTGCGCCTGCGCCACTTCGATGCCGAGGCCTTCGCAGCGCCCTGCAGCGACCTGATGCTGGTGGAAACCGATGACCCGCTCAAGCACTACGACTTCATGGAGCGGCTGCGCGATTCCCCCCTGCTCACCGTGCCGTATTTCGAGGTGCTGCAGATCCTGCCTGCCATCGAAGACGGTTATGTGGCGTTCGAGCGCGCCGAAACGGCTTAGGCCGCCTTGCAGTCGGCCAGCGCCGGAGCCTTGTGTGTGGGCTGCCGGTCCAGCCAGGCAATGTAGGCTGTGAGCGCCAGCGCACTCAGCGTGACGGCGGCCGCCACCAGCGGAATGGCCTGCAGCGACCACCCGGCCGTGATGACTGCGCCCCCCAGCCAGGCACCAATGGCATTGCCGAGGTTGAATGCGCCGATGTTGAGCGTGGACGCCAGGCTGGGCGCATCGCCCGCCTGCGACACCACCCGCGCCTGCAGTGGCGTGCCCGCCGCGAACGACACCATGCCCCACACCACCACGGTGATGACGGCAGGCCACAGCCACACGCTGGTGAACGAAAACGCTGCCAGCACCCCCGCCAGCACGGCAAAGATGCCCATCAGCGAGGGCAGCAGCTTCCAGTCTGCCAGGCGGCCGCCCAGCAGGTTGCCAATGGTCAGGCCCACGCCGCACAGCAGCAGCACGCCGCTCACGTTCTGGGGGGAGACACCGGTCACGTCGCGCAGGATGGGCGTGATGTAGGTGAACAGCGTGAACATGCTGGTGGATGCGAGCACGCTCACCGCCAGCGCCAGCCACACCTGGCGAATGCGCAGCACGCGGAACTCGCCCAGCGCGCTGCCGCTGATCTGGTGGCGCAGGTGTGGCACCCAGCGCACCACGGCGGCCACGGCCAGCACCCCAATCACCACCACCGCCCAGAAGGTGGAGCGCCAGCCCAGGTGCTGGCCCAGCAGCGTGCCCAGCGGCACGCCAAGCACGTTGGCGAGCGTGAGCCCGGTGAACATCAGCGCCATGGCCTGGGCGCGCTTGTGGGGCTCCACCACGCTGGCGGCCACCACGGCGCCAATGCCAAAAAACGCGGCGTGGCAGAACGAGGTGACCACGCGCGCCACCATCAGCCACGCATAGCTGGGGGCCAGCGCGCAACCCACATTGCCCACGATGAACAGCACCATCAGCCAGGTCAGCGTGGTCTTGCGCGGCCAGCGCGCGGTGGCCACCGCCAGCAGCGGTCCACCCACAGCCACGCCCAGTGCGTAGGCCGACACCAGCATGCCGGCGGCGGGGATGGAGACGGACAGGTCACCTGCCACTTCGGGCAGCAGCCCCAGGATCACGAATTCGGTGGTGCCAATGCCAAAAGCGGCAATGGCCAGGGCCAGCAGGGGGAGGTTCATGGAGCGCAGAGGGACAAAAGGGCAGCACCAGGGCCGATGGGGACAGGCGCGCAAGACTAGGGAAAACCCTTGGATTCTACGGAGGCCCCACAACCTTTGCAGGCCAAGGTTTTTGCATGAAATGGGCTGGTAGCGCTAGTGGTACATGCCGTAACAGCTATTGTTTTCATAGTGAATGCCATCCTTGCCCTTGTGCACCTGTGGCGTGCATCGGGGGTGGTGAGTCGCCGCGCAACGGCCCCCGTGTGATGCGGCCTCGCAGCGGGGCGTGTACGCCACCCGGCGTATTTCGCCAACCGGCCCCGCTCTCCAGAATCCATTCCATCGCCCGATCCACAGGGGCTCCACACCGGGGCCCACCGGGCGAAGCGGTTTGATTGATTTCCTGATTGAAACCACCACCGGAGAAGCACACATGCAACGTCGTTATTCCCTCAAGGCCCTCGCGGCCGTCGCTACGCTCGCTGGCCTGTCTGCGCTGCCAGCCCACGCCCAGGACACGATCAAGGTCGGCATCCTGCACAGCCTGTCGGGCACCATGGCCATCTCTGAGACCGTGCTGAAAGACACCGTGCTCATGGCGATCGACGAGATCAACGCCAAGGGCGGCGTGCTGGGCAAGAAGCTCGAACCCGTGGTGGTGGACCCAGCCTCCAACTGGCCCCTGTTCGCCGAAAAGACCAAGCAGCTGCTGGGCCAGGACAAGGTCTCGGTCATCTTCGGCTGCTGGACCTCGGTGTCGCGCAAGTCGGTGTTGCCGGTCGTGGAAGAAATGAACGGCCTGCTGTTCTACCCCGTGCAGTACGAAGGTGAAGAGCTGTCCAAGAACGTGTTCTACACCGGCGCCGCGCCCAACCAGCAGGCCATCCCCGCAGTGGACTACCTGATGAGCAAGGACGGCGGCAGCGCCAAGCGCTGGGTGCTGCTGGGCACCGACTATGTGTACCCCCGCACCACCAACAAGATCCTGCGCGCCTACCTCAAGAGCAAGGGCGTGAAGGACAGCGACATCGACGAGAAGTACACCCCCTTCGGCCACTCTGACTACCAGACCATCGTGGCCGACATCAAGAAGTTCAGCCAGGGCGGCAAGACGGCCGTGGTCTCCACCATCAACGGTGACTCCAACGTGCCCTTCTACAAGGAACTGGGCAACGCGGGCCTGAGGGCCAAGGACGTGCCCGTGGTCGCCTTCTCGGTGGGCGAGGAAGAGCTGCGCGGTGTGGACACCAAGCCGCTGGTGGGTCACCTGGCTGCCTGGAACTACTTCCAGTCCATCAAGAGCCCGGCCAACACCGAGTTCATCAAGAAGTGGAGCGACTACGCCAAGGCCAAGGGCATTGCCGGCCACAAGGACAAGCCGCTCACCAACGACCCGATGGAAGCCACCTACATCGGCATCAACATGTGGAAGCAGGCGGTTGAAAAGGCCAAGAGCACCGATGTGGACAAGGTGATTGCCGCCATGGCCGGCCAGACCTTCAAGGCACCGTCGGGCATCGTCTCCAAGATGGACGAGAAGAACCACCACCTGCACAAGAGCGTGTTCATCGGCGAGATCAAGGCCGACGGCCAGTTCAACGTGGTGTGGAAGACCCCCGGCCCCGTGAAGGCCAAGCCATGGTCTCCTTACATCGAAGGCAACGACAAGAAAAAAGACGAACCTGAAAAGAAGTAAGCACCTGCAGTGTGCCCAAGAGGGGAGGGCGCCTGTGTGCGCCCTCCCTTTTTCTTTGACACCCGCCTGCCACCGACAGCAGGCCGAATGGAATTCTTCTTATGTTGCGATGTTTTCTGGCCATGCGCTGGTGCCTGGTCAGCCTGTTGTGCCTAGCGGGCAGCGCCCACGCCCTCACCGCCGAGCAGGCCCTGGCCATGGCCGCTGGTGACACCGACGACCGTGTGGCCGCCGTGCAGCAGGCCGTGGTGGAGCCCAGCGAACGCACCGCTGCCTTCTTGCAGGCGCTGGCCGACGACGCGGTGAAGGTGGCCGACGGCAAGGCGCTGATCGTGCGCGATGACAAGGGCATCGACCCTGTCACTGGCGCCGAGGTCCCTGTGCCCGCCGATGCCGAAGACATCATCAACAACAACCGCATGCGCGGCGAGATCGACACGGCCCTGGCGGGCCTGGCGCTGTTTGGCAAGGACGAAACCCAGCGCATGGCCGCCGCCAAGGCACTGACCAAGGAACCGGATGCAGGCCGTCTGCCCCTGCTCGACAAGGCACTGGCGCAGGAAACCAACGACAAGATCAAGACCCAGCTGGAGCTGGCGCGCGCCGCCACGCTGCTGGGCAGCGACGACCCCGCACAACGCATCGCAGCCGCCCAGGCACTGTCGCTCAGCGCCACACCTGATACGCGGCTGCTGCTCAATGAACGCGTCACCGTCGAAGAAGACGCCAAGGTCAAGGCCGCATTGCAGGCCGCCCTGCGCGCCATGGAAGGCCAGCTCGCCTGGGGCGAGCGCCTGGGCGCCGCGTTCTCGGGCATCAGCCTGGGCTCCATCCTGCTGCTCGTCGCCTTGGGCCTGGCCATCACCTACGGCCTGATGGGCGTGATCAACATGGCCCACGGTGAGCTGATGATGATCGGCGCATACGCCACCTATGTGGTGCAGGGCATCTTCCAGAAGTATTTTCCGGGTGCGTTCGACTGGTACCTGGTCGCTGCGCTGCCCCTGGCCTTTGGCGCCTCGGCCGCCGTGGGTGCGGTGCTGGAGCGCGGCGTGCTGCGCTTTCTGTACGGGCGCCCCCTGGAGACGCTGCTGGCCACCTGGGGCATCAGCCTGGTGCTGATGCAACTGGTGCGCACGATTTTTGGTGCGCAGAACGTGGGTGTGGAAAACCCCGCGTGGATGAGCGGTGGCGTGCAGGTGCTCTCCAACCTCACGCTGCCTTACAACCGCCTTGTCATCATCGGCTTTGCCATCGCCGTGCTGCTGGGCATGGGCTACCTGATCGGCCGCACGCGCCTGGGCCTGTTCGTGCGTGGTGTGACGCAGAACCGCCCCATTGCCTCGTGCATGGGCGTGAACACGGCGCGCATCGACACCATGGCCTTTGCGCTGGGCTCGGGCATTGCGGGCCTGGCAGGTTGCGCGCTGAGCCAGGTGGGCAACGTGGGGCCGGACCTGGGGCAGAGCTACATCGTCGATGCCTTCATGGTGGTGGTGCTGGGCGGCGTGGGCCAGCTGGCGGGCACGGTGTATGCCGCGCTGGGCCTGGGCATCCTGAACAAGTTCCTCGAAGGCTGGGCGGGCGCGGTGCTGGCCAAGATTGCGGTGCTGGTGTTCATCATCATCTTCATCCAGAAGCGGCCCCAGGGCATCTTCGCGGTCAAAGGGCGTACGGCCGACTGAAGCACCAGAGACGACTGATCATGACTACGCCAACCTCTCCCAACATCCAACTGCCCGCACCGGCACCGCTGCTCACGCGCGGCGGCTGGTCGGCCTTTATCGTGGCGCTCATCGTGGTGTGCGCCGTGGCCCCCGTGCTCAACCTCTGGGTGCCCGCAGGCAGCATGTTCCACCTGTCGGACTACGCCGTGGCGCTGCTCGGCAAGATCATGTGCTACGCCATCTGTGCACTGGCCATGGACCTGATCTGGGGCTACACCGGCATCCTGAGCCTGGGCCACGGCCTGTTCTTTGCGCTGGGCGGCTACGTGATGGGCATGTACCTCATGCGCCAGATCGGCCGCGACGGCAACTACAAGAGCGACCTGCCGGACTTCATGGTGTTCCTGGACTGGAAGGAGCTGCCCTGGCACTGGGCGCTGTCCGACAGCTTCATCGCCACGCTGATCCTCATCGTGGCCGTGCCGGGCGTGATCGCGTTTGTGTTCGGCTACTTCGCCTTCCGCTCGCGCATCAAGGGTGTGTACTTCTCCATCATCACGCAGGCCATGACGTATGCGGCCATGCTGCTGTTCTTCCGCAACGAAACCGGCTTTGGCGGCAACAACGGCTTTACCGACTTCAAGCGCATCCTGGGCACGCCCATTGCCACGCAGAACATGCGCATGACGCTGTTTGTGCTGACGGGGTTGTCGCTGCTGGGCTTCTTCCTGCTGGCGCGCTGGCTGGTACGCAGCAAGTTTGGCCGCGTGCTGCAGGCTGTGCGCGATGCCGAGAGCCGTGTCATGTTCTCGGGCTATTCGCCGCTGCCCTACAAGCTCACCATCTGGACCATCAGCGCCATGATGTGCGGCGTGGCGGGGGCGTTGTATGTGCCCCAGGTCGGCATCATCAACCCCGGCGAGATGAGCGCCGCCAACTCCATCGAGATCGCCGTATGGGCGGCCGTGGGCGGGCGCGCCACACTCATCGGACCCATCGTGGGGGCGTTCATCGTCAACGGTGCCAAGAGCTGGCTCACGGTGACGGCGCCGGAGTTCTGGCTGTACTTCCTGGGCGCGTTGTTCATTGCGGTGACGCTGTTCCTGCCCGATGGCGTGGTGGGGCTGGTCAAGAAGCTCAAGGCAAAAATGACAACAACGAAGGGAGCCGCGCAATGACGCCCGATCTGATGGAAGAAGGCGCGCGGCGGCTGCAGAAGACGCTGGCGCCCGTCGCACTGGGCCAGACCGAGTCGGGTGGCCGCGCTGCAGGCTTCTCGCGCATTGCCACGCCGGGCGAAGTGGACGTGACCCACGGCCGCATCCTGTACCTGGAAGATGTTCATGTGAGCTTTGACGGCTTCAAGGCCATCAACGGCCTGAGCCTGGACATCGCCCCGGGCGAGCTGCGCTGCATCATCGGCCCCAATGGTGCGGGCAAGACGACGATGATGGACATCATCACCGGCAAGACCCGGCCCGACAAAGGCACGGTGTTTTTTGGCTCCACCATCGACCTGCTGCGCCACAACGAGCCCGAGATCGCAAGCCTGGGTATCGGCCGCAAGTTCCAGAAGCCCACGGTGTTCGAGCAGCTCAGCGTGTTCGAGAACCTGGAGCTGGCGCTCAAGACCCACAAGGGCGTGAAGTCCAGCATGTTCTTCAAGCTCGACTCCGCACAGTCGGACCGCCTGGCCGAGATCCTGCACACCATTCACCTGGCCGACAGCGTCACGCGCCAGTCGGGCAACCTCAGCCACGGGCAAAAGCAGTGGCTGGAGATTGGCATGCTGCTGATGCAGGACCCCAAGCTGCTGCTGCTGGACGAACCCGTGGCCGGCATGACCGATGAAGAAACCGCCCGCACTGCGGAGCTGTTCCTCACGCTCAAGGGAAAACACTCGCTCATGGTGGTGGAGCACGACATGGGCTTCATCCGCACCATCTCAGAGAAGGTGACGGTGCTGTGCGATGGCTCGGTGCTGGCCGAAGGCACGCTCGACCAGGTGCAGGCCGACGAGCGCGTGATCGAGGTGTACCTCGGCCGGTGAAAGTATTCACTATCAAAAATATAGCTGCCGGCGCATATTGAACTAGCGCTAGCGGCCCAAAACACCCCAAGTCACCATGCTCACCGTCCAGAACATCAACCAGTACTACGGCGGCTCCCACATCCTGCGTGACGTGAGCCTCACCGCCACCCCGGGCAAGGTCACCGTGCTGCTCGGTCGCAACGGCGTGGGCAAGACGACGCTGCTCAAAAGCCTCATGGGGCTGGTGCCCATCAAGAGCGGCAGCATCAGCTTCGACGGCAAACCCATCGACAAAGCCACGCCCTACGACCGGGCGCGCGCAGGCATCGGCTTTGTGCCGCAAGGCCGCGAAATCTTCGGCCGCCTGACCGTGGAAGAAAACCTGCGCATGGGCCTGGCCTACAAAAGCGGATCGACGCCGGTGCCTGCACACCTGTACGAGCTCTTCCCTGTGCTCAAGCAGATGCTCAAGCGCCGGGGCGGTGACCTGTCGGGCGGGCAACAACAGCAGCTGGCCATTGCCCGCGCGCTGGCCCCCGGCCCGCGTTTGCTCATCCTGGACGAGCCCACCGAGGGCATCCAGCCCAGCATCATCAAGGACATCGGCCGCGTGATCCGCATGCTGGCCGACCAGGGAGAAATGGCCATCCTGCTGTGCGAGCAGTACTACGACTTTGCGCAGGAACTGGCCGATGAGTACCTGGTGATGGAGCGCGGCGAGGTCATCGCCCGCGGGCCAGGTAGCGAGATGGAAGCCAAGGGCATTCGCAACCTCGTGGCGATTTAAGACCACACCCCCTGAGTCGCCTGCGGCGCCTTCCCCCTCTCTTGCTGCGTGGGAGGGGGATGCACCCGGTGGCCCGGCGAGGCCAGTTCCACGGGGGCACTGGCGAGGGGCGTACCAGTTTCAGAGAGCTGAAGGCTATGCCACGGCGGGGGACGGTGCTTCCATCGCCTCCACCAGCAGTCGCGTGAAAGTGTCATGCAACGGCGAAGCCGGTGCGTTGTTCACCGTGGCGATGCCCAGCTGGTAGGCGATACGGGGCCTGAACGGGCGCGACGTGATCGCCTCGTACGGGCAGTGCTGCGCCAGCAAGGCGTTCACGATCGAGACCCCGAGCCCCTGGGCCACGTGGGCGCAGGCCTCGCTGATGGAGTGCACCTCCAGCGCCACGCGCGGCTGCACGCGCCGTTGGCGAAAGGCCATGTCGATGTCGTGGCGGATCTGCCGCTGGCGCCCCAGCAGAATCAAGCTGACGTCGATCAGGTCGGTGGGGCTGACCTCTGCCAGGCCTTCGAGTGCATGGCCCCGGGGCATGATGCACACGGCTTCGGAGTCCAGGCTGGCGCGGGTGCTCAGTCCCTGCATCTCCGTGGGAAGGCGCACCAGGCCGATGTCCGCATCGCGGCTCAGCAGCGCGCGCTCGGTGTCGTTGTACGAGCCTGACAGCACCTCCAGCACCACGTCCGGGTGCGCCTGCATGAAGCGCTTGGCCAGCACCGGCATGAGCGTGGTGGCCAGCGTGCTGGGCACTGCCACCTTCAGCAGGCGCCGCTTGAAGCCGCCCAGGCGCAACTGTTCGGCATGGCGGCGAAAGCACTGCGCCGAGTCCATCAGCACCTGGGCATCGTGCAGCAGCGCATGGGCTTCGGCCGTGGGGCTCAGGCGACCCTTTTCGCGCACGAACAGACGCAGGGCCAGGTCTTCCTCCAGCTGCGCCAGCAAACGGCTGATGGCGGGCTGCGACAGCCCCATGCGCTCGGCCGCGCCGGTGGTGGAGCCGCTGAGCATGATGGCCTGGAAGGCCTCGAGTTGCTTGAAGTTCATGGGGTGGAAAAGGGGCAGACATTCGGGTATGCAGGCAGCCAGCCTGCATCTTTGCACTGCTGCCACCCCAGCGCAAACCTGCGGTCTATTGCATAGGGTCATCAGCGTTCGTCATAGCGTTGTGGCCGAGCACCTCGCTCCACAGAATCGGCGGCGTCATCAGCCAACCTGGCACCACCCCTTCAAGGAGCAAGATTTCATGAGGCGCTCATTTCCCTTCGCGCTGGCCGCCTGCGGCCTTTCCGTTTCGGCTGCGGGGCCCGCTGCCGCACAGGACCTGCAGGTCTATGGCCAGGTGAGGCTCACCGTCAACAATGTCAAGACCGGCAACGCCGGTTCCGTCACGGAAGAGCGCGACAACGCATCCCGCCTGGGCTTTCGCGGCAAGGAAGACCTGGGCGATGGCCTGGCCGCCTTGTTCGGCCTGGAGATGGGGCTCGAAGCCGACTCCGGCGCCGCCACCACGCCAGCGTTTCGCAACAGCTATGCCGCCTTGCGCGGCAGCCTGGGCACGGTGGCGCTGGGGCGGCTCGACTCCGCCAACCCGACCGGTTCGCCGCTGTACTCGCAAGTCACGCGCATCACCTCGTTCGCCGCCAACGACGCCGGGGCCACGGCCATCGGCACCTCCATCCTGAACGCGCGCAACCGCACGTCCAACGCCATCGGCTACCAAAGCCCCACCTGGGGCGGCGTCAACCTGCGGGCGCGCTACTACCTGCGCGGCGATGCCAAGACGCCCGAGCAGGAAAACGGCGCCAAGTCGCTGGACCTGGGCCTCAACTATGCCGATGGGCCCTGGTCGGCAGGCATCGGCTACGGCAAGGACACGCGCCCGGGCGGCCTGCTGGCCAACGAATTTTCGAGCAAATGGCAGGCCGGCGTGCGCTACGACTTCGGCGCGGTCGAGCCCTATGTACTGCTGGGCCGCGATACGTACGCCAGGACATCGGCGACCACCCGCGCCGATGTGGACTACTGGCTGGTGGGAACGCGCTTTTCGGCCGGCCAGCACGCCATCGTGGTCAACGTGATGCAGCGCGATGTGCAGGCGTCGCTGCGCGGCCTGCGCAAGCGCCAGCAGGTAGCCTATACCTATGCCCTGTCCAAACGCACCGAGCTGCAGGCCTTCATCGACCGCGACGGCGTCGATTCGAGCCGCAGCAATGTGTCCGTGCGCGCCATCGGCGCAGGAGTTCGCCATGATTTCTGATGACCAGCACCGCATGATTCCCTGGATGTCCCGCATTCCGCAAACGCTCGCGCTGTTGTGTTCTTTCATGCTGTGCCACCCGCTGATCGCGGGCGCGGCCGAGTTCCCCGAGAAGCCCGTGCGCATCGTGATTCCGTTTCCAGCAGGGGCAGCTGCGGACACGGCCATGCGTGTGGTGGCACGCAAGATGTCGGACCAGTGGCGGCAGCCTGTCGTCATCGACAACCGGCCCGGTGCGCACGGCTTCCAGGCGGTCTCCTCGGCGCCGGCCGACGGGTACACGCTGCTCATGGGCGCAGGTTCCGGCATGGTGACGGCGCCGCTGCTGTCCAGCAAGCTCACGTACAACCCGTCGCGCGACTTCGTGCCGGTGGGGCGGGTGGTGGTCAACGTGCCCATCCTCACCACGCACCCGAGCCTGCAGGTCCGCACGGTGCAGGAACTCATCGAGCTGGCACGCAAGAACCCCGGCGGCCTGAACTACAGCACCAGCGGCAACGGCAGTCCGGGGCATTTGTCGATGGAGATGTTCCAGGCGGCCACCGGCACGCGCATGGTGCAGATCCCGTACAAGGGCGGCGGCCCGGCGGTGAACGAGCTGGCGGGCGGGCATGTGCAGCTGGGCATCAATGCGGTGCCCAGCGTGGCGGCGCATATCAAGGCGGGCAAGCTGGTGCCGCTGGCGGTGGCCAGCGCCAAGCGCTCGCGCGCCTTCCCGCAGGTGCCGACCATGGCCGAGGCGGGGCTCAAGGACTTCGAGTACGACATCTGGTACGCCCTGTTCGCGCCTACGGGCACGCCGGCGGAGGCGGTGCAAAAAATCAGCAAGGTGCTGCGCGCATCGCTGGCCGATGCGGAGGTGACCGCCTCGCTGGTGGCACAGGGTGCGGAGCCCGCGCCCACCACGCCGCAGGAGCTCGGCCGCTTCATCCAGGAAGACACTGCGCGCTGGGCCAAGCTGGTCAAGGACCGCAACCTCAAGCTCGACTGAGGCAGGACCTTCCATGACCACGATGATGAATCCAATGGCGCCGTCCGCCGCCCCGGCCGGTGTGGGCGGGGTGGTGCGGCACACCTGCCGGGTGCCCATGCGCGACGGCGTGCACCTGGCCACCGATGTGTATCTGCCGGCCGGCCACACCGGCCCCCTGCCGGTGCTGCTGGAGCGCACACCCTACGGCAAAGACGAACCCACCCGGCGCGAGCGCACCGCCGCCAACCCCGCACCCCTGCGGCGCGGCGAGGTGGCCGAGCGGTTTGCCCGCGAGGGCTACGCGGTGGTGGTGCAGGACTGCCGGGGCCGCTTCGACTCCGAAGGGCAGTTCACCAAGTACCTGGGCGAGGCCCACGACGGCGCCGACACCATGGCCTGGATCGTGGCGCAGCCCTGGTGCAACGGCGCCGTGGGCACCTACGGCCTGTCGTACGCGGCACACACTCAGACGGCGCTGGCCAGCCAGCGGCCCGCCGGGCTCAAGGCCATGTTTCTCGAATGCGGCGGCTTTGCCAATGCCTACCGGGGCGGCATCCGCCATGGGGGTGCTTTCGAGCTCAAGCAGGCCGTGTGGGCCCTGCGCAATGCGCGCAGCGGAAGCAACAGCCTGAGCGACGCCGCGCGCCAGGCGCTCGACCAGGCAGACATCGGCGAATGGTTCTTGCGCCTGCCCTGGACGCGCGGCGATTCGCCGCTGCAGTGGGCGCCCGAGTACGAGGACTATCTCTTCGGCCAGTGGGAGCGCGGCAGCTTCGACGACCATTGGCGCCAGCCCGAGCTGTATGCGGCAGGCCACTACGGCGCCTTCGAAGGCGTGGCCGTGATGCTGATGTGCGGCTGGTGGGACCCCTATGCGCAGACCACCACCGACAACTACCTCGGGCTCTCGCAGCGCGGGCAGGGCGACGTGCGCATGGTGCTGGGCCCCTGGACGCATGGCGAGCGCAGCGTGCCGTACGCGGGCGATGTGGACTTCGGCCGCGATGCGGTGCTGGATGGCACGCTTGCACCCGACTACGTGCACATGCGGCTCGCGTGGTTCAACCACTGGCTGCGCGGGCAGCCGCTGCCCGAGCGGCAGGACGAAGCCGTGCGCTACTTCCGCATGGGCGGGGGCACGGGTCGGCGCACGCCGCAGGGCCGGCTCGACCACGGCGGGGCCTGGCGCAGCGCGGCCCGCTGGCCCGTGCCGGCGACCACTCTGGTGCCCTGGTACCTCGCACCGGGCGGGCTGCTGTCGCAGTCCGTACCGCAGGCCGAGGCCCAGGCCGGTTTTTGCTTCGACCCCGCAAGGCCGGTGCCCACCGTCGGGGGCTCCGTCACCTCGGGCGAACCGCTGATGGTGGCCGGTGCCTACGACCAGCGCACGCACGACGGGCTGTTCGGTGCGCAGGCGCCGTTCGGGCCGCTGGCGGGCCGCGACGACGTGCTGGTGTTCCAGACGCCGCCGCTCGACAGCGATGTGGAGATCACCGGGCCGGTGACCATCGCGCTGTGGGTGTCGTCCACCGCACCCGACACCGACTTCACGGCCAAGCTGATCGACCAGTACCCGCCCAGCGAGGACTACCCCGAGGGGTATGCGATGAACCTGACCGACGGCATCCTGCGCTGCCGCTACCGCGACTCGTGGGAGCAGCCGGGGCTGATGGCACCTGGCGAGGTGGTGGAGATCACCATCGAGCCCATGCCCACGTCCAACCTCTTCCGCCGGGGCCATCGGATACGGCTGGACATCTCGAGCAGCAACTTCCCGCGGTTCGACGTCAACCCCAACACCGGCGCTCCGGAGGGCAGTGCGGGGCCACGGGTGGTGGCGTTCAACACCGTGCACATGGGGCCGGGGCGTGAGTCCTGTGTGGTCTTGCCGATGCAGCCCATGGCGTCTGCCGAGGACTCCCCCGCACGGTAAACCGGGGCGCCCGGGCGGCGGCTCAGCGGCGCGTCGCCGGGGGCGCAGCGCCGCGCCAGCGCGACACACTCTCCATGATCAGCACCGTGCACACCATCCATGTGCTGCCCAGCAGCCAGCCTGCCAGCACATCACTGGCGTAATGCACGTGCAGCACCACACGGCTCCAGCCGGTGGTGAAGATCAGCGCGCCGGCCAGCACCACCGCAGGCAGGTGCCAGGCGCGGGGCAATAGCCGCGTGGCCAAGTAGGCCAGCATGGCATAGGCCACCATCGATGCGCTGCTGTGCCCACTGGGAAAGCTGTAGCCGCTGGCCTCGGCGATGCCGTGCGTGTGCTCGGGCCGCACGCGCTCGAACAGACGCTTCAGCACCTTGGTCAACGCGCCGTTGCCCGCCATGGCCACCAGCCAGCCGGTGGCCAGCAGGCGGTGCCGGCGCAGCCACAGCAGGGCGGCCACGCCCAGCGCCAGCGTGGTCAGCACCCAGGTGTCGCCCAGGTGGGTGAGGGTGGCAAACCATTGCAGCACGGCGACGGATGTCTGTGCTTGCAGGCCTGCAGCCAGTGCGTCGTCCAGTGCGCCCCAGGTGCCCGGGGCGCGCCCGCTTTCGGCCAGCTCCGCGAGCGCGGCACCTGCCAGAGCCAGCGTGCAGGCCGAGGTGGCCATGGCGGCCACCAACACCCAGCGCGCTTGCGCCGGAAACATGCGGCCCAGCGGGGCGCCTGCGTGTTGTCGCAGGAGGCGCAAGCCGGTCAAGGCGACGCTACCCAGCAGGGCAAACGACAGCACGCCAGCCATCCACCAGCCCAGGGGGTGTTGCGCCAGCAGGGCGCCGATGTCGGTGGCGGCCAAAGCGCTGGAGGTTGTGGTCATGGAGATAGTGGGTCCTTTTTTTGGATGCACCCGCAGGGTGGGCGGCCCCTGGAGAGAAGCCGCGGGTTGTACCGAAGTTCCCAACATCCCGTTGCGTGGTGGGTGTATTGCATCGTCACTGCCGCTGTCGGCGCCGGCTGACAAAGGGTAGGCGTGGCTACCGGCTGCGAGGGGGACAACCGTTTGTCACCATGGAGTGCCCTGCAATCCGTGTTGGCAATCATCGCGTGGTGTGGCCCTGCGGGCTCGCCCGGTCGCTGCGATTGGCTCAGCGCGGTGTGGGGTTGCTCTTGTTTGTTGCAGAGTTTTTGAATGACACCTTCGGAACACACCCTCCCTCCCCAGCCCCGTGGCCCCATCCATCTGGTGGTGCCCCGGCGGCCAGGTGCCGACCTGGACCTGCTGCGCGCCAAACTCGAAGGTGTGCCTGCCCTGCAGGCGCACGACGTCGTGTGGCACGTGCCTGACCGGCGCGCCGACATCGTGCAGCTGGCCGAGCAAGCCGCCCAGGCCGCGCAGGACGATGGCGGACTGGTGGTGGCCGCCGGGGGTGACGGCACCATCAACGCGGTGGCGTCGGCCGCGCTGGGCGCCGGGGTGCCGCTGGGGGTGGTACCCATGGGCACCTTCAACTATTTCAGCCGCGAGCACGGTCTGGCGCTGGACCCCGAGACCGCCGTGCAGGACCTGCTGCAGGCGCTGCATGCCGGGGACCTGCGGCCGGTGCAGGTGGGGTTTGTGAACCGCCGCATGTTTGTGGTCAACGCCAGCGTGGGCCTGTACCCCAAGATGCTGGCCGACCGCGAGATGGCATCGCGCCGCTTTGGCCGCAAGCGCTGGGTGGCCATAGCGGCGGCGGTGTGGAGCCTGTTTCGTCCCGCATCGGGCCGCCGCTGGCGCGTGGTGATGAAGACGCACCAGGGCGCCGAGGCGCAGCAGGAGGAGCATCTGGTCACCACCCTGTTTGTGGGCAACAACCCCTTGCAGCTGGACCGCATGGGCCTGCCGCAGGCGCAGAAGGTGGCAGACGGCGGGCACTTGGCCGTGGTGATGCTCAAGCCCCAGGGGCGTTGGGCCATCGCCCGCACCGTGTGGAACGCGGCCACCGGCCAGCTCGACAAGGACAACGCGGTGGTCAGCATGGCGTGTGCCGAGCTGACCGTGGCGCCCGCCAGCTGGCGGCCCCCGCAGGTCAAGGTGGCGTTTGACGGCGAGCGGGAGTGGATGGCGCCGCCCCTGCATTTCCGCATCAGTGCGCGGCCGCTGTGGCTGGTGGCACCGAGCCCGCTGGCGCGCGATGGCGCAGCGCAGACCCCGCCACCAGAAGAGACCGCTTTCGCAGCCTCCGCAACCGACACGCCTGCGCCCGGCATTACCCCCGCCCCAGGCTTGCTGCCTGCATGATGGGGTCCCCCTTGCGCCAGCCCACTGCCTGCGACCACCTGCCATGACTGTTCTGATGCACCTGTCGGACTTGCACTTCGGTGCGCACGACCCGTTGGCGTGTGCCGCTGTGCAGCGGCTGGCGCAACGCCTGGGGGTGGCAATGGTGGTGGTGTCGGGCGACCTCACGCAGCGCGCCACGGCCGAGCAGTTTGAGCAGGCCGCGCGGTTTGTGCAGGGCCTGCATGCGCGCAGCACCCTGGTGCTGGCGGGCAACCACGACCTGCCCCTGTTTGCGTGGTGGATGCGCTGGGGCCGTTCGTACGAAAGGTTCTCTGAACAGTTCGGCATGGACCAAGAGCCGGTACGGCAGATGGGAGCGTTCTACGTGGTGGGCGTGAACACCACGCGTGCCTGGCGGCACGAGCGCGGCAGCCTGTCGTCTGCCCAGATCGAGCATGTGGCGCTGCTGCTGGCGCGCGCCCCACCTGGTGCATGGCGCATCGTGGCCAGCCACCACCCCTTGGTGGCCCGCGACGCCGAGGACCGCGACCACCGCCCCCATCGCGCCGACGAAGCCGTGGAGCGCTGGCGCATTGCCGGCGCGCAAATGCTGCTGTCCGGCCACGTGCACCAGCCGCGCCTGTTGCAGCCAATGCCGGGGCTGTGGGCCAGCAGCGCGGGCACGGCGGTGTCGCACCGCCTGCGGCACGGCAGCCCCAACAGCCTGGTGGTGCTCAGCACCGAGGCATCGGGCGCTGCGCCAGACGGCCAGGCGAGGGTGGCGGCACGGTGGGACTATGACGGCGCGGTGGGCGAGTTTGTGTGTGTGGACCGGGTGGCTGCCAGGTGACGGCGGAAGATGCATCAATTGCTATGTTGTTGATAGCATTTGATGCATATGGATGTAGCGCTTCCAGCCAAAAAGACCGAATTCTTCTACCGGGAAGCGCTGCGGCGCTGCTGGCACGCCCCACACCGGTTTGCTGATAGCGGGCAGGTGCCGCTGACCTCGCTGTTGCTGCTTTGCCCGGGGTGTTTTCACCGGTTGACCAGCCGTGGGGCGGCGCCTATTCTGGGTGGTGAATGGCAGGCATTGCCTTTAGAACCTGTTCAAGATCTTGAGCAGGTTCTTACCCCACCCACAAAAACCCGGCCGCTCCACGCCCCAGACCTCCATGCACAAAGAATTCCACCACGACGCTGTGCGCCGCCTGCAGGCGCTGATCGAACGCGAAACCGGCAAGCCGCTTGGCGAGGCGGCGCAGGCCGAGATGGCGGGCATCCTGCACGGTATGGAAAACCCCGAAGGTGCTGCCGCCAATGGCCTGGAGGTGGCGCCGCGCGAAGTCACCATCCTGCTCGCCGACCTTCGCGGGTTCACTGCGCTGTCGGGATCACAGCCCGCATCGGTGGTCATTGCGGCGCTCAACCGCTGCCTGGCACGGCTGTCGGAGGTGGTGTTCAAGTACCAAGGCACCATCGACAAATTCATGGGCGACTCGATCATGGTGCTGTTCGGTGCCCCGGTGGCTCGAGACGACGATGTGGACCGCGCGCTGCTGTGTGCGGTGGAGATGCAGATCGCCATGCGCGAGCTGAACCTGGCCCACCTGACCGAGCGCCTGCCGGAGGTGTTTCTGGGCATTGGCGTGAACACTGGCACGGTGATGGCCGGGCGCTTTGGCTCGGATGTGTATTCCGAATACACGGTGATCGGCGAGGCGGTGAACCTGGCGTCGCGCATCGAGGCGCTGAGCCTGCGGGGCCAGGTGCTCATCAGCGACTCCACCTACCAGCGCTGCTGGGGGCTGGTGTCGGCGTCCGCGCCCATGCAGGTGTTCGTCAAGGGGCGCACGCAGCCCGTCAGCCTGCGCGAGCTGATCGCCATCCCGTCGCATAAGCTCAAGGTGCCCCGCCAGGAGTTCCGCCGCAGCCACCGCGTGGACGCGCGCCTGCCCTGCCTGTGCCAGCGCATGCAGGACAAGATCGTGGTGCCCCACATCGTGCACGGTGCCATCCGCGACATTGGCTACCACGGCCTGCTGGTCGAGCTGATCGAGCCGCTGGAACCCCATAGCGAGATCAAGCTGGAGTTCGAGCTGCCGCTGGTGGACTACCGCGTGGCCGATGTGTATGCGCGGGTCATCACCCTCAAGCAAGAGGGCGACGAATGGGTGGCCGGTCTGGAGTTCACCTCCATCAGCGCCGAGTGCCGCGCCAAGGTGCAGATGTTTGTGCAGCTGCTGGTGGCGCACTGACGCGCGCGCACACAGCACCGCACCGCTGGCCGTTCAGCATCCCAGCAGGCTGGCCAGATCGGTCAGGTCCTTGGCGTGCAAGTCATTGCCGGGCTGCGGCGACACATCCTTGGGCTGTGCCACGCCAAACTCGTGTGGCCGTTCGATGTACGCCGTGCGCAGGCCACAGCCCCGCGCAGCGGCCAGGTCGTCGTGGTGCGCCGCCACCAGCGCCACCTGCTGTGGTGGCAGGTCAAACACCCGCGCCACGCCCAGGTAGGTGTCGGGATGCGGCTTGTAGGCCTTGAACACCTCGGCGCTCAACACACAGTCCCAGGGCAACCCGGCGCGCTTGGCCATGTTGGTCAGCAGGCCGATGTTGCCGTTCGATAGCGTGGTGATGGTGTAGCGCTGCTTGAGCCGCGTCAGCCCCTGCACGCTGTCGGGCCAGGCATGGAGCCGGTGCCACGCGCGGTTGAGGTGGTGGCGCTCCGCCTCGCCCAGGTGTGCCAGCCCAAAGCGCGGAAGGATCTCGTCCAGGATCTGCCGGTGCAGGGCATCGATCAGCGTCCAGCCCTGTTCGCCGCGCATCACCCGCGCCATGGCGGGCTGGTAGCCCGCGCGCCACGCCAGTGCAAACGCATCGGCATCCACCTGGGGATAGAGTGCCCGCACCTCGCGCGCAATGCTGCCGTGCCAGTCCACCACGGTGCCAAAGATGTCGAAGGCCAGCACCTGCACCTGGGCAAAGGGATGGTCGGCAGGCAGGGCAGTGGGGTTGGTGGATGGGAGGGTGTTCATGCGCCCATCGTAGAGGCGGCGGCAAGCCCTCGTCCCCACTGCGGCATTGCCGCCACACTGCGCACAAAGGGCTGGAGTGCTGCCCGCAGCTTGCGCTACATTGGCTGCGGGCTGGCCTTTCTGCCAGCCACGTCGCTCGGACGGTTCCGGGCGCTTACGTGAAAGTCACACCGCATGTCTGCATCGCAGGGCAAGCGCCGTTTTGCGCGCATCGATCGCCTTCCTCCCTACGTCTTCAACATCACGGCCGAGCTCAAGCTCGCCGCCCGCCGCCGGGGCGAAGACATCATCGACATGAGCATGGGCAACCCCGACGGGGCCACACCACCGCACATCGTCGCCAAACTCACCGAAGTTGCCCAGCGGCCGGACACCCATGGCTACAGCGCCAGCAAAGGCATCCCGCGCCTGCGCCGCGCCATCAGCCACTGGTACAAAGACCGCTACGCGGTGGACATCAACCCCGACACCGAGGCCATCGTCACCATCGGCTCCAAGGAAGGCCTGGCCCATCTGATGCTGGCCACGCTGGACCGGGGCGACACCGTGCTGGTGCCCGACCCCAGCTACCCTATCCACATCTACGGCGCGGTGATTGCCGGTGCCGACATCCGCAGCGTGCCTGTGGCGCCCGATGTGGACTTTTTTGCCGAGCTGGAAAAGGCCATCCGCGGCAGCTACCCCAAGCCCAAGATGATGATCTTTGGCTTCCCCAGCAACCCCACCGCGCAGTGCGTGGACCTCTCGTTCTTCGAGCGCGTCATCGCCCTGGCCAAGAAGCACGACATCCTGGTGGTGCACGACCTGGCCTATGCCGACATCGTGTACGACGGCTACCGCGCGCCCAGCATCATGGAAGTGCCCGGCGCCAAGGACGTGGCGGTGGAGTTCTTCACGCTCAGCAAAAGCTACAACATGGCTGGCTGGCGCGTGGGCTTCATGGTGGGCAACCCCGACCTGGTGGCCGCGCTGGCCCGCATCAAAAGCTACCACGACTACGGCACCTTCACGCCCCTGCAGGTGGCCGCCATCGCCGCGCTGGAGGGCGACCAGCAGTGCGTGAAAGACATCGCCGCCCAGTACCAGCGCCGCCGCGACGTGCTCTACAAGGGCCTGACCGAAGCAGGCTGGGCCGTGGACTGCCCCAAGGCCAGCATGTACATCTGGGCCCGCATCCCCGAGCCGTATCGCGCGCTGGGCTCGCTGGAGTTTGCGCGGCAGCTGCTGGACAAGGCCAAGGTGTGCGTGTCGCCAGGCATCGGCTTTGGCGACCAGGGGGATGAGTACGTGCGCTTTGCTCTCATCGAGAATGAGGCGCGGATTCGGCAGGCGGTGCGGGGGATTCGTGCCATGTTCAAGGCGGATGGGTTGTTGAAGCTGCCCCCGGTGATACCCGCCTGAGAAAGGCGCCGCAAGGCGGCGCTGAAACCCGTTGCAACGACTGCTTACGGCATCGGCGTGCGCCGCCGCGTAGACTGCGGCGCATGTTTCTGGACTACAACCCCGACGACCTCGACGTCACCATTTCCGAACTGCTGGTGGCCACCAGCGACGCTGCCGACCCCGACCTGCCAGCGGCTGTACCGCAGGTGCTGAAGCTGCTGCGCACCCGCCTCAACATGGACGTGGCCTTCGTGTCCCAGATCACCGAGGGGCGCAGAACCATTAAGGCGGTGGACAGCGCCGCAGACTTTTCCGCAGTGCAGCCGGGCAGATCGGACCCCGTGGAGGAAAGCTGGTGTCAGTGGGTGATCGAGGGGCGCTTGCCTGAAGCGATCAAGGACGCCGGGCCCCTGGTGGTGGCGGGCCGGGCACCCAACCCCGGCTTTCCCATCGGCACGCATCTGAGCACGCCGGTGCGGCTTTCGGGCGGGGAGATATATGGCACGTTGTGCTGCTTCAGCCGTGGCGTGCAGGCCGACGTGGACATCGGCCGTCTGCGGTACACCGCTGACCTGCTGGCCTCCAGGCTCACACTGGATCCCGGGCAGCGCTGACCTCCTCCAGGGCAGTGTTGATCGGCTCCTTACATCGCCCAGATCCGGGGTGCTTCCCCTTCCAGCGACCACATCGCCTGGCGCCACGCCACCCGCACGGCCTTGAGCAGTTTCATCGCGGGTTCCACCTGCGGCGCCAGCACGCGCACCACCACCATGCGGTCGTTGGGGCTGGTGGCGCCTGCGGTGGCCTTGACCAGGGGGTGCTGATCCATCACCGCACGGGCCGCGTCCAGTGAGGTGTCGCGGCGCGTCCGGTCAAGTGGGGTGCCTGCGGCAAAGAACATGCTGGCCATGCAGCGGTGGCCCCCCAAGCCCAAGGGGCTGCTCAGCAGCCGGTCATCGGCGGCGTCGACGACGCCGCGCTCCAGCCACAGGCCGGGCACTTCCAGGTGCTGGGTGAAGCGGCCTTGTTCAAACGGCTGGCCCGCGTGCGGCAGGCCCAGTGCGGTCACGTCCCAGGCGATGCATTCGGCGCCGGAGGCGAGGTTCAGCGTGAGGTGGTTTTCAGCGTGGCAGGCGCTGTAGCACAGGGCCTCCAGCGGCAGCCATTCCAGGCGCGCGCCTTCGGCCAGGGTGAGGTGGCTGCGCTGCAGTGCCAGCGGGCCGGTGGAGCGGTAAAAGCGCGTGGCGCCGGGCGTGGTGACCAGGCCGTGGGCGCCTGGGCCCACGGTGGCGGTGATGTCCAGCGTGTCGCCGCCCACCAAGCCGCCGGGCGGGTGCACCAGCACGTTGTGGCAGATGGCGTCGCCCTCGGGGTACAGGCTTTGCAGGATGCGCAGCGGCCCGTTGTGCTCGTAGCGGGCTACCGTGCGGGCGCTATGTTCTGCCGTGTAGTCGAGCTGAAGGCGGGCGTGCCAGGGCATGTTTCGATGGTTTGCTACTAAATGAGTAGCTGATTATGCCCTGCAGGCAAGCGGTAGAGGCCCGTGGGTGCGACACGCGCCACCCGTTTTCTCTACGCTGTTTGGCGTACAGGTGTCTGCACGGGGGCTGTGGGTTCGGCCGTGTACCAGCTGCGCAGCTTGCCCGGGTTGAGCAGGCCCTGGGGGTCAAAGCGGCGCTTCATGCCCACCACGGCCGGGTCCAGGTTGTTCTGCTTGCCGTCTTCCACGATGTACACATGTGGGTTGTTGATCTGCACGCCGTGGTCGCGGTAGATCTGCATGATCTGGTTCAGACGCTCTTCGGTGGTGTAGCGGATGATCTGCAGGCCGCTGCAGTTGAAGGCGCCCTCCTTGGTGCGCAAGAACTCCAGATGCATCATCACCTCGCCTTTCAGCGCGGCCTCCAGCGCCTTCACCTGCTTGAGGCGGTGCATGGGGTTGAAGCCGCTCTGGATGTAGGTCAGGCCCTTGTCCACCTTGAGGGCGTGCAGGGTGGTGTGGTTCCAGGTGTATTCGAGCAGCGTCTTGTGGCTGCTGGCCACTTCGTCGGCCGTCTTGCGGTAGGTGACCTGGCCGCCGTGCTGGGCCACCATGTCGCGCATGCCGGCCTCGGAGTGCGGGGCCACCAGCAGCAGCACCGCGTGCTGGTCGGCAGGCAGGTGCTCTGCCAGACTGGTGAAGTACTGCGGGATGGGCGCGGCCACAAAACACACCTCTTTCTTCTCCAGCCCGGGGGCGCTGCCAAAGCGGTCGGCAAAGTCCAGCGCGGCGTCAAACTTGTCGAAGGTAGCGATGCATTCGGTCCACTCCACGGCCGGGGCCAGGGCCACTTCCAGCTCCAGCACGATGCCGTTGGTGCCGTAGGTGTGGTGCAGCAGCATGGCTTCGGGGCCGTGCAGTTCGATGATCTGCGGTTCGGGCTCCACCGTCATCGCACGCACGGCCAGCACGTTGCCAGGCGCGGCCAGCGGGCCGTGGTTGATGGAGCCTGCCCCCCCAAAGCCGCCGCCAAACAGCCCGCCCAGCGTGGCGCTGCGGTAGGTGCTGGGCAGCCAGCGCAGCTCTTGCCCATGGGGCTTGGCCTGCGCATCAAAGTCTGCCAGCCGGATGCCCGACTGCGCGCGGCCCACACCGCCGCGCACCCAGCCAAAGGCGTTGTAGCCCGACAGGTCCAGGATCACGCCGCCGTGCAGTGGCGTGCTCTGGCCGTAGTTGCCGGTGCCGCTGCCGCGCACGGTGAGGGGGATGCCCGCGCTGGCGCAGGCGGCCACCACCTGGCGGATTTCTGCTTCGGTGCGCGGGCGCACGGCGATGTCGCCGCGCTTGCCCGCCAGGTCACGCTTGAGCACGGGGCTGAACCAGGCAAAGTCCTGTGAGAGGCGGCCCACGCGCAGCGGGTCGGCGATCCAGTCGAGGCCGGGCAGCAGGTCGGGCAGTTGATGGGCGGTGGTGGTCATGTCGGTATCTCCTTGGCCGCTGGTGGCCGTTTTGGGCAAAAGAAAGCCCTTGCCGCGCGCAAGTGGCTGCGCGCGGTGTGTTGGCGATGGGGTTGAAAGGGCTAGTCGTGCGACGTTTCGCTGGCGTGCCAGCCGCCCAGGGCGACACGGGTGAGCCAGGCCATCAGCACGAACAAGGCGACGCCAGTGAGCGAAATCAGCAGCAGTGCAGCAAACATGCGCGGGATGTTGAGCTGAAAGCCGGCCTGCAGAATCTGGTACGCCAGCCCCGCACCCTGGCCCCCAGTGCCCGCCACAAACTCCGCCACCACGGCGCCTATGAGCGCCAGGCCGCTGGAAATGCGCAGCCCGCCAAAAAAGTAGGGCAGCGCGCTCGGGATGCGCAGGCGCAGCAGCGTCTGCAGCCGCGTGGCGCGGTTGAGCTGGAAGTAGCTTTGCAGGTCAGGCTCCACGCTGCGCAAACCCAGCGTGGTGTTGCTGATGATGGGGAACAGGGCGACCAGTGCGGCGCAGATCACCATGGACGCGGTCGGGTCCTTCACCCAGATGATGATGAGCGGCGCCACGGCCACGATGGGCGTGACCTGCAGCAGCACGGCGTAGGGGAAGAGCGCGGTCTCGATGCGTTTGCTCTGCACAAACAGGAACGAGATCAGCACACCCGCCACGGTGGCCACCACAAAGGCCAGCACCGTGATCTTGACGGTGACCCACAGCGAGCCGCCCAGTGCGGCCCAATCGGTGAACAGCGTCTTCATCATCAGGATGGGCGAGGGCACCAGGTAGGGCGGTAGCTCCATGGCCGTGACCAGGCCCTGCCACAGCGCAATCAGCACCAAGCCGACCAGCACTGGGTAGACCACGCGCTGCACGCGGGGCTGGGCCATGAGCGGCGGGCGTTTGGGTGTGGCCTTGGCGGCAGGTTTGGCAGCGACGGGTGCAGGCGCTGAGCGCGGGGCGGCTGAGGGGTGGGCGGTGACCACGGGCGACGCCATCGGTGCGGAAGGGAAGGGGGTGCTCATGCCACGGTCTCCTCGGTGTCCACGCTGGCGCGCAGCAGGCTGTCCTGCAGCAGCTTGGCGTAGCGGCTGAATTCGGGCGACACCATGAAGTCGGCCGTGCGGGGGTAGGGCGCGTCGATGCGGAACTCTTCGACCACGCGACCGGGGCGTGCGGCCATCATGACCACGCGGCTGGAGAGGAACACCGCCTCGTGGATCGAGTGCGTCACAAAGATCACGGTGAGTTTTTTCTTGCGCCACAAGTCGAGCAGGTCGGCGTCGAGCTTGTGGCGCGTGATTTCGTCGAGTGCGCCAAAGGGCTCGTCCATCAGCAGCAGGTCGGGCTGGGTGACCAGGCCGCGCGCAATCGACACGCGCATCTGCATGCCGCCGGACAGCGCTCGGGGTAGCGCATGGGCAAATTTCGACAACCCCACCAGCGCCAGCGCTTCGGTCACGCGCTCATCCGCCTCGGCGCGGGGCACGCCCGCCAGGTCCAGCGGCAGGCGCACATTGGTCTGCACACTGGCCCAGGGCATGAGCGTGGGCGACTGGAAGACAAACGCCATCTTCTTGCCGCTCTCTTCCAGCTGCGCCACGGGCTTGCGCCACAGGTGCAGGCGGCCGTCGGTGGGCTCCAGCAGCCCCGCCACCATTTTCAGCAGCGTGCTCTTGCCGCAGCCCGAGGGGCCGAGCAGGGTGACGAACTCGCCTTCCTCAATGGTCAGGTCCACCGGCAGCAGGGCCTGGGTGCCATTGGGGTAGGTTTTTTCGGCCGAGAGCACCTCCACGGCGGGTGTGGGGCGCGGCGCGGGTGCCAGAGGTGGCGAGGCAGCGGGAATGGACATGGTGGTGCCTTTCGATGGATGTGGCCGGGGAGGCTGGCCGCTGTGTCAGGGCGTTGGGGCTTATCTGTCGTAGCGCTTGGCTTGGCGCCAGCCGCTGGAAACTGGCGCGGCCCGAGCCAGCGAACGCCGAGCAAGGGCCGCCCCGCAGCGAGGGCGTTGTCCCCCTTGGGGGAAGGCGCGAAGCGACTCAGGGGGGATCAAGGAAGAACCTTGAGGTCTTTGACGAACGAAGTTGTGTAGGTCTCGGCCAGCTTCACCTTGGCAGGGTCGATGAGCTTGGCGTCCACCAGGAAGTCGTAGCTGGCCTTGGCGCGTGCGTCGGTCATGATGCCGATGCCCATGGTGGCCGCGTCACCCCCGGTGGCCATGCCCATTTCCTTGAGTTTGGCCACGCTGTAGGCGAGCTGCTCGTCGGTCATGTTGGGGTTGTCCTTCTTGATGAGCGCGTTGGCCGGGGCGGGGTCGGCCAGGTAGCTCTTCCAGCCTTCCATCGATGCCTTCACGAACGAGGCCACGGCGGCGCCGCGGTCCTTCACCGTCTTTTCCATGCACGAGATGGTGGTGGCGTAGGCTGGGTAGCCTTGGTCGCTGAACATCAGCGTGTTCGCCTTGACGCCCGCCTTGGCAATCGCAAACGGCTCGGATGTCAGGTAGCCCTGCTGGGCGGCGTTCTTGTCGGCCACGAAGGGCTGGATGTTGAAGGTGTAGGGGCGGGTCTGCGAATCGGTGAAGCCGTATTTGGCCTTGAGCCAGGGCCAGTAGCCGCGCTGGGCCGACGAGGCGATCAGGATGGTCTTGCCCTTGAGGTCTTCGAATTTCTTCACGTCCTCGTGCGCGATGAGTACCTGCGGGTCCTTCTGGAATACGGCCGCCACATTGACCACGGGCACGCCGCCTTCACGCATCTGGATCATCTGCAGGTCGCTCGACCCCATCACGCATTCGGCCTGGCCGGCGGCCATCATCTGCACGATGTTGACCTGCGGGCCGCCCATCTTGATGGTCACATCCAGCCCGTACTTTTTGTACAGGCCCGTAGCCACCGCCTGGTAGAAGCCGCCATGCTCGGCCTGCGCATACCAGTTGGTCATGTAGGTGAACTTTTCCTGCGCGTGGGCTTGCATGGTGCCGACGGCACCAACAGCGAGCAGCGCGGCTGCACCAAGTTTGGAAAGGCGGGAGGCGGTCTTCATCATGGTGGTACTCCGGTAGGGTGGTGGAGGTGGAACGAAGGGACAACGAAGGGGAAGGCGAAAAGGTTTTGCGGTGGCGTTCGCAGGTTTCAGGCCAGTGCGCTGGAGTGCTCCACGTGGCCGGTGTGATGGGCGCGGCCCCAGGTGGGCTCAGTGCGCGGTGCCCACTGCAGCTTGTGCAGCTCGGTAATGGCGGCGGCCCAGCTCACGGCCAGCGAGTCGAGGATGGCGTGCCCCTGTTCGGCCGTGGCGGGCAGCGGGTCGCCAATGATTCCGCTGGGGCCGAAGTCGCGCGCACTCCAGGCACAGGCCGGGCGGCCGTCGGGTGAGAGCAGGGGCGAGTCAAAAACGGGCGGGTAGTTGACGACCGCACGCTCCATGTGCACGGTGTCGGGGGCCAGCGCCAGCATCAACGCGGTCTCGGCATGGCCTGCGTGCATGGCCAGTTTCTTTTCGGTGTCGGACAGGTACTTGCCCGCCACATGTGGCACACGCCAGGTGAAGCTGGGCACCACAATGAAGTCGCCATGGCGCAGGCGCAGCTCGCGCGCACACATCTCCATCACCTGCGGCTGGCCGCCGTGGCCGTTGACAAACAGCAGCTTGCGAAAACCCGCGCGGTAGACCGACTCGCCCACTTCGTTCATGGTGGCCAGCAGGGTCTCGCCGCTCAGCGTGACGGTGCCGGGGAAGTGCAGGTGCTCTTCGGACTTGCCGTAGGTGATCGGCGCCATCGCAAACGCAGGCACATCGGCCGGCAGGCGCGCCAGCGCATGGCCCACCACACCCGCGCTGATCACCGTGTCCACCGCACAGGGCAGGTGCGGGCCGTGCTGCTCGGTGGCGCCCGTGGGCAGCACGATGACGGTGTTCTCCTTGTCCGGCAGGTCGGCGATCTCGGTCCAGCTCAGGTAGGGCAGGTAGCGGTGGGGCGGGTTGTAGCCGTGCAGCATGAAAGACTTTCGTGAGGGTGTTGGGGCTGTATCAGCGCTGTGGCAGATAGGCCGTGGCTTCGACCTCGATCAGGATGTCGGGCGTGGGTAACATGCCGCTCACTTCCACGACGGTGGATGCGGGGGGCTCGCCGGGGAAGAACAGCTTGCGCACGCGGCTGTACTGTGGGAAGTGGTCCAGGTTCTTGAAGTACTGCACCAGCTTGAACACGTCGGACATCTGGCCGCCTGCGGCCTCGATGGTCTGGCGGATGCGGTCGAGCACATACCAGCTCTGCGCGAGGATGGGGCCTTCCTTGATGTCGCTGCTGAACTCGCCCGTGCGGCCAATCAGCGTGGCGGCCTCATGCGGGATGTCGTCGTAGCCACGCACGATGCGGCTGGCGGCAGGGTCCACGGCAATGATCCCGCTCAGGTAGATGAAGTCGCCTGCGCGGCGCCATGCGGCGTAGCGGGCCAGGGGCTGGGCGATACCTGGCGCAGGTACGGGCGCAGATGTGGGGCTCATGCGAGGCTCCTTGCGGATTGGGTGGTTGGCACATGCCAGGCAGCCGGTGCATGGCCGCTGGCGACGCGGCCCTGGCGCAGCACCACACGGCTTTGTGCGCGCGATGGAAAGCCCCAGTGGTCAGCCTGCGTGAAGACCAGCAGGTCAGCCACCGTGCCAGGCTGCAGCGGCAGCGCCGTGGTGCCAGTGCGGCCGGTGCACAGCCAGTCGGCGCGGCACAGCGATTCGCTCCATTGGTCGAAAGGTGCATCCAGCTGCGCAGCCAGCACGCCCGTGGCCAGGGCTTCCAGCGGGTCAAAGCTGCCCACGGGGCAGAACGGGTCTTGCACGTTGTCGCTGGCCACCAGCACCGGGATGCCACGTGCACGGGCTTCCTTCACCAGCGTCAGGCCGCGCTGGCGCGGTGTGCGGCCGGTGGTGGCGTCCTGCAGCAGCAGGTTGGTGATGGGCAGCGTGACCAGCGTGATCGGGCTTTGTGCCACGGCGTCGAGCGTGGCGAGGGCCGTGGCCTCGTCCTGTGCGGCCAGGGCGCAGGTGTGGCCGCAGACCACATGGCCTTCGAAACCCAGCTCCTTGAGCAGTGCGGCCGTGGTCGCCAAGCCCTGTGCGCCGGGGTGCAGTTCTTCGTCCACATGCAGGTCCACGTTCAGCCCGTGGTGTTGTGCGGCTTCCAACAGGTGGCGCAGCGCCTGCGGGTCCCAGTTGGTAGAGTGCACAAACCCGCCCAGCAAGGCGCCAGGGCCGCTCGCAGCCACGGTGGCCGCCAGCCGCAGGGCGGCGCTGCGGTCCGTGTACAGATGCAAGGGGATCAGGCTCACGCGCTCCAGCGTGATGCGGTCGGCCCAGTCGTGGGCCAGTGCGTGCAACACGTTCCAGGCCAGCGGCTGCGCGTCGGGCTCCCACCAGTCGCAGTGGGTGCGCAGGTGGACGGTGCCTGCGTCGTAGGCCCATTGCAGCGCGCGGCTGGCGCGGGCGTGGATGTCGGCTTCGGTCCAGCCCTGGCGATCCAACATCATGGCCTCGATGGCGCCCAGCAGGCCGGGTTTGACCTCTCCCATGCGCGGCAGGGTGAAGGCCTTGTCCAGGTGGGTGTGCGCATCGACCAGGCCGGGCAGCACCAGCGCGCCTGCCACGTCCCACACAGCGCCGTGTAGCGCAGGCTGGGTGCCGTGGGGCAGCACCTGCACGATGCGGCCCTGGGCCAGGCGCAGATCGGCCAGTGCGGGCTGGTGGCCCTGCTGCGGCCACGCGGAGGGCAGCAGCCAGCGCGGCAACCGGGCGCGCAGGATGTGGTCGGGGGTGTTGGATGCGTGCATGCCGTGGCCCTTAGAACGTTGTCTTATGCAAAGCGCGCCATCGCCTGGCCCACGCGGGCCTTGAAGGCCGCCAGCCGGGGCGGTGTGGCCACGTTCATGTGGTAATAGGCGTGGTAGTCCACCCGCGCCTTGCCGCCCGTGAGCAGGCGCATGTAGCGGGTGATGGACTTGCGCGGCGGGTCGCCCATGAACAGGGCCGTCCAGCGGGGGCGCCCGTAAGTGACCACGGCCGAGATGCGCCTGATGTGGGTGAGTGAGGGCTTGACGTTGTGCGGATCGCTGATGTCAAAGGCCACGCCGGGCATGAGCACGCGGTCGAAAAATCCCTTGAGCATCGCCGGCATGCCAAAGCACCAGGTGGGAAAGCAGAACACCACGGCTTCGGCCCAGAGCAGGCGGTCCACATAGCCCTGCACGGGCAACTGGTTGCTGGGCACCTCGTGGTAGCCCAGGCGCTCTTCGCGTGTCATCACGGGGTTGAAGCCCTCGGCGTACAGGTCGCAGTCGTCCACCTCATGGCCCGCGCCGCGCAGCTGCTGCACCACCTCGGTGTGCAGGGCTGCGTTGTAGCTGGTCTCTACCGGGTGGCAATAGATCACGAGGATGCGCATGGCGGGGGGCCTTCGGGTTGTGGGGGATGGGCCTACAGGTCCAGCGTGAGCGTGGCGCTGTGGCTGCGCGCGCAGCACACGGCGACGTGGGTGGCTTGCTCTGCAGCGCTCAGGCAGCTGTCGCGGTGGTCGGGCTCGCCGTCCAGCCAGCGGGTGACGCAGGTGCCGCACATACCCTGCTCGCACAGGGTTTCCAGCGGTACGCCAGCGAGCTGCAGCACATCGGCCATGCTCTCGCCGGGGGCGACGGGCAAGCGCATCTGGCTGCGCTGCAGGATCAGCTCGAATGCGTGTTCTGTGCGGGTGGCGCAGGTACTGCTGGCGGTGTCAGGGGCTGTCTGCATTGTTTGACCATGTGATTTGATCGATTGGTCAAACTATTGCAAAGGCTGTGCCAGCCACAAAAAGCGGTCAAACGTCTTTGTGGTGGATCAACGCGGCCTGAAAGCGGCTTTTGACGCCGCGTGCTGGTGCAAATTTCCCGGGACTCGTCCCTCGGGCACCCGATGCATGCCCAGAATGGGGCGGGGGCCTTAGTCTGGTGCGAGGCCGCAGCCCAGCAGCACAAAGGTGGTGAGTTCACGCACGATGGGCTCGCGGTCGATGGGCTCGTCGGGCGCCAGGCCCAGCATGATGTGCACCTGCACGCCGTAGTCGGCGTAGTGCTGCGTCATGCCCCAGATCTGCATCAGCAAAACCTTGGCGTCCACCTTGCGCATGCGGCCTTCGGCAATCCAGCGGTTGATGAGGTCCACCTTCTGCTGGGTGGACTTGACGGCCACCGGCCAGTACTTGCCCAGGTTGCGCCCACCGCCCAGCACCTCGGTGGTGAAGATGCGCGACAGGCCCGGGTTGTCCAGTGCGTAGTCGAGCTTCTTGCGCACATAGCTGCTCAACACCTTCTTGGGATCGTCGCTGTTGCTGTCAAAAATGAAGGCGCCCGACCAGCCGTTGAGCACCGAGTACAGCAACTCTTCGTACAGCTCTTCCTTGCTGCTGATGTAGTAGTGCAGCTGGGGCTTGGTCAGGCCGGCGCGCTCGGCAATGGCTTTGGTGGATGCCCCCTTGAAACCATGGCGACTGAACTCGGCAATGGCTGCCTCGCGGATGGCGCCCAGGATGCGTTCGCGCCCCTGTTTGGCGCGGCTGAGCAGCGCGCCGGAGGCGGCTTCGGCTTCGGATTCGGTCATGGCTTTGGTGCGAGGCATGGGGGGATTGCAGAGTGTGCGCCGCAGATTCTGCCCGCGCAGGAGTGGGTCAGACTTTCCAGAACCCGATATGCGGTGCGCTGGCTTCTTCGACCAGCGCCGGGCCGATGCATTCGATGGCGTGGGGCGAGGCGGCAAACACGTCGCGGCACGACAGCTCGGCGTCGCGCTGTTCGGCCCGCTCGCCCCGGAACACGCGCAGGCGTTCGGCATCAATGCCGAACACCACGCGCCCAATGCCCGACCAGAAGATGGCGCCCGCGCACATCACGCAGGGCTCGGCCGAGGAATACAGCGTGGCCTTGGCCAGGGCATCGCGGCCCACACGCGGGCTGAGCTGGCGCACGGCATTGGTCTCGGCGTGGCCGGTGCAGTCGCCGGTCTCGGTGGTGTTGCAGTAGGCCTCGGCCAGCAGGCGCCCTTCGGCACTGATGACCACGGCACCAAACGGACGGTTGCCGCGCGCGCGGGCCGTGCACGACCACGCGATGGCCTGGCGCAGGTAGGTGCCGTCGGTGTCGTTGATGGGGGTGGGGTCGTCAAAGCTGGCCGGGGGTGCAGACATGAGCGCGTGCATGGTGTAGGTGTCTCCGTCGATGGTGGGTGGGTGGCTGTCGTTGTGCAACGCCGGACTGTCTGCACGTCCGCCGCTGTAGTGCAGGGCGCTATGCATTTGGCATGCCAATCACAATCAGTGACATGTATGCATGGCTTTTGATGCGCTGTACACAAGCGCTCTCACCCTGCTTGGACACACAAGCAAGGAGCCGTGGGCATTCTTCTTGCATCGCTTTTGGCAAGAGTAGAAGCGTTCACTGCGTTGCCCCTGTGCCATCCTGCGCGGGGCGATGCCAGTCGGAAATTGCTCTTGAAGCCCGCTGTGCGCACAGCGGTGTGCGTTGGCACACCGTGGCTTCAAGGGTTGAACGGGCGGCTGCCGCAGGCGGTGCCAAACGCTCTTGAAGCGCCCAGCGGGAGGGCCTTTCTTCCTTCCACTTGTCTTCAGGAGAACTGCATGACCACCACTGCCACCTACGACCTCGCCGAGCTGCAAAAAGAAACGCGCATGGGCGCAATGGGCTCGGAAACCGCAAGCCGCGAGATCCGCCGCATCGACCTCAGCCACTTTGCGCAGCGCAAGACCGAGATTGCCGACCAGCTGTGGGACGCCGCCGTCGATGTTGGCTTTTTCCAGATCGTGAACCACGGCATTGACCTGGCCGAGGTGCGCAACGCCTTTGCGATGACCGAGCGCTTCTTTGCGCTGCCCGACGCCGTGAAGGCGCAGTACCCGCTCAAGAAAGCGCTGAATGTGGGCTGGGAGAGCCGCGCGCAGGTGCGCCCCTCCACCGGCACGCCGGACCAGAAGGAGTCGTACCAGATCACCCGCCCGCACATGGCGGGCCTGTGGCCCTCCGGCGAGGAGCTGGCGGGCTTTCAGGCCACCATGCTCGCCTTCGAAGGCCAGTGCTGGCAGGTGGCCATGCAGGTGCTGTCGTGCTTTGCGTGGAAGCTGGGGTTTGACGAGGCCTTCTTTGCCCGCGCGCACGACCCTGCGCAGGCCAGCTACCAAAGCACCTTGCGCCTGCTGCACTACTTTGCGACCCCGCCCGAGCAGCAAGCCCACCTGGGCCTGTGGCGCGCCGGGGCACATACCGACTTTGATTGCCTGACCCTGCTCTTTCAGCGCCAGGGCCAGGGCGGCTTGCAGGTGTGCCCAGGCAAGGAGATGGGCACCCAGGCCTGGACCTCGGTGGAGCCCGACGAGCAGGCCATCACCTGCAACATCGGCGACATGCTGATGCGCTGGAGCGACGACCAGCTGCCCAGCAACTTCCACCGTGTGAAGAACCCTCTGCCCGGCGATTACATGGGGCCGCGCTACAGCATCGCCTTCTTTGCCCAGGCCAACCGCGACGCCATCATCGAAGGGCCCGGCAAGAAGTACCCGGCGATTGCCGCGGGCGAATACCTGAACCAGCGGGTGGCGGCCAACTTCAAGGTTTATTGACGCGTGACTTGGGAGGCAGGGGTGGACGCTTGTCCGCCCCGCCGATGCCTGGGTGGGCGGCTGCCGTCGATGGCGCGGCCGGGCAGGGGCAGGCTCAAGCGACGTGGCGCGGTACACCCACAGCGCTTATCCGGAACACGTTGTCCTCCGGGTCCGCCAGCACCGCCTGCCATTGGCCGTAATAGGTGGCGTAGGGTGGTTTGATGACCTGTCCGCCCAGAGCTTTGGCCTTTTCGGTGGCAGCCTCCACGGCGTCCGGTGTGTCCAGCATGAAGGTGGCATAGCCTGTCACGCCGCGTGGTGACGGCAAGGCTGCGCCAGGCTGCCGGTCGGCCAGGCCCAGCAGGGCATAGGCCTCGGGGGCATTGAAGCCGAGCTGGAAGTGCTCGGTCTCCACCGCCCGGTAGATGGCCGAGCGCGTCCCCGACGCCTCGGGCAATTGCAGCAGGGCTTGATAGAACTGAAGCTGCGCCTCGATGTCCTGGCACAGCAGGTTGAACCAGAGCCTCATGCCATCACCGCCGCGCTGGCTGGGGTGGTGGCTTGACCCAGGCCGTACGTCTTGCGGTACATGGCCTGCAGGTGCTCGCCCACGGTGCAGGGTGCAAAGCGCGGCGACTCACCCGCAGGCACACAGGTGGGGACGGGGACCACCTGGGCCTCGTAGTCGGGCGTGTAGAAAAACGGAATGGAGTGGCGCGGTGCGCCCCCGCTGTGCACATTGCGCACGCGGTGGGGGTTGGATCGGTACAGCCCATTCGTCCAGCGCGGAATCATGTCGCCCAGGTTCACCACCAGCGCTCCCTCGATGGGTGTGGCAGCCACCCATTCGCCGGTGGGCAGTTTCACCTCCAGCCCGCCATGGTGGTCCTGGGCCAGCAGGGTGATGGCACCCCAGTCGGTGTGCTCGCCCGCGCCAAAGGTGAGCGCATCGGCGCTCTCAGGATGGGGTGGGTAGCGCAGCAGCCGCAGCGTGAGCATGGGGCTCTGGTGTGTGTGGTCGAAGTAATCCTCGGGCAGGTCGAGCGAAAGCGCCAGCAGCTGCATCAGCCGCAGGGCCAGTTGCCGCATGGCGGCGATGTAGGTGCGGCTCTGGGTGGCCAGCTCGGGCAACGCCTCCGGCCACTGGTTGCTGCCGTAGGAGTGGTAGCCGCGCTGCACATACGGATGGTCTGCCGCGTAGTCCAGCCCGCAGTAGAAGCTCTCCTTGAGGTCCGGGCGCGCATTCGCGTCCAGGGTCTGCCCGCCCAGGCTTTCGTAGCCCCGCATCGCGGGTGAGTGGTGCAGCGAAATCGCTTCCTTGGAGGCCAGCGGCAGGTCGAAGAACTGCTGCGCCAAGGCAAACTGGCGCGCAATGGTGTCCTGCGGCACACCGTGGTGGCGCACGTAGAAGAACCCCGGGCCCGTGCAGGCCTGGCGCAGTTGGGCGGCCACGGCCATCACGGCGGGGCTGCGCGGCGCGCCCGGCTGCAGGGCGCCGCTGAGGTCGAGGAGGGGGATGCCCATGGCTTTCCCCCGGTCAGGCCTTGAGCTTGCGGTCTACGGCCGGGGGCAGAAAGCGGTCGGTCCAGATGTCGGCCACCGCCAGGCTGCTCTTGAGGCCAAAGGCTGCCACGGTCTCATCGATGGTGGCCTGCAGGCGCGCAGGCGTGGCAGCGCCCCAGCCGTTGGCGCGTGTCTCGGCGGTCTTCATGGTGCCGTCCACGATGAGCTGCAGGCGTTCGAACTCGATCTCTTCATGGGCCAGGGGCTCTCGGGCCTTGATGGCGGCAGCGCCGGCGCGCGGGTCGGCAATCGCATCGACCCAGCCGCGTGTGGTGGCTTTGACGAAGGCCTTCATGGCGTCCGGGTTGTCCTGCATGCTCTTGGCGTTGGCAATGAGCCCATTGCCATACGACTTGAGGCCATAGTCCGAAAAGCGGAACACCGTGATCTGATCCGGCGTCAGGCCCCGCGCCTTCAGGTTGAGCAGACCCGTGAAGAAGAAGTACGCCGCTGCGTCGAAATCGCCTTTGACGAAGCGTGTGTCGCCGATGTCGGGTGCCACGTTTTCCCATTTCACGCCGCTGCCATCAAAGCCCTGTGCCTTGGCAAAGGCGGGAAAGAGCTTGCGCGAAGCGTTGAAGGGCTGGCCCAGGATGGTCTTGCCCGCCAGGTCGGCGGGCTTCTTGATGGCGCCGTCCTTGCGTACCATGACCGAGTTGGGGTTCAGGTCGTACTGGATGGCGACCGCTGCCAGCCTGGACTGCGGATTGGCGGTGTTGAACTCGATCATGGTCGAGAGGTCGGCCGATGCCACGTCATACGCACCGCCCGCCACCAGGCTGATGGCCGAGGCAGACCCGTTGCCGGTGTCGATGGTGACATCGAGGCCCGCATCCTTGTAATAGCCCCGCTGCTGCGCCAACAAAAAGCCTGCGCCCGAGGCCTCGATCTTCCAGCCCAGGTTGAACTTGAACTTCTGCAGATTGCCCTGGGCGCGCACAAACGGTGTGGCAGACAGAAGGGCGGCGGCGCCGGTGGCGCGGATGAGGGAACGGCGTTGCATGGTGGAGCACTCCTGGTCGTTGGCGGGTAACCACGGGGGAGTGAAAAGCCAGGCTTCACACCCCTCCGAACGGGGTGCATGCAATCAACCGACAGGGCGCTGGGGCTGCGAGGTGGGGGCACCGGCCTCCTGAAGACGCACAGTCCTGCGCGCCCGTGGTGGCGTCAGTCCATTGCATGCTTCAAGAGCAATTTCCGGGCGGTGGCCGCTGAACGCTTCTACTCTTGGCGTCTGCGTATTTGCAGGATCTGTGCCATGCCAACTCAAGGAGAAACCATGCCCGAACGCCCCCGCGTGCCGCGCCATGGTGCGCGCTGCACCAGCGTCAGGCGTGCAACGGCAACTGTGGTGCGAGGTAGGTCTTTACAGCCAGGGCTTGAGCCAGCCCAGCCCGTCGCTGGTGGCGTGGGCGGCGGCACCGCGCGCGGGGCGGTATTCGCAGCCAATCCAGCCGTCGTAGTCCAGGCTGTCCAACAGCTTGAACAGATAGGTGTAGTTGATCTCGCCCACATCGGGTTCGTGGCGCTCAGGCACACCGGCAATCTGGAAGTGGCCGACGTTGCCTGTGGGCAGGTACTGGCGCACCTTCATGGCCAGGTCGCCTTCCACGATCTGGCAGTGGTACAGGTCCATCTGCACCTTCACGTTGGCGGCGCCGATCTCGGCGATCAGCGCATGGGCCTGGTCCTGGCGGCTCAGGAAGAAGCCCGGCATGTCGCGGCCATTGATAGGTTCCAGCAGGATCTGGATACCGTGCGGCGCGGCTTGTTCGGCAGCGTAGCGCACGTTGGCGATGTAGGTGGCGCGCACGGTGGCTGCATCGGCCCCTTGGGGCACCAGCCCGGCCATCACGTGGATGCGGGGGCATTGCAGTGCCTGGGCGTATTCAACCGCTTTGGCAATGCCTTCGCGGAACTCGGCCTCGCGCCCGGGCAGGCAGGCCAGCCCGCGTTCGCCCGCGTCCCAGTTGCCGGGCGGGGCGTTGAACAGCACTTGCTGCAGGCCGGTGGCTTGCAGGCGCGCGGACAGTTCTTGCGCAGAGTAGGCGTAGGGAAAAAGGTACTCCACCGCCTGGAAGCCATCGCGGGCAGCTGCGGCAAAACGGTCGAGAAAGTCCACGTCGTTGTAGAGCATGGACAGGTTGGCGGCAAAGCGGGGCATGAAAAGGGTTCCTGAAAAGTACGGGTCAGCGGCGCGGTGCGCTGGTGAGCACCTGCGCCAGCCGGTCTTGGTAAAAGCGCGCCAGGCCCACCGTGCTGTGGCCAAGGGTGTCGGCGCTGGCAGGGATCACGTAGGCCTGTGCGTGCGGGATGCGGGCGATGGCTTTGTCCAGCACGCCCAGCTCGGGTGGGTTGCGCTCATCGTCTGCTGAGTTGATGGCCAGCACGCGCGCGGTGATGCGTTCCAGCCCGGGCTCGGGGTCGTAGTCGCGTGATGCCTCCCACTGGTAGATGTGGTCGTTGGCATCGCCACGGAAAGGCGCTTTGAGGCGTTGCTCCACCAGCGCGTCGGCCGCAGCGCGGTTGGGGGCCAGCTTTTGCAGGCCCTGGTTGCCCCCGTTGGTGCCCGTGCCAAAGAACACCGATGCAAACTGCAGGCTGCGGGGCTGGCGGGTGTAGTTGCCGCCTTGCCATTCGGGGTCGTTGCGGATGGCATCGACCAGCAGGCGGCGCATCATCCAGTTGCGGCCTGACATGGCGGCGGGCAGCGAGGCCATGGGTACGGCAATGTCCATGAAGTCGGGGTGGCGCTGGGCCCACACCCACGTGTGCATGCCGCCCATGGAGTTGCCGATGATGGCGCGCACATGGCGCACGCCCAGGTGCTCTGTCAGCAGGCGGTACTGCGCCTGCACCATGTCGTCGTAGTTGTAGGTCGGAAAGGCGGCGCGCAGGCCGTCTGACGGCTTGCTGGAGCGGCCGGTGCCGATGGCGTCCGGCAGGATGATGAAGTACTTGCGCGCATCCAGCGGTTGGCCGGGGCCAAAAAGCGTGCCTGCAAAGCCGGGCGTGAGCATGCTCTCTGCCGAGCCATTGGTGCCATGCAGCACCAGCGCCGGCTCACCTGTGGGATCGCCCACGGTGGAGTAGGCCAGCTTGAGTTCGGGCAGGGTCTGGCCGGCGTGGAAGCGGAAATCCTTGACGACCCACTCGCCGTGCTTGGGGGCGGGGTAGTCCGCAGCCGATGCACCGTCCGTGGCCAGCACGCCCAGCAGCATGGGAGCAAAGGCTTTGCGCCAGAAAGAAAGGGTCATGGTTTGTCTCCTTGTGTGTGTTCTTTCGTCCCCCGCGCCATGGGCGCAGCCCGCCCGTTACCAGTGGGCACCAAAGCTCTGGCGCAGCTCTTCAATCTGGGGCTCGGTCAGCGGCGTGGGGCGGGGCTGGCACAGCATCCACAGGCGTGCGGTTTCTTCCAGCTCTTCCAGCACGGCCATGGCGGCGGCAGGCGTGTCGTGCCACACGTTGGGTCCCAGGCGCGCCAGCATCACGGCGCGCACCGGACTGCCCTGTGCGGCATAGCGGCCAATGGTCTGCGCCACCAGCGCTGCCGCAGCCGGGTCGCCAGGGCGGTGGTAGGGAATGTGCGGCACGCGGCCTACCTTCATGACGAAGTAGGGCGTGATGGGAGGCAGCAATTGCGCATCCGGTGCCAGTTGCCCACCTGCGGCGGTGTCGGCTTGTAGCGAGCAGGCCACCAGATGCGTGCTGTGGGTGTGGATCACGCAGCGCGCAGGAGCCGCAGTCGATGCCGAGGCCTCGTAAATCTGCCGATGTAAGGCAATGGTCTTGCTGGCCCGGTCGCCTGCCACCTGCTGGCCTTGTGCGTCCAGGTGCGCCAGCCGCTCGGGCTGCAGCGTGCCCAGGCAGGCATCGGTGGGGGTGATGAGGTAGCCATCGGCCAGGCGCACGCTGATGTTGCCGGCGGTGGCGTGCACATAGCCCCGCTCAAACAGGCTGCGGCCCACGCGGCATATTTCGTCGCGGGCTTGGGGCTCATCCATGAAGGCGGGGGTAGCGGTCATGCCAGCAATTGTGCAAAAGCCTTGGTGAAGAAGTCGGTGCTACCGAAATTGCCCGACTTCAGCGTGATGTGCAGCCCGTCCTTGGCGTCGGGCGCCACGGCATGGCACCACGGCACGCCGGGGTCGATCTGCGCGCCAATGCGCATTTGCGTGATGCCCAGGGCCTGCACACAGGCACCCGAGGTTTCGCCACCCGCCACGATGAGCTGGCGCACACCGCGCTGCACCAGGCCGCGTGCAATGGCGGCAATGGTGTCTTCCACCATGGCACCGGCTTTTTCAGAACCCAGCTTGCCCTGAATGGCGCGCACGGCCGATGGCTCGGCGGTGGAATACACCAGCACCGGGCCTTTGCCGAGGTGGCCTTCGGCCCAGGCCAGCGCTTCGGCGGCCACGTCCACGCCTGCGGCAATGCGCAGTGGGTCGATGGCCAGAGCGGGTTGGCCCGCTTTGATGAAATCCATGACCTGCTGGTTGGTCGCCACCGAGCAGCTGCCCGACACGATGGCCTGCAGCCCTTGCGCGGCGGGCAGGCGGGCTGCCTCGTTGCTGGAGGCTACGCCAAAGTTGCCCGGCAGGCCAATGGCCACGCCCGAGCCCGCTGTGACCAGCGGCATGCCCTTGAGGGCAGGGCCCAGGCGCATCAGGTCGGCGTTCGACACCGCATCGACCACGGCCATGCGCACGCCCTCGGCCTTGAGTTGGTCGATGCGTGCGCGGATGGCAGCCTCGCCCTGTGCGACCACACTGTGGTCGATCAGACCCACGCGGCTGGGTGTCTGCGCTTGCAGCACGCGCACCAGGTTGGGGTCGGTCATGGGCGTGAGCGGGTGGTTCTGCATGCCGCTCTCGTTCAGCAACACGTCGCCCACAAACAGATAGCCCTTGAACACGGTGCGCTTGTTGTCGGGGAAGGCGGGCGTGGCGATGGTGAAGTCGGTGCCCAGGGCCTGCATCAGCGCATCGGTCACGGGGCCAATGTTGCCTTCGGCCGTGCTGTCAAAGGTGGAGCAGTATTTGAAGTAGATCTGCTCGGTGCCCTGCGCCTTGAGCCACTGCAGTGCGGCCAGCGACTGGGCGATGGCTTCGTCTTTGGGAACGGTGCGCGACTTGAGTGCCACCACGATGGCATCGGCCTCCGCATCCAGCGGGGCCGTGGGCACGCCCATGGCCTGCACCACGCGCATGCCTGCGCGCACGAGGTTGTTGGCCAGGTCGGTCGCGCCCGTGAAGTCGTCGGCAATGCAGCCCAGCAACGCGCGTGTCATGCCTTCTCCTTTCCTTCGGGCAACGTGATGCCAGGGAAGATCTTGATCACGGCACTGTCATCTTCCTTGGCAAAGCCTGCGGTGGATGCCTGCATGAACATCTGGTGCGCGGTGGCCGCCAGAGGCAGGGGGAATTTGCTGGCGCGTGCGGTGTCCAGCACCAGGCCCAGGTCCTTCACAAAAATATCGACGGCTGAAAGCGGTGTGTAGTCGCCCGCCAGCACATGTGCCATGCGGTTTTCAAACATCCAGCTGTTGCCCGCGCTGTTCGTGATCACTTCATACAAGGCGCTGGCCTCCACGCCTTCGCGCAGGCCCAGGGCCATGGCTTCGGCGGCCACGGCAATGTGCACACCGGCCAGCAACTGGTTGATGATCTTGACCTTGCTGCCCGCGCCCGCCTTGTCACCCAGGCGGTACACCTTGCCAGCCATGCCGTCGAGCACCGCGCCTGCAGCGGCATAGGCCTCGGGCTTGGCCGAGGTCATCATGGTCATCTGGCCCGAGGCAGCCTTGGCTGCGCCGCCGGAGATGGGGGCGTCCACATAGTGCAGGCCCAGGGCGTTCAGGCGCGCTTCCATCGCCACGGACCAGTTGGGGTCCACGGTGGAGCACATCACAAAGGTGCTGCCGGGGCGCGAGGTGCTGGCCGCACCGCTTTTACCATCGTCGCCAAACAGCACGCTCTCGGTCTGCGCGGCGTTGACCACCACCGACACCACCACATCACTCACCGCCGCCAGCGCAGCAGTGGTGGCGTGGGCCGTGCCACCGTCTGCCACAAAGGCCTCGGCCACGCCGGGGCGCACGTCGCACACGTGGATGGTGAAACCGTTGTTGCGCAGAGTCTTGGCAATGCCAGCGCCCATGGCGCCCAGGCCGATGATGCCGACGGTGGGTTGTGTCATGTTGTCAGTCCTTCAAAGAAATTCAAAAAGGGGGCGTTCAGGCCACCAGCAACCAAAGCAAAGCCGTGAGTGCAAAACCCGCCAGGCCCAGCACGGTGGTCAGCACGGTCCAGGTGCGCAGGCCATCGCCCACGCTCAGGCCCAGGTAGCGGGTCACGATCCAGAAGCCCGAATCGTTGACGTGTGACAGGCCCAGGCTGCCAAAGCCGATGGCAACCGTGAGCAGCGCCACTTGCAAGGGGGAATACCCGCCACCCGCCATCGCATCGGCCAGCAGGCCGCAGGTGGTGATGATGGCCACGGTGGCCGAGCCCTGGGCGGCGCGCAGGGCCAGAGAGATGATGAACGCCAGCAGGATGAGCGGCAGGTGAGTAGCGGTGAGGCTTTGCGACAGCGCAGCGCCAATGCCGCTGGCCGTGAGCACCTTGGCAAACACGCCACCCGCACCCGTCACCAGGATCACGGTGGCGGCAGGGGGCAGGGCAGATTCCATGATGGCGTTGGTGCGCTCACGGTTCCAGCCCTGGTTGCGGCCCAGCAGAAACATCGCCAGGCCCACGGCCACCATCAGCGCAAAGATGGGCGAGCCGATGAAGCCCAATACATTGCGCAGGCTGTCGCCCTTGGGCAGCAGCGTGGCACCGGTGGTGCCGGCCATGATGAGGGCCAGCGGGATCAGGATGAGCGCCATGATGGTGCCCACGCCGGGGGCAGCGGCAGCCTTGGGGGCCTTGGAGTCCGCGCCTTCTTGGCTGCTGCCAAAGGCCGCAAACTGCTCGGCCGTGGTGGGCAGCAGGGGGTAGCCCTTGCGGTTGAGCCAGCCCGACACGACCTGCGACAGCGCTGCGAGCGGGATGCAGATGGCCAGGCCAATGATGGTGATCCAGCCAATGTCGCCCTTGACGATGGCTGCCCCACCCACGATGCCGGGGTGCGGCGGCACCACCACGTGCGCGGCCAGCATGATGCCCGCCACGGGCAGGCCGAACTTGATGGGGTTGACGCCCGCTGCCTTGCAAAAGCCATAGACGATGGGCACCAGGATGATGAAGCCCACGTCAAAAAACACCGGGATGGCCAGCACCAGCGCGGCGGCCGTGAGCGCCATGGGCACCCGTGTGGGACCCAGCAGCTGTGTGAAGCGGTTGGCCAGGCTGGCCGCACCGCCCGAGACCTCGATCATGCGCCCCAGCATGGAGCCCAGCGCCACCAGGATGGCGACCGAACCCAGCGTGCCGCCCATGCCCGCAATCAGCGTGCTGATGATGTCGCCAATGGGCATCTGCGTGGCAAACGCCACCAGAAAGCTCACCAGCATCATCGCCACGAAGGCGTGGACCTGCCAGCGGATGATGAGCAACAGGAGCAGGCCAATGCTGCCGGCGCCGATGCCGAGAAGTGCGAGGGTGGACATGAACGAGATATCTCCGGGATGGAAGGGGCTGACCCAGGCTGGAGCCGCTCAAAACGGCCTTGCAGGGGTTTTCATCTGCACCTTGGTTGGTATGTTTATATGGTTATCATACAAATTATCGCGCACGGCACTGCTACGGGTTAACCCGCGTCTGCCAGTGCGTGGGCATGGAGGGGGAAGCGGTTTTGAGGCGTTTTGGTGCTCAAGCGCTAGTGCGATATGCCTGAGTAGCTACCAAATATGTAGCAAATCACCGATGTGTTGGGACGCAAGCCCGGCGCACAGGTTTGGGACGTGGCTCAGAACACCAGCGGTATGGATGCCGCCACCAGCGGCTGGGCCAGCCGAGCGCCGTCCTGGGCCCAGAACGTGAGGTCGGCCTGCTCGATGCGGGCCAGTGCGTTCTTCATGTGCTGCGCGGCAGCCGCCCGCGCTGCCACCGGGTCGCCCGCCTCGATGGCGCGCACGATGTGGGTGTGCTCGTGGGTCACCGCATCGGCAAAGTCGGTGCGACGCGCTTCGTTGGCACGGGTCACGCGGGTGGCGCCCTTGAGGAACTGCGCCAGATAGTCCAGCGTGCTGATCATGAACGGGTTGCCTGCCGCCCGGGCGATGGCGCGGTGGAACAGCACATCTTCTTCCACCCCGTCGCGGCCTGCACGCACGGCGTCGGCGATGTGCTGCATGGCGGCGCGTATGGCGGCCATGTCTGCATCGGTGCGCCGCAGGGCCGCCAGCTCGGCCACCTCGGCCTCCAGCGCACGCCTTACCTCCACGATCTGCATCACCGCCTCGCGCGATGCGGCCAGGGGTACATCGAACTGCAGCGGCTCGATGCCCGGAGCCAGCACATACACGCCGCTGCCCTGGCGCGAGTCCACCAGCCCCAGCGACTTGAGGCGCGAGATGGCCTCGCGCACCACTGTGCGGCTCACCTGGAACTGCTGCGCCAGCACCGCCTCGGTGGGCAGCTTGTCGGACGCCTGGATGCGGCCCGCGCGGATCTCGGCCTCCAGCGCGCTGGCCACCTGGTCGGAGAGCTTGGCGCTGGGTTTGACGGCGGAGAACGGCGAAGACATGGGTAGGGCGGGCAGTGGGGCGTGAAGTCTGTGCCGGGATGTGCTGGCAGGCCGGGGCGCAGTTGACTTTACCCGAAGGGCACTGTGCCGGAATCGTTTGTTTGCCGCGCTACTTGGGCGCCGGGCAGGAGTCGTCCAGTTTGGCGAGGCCCGCCAGCTTCTGCAGCCGGCTGCGGTTGTCCAGGCAGGCCTGGTACTGCGCCTCGGCCGCCTTCTGCTGGGCCTGCGCCGCCGCCTTGCTGCGCTCGGCCTGGAGCTGGGCCACACGCTCGCGGATTTGCGGCATCACGGCCAGCGCGGCCTTCTCGCCTTCCACGATGGCATTGGCGCGCTGGCTGAAGTCGGCGGCGCCAATGTCCAGCACCTGCGGGCGGATGATCACGTCGGCCCGCGCCAGCTCGGCCTGGCCCAGCTTCTGGCCCATGATGGCAATCGACTGGTTCAGCGCACCCAGCATGTTGCCCGGCGTCTGGCCCCGGGCCTTGTTGGAGATGTCCACCGCGATCACGATGTCGGCGCCCAGCTGGCGTGCGGCATCCACAGGCACAGGGCTCACGATGCCGCCATCCACAAAATGGTATTTGCCGATGGTGACGGGCTGGAACACACCGGGCACGCTGCTGGATGCGCGCACGGCCTGGCCCGTGTTGCCGCGTGCAAACACCGTGCGCTCGCCGTCTTCCAGCCGCGTGGCCACCACGACGAAGGGCTTGGCCATCTGTTCCAGCGGCTTGCGGCGCACCTGCTCGTTCACATAGTCTTCAAGCTTCTGGCCCAGCACCAACCCGCCGGACGACAGCTGCAGGTCACGGATCTTGGCTTCGTCCAGCGCCACGGCCTTTTCCTGCATCTCAAACGCGTTCATGCCACTGGCATACAGCGCGCCGACCACACTGCCGGCGCTGGTGCCCGAGACCACGGCGGGCGCCAGGCCATTGGCCTCCAGCATCTTGATCACGCCGATGTGCGCAAAGCCTTTGGCCGCGCCACCGCCCAGGGCGATGCCAATGCGGATGGGGGGAGTGGTGGATGTGGTCGTAGTGGCAGGTGGCGCGTCGCCCGCCGCGGGCTGGGTCGGGGCCGTGCCGCCGCATGCGGCCAGACCTGCTGCGGCCCCAAGGGCCAGAAGGCGCAAAAGAATGGTCAAGCGCATGCCGGGTGATCCTGCTGTCGTCCAAACGGGGCGGGCAGTATAGCGGCAGGGTGTCGAGTCACCAGTTGGTGGTGTCTTTTGCTCCTGAAAGAGGAGCTGCTTGCGCTTGGCATACAAGCGCCAGAGCCAACTACCGCCAGAAATCGCGATGCAGGGCCGTGATCTCGTCCTGCAGTGCGGGCACCGGGCCCAGCACCTCGGTGGGGCGCTGGCCGCTCGCAAACACCGTGCGGCAAGGCAGGGCCAGCGTGGGGTTCTCGGGGTGGTCGCCCGTCAGGGCGAGCAGGGCGGCTTCTTCGACGCCATACAGCACGCGGCCGATGCCCGCCCAGTAGATGGTGCCTGCACACATGGCGCAGGGCTCGAAGGTGGTGACCAGCGTGCACCGGGCGAGATAAGCGCCGGGATAGTTGGCCGCCGCCGTGCGGGCCAGCGTGTTCTCGGCATGGTTCACGGTGTCGATGTTGCCCTGCTCGGCCAGCACGGTCTCGCCATCGGGCGCAACCAGCAGCGCGCCGAAGGGATGGCGGCCCATGTCCTTGGCGCGCTGGGCCACGGCGTTGGCGCGGCGCAGCAGCGTGGCTGCCTGGGCTTCGCTCAACGCCGTCGGGTTATTCACCTTGAGAACCCCGGTGCGCCCAACCCGTGGTGCGTTTTTCGATCCAGCTGAACAGCTCGTACATCACCATGGCCATGGCGCCCACCACCATCAGGCCCGCAAAGGCCAGGCCCATCTGCATGGACGAGCCCGCGCTGATCAGGAGGTAGCCAATGCCTTCGTTGGCAGCGGTCATCTCCGACACCGTGGTACCGACAAAGGCCAGCGTGATGGCGACCTTGAGCGAGCCGTAGAAGTACGGCATGGAGCGCGGCAGGCCCACCTTGGTCAGCACGTCCCAGCGCTTGGCGCCCAGCACGCGCAGCACGTCTTCCAGCTCGGGCTCCAGCGTGGCGAGGCCGGTGGCGATGTTGACCATGATGGGGAAGAAGCTGATGAGGAACGCCGTGAGGATGGCCGGGCCCACGCCAATGCCGAACCACACCACCAGAATGGGCACAAAGGCGGCCTTGGGCAGTGCGTTGAAGGCCGTCATCAGCGGGTACACGGCGGCGTAGGCCAGGCGCGAAGAGCCGATCACAAAGCCCAGCAGCACCCCCACGACGATGGCGATGCCAAACCCGGCCATGGTGACCCAGAAGGTGCGCCAGGCGTGGCCTGCGATGACGCCGCCAAACTCCACCAGCTGGGTGGCAATGGCCCAGGGGCTGGGGAAGATGAACTCGGAGACATTGAAGGCCGAACAGATGATCTGCCACAGCAGGATGGTGGCGGTCAGCAGCAGCCAGGGAGACCAGCGCTCGACGGTTTTCTTGTGCATGGGATGAGGCGCTTTCTTGTTATTGCTGGATGGGCGCGCCGGCCTTGCGCAGTGCGCCGATGTGGCCGCGCAGTTCGTGGACGATGTCGGTGAACTCCTTGGTGTAAGTCACTTCCAGGTCGCGCGGGCGGGGCAGCTCGATCTCTTTGCGCACCACAAACCGGCCGGGGCTCTTGCTCATCACATACACCGTGTCGGCCAGGAAAACCGACTCGCGCAGGTCGTGCGTGACCAAGATCACATTGAACTGCTGCTCGGTCCACAGGTCCCGCAGGATGCACCACAGCTCCTCGCGCGTGAAGGCATCCAGCGCGCCGAAGGGCTCGTCCAGCAGCAGCATCTTGGGTTCGTGGATCAGTGCGCGGCAGATGCTGGCGCGCTGCTGCATGCCGCCCGACAGCTGCCAGGGGAACTTGTCCTCATAGCCCGCCAGCCCCACCTTTTGCAGCAGCTTGCGGGCGCGCTCTTCGTATTCCTTGCGTTTTTGCTTGAAGTTGCTGCGGTAGGGCTCGACGATTTCGAGCGGCAGCAGCACGTTATCCACCGTGGTGCGCCAGGGCAGCAGCGAAGGCGCCTGGAAGGCCATGCCCGAGACCTTGAGCGGCCCCGTCACCGGCTGCCCGTCGATGAGGATCTTGCCCATGGAGGGCATCTTCAACCCGGTGGCCAGCTTCATGAAGGTGGACTTGCCGCAACCCGAGGGGCCCACGATGGCGATGAATTCGCCCTGGCGTACCTGCAGGTCGATGGCTTCGACCGCAAACTGGTTCTTGGCGCGCAGCTCGTCGTTGTAGGCGAGCCAGACGTCCCGGAAGTCCACAAAATAGTTGTCAGCAGCCTGCATGGAAGTTTTTATGCTCAGAATGGCCGCAAGCGCTATTGAATCATGCGCTTGCAGCTATCAAATTAATAGTAATTACTTCTTCGGCAGGATGTTCAGCTCGGCCGCGCTGGGCAGAAAGCTGGCGTTCCACACATCGTCGGCGTTCACGCGGGTCTTGGTGTTGAACGCATCCGATACCTGCGACGCCATCAGCGAGAGGCGTCCGGGCTTGAGCTGGCCAAAGCCTTCGGTGCGGGCGTCGGCGCTGTTGATCACCGTGTCGATGGCCAGCTGCAGGCGGCGGGTTTCGAGCGGCACGTTCACGATGCCGTCGCGCGCCTTCACGTATTCGATGGAGGCTGCGGGGTTGGCAATGACTTCCTTGGCGCCCTTGGTGAAGGCCGACAGGAACGCCTTGATCGCGGCCGGGTTCTCCTTGATGAGCTTGGGCGATGCGATGATCACATTGCCGTACAGCTTCACGCCGAAGTCGGCATAGGGCAGCACCACCACATCGGCGGCCTTGGCGCCCCGGGCTTCCAGGTTGAGCAGCGAGGTGAAGGTGAAGCCGGTGATGGCGTCCACGTCGCCGCGCACCAGCATGGTTTCGCGCAGTGGGGGGTCCATGGCGGTCCAGGTCACGGCGCCGATGCCGTTGGCCTTCTGGAAAATGGGAAACGCGCGGCGGCCTGCGTCGAACACGGGGGCGCCCAGCTTCTTGCCAGCCAGGTCGGCGGGCTTGGCGATGCCGCTCTTTTTCAGCGCCATGACCGAGGCGGGCGTGTTGTTGTAGACCACCATCACCGCCACGGGCTTGTTCTGCGCGTCGGGGTTGTTGGCGTGGAACTCCATCACGGCGGCCAGATCGGCAAAACCCATGTCGTAGGTGCCCGAGGCCACGCGCTGCACCGCGCCGCCGGAGCCGTTGCCTGCGTCCACCGTCACATCCAGGCCTGCGGCCTTGAAGTAGCCCTTGGCCACGGGTTGCAGGAACAGCGCGGCAGGGCCTTCAAAACGCCAGTCGAGCTGGAACTTGATGGGCGTGGTGGCCTGCGCCTGGGCCAGCGAGGTGCTGCCGATCAGGGCCAGGGCGGCGGCAGTTTGCATGAACAGTCTTTTTTTCATTCGGGGCTCCTGTCGGGCGAGGGGAAATTCGGTGAGGGAAGGCACTGGCCCCTTTGATGGGCCATGGTCCTGCAGTCAGCAAAAACGATGCCCGGTTTGTGTACGCGGGTGCTTTGCTGCGCCCCATTGTTCACCGAAGTGGTGCGCGTCAGCATGCTGGGTTTCCCGAAATGGTGCATGCGCAGGGCCAGGGGTTGGCTTGCCCATGAAAAACGGGGCCCGAGGGCCCCGTTGCAACGGTGTGTGGGCAGGCCTGCTCACGGCCTGCGCTCAGGTCAGCACGGCACAGCGCGCTCAGCGTGGCCGGGCGGCAGCGCTGGCCACGGCCAGGGCCGTCATGTTGAGCACGCGGCGCACGGTGGCGGCCGGGGTCAGGATGTAGGCCGTGGCAGCGGCGCCCATCAGGATGGGGCCCACCGTGACGCCACCGCTGGTGGTCGTCTTGAGCACGTTGTAGAGGATGTTGGCAGCATCCAGGTTAGGGCAGATCAGCAGGTTGGCCGAGTCCGTCAGGGTCGAATCCGCCATGTAGGCGTTGCGGATGTTCGGCTCCAGCGCGGCATCGCCGTGCAGCTCGCCATCACACTCGATCTCGGGGTGGGCGGCCACGAACAGGTCGCGCGCCTCGCGCATCTTGCGGGCCGATGCGCGCTTGGACGAGCCATAGCTGGAGTGCGACAGGAAGGCGACCTTGGGTGGGATGCCAAAGCGTTGCACCTCCTGCACCGACATCCAGGCGATGTCCGCCAGCTGCTGGGCCGTGGGGTCTTCGTTCACATAGGTGTCGGCAATGAACAGCGTGCCCCGGTTGGTCATCAGCGCGTTCAGCGCCGCGTAGTTGTTGGCGCCTTCCTGGCGGCCGATAATGCTGTGGATGCGCTCCAGGTGCGTTTCATACGTGCCCACCAGGCCGCAGATCATGGCGTCGGCATCGCCCAGCTTGACCATCAGCGAGGCGATGATGGTGTTGGAGCGGCGCACGGCGGCCTTGGCCACTTCGGGCGAGGCGCCGTTGCGCTTCATGAGCTGTTGGTAGTGCTCCCAGTACTGGCGAAAGCGCGGGTCGTCCTCGGGGTTGCACACCTCCACATCCTTGCCCAGCTGCATGCGCAGGCCGGCCTTGGCGATGCGCGCGGCAATCACGGCGGGGCGGCCGATGAGGATGGGCGTGGCGATCTTGTCGTCGATGGCCATCTGCGCGGCGCGCAGGGCGCGTTCGTCTTCACCGTCGGCGTAGGCCACGCGCTTTTGTGCATCGGGCAGGGCCTTGGCCGCGTTGATCACGGGGCGCATCAGCATGCCGGTCTGGTAGACAAAGCGCGACAGCGTTTCCTTGTAGGCCTCCATGTCTTCGATGGGGCGCGTGGCCACGCCCGATTCAGCAGCGGCCTTGGCCACGGCGGGCGCGATCTTGAGGATCAGGCGCGAGTCGAACGGCGTGGGGATGAGGTAGTCAGGGCCAAAGGTCAGCTCTTTGCCTGCATAGGCGCTGGCCACTTCTTCGCTGATGTCGGCCTTGGCCAGGTCGGCGATCTGGCGCACGCAGGCCAGCTTCATGGCCTCGGTGATCTTGGTGGCGCCGCAGTCCAGCGCGCCGCGGAAGATGTACGGGAAGCACAGGACGTTGTTGACCTGGTTCGGGTAGTCCGAGCGGCCCGTGGCGATGATGCAGTCGGGGCGAATGGCCTTGGCGAGTTCTGGGCGGATTTCAGGCTCGGGGTTGGCCAGCGCCAGGATGATGGGCTTGGGACCCATGGTCTTGACCATCTCGGCCGTGAGCACGCCGGGGGCCGAGCAGCCCAGGAACACGTCGGCGCCGTTGACCGCATCGGCCAGCGTGCGCGCGTCGGTCTTCTGGGCATAGCGCGCCTTGGACTCGTCGTAGCCACCGGGGCGGCCTTCGTAGATCACGCCCTTGGAGTCGCACACGAAGACGTTCTCGATCTTCACGCCCAGGCCCACCATCACGTTCAGGCAGGCAATGGCGGCCGCTCCCGCGCCCGACACGGCAATCTTCACCTGGTCGATCTGCTTGCCCACCAGCTCCAGTCCATTGAGCAGCGCCGCGCTGCTGATGATGGCCGTGCCGTGCTGGTCGTCATGGAACACCGGGATGTTCATGCGCTTGCTGAGTTCGCGCTCGATGTAGAAGCACTCGGGCGCCTTGATGTCTTCGAGGTTGATGCCGCCCAGCGTGGGCTCCAGCGCCGCGATGATCTCGATGAGCTTGTCGGGGTCGCGTTCGGCCAGTTCGATGTCGAACACGTCCACCCCGGCGAACTTCTTGAACAGGCAGCCCTTGCCTTCCATCACCGGCTTGCTGGCCAGCGGGCCGATGTCACCCAGGCCCAGCACCGCCGTGCCGTTGGTGATCACCGCGACCAGGTTGCCGCGCGATGTGTAGTCAAACGCCTTGGAGGGGTCGGCCGCGATGTCCAGGCACGGATAGGCCACGCCTGGCGAGTAGGCCAGCGACAGGTCGCGCTGGTTGGACAGCGGCTTGGTGGGGGTGACCGAAATCTTGCCCCGGGTGGGATTGCGGTGGTATTCGCGCGCAGCGTCGCGCAGGGCCTGTTCGGCGGCGGAAATGTTCTGTGTCATACGGAAATCCTGGAAGTCCTCGGCGGAATGCAAAACAAGGGTACCCGATGGCGTGGGCGGCTGGCATGCAGGTTTATGCGTATGCAGCATGAAGCCAAAACCCCCTGGCAGCCATGGCGGACAGGGGGCGGAGCCACGCGGGCGGTGTCAGGTTTTCGGCAGCGTGCAAGCGGGACGCTAGTGGGCGTCGGCCTGGCGTGCGGCGTTGACAGCGGCGGAGGTGTCGCGGCTGGCGCCGTTAAAGAAAACGTTCAGGGCCACCGCCGTGATCGAGGCCAGGAGGATACCGGATTCGATCAGCGGGTGGATGGCATGCGGCATCCACTGGCGGAAGTTGGGCGCGATCAGCGGCACCATGCCCACGCCGATGGATACGGCCACGATCATGGCGTTGAAGCGGTTGGTCTTGAAGTCCACCCCGCCCAGAATGCGGATGCCTGTGGCCGCCACCATGCCGAACATCACCAGGCCCGCGCCGCCCAGCACCATGGTGGGCAGCGACTCGACCAGCGCGGCCATCTTGGGCAGCACGCCTAGCACGATCAGGATCACGCCGCCGGCCACGCACACAAAGCGGCTCTTGACGCCGGTGACGGCGACCAGCCCCACGTTCTGCGAGAAGCTGGTGTACGGAAAGGTGTTGAAGATGCCACCCAGCAGCGTGCCCAGGCCGTCGGTGCGCAGGCCGCGCGTGAGGGCCGCCTGGTCCACCTTGCGGTCGGTCATCTCCCCCAGGGCCAGGAACATGCCGGTGGATTCGATCATGACCACGATCATCACCAGGGTCATGGTCAGGATCAGGATGGGGTCGAAGACAGGGCTGGCAATCTCGAACGGCAGCACCAGGTCAAACCACTGTGCCTTGGCCACCTTGTCGAAGTTCATCAGTCCCATGCCCACGGCCACCACTGCGCCGATCACGATGCCCAACAGCACCGAGATGTTGGCAATGAAGCCCTTGGCGAACTTGGCTATCAGCAGGATAGACAGCAGCACCAGGGCCGAGATGCCTACGCCGGTCAGGTCCGCGTACTTGGGGTTGGGCACCGTGGGCACCACCGCAAAGCCCTTGGGCACCGGAGGCAGCGAAGAGCCGGGGGCTCCGGCAGCTGCTTGGGCATCGGCCAGCCACTTGAGGTGCTCGGGGTTGGGCACGCTGGGCGCCGTGGGGCCCACGGGGTTGCCAAAGATCCAGTTGATGCCCACGCGCATCAGGCTGATGCCGATGACCGCAATGATGGTGCCGGTGACCACCGGCGGGAAGAAACGGAGCATGCGGCTCACCAGTGGCGCGATCAGGATGGAGATCACCCCCGCGCCAATCACCGAGCCAAAGATCAGCCCGGCCCCGGCGGTGCCGCCGGTGGTCTGCGCCATCGAGATCATGGGCGCCACCGAGGCAAAGGTCACCCCCATCATTACCGGCAGCTGAATGCCAAACCATCGCGAGGCGCCCAGCGCCTGGATCAGCGTGACCAGCCCGCACACAAACAGGTCGGCCGAGATCAGCTTGGCTACCTGGTCGGGCGTGAGGTTGAGCGCACGGCCCACGATGAGCGGCACTGCCACGGCACCCGCATACATCACCAGCACATGCTGCAGGCCCAGCGCCGTGAGTCGCCCCAGGGGCAGGTGTTCGTCCACGGGGTGTACGGGCGGGTTCATGGGTGTCCTTCGGGGGTTGGGTTTTGAATACGGAATGGAAACCTGTGCCGAATGGTGCACAGATGTCCATACAAAAATCGTATACAAAATGACCGGGCAAGCTTATCCCGGTTAACCCTTAGAGGGGCGCAGCAAAGTACCCGCCGGCTGTGGACGCAGGCGATGGGAAGCTTGGGGGCCGGGCGCGTCCGGCGTCAGCTAGCCCAGGTCCGTGGATGCAGCCTTGGTGCGTTGACTGGTCAGCGGTGCCAGCGACTCGCGCAGGCGGTCGCGCACCAGCGGCTGGCCGGGGTTGAGGGCGCCTTCCACATGGCCAATGTGGGCGAGCATGCGTTCGCGGGCCAGGGTGGTGTTGCCGGCCTCCAGCGCCTCCACAATGGCGGCATGCTCCGCACAAGACTGGCCGGCCGCGTGCTGCGACTGGTACAGCGATGCCGCCAGGGTGGTGCGGGCCGTGAGGTCGCGCAGGATGTCGCTCAGGCTGCGGTGGCCCATCGCCTCGGCCAGGCAGACGTGGAAGTCTGCGAGCAAAAAGGCGCGTGTGGCAGCGTCAGCTCCTTCGATGGCCTGCTGTTCGTCGGCGATGTGCGCACGCAGGCGGCGGGTCACGCTCTGCAGCGGGCGGCCCGCATCGGCCAGGATGCCTGATTCGATGATGCGCCGGGCGGAGAACGCGTCGCGCGCATCCTCCACCGAGGGCTCCACCACGTACCAGCCCCGGCGCGAGCGCACTTCCACAAAGCCCCGTGCCTGCAGCTGCATCAGGGCCTCGCGCACCAGCGTGCGGCTCACGCCGAACAGATCGGCCAGCTCCTGCTCGCCCAGGCGCTCGCCGGGGGAGAGTTTTTGCGCCAGGATGGATTCCACCACCTGCTGGGCGATCTGGGTCTGGTTGATGCTCATGGCCGGATTGTCGCGTGCTGTGTCGGGGCTTGCCCGATCAGGCACGCGGCGAGGGTGGCTCGCGACCATCCAGCACGGCGTGGGCGCGTTCGCGGTCGATGTCGCCTTCCCAGGCTGCCACGGCCACGGTGGCGACACAGTTGCCAATGAGGTTGCCCAGCGCGCGGGCGATGCCCATGAACCAGTCCACTGACAACACCAGCACCAGGCCAATCGCCGGGATGGCGGGGATGGCCTGCAAGGTGGCTGCCAGCACGACGATGGCCGAGCCGGGCACGCCGTGAGCGCCCTTGGAGGTGACCAGCGAGATCGCCAGGATCGTCAGCAGGTCGGCCATGGAAATCGGCGTGTTGGTGGCCTGGGCGATGAACACGGCGGCCAGTGTGATGTAGATCGAGAACGCGTCCAGGTTGAACGAGTAGCCCGTGGGGATCACCAGGCCCACGGTCGAATCGCGGATGCCCATGTGCTTGAGCTTGGCCATGATCTGGGGCAGCACGCTGTCGGACGACGTGGTGGCAAACCCCACGGCCAGTTCCTCGCGCAGATAGCGCAGCAGCTTGAACAGGCTGAAGCCCGACACCCGCATGATGAGGCCCAGCACCACCACGACGAAGATGACCACCGCGGCGTAGAACAGCGCCACCAGCATGCCCAGCTGCTTGAGGGAACCCAGGCCGTATTTGCCCACGGTGAAGGCGATGGCCCCCAGCACACCCAACGGAGCCAGCTTGATGATCAGGCCCATGGTCTTGAACAGCACATGCGACAGGTCGTCGATCAGGCCGGTGACCCGCGCCCCGCGCTCACCGATCAATGCCAGGGCGCAGCCAAAAACGATGGAAAACAGCAGAACCTGCAGCACATCGCCGTTGGCAAACGCGCTCACGGCGGTGGTGGGAATGAGCTTGAGCAAGAAGTCGGTGAAGCCGCCGCCGGTGAGCTTGCTGGCGTTTTCCGCGTAGGCGCCCATGGCTTTGGGGTCCAGCGCCTTGGGGTCCACGTTCATGCCCACGCCGGGCTCGAACCAGAACGCCAGTGCCAGGCCCAGCACCAGGGCGATGGAGGTGACCACCTCGAAGTAGATCAGCGATTTGACGCCCACCCGGCCTACCCGCTGCAGGTCGCCAGTGCCTGCAATGCCATGCACCACCACGCAGAAGACGATGAGCGGGATGAGCATCTTGATGAGCTTGATGAAGCCGTCTCCCAGGGGCTTGAGCCCAATGGCAGTGTCGGGCCACACAAGGCCCACCACCACACCGGCTATCAAGGCCAGCACCACCTGACCAAAAAGGGATTTGAAAAACCGGGGCATGCCAACTCCTTCAGTAGCTTTTTGAACGCAAATCTTGCATACAAGAACTGTAGGCAAGTCTGAAGAGTGGCGGTATGAGGGTATGCCCGCATGGGGTTGCCAGAGGCGGCAATAAAAAGGCCACGCCCTTGTGGGGCGTGGCCTCGCAAATGTTGACAAGTACAGACCGCCCGCATGAAGCGGGCGCTGGCAATCAGTAGCCGAGGGTCTTGCCGTCGGGGTTGCGGGGGTCCGAGTAGCCGTACAGCGCGCCGCCACGGATCTGGATGGTCTGCGTGCGGCCCATCGAAGGCTTGACCGCGATGTTGTGGCCGCGTTGCTTGAGCAGGGCAATGGTGTCGGGCGAGAGGCCCTTTTCCACGCGCAGCTCGTCCGGTGTCCACTGGTGGTGCACGCGGGGTGCCGCTGCGGCCTCCGCAGGGTTCATGCCGAAGTCGATGGTGTTGACCACCGTCTGCAGCACCGTGGTGATGATGCGCGCGCCGCCAGGGCTTCCAGTGACCAGCGTGGGCTTGCCGTCCTTGAGCACCAGGGTGGGCGTCATCGACGACAGGGGGCGCTTCTTGGCGGCCACTGCGTTGGCGTCGCCACCGACCAGGCCATAGGCATTGGCCACACCGGGCTTGGCCGAGAAGTCGTCCATCTCGTTGTTGAGCAGGATGCCCGTGCCCTTGGCGACGATGCCGCTGCCGAAGTTGGTGTTCAGCGTGTAGGTCACGGCCACGGCGTTGCCCGCCTTGTCCACCACCGAGTAGTGGGTGGTCTGGTCGCTCTCATACGGCTGGGGCTGGCCGGGCTTGATCTCCTTGGCCGGGCGTGCGCGGTTGGGGTCGATGCCCTTGGCCAGCGATTCGGCATAGCGCTTGGAGGTCAGGCCCTTCAGCGGGATCTTCACGAAGTCCGGGTCGCCCAGGTATTCGGAGCGGTCGGCGTATGCCAGCTTGCTGCTCTCGGCCATGTGGTGGATGGTCTGCGCGCTGTTGGGGCCCCACTGGGCCAGGGGCAGGGGCTCCAGCATGTTCAGGATCTGCACCAGGTGCGGGCCGCCCGAGGAGGGTGGGGGCATGGTCACGATCTCGTAGCCACGGTAGGTGCCACGCGTGGGGACGCGTTCGGCCACCTTGTATTCGCGCAGGTCCTGCAGGGTGAAGGCGCCTGCGTGGGGTGCCATTTCAGCCGCGATCTTCTGGGCGATCTCGCCTTCGTAGAACGCCTTGGCGCCCTGCTGGGCAATCAGGCGCATGGACTGCGCCAGGTCTTTTTGCACCAGCGCGTCGCCCACCTTGAGCGGCTCGCCGTTCTTCCAGAAGATGGCCTGGGTGGCGGGCCACTTGCCCATGTTCTTCTTCTCTTGCTGCAGGATCTTGGCGAGCGTTTCGCTCACCGGGAAGCCCTTGTCCGCCAGTTCAATCGCCGGAGCGACCACACGCGACAGGGGCAGGGTGCCCCAGCTCTTGAGCGCGTGTTCCATGCCCGCGACGGTGCCGGGAACGCCCACGGCATAGTGGGTGTACAGCGACTTGCCGTCCACCACATTGCCCTTGGCGTCCAGGTACATGTCGCGCGTGGCCTTCGATGGCGCCACTTCGCGGAAGTCGAGGGCCACGCTCTTGCCGGTCTTGGCGTCGTGCACCATCATGAAGCCGCCACCACCCAGGTTGCCCGCATTGGGCAGGGCCACGGCCAGCGCAAAGCCAATGCCCACGGCCGCATCCACAGCGTTGCCACCGGCCTTGAGGATGTCCAGGCCAATCTGCGAGGCCAGCTCCTGCTCGGAGGCGACCATGCCATTGCGTGCCACCACGGGGTGGAACACATCCATGTCGAAGTCGTAGGCTGCACTGGCGGCCTGGGCCGAGGCGGTCTGCTGCACTGCGGGCGCGGGTGCAGCCGTGGCTACCGGCGGCGTGCTGCCGCAGGCCGTGAGGCTGGCCAGGGCCAGCACAACGCTGCCAGCCAGCAGCGTATGACGAATGTTCATGGGATATCTCCTGGTGTGTGGAATCTGGAAATGACAACGGGCGCACCCAGCCGAAGGATGCGCCCGCGCCAGTGTAGGTCGGTCAAAGGGCTGCCAGAGGCAATCTCGCCATGACATTGAAGCGCAGCACTGATGTGCTGCGTGCATTACTTACTGCCCTGTGGGACCTCAGGCGAGCAAGTCGCTCAATGTCCGTGCAATCACCTTGGTGGCGCGGCGCAGGTCTTCGAGCTGCAGGCGCTCGTCGGCGCGCTTGGCGTGCGATTCGAGGACCGTGCGGGGGCCTGCACCGTAAATCACGCCGGGAATGCCGCGCTCCACATACAGACGCACATCGGTGTAGAGCGGCGTGCCCACGGCGGGGACCGGTTCACCGATCACGACCTGGGCATGTTGCTGGATCGCATCGACCAGGGGCTTGTTGCCCGCCAGCGGCGTCATCGCATTCGCCAGCAGCAGGCGCTTGATCTCCACGCTGATACCGGCGCGCTCACCTGCAGCCTGTTCAATCACGCGGCGGATGCTGGCTTCAACCTCCACCGGGTTTTCCTCGGGGATCATGCGGCGGTCGAGCTTGAACATCACCTTGCCGGGTACGACGTTGGTATTGGTGCCGCCCTCGATGCGGCCCACGTTCAGGTAGGGGTGCTTGATCCCCTCGACCTTGGACGTGACCTTCTTGTACTCGTCGTTCTGTGCGTACAGCGCGTTCAGGATGTGCACGGCGCCCTGCAGGGCATCCACTCCGGTGTGGGGCACGGCGGCATGGGCCATCTTGCCGTGCACCGTCACTTCCATCTGCAGGCAGCCGTTGTGGGCGGTGACCACTTCGTAGCTGAAGCCGGCGGCAATCATCAGGTCGGGCTTTGTCAGTCCCTTTTGCAGCAGCCAGCCGGGGCCGAGTTCGCCGCCAAACTCTTCGTCGTAGGTGAAGTGCAGCTCTACCGCGCCCTGGGTGGGCCTGGCCACGGCTTCCAAGGCCCGCACGGCAAAGGTGAAGCTCGCAAAGTCGCTCTTGCTCACGGCGGTGGCGCGGCCGTACATGGCGCCATCGACGATCTCGGCGCCATAGGGGTCGTGTGTCCAGCCTTCGCCGGGCGGCACCACGTCACCGTGGGCGTTCAGGGCGATGGTCCTGCCGCCGCTGCCGTACGGTCTGCGCACGATGAGGTTGGTGATGGATTCCATGCCGTAGGCCAACACATCGGCGGCGGGCACGGCGTGCTTTTCGGCCTCGTAGCCAAAGTCCTTCAGCAGCTCGGCGGTGCGCTCCGCATGAGGCGCATTGTTGCCGGGGGGCGTGTCGGTGGGTACGCGCACCAGGGCCTGCAGAAAGCGCACTTCTTCGTCAAAGTGCTGGTCGATCCAGGCGTCCAGCGCGGCGTGGTGGTTCGGGGTGGTCATGGTTGTTGTTCCTCGGCAAGCTGGTGCAGCACCTGGGTGAAGGCGTCCACGGCCAGCTGCATGTCGTTGTTGGTGGTGGATTCGAGCGGGTTGTGGCTGATGCCGGAGTTTTCTCCGCGCACAAACAGCATGGCCTGCGGCATGATTTCGTGCAGCTTCATGGCATCGTGGCCTGCCCCACTGGGCATGCGGAACACGGGCACGCCCAGGTGGTCCACCGCGCGCTCCCAGTGGTGCTGCAGGGCCGGGGCGCTGGGGGCGGCGGCGGCGCGCATGGATTCCTCCAGCGTGTAGCGCAGGCCGCGCCGGGCAGCGATCTGGCCCAGCTGGTCCAGCACATCGCGCACCAGTGCGTCCCGTTGCGGATCGGTGGGCGCACGCAGGTCCAGGCTGAACTGGCAGCGGCCCGGCACCACATTGATGGAGCCGCCGGGCACGTTGAGCAGGCCGATCGTGCCCACTGAGTCCCCGTCCTGGGCGGCGCGCTGCTCGATGTACAACGCCAGCTCTGCCACAGCCACGGCCGCATCGCGGCGGCGGTCCATGGGGGTGGTGCCTGCGTGGCTCGCGGTGCCGATCATCTCGCCCACAAACCGCACACCCCCATTGATGGAGGTGACCACGCCCAGCGGCAGATCCAGCTCGTTGAGCACCGGGCCCTGTTCGATGTGGACTTCAATGAAGCCCAGGTACTGCGCCGGGTCGCGTTGCAGCTTGGCAATGTCGTCAATGCACAGACCCGCGTGCTGCATGGCCGCGCGCATGGTCACGCCGTCCGCATCCTTCTGGTCCAGCCAGGCCGGGTTGAAGTGCCCGATGAGCGCGCCCGAACCCAGAAAGGTGGCCTTGTAGCGCTGGCCTTCTTCTTCTGCAAAGGCAATCACCTCGATGCCGAACGGCAGGCGCCGGCCCGCGCGGTGCAGTTCGCGCACGCAAGCCATGGGCACAAAGATGCCCAGGCGCCCGTCATACTTGCCGCCATTGCGCACGGTGTCGTAATGCGAGCCCGTCATGAGGTACCTCGCCCCGGGCGTTGCGGCGCGATACCGCCCTACCACGTTGCCCACGGCGTCCACCTCGACCTCGTCAAAGCCGCAGTCGCGCATCCAGTGGCTGATGCGCTGGGCGCAGGCCCGGTGGGCGTCGGTGAGGTAGGTGACGGTGAGCTGGCCCTTTTCGGCAAAGCCGGGGTCGGAGTGTTCGGCCAGCTTTTCATGCCAGTCCCACACGTCATTGCCCAGCACAGGTTCGGCGGCGAACTTGTCGTTCAGCCGGATCTCGGCGATGCGGTGGATGTTGCGCAAGGCCTCTGCCACCTCGAACTCCGGGTGGTTGTCGAGCCGCCGCGCAAAGGTGTCGATGATCTGTTGCTTGTTCAGCCCCGCGCCGCGCGGTCCGCGCACGGCCAGAATGAAGGGGAAACCAAAGCGTGCGTTGTAGTCGGCATTGAGCTGCTGGATGCGCGCAAATTCTTCGGGCGTGCACTGCGTCAGGCCCGCCTTGGACTGCTCGTTGGTCGATTCGGCGGTGAGGCTTTTCGCCACCATGGCCTTGCCCGCGAGCTCGGGGTGGGCGCGGATCAGGCCCAGCTGCGCCTCGGTGCTGGCGGTGCGCACCGCGTGGGCCAGGGCGTGCTTGAGGTGTGCCAGCGAGCGGAATGGCCGCTGCGTGAGCGCCTGCTCTGCAATCCAGGGGGAATGCTCGTACACGCCGTCCAGTGCCTCGAGGGCCTGCGCGGGCGTGGCGGCATTCAGTTGGTCAAGGGTCCATGCCATGGTCGTCAGGCCTTTGTGGTGGGGTAGGGGTGCACGGCCTTCCAGTGGCGCGCGATGTCGATGCGGCGGGCCACCCACACCTTGTCATGCTGTGCAATGTGGTCCAGAAAGCGCTGCAGCGCCGTGATGCGGCCCGGGCGGCCCAGCAGGCGGCAGTGCATGCCAATGCTCATCATCTTGGGCGCGTTGTCGCCGGCCGGATCGCCCTCGGCATACAGCGCATCGAAGGTGTCCTTCATGTACTGGAAGAACGGATCGGCGTGCGAATAGCCCTGGGGTAGCGCAAAGCGCATGTCGTTGCAATCGAGCGTGTAGGGCACGATGAGCTGGGGCACCACGCTGCCGTCGGTCTTTTGCACCTTCATCCAGAAGGGAAGGTCGTCGCCGTAGTAGTCGCTGTCGTATTCAAAGCCGCCGTAGTCGGCCACCAGGCGGTGGGTGTTAGGGCTGTCGCGGCCGGTGTACCAGCCCAGGCCGTGCACCTGGCCTTCCGAGCCTCCTCGTGGGCCCGTCAGGCGCTCGATGATGGCCATGGCCTCGGCCATGTGCGCGCGCTCGATGTCTTCGGGGATGTGCTGGTAGTGGATCCACTTGAGGCCATGGCAGGCAATCTCGTGGCCCAGCTCCACAAAGGCTGCAGTGAGGTCAGGGTGGCGTTGCAGGGCCGTGGACACGCCAAACACCGTGAGGGGCAGCTGGCGCTTTTCAAACTCGCGCAGGATGCGCCACACGCCAGCGCGCGACCCGTATTCATAAATGCCTTCCATGCTCATGTGCCGCTCGGGGTAGCTGGCCGGGTTGAACATTTCGGACAGGAACTGCTCGCTGCCCGCATCGCCATGCAGCACCGCGTTTTCGCCGCCCTCTTCGTAGTTCAGGACGAATTGCACGGCAATGCGCGCGCTACCGGGCCACTGCGCATGGGGCGGGGTCTTGCCGTAGCCAATAAGGTCGCGGGGGTAGGCCTGGGTGGTGTCGTAGATCATGGTGGGGTGGTTTTCAAGAGGCCAGGGCGGCGGCCAGATCGCTGGCAGGGCGCTTGCGGTCAAAGGTCAGGCTCGCTTCGACATGTTCGAGGTGGCTTTGCATCAGGGCAACGGCACGTTCTTCGTCGCGCGCGGCCAGGGCCGCCACGATGTCGGCGTGCTCCTCGTGCGAGTGTTCGGCGGCGCTGGCCGACTGGTACATCAGCGTGATGAGGGCACAGCGCGAGATCAGGTCGCCCAGCATCTGCGCCAGCACCTCGTTGCCCATCAGTTCGGCCATGCGCACATGAAAGTCGCCCAGCAACTCGGTGCGGGTGCTGGCGTCCTGCGTGCCCATGGCGGTCTTTTCGCTGGCCACGTGGGCGCGCAGGGCCTTGAGCTTGGCGGGCGTCACGCTGCGCACAAAGGCGCGGGTCATTTCGGTTTCCAGCATGCGGCGCACGGCAAACACCTGGCGTGCCTCCTCGACCGAGGGCGTGGCCACAAATGCGCCCCGTGCGGGCTCCAGCGTGACCAGCCGGTTTTGCGCCAGCTGGAACAGCGCCTGGCGCACCAGCGTGCGCGACACGCCAAAATGGTCGGCCAGCTTTTGCTCGGCCAGCTTGGTACCGGGTTGCAGGCGGTGCTCTACGATGGCGCGGGTCAGCGCTTCAACAATGGCGCTGGTCGAGGAAGATTCCATGGCTGCATGATACGGTGGATGGTGAAAAGTGTATACACTTTTGGTCTACACGCTGCGATCTGGCAATCGTCGCCGATTGGACAGACTCTTACTTCAGGAGATTCCCCCATGGGATTGAGCACCCACGTTCTGGACACCATGAACGGCTGCCCTGCGGCCGGCATGGAAGTGGCCCTGTATTCCACCGACGGCGACAACGCCACCCTCATCAAGCGCCTGGTGCTGAACCACGACGGCCGCACCGATGCGCCGCTGTTCGACAACGCCAGCCTGCGCACCGGCACCTACCGGCTGCGCTTTGATGTGGCGGGTTACTTCAAGGCCCGGGGCGTGCAGCTGCCCGAGCCGAATTTTCTGAACCAGGTGAGCCTGGACTTCGGCATTGCGCATGCCGACCAGCACTACCACGTGCCGCTGCTGGTCAGCCCCTGGAGCTATTCGACCTACAGAGGCTCGTAGCAAGCGCTGCCAGAAGGCGGAAGCGGCCTAGCCGCTCAGGGGGATGTCGCTACAGCTGCCCTTCGGTCAGCGTATCGAGCTGAAAGTGCCCGCTCTTGTCCCACAGCCAGGTCTCGGTGTACGTGACCTTGCCCATGCGGGCCGGGACAGGGAACGGGGCTGCAGCGCGCACTGTGCGCTCGATCTCGGTGACCACCTCGGGGGCATGGCGCGGGGCGCGCATCCAGTGCAGGCGGGTGATCTTGCCCGCGCGGTCGATGTCGAGCTGCAGCACGCCAATGGCATACAGCTGCGGCGGCAGTTTGCCTTTGAAGATGCGTTCGCGGTTCAGGCCATACAGGTGCGTGGCGGCATCCTGGCGGTAGGCCAGCGGTGTGGCAGCGGCCGAGGGGCGCGCAGACCCGGCCGTGGCGGGCACGGGGCCCTTGACGCCGCTGGCATCGGGGCCGGTGGAGGGGACGCTGTCGGGCGCGGGGGCTGGCGTGGGCTCTGGCGGGGACTTGCAGGCCGAGACCAGCGCCGCACCCACGGCCATGATGCCTGCCAGCAACCAGTGGCTGCGCTTTCCGGTGGAGCGGGGAGAGGGCGTGTCGGGCATGGTGTGAAAGGTTCCTGAGGCTGCGGGCACGATAACCCAGCGGCGAAGGTGGTACGTTACAAAATGACGACGGCTGCAAAGGGGATGCAGCAGCAGACTCACCGGAGGGTGAGCCGCTTGCCTGGCCCCGTTTTGCGTCCGTTAAGAAAAGGATCGCGGTGACAAATTTGCAAATGCTGCTGGACGGCCTGGGGGCCGCGCCAGCCTGTCTGGTGACCGTGGAGTCTACCCAAGGGTCCGTGCCCCGGGAGCGCGGCGCCTGGATGGCGGTATTTGCCGACCAGCTGGTGGGCACCATCGGCGGCGGGCATCTGGAGCTGCAGACGATTGCCGAGGCGCGCCGCCGCCTGGCGGGCGGGCCGGTGACGGCGCTTGGGCCGATGCGGTTTGCGCTGGGCCCGGCGCTGGGCCAGTGCTGCGGCGGGGTGGTGCACCTGGGGTTTGAGCTGCTTACGGCGCAAGACGCCCCGGGGCTGGCCCAGCGCCTCACACCCAACGTGCACCCGGTGGCCCTGTTTGGTGGCGGGCATGTGGGCCACGCGCTGGCCCGCGTGCTGGCGCCACTGCCCTTTGCCCTGACCTGGATCGACAGCCGGGATGGCATCTTCCCGCCCGACCCGCCGGAGGGCGTGGTCTGCGAACACTCGGAGCCGGTGCAATTGGCCGTGCCCCGCCTGGCACCCGGCAGCCGCGTGCTGATCATGAGCTTCAGCCACGCCGAAGACCTGGACGTGGTGGCCGCCTGCCTGCGCCGCCAGCGCGAGCAGGGCGACCTGCCGTTCATCGGGCTGATCGGCAGCCAAACCAAGTGGGCCACCTTCAGCAACCGCCTGCATGGGCGCGGGTTCGCGCCCGAGGAGCTGGCGCAGGTGACCTGCCCCATCGGCATTCCCGGCATCGGGGGCAAGGAGCCCGAGGTGATTGCCGTGGCCGTGGCAGCGCAGTTGCTGCAGACGCTACCGCCCATGCCAAAGGCCGGGAAATGAGGGTAACTCCGGCCCCGAATGCCCCAGGTTGGGGCTGGAATCGGGAACAATTCCTGCATACACTTTGACGTACCGGTCGCAGCGGTGCCCCGGCCAGCAACCCAATGGCCAAGGTGCGCGACCTCAATGTCTGCTCAGAGCGCCCGCAGTGGTGAGCAGGTTTGCTGTTGTGGCGCGCACGCGCTACCAAGGTTGAGATATGGAAAGCTACTTTCTCGACTGGGCCAACCTGCTTTTGCGCTGGGTCCATGTCATTACGGCCATCGCCTGGATCGGCTCGTCGTTCTATTTCGTTTTTCTGGACAGCAGCCTCACGCCGCCTGAGGACGAAGACCTCAAGAAACAAGGTGTGAGCGGCGAGCTCTGGGCCGTGCACGGCGGCGGGTTCTACCACCCCGTCAAGTTCGCGGTGTCGCCGCCGCAGTTGCCCAAACACCTGCACTGGTTCTTCTGGGAGAGCTACAGCACCTGGATCAGCGGGTTTGCGCTGTTCACCGTGTCCTACCTCTACAGCGCCAGCACCTACCTCATCGACAAGTCGCGCATGGACTGGGCGCCCGCCACCGCCATCGTGGTGGCGCTGGGCTTCTTTGTGGTGTTCTGGCTGCTGTACGACGCCATCTGCCGCATCTTCGGTCAGCGCAAGAACGGCGACGCCATTGTGGGCGCGCTGGTCCTGGTGCTGGTGTGCGTGGCCTCGTGGCTGGCCTGCCACTGGTTTGCGGGCCGTGCGGCCTTCCTGCTGGTGGGGGCGATGATCGCCACATCCATGAGCGCCAACGTGTTCTTCTGGATCATCCCTGGCCAGCGCACCGTCATCAGCCAGATCAAGGCCGGCCAGCCCGTGGACCCGATCCACGGCAAACGCGGCAAGCAGCGCAGCGTGCACAACACCTATTTCACGCTGCCGGTGCTGTTTGCCATGCTGAGCAACCACTACAGCTTCACCTGGAGCCACCCGCAAAACTGGCTGGTGCTGATCCTGATGATGTTCGCGGGCGCGGCCATCCGCCAGTTCTTCGTGATGCGCCACGGCTACAAGCTGGGCCGCAACGGCAACCCGCTGCCGTATGCGCTGGTGGGTGTGGCCGTGATCGTGGGCGCCATTGTGTGGATGCGCCCCGCACCGGTGGCCACCCCCGTGGTGAATGCTCCTGTTTCAGGAGCTGCCAGCGCAGATAAAAACGGCGCTAGCAGCCAAAATGACTTCAAGGCCGTGCAGGCGGTGCTGGAACAGCGCTGCTACATGTGCCACGGCGAGCAGGTGCAGATGAAGAACCTGCGGCTTGATTCGCCCGACAGCGTGAAGCAACACGCCCAGGCCATCTACCAGCAGGCCGTGGTGCAAAAGCTCATGCCCATGAACAACGCCACGGGCATTACCGATGCGGAGCGTGCGTTGATTGGGAAGTGGTTTGAGGCAGGGGCTGCAACGGGGCCTTGAATGTGTTGAGTGCCGCGGCAATCGGCCATAAGCAGTCGCTCACAGAATCGCCAGGAAGCGGACGTGGCTCGACTGAGCCTTAGGCTGTTTCGGCGCGCCTCTGATACTCTCCAATACCGATCCGGGGTACCGCTCTTAGAACCTCTGGCCGCGCTCGGTATAGGCGCCTGGCTTGAGAGGTGCTCTGTGCGTGACTCAACCTTTGCCTGGCTTGTACTGGCGGCAAGCGTGCTCTCGGAAGTCGTTGGAACCATTGCACTCCGCTATGCGGATGGCTTCACACGTATTTTCCCTTCCGTCCTTTCAGGGCTTTGTTATTCCGCCGCTATCTGGCTTATGGCAATCGCCGTCCGGCATATGGAAGTCGGACTTACCTATGCGGTATGGGCGGGAAGCGGAACAGCTTTGACGGCGGTGCTCGGAATGCTCTGGTTTGGTGAGTCGGCGAGCTTCCTTCGACTGGCCGGTCTAAGCTTCATTGTTTTGGGCGTCATTGCTTTGAACTTGAGTGCCCGATAGGTCGCCGGACACGCATTTTCAAAGACTGATTCACGCTTCAGGGAACGGCTGCAAAGGGACCGAAGCGGACTTGTTTGCCTCAAGCCGAGCAGCTTCGAGGACCCAATGCCGGCAAGCCAGAACCCCGTTTTTGCTTTGGTGTTGCGTCCTTGGGGCGCGATCCAAACAGGTCCTACGCCGCCAGCACATCCTGCAGCGCCCGCGTGGCAGCCACCGCCCCCAGGCTGGATTCGGTGAAGCCGCCATGCAGCACCACTCCCGTGGATGCCTGCTTCGCCTCATGTTTGGCCACGGCGGCCAGGTTGGCCACTTCTTCGGCGTGCCGAAAGCGCCCGGGCGTGATGCGCACCGCGCCGATGGCCAGCGTGGTGCACGGAAAGAACCGCTGCACGCCATGCCGGTCCTCGGCATGGATGCCGCCTGCCAGCCGTGCGCTGTCGTCAAACAGCGTGACGGCCTCGCGTGCGAACTCGTCCACGATGTTCTTGCAGCGCTGCAGCCAGTTGCTGCTCTGGAAGATCAGCATGAAGTCGTCCCCACCCACATGGCCCACAAAGTCGCTGCGCGCGTCGCAGTGTGCCGTGGCCAGGCGCGCCACCAGGCGGATCATCTGGTCGCCGCGCCAGTAGCCGTAGTGGTCGTTGAAGGGCTTGAAGTTGTTCAGGTCCGCATAGCACGCCACGAACTCGGTGCCGCTTTCCAGCAAGCGCTGGATGTGCAGGCTGATGGGGATGTTGCCTGGCAAAAAGGTGAGCGGATTGGCGTGGCGCGCGGCCTCGATACGGGTCTCGGTCACGGCGCGCACCAGCTGGTCGCCGGTGCCCAGGCCCAGGTAGCGGCCGTTGTCGGTGACGATGTAGCCGTCGCTCAGGTAGCGCTGGTCCTGCGAGGTGAGGATGCCCACGAGCTGGTCCACATCGCAGTCCAGCTCGACCACGCGCGGCGCCAGGTTGGCAAACGCCAGGCAGGACTTGCGGCCATGCACCTCGCGGAAGTACGGCGTGGCGTAATGATTCATGAACTGCTGGCGGTTGATGAGGGCCACGGGGCGCGACCCGTCCACCACCGCCAGCGCGTGCAGGTCCGTGTGCTGGCGGAACAGGGCGGCCACGGCATCGTTGTTGGTGGCGGGCGCTGCGGTGGGCGCCTGCACCACCAGCAGGCTGCGCAGGATGCCTGGGCGCGCGGTCTGCCCCAGGTGCGGCAGCACGGCCACGCGGCGGTCGTGCATCACCTCCAGCGCCGCGTCGTCCACCGCCTCGCGCGGCGCCATGGCCGGGCGGCCCAGCAGCCAGCCCTGGCCCAGGGGGATGTCCAGGTCGCGCAGCGCGCGCAGGTCGTCGCGGGTTTCGATGCCTTCGGCGATGAGCTGGGTGCCGAACACGTCGGCAATGCCCTTGATGGCCTGCAGCATCTGCAGGTTCTCGGGGTGGTCGCTGATGTCGCGGATGAAGTATTTGTCGATCTTCACGAAGTCGGGCTTCACCTCGGACCACAGCCTGAGGCTGGAGCGGCCATCGCCAAAGTCGTCCAGCGCCAGCCGCGCGCCGCAGGCATGCACGGCCTTGATGGCCTGGCGCAGCTGGGGCATGTCGGTCACGCGTTCGTGTTCGGTGATCTCCAGCACCAGCATGCGGGCGCTCAGGCCCAGGCTGCGCACGGTGTTGCCCAGCTCGGTGGCGCCGATCAGCTGGACGCCATGCACCAGCGCATCGGCGCTGATGTTCACAAACAGCCGGCCCGGCGCGTCGTGGCGCCCCCATTGCTCCAGTGCGGTGTAAACGCACAGCAACTCAAAGTCCCTCAGGATGCCCTCGCGGCGGGCCAGCTCCAGCAGTTTGTCGGGGGTGTGCAAGGGGGTGTTCTGCGGCCCCCGGATCAGTGCCTCGTGCGCGTACACCTGGCCCTCGCGCAGGTCGGCCAGGGGCTGGAACACGCAGTACAGCCCGCCCTCGCGCATCAGCCGCGCCAGGGGGCCGGTGCCCTGGCGGGCGGCGGGCGATAGCAGCGCCATCATCGCCTCCAGTCGGCTCCATGGGGTGTTGTGCATGGCTGTTGTGGGTCCCTGAGCAAGGGTGCCGACGATACCGGTGGCGTGTGACAGGCTGGTTACAGCAACGTGACTGGTACTACCGCTGCACAATGCGCGGCATGCACCCAGAAACCCAGCCAGCCAGTCCCTCCCTGCCGGACTACCGCACCCATCCCCGCGCCTTTCTGAAGGCGCTGTTTGATGCCGCAGTGCACAGCGCACAACCCCTGCACGGCATGCGCCAGTGGCTGCCCCAGCCGCCCAGCCGCGAGAGCGGGGGCCGCACCCTGGTGCTGGGCGCGGGCAAGGCGGGGGGCGCCATGGCCCAGGCACTGGAGGCCCTGTGGCCGCAGGACGCGCCCCTGTCGGGCCTGGTGGTCACCCGCTACGGGCATGTGCCGCCCCGGCCTGCGGGCGTGCCGCAGCGCATCGAGGTGGTCGAGGCCGCGCACCCCGTGCCCGATGCGGCGGGGCTGGCCGCGGCGCAGCGCATTCTCGATCTGACCCAGGGGCTGACGGAGCACGACCTGGTGCTGTGCCTGATCTCGGGCGGGGGCTCGTCCCTGCTGACCTTGCCCTGCGACGGGGTGACGCTGGAAGACAAGCAGCGCATCAACCGCGCCCTGCTCGACAGCGGCGCGCACATTGGCGAGATGAACTGCGTGCGCAAGCACCTCTCGCGCATCAAGGGCGGGCGCCTGGCGGCGGCCTGTGCGCCAGCGCGCGTGGTCACGCTCACCATCAGCGACGTGCCCGGCGACGACCCGTCGGTGATCGCCAGCGGCCCCACCGTGCCGGATGCCACCACCTGCGCCGATGCGCTGGCCATTCTGGCGCGCTATGGCATCGAGGTGCCCCCGGCCATCCGCACTGCGCTGGAGGCAGGCCGCCTGGAGACGCCCAAACCCGGCGACGCGCGCTTTGCCGGGCATGCCGTGCATCTGATCGCCACGCCGCAGCAGGCGCTGGAGGCCGCGGCCGCGCTGGCCCGTTCGGCGGGGCTGCCTGCGCATGTGCTGTCGGATGAGATCGAGGGCGAGTCGCGCGAAGTGGGCAAGGTGCATGCGGCGCTGGCCCGCGCGGTGGCGCGGCGCGGCCAGCCGTTTGCGGCGCCGTGTGTGATCCTGTCGGGGGGGGAGACCACCGTCACCGTGCGTCCGCGTGCACCCGGTGTGCCCCGGGGGCGGGGCGGGCGTGCGGGTGAGTTTTGCCTGGGCCTGGCGCAGGCGCTGCAGGGCGAGCCCGCCGTGTGGGCGCTGGCGGCCGACACCGACGGCATCGACGGCAGCGAAGACAACGCGGGGGCCTTTGTGTGCCCCGACACGCTGGCGCGCGCAGGCGCTGCAGGCCTGCGCATCGACGACCACCTGGCGCGCAACGACGCCTGGGGATTTTTTGCGGGGCTGGACGACCTGCTGGTCACCGGCCCTACGCACACCAACGTGAACGATTTTCGGGTGCTACTGATTTTGTAGCTGCTCAGGCGTATTGCAGTAGCGCCTGGGGCCGCTGGGGCTTGAAAAAGGCCCCGGGCGCCCTGTGCAGGCCTCAGAACCGGTGGCGGATGCCCACGCCGAAGCTGTTGCCCTTGGTCTGGTTGGTGATGCGGTCGTTCATGGCCATCACGTACACATCGGTGCGCTTGGACAGGAAGTAGTCATACCCCACGGTGAAGGTCTTGCGCGAGATGTCGGTGGCCGTCATCTTGGTCTGCGCCCACGATGCCAGCACCTTGCCGGTGGCGCCTGCGGGCACCGACACGCCCAGCTGCGTCGTCTTGGCCTTGTTGGTGGTGTTGTCGGCCTTGGCCTGGCCGTAGCTCGCAAAGGCCTTCACGATCGCAAAGTCATACGCGCCGCCCAGCATCCAGTCGGTCTTGGTGGTGCCCAGGTAGGTGCTGGGCACGGCGGGGTTGCTCATCTGGTCGCGCTCGTAGAAGCCGGTGAGGGTGATGGGGCCGTTGAAGTACAGCGCGTTGATGCCCACGTTCTTCTTGCTGCTGTCGCCCGCCACCTCTCCAAACTGGTAGTGCAGGTTGGCGGTCAGGCCGCCCAGGTTGGGCGTGCTGTAGATGATTTCGTTGGACCAGCCGGTGTCGGACGGCGTGGTCGAACCCCAGCCCGTGCCGTTGAACAGAGGCACGTTCATGTGCAGGATCAGCGGTGCAAAGGTGAACGAGTCGCCCAGCGGGTTCGACAGGATGGACGGCAGGAAGTTGGGCGCCAGACCGCGCCCCACGGTCACGGTGCCCCAGCTGTCGCTCAGGCCCACGTTGGCATCGCGCGAGAAGAACGTGTCGTTGGCAAATCGGCCCTGGATGCCGCTGTCCACCTTGATGAAGGAGGTGAGCGCAAAGTTGGCCTTGAGCCCGCCGCCCAGGTCTTCGGTGCCCTTGAATCCGAACCACGACGTGGTCATGCCGCCGCTGTTGACCACCTTGCTGCTGCCGGCGTCACCGGCGTTTTTCATGGAGCCCACAAACACATCGGTCAAGCCCATCAGCTGGACGGAGCTCTGGGCCTGGGCGCCGGTGGAGCACAGCAGGGCGCCACCGAGCGATAGAGACAGTGCAATCAGGTTTTTTTTCATGGAGTGATTCCTGGGGATGAAAGCGCCGGAGGTCCGGCGGGTGCAAGGGGAGACGCGGCCCCTGTTGCACCGTGGTGCAGGGCGGGGCCCGCCGTTGGGGCATCGCAAGTTCCATGCCCTAGTGCAACACCTGTTTACATACTTTTTGGCCGGGTCAGGGCGCACCCATGCACGTTGCTGGCGCAGTTTTCGTGTGTTTTGGCGCAAACCTGGGGCGCGCGGGGCGGGCGACATGGTGCGGCTTTGATGTGGCTCAATGCCACGGGCGCAGCCGCACGGCACAGTGGCTTCCATGCTGCCATCTACCCTTTTTTCTCTGCCCGCTGACACCGAGGTGATCGCCCCCGGCGAAGTGCTGCGCAGGCGCAATGAGGTGCTGACGACGGTGCTGCACCTCGAAAACGGCCGTGTGCTGCGCGGTGTGCTGGACGACGGTTTCCTGCGCCACCAGCTCGGTGCCGTCGAGGGGCCGTTCTGGCTCGACGCCGCGTCGGCCCTGATGGGCCTGCCGCTACCGGTGGACATGGTGGCCGACACGCGCGTGCATGTGCGGCGCATCCCCATCGAAGAGTTTCGCCGCAGCCTGGCCGCCATGCCTGCGGGCGCGCGCGGGCTGCTGCTGGACATGGCGCAGGGCTACCGGCAGCAGTCCGAGCTGGCCGTGAGCCGCCTGGCACAGGACGCCGAATCGCGCTGCGCGCAGTGGCTGCTGAACCACGCCCAGCCCGACCACAGCGGTGCCATGCAGGTCACCCTGCACCAGCGCAAACGCCTGATTGCGGCGCAGCTGGGCATTGCGCCCGAAACCTTCTCGCGCGTGCTGCGCCACCTGCGCGAGCTGGGCCTGATCCACGGCACCGGCAATGTGCTGGCGCTACCCCAACCACGGGCATTGCAGTCGATGGCGGGCTGCTGACACAGCGTTCTTGACACCGCGCTCTCGACGCCCTGCAGCGACTGTCGGGTTGCGCCAGCCGGCAGCCACGGACTGCCCTTGCGTTGCATTTGCTGACAAGCCCCGCACCCCGGGGTGATGCGCCTTTGGCTGGTGGCACGTTCTGCCTGGCTATGGGAGCTGGCACCACGCTGCAGGGCCCTTGCCGCAGTCCGCTTTCATCCCTCCACACACCCTTCCCGTTCCCTTCCCGCACCCCGACGGGCTCAGGGTTTTTCCTTGGCTTTACCCAAGGGTTCCACCCAAGCCCCCGGGCACAGGCCCTGCGTATATTTGTTGGGACATGTCTGCCATGACCCGTCCCCATGCCGAACTTTGAGTGTGCCCATCAGCCTGCAGGGGGGAAGCGTCCATGACGCCGCCGCCCGGCCCCAAGGCAGCCCCGGACCTTGATCCGGGCTGGCTGGTGCCCGGCGCCCTGGTGCTGCGGCTGATGCTGGTGGCGGCGCTGGCGGTGGCGCTTTCGGGGGCGGTGGCCGCCTGGCTGGTGACACGGGCCTCCGGGCAGGAGGCCATGCGCCGGGTGGTGAGCCAGCAGACCGACGAGGTCGAGGTGGTGGCCCGGTTGCTGGCCAGCAAGATCGAACAAAGCCAGAAGGTGCTGCGCACCGTGGCCGCAGGCATCACACCGGCGATGCTGGAGTCACCCTCGTCGCTGGAATGGCTGCTGCAGCAGGGCCTGCCTGCGGTGCAGTTCTTCGACACCATGCAGGTCGCCCGCGACAACGGCGAACTGCGCCTGAATTTGCGCGCCGGTCAGATCGAAAAGGCCGCGGACCTGGACCCCACCGAACGCGATGCCCTGCGCCGCACCCTGGTCGATGGCAAGCCCCTGGTGTCCGAGCTGATCGCCGGCCGCCGGGGCGAGGCGCGGGTCATGTTCACCATGCCGTTGCACCGCGAAGACGGCACGGTGGTGGGCGTGGTGGCAGGGGCGTTGCGCCTGCAATCCCAAAGCCTGCTGCCACCGTCGATGACGCTGCCCGCCCGCGATGACTCGCAGCTCATCGTCTTCACCCGCGACGGCACCATCCTGTCGCACTCCGACCCCACCCGCGTGCTGGGCCAGGTGCGTGATGAAGTGGGCCTGGCCCCGGTGTACACGCGCTGGCAAAGCCAGGCCCAGCCGGTGGTGGGGCGGGGCATGACCCATGTGCAGTCCGACCACATCGTGAGCATGGCGGGCATGCCGCTGCCGCAGTGGATCGTGGCGCGCGTGAGCCAGTCGCAGGCGCTGCTGGCACCGCTGCGCGGCGCCCAGCGCGAAGCCTGGTGGCTGGCGGTGGCCAGCATGGTGCTGTGCATGCTGCTGGCGGTGGCGCTGATGGGCTGGATGGCCCAGCCGCTGGCGCAGCTGACCTTCAAGGCGCGCCAGTTGCTCAGGACCAGCGCGCGCCAGCAGCCTGCGCAAGATGTGCATTGGCCCCGCGCAGGCGGCGAGGTGGGCGAACTGGTGCGAGTGTTCCAGGGTCTGGTGCAGCAGGGCAGCCTGCAGCAGTCGCGCAAGGACACGGTGGTCGGCCAGTTCCAGGCCGTGCTGGACAGCGCCCCGGTGGGCATCGTCATCACCCGCCACGGCATGCTGGAGGTGGTGAGCCACCAGGCCTGCGTGATGCTGGGCTACAGCGCGCACGAGCTGCAGGGCCGCCCCGCGCGCATCCTGTACGCCAGCGACGCCGACTATGCCCAGGTGGGCGATCGTGTGCGCGCCGAGGTGGCGGCGCACGGCGCGTTCGACGGCGATGTCTGCTTTTTGCGCAAGGACGGCACCCCCGTGTGGGCCCGCGTGCAGGGCCAGGGTGTGCGCCCCGAGGAGGTGCACGGTGGCACCGTGTGGATTCTGGAAGACATCACCGCCGCGCGCGAGGCCCAGGTGCAGCAGTCCTGGGGCCGCGCGCACGACGCGCTGACGCAGCTGTACAACCGCGCCGCGTTTGACGAGCGCCTGGGTCAGCTGATGGCGGAGCGGTCGGCCCGTCAGCGCCCTGTGGCACCCGCCGCCGATGAGGAGGGCGGTGAGACCCAGGGCGACGGCGTGGTGCTGTTCCTCGACCTGGACCATTTCACCGTGGTCAACGACATTGCGGGCCATGACGCGGGCGACGATGTGCTGCGCCACGTGGCCCGGCTGCTGGCGTCCCATGTGCGCCAGATCGGCTGGGCGGCGCGCCTGGGGGGGGACGAGTTTGCGGTGGTGCTGCCCGGCTGCGCTCTGGCACGCGGCCAGGCCGTGGCCGAGCAGTTGCGTGCAGCGGTGCGTGCGTGGGAGCCGTCGTACCAGGGGCGCAGTTTTACGCTGGGGGTGAGCATTGGGCTGGTGGTGCTGGACGCCAGCTTGCAGGATGTGCCGTCGGTGTTGTATGCGGCGGACATGGCTTGTTATGACGCCAAGCGGGCGGGGCGCAACCGGGTGGAGACGCGGCATGCGAGGGATGCGTCGGTGACTTCTTCGGGGCGGATGGCTTTGGGGCCTGTTTGAGGGCTTTTGGGCTGGATGCGCTAGTGGGATATAGGCTGGTAGCTATTGATTTTGTAGTGTCTGGTCATTGTGCTGATTGGGCTGCTTGCCTGTGTTGAGGGCGGAGGCCGGGAGTCGCCCGGCGTGCGAGTAACTTTCTTTTGCTTCGCCAAAAGAAAGTCACCAAAGAAAAGGCGCCCCCCAGTCTGCGACCCCTTCGCGTTGCGAAGGGGCAAACCTGCGGCGGGGCGGCTGCGAGGTGCGCCGTGGAACTCGCTTTGCGCTGCCGCGCGCCGCTCAGACAGCCACGGCGAGTCAGTTCACGAAGCATGGGCGCTCCGACGCCCATGCTCACCCCGCAACCGCCCCGCCGCAGGCGCAGCCAGCAGGGGGGTGGACAGCCGAACATCCAAACAGCCAAGCAGCCAAGCAGCCAAGCAGCCGAACAGCCGAACAGCCGAACAGCCGAACAGCCGAACGGGCCATTGCTGCGCTCGGCCCCACCTCGCGGGCGCAAGCGCCACGCGCTGCGCAGCCTGGGCCGAGCGAAGCAATGGCCCGTGTGGAAGTTCTGCCCCCAGTGCCCCTGTGGATGCGCCGAGGAGCGCAGGGTTTGGCGGATCAGGGCTCGCGTGTGTCTGAGCGACGCGCAGCGGCGCGAGTTGAGCGAGACCCCCGCCAAACCCGAGCACCGCAGGTTGCCCCGTAGCGTCAGCGCAGGGGACGCAGACAGCGGGGTCGCCTTTCTTTTGGGCACTTTTCTTTGGCGAAGCAAAGAAAAGTGCCTCGCCTGCCGGGCGACTCCCGGCCTCCGCCCTTAACAAAGGCATGCGACTCAGTCAGCGCACACAACCAAACACTACAAAATCAATAGCTACCAACCCATATCCCATTACCGCCAGAAGCCAAAAACGTCACTTCCCAACCGCCCCAACGCCTTCAGCACATTCTCCGCAGTCGCCGGCGCCGTCAACACCACTGGCGCCGCAGCATCCACGCCGCTACGCCCCGCTGCCACCGCATTGCGCAGCGCCTCGTACACGCTGATCGCCAGCATGAACGGCGGCTCCCCCACCGCCTTGCTGCCTCCCACGTTGTCCTCCCGATTCGCCTCGGGCCACAGGTGGACGTTGAAGTGCGCCGGAATGTCGCCCGTGGCGGGAATCTTGTAGGTGCTGGGCGCGTGGGTGGCGAGGGTGCCCTTGTCGTTCCACACCAGCTGCTCGGTCGTCAGCCAGCCCATGCCCTGCACAAAACCGCCCTCGATCTGGCCGATGTCGATGGCCGGATTGATGCTGTGGCCCACGTCGTGAAGGATGTCCACCTTCAGCACGCGGCTCTCGCCGGTCAGGGTGTCGATGGCCACCTCGGTGCAGGCGGCGCCGTAGGCAAAGTAGTAGAACGGGCGCCCGGTGAGGGTGGTCTTGTCGTAGTGGATCTTGGGTGTGCGGTAAAAGCCGTCGCTCCACAACTGGATGCGGTTGGCGTACGCGGTCTGCACCACCTCTTCAAAACTGCGCACCGTCTTGGGCGAGATCACCTGGCCGCCTGCAAACCGGATCGCGCCTGCGCCGCAGCCGTCCAGCCCACACACGAACGAGGCCAGGTTGTCGCGCACGTTGCGCGCGGCATATTGGGCGGCGCGGCCGTTCAGGTCGGTGCCGCTGCTGGCCGCAGTGGCGCTGGCGTTGGGCACCTTGCTGGTGTCGCTGGCCGTCACCAGCACGCGGTGCAGGGGCACGCCCAGCTCGTCGGCCACGATCTGCGCCACCTTGGTGTGCAGGCCCTGGCCCATTTCGGTGCCGCCATGGTTTACCTGCACGCTGCCATCGGTGTACACGTGCACCAGCGCGCCCGCCTGGTTGAACAGCGTCGCCGTGAAGCTGATGCCGAACTTGACGGGCGTGATGGCCATGCCGCGCTTGATGACGGTGTTGTGCGCGTTCCAGTCCGCAATCTCGGCCTGGCGTTGGCGGTAGTGCGAGGTCTGCTCCAGCGTGGGCAGCAGTTCGTGCAGGATGTTGTCTTCCACCGCCATCTGGTAGTGGGTGACGTGGCGGCCCGTGCTCGCGTCCTTGCCGTACAGGTTGGCCAGGCGCACGTCCTGTGCGTCCAGGCCCAGCGCACGCGCGATGTCGCCCAGGATGGCCTCGATCACGATCACGCCCTGCGGGCCGCCAAAGCCGCGGAAGGCGGTGTGGCTCTGCGTGTTCGTCTTGCAGCGGTACGACGCGATCTCGACATCGCTCAGGTAATACGCGTTGTCGGCATGGAACACCGCGCGGTCGGCCACGGGGCCCGACAGGTCGGCGCTGAAGCCGCAGTTGGCGGCCATCTGGAGCTTCAGGCCCGTGATGCGGCCCGTGCCGTCAAAGCCCACGTCGTACTCGTACGCAAACGGGTGGCGCTTGCCGGTGACCATGAAGTCCTCGTCCCGGTCCAGCCGCAGCTTGATGGGGCGGCCCAGCTTGTTCGCGGCCACGGCGGCCCACACAGCCAGGTGCCCGGCCTGGGTCTCCTTGCCGCCAAAGCCACCACCCATGCGGCGGCATTCCACCTTGACCGCGTGGTTGTCGATGCCCAGCGCGTGCGCCACCCAGTGCTGCACCTCGCCGGGGTGCTGCGTGCTGGAGTAAATCCACCACTGTTTTTGCTCCAGCGGCATGGCGTAGGCGATCTGGCCTTCCAGATAGAAATGCTCCTGGCCGCCGACTTCAAACGCTCCCTGCATGCGGTGCGCCGATTGCGCGAGGCCGGTGGCCGCATCGCCCCGGCGCACAAACACCGGCGGCAGCACATAGCTTTGCGCCTTCAGCGCGTCCTGCACCGTCAGCACGGCGGGCAGGGGGGTGATGTCGAGCTTCACGGCCCGCACCGCGCGGCGCGCCTGCATGACCGAGTCGGCCACCACCAGGCCGATCACCTGGCCGACGAACTGCACACTGTCCAGCGCAAACACGGGCTCGTCGTGCCCGAACGCGGCCAGGATCTTGTCGCCGGGCACGTCGCTGGCCAGCACCACGCCGCGCACGCCGGGCAGCGCGAGGGCGGCGGTGGCATCCACCCCGTTCAGGGTGCCGTGGGCCACGGTGGAGAGGATGGGCGCTGCGTACAGCGTGCCCTTCACCTCCGGCAGGTCGTCGATGTAGTGCGCGGCGCCCGCCACCTGGGCGCGGGCGCTTTCGTGGATGTGCGACTGGCCCATGGCGGCGCGGGTGGGCGCGGGCAGGGCGGTCTCTGCGATGGTGTGTGGGGCGTTCATACGGCGGCCTCCAGCGTCAAGGTGTCCAGGCTGACCGAGGGTTGGCCCTGGCTCTCCAGCCAGTAGCGCTGCAGCAGGCTGCCCAGCACCTGGCGGCGGTAGGCACCGCTGGCGCGCATGTCGGAGATGGGGCTGAACTCGGCCTGCAGCACCGCAGCGGCACGCTGCGCGGTGGCCTCGGTCCAGGGCTGGCCGGTCAGCGCGGCTTCGGTCTGCCGCGCACGGGCCGGTGTGGCAGCCACGCCGCCTGCGCCGATGCTGGCGCGCTGCACGGTGCCGCCTGCGATGTCGAGGTTGAGCACCAGGCAGACGGCTGAGATGTCGTCGTCAAAGCGCTTCGAAATCTTGTATGCCCGCAGCTGTTCTTGGGCAGAAGGGCGGGGCACCACGATGCGCACCAGCAGCTCATCGGCCGCCATCACGTTTTGCCGGTAGCCGGTGTACAGGTCTTCCAGCGGCAGCTGGCGCTCGCCCCGGGCCTGGCTTGCCAGTACCACCTGGGCGCGCAGGGCGATCAAGAGTGGCATGGAGTCGCCAATGGGCGAGCCGTTGGCCACGTTGCCGCCCAGCGTGCCCGAGTTGCGCACGGGCAGCCCCGCAAACCGTGTGGCAAATCGATGCAACTGCGGCCACTGTGCGGTGAGGGCTGCAAACGCGTCGGTCAGCGTGACGGCAGCGCCGATGTGGATGGCGTCGGGGTGCTGTGCCACCTGCCGCAACTCGGCCGCGCGGGTCACGTCCAGCACCTGGGTGTACTGCTTGTGCTGCTTGGTCACCCACAGCCCCACGTCGGTACAGCCCGCCACCACCTGGGCGCCCGGGTGGGCGGCGCGGGCTGCGAGCAGTTCTGGGAGGGTGGAGGGCGCGATATACGCCGAATCGGCCGCTTGCGCTAGTGCACCATGCCGAAGCAGCTTCAATTTTTGTAGCACTTCAGCCTCGTTGACCGCCATGCCGGGCAGCGATGCCATCTGCTGGGCGGCATCAAGGATGGGGCGGTAGCCAGTGCAGCGGCACAGGTTGCCCGAGAGTTCTTCCTGCGCCAGTTCGCGGGTGATGGGTTGGCCGTGGCGGACGTGGTCGAGCGCCGACGGGCCGCCCCTAGGCGCGAGGGCCCCGGGCGCACGGGAGTCCGGGGGGCCTTCCCCGGATGGGGGCAGCGAACCACACGCAGTGGGGAGCGTGGGGGCAATGTGCCTTTGGTACATGCCGAACAGGCTCATGACAAAACCGGGGGTGCAGAACCCGCACTGCGACCCGTGGCACTGAACCATGGCCTCTTGGGCAGGGTGCAAGGTGATCGCTTGCCGCGCCGCAGCGGGGGCGTCGCCCACCGGCTGGATCAGCGGGTCTTCGGCCAGGTCCTCCACGGTCCACAGCGCCATACCGTCCACCGAATGGGCCAGGCGGATGCAGCTGTTCACGGCGCTGTAGTGCAGCTGGCCATCGCGTTCTTCGCCCAGTACCACGGTGCAGGCGCCACAGTCGCCTTCGCCGCAGCCCTCCTTGGTGCCGGTGTTGCCCAGGTCTTCGCGCAGCACCTCCAGCAGAGTGCGGTCGGGTGGTACATTGCCCAGCGCCACGGGCTGGCCTCGGCGCAGGAATTGCAAGGGTCTTGTTGTCATGACAAACGCCACTTCGATCTTTGATGGAAAGGTTCAGCAGAGGGTAGAACGCAGTACCGTTACCGGCATATGCGCAAGCTTATGGCACCCATGCCCCCACCGCTATGAGAGACCACGCCCTTTTCGACAAGATAGACCTCCATCTCATAAGGGTCTTGCACACCGTGCTCACAGAACGCAGCGTATCGAGGGCCGCCGTCCGCCTGGGCATGCACCAGCCGGCGGTGTCGGCTGCGTTGAAAAGGCTGCGCGACCTGTCGGGCGACCCGCTGCTGGTGCGCTCCGGCGCCAGCATGATGCCCACCGACGCCGCACTGCGCATGGTGGAGCCTGCAGGCGCCATTTTGCGGGCGGCCGAGGCACTGTTTTCGGACGCGCGCGGGTTTGATCCGCGCACGGCCACCCGCACCTTCCGCGTGGCGGCCAGCGACTACCTCGACCCACTCTTTCTGCCCCAGCTCGTGGCCCGCATCAAGGTCGAGGCGCCCCTGTGTCCGATCGAGATCCTGCCCCTGTCGGCCGACGCGCACTACCACGCGCACTTGGCGCAGGGCGACGTGGACGTGGTGATCGGCAACTGGCCCCAGCCGCCGGACGACCTGCACATGGGCCGCCTGTTTGGCGACGAGGTGGTGTGCCTGGTCGGCAAGGACCACCCTGCCGTGCGGCGCGGCTGGGACGTGGAGAGCTGGCTGGCCGCCGAGCACATCGCCCCCACGCCCACCCACCCTGGCGCGCGGGGCGTGATCGACGCCCACCTGGACAGCCTGGGCATGCAGCGCCACATCACGGCGCGCTGCGCGCATTTCAGCCTCATCCCCAGCATCGTGGCATCGAGCTTGCTTGTGCTGACCACGGGCCGCCAGTACTGCGAGCGGTATGTGGACCAGCTGCCCCTGGCCATCCTGCCGTGCCCGGTGCCCTTTCCCCGGCTCATGTATTACCAGTTGTGGCATGCCCGCACGCACCACTCGGCGGCGGCCGCCTGGCTGCGAGATTGCGTGAAAACCGTGGCTGCTTCGCTACGAAAAGAATAGCTGCTTGAGCATGCTGAACAAGCGCCATGAGGTATTTTCATTCTTATAACAAGTTGTAAAACTGAGAGACAATCCCCGCATGAGTTCTCCCCCCAATCCTTCAGCGCCTGGTGCGGCGCCGCCACGGCTGCAGCTGGTGGGCATCACCAAGCGCTACCCGGCCGTGGTGGCCAACAGCGGCGTGTCGCTCACGGTGCTGCCGGGTGAAATCCACGCCGTGCTGGGCGAAAACGGCGCGGGCAAGTCCACGCTGATGAAAATCATCTACGGCTCGGTCAAGCCCGATGAAGGCAGCGTGTTCTTCAACGGCCAGGCCGTGCAGGTGCGCAACCCGCAAGAAGCGCGGGCCCTGGGCATTGCCATGGTGTTCCAGCATTTCAGCCTGTTCGACACCCTCACGGTGGCCGAGAACGTGTGGCTGGGCCTGGACAAGAGCCTGACGTTGGCCGAAGTGACCGGCCGCATCACCGCCAAGGCCGCCGAATACGGCCTGGACATCGACCCCCTGCGCCCCGTGCACACGTTGAGCGTGGGCGAAATGCAGCGGGTAGAAATCATCCGCGCGCTGCTCACCAATCCCAAGGTGCTGATCCTGGACGAACCCACTTCGGTGCTCACGCCCCAGGCCGTAGAAAAGCTCTTCGTGGTGCTGCGCAAGCTGGCCAGCGAGGGCTGCAGCATCCTCTACATCAGCCACAAGCTGCACGAAATCCGCGCGCTGTGCACCGCCTGCACCGTGCTGCGCGGCGGCAAGGTGACGGGTGTGTGCAACCCGGCCGAGGAATCCAATGCATCGCTGTCGCGGCTGATGATCGGCGCCGAGCCGCCGGCGCTGGAACACCGCGCCGTGCAGACCGGCGCCACGGTGCTGCGCGTGCAGGGCTTGTCGCTGCCGCGAGCCGACCAGTTCGGCGTGGACCTGATCGACCTGCAGTTCGAGGTCAAGGCGGGCGAGGTGGTGGGCATTGCCGGAGTGTCGGGCAACGGGCAAAAAGAGCTGCTCTACGCGTTGTCGGGCGAAGACCAGCGGGCTGACGCGGCCTGCATCCAGGTGTCCGGCCAGAACGCGGGCCGCATGGGTCCCGGCGAGCGCCGTGCGCTGGGCCTGCATTTTGTGCCCGAAGAGCGCTTGGGCCGGGGCGCCGTGCCCACCATGGGGCTGGCGCACAACCTGCTGCTCACCCGCACCAATTCGGTCGGCGGCAGTGGCTGGATCAAGGTGGGTGCGCTGCAAAAACATGCCGAGGACATCATCCGGCGCTTCAATGTGAAGGCGGGTGGACCCAACGCAGCGGCCAAGTCGCTGTCGGGTGGCAACCTGCAGAAGTTCATCGTGGGGCGCGAGATTGACGCCAACCCCAAGCTGCTCATCGTCTCGCAGCCCACCTGGGGCGTGGATGTGGGCGCCGCCGCACAGATCCGGGGCTCCATCCTGGCCCTGCGTGACGCAGGCTGCGCCGTGCTGGTGGTGAGTGAGGAGCTGGACGAATTGTTTGAAATCTGCGACCGGCTGCACGTGGTGGCCAAGGGGCATATGTCGCCTTCCGTGCCACGCGCCGAGGCCACGGTGGAACGCATCGGTGAATGGATGAGCGGGCTGTGGCATGCCGATGTCCAAGCGCACCTCGCACAACAGGCCAAGGCAGCGGAGGTGCAGCATGCTTAAGCTGGAACCACGCCCCCAGGCTTCCAAGCTCTGGACCTACGGCTCGCCCCTGCTGGCGCTGGCCTTTACCGTGCTGATCGGTGTGGCCTTGTTCATTGCGCTGGGCAAAGACCCGGTGCGCGGGCTGCAGGTGTTCTTCTGGGAGCCGATCAAGACGCAGTACGCCATTGGCGAGCTCATGGTCAAGGCCACGCCACTGTTGCTGATTGCGCTGGGGCTGGCCGTGTGTTTCCGCTCCAACGTGTGGAACATCGGTGCCGAAGGCCAGTTTGTGATCGGCGCCGTGGTGGCGGGTGGCGTGGCGCTGCTGGCCGACAAGACCACGGGCCCCTGGATCGTGCCCGCCATCCTGCTCGCCGGGGTGCTGGGCGGCATGGCCTGGGCGGGGCTCACGGCGCTGCTGCGCGACAAGTTCAACGCCAACGAAATCCTGGTGAGTCTGATGTTGGTTTATGTGGCCACGCTGGTGCTGGGCTATCTGGTCTATGGCCCGTGGAAGGACCCGATGGGCTACAACTTTCCGCAGACCAAGACGTTCGAGAAGGTCACGCAGATCCCGCGCCTGATGCAGGGCTCGCGCGTGTCCATCGGGTTGCTGCTGGCGCTCGCAGGCGCTGGGGCCTTGTGGGTGTTCCTGTTCCGCACGCGGGCGGGCTTTGCACAGCAGGTGGGCGGGCTGGCACCGGCGGCGGCGCGTTATGCGGGCTTTTCGTCGCGCCGCGCGCTGTGGACGGCGCTGCTGATCTCGGGCGGCGCCGCTGGCCTGGCGGGCGCGCTGGAGGTGGCAGGGCCCATCGGCCAGCTCACGCCCTATGTGCCTGCGGGCTACGGCTTCGCGGCCATCATCGTGGCCTTTGTGGGGCGGTTGCACCCGGTGGGCATGATCCTCTCGGCCGTCCTCATGAGCATGTTCTACATCGGCGGTGAACTCGCGCAGTCGCGCCTGGGCCTGCCCAAGTCGCTCACCGGTGTGTTCCAGGGCCTGCTGCTGTTCACGCTGCTGGCCTGTGACACGCTGATTGCCTACCGCATCCGCTGGGTCGGCAGCAAGAAAGGAGGTGTCTGATGGAGTCTTATGCACTGCTCATCGGCGCCACGCTCAGTGCGGGCACCGTGCTGGCCATTGCGGCCCTGGGCCTGCTCATCAACGAAAAGGCGGGCATCGTCAACCTGGGGGCCGAGGGCATGATGCTCTGCGCCGCCATTGCCGGCTTTGCCACCGTGGTGCACACGGGCAACACCTGGCTGGGCTTTGCGGCAGGCATGGCGGCAGGTGCCGTGCTGGCCGCCATCTTTGGTGTGCTGGTGATCTGGCTCAACACCAACCAGTACGCCACGGGGCTTGCGCTCAGTCTGTTCGGCGTGGGCTTCTCCGCGTTTGCGGGCATCAGCTATGTGCAGGCCAAGCTGCCCGAGCTGCCCAAGTACGCCATTCCCGTGCTGGGCGATGTGCCGCTCCTCGGGCCAGCGCTGTTCCAGCAGCACCCGCTGGTGTATCTCACCATGCTGCTGGTGGCGGGGTTGATCTGGTTTCTGTACCGCTCCCGCGCCGGGCTGGTGCTGCGGTCGGTGGGCGAATCGCCTGAGTCAGCCCATGCGTTGGGCTACCCGGTGCGGCGCATCCGGCTGGCGGCCGTGGTGGTGGGCGGGGCGCTGTGCGGGCTGGCCGGGGCTTACATCTCCACTGTCTACACCCCGCTGTGGGTCGAGGGCATGGTGGCCGGGCGCGGCTGGATTGCCCTGGCGCTCACCACCTTTGCCACCTGGCGCCCGGCACGGGTGTTGCTTGGTGCTTATCTGTTCGGCGGCGTGACCATGCTGCAGTTCCATTTGCAGGCCACGGGCGTGCAGGTGGCCAGTCAGTTGCTGAGCATGCTGCCGTATGTGGCCACCATCGTGGTGCTGGCGCTGATCTCGCGCAATCCGGCGTGGATCCGCATCAACATGCCGGCATCGCTGGGCAAACCGTTTTATCCGGGCTCCTGAAAGGGCTAGCCCACCGGAAAATCTGGTTACCCTGCGGTAGATCGCACCATAATCATTGTTTTCGTCCCCCAACCTTTGCAAGTCCTACTTCTTCGATAAGGAAACCGACATGACTGATCTGCAGAAACGCTCCCTGCTCAAGGTGGCAGCGCTCTCCGCTGTGGCTGCTGCTGCCCTGGTGGGCTGTGGCAAGAAGGAAGAACCGGCACCGGCCCCTGCGCCTGCACCGGCCCCTGCCGCAGAAGCACCGGCACCCAAGCCCGAGCCACTGAAGATCGCGTTTGCCTATGTCGGCCCGGTGGGCGACGGCGGCTGGTCGTTCGCGCACGACAACGGTCGCAAGGCCATCGAGAAGGAATTTGGCGACAAGGTCGTGACGAGCTTTGTGGAAAGCGTGCCCGAGTCTGCTGACGCAGAGCGCGTGCTGCGCGACCTGGCCGGCCAGGGCAACAAGTTGATCTTCGGCACCACCTTCGGCTACATGGAGTCCATGCTCAAGGTCGCGGAAGACAACAAGGGTGTGAAGTTCGAACACGCCACCGGCTACAAGACCGCCGAAAACCTGCGCACCTACGACAGCCGCACCTACGAAGGCGCGTATATGGCCGGCATCATCGCTGGTGCCATGACCAAGTCCAACACGCTGGGCGTGGTGGGCTCGGTGCCGATCCCTGAGGTGATCCGCAACATCAACAGCTTCACGCTGGGTGCGCAGTCGGTCAATCCCAAGATCAAGACCAAGGTGGTGTGGGTGAATGAATGGTTCAGCCCACCGAAGGAAACCGAAGCTGCGACCAGCCTGATCAACGGCGGCGCGGACATCCTGTTCCAGAACACCGACTCTCCCGCCGTGCTCAAGACCGCCCAGGAAAAGGGCAAGCGCGCCTTCGGCTGGGACAGCGACATGACCGCCTACGGCCCCAAGGCCCACCTGGCATCGGCGGTGATCAACTGGGGCCCGTACTACGTCAAGGCCACCAAGGACGTGCTGGACGGCACCTGGGCTTCGGGCCAAAGCTGGTGGGGTGTGAAGGAAGGCGCTATCGACATCGTCTCCATCGCTGAAGACGTGCCTGCTGACACCAAGGCCAAGGTCGAAGCCGTGAAGAAGGGCCTGGCCGACGGCAGCTTCAGCATCTGGAAGGGCCCCATCGTGGGTCAGGACGGCAAGCCCGTGCTGGAAAAGGACGCTGTGGCTGACGACAAGTTCCTGGGCGGCATCAACTTCTACGTCAAGGGCGTGGAAGGCAAGATCCCTGGCGGCGACAAGAAGTAATTCGCACCGCGTTCATCGGCAGTTCTTGCGAGCTGCTGTGACAAAGGGCCGCCCTGGGGTGGCCCTTTTGTTTTGCAGGCGCGTTTGCGGCCTGCAGCATTAAGAACCTGTTCAAAGTCTTTTTGGAGTCGCACAAGTCCCTTGCCGGGATGGGATGCCAGGCGCGGTGCGCAGCCAATAGCCCGTGCTATTGGCAAGCCCCGCAACGCCGCAGACCGCCCGGCAAGGCACTTGCCCGAAGGGTTGGAGTGAAATCGGGCGATTGGACGCCCCGGCTGCTTGCATGGGCATGAGCCCACGCGGCGCATCCGAAGCATCCACTCATCCCGATTGCACTCCAATGCAATCTCCAAAAAGACTTTGAACAGGTTCTAAGGAGCAAGGACGATGGTGGAATCTACGTTGTGGCACCCGGTGGCACTGTCAGAAGCCGTAGCGGCGCAGGCACCACTGGCCGTGCAGTTGCTGGAACAAGCCGTGGTGTTGTGGCGCGACAGCGAAGGCGCCGTGCTCGCGCTGGCCGACCAGTGCCCGCACCGGGGCGCCCGCCTGTCGCTGGGCCGCGTGACGCCCCAGGGCCAGTTGGAGTGCCCCTACCATGGCTGGCAGTTTGCGGCCGGTGGGCAATGCACGCACGTGCCTGCACTGCCTACCTTTGTGCCCCCGGCCACGCACTGCGCCCGCCATTTCGAGGTGCAGGAAGCCTATGGCCTTGTGTGGGTGCGCATCGCACCAGGCGAGCAGGGACTGCCTGTGTTTGCGGCGGAGGGGGATGCTCGCCTGCGCAAGCTCAACTGCGGTCCCTACGACGTGGCGGCCAGCGCGCCGCGCATCGTCGAGAACTTTCTGGACATGTCGCATTTCGGCTTTGTGCACGAAGGCTGGCTCGGCAGCCGTGAGGCGACGGCCATCGACGATTACCGCGTGGAGCCCACGCCCACGGGCCTCCTGGCCACGGGCTGCAAGGCCTGGCAACCGCAATCCAACCTGCATTCCACGGCGGCCGCCCAGGTCGAATACACCTACGAAGTCACCGCGCCCTATGCGGCCGTGCTGACCAAGGTGCCCGAGGCGGGCACCACGGCGGTCGATGGCTGGCGCGAGTCCATTGCGCTGTTCATCTGTCCGGTGACGCCGGTGCGCAGCCGGGTGTGGTTTCGGCTGGCCGTGGCGGATTTCGATTCGCCGGACGAGAAACTGCAGGCCTTCCAGCACACCATCTTCACGCAGGACCAGCCCGTGCTGGAGTCGCAGACGCCACAGTGCCTGCCGCTTGACCTGCGCGCGGAGTTGCATACCGCTGCCGACAAGGCATCATCTGCGTATCGCCGCTTTCTGCGCCAGAGTGGCATCACCTTTGGAGTCTGCTGATGTTCAAGATCCCCCCCATCTCCGCCGAGCGCCTTCCCAGCCTGCTGCGTGCCATGCCCAAGGCCGAGCTGCATATCCACATCGAGGGCTCGCTGGAGCCCGAGCTGATCTTTGCGCTGGCGCAGCGCAATGGGCTGACGCTGCCCTATGCCAGCGTGGACGCCTTGCGCAGCGCCTATGCATTCACCAATCTGCAGAGTTTTCTGGACATCTACTACGCCGGTGCGAGTGTGCTGCTGCATGAACAGGATTTTTACGACATGGCGCGCGCTTACCTGGGTCGTGCGGCGCGCGACAACGTGCTGCACACCGAACTCTTCTTCGACCCGCAAACCCATACCGCACGCGGCGTGGCGATGGAGACCGTCATCAACGGTCTGCACCGTGCCTGCCAGGATGCCCGCGCCGAACTCGGAATCAGCGCCACGCTGATCCTGTGCTTCCTGCGCCATCTGAGCGAGGAGTCGGCGTTCGAAACGCTGGAGCAGGCCATGCCGCTGCTCGACAAGATGGTGGGTGTGGGTCTGGACTCCAGCGAACTGGGGCACCCGCCCGAGAAGTTTGCCCGCGTGTTCGCCCGCTGCCGCGAGCTGGGCCTGCACCTGGTGGCCCATGCGGGGGAGGAGGGTCCTCCCGCCTACATCTGGAGTGCGCTGGATGTGCTCAAGGTCGAGCGCATCGACCATGGCGTGCAGGCGGTACACGACGCTGCCCTGATGCAGCGCCTGGCGCAAGACCGCATTGCGCTCACGGTGTGCCCGCTGTCCAACCAGAAACTGTGCGTCTTCCCCAACCTTGCGGACCACAACCTCGGCAAGCTGCTCGATGCCGGGCTGGCTGCCACCGTGAATTCGGACGACCCTGCCTACTTTGGTGGCTACATCAACGAGAACTTCACCCAGGTGTTTGCGGCCACGGGGCTCACGGCCAAACATGCTTACCAGTTGGCTTTCAACAGTTTTGAAGCCAGCTTTGCAGGCAATGCTGACAAGCGGGTGTGGGAGCACAAGCTCAAGGAAGCGTTCGAGCGGTGCGTGGAGCACGACTACTGAGCTTCGGGTAGCGCACGCAGTGGGCTGGGGAAATGGCGCCAGAGGGACTGTCGCCAGTGCGGCAGGGGCATGATCTGGGTAAACCCTTAAAATAGTAAGTATTCGTTCGAATTGCGTCCGGCCCAGGCCCAAGGGGTGATCCACCACCATGGCCCTTACCCTGCGCTCCCTTGTGGAGTGCACGGGTGCCGTGTTGCCCCCTTTTTTGGAGCCTTCCATGTTTCTCAGTCAAATCTCCATTGGCAAGCGCCTGACCCTGGTGCTTGGCCTCATCCTGGCGCTGTTTTTTGCCAGCAGCGTGGTGGCCGTGGTCAAGCTCAGCCAGCTGGGCAGGGAGATCGACGCCATGGTCAACGACAACATCAAGACCGAGCGCGCGGGCTCGGACTGGCTGCGCCACACCACATCGGGCGTGCAGCGCGCGGCAGCCATTGCCAAGAGCAGCGACGCGAGCCTGATCCCATACTTTGCGCCCGCCACGGCCGCGTCGATCCGTGATACCAACGAGCTGCAGAAATTCATCGAGTCCAAGATGGACACGGCGGAGAAGAAGCAGCTTTTTGCCAAGGTGGGAGACCTGCGCAAGGACTACCTGGCGGCCCGCGAGGAAGTGAGCAAGTTCAAGCAGGCGGGCGATGCCGAGAACGCCAACAAGGTTTTCACCGAGCGGTTTGAGCCCACCTCCCGCAGCTATCTGGCGGGTGTGCAGCAGATGGTGGATGGCCAGCGCGCCGAGCTCGATGCGGCCGGCAAGCGCAGCGAAGAGCTGCGTGCCCAGACCACGCTGCTGCTGCAGATCTGCACCGGCGTGTCGCTGCTGCTGGGCGCCTTGCTGGCCTGGCTGCTGACCACCAGCATCACGCGCCCGCTGCGCAAGGCAGAGGCCATTGCAGAGACCATCGCCAACATGGACCTGACGGGTGCCCCCCAGGCGAGCTACGCCAATGACGAAACCGGCCACCTGCTGCGCGCGCTGGATGCCATGCGCAGCGCGCTGCACCGTTCGCTGCAGCAAGTGCGGGGCGTGGTGGACAGCATCTCTACCGCCAGCACCCAGATCGCGATTGGCAACCAGGACCTGAGCGCGCGCACTGAGCAGACAGCCAGCAGCCTGCAGGAGACCGCCAGCTCGATGGAAGAGCTGACCAGCACCGTGCGCCAGAGCGCCGATTCGGCCGTGCAGGCCAACCAGCTGGCCGTGTCGGCGGCGCAGGTGGCCCAGCGCGGTGGCGATGTGGTGGCACAGGTGGTGACCACCATGGACGAGATCAACACCAGCAGCAAGAAGATTGCCGACATCATCGGCACCATCGACGGTATCGCGTTCCAGACCAACATCCTGGCCCTCAACGCCGCCGTGGAAGCCGCCCGTGCGGGCGAGCAGGGCCGTGGCTTTGCCGTGGTGGCCAGCGAAGTGCGCTCACTGGCCCAGCGCTCGGCCCAGGCGGCCAAGGAAATCAAGACGCTGATCGGCGTGTCCGTGGAAAAGGTTGAGTCGGGTGCTGCCCTGGTGCAGAACGCCGGCACCACCATGGGCGAGATCGTGAGTTCCGTGCGCCGCGTGACCGACATCATTGGCGAGATCAGCGCAGCCGCTTCGGAGCAGAGCCAGGGCATTGGCCAGGTGAATGTGGCGGTGACCCAGCTGGACCAGATGACCCAGCAAAATGCAGCCCTGGTGGAAGAGTCCACCGCTGCCGCCGAAAGCCTGAAGGATCAGGCGTCGCGCCTGGCCGAAGTCGTCGGTGCTTTCCGCCTGGGCGCGGGCCCGCAGGCGCTGCGGCTGAATTGAAATTGATGGCGGGGCTCTGTGCGCTGCTGCAGCGCTCCGCCCGTGCTTGAAAGCGCTTTTTTTCCGACAATCTTTGCAACATCGCTTCATGTAGTTTTCGCACAGTCTGACCTTCCCGGTGGCACCGTCGTCCTGCGGTGCTTCCGGTCCATTCCATCAGGGCCATGTAGAGGAACACCATGTACAAAAACCTCGCTGCCACGCTCGTGGCCGCCTGTTTTTTCTCCCCCGTTTTTTCCCAGACCACGTCCGCCAAGGGCAGCGTCGCCGAGCCCGTCAAAGCCGGTTTTGTCTATGTCTCACCCATCACCGAGGCAGGCTGGACGCGCCAGCATGACGAAGGCCGCAAGGCCGTCGAGGCCGCGCTGGGCAGCCAGGTGAAGACCACGTTGGTCGAGAACGTGGCCGAAGGCGCCGATGCAGAACGCGTGATCCGCGACCTGGCCGCCACCGGCCATCAGATCATCTTCACCCCCAGCTTTGGCTACATGGAGCCCACGCTCAAGGTGGCGCAGGACTATCCGCAGGTGAAGTTCGAGTCCATCACCGGCTACAAGACCACCCCCAATGTGGCCGCCGCCAATGCGCGCTACTACGAGGGGCGTTACCTGGCGGGCATCGCTGCGGGCCGCATGAGCAAGACCGGCGTGGCAGGGTTCGTGGCCGGGTTTCCCATCCCCGAAGTGCTGCAGGGCATCAACGCCTTCACGCTGGGCATGCGCTCGGTCAACCCCAAGGCCACTGTCAAGGTGGTGTGGCTCAACGTATGGTTCGACCCGCCCAAGGAGCGGGATGCCGCCATGGCACTGTTCAACCAGGACGTGGATGTGATTGCTTTCCATACTGGCTCCACTGCCGTGATGGCGGCTGCGCAAGAGCGCGGCAAGATGGCCGTGGCCTATCACTCGGACATGCGCAAGACGGGCCCGGACGCGCAGATCGTGGCCGTGACGCACCAGTGGGGCAGCTACTACACCGAGCGCGTGCGCGCCGTGCAAAACGGCACCTGGAAAAGTGCCAATGTGTGGGGCGGCGTGCGCGAGGGCATGATCCGCGTCGGTGACTTTGGCACCCGGGTGCCAGCGGCCGTCCAGCAGGAGGTGCTGAATGCCCAGAAGGCCGTGGGCGCGGGCAAGCTCCAGCCCTTCCGTGCGGGCAAAGTGCCGGTGCGCGACAACGAAGGGCAGGAGCGCATTGCTGCTGGCCAGGCACTGCCGGATGCCCAGATATTGCAGATGAACTGGCTGGTGGAAGGCGTGGTGGGCAAGGTGTCCCGCTGATCCTGCAGGGCATATCGCCCATCGTTTTCACTGGTCGGCGCTCCCCGAACCCCATAGCCACTATGGGGTGCTGCATATACAAACGGCGCCCCCTGCCGCTAAGCTTGGCGCCATGCCTGTTTACCGTTCCGCTCTTTTGCGTTTTGCCGACGACGGCAGCGCCCTCTATGACGAAGATGGCCTGCTGGCCGTTGGCCCTGACGCTCAGGGCTGCCAGCGTGTGCTGGCGGCGGGCGCTTGGCAGACTCTCGCGCCACAATTTGCCGGGGAGCCTGTGGTGCATCTGCCGGGGCGCATCCTGGCGCCGGGGTTTGTGGACATGCACATCCACTTCCCGCAGACGGACGTGATCGGCTCGCCAGCCGATGGCCTGCTGCCCTGGCTGGAGAACTACACCTTTCCCCACGAATCCCGATTTGTAGACCCCGGCTACAGCGCACAGGTGGCCGAATTTTTTGTGGCCGAGCTGCTGCGCAACGGCGTGACCACAGCCCTGGCGTTTTCGACGTCACACCCCGCGTCGGTGGATGCCCTGTTCACCGAGGCCCAGCGCCAGCGGATGCGCCTGATCACCGGCAAGGTGCTGCAGGACCGCCACTCGCCCGATGGCGTTCGCGACGACACCGAGCAGAGCCTCCTCGACACCGAGGCGCTGATCCAGTGCTGGCACGGCGTGGACCGCCTGGGGTATGCCATCACCCCGCGTTTTGCGCCCACCAGCACGCATGAACAATTGCGCGGCGCGGGTGAGCTGGCTGCGCGCTACCCCGATGTGTGGATCCAGTCCCACGTGGCCGAGAACCGCGACGAGATCCGTTGGGCGCGCGAGCTGTTCCCCGCCGCGCGCAGCTACCTGGGCGTGTACGACGACTTTGGCCTGATGCGCGAACGTGCGGTGTATGCGCACTGCATCCACTTCGATGACGACGACCGCGCGCTGATGCGCGACACCGGCGCGGTGGCGGCGGTCAGCCCCACCAGCAACCTCTTTCTGGGCAGCGGGTTCTTCGACTACGCCGGTGCCGACCGCGTGGGGTTTGGTTATGGCTTGGCCAGCGATGTGGGCGGAGGCACCAGCTTCAGCCCGTTCCACACCATGCTGGCGGCGTACTACGTGGGGCGTGAGGGCCAGACCAAGCAGGGCCTGAGTCTGTCACCCCAGCAACTGTGGTGGCAACACACGGCGGGCGCGGCCAGGGCGCTGGGCCTGGCGGGTGTGGTCGGCAATCTGCAGCCGGGCTGCGAGGCCGATTTTGTGGTGCTGAACCCCGCAGCCACGCCGCTTTTGGCGCGCAAGACCCGCCAGGCGCGCAACCTCGATGAGCTTTTGTTTGCGCTGATCGTGCTCGGCGACGACCGTGTGGTGCAGCAAACGGTGATTTCTCAAGCAAAATACGGCTCTAGCGCTTGATATTCATGCGCTAACAGCTACGTATTTAATAGCGCCCGGCAGTCCACCACTGAGCGGGCCACAGCGCAGGGAGTTCTGCTATGAGCATCAAGAGCGACAAATGGATCCGCCGCATGGCGGCCGAGCACGGAATGATCGAGCCCTTCGAGCCCGGCCAGGTTCGCGAGGTCGAAGGCCGCAAGATCATCAGCTACGGCACCAGCAGCTACGGCTACGACATCCGCTGTGCGCCCGAATTCAAGGTGTTCACCAACATCCACAGCACGGTGGTGGACCCGAAGAACTTCGATGAAAAGAGCTTTGTCGATTTCGAGGGTGACAGCTGCATCATCCCGCCCAACAGCTTCGCGCTGGCCCGCACGGTCGAATACTTCCGCATCCCGCGCAATGTGCTCACCATCTGCCTGGGCAAGAGCACCTATGCCCGCTGCGGCATCATCGTCAACGTGACGCCGTTCGAGCCCGAGTGGGAAGGCTATGTGACGCTGGAGTTCAGCAACACCACGCCGCTGCCAGCGCGCATCTACGCAGGCGAGGGCTGCGCACAAGTGCTGTTCTTCGAGAGCGACAAGGACGACGTGTGCGAGGTCAGCTACCGAGACCGGGGCGGCAAGTACCAGGGCCAGGTGGGCGTGACACTGCCCAAGGCCTGACCAGGCGCACATGGCGGGCGGTGGCAGGGGTTGTGTCCTACACGCGCCATGCGCTTTGGCTGAAATGCAAGCATCGGTAAGTTTTCTAGCATCGGTGACACGCCTCCCGGGAGATGGAGGCTGATGGAGTTTCACCATGCTGATGTCCGCTGCCGCCTCAACCTTGTTCTTTGCGCCCATCCGCGCTCTGGCGCCAGCGCTGGCCGATCCCGCTCCAGCCCCTGCGCCTTCTGTCATCCCGCCGCCCCGGCGCCCAGACGTTGCGCCGCATTCTGCCGACGCCGACTGCCAGGCACACCACACCTACTGGCCCTGTGAGTTGCTCAATGCCTTTGTGCTGCGCATGGCAGCACACGGCCACTGCGTGAACATGTCGATGATGCTGGGCCACCGGCCCTATGCCCTGGAGCGATTGGCGTTGGCGGCCGGCGCTCCGGACGCTGGCCTGCAAGAGCTGTCAGCCCAGCTGCAGCCGTATTTTGAGGCACCCGTGCTGCAAGCCTAAAGCCCGGAGCCACGGCCCGCAACACCGGGGGACGGCGCCACTGCGGGCTCGGGCAGCCCTCACGCCTCCACGCAGACCCTGTTGCGTCCCTGGCCCTTGGCCTCGTAGAGCGCTGCATCGCCCCGACGCAGCATGGCGGCGCCGTTGTCGTCTGCGCTGCGCATGGTTGCGACACCTGCGCTGACGGTGATGGTGCCCACGACCGGGTTCTGTTGCTCTGCCATGGCGGTGACAAGGGCCTGCGCAATGGACTGGGCGCCCCCCAGGTCGGTGTCGGGCAGCAACGCCACGAACTCTTCTCCCCCCAGTCGCGCCACCACATCAGAGCCACGCAGGCGGGACTCCAGCGTGCGTGCCAGGCGCCGCAGGACCTCGTCTCCGGCTTCATGCCCGTAGGTGTCGTTCACCCGCTTGAAGTGGTCCACGTCCACGGTGATCAGGCTCAGCGGACGGCTGCTGCGCCGCGCCAGCGCCACCGCAAAGGCCATTTGTGTCTCGAAGCCGCGCCGGTTCAGCAACCCGGTGAGGGCGTCGGTGCGTGCCTGCAGGTCCAGCGCGCGGTTCGCGGCCTCCAGCTCCAGCGTGCGCAGGCGCACTTTTTCTTCCATCGCCTCGCGGGCGGCCAGCAGGCGGTGCGTCATGCGGCCCAGAGACTGAGACAGCTGTTGTACCTCGCGGCTGCTTTGCATGGTCGGAATGTCGCTGCCGGGGAGCCCGGCCTCCACCGCACTGGCCGCGTCGGCCAGGGCATACAGGTCCACGCTCAGGCGCCGGGCGGCCAGCCAGGCCAGGGCGGATGCCAGCAGCGCGGCCGTCAGGCCAATCACCAGTGCCAGTTGCACGGTGTTGTCTGCCTCCGCGAAAGCCAATTCGACAGGCTGGCGTGCCACGATGCGCCAGCCCAGATCGCTGGCCGCGTTGCGCGGTTGCAGCTGCGTGGCGGCGGTCAGGTAGCGCTTGCCATCCCTCCACCGCACCACGGTGGTCTGCGTACGGTCGCCATCACGGTTGTTGTTGACACTGATGTCCTCGGGCAGTCGCTGTCCGGCGGACCGCATCACCTCGGTCTGTCCGCCAGGCGCGAAAATCAACTGGCCTTCACGGTCAAAGATGAACAGTTCCAGCGCGCTTTCATCGGATGACGCAGGGGTCAAACTCTCCAGTACCTCGCGTGTCCACTGCCAGCTGCCGTGGATTCCCAGCACGCCCACCGTGGTGGGACCGATGCGTATGGGCGCTGCAAAGTCCACAAACCGGTGCGGTTCGCCGGTGGCGGTGGGGGGCAGCAGGGACTCCAGCAGCTTGGCGGGGTGGACGTCGCCCACATGCACTCCTTCGAGTCCGTGTTGAAACCAGGGCCGCTGGGCCACGCTCTGGCCCACCAGCAGGCCGCGTGTGGCATTGCGCACCACGCCTTGCGCATCGGCCACACCGATCCAGATGTTGGTGGGCTGCATGGCCTGGCTGCGGGCCAGCATGTGCTGGGCCTCGGCAGAGTCGAGCCCCTTGGACCACACCACTTCGGCACTGGCCATCACCTCGGCCTCCAGGCTGCGCTGCATGAGGCCCAGGGCCAGAAGCTTGCCTGCGTTTTCGGCGACCACCTGCAAGGAACTGCCTGCATCGCGCTGAATGCGGTGCTTGAGCAACTCGCCAAACCCCAGCGACAGCAGCACTGACAGGGTCACGACCAGCGTGCCAAACACCAGCGCGATCTGCATGCGCAGGCTGTGGTCTGAAAAACGTGTGATGAGCATCATGCGGAAGGGTCTGCCCAGTGTGCCGTCGCGGCCGGTGCCGGGCTGGCGCGGCGCAGGGCCAGCCGGGCTGCTGCCAGGTCCCAGCCGGCCCAGCCGCAACTCTTGAACAGCACCGGGCCCGAACGCCGCTCGGGGGCTGCGGCACCAGGGCTCCGGACCATCTCACCCAGCGTCGGCAGCGCCGCCACATCCAGGCCTGCCTGCAGCAGGTCACCTGCCTCATGGAGTGCATCGCTGGTGTCCACCAGGATGCGTCCGTGCCGTGCCACATGCTGGCAAAGGGCTGGGGCCAGCTCTGCCATGGCGGGCGTGAAAGCGCCCACGGCCGCCAAAAATGCGTCGGGCCGGGGCGGGGCGCTCAGCACCAGTGCGCTGGCCGTGGTGCAGGTCGCTATCAGCGGGCAGTGGGGCACGGCGGCATCGGCATCGGCCACCACCTGCACGTCGATGCCCAGGTCGCGAACCTGCGCTGCCAGGGCCTGGGCGCTGGCGCTGCTGCGCGAGGCAATCCACACCTCGCGCACGCCCAGGCCGTGGATGAATGCCTCGGCATGTGCCAGGCCCTGCACCCCTGCGCCGACGATGAGCAAAGGGCCCTGTGGCACCTGCGCCAGATGCCTGGCGGCCAGCAGAGAGACCGCGGCGGTACGCCGCGCGGTGACAGTGGGCCCGTCCAGCACCAGCCGACGCTCGCCCGTGGCGATGTCAAACACCACCACATCGCCCTGGATCGACGGGCGTCCTGTGCCCGCGTTGCCCGGGGTGAAGGTGATGAGCTTGGTCATCGCCACCGATTGATCCGTGGCGGGCATCACAAACAAGCTGCCGCCTTGCGCCAGCGGCAGCACGGCGCGTTGCGGCACCACGACTTTGGGGTCTTTGAGCAAGGCCGCTATTTCGTCAGCCAGATCGGACCAGGGCAACCGCGCAGCGGTGGCTGCTGCGTCCAGCACGCCCGAGGGGGCTGAAGAGGGGGCAAAAAGCATAGGCGGACTGTACACAGCATGCCGCTCTCGTGGGAGCGGAGAAGCCCTCACCTGTGCGGTGCCCAAGGTCACCCAGCGTGCGCTGGGCGCGGGTTCAGGTTCGCCATGGCTGCCATCCCCATCAATGCGTGGCTCCTGCCTGCAGCGCGATGTCCTGCGGCGTCAGCACCGCAGCCCACAGGGCGGCATGCATGCCGCGCACCATGTCGCGCAGGGGCAGATGGGGGTCCCCCTGGCCACTGAGCCAGGGCACGTGCACAAAACCACCCCGTGCGCCCTCTGGGCCTATGCCTTGTGCCAGCAGATGCATCAGGCCGTACAGCACATGGTTGCAGACAAAGGTGCCAGCGGTTTGCGACACCTCGCAGGGCACGCCTGCGCGTTGCACGGCGCGCAGCATGGCTTTGATGGGCAGGCTGGCGAAGTAGGCGGCAGGTCCGCCGGGCTGCACCGGGGTGTCTATGGGCTGTGCGCCACCGTTGTCTGGAATGCGCGCATCGTTGATGTTGATGCCGATGCGCTCGATGGACAGCGCTGCCCGACCACCTGCCAGGCCCAAGCACAGCGTGACGGTGGGCCGGTGTTCTAGCAACAGCGACTGCAGCCGCTGCAACGACTGCCCGAACACCGTGGGCAATTGCGCAGCCACCACCTGGTGTCCTGCGATGCGTTGCCCGTGCAGCGCTTGCGCAATGAGCCAGCTGGGGTTGTGCGCGCCACCACCAAACGGATCAAAACCGGTCAGAAGAATGGTGGGCCCGGCATGGGGCGCGCTATGGTGTGCGGCAGATGTCATGAAAGGCAGGCAAAAGCGGGGTGGAACACATCGTAAATCGTCCGCGCCAGGGCGGCCCCGCGCGTAACATGCAGGCTTGGCCGCCCCACCTGGAGGGCGCTGGAGAGACGCAATGAAATGGGAAGGCAATCGCGAGTCCGACAACGTGGAAGACCGCCGTGACGAGGGCGGCGGCGGTGGATCGCCGGTGTTTGGTGGGCGCAGCATCGGCATTGGCACCATCGTGATCGCGCTGGTGGGGGGCTGGGTGCTGGGCATCAACCCCTTGACCATCCTGGGACTGCTCAGCGGCGGCGGCCCGGCGCCCCAGCTACAGACGCAGCCCCATGCCCCGGCCCACCGCCCACCGGCCGATGACACCATGGCACGTTTTGTGTCCACGGTGCTTGCCGACACGGAGGACGTGTGGGGCGAGGTGTTCCGCCAGGGCGGCGGGCGCTACCAGGACCCGCGGCTGGTGTTGTTCCGGGGCGCTACGCCCACCGCATGTGGTACGGGGCAGGCAGCCATGGGGCCGTTCTATTGCCCCGCTGACCAGAAGGTCTACATCGACCTGGGGTTCTACGAGACTCTCAAGACCCGGCTGGGTGCCCCGGGCGACTTTGCCCAGGCCTACGTGATTGCCCATGAGGTGGGACACCACGTGCAGAACCAGCTGGGCATCAGCGCCAAGGTGGACCAGATGCGGGGGCGTGTGAGCAAGGTGGAATACAACGCGCTGTCGGTGCGGCTGGAGCTGCAGGCCGACTGCTTTGCGGGGGTGTGGGCCCACCACGCCCAGAAGTCCCGCCAGATCCTGGAGCAGGGCGATGTGGAAGAAGCCATGAACGCCGCCGCCAAGATTGGTGACGATGCGCTGCAGCGGGCCAATGGCGGCGCGGTGGTGCCCGAGAGCTTCACGCATGGCACGAGCGCCCAGCGGCAGCGATGGTTCAACAGCGGCCTGCAAAGTGGCAGTGTCAAGACCTGCGACACCTTTGCGGCGCGCAGCCTCTAGGCGCGCAGTGTCCAGGGATTATTAGACCTTCTCCATGCCGCCGACCGCACCCGTGACTGCCTCGCTGCATCGCCGTGCCGGGCCTTCGGCGGGGGCTGAGGTCGGGCCGTCGGCGCCGCAGCCCTCGGGCGCAGCGGCGGCGTGGTCTGCGGCAGCGGTCACCGTGCCCCACGCCGTGGGGCTGGGGCTGCTGGCATTTGCGCCGCTGGCGGGTGAGCATTCTCTGGCCGCGCTGGCGTTGTGGTCGGCTGCATTGCCCGGCCTGCTGCTGACCCTGGTGACACCCCGTGCCGGGGTGGTGTATGCACCGACCACGGTGGTGGCCCTGCTGTTTGCCGCCGTGCTGGCGACTGCCCACGGAGCGGCCCCCAGCCTGGGCCTGAGCGCGCGCCAGGTGCTGGCGGTTAGCGGTGCCACGGTGGCTTTGGCCTTTGTGTTCCAGTGGCTGCTGGGGGTGTTGCGGCTGGCGTCGGTGGCGCGGTTTCTTCCCATCTCGGTCACCCACGGGTTTGCAGCCGGTGTGGGCTTGTCGATGGTGGTGGGACAGGTGCGCAATGGCTTTGGTGCGGGTGCCGATGCGCTGTGGGATGCACGCACCAGCTGGCACCTGCTGGCTGCGCTGGCCGTGGTGGGGCTGGCCTGGGGGCTGCGCCGGCGCTGGCCCCGCATGCCGGGGCTGCTGTCGGCTGTGGCCTTGGTGGCACTGGCCGTGGCGCTGGCGGGGGTATGGGGTGTGGGGCTGGGCAGTGTGTTTGTGCCGGCCGTGCCGCCCAGCGTGTTTGCCTGGCCCATGCTGCCCGACTGGACGGGCATTCCCTGGATGGCCCTGGCCCGGCAGCAGGGCTCCGCTCTGGTGGTGCTGGCGGTGCTGATGGCGCTGGTCAACAGCCTGGAGATTCTGGTATTCAACCAGGAGCTGGAGCTGGACCATGGCCTGCGTGGCAATGCCAACCTGGCGCTGCGCCGCGAGAGTTTGCTGGGTGCGCTGTGTGGGCTGATGGGCATGATTCCCGCGTCCACCAGCGCGTCGCGTTCGCGCATTGTGCTGGCGCAGGCGGGGGCCTCGCGCGATGCCCCGCGCTGGCACGCCGCCATCATGCTGGGTGTGGCGGTCACCGGGGCGTGGTGGCTGCACTGGGTGCCCATGGCCTGTCTTGCCGGGGGGCTGGTGCTGGCGGGGCTGATGCAGGTGCCGGGCCTCATGTGGTCGCTGGGCTATGCCCGCCGGTCCCGGGTGACCTGGGCGCAAAGCTGGCTGGTGGCGCTGGTGTTTGCCGTGATGGGGGGCGTGGGGGCGCTGGTGGCTGGCCTGGTGGTGGCCACGTTTGTGCTGCTGCACGACTCTGCCGCCACGGTGCTGCGCCATGTGCGTCTGGATGGCGAGCTGCGCTCGCGGCGCTTGCGCCGTGCCGGGTCGGACAGTTGGCTGACGCCGCGCATGAACCAGGTGGCGGTGTTTGAACTGCAAGGCGTGATGTCTTTTGGCGTGGCTGCCCACCTGGCCGAGCAGGTGCGCATGCTGCTGCTGCCGCGGCATCGCTGGGTCATTCTGGACGCGGGCCGCGTGCCCGCGTGGGACAGCACCGCAATGGCCCAACTGCGGGCGCTGGTGCGCGATCTGGACCAGCAGGGCATCGCCGCGGCCGTGGCAGCCCTGGACCCCATGGCCGCCGAGCATGCGGGGGAGCATGTGCGCGCCTTTGCCGACCTGGACCGGGCGCTGGAATGGGCCGAGGTGGGCATCTTGTCGCAGCGGCCCATCGAGCAACGCCCCGCGCACCCCGAGCGCGATGTGCTGGGCGAGGTGGGCGAGGGCGTGCCCAAGGCCGCCGCCGAGGCCTTGCAGGCGCTGCTGGTGTCCCAGGCTGTCCCGCCCCATGGCGTAGTGTTCCATGCGGGGGATACGGACCATGACCTCCTCGTGGTCAAGTCCGGCCACATCACGCTGGTCACCCAATGGCCGCCCGACAAGGGCTTGCGCCTGGCCACCGTAGGCCCCGGCATGGCGTTTGGCGAAATGGCCTTCCTCAATGGTGCGGCACGCAGTGCCTGCGCGGGCGCCGAACGTGGCCCGGCGCATCTGGTGCGTTTGTCGCGCGCACATTTTGATGCCTGGGCAAGGCAGTACCCCGAGGCGGCCCTCACGGTGATGAACAATCTGGCCCAGATCGGCGCCCGGCGCTTGGCGGTGACCACGCGGCAGCTGCGGGCGGTGCTGGAGTAGCAGGGCAGGGCATTGGGTGTCGGAGTGCGGCTGTGCCAACGGCGCGGCAGGCGCATGACAAGGCCCGGATTTCTATAATCCAAGTCTTCCCGACACCGTCTGGCAACCTCTCCTTGCCAACCCCATGGAATCCACCCCCTCGTCCTCCGCCGCAGATGCCCCCGTGGCCACCACCCCTTTTGAATGGATCGGCGGCGAAGAACGCGTGCGCGCCTTGACCGAGCGCTTCTATGACCTGATGGACCTGGAGCCCGGCTACACCGAGCTGCGTGCCGCCCATGGCAGCGACCTCGGCCAGGCGCGGCAAAAGCTGTTCATGTTTTTGTGCGGATGGCTGGGTGGGCCGTCGTACTACACCGACCAGTTTGGCCACCCGCGCCTGCGCGCGCGCCACATGCCGTTTGCCATCGGCATCAAGGAGCGCGACCAATGGGTGGCCTGCATGGACCAGGCCATGGGCGAGACCGGCGTGCCCTCCGACCTGCGCGTGCGGCTGAAGGAAAGCTTCATGGGCACGGCGGACTGGATGCGCAACAAAGGGGTGTAGCCCGCCCGCGAGGTGGTGCCCGTTTGCGCCGTTGAATGGCGCCCTGGTATGTTTCCTGGGAGCCGCCTCCACAGGCTCTAAGATGCTCCCTCCAACAAATACAGGAGGTGGGGTATGTCGGCAACCGCATGGGTCGTGGTCGTTGTGCTGGTCGCGTTGGGCTTGTGGGCGGTGGCGGTCTATAACCGGCTGGTGCAGTTGCGCAACCGCATTGCCAATGCGTTTGGCCAGATCGACGTGCAGCTCAAGCGCCGTTATGACCTGATCCCCAACCTGGTAGAGGTGGCGCGTGGCTATCTGGCGCACGAGGCCGCCACGCTGGAAGCCGTGATCAAGGCCCGCAGCCAGGCGCAGGGCGCGGCTGCAGCGGTGCGTGCCGCACCGCAAAGCGCCAGCGCCATGGGCGCGCTGGCGGCGGCAGAGGGTGTACTCGGCGGCAGCTTGGGCCGCCTGATGGTGGTGGCCGAGAGTTACCCTGAACTCAAGGCCGACGCCTCCATGCAGTCGCTGTCCGAAGAGATCACCAGCACCGAAAACCGCCTGGGGTTTGCACGTCAGGCCTACAACGACCAGGCGCTGGAGTTCAACGACGCGGCGGCGCAGTTCCCGGACCTCATCGTCGCGCGCCTGCTGGGTTTTGCGCCCGCGCCCATGCTGGCATCCACGCAGTCCGATGAAGAGCGCGCCGCGCCCCGGGTGAAGTTCTGACCCTTCCGCTTCCATTCGCATGAAGTTCTGGGATCACCAGCACAACGCGCGCAGCGAGACGCGTCGCTTGCTGCTGGGTTTTGCCTTCGCTGTGGTCGTTCTGGTAGCGGCTGTGCACGCTGCCCTGGCGTTGGCCTGGTGGCTGATGGTGGCGGTGCTGCCCGTGCACTTGCCCTTTCCACAAGGTTTTCTGGCCGCCAATGTGGGTGTCTCGCTGATGCTGGTGCTGGGCGGCTGGTGGGTGGAGACGTCCAACTTGCGCGCAGGCGGTGTCAAGCTGGCGCAGCGTGTGGGCGCGCGCGAGTTGCGCCCGTCGCTGTCGCACGCCGAGCAGCGGCTGTCCAACATCGTGGACGAGCTGTGCATTGCCGCGCACATGCCGCGCCCGCAGATCATGGTCATGCCGCGCACCGATGCCATCAATGCGTTCGCTGCCGGGTGGGACGAGAGCGACGCCGTCATTGCCGTGACGCAGGGTGCCCTGGACTACCTCACCCGCGAAGAGATGCAGGGCATGTTGGCGCACGAGCTGAGCCATCTGCATGAGGGCGACACCCGCCTGAAGATGCGCCTGGCGGGCATGGTGTTCGGGCTGGAGCTGGTCTACAACTTTGGCGACACGATGCGCGAGCGTCGGGGCCTGGCCTGGTGGTTCGGGTCGGCCATCATGGTGGCGGGCTTTGCGGGCTGGCTCACCGGCCGCATGCTCAAGGCCGCCGTATCACGCCAGCGCGAATACCTGGCCGACGCACGCGCGGTGCAATGGACCCGCAGCCGCGATGGCCTGGGTGGCGTACTGCGCAAGGTCATGGCCCAGCGTCGTGACACCCTGGCCGGGTATGCCGAGAACCCCGTCCACACCGGCCTGGCCCACCCGGCCGTGCAACACATGCTGCTGGTGGATGTACCCGGCCGCAGCCGCATGGAGCGCTGGCTGGATACCCACCCCACGCTCGACGACCGCGTGCAGCGCGTGTATGGCCGCCGCATGCAGCCTTTGCCCGCCGTGCCCGTACATGCAGGGCATGAATCGGCGCGGCGTGACGAGGGTGGGGCGCCCGGCACCGTGTCGATCGCCTCGCTGGTAGACCCTTTTGCGCGCTTCATGTAGCCCGTTGCGAAGGCCGCAGTTTTTTCAGGAGACCCATGTCCATGTCACGCGACGCGAGATTTCAGGAACAAGCCCAGGCACTGGGCTACAGCTTTGAGGGCGAGATCAAGATTGGTGGCAACTATGTGCCGCTGGTGCGTGACGGCCACCACATCTACCTGAGCGGGCAGATCCCGCGCGTGGGCGACACGGTGGTGGTCACGGGCGCTGCCGGGGCGGTCGCCACGCTGGCCGATGCGCAAAAAGCAGCGAAGGTGTGTGTGATACGGGCGCTGGCCCTGCTGCAGCGCTCGCTGGGTTCGCTCGATGCCGTGCAATCCATTTTGCGCATCACCGTGTACGTGCAGTCGGCGCCTGCCTTCACGCAGCAAAGCGAGGTGGCCGACGGTGCCTCCGAGGTGCTGTTTGCCGTGCTGGGCGAGGCTGGTGCCCACACCCGCACCTCGGTGGGTGTGCTGCAGCTGCCCAAGAACGCGACGGTGGAGGTGGACTTGATCGCGTCGGTGGCGCCATGACGACGCCTGCTGCTGTGCAGCGAGGCAGTTGCCTGTGTGGTGGCGTGCGTTACGAAACCACGGCGCCATTGCAGGGTGCATCGCACTGCCACTGCTCGATGTGCCGCAAGGCGCATGGTGCGGCGTTTGGCAGCTATGGCAGCGTGTTGCGTGTGCACCATCGCTTCGTGTCTGGGCAAGGGCTGACGCGCACCTACCGGTCTTCGCCCCCGGTCACGCGCACGTTTTGCTCGGTGTGTGGCTCGCCCTTGCTGTGGCACAGCGAAGGCCCCTATAGCGAGTGGGTGGCCGTGCCGCTGGGTACCTTGGACACCGCCTACGAGACCCCGCCCCAAAAGCACATCCACGTGGCCTCCAAAGCCGCATGGGTAGTGATCTGTGATGGTTTTCGGCAAGAGGCCGAAGGATAGATCGGTACCCCATGGCAGCACCGTTGAACGCTCACCCCCGTTTTAATGTTTTCGGTCGCATCGTCGAAGTGCGCCGCGAAGGTGCGCTGTGGCAGGCCTACCGCGTGGGCGCAGATGGCAAGCGCTCACCGTCGGGCTTTGTGATCCCCGACTTTGTCGAAGAGCATGAGCTGGCACAGTTTCTGGAAGACCTGTTCCACGAAAGCGCCTCGCCGCACAACGGCGACGTGTACCGCATCGATTGACTCGCTGCAAGGCGCACTGACCGCAGCACGAGACACAAGTGTTGCGGCCACGTTGCCACGTCACACCGCTGTCAAACCCGGCCCAGACACTCGGTCCCTTGTTTCAATTCGGGACTGTTCATGTCTGAACGCACTCTGGGCTTTCTGATTTCTCCTTCGCATGTTTCACGCCGCATGGCTGCATGGGGCATGGTGGCGCTGGCCGCGTCGCTGGCTGCCTGCGGCGGCAGCAGCGACAACGCCAGCAGCAACGCGGGCGCCACGGCCACGCTGGCCGTGCTGGAGACCACCGACCTGCACTTCAACGTGCGCAGCTACGACTACTTCAAGCTGGCCGAAGACAAAAGCTACGGCTTTGAGCGCACGGCCACGCTGGTGCGCGCGGCCCGCAAGGAGTTTGCCAACACGCTGCTGGTGGACAACGGCGACACCATCCAGGGCACCGCGCTGGCCGACTACGAGGCCACCATCAGCCCTATCCCCTGCACGCAGCAGCTGTCCATGTACAAAGCCATGGGCGCGCTGGGCTTTGATGCGGGCACGCTGGGCAACCACGAGTTCAACTACGGCCTGCCCTTCCTGAACCAGGTGCTGGGCGGCGGGCTGGATGTGGACGGCGTGGACCCCTCCAAGAAGTGCGCAGGCGCTGGCTACCCCGCCGTGCTGGCCAACGTGTACAGCAATAAGACCAAGAAGCCGCTGGTGCAGCCCTACACGCTGCTGGAGCGCACGCTGGTGGCCAAGGGTACGGATGGCAAGGAAGTGAAGCTGCCGATCAAGATCGGCGTGATCGGCTTCACCACACCCGGCATCATGAACTGGGACAAGCGCTACCTGGAAGGCAAGGTCTACACCGAAGGCGCCGTCGAATCCGCCAACAAGTACGTGCCCGAGCTGCGTGCCAAGGGGGCTGACATCGTGGTGGCGCTACTGCACGGCGGGCTCGACAGTGCCGCCTACTCGGCCACCATGGAGAACCCGGGCCTGTACCTGTCGAAGGTGGCAGGTATCGACGCGATGGTGATGGGCCACCAGCATGGCGTGTTCCCCGACACGGCCGCCACACCCAGCTTCAACCTGGCCGGCGTGGACCACAAGGCGGGCACCATCAACGGCGTGCCTGCCGTCATGGCCAGCTCCTGGGGCAAGGCCCTGGGTGTGGTGCAACTGGCGCTGCAATGGGACGGCAGCAAGTGGGTGGTCAACAAGTCCGCCAGCAAGAGCGAGCTGCGCAACATCCAGAACAAGAATGCCGCAGGCGCCACGGTGACCGTGGACGCCGACCCCGCCATCGCTCCGCTGATCGAGACCCAGCACCAGGCCGCGATCAAGTACGTGAAGACGCCTATCGGCCAGACCGACTTCCGCATGAGCACGCTGTTTGCCGACGTGGGCGACCCGGGCGCGATCCAGATCGTGAACCAGGCACAGCAGGCCTACGTGGCGGCGTACATCAAGGCCAGCCTGCCGCAGTATGCGCAGCTGCCGGTGTTGTCGGTGAGCGCACCGTTCAAGAGCGGCTTCCAGGGCGGGGCCGACTACACCGACGTGGCCGTGGGCCCGCTGGCCATCAACAACGCGGCCGACCTGTACCTGTACCCCAACACCGTCTACGCGGTGAAGGTCAACGGTGGCGACATCAAGAACTGGCTCGAAGCCGCTGCCAAGCGCTTCAACCAGATCGACCCCGCCAAGACCACCGAGCAGCAGCTCATCAGCACCTTCCCTGGGTACAACTTCGACATGTTCACTACGGCCGACATGCAGTATGAGATCGACGTGACCCAGCCCGTGGGCAGCCGCATCAAGAACCTGACGTACCTGGGCAAGCCCATCGACGCGGCGCAGGAGTTCGTGATCGCCACCAACAACTACCGCGCGACCAGCGGCAAGAGCTTCATCGACAAGCTCGACGGCTCAGGCACCATCTGGGCTTCGCCCGACGCCAACCGCGACGTGGTGATCGACTACATCCGCAAGAACCCGGCAGTGACCCGCGCAGCCAACGGCGCTGCCAAGAGCTGGCGCTTTGCCAAGGCCACGGTGGCGGGTCCAGTGGTGTTCAGCTCGGGCGCCAATGCCCTCAGCGTGGCGCAGGCGGCCGGGCTGGGCAATGTGTCGCTGCTGGCGGCCGATGACGGGTCGGGCAAGGGCACGTCAAAGTACGGCGTGGACCTGTCCAAGTAGTCGTCCCCCTCCTGTTACGGAGGCCGTGGCGGTGCATGCGTTCGTAGCACCGCTACGGAGCAGCCTGCTGTAGGGCTCTGAAATGCTCTGCCTTTGATAGCTGCAAGCGCATATGGATGTAACGCTTGCAGCTATTTTTCATGAATTTTTGCGTAGAACGGGTTGCAACAGCACCACGAGCGCCCCTGCGCCCCCATCCATGGGTCGCGCCTGTACGAAGGCCAGCACCTCGTTCTTCTGCACCAGCCAGCGCTGCACGCGGCCCTTGAGCACGGGGCTTTTGCCGGGCGAGCCCAACCCCTTGCCATGCACCACGCGCACGCAGCGCAGGCCCGTCTTGTGGGCATGACGGATGAAGTCGCCCAGCGCTTCGCGCGCCTCGTCCACGCGCAGGCCATGCAGGTCCAGCTGGCGCTGGATGCTCCAGTGGCCAGAGCGCAGGCGGCGCGTCACTTCCACACCAATGCCTGGGCGGCGAAAGCTCAACTGGTCGTCGGTGTCGAGCAGGGTGCTCACGTCGAAGTCGTCGCTGATGGATTCAAGCAGCACCCGTTCCTCGTCCAGCCAGTGCTGCACCGGCAGCGGCGGCGGCTGGTGGCGGCGCAGACGCGCCACATTCGGGTTGCGCAGTGGGGTGACGGGGCCCACGCTGCGGCTGAAGAGGTGGCGCTCGGCCTCGGCCCGGGCGGCGGCTTCGCGTCGGGCTTTGTCTTCGGCCTCGCGGCGCTCTTGGTCCTCGCGCAGGCGGCGGGCCACGGTGGCCAGGTCCTGCAGTTGGGTGATGCGTTCGCCCGCGCGGCGCGGGGCCGGGGGAGCGCGGCGGTGGGGTGGTGCGGGGTTGTCTGTGGCCGCAGGCGCGGCGGGGGCGTGGCGCAGCGGGCGCATGGCCGCCTTGGCCGCCGCTTTTTTGTCGGCCAGCCCTACGCGCCGGGTGGACCGGGGCGCGGTGGGGGCCGGTGCGGGAGCGGTGGTTTCCATAGGCGCCGCTTTACCGGGAGCAGCGTACGCAGCACGTGCCAGCGCCGCTTGCAGGGCCGTGGGTAGCGGGGGGGGCGCGGGGGCTGGGGCGGTCATACCAGGCCCTTTTCTGCCATCGACAGCGCCTGGCCCGGCGCCACGATCACGTGGTCGAGCACGCGCACATCCACCAGGGCCAGCGTGGTCTTCAGGGTCTGGGTCAGCGCCTCGTCGGCGCGGCTGGGTTGCACGCTACCGCTGGGGTGGTTGTGGGCCAGCACCACGGCGGCCGCCTGGTGGTGCAGGGCGCGCAGCACCACCTCGCGCGGGTACACACTGGTCTGCGTGAGCGTGCCGCGAAACAGCTCCTCCAGCGCCAGCAGGCGGTTTTGTGCATCGAGGAACAGCACGGCAAACACCTCGTGTCCCTTGGCGGCCAGGTGCAGTTGCAAATAGTGCTTGACGGTATCGGGCGAGTCGAACACCTCGCGTTCGCGCAGCTGCTGGGCCAGGGCGCGGCGGGCCAGCTCCAGCACGGCCACCAGCTCGGCGCGTTTGGCGGGGCCCAGGCCCTTGATGCGTTCCAGGTCGGCCGCGCTGGTGTGCAACAGCCCGGCAATGCCGCCAAAGCCGCCGGTGACGGCGCCCGTGTCGGGGTCGATGCCGGGCGGGTCCAGCAGCTCCTGCGCCATCTGCAGCACGCCCTTGCCCACGATGCCTGTGCGCAGCAGGATGGCCAGCAGCTCGGCATCGGCCAGCGCGGCGGGGCCGCGTGCCAGCAGTTTTTCGCGGGGCTGGGCGTCGGCGGGCAGGTCTTTGATGGCCATGGAAGAGGAGGTGGGACGCGCCAGCAGCGGTGGCTGCGGTAGGGGTTTGCCCGGTTTTCTACAATCGCGGCAGTTTATCGGGACTCTCATGACCTCTATTTCCACCTCCCTTCCCACTGTTCAGCCGGGCTCCTTCCTCACGCTGCACTACCGCCTGGCCGGCCCGGCGGGGGATGTGATCAACACTTTTACCGACAAACCCGCCACCCTGTCGCTGGGCACGGGCGAGCTGTCGCCCGCCATGGAACAGCGCCTGCTAGGCCTGGCCGAGGGCACGCGCACCACGTTCGAGCTGCCTGCGGGCGAGGCCTTTGGCGAGCGCAATCCCGACATGCAGCAGTGGGTGGCCCGCAAGCTGATGAACGAACTGGGCGATCCCGACGAGAAGTACAACGTGGGCGACGTGGTGCAGTTCCCCACGCCCGACGGCCAGGGCAGCTACGCCGGGGCCGTGATGCAGGTGCGTGACGACGGCGCCGTGCTGTTCGACTTCAACCACCCGCTGGCGGGCCAGCCCGTGACCTTTGAAGTGCAGCTGATCGGGATCCTGTGATGCTGGCGCCGAAAGAAATCCTGCTGGCCGAGCCGCGTGGCTTTTGCGCCGGTGTGGACCGCGCCATCGAGATCGTGGAGCGCGCCATCCAGAAGTTTGGCGCCCCCATCTATGTGCGCCACGAGATCGTGCACAACACCTACGTGGTGAACGACCTCAAGGCCAAGGGCGCGATCTTCATCGAAGAGCTGTCGGATGTGCCCCCGGGCGCCACGCTGGTTTTCAGCGCCCATGGTGTGAGCAAGGCCGTGCAGCAGGAGGCCGAGGCGCGTGGCTTCAGCATTTTTGACGCCACCTGCCCGCTGGTGACCAAGGTACATGTCGAAGTGGCCAAGCTTGCCAAAGAGGGCTACGAGTTCATCATGATCGGCCACAAGGGCCACCCCGAGGTGGAGGGCACCATGGGCCAGCTCGACCACGGTATCCATCTGGTGGAAGACGTGGAGGACGTGGCCCGCGTGCAGCCCGCGCAGACCGAGAAGCTGGCGGTGGTCACGCAGACCACGCTGAGTGTGGACGACGCTGCCGAAATCTCTGCCGCCGTGCGGGCGCGCTTTCCGAATGTGCGCGAACCCAAACAGCAGGACATCTGCTACGCCACGCAGAACCGGCAGGACGCCGTCAAGGTGCTGAGCCCGCAGGTGGATGTGGTGATCGTGGTGGGCAGCCCCACCAGCTCCAACAGCAACCGCCTGCGCGAGCTGGCCGCCAAGCTGGGCACCACCGCCTACATGGTGGACAGTGCGGACGAGCTGCAGGGCGAGTGGTTCAAGGGCCGTTCGCGCGTGGGGCTCACTGCGGGTGCCTCCGCGCCTGAAATCCTGGTGCAGCAGGTCATCGACCGCATCAAGGCGCTGGGCGCTGTGTCGGTCCGCACCATGGCGGGCATCGAGGAAACCATCAAGTTCCCGCTGCCCAAGGGGCTCAAGATCGACGCGGCCACGGGGCTGGAGATTCGTGAGCGCACGCCAGAGACAGGTCCATCGGCCCACTGATGGTGGCATGAGGGGCCGCCGGTGATCGTGCAAGGGCGCCAACAGGCGCCCTTTTTATTCACTCCTGAATTGATAGCGGCTGGCGCATATTCTTCTAGCGCCAGCGGCCATTTTTATTCAAATATTTCCTTACAAGGGCACGGCGGGCCCGCTCCACAGGTCCAGTGGTGGGTCGGCTGCCACGGCGCGCAGGATGTCGGTGCGCGAGATAAAGCCCGACAGCACGCCCGCCTCGTCCGTCACCGGCAGGCCGGGCAGGCCGGTGTCCAGCAGCACGGCGGCCACGCGGCGCAGCTCGGTGTCGGGGGAGACAGTGGGCACCGGGCTCACCATCACCTCGGCCACCGGGCGGCGGGCCAGGTCGATGGCCTGTTTGACGGCGCCGGGCTCGGGCAGCAGGTCCAGTGGCGCCATGTCGGCCCTCAGCAGCAGTCCGATCACGCGGCCCAGCACATCCACTACGGGCGCCTGCGCCACTTTGTGCTCGGCCAGGGTCTGCCAGGCATCGTTCACACGCACGTCGGGCGCCACACTCACGCCGCCGGTGGTCATCACATCGCTCACCTTGGTCAACGGCTGGCGGGTGCTGGCCTGGGGGCCTTGCTCTGTCTGTGCGTAGGCGCTCACCGCGTCGTGCATGCGCAGGTTGACGATGGCTGCAGGCGCAGCAGCGTTGGTGTCGGCCGCAGTGGGGCGGGGCGGGGCCGTGAAGACGGGCCCTGGCTGGCCATCTTGTGCGTCCATGGCCCGCGTGCGCAGGGCCTGCGGGCGCTGCACGCTGCGCACCGCAGAGATACGTGCCAGGTTTTCGGGGCCGCCCCGGTACATCTGGCCTGACGGGCCGAACACAAAGAACATGGTTTTTCTCCTGCGCGCAGGCCGGCCAGCGCGGTGGGGTGGGGACTGCTCTGCCCATGTTATCGGCAGTTGTGCGGCGCGCGCGCAGTCAGCGTTGTGTCTGCATGTTGCGGGCAGCCCCTACACTGCCCCCTTCTTTTGACACCATCTGCCATTCGGAGCCCCTGCATGATCGACCGCGCCGCCATTGCTGCTGCCCGCCGCCAACTGGCCACCCAGCCCGACTTTCTGCGCACCACGCCGCTGATGCGCCTGTCCGGCAAGTCCTTGGGCGTGGACTGTGCAGAGGTCTGGCTCAAGCTGGAGCATTTGCAGGTGGGCGGCAGCTTCAAGGCGCGGGGCATGTTGTACCGCCTGCTGGCCAACCCGGTGCCCGAGAGCGGCGTGATCATTGCCTCCGGCGGCAACGCCGGCATTGCCGTGGCGGCGGCCGCCCAGGCCCTGGGGGTGCGCTGCGAGGTCTTTGTGCCCGAGGTCTCGCCCGAGGCCAAACGTGCCCGCCTGCGTGCCCTGGGGGCCGAGGTGGTCGTCACTGGCGCCGCATATTCCGAAGCCTTTGAAGCCTGCGTGGCCCGCCAGAAGGCCACGGGTGCGCTGCAGGCCCATGCCTACGACCAGCCCGAAGTGGTAGCGGGTGCGGGCACGCTGGCGCTGGAGATGGAAGAGCAGGGCGGCCGCTTGCCCGACTCGGTGCTGGTCAGCGTGGGCGGTGGCGGCCTCATTGGCGGTGTGGCCGCGTGGGTGGAAAGCCGCGCCCATGTGGTCGCACTGGAGCCCGAACGCGCGCCTACGCTGCACGCCGCGCGGGCTGTGGGCCAGCCCGTGGATGTGGATGTAGGTGGCGTGGCTGCAGACTCGCTGGGCGCCCGCCGCATCGGGGCGATCAGCTGGGAAGTGAGCCAACGCCATGTGCGCGACGCGCTGCTGCTGCCCGATGACGCCATCCGCGTGGCCCAGCTGTGGCTGTGGAAGGAACTGAAGTTGGCCGTGGAGCCCGCCGCCGCGCTGGGCTTGGCAGCTTTGCAAACCCGCGCCTACAAGCCCCAACCGCAAGAGACGGTGGCCCTGATTCTCTGTGGCGCCAACTTTGACCCCGCCAGCTTGGCCTGAGCCTGTGCCGACCACCCCCTTAAAATCCTGCAATGCTTGACATTCTTCTCCTCCGCAAAGACCTCGACACCGCCATCGCGCGGCTGGAAACCCGCAAAAAGCCCCAGGCCTTCCTGGACGTCTCCGCTTTCCAGGCCCTGGAGTCCGAGCGCAAGACGCTGCAGACCCGCACCGAAGAGCTGCAGGCCCAGCGCAACCAGCTGTCCAAGCAGGTCGGCATGCTGATGAGCCGGGGCGACAAGGACGGCGCCGAAGCCGTCAAGGCCCAGGTGGCCGCAGGCAAGTTGGAGCTGGAGCAATCCGCCGCGCGCCTGGAGCAGATCCAATCCGAACTGTTGGCCATGTTGGTGGCCGTGCCCAACTTGCCGCACGAGTCCGTGCCGGTGGGCAGCGACGAAGCTGGCAACGTGGAAGTGCGCCGCTGGGGCGCGCCTGCCAAATTCGATTTCGAGGTGAAAGACCATGTCGATGTCGGCACCCCGCTGGGCCTCGATTTCGACATGGGCGTCAAGCTGTCGGGCTCGCGCTTCACCGTGATGAAGGGCCCCATCGCCCGCCTGCACCGCGCATTGAGCCAGTTCATGCTGGATGTGCAGACGCAAGAGCACGGCTACACCGAGTGCTACGTGCCTTACGCCGTCAATGCCGACTCGCTCAAGGGCACGGGCCAGCTGCCCAAGTTCGAGGGCGACCTCTTTGCCGCCAAGAAGGGCGGCCAGGACGGCGAACCCGTGCCCGACAACGCGGCGCTCTACCTCATCCCCACCAGCGAAGTGCCGTTGACCAACTTTGTGCGCGACGTGGTGGTGGCCGAGTCCGACCTGCCCATCAAGCTCACGGCCCACACGCCGTGCTTCCGCTCCGAAGCCGGCAGCTACGGCCGCGACACGCGCGGCATGATCCGCCAGCACCAGTTCGACAAGGTCGAGATGGTGCAGATCGTGCACCCCGACAAGAGCTACGAAGCGCTGGAGGAAATGACCCGCCACGCGGAAGCGGTGCTGCGAAAGCTGGGCCTGCCCTACCGCGTGATGAGCCTATGCACCGGCGACATGGGCTTTGGCGCAGCCAAGACCTACGACCTGGAAGTGTGGCTGCCCGCGCAGAACACCTACCGCGAGATCAGCTCGGTGAGCAACTGCGAAGCCTTCCAGGCCCGCCGCCTGCAAGCCCGCTTCAAGAATGCCCAAGGCAAGAACGAGCTGCTGCACACCCTGAACGGCTCGGGCCTGGCCGTGGGCCGCACGCTGGTGGCAGTGCTCGAAAACTACCAGCAGGCCGACGGCAGCGTGACGGTGCCCGAGGTGCTGCGCCCCTACCTGGGCGGCACCGCTGTGCTCAAGCCCTGAAAATCTGGCTATAATCGAAGGCTTCGACACATAGGAGAGGTGGCAGAGTGGTCGAATGTACCTGACTCGAAATCAGGCGTAGTGGCAACACTACCGTGGGTTCGAATCCCACCCTCTCCGCCAGCATCAAGGCCCTGTAGCTATCCAATCAATAGCACAGGGCCTTTTTCTTTGGGTCCGTTGGAACAATTCAGGTGGCTCGCTGGCCCGCTTCGGATGGCGCTGGTGAAGCGGCTCGCAGATTCGCCGTTGTGTTCGTATCGCTGTGCGGGCGCAGGACGGGTAGGGTATTCGTTGCAATGCATGGCCGCGTCCGCGCAGCGCCAGAATACGGGTAGCGCGCCCCGCGCCTGATGCCACGAAAGAACCTCGCATGCTCCCTGAGACCCTGACAACATCCCCCATCCGCCTGACCCAGTACAGCCACGGCGCGGGCTGTGGCTGCAAGATCAGCCCCAAGGTGCTGGACGTGATCCTGGCGGGCAGTGGGGCGCAGCAACTGGACCCCCGGCTCTGGGTGGGCAACACCTCGCGGGACGATGCGGCGGTGTATGCCCTGGATGCCGAGCGCGGCGTGGTGTCCACCACCGATTTCTTCATGCCCATCGTGGATGACCCGTACGACTTCGGGCGCATTGCTGCCACCAATGCGATCAGCGACATCTACGCCATGGGTGCCGATCCGCTGATGGCCATTGCCATCCTGGGGTGGCCGGTGAATGTGCTGCCGCCTGAGGTCGCGCGTGAGGTGGTGCGCGGTGGGCGTGCGGTGTGCGATGCGGCAGGTATTTCGCTCGCGGGCGGTCACTCCATCGATGCGCCTGAGCCCATTTTCGGCCTGGCGGTGACGGGCATCGTCGAAAAGCGTCATCTCAAACGCAACGACACGGCCACGGCGGGTTGCCGTCTGTATCTGACCAAGCCCCTTGGGATCGGCATCCTGACCACCGCAGAGAAAAAGGCCAAGTTGCGCCCCCAGGATGTGGGGGTGGCGCGCGACCTGATGTGCACGCTCAACCGGCCGGGGAGCCAATTCGGCCGGCTGGCAGGCGTGGCAGCCATGACGGATGTGACCGGCTTCGGCCTGTTGGGGCATCTGGTCGAAATGGCGGAGGGCAGCGGCTTGAGCGCTGTGATTGACTATGCGGCAGTACCCCGCCTGGAGGGAGTGGACTACTACATGGACCAGGGCTGTGTGCCTGGAGGCACGTTGCGCAACTTTGACAGCTATGGCGCGAAGATTGCGCCCCTGACGGAGGTGCAAAAGCACCTGCTGTGCGACCCTCAGACCAGCGGGGGGCTGCTGGTGGCCGTGAGTCCGGAGGGCGAGGCCGAGTTCCTGCAGGCGGCTGCGGAACTGGGCCTGGCGCTGCAGCCCATCGGCCAGCTCACCCCGCGACAGGCCTTTGCCGTCGAGTTGCGCTGATGCCCGACAACCTGACGGACTACCGGCACATCTTCCTGAACGATGTGCCCATGATGGATGTGCGCGCGCCGGTGGAGTTTGGGCAGGGCGCGTTTCCTGGCGTAGCCAACCTTCCCCTGATGGACGATGGCGAGCGCCAGCAGGTGGGCACCTGCTACAAGCACAAGGGCCAGGAGGCCGCAATTGCGCTGGGGCACCAGCTGGTGTCTGGCAACATCAAGCGCCAGCGCATTGAGGCGTGGGCGCAGTTTGCGCAGGCGCATCCACAAGGCGTGCTGTATTGCTTTCGTGGCGGGCTGCGCTCGCAGATCGTGCAGCAATGGTTGCTGAACGAAGCGGGCATGGACTACCCCCGGGTGGTGGGGGGCTACAAAGCCATGCGGGGTTTCCTCATCGGCACCACGCAGGCTGCGGCGGCGGAGTGTGGGTTTGTGGTGCTCAGTGGCCTGACCGGCACCGGCAAGACCGAGGTGATTGCGCAACTGGCCAACGGTTTGGACCTGGAAGGCCATGCCAACCACCGAGGCTCCAGTTTTGGCCAGCGCGTGAGCGGCCAGCCGACGCAGATCGATTTTGAGAACCGGCTGGCCATCGACGTGCTGAAGAAACGAGCACGGGGCCATGCGACTTTTGTGCTGGAGGACGAGGGTCGCCATGTGGGCAGCTGCTCAGTGCCCCTGGAGCTGCGGCAGCGGCTGGAGCAGGTGCCCGTCGTCTGCCTGGAGGACGCTTTCGATGCCCGTGTAGAGCGCATCTTGGGCGACTATGTGTGGCAGCAGTGCGCAGATTTTGTGGCCGTCCATGGCGAGGTGGCGGGTACCGACCTGTTTGCAGCGCGGTTGCTCGATAGCTTGGGCAAACTCGCCAAGCGCCTTGGGGGCGACCGCTACCAGGCGCTTCGTGGGTCAATGCAGGCAGCGCTGGTACAGCAACGCAATCAGGGTGACCTGTCTCTGCACCGCGGCTGGATTGCTGCACTCATGCGCGACTATTACGACCCGATGTATGCCTACCAGCGGCAAAGCCGGGCTGATCGCATCGTTTTCCAGGGCGACCACCGGGCGGTGCTCGATTTTCTGCAGTCGCAGTCAGCCCCTCGCCGCTAGCTATTGCTCGTCGTCGTCCGGCGGCGCATCCAGCCGCTGCAGCAGCACCAGCCGGAACTCGGCCCCCCGCCCTACGTCGCTGTCCACCTCCAGCGTCCCGCCGTGGCGCAGCACGACGGTCTGAACCAGTGCCAGACCCAGGCCGACCCCTGCGATGGCCGGGTGGCTGTGGTCGTGCAACCGCTGGTAGGGCGTGAACAGGCGGCCTTGCTGCTCGGGGGCAATGCCCGGGCCCTGGTCCCGTACCGACACCACCCAGTGCGTACCCCGCGCCACGATGGCGCATTGCACCGTGCCGCCGTCGGGGCTGAACTTGATGGCGTTGTGGATCACGTTGGTCAGCGCGCGGGACAGCAGGGCGCGGTCGCCCAGGCAGGGCGCAGTGTCTGGGGTGGACACCGTGCGCACGTCCACGTTGCGGTCACGGGCCAGGGTCCAGAGGTCGTCGGTGGTTTCGGATAGCAGGGCGGCCAGGTCCAGCGGCGCCATGCGGTATTCCTGCGTCTGCGCGCTGGCCAGTTGCACAAAACTTTCGGCCATGCCCAGCGAAGCCTGTGCATAACGTTCGATGCGCTCCAGCAACTCGTGGTCCGACAGGCGGCCGGGGTAGGCACGCTGCATCTCCAGCAGCGTCAGGATGGACGCGTTGGGCGCGCGGATGTCGTGCGAGATGAAGTGCATCGCCTGGTCGCGTTGCTGCAGCGCACGGCGCATCTCGGTCAGGTCCACCAGGGTCAGCAGCCAGCCTGCATTGGCCAGGTTGGTGAAAGGCTTGCACTGCACCAGTAGGCTGCGGCCCCGGGCGTCGGTGCCCTCGGTCTGTTCTGGCAAGGCAGCATGTTGCAAGGCTGCCTGGGTAACGATCGGCTCTTGATTCCCTGTCTGCACCAGGTCGGCCAGCAGGTCCACCACGGACAGGCCCTGCAAGGAGGGCTGGGCGGACCCACCCAGGTGTTGGCGGGCCGCCTGGTTGGCCAGCAGGATTTCACCGTCGGGGGCGCAGACGATGGTGGGTGAGGGCAACTGCTGCAGGCTTTCGCTCACGAACTGGTGCAGGTCACGCAGCTGGCGGGATGCGCGCTCCACGGCGTTGATGCGGCGCTCCAGAAAGTCGGCGGAGTCTCCGGGCCGTCTGCGCAAGCGCATGGCCAGGCCTTGGCGCTGAAGGTTCTCCATCTCCAGCCGCAGAAAGTGCGCAGCCGCGCTCAGGCGCCGCCAGCTCCACAGCGGGTAGGCCAGCGCCAGGCCCAGCAAGGCGGCGGCCGGAGCGAACTGCAGACCTGCCCACCAGGGCAGGGCCATGCTCAGCAGCAAGGTGGCCAGGGCCAGCCCGGCGCTGGTCAGCAAGGCGGCCAGGGGGCCGATGAGCAGCAAGGCCACCAGCGCACAGGCCACAGGCACCAGGTTGAAGGCGATGTTCAAGGCCTGCGGTGCGCGCACGATGTGTTCGCCGACCAGGCGGGCATCCAGCACATGGGCAACCACCTCCACGCCCGGCATCAGGCGCGACTGCTGGCTGACGGGCGTAGCAAACATGTCGCCCAGCCCCGAGGCTGCAGCGCCGACCAGCACGTACTTGCCCTCCAGTGCTCCGGCTGGCACCTGGCCACGCAGCACATCAATGTAGGAGTAGGTGGTGAAGGGCGATGGCCCGGCGGCGTAGGCGATGAGCGTGGGGTCATTGCGTTGCCAGGGGCTGGTATCCGATGCGCTGGCGGGCGAGGGCGCGCAGGCGGCCACAGATTGACGGTCTGCCACGCACTGCAGCGCCGTGCTGAAGTGATGCCAGGGGGCGGCCGCCGGGCCTTCCTGCAGGTACAGGCTGCGCACCACGCCATCGCTGTCTGGCGCCACATGCACATGGCCCAGGCCGGCGGCAGCCTCGGCAAATGCGGGCCAGGGCAGGTCGGTCTGGTTGCTGACCGAGCCATAGCCGCGCCGCAGCACGGGCAGCACCACACGGGCGCTGCGCCGGATGGCGTCGGTGAGCAGCACGTCGTCCTCGGGATAGTCCAGGTCGGCTTCGTTGAACAGCACGTCCATGCCGATGGCACGGGGGTTCTGGGTGGTCAGGCGCGAGATCAGCTCGGCATGCAGCGCCCGGCGCCAGGGCCAGCGGCCGATGGCGGCGATGCTGGCGTCGTCGATGGCCACGATCACGATGTCGGGGTGTGCGGGCCGCGAGACCAGTCGCATGCCTGCATCCTGCACCAGGTGGTTGACGCGGCTCAGGCTATCCGCGGTGCTGAGCCAGGTCACCAGCGCCATCAGCGCGCAGGCCAGCAGCGCCCATTCCAGGCGGCGTCGGCGGCGGCGCAGGTGGGCGATGGTCAGCATGAAAGGGGTGGTGGGATGCGGGGCGTCTGCTCAGCGCATGCCAGGGCCGCTGCGCGCGCTGGTGCGACCCGCACGGCTGGGCTGGACGGGCTCCATGCCCCGCTCAAGGGCGCCCCACGGGCGTGCCGCTGCTGGTGGACACCGGCAAACCCGCACCGGTGCGGATGCCAGTGCCCACGCGGATCTTGCGCGGGGGGGAGAAATCGCTCTCCAGCCCGCTGGCATCCAGCACCTGGATGCGCACCAGGTACTCGCCGGCGGCGAGGTTGCTGGCCGTCCAGGTCGGGGCGTCGAGCACGGTGTCCTCTGCGACCTTGGCAAAGTCCAGATCGGTAGCCACAGTGCGCTGCAGCCGGAAGCGCTGGCCCGCCTGGGCAGGCCAGTGCAGGCGCACGGTCGGGTCTCCGTCCTCCGCCTGCAGAGCTTGCAGGGACAAGGCGGTCGGCCGGTCGGCCACCGTGAAAGGCTGTGGCGGTGCAAACGGCCCCTGGTCTGCCTGCCCGTCGGGCAGCGCCAGCAGGCTGGCGATGCGCCAGAAGTAGCTGCCTGCGGGCAGCGCCCCCAGGGGCAGGCGGCATTCGGTCAGGCGCTGCTCGTCGCGCAGGGGCTGGGTGAACTGGGCGTCGGCGGCCACCTGCACGCGGTACCAGCGCACGCCGGGGACTTCCGTGCAGCGCAGCTCGGCCGCGCCACTGGGTACGACGGCGCCGGGCGCAGGGTGCTGGTACAGCGGTGCGACCGGGCGTGTTTTGACGGTGAACGGCTGCACGGCGGGCAGGCCCGCGATGCCTGCATCGTCCAGTGCCCGAACGGCCAGGTAGTAGCGGCCATCGTCCAGCGCCTTCCAGCGCAGACGGCCGTCGGGGAAGCTGCCATGGCGCAGCACCTGGGTGAACGTCGGGTCCTGCGCCACCTGCGCCACATACCGGGTGGCCCCGGAGGCCATGGGCAGGTCGATGGCCAGCAGTCCCGCATCGCCCAGTGTGGTGGGCATGCCGGAGGTATCGGGGGCGGGCAGCAAAGGACGGGGGGCGCCCACCGTGCCATCCGTGGCCACTGCCAGACCCTGGCCCGGAGCCAGCAGCGCGGTCGGCGCCTCGAGTGCAGCGCCGGGCTCGCTGTCAGTGTCACGCCGCGATTGCACCGCGACAGAGCCATGCTCTACCGACGCCGTGGTCTGGCCCGAATCGGCCAGTGCCACGCTGAACTGCGTGCCCCGCACGCTGGTCACCGCCAGCGGTGTGCGGATCTCCATGCGGCGCAGGGGCTCGGCGCTGAGGGGCACGGTCGATTCCACGCCGCCCTTGTGCATCTCCAGCACTGACTGCACGCTGCCTGCGCGCCCCCGCCGACGCAGCTGGCGCAGCTGTAGCTCGGACTGCGCCTGTACCCGCACCACGGTGCCATCGGCCAGCTGCACTGCCACGAACGACTCGGGGCCCACCTTCAGCTCGGTGCCTTCTTCCAGCTTGCTGCCGGTCGCAATGGGGGCGGGCGTGCCGCTGCCCCGCGCCTGCGCCGTGACCTCGCCCTGCACAAACTGTACGGTGGCCGATTCGCTGGGCTGCAGTCGCACGGGGATGAAGATCAACGAGCCCGGCTGCAGACGCTTGGGGTCGGCCACCTTGTTGCGAGCTTGCAGCAACGGCCACTGGCGCGGGTTGGCGAGGTAGCTGCGGGCCAGTCCTTCCAGGGTGTCGCCCTCTTTCACGGCGTGGGCAATTTCATCGCCTTGTTGGGGGGCTGCCGGGGCAGCGACCGGCTGGGCCGAGAAGGCGGTGGTTGCTGCCACGCACAACAGGGCTGCAGCACTTGAGTGCATGCGAAATGGCAGGGGGGTGATCAAGTCATGTCTCCTTCATGGGGCACGGAACGGGCAGGCATGCTGGTGGCAGAGCCCGCCGGACTCTGTCGCGGCCTTCAGCCTTTGTGCTGGGCTTCGACGGCTTCAAAACGGTAGCCCACGCCATACACCGCTGTCACGATGAAACCGTTGGCGGGGCGCAGGTCGAGCAGGGTGCGCAGGCGCGAGATGTGGGTGTCCAGCGAGCGCGACATCACATCGGCCACCTGGCCCCAGACGACTTCCTTGAGGTGGTCGCGCGACAGCAGTCGCCCCATGTTCTGGAACAGGAACAGGGCGAGGTCGTATTCGCGGTTCTTCAGCTCCACCGCCACTCCGTCCATTTCGATGGACCGGGTTTCGGGCAGGAAGCGGTAGCGGCCAAACTCCATCACGCCGCCGGTGTTGTCGGGGTAGGCGCGGCGCAGCAGGGCGGCCACGCGGGCATTGAGTTCGCCGATGCGCACGGGCTTGACCATGAAGTCATCCGCCCCACTGCCCAGGCCTTCCACAATATCGCGCTCCTCCTGGCGGTGCGTGACGAACAGGATGGGCACGCGGGCCGCAACGTTCTGGCGCACCCAGCGCACCACCTCGGGTCCGGTGGTGTCGGGCAGGTGCCAGTCCACGATCAGCAGATCAAAGGTTTCGCGGCGCAGCGTGCGCATCAGCTCCGCACCGGTCAGGTGGGTATGGCACACATGGCCCATCGCCTCCGTGGCCTGCTTGATCAGATCCAGCTGAAGCGCATCGTCGTCCAAAGCGGCTATGCGCATGGTTCTCCCCATCCAAAATCGAACTGCGGATTATTGGCGATAACTACCACGGCGCGGGCTCGCGCCGAGCGGAACGAGAGGGGATTTGACATTTGTTAACCCTCCCGGCCCGTGGTGGTCACCGCGCGGGGGGCTCTGCCGTAATCTCACGCACCAGTCGCATGCCGACCAGCGTGTAGCGCGTCTCCGGGCTGTTCCAGTTGCGGTAGCCGCAGCGTGCATAGAGCGCCCAGGTGTGCCACGAGCCGCCCCGGCGCACACGCACACTGCCCTCGGCCGGACCGGTGGGGTCATTGCGTGGAGACTCGGCGTAGTAGGTGTCGCCATGCCAATCGCCCGTCCACTCCCAGGCGTTGCCCAGCATGTCGTACAGCCCGAAGGCATTGGGGGCAAAGCGGCCTACCGGCGCGGTAAACGCGTATCCGTCGTTGCCCGCCAGCGCATGCTGGCGCCAGCGTGACCACTGAGGGGCTGCGGCCTGGTCGAAGGTATTGCCCGCTGAGACCAGCTCTTGCGGGTTGTCACCATGCGGGTACAGGCTGCGGCTGCCCGCGCGGCAGGCGTATTCCCACTCCGCCTCGGTGGGCAGTCGGTAGCGATGGCCCTCGGTGCGGCTGAGCCACTGGGCCATGGCCTGCGCGTCGTTCCATGTCACGTTCACCACGGGGTGGTCCGGGCCCTGCGCAAAGCCGGGGTTGCGCCACGAGTAGCGCGGGTCGCGCCCCTCGAACGCATCGCCGCGCCGCGTGGTGGCCGGGTCATAGGCGGGGTTGTAGCCATAACCCCCCGTGCCATCGGCCTCGGACTCTGGCCGGTAGCCGGACGCCTCCAGGAATCGCTGGAACTGCCCCACCGTGACCTCGTGCTGGCCGAGGTAGAAATCGCGGGTGATCTGCACCTCGTGCGCTGGCGATTCATCTGCCAGGTCGGTCAGGCGCTTGCGCTCCAGCAGCGGGAAGTTCTTTTCCAGCGTCTCGACGGGGGGCACGCCCCCCATCCAGAAGGTGCCCGCAGGCACACGGACAAAGGCCATGCCCAGGCTGTTGACCCAGGGCGACGTGACCGTGCCCGCCTGGGTGGACGGTGTGTGCTGGCAGCCCGCCAGCAGCGCGGACAGCGCCAGCAAGGCCGCACCGCTCGCCCAGCTACGGCATGCTGGTGGGGCGGCTGGCCTCAAGGCTTGTCCTGCAACTCGCTCACGCATTCAAACACCAGGCGCGAGCCATCGTTGCGCAACAGTTTGGCGTGCAAGGCCATGCGCTGGCATTCGCGGCTGGCCGCCGCATACGCCTGGGAAGTGTCGGGCCCATAGACCGGCACGCTGAAGGTGCGGTCGCGGCCCGAGGCCATGGGGCCTGAGGGGCCGTAGGGGTTGGTCGCATTGCAGCCCGCCAGCAGGGCCAGCACGGACACGGAGGCACACAGCAGTTTCATGGAAGTCTCCCAAGCCGATCAAAAGGCCAGTTTACGCACATGCCCGGTGGCTGCCCATAGGCGTTGTGCGAGGCGTCCGTGGCGTGGGGCATGCGTGTAAGCCCCCACTGTGCACGCGCAGGCACAGCCACTACAGTGGGCGCTGCATGCTCGGCTGCATGCAGCGGTGGAGGGGCGGGATGGCAAGTGCAAGTACGCGAGCACCGGTTACACAAGACGCCTGGCGGCCCTGGGCGTTGCGGGTACTGCTCGCGCTGGGCTTGCTGGCGCTGCTGCCCGCCTTGCCGGTGTGGACGCCGCTGAAGCGGCTGGAGCATGACCTGCTGGCCAGTTGGACCGCTGCGCCGCCGCCCGATGTGGGCGTCCTAGTGGTCGGGCTGGACGAACCCAGTCTGGCGGCGCTGAACCTGACCCCGCCCCTGCCGCGCCGCCTGCACGCGCAACTGGTCCAGGCCTTGTCTGCGGCGGGCGCCTCGGCGCTGGGCATCGACATGCTGTTTGCCGCACCCCAGTCCCCTGCGGACGATGCGGCGCTTGCGGCAGCCTTGCAAGGGCGTATGCCGGTGGTGCTGGCTGCGGCCGATGTGGCGGTGAACACCTCGCAGGTGGCGCAATACCGGCAGACCGTGCCCTGGGTGTTTCCCATGGCCCGCCAGGGCAGTGTGGCGGTGCAGCCGGACGACGATGGCGTGCTGCGCCTTGCACCCGCTCGGAGCGATGCCCTGTGGCAGGAGCTGGCGCGCAGCGGCAGGCGCAGTTTTCAGCCCCCACCGCCGGGCGCGCTGCTGCGCTACTACGCCCCCGAGGTCCCGCTGCCTTACGCCCACTACACCCAGGCGCTGGAGGCCGGCCAGGCGCTACCGGCTGCGGCCGTGCAGGGGCGCCTGGTGCTGCTGGGGCAGAACACGCCAGTGGACGGGGTTGATCAGTTCCCCACGCCCCTGCGTGCGCTGGGCGCGGGCACGCAGTCCGGCGTGCTGGTGCACGCCACGGCTCTGATGAACGGCTTGGCGGGGGACTGGGTGGTGCCCGCCCACCCGGCAGGCCCTTGGCTGCAGGCCATTCTGGCCGTGGGCTGTGTGGCCGCTTTGACCCGGCGCTGGCGCGGTGGGCGGGCGGTGCTGTTCAGCGCAGCATTGGCAGTGCTGGCCCTGCTGGGTGGGCTTTGGGCCTACCTGGCAGGGGTGTGGTGGACGGCGCTGCCCACGCTGGCGGGCGTGGCGCTGCATTTGAACGTGGGTGCAGCCGAGAGCTACTGGCGCGAGCACCGCCGCCGCGAACAGCTGCGCGCGGACTTTGCCCGCTACGTGCCTGCCGCTGTGGTCGACGCCCTGGTGGCCGACGGAGCCCAGCCGCAACTACATGGCGAGCGCCGCGTGCTGACGTTGCTGTTCTCTGACCTGGCAGGCTTCACCGCCGCCAGCGAGCACTTGCCGCCCGAGGCCGTGGCGCAGGCGCTGAATGCCTACTTCTCCCGCATGACCCACACGGTGCACCAGCACAGTGGCACGCTGGACAAGTTCATCGGCGACGCCGTCATGGCGTTCTGGAACGCACCGTTGCCTGATGCCCGGCATGCGGACCGGGCTCTGGCCTGCGCACTGGCCATGCAGGCCGACATGGTGGACCTGCGGGTCCAGTGGCAGGGCACACCGTTTGCCCAGGTGCAACTGCGCATTGGCCTGCACACGGGCGAGGCGGCGGTGGGACACCTGGGGTCGCATGAGCGCTTTACATACACCGCTGTGGGCGATGCGGTGAACACCGCCGCGCGGCTGGAGGGCGCCAACAAGGCCTTTGGCACAGGCATCTTGCTGTCGGGCGCCACACACGATGCGCTGCAGGCAGTGCCAGCGGGTGCTGCCCCAAAGGTCCCGCTGATGTGGCTGGACACCGTGGTGCTGGCTGGGCGCAGCACTGGTGTGGACGTGTACACGCCGTGTGACGACCCCGCGCTGGCCTCCATCAGCCACACGCTGCGGGACCACCTTCACGCTGCGCGTTGGGCGCAGGCTCTGCAATGCTGTGCTGATGCGTGCGCGCACGCGCCCGCACATGCCCCGCAGTGGCACGGACAGGCGCTACGCTGGCATGCCCGGGTGCATGCCCAGGCAGACACTGCGCTGGCGGACGGCCCTGTAGCGGGCGCCACAGCCGTATTCACCGCGCAGGCGCTGGACAAGACCTGATTCCCCGGCGCAAGACTCCCCCAGAGAGGCCCACTATGCCCATCCCTCCTGTGTCATCCCCGTCACGCCTGGTGTGGCTTACGCCGGTGGGTGTCGCCCTGTCGGCCTGGAGTGCTGCCAGTGCCAGCGCGCAATGTGCCGGTGTACCTCTGGCGCCTGACGCAGTGGCTGCGCAAATTGTGGCGCTCAGCGGCCAAGGCGAAACGCGCCCCCCCGGCACCGAGCCCTGGCTGCGTGCCACGCTCGCCCAGCCGTTGGGCCCGGGGGCAGACATGCGCACACTGGCGTTGTCATCCGCCGCATTGCTGCTGGCAGACCGCACGCAGATCCGCATGTCGGCCAACGCGCAATTGCGGCTGTGCGAGGCCCAGCCAGCGCGCACCCTGCTGGAACTGGCTGCGGGCCGGCTGTGGGCGCGCACCAAGAAGGCCCCGGCCAACCTGCTCCTGCAAACGCCTGCGGCGCTGGCCGTAGTGCGGGGTACCGACTGGGACGTGGAGGTGGACGGAGCGGGGCGGACCACGCTCACCGTGCTGTCCGGCGCTGTGGAGTTGCGCAACGACCTGGGCAGCGTGCAACTGGGACCCGCCGAGCAGGGCGTGGCCGAGCCCGGCCAGGCGCCTGTCAAGCGCCTGCTGGTCAACCCCCGCGAGCGGGTGCAGTGGGTGGCCGCCTACCCGGGCGACCTGACGCGTTGGACCGAGTTCCAGCCCGTTCAGACGGCACCACCCGCTCTGGCAGAGGTTCGCACCGCATTGCGCGCGGGGCAATGGGCCCAGGCGCGTGCCCTGTTGCAGACGCTGTCGGCTCAGGGGAATGGTGGGGCCGTGGTCGAGCTGGCCCTGGCGGACCTGGAGGTGCTGGACGGCCAGCCTGACGCCGCGCAGCAGCGCCTGGCCTTGGCCTGGCGGCGCACGCAAGACCCCCGTACCGCTGCGGGCCGCGCCGCCCTGCTGATGGCGCTGGACCGCCTGCCAGAAGCGCGCACCTGGATGGATACCACGCGGGCCGCGTCGCCCGGCTTTGCGCCATTGCTGCAGGTCGACGCCGACTGGCACCGGCTACAAGGGCAGGGCGACGCCGCCCTGGTCTTGTACCAGCAGGCAGTGGCCCACGCGGAGGATGATGCGCAGCGGGCCGCCGCCCTGGCAGGGCTGGGCCGCGCATTGCAAGAGCGCGGAGACCTGCGTGCGGCCCGCAGTGCACTGGCGCAGGCCGTGGCCCTGGCGCCAGACCAAGCGGCCTACTGGGGCGAAGCCGCCACGGCGGCCATCGAAGCCCTGCGCCTTGCCGAGGCGCGCACCGCCCTGGATGCCGCCCTGGCGCAGTCGGGCGACGACTACGTGGCCCTGGCGGCTGCCGGACTCCTGGCGCTGCGGCAAGGCGATGCCGAGGCTGCCCGCACCGCGCTGCTCAAGGCCTTGGTGATCGAGCCGCGATACGCCCGCGCACAGGTGTGGCTGGCGGTGGCCGAATACACGCTGGGCGAGCGCGCTGCAGCGCTGGACGCGCTGGACCGCGCCCGCCTGGCCGACGCGCGCGACCCGCTGCCCTGGCAGGTGGAGGCCATGCTGCGCAACGACAGCGGCGAGCCCGTGGCGGCCATGGCCGCAGCGCGCGAGGCACTCACCCGGCTGCCCTACCTGAAGTCGCTTAACCCGCTGGCCTCGGACAGCCAGGGCTCTGCCAACCTGGGCAAGGCGCTGGGCGACTTCGGCATGGAGCACTGGGCGCGGGCCTACGCCAGCGCGTCGTACTACCCGCTGTGGGCGGGCAGCCACTTCTTTCTGGCCGACCGGTACGAGAGCGACTTCAGCCGCCGCTCCGAGCTGTTCCAGGGCTACCTCACCGACCCCACCGTGTTTGGCGCCAGCGACAAGCGCGCGCCGCTCCTGCTGTCTGCAGGCAGTGAATGGTCGATGGGCGCGAGCGCTGAACGCAACCCGCTGCGCCACAACGCCACGGCCGATGTGGGCTACCGCGGCTTTGCCTCCAGCAGCGTGCCCGTGGCCTGGCTGGTGCGCGCCAACGACGTGCAGATGTGGCCCCGCGAAGGCCCCGCCACCACGCAGTACCGCCTGTCGTCGCCCGGGGTGGACCTGGCGCTGGGTGCGCGGCCCAACGAGAGCCTGACGCTGTTCGCGCTGCATGGTGACACCACCTTGCGCTATCGCTTTCCGCAAGGCCTGGACTTCGGCAACGGCATCACCTTCACCGGCGGCGCCGAGACGCACACCCGCCGCACCGACCTGGGCGCTGCGTGGCGCTGGTCCGCCGACAGCCAGACCTGGTTCAAGGTGCACAGCGGGCGCCAGACCTCCGGCCTGGTGCTGGACGATGCGCGCTGGGGCCCCCAGGACTACCGCTATGCCAGTGACGAGCAGGGCCTGTTCCTGCGCCACACCGTGTTGTGGGGCGCGCACCGCCTGAGCGTGGGCTGGGAGCGCGTGGACAGGGATACCGTCAGCGCGATCTCTGACCCCGGCATCACCACGCCGCGCACCAACACCGAGCGCTACCACATGCCCTGGGTGGCGGGCGAATGGCGCAGCGGTGCCTGGACCTGGATGGCCGAGGCGTACTGGCCCCGGTTCACCACCCGGCAGCGCGACCGTTATGCCGACACAGCGACGGGACAAGACCTGCTGCCCGTGCAGGACGACGGCGCGGCGCACCGCCACCGGCTGCTGCCGCGCCTGGGCGCCAGCCTGCGCCTGGGCCCGGGCCGCGCCCTGCACTGGGCCTGGCAGGAGAGCGTGCGAGCGCCCGGCACGCACACCCTGTCGCCCGTCGCCACGGGTGCCATTGCCGTGGACAACCAGTACCTGCTGGCGGGCAGCTACGCCCGCAAGCACGCGGTGCAACTGGACTGGGAGGCCAGCTCTACCACCTTCTGGGGCGCCAGCCTGTCGGGACAGCGCATCAGCAACCTGGTGGCCGCCAACGGTCGCCTGTTTGCGCAGAACACGGGGGCGCTGTTCGACAACGTGGCCACCATCGCCCCCGTGGTGCTCAATGCCCAGACCACGCTCAGCACCTATGAGGAAACGCCTGTCTTCGGGCAGGGACAGCTGGCGCAGGCCACAGTGTCCGTCAACCATTTGCTAGGTCCGCGCTGGAGCGTGCTGGGCAGCTACATCCACACCACATCGCGCAACACCGGGGCGGGTCTGGAGGGGCGTTGGCTGCCCGGCTTTGCCCGCCACGTGGTGCTGGGCCAGACCACATGGCGCCACGAGGCGCGCAGCTTTTCGCTGCTGCGCCTGACCTGGCGCGGCATGCGCTACAGCGATGAGGCCAACACCGTGCAACGCGCCCCGGGCTGGAGCCTGGCCCTGGCCCATGGCTGGGAGTCGCAGGACCGGCGCTGGAGCTTTACTGGCACGGTGCAGACCGGGCTGCGCGCCGGGGAGCGGCCCACGCTGTGGGCCCTGGTGCGGTACCGGGACTGAAGGGGCGCCCAGTGTGCAGAGGGCGCCTTTACCGGGTGATGGAAGGGTGTGTGAGGCCTTTTTGGCCGGTAGCGCTAGTGCGATATGCCCAAGTAGCTATCAAAAATGTAGCGAATAGGCGTTGAAAGGCGTACAAAAAAGAGCCCGCAGCCTTGCGGCTCGGGCTGTGTGTCTTGCACGCTGCGCTCGGTGGCGCGCCGGCTTATGCAGCGGCGGCCTCGGCCAGCGCCTGCAGGGCGGCCGTCACTTCGGCAGCTTCCACGCCGTCCACGGGGGCCAAACGCGGGGCCAGGGTCTGCAGGGCTGCGCTGTCCTTCTGCAACTGGGCAATCGCCTGGCCGGCCTCCTTGGGTGCGTCAAATCCCGTGCTCTGCAGCAGCAGGCGGCCGTCGGCGGCCACGAGCTTGAAGTAGAACTTGCCGTCGGCCTCGCGGTACTGCTTGAAAGCGGGCAGTGCGGCCTTGGCGGCCTTGGCCGGTTTGGCGGCTGTGCTGGCCTGCACCAGGCTGCGCAGGCCCACGGCGCTGCGCAGTTCGCGGATGAAGGGCGTGGCCAGCGCGCGGGCGCGCTCGGCACCGGCCAGCAGGGTCTGTTCGATGCGCGCAGGGTTGTGGATGAGTTCTTCGTACTGCGCGCGCATGGGGGCGATCACTTGGTCCACACGCTCCAGCAGCAGGTGCTTGGCGTCGCCCCAGGCAATGCCGTCGGCATAGGCCTTGCGCAGGGCCTCGGTCTCTTCGGGCGTGGCAAAGGCCTGGTAGATCTGGAACAGGGCCGAGCCTTCGACTTCTTTGGCTTCACCGGGCGCGCGCGAGTCGGTCAGGATGCCGCCGATGAGCTTTTGCAGCTGGGCGCGCGAGCTGAACAGCGGGATGGTGTTGTCGTAGCTCTTGCTCATCTTGCGGCCGTCCAGCCCTGGCAGTGTGGCCACGTGGTCGTCGATGGCCGCCTCGGGCAGCACAAAGTGCTCGCCGTACAGGTGGTTGAAGCTGGCCGCCATGTCGCGGGCCATCTCGATGTGCTGGATCTGGTCGCGGCCCACCGGCACCTTGTGGGCCTTGAACATCAGAATGTCCGCGCCCATCAGTACCGGGTACATGAACAGGCCTGCGGTGACACCGTCGTCATGCTCGCGCCCGGCGGCGGTGTTCTTGTCCACGCTGGCCTTGTAGGCGTGGGCACGGTTCAGCACGCCCTTGCCGGTCACGCAGGTCAGCAGCCAGGTCAGCTCGGGAATCTCGGGGATGTCGGACTGGCGGTAGAAGGTGACCTTTTCAGGGTTGAGCCCTGCGGCCAGCCAGCTGGCCGCGATCTCCAGCGTGGAGCGCTGGATGCGCACCGGGTCTTCGCATTTGATGAGCGCGTGGTAGTCGGCCAGAAAATAAAAGCTCTGCACGCCGGGCGTGAGGCTGGCCGCCACCGACGGGCGGATGGAGCCGACGAAGTTGCCCAGGTGGGGGGTGCCGGTGGTGGTGATGCCGGTGAGAAAACGGGTGGTGCTCATGGGAAACAAAAACTCAGCAGATCAAATGAACAGGAAGTGGCGGGCTTCTGCTGCGCTCAGCGCAGCAAGGCCGTCAGCGGGGTGAGCAACAGGTTGATGGCGGTGTAACCCACGGCCATCAGGGGGCGCAGCCATAGCGTGCCCACTACCCCGGCGATCACCAGGCCCATCACGATAAAAAAGCCCCAGGGCTCGATGCGCGACACCATATGGGCCTGTTTCCAGGGCAGCAGGCCCACCAGAATGCGCCCGCCGTCGAGCGGCGGCAGCGGAAACAGGTTGAAGGCCCACATCACCAGGTTGACCATGACCCCGGCGCGTGCCATTTCCAGGAAGAAGCGCTCCTCAATCCCCGTGCCCACCAGCACCACGAGCAGCACGGCCCAGGCGATGGCCTGGATGAAGTTGGACGCGGGCCCCGCCAGGGCCACCCACACCATGTGCTTCTTGGGGTTGCGCAGATTGCCGAAGTTGACCGGCACCGGCTTGGCGTAGCCAAACAGGAAGGCGCCCGAGGTCGCAAAGTACAGCAGCAGCGGCATCAGGATGGTGCCGACCGGGTCGATGTGCTTGAAGGGGTTGAGCGTGATGCGCCCCATCATGTACGCGGTGTTGTCGCCAAAGTGGCGCGCCGCGTAGCCATGGGCCGCCTCGTGCACGGTGATGGCAAACAGCACCGGCAGGGCGTAGATCAGAACGGTTTGGATGAGATTGGAGGTGTCCACGCCGGGATTGTCTCAGACGCCCCGCTGCCCCCGGCGTTGCCAGGGTGACCCGGCGGGTGTTCAGGCGCCCGGCGGCAACCGCGTATTGTGGGTTGTACGTATGCTGACGGGTCTCCAGGCGGGGTGTTCGTTGCTAGCATCAACCTCTTGCCCGCAGCCCGTGCCAGTTTGTGCGAGTTCGTGCCCTTTGGCGCGCAGCGCTGCGCGGCGGCCCCTCCCACAACGACATACAACAGGCCTGGAGACATTGAAGCCATGTGGAACAACTTGAAGATCGGAACGCGCCTGTTGCTGGCGTTTGGCGGCCTCGCACTCGTCGTGCTGCTGCTGATGGTGATGGCACTGTCCGGCATCGGCGGCGCCGAGCAGGCGCTGCAGGGCGCCACGCCCCCCGCCCAGGCGGCGCTGGCGCAGCTGCAAAGTGCGCGCATCTGGGTGATCGGTTGCAGTGTGGTGGTGTTTGTGCTGGCTTTGGTGGCCACGCTCAGCCTGCGCGCCAGCATCGTGGCGCCGCTCAACCAGGCCATCCTGATTGCCGAAACCGTGGCGTCAGGAGACCTGAGCCAGGAGTTCAACTCCGACCTGGAGGGCGACTTTGGACGCCTGCTGGGCGCGCTGGGCACCATGGAGGACACGCTGACCGACCTGGTGTCCCGCATCAAGCAAAGCACCGATTCGATCACGGCCTCTGCGGCAGACATTGACCATGGCAACACCGACCTGTCGCGCAGGGCGGAAGACCAGGTGTCGTCCCTGACCGAGACGGCAGCCAGCATGGAGCAGCTGACAGCCACCGTGCGCCAGAACGCCGAGCGCGCCCATTCGGCCAGCGGCCTGGCCGTGCAGGCGTCGGCGATTGCCGAGCAGGGCGGGTCGGTGGTGGGCGAGGTGGTGCAGACCATGCAGGCCATCAGTGGCAGCTCGCGCAAGATAGTGGACATCATCCAGGTGATCGAGGGAATCGCCTTCCAGACCAATATCCTGGCACTCAATGCTGCCGTGGAGGCCGCGCGCGCGGGCGAACAGGGCCGGGGTTTTGCCGTGGTGGCCAGCGAGGTGCGCAACCTGGCCCAGCGCAGCGCGGTGGCGGCGCGCGAGATCAAGGCACTGATCAGCGCGTCGGTCGAACAGGTCGAAAGCGGCGCCGGTCAGGTGGGCAAGGCGGGCAAGACCATGGAAGAGATCGTCGGCGCCGTGGGCCAGGTCAGCGCGCTGCTGGGCGAAATCTCCACCGCCCTGCGCGAGCAGAGCGAAGCCATCAGCCATGTCAACGGGGCGGTGTCGCACATGGACGGCAGCACGCAGGAGACGGCCTCACTGGTGCAGCATGCGGTGAGCACGGCGTCGGCCCTGTCGGCGCAGGCCCGCGACCTGGAGCAGGCGGTGGGGGCGTTCAAGCTCTGACGAATTCCTGAGCCGCTCTGCCGCTCTCCCCTCCAAGGTGCGCTACCGGCGGCTGAGCGAAGCCCGCTGCGCCGCAGCGAATGTATCGGGCGTGGCGCCGCTTCGGCGGGCTCTTACAGCCCCAGCGCTTGCAGGCTGCCCCGGCCTTCGCGCACCACCACCGGGTCGCCGCCGGTGCCCATGGGGGTCAGGTCCACCACCGTGGTGGGCTCCAGGGGGCAGGCCCCGGCATCGACGATGGCATCCACCAGCTTTTCGTAGCGCTCGCGGATTTCCTGCGGGTCGTTCAGGGGCTCGGTCTCACCCGCAGGGATCAACGTGGTGGCCAGCAGCGGGGCGCCGTGCAGCTCCAGTAGCAGCTGCAGGCCTTTGCGGTCGGGCACCCGCAGCCCAATGGTCTTGCGCGAGGGGTGGCTCACGCGGCGGGGCACTTCCTTGGTGGCTTCGAGGATGAAGGTGTACGGGCCTGGCGTGCCCAGCTTGAGCAGGCGGTACTGCCGGTTGTCCACCCGTGCGTAGTTGGCCAGCTCCGACAGGTCGCGGCACAGCAGCGTGAGGTGGTGCTTTTCGTCCACCTGGCGGATGCGGCGCAGGCGGTCCACTGCGTCCTTGTCGTCCAGGTGGCAGACCAGCGCGTAGCTCGAATCCGTGGGCACGGCCACGATGCCGCCCTTTTGCAGCAGCAGTGCGGCTTGCTTGAGCAGCCGGGGCTGCGGGTTGTCGGGATGGGCTTCGAAATACTGGGCCATGGGGCAGGTTCTCAGTGATGCGTGGCGCTGCGTGTGGGTGCCTTGCCTGGTGGCAGGTCGTCCAGAGGGCGGCTGGCGCGGCTGCGGCAGCGCGGGGTCATCGCAAAATTCGGTCGGACAGCAGTTCCCACACGGGGGTCAATGCGCCGGGCAGCAGGGGCAGCGTGCCCAGGTCGGTGTGCGACTCGTCGGGGCTGTGGAAGTCGCTGCCACGCGATGCGGCCAGGCCAAACTCCTGCGCCATGTCGGCGTAGGTCACGTACTCGGCCGCGCTGTGGCTGCCCGTGACGACCTCGACCGCCCGGCCACCATGTTGCTTGAATTCGGAGAACAGCGCGAATTCTTCATTGGCGCTGAACTTGTAGCGCGCCGGGTGGGCGATCACCGCCATGCCCCCGGCCTGTGTGATCCAGCGCACGGCATCCCCCAGGCTGGCCCACCGGTGGGGCACATAGCCCGGTTTGCCTTCGGTCAGGAATTTGCGAAACACCTCGGAGGTGTCCTTGCACACGCCGGTTTCCACCAGAAAACGCGCGAAATGGGTGCGCGAGATGAGTGCCGGGTTGCCCACAAACTGCAGCGCCCCTTCGTAGGCGCCCTTGATGCCGACCTGGGCCAGCTGGGCCGCCATCTCCTGCGCCCGCTCGCCGCGCCCGCCGCGTGTGGCGGCCAGGCCCTGGGCCAGCTGGGTGTCGTCAGGGTCAAAGCCCAGACCCACGATATGGACGGTGGTGTCGGCAAAGGTGACCGAAATCTCAGTGCCGGTGAGGTAGGCCATGCCTTGGGCGCGGGCGGCAGCGGCCGCACGGTGCTGGCCGCCGATCTCGTCATGGTCCGTCAACGCCCACAGCTCCACCCCGTTGGCCTTGGCCCGCGCGGCCAGGTCTTCGGGGGTCAGGGTTCCGTCGGAGACGACGGAATGGCAGTGCAGGTCGGCGTTGAGTATGGAGGTCACCGATTCATTTTAGGGCTTGTACTGATAACGCGCCCCACGGAATCCATTAACACTTGTTACATGCACATTTCGCCTGGCTGGCGGGTGTTCAGCCGGGTCGAATGCCGGCAGTGTGGTGGTTTTCCTTGGGCAAGATACAACAACGCGGAACCTCGGGGTTTTTGCAGAGCATCAGGAGCAACCATGAAATTCAATGACCTGCGCGTCGCCCACAAGATGTGGAGCGTGATTCTTGGTCTGCTGGCGCTGATGCTGGTGGCCGCCGTCTGGACCCAGTGGTATGGGCGGCAGGTCACTGCTGCGACCGAAGAGTCCGTCAACAAGTACGAGTCTGCCATCACCACGGCGGTCAGCTGGCGTGGCCTGGCGGAAGTGGCGGTCACCATGTCGATGGCCGGGTTTGTGACCACCGACCAGGCGCTCAAGGCAGATTTTGATACCCGGGTGGCTGCGCTCACCGCACGCATCACCCCGGTGCAGGAAAAGATCAGCAAGGCGGCGGTGTCCCCCGAGGACAAGGCGGCATTGGCCGCGGTGGCCGCTGCGCGTGCCGATGTCCGGGGCCAGACCGACAAGCTCAAGGAGCTGACCGATGCGGGCGATGCCGCCGCCAAGCAGGCCTATGTGGACAAGGTTTACCGGCCCAAGGTGTTGGCTTATCTGGAGTCGATCGACAAGTTCGTGGCGGTGCAGGAGCGCCAGCGTGACGATGCGGTGCAGGCCGCACGTGCCACGCGCGGCAACCTGGTGCTGATCGGGGCTGCCGCAGCCATCGCGGTGGTGGCCCTGGGCATGCTGCTGGCGGCCCTGCTGGTGCGCTCCATCACGCGGCCGCTGGATCGGGCCGTGGTGCTGGCCGAAGCCATTTCGGCCGGGGACCTGACCCAAGACATTCACGATGACCGCAAGGATGAACTGGGCGTGCTCACCCGGGCGCTGTCGGCCATGTCGTCACGGCTGCGTGGTGTGGTGAGCGAAGTGCGCCAGGGGGTGGACTCGGTCTCGTCGGCGTCGGTGGAGATTGCCAACGGCAACCACGACCTGTCGGCGCGCACCGAGCAGACGGCCTCCAACCTGGAAGAGACGGCAGCCAGCATGGAACAGCTCACGGCCACCGTGAGCCAGTCGGCCGACACGGCCCGCCAGGCCAACCAGCTCGCCGGCACGGCAGCCCAGGCTGCAGCGCGGGGCGGCGAAGTGGTGGGCCAGGTGGTCACCAGCATGCAGCAGATCACCGACAGCAGCCGCAAGATCAGCGACATCATCGGCACCATCGACGGCATCGCCTTCCAGACCAACATCCTGGCGCTGAACGCTGCGGTGGAAGCCGCCCGAGCAGGCGAGCAGGGCCGTGGGTTTGCGGTGGTGGCCAGCGAAGTGCGCAGCCTGGCGCAGCGCAGCGCCGAGGCGGCCAAAGAGATCAAGACCCTGATCAGCGCCAGCGTGGAGAACGTGGAATCGGGCTCGGCCCAGGTGGCGCAGGCAGGGCAAAGCATGCAAGAGATACGGCCTCCTCGACAGAACAGCGCGACGGCATCGCGCAGGTCAACCAGGCCGTCACACACCTCGATCAGATGACGCAACAGAACGCGGCGCTGGTGGAAGAGTCCACGGCCGCAGCCGCCTCGATGCGTGACCAGGCACAGCACCTGGCGCAGGTGGTGTCGGTATTCAACGTGGGAGCGGTGGCCACCCGGGCGCCGGCAGCGGCACCCCGCGCTGCAGCACCGGCGCCTGCGCCACGGCCCGCGCCGGCCGCCAAGGCCCCTCTGGGCAACAAGCCTGCCACCGCCAGTAAGGCGGCCGCCAGCGCGCCCAAGGCCCCGTCGCGGCTGGCGCCGCCAGTTGCACCCGCAGTCACACAGTCGGCAGCCCCTGCACCCAAGGCTGCGGCCAAGGGCGGGGACGACGACTGGGAAAGCTTCTGATTCCTGGCCCTTGCGTGCCCTGAAGGCTCAGGGGCGTGGGCCTGTCAGGGCCCGCAATACTGGGACCAGAGGCTTGGGTGTGGCGGGCTGGGACTTGTGTACCGGTCAGGCCCCGTCAGGCCATGGGTTCTAGCGCCTGTTCGATCTGTCTTCGTTCGCGCATTCCTGGCGGATTTTGGATGCGGGTTTTTCCCGGTGGGGCATGAGTCCGCCGGTGCCTTGGGCTGGCGTAGGCTATGGCCTGTTGTTGATGTAATCGAATGTGTCTTGCACGCCATGCGCAGACCATGGAGACATCACCGATCCACGAGGAAAAACCAACCATGCAATTTGACAATATCCGCGTCTCCCGCAAGCTGTGGGGCGCCTTTCTGGGGCTCATGATTGCCATGTTGCTGCTGTCTGCGTTTGCGCAGAACCGGGGCAACTCTTCGATGTCAGCAGCCATGGACGCCGTGGTCGAGATCGAGGCCCGCATCTCGGCTGCTGTGCGCTGGCGGGGCGCCACCGAAACGGCTGTCACCATGGTCATGGGCGGCGCGGTGACCACTGATTCGGTGCTGGCCGAGCAATACGGCGCCAAGGTCAAGGAGATCATTGGCAACATCAACAAGGTGCAGGAAGGCATCGTGGCCTCAGCCACCGCGCCCGAGGAGAAAGCCTCGCTCGACAAGGTGCTGGAGGCGCGCAAGGCCGTGCTGGCGGCCACCGCCAAGACCTGGGAGCTCAAGGGCGCAGGCGATGCCGTCGCCACCCAACGCTATGCGGACGACGAGTTTGCCCCCCTGGTCACCAAGTACCTCAAGGCGCAGGATGAGTTTGTGGCCACGCTCGAAAAGCGCCGCGACGTGATCCGTGCCGAAGCCACCCAGCGCCGCATCGAATACGCCATCACCGGCATCATCAGCTCCATGGTGCTGATGGCGGCGGGCCTGTTCCTGGCCTGGAAGCTGGTGCGCTCCATCACCCTGCCGCTGAACGAAGCGGTCGAGACCATCGATGCCATTGCAGCAGGCGATCTGACGCGCGAGCTGCAATCCACCCGCAAGGACGAGTTTGGCCACATGCGGCGTTCGCTGTCGGCCATGTCGGCACGGCTGCGCGGTGTGGTGAGCGAAGTGCGCCAGGGGGTGGACTCGGTCTCGTCGGCGTCGGTGGAGATTGCCAACGGCAACCACGACCTGTCGGCGCGTACCGAGCAGACGGCCTCCAACCTGGAAGAGACGGCAGCSAGCATGGAACAGCTCACGGCCACCGTGAGCCAGTCGGCCGACACGGCCCGCCAGGCCAACCAGCTCGCCGGCACGGCGGCCCAGGCGGCCAAAGAGATCAAGACCCTGATCAGCGCCAGCGTGGAGAACGTGGAATCGGGCTCGGCCCAGGTGGCGCAGGCAGGGCAAAGCATGCAAGAGNAGGCGGCCAAAGAGATCAAGACCCTGATCAGCGCCAGCGTGGAGAACGTGGAATCGGGCTCGGCCCAGGTGGCGCAGGCAGGGCAAAGCATGCAAGAGATCGTTGCCAGCGTACAGCGCGTGAGCGACCTCATCGGCGAGATCACGGCCTCCTCGACAGAACAGCGCGACGGCATCGCGCAGGTCAACCAGGCCGTCACACACCTCGATCAGATGACGCAACAGAACGCGGCGCTGGTGGANCACGGCCTCCTCGACAGAACAGCGCGACGGCATCGCGCAGGTCAACCAGGCCGTCACACACCTCGATCAGATGACGCAACAGAACGCGGCGCTGGTGGAGGAGTCCACGGCCGCAGCCGCCTCGATGCGTGACCAGGCACAGCACCTGGCGCAGGTGGTGTCGGTGTTCAACGTGGGCGCGGTGGCCACCCGGGCGCCGACAGCGGCACCCCGCGCTGCAGCAACGGCGCCTGCGCCACGGCCTGCCGTGGCCAAGGCAACGGCCAGCGCGCCCCGCGTGGCGTCTTCCGCCACCCCGAAGGCACCTGCGCCCGCCCCGGCGCGCCTGCCTGCGGCCAAGGCACCCGCCCCCGCACCCGCTGCCAAGGCAGCGGCGCAGGGTGGCGATGAAGATTGGGAGAGCTTCTAAATCGATAGCGGCCAGCGCATGACCATCAAGCGCTGGCGGCTATTTTTTGTGGCCGGTATTCCGGCCGATTTGACAGCAAGGCAGCGTGAGCTGCCTTTTGTTTTGGTGCACCTTGAAAGGATTCTCCGATGCCCCTGGTCAACATCCGCCTTGCGCGCCGCGACCTGCCGACTACCGCAGCCCAGAAAGCCGCCCTGATTGCGGGCGTGACCCAGCTCATGCAGCAGGTGCTGGACAAGCGGCCGGAAAGTGTCACCGTCATCATCGACGAGGTGGACCCCGAGAACTGGGGGCAGGGCGGTGAGCCGGTGACCGTGATCCGCCAGCGAAGCAAGGGGCCGACGCAGGCTTGAGCGGTGGCGCGCTACACCTGCGCGCCTTCGACCAGAAACTGCACCTTGCGCTCGCCCTTCCACTCGTTCACATCCAGGCGGAAGGCCAGCAGCACCCGGGCAGGCAACTGCTCGGTGTGGCCGAACCAGATGGCATCCACGGGGTTGCCCTGGTGGATGAGCTTGAGCGACAGGTGGTTCTTGGCCTCGCCCACCAGGCGCTGGCTCACGATCTGCACCTCTTCGCTGAAGGTGGGGGGCGCAAAGCCCTGGCCCCAGACCTCGCGGTGCAGCGTGTCCACGATGTCGGCGCGGCAGTATTCGGGGGCCAGCGGGCCGTCGGTCTCGATGCGGCGGGTGAGGGTGGCGGCGTCCAGCCATTCCTGCGCCACCTGGGCAAAGGCCTGCTCGAACACGTCGAACGATTCCTCCGCCACCGTGCAGCCCGCCGCCATGGCGTGGCCGCCGAACTTGAGGATCACGCCCGGGTGGCGTTTGGCCACCAGATCCAGCGCGTCGCGCAGGTGAAAGCCGGGGATGGAGCGGCCCGAGCCTTTGAGCTCATGCTCCTTGCCCGGCGCGCTGCTGGCCGCAAACACGAAGGTCGGGCGGTGCAGCTTGTCCTTGATGCGGCTGGCCACGATACCCACCACGCCTTCGTGGAAGTCGGGGTCGAACACGCTGATGGCGGGCGGGGGCTCTTCGCTCTCGTCGAACAGGCTCTCGGCCATCAGCATGGCCTGCTCGCGCATGCCTCCTTCGATCTCGCGGCGCTCGCGGTTGATGCCATCGAGCGTGGCGGCCAGTTCGGCAGCGCGGCCTGCGTCGTCCGTCAGCAGGCATTCGATGCCCAGCGTCATGTCCGCCAAGCGGCCGGCAGCGTTGATGCGTGGGCCTAAAGCAAAGCCAAAGTCGAAGGTGGTGGCCACGGGTGCCTTGCGGCCGGCGGCGTGGAACAGGGCGGCGATGCCTGCGGGCATCTGCCCCGCGCGGATGCGCTTCAAGCCCTGGGCGACCAGGCGGCGGTTGTTGGCATCCAGCTTGACCACGTCAGCCACGGTGCCCAGCGCCACCAGGGTGAGCAAGGGGTCGAGCTTGGGTTGCGTGGCGGCGTCAAACACGCCACGCGCACGCAGCTCGGCGCGCAAGGCCAGCAGCACATAAAACATCACGCCCACCCCGGCCATGGACTTGCTTTCGAACGGGCAGCCGGGCTGGTTGGGGTTGACGATGGCGTCCGCCGCAGGCAGCTCGGGGCCAGGCAGGTGGTGGTCGGTCACCAGCACCTGCAGGCCCAGCGCCTTGGCCTCGGCCACGCCGTCCACGCTGGCGATGCCGTTGTCCACGGTGATGAGCATGTCAGCGCCCCGCTCGGCCACGCGGCGGGCGATCGAGGCGGTGAGGCCGTAGCCGTCGGTCACGCGGTCGGGCACCAGGTAGTCCACGCTCTGGGCGCCCAGCAGCCGCAGGCCGCGCACACCCACGGCGCAGGCGGTGGCGCCGTCGCAGTCGTAGTCGGCCACGATGATGAGCCGTTGGTTCTGCGCCATGGCATCGGCCAGCAGGCGGGCTGCGGCGTCAATGCCCTTCAAGCCATGGTCGCCACTGGGCGGCAGCAGGCGGCCCAGGCCATCGTCCAGCTCGTCCTTGGCCCGCACGCCACGCGCGGCGTACAGGCGCGCCAGCAGCGGGTGCACGCCGGCCTGCTCCAGCGCCCAGGCGGCGCGGGGCGGAATGTCTCTTGCTATTATTTTCATAGCTGCACCAGCATATTCGACCAGCGCATGGGGCGAAAAAGACCTTGAAACCGCTGTGCAAGGCTGCGTGGAGCGGTGTGGAAGCCCAGCGCATTGCGTTCGCCGCACAGGGTCAGCTGCACGGGCGTGCCGCTTTCGGCCCGGCGCAGCAGGTCGGCCACGGGGCCTGCGTCCAGCGCGGCCCAGGCGCTGGCCCAGGTGCGCCAGTCGTCGTGCAAGGCGGCGTCCCGCAGGGTGGTGGGCATATGGGGTGGCACTGTGCCACGCGGTGGGCCGGCCAGTGCGCCCGTGCCATGCACCCAGAACGAGTTGACGATGGGCAGCCCGCGCGCTGAGCGCTCGTCGTTGAAGGCGTGGGTGTACAGCAGCATCTGCATCTCGCTGTGCAGGCGGTGCAGGGTGCGGGCTTGTTTCGCATCGGGCATCCAGGCGCGCACGTCGCGCAGCAGCACACGCTCCAGCGACGCGGTGGCCAGGTCGGCAAACAGCGGCCCGCTGGCCAGCCAGCGCGTGGGCTGGTCGTAGTGCAGGGTGATGCCGTCCTCGGCAAACCAGGGCGCCACGATGGCCAGCAGCGCGCGGGACGCGGCTTCGTCCAGCCCCAGCTGTTCGGGGTCGCGCAGGGTGACGTGGTCGGTGCTGACCTGCCACTGGCAGGGCGTGACGAAGGCCCAGGCCTCGCCGTGGGTCGTCAGGCCTTGCTGTTGGCGGTGCCAGGCGGCCCAGGGGATGCGGCCGTCCTGCGCGGGCAGGCCCAGGGCGAGGGCCAGGGCGCGTTCATGGGGGGCAGAGAAGCTGGTTTCTTCGCCGCTGTCGCTCCGGGCGGGATGGGGGCTGAGCCGGGCCAGCAGCCGGTCCAGGTGGGGCAGGGCCAGGCCCTGTTGGGCTTGCTGGCATCCCGGTGAGGCGCTGGCGGCGTAGGGAATGAGCAAATGGGTGGTGTCCGACATGGGCGTATTGTCCGGGATGCCACAATCGGCCCGGCCCGTAGCGTGCATTCCGCACCGTACAGGTCCTTCTTTCCTAATCCATGCAAATTCCCTACGAACTGGCCCTGGGCTGGCGCTACACGCGCGCGGGCCGCGCCACGCGGCGCAATGGCTTCATCTCGTTCATCTCGGGCGTGTCCATGCTGGGCATTGCGCTGGGGGTGGCGGCGCTGATCATCGTGCTGTCGGTGATGAACGGCTTTCAAAAGGACGTGCGCGACCGCATGCTCAGCGTGGTCTCGCACATCGAGATCTTTGCGCCCCTGGGGGCCGCGCTGCCCGACCCGGCGCTCACCCTGGCCGAGGCCAAGAAGAACCCGAATGTGATCGGGGCTGCACCTTTTGTGGCGGCCCAGGCCCTGCTGGCGCGTGGCGAAGACATGAAAGGTGCTCTGGTGCGTGGCATCGATCCGGCCCTGGAAGGCGCGGTGACCGACCTGGCCGCCACCAACGAGAAGACGCTGAACCTTCTGGTGCCCGGCGAGTTCCGCGTGGTGCTGGGGGGCGAGCTGGCCCGTGCCCTGGGCGTGCGGGTGGGCGACCCGGTGACGCTGATTGCGCCCGCAGGCCAGGTGACGCCCGCAGGTGTGGTGCCGCGCCTCAAGCAGATGACGGTGGCGGGCACGTTTGACTCGGGCCACTACGAATACGACTCGGCCCTGGTGCTGCTGCACCATGAGGACGCGCAGCGCATCTTCCGCCTGGAAGGCCCCACGGGCGTGCGCCTGAAGCTCAAGGACCTGCACCAGGCCCGCGAGGTGGCGCAGCAGCTGGCGCAGTCCGTGAGCGGCCAACTGCTGATCCGCGACTGGACGCAGCAGAACCGCACCTGGTTCGCCGCCGTGCAGCTCGAAAAGCGCATGATGTTCATCATCCTCACGCTCATCGTGGCCGTGGCGGCGTTCAACCTGGTCTCCACGCTGGTGATGACGGTGACCGACAAGCGCGCTGACATCGCCATCCTGCGCACGCTGGGCGCCAGCCCCAAGAGCATCATGGGCATCTTTGTGGTGCAGGGCGCGATGGTGGGCGTGATCGGCACGCTGGTCGGCCTGCTGCTGGGCCTTGGCATCGCGTTCAACATCGATGTGATCGTACCGGCCATCGAGCGCGCGCTGAACGCGAGCTTTTTGCCCAAGGACATCTATCTCATCAGCAAGATGCCCAGCGAGCCGCAGAGCAGCGACATCGTGCCCATTGCGGTCATCTCGCTGGTGCTGGCCTTTGTGGCCACCCTGTACCCCAGCTGGCGCGCCAGCCGTGTGAACCCTGCCGAGGCGCTGCGTTATGAGTAATCCCACCTCCAACGACAATAAAAACAACGCTCACCCGGTGGTGCTGGAAGCCAAGGGCCTGACCAAACGCTTTACCGAAGGCCGCCTGGATGTGACCGTGCTCAAGGGCGTGGACCTGCAGATCCATGCGGGTGAAACGCTGGCGATCGTGGGTGCCTCGGGCTCGGGCAAGAGCACCTTGCTGCACCTGCTGGGCGGGCTGGATGCACCCACGGCGGGCACGGTGCGCCTGAAGGGCGAAGAGATGTCGTCGCTGTCGGCGGAGCGCCAGGGGCAGCTGCGCAACCAGCACCTGGGGTTTATCTACCAGTTCCATCACCTGCTGCCGGAGTTCAGTGCGCTGGACAACGTGGCCATGCCGCTGCGCATCCGCCGCCTGCCGTTGGCCCAGTGCCATGCGGAGGCGGAGCGTGTGCTTGCGTCAGTCGGTTTGAAGGAGCGGCTGATGCACCGGCCGGCCGAGCTGTCGGGCGGTGAGCGTCAGCGGGTGGCGATTGCGCGGGCCTTGGTGACGCGGCCTGCTTGCGTGCTGGCGGACGAGCCTACGGGCAATCTGGACCGGAGTACGGCTGATGGGGTGTTTGACCTGATGCTGCAACTGGCGCGGGACCAGGGTACGGCGTTTGTCATGGTGACGCACGATGAGTCGCTGGCGGCGCGGTGTGACCGGGTGGTGAGGCTGGTGTCTGGGGTGTTAGGGTGATTTTGGCTGGATGCGCTAGTGGGATATGGGCTGGTAGCTATTGATTTTGCAGTGTTGGTTCTTGTGCGCTGATTGGGTGGCGTGCCTTTGTTGAGGGCGGGAGCCGGGAGTCGCCCGGCGTGCGAGTAACTTTCTTTTGCTTCGCCAAAAGAAAGTCACCAAAGAAAAGGCGACCCCCAGTCTGCGACCCCTGCGCTTCGCTCCGGGGCACACCTGCGTCGGGGCGGTTGCGGGGTGCGCCGTGGAACTCGCTTTGCGCTGCCGCGCGCCGCTCGGACATCCACGGCGAGCCAGTGCACGAGGCATGGGCGCTCCGACGCCCATGCTCACCCCGCAACCGCCCCGCCGCAGGCGCAGCCAGCAGGGGGGGACAGCCGAACATCCAAACAGCCGGACATCCATTCGGGCCATTGCTGCGCTCGGCCCAGGCTGCGCAGCGCGTGGCGCTTGCGCCCGCGAGATGGGGCCGAGCGCAGCAAAGGCCCGTGTGGCTGTTCTGTACCCCGGTGCCCCTTTGGATGCGCCGAGGAGCGCAGGGTTTGGTGGATCAGGGCTCGCGTGTGTCTGAGCGACGCGCAGCGGCGCGAGTTGAGCGAGACCCCGCCAAACCCGAGCACCGCAGGTTGCCCCGGCGCGCAGCGCCGGGGACGCAGACAGTGGGGTCGCTTTCTCTTTGGTGACTTTCTCTTGGCGAGACAAGAGAAAGTTACTCGCCTGCCGGGCGACTCCCGGCCTCCGACCTTAACAAAGGCATGCGACTCAGTCAGCGCACGCAACCAAACGCTACAAGATCAATAGCTACCAGCCCATATCCCACTAGCACATCCAGCCAAAATCACCCAAAAATATCACATCACCCGCCCATACCACCACACCGACAACCCCGCCGCCACCAACGCCAGCACCGCCCCCAACAACGCCAGCAAAGAAGAAATCTCAGTCTCCTTCTTCTCCACCGTCAGCCGCGAGCTCAGCGTCTCGTACACCTTCTTCAAGTCTGCCGCCGTCGCCGCATGAAAGTATTCGGCATTGGTCCGCGCAGCCACGGCCTTCAGGGTTTCTTCGTCCAGCCGTACCCGCATCGACCAGCCCTCAAAGCCAATGGTCTCGCCCTGCACCGTGCCCACCCCCACCGTGTACACCCGCACCCCCCGGTCGGCCGCCCACTTGGCGGCTTCCAGTGGGTCCACGCCTGTGGTGCGCTGACCGTCCGTCAGCATGATGATGGCGGCCGAGTTGTACGAGCCTGGGGCCACGGGCGTGAAGGTCTTGGCGGGGTCCTGTTGTTTGCCCAGCTCTTCGATGGGCTTCGGGCGCATGGCCTGGCGGCCGCCCAGAGCGGCGATGTCGATGCCCGCATCGGGAAAGATGGTGGCCAGCGACAGCATGATGCCGTTGCCCGTGGCCGTGCCGCGCTGCAGCTGGAAGCTGTCGATGGCTTTCACCAGGTCTTCGCGGCTCTGGGTGGGCAGCTGGGCCAGCTGGGCGCTGCCCGCAAAGGCCACGATGCCCACGCGCACATGGCGCGGCAGGTCGGCAATGAAGGCCTTGGCGGCGTTCTGGGCGGCGGTGATGCGGTCGGGCTCCACGTCGGCGGCGCGCATGCTGCCCGACACGTCCATGGCCAGCATGATGGTCTGGTCCTGCGAGGGCAGGGTGATGACGGCCAGCGGGCGCGCAGCGGCCAGCAGCAGCGCCACCAGGGCCAGCAGAAACAGCGCGGGCGGGATGTGGCGGCGCAGGTGCTGGCCCGGGCCCATGGCCTCGCGCACCAGGGACAGGCTGGAGTAGGTCAGCGCTGTTTTCTTGCGCCGGTGCAGCAGCCACCAGTACAGCAGTACCAAGAGGGGCACAGCCAGCAGCAGCCAGAGCAGGGTGGGCCAGAGAAAAACCATGGTGTGTGTCCTTGGTGGCGAGTACAGCGTGTGCGGCGGGTGATCAATCGATAGGTCAGGCGGCGGCAGCCGTTGCGGCAGGGCCTGCGGATGCCGATGCGGGGACGAGGGGGTTGCTGTGCGCCCGCACCCGGCGCTGGCGCAGGTCCATGAAGCGCAGCAGGGCGTCGACCAGATCGTCGTCGGTGCACAGCTCCAGCGTGTCGGCGCCCGCGCGGGTCAGGCCCTCGCGCAGCGCCGCCTCGCGGTCGGCGGCCAACTGGGCAAAGCGGCGGCGAAAGCCTGCGTCGTGCGTGTCCACCTGCAGTTGCTCGCCGCTTTCGGCATCGCGCAGCGTGACCAGGCCCACGTCGGGCAGCTCCAGCTCCAGCGGGTCGAGCAGGCGCACGGCCACCACGTCATGCCGCTGGGCCAGTTGGGCCAGGGGCTTTTCCCAGCCGGGCGCGCTGATGAAGTCGGACACCACAAATACGGTGGACCGGCGCTTGAGCGTGGCCAGGCCGGTCTGCAGCAGCCGGTGCAGTTCGGTGGCGCCGCCACCCGTCTTGTGCGGTGGCACCGGGGTTTTGGACGGCAGCAGTTTGTGCACCAGGTGCAGCACATGGGCGCGGCTGCTGCGCGGGGGCAGTACGGCATCCACTGCGCGTTCGGCCTTCGGACTGGCACCGCCGTAGAGCACGGCGCCCACACGGTTGCCGTGGCGGGTAAGCAGGCGCGAAAGCACGGCCACAAAGCCGGTCAGGATGTCGCGCTTGGCGTGGCCTGTGGGGCCGAAGCTGATGGACGGGCTCAGGTCCAGCAGGAACCAGGCCGACATTTCGCGGTCTTCGGTGAACACGCGCACATGGGGGGTGTTCAGCCGCGCGGTCACGTTCCAGTCGATGTGGCGTACGTCGTCGTGCGGCTGGTATTCGCGCAGGTCGGTCAGGTCCAGGCCGCTGCCGCGCATCAGCGTGCGGTAGTCGCCCTGCAGCAGGCCGTCCAGGCGGCGGATCACCTTCCACTCCAGCTCGCGCAGCAGCCGGTCGGCCTGCCCGGGCAATGTGGGCAGGGTGTGCACCGTGGCGGAGGTTGCAGGCGGCTTGCTGTTCATGGCGATGACACCTCAAGCAGCTTTTTGCTCGTGATGCAAGGGACGTGCTGGTGCCGGGATCTTGGCCATGATGCGCTGGATGAGTGCGTCGGCATCCAGCCCGTCGGACAGCGCTTCGTACGACAGCGCCACGCGATGGCGCAGCACATCGGCGGCCAGATCGGTCATGTCTTCGGGCAGCACGTAGTTGCGCCCGCGCAGCATGGCCAGGGCCTGAGCCCCCTCGGCCAGGGCAATGGTGGCGCGCGGGCTGGCGCCGCAGCTGATGTAGCCGGCCAGGTCCTTCAGGCCATGTCGTGCGGGCTCGCGGGTGGCTGCCACCAGCTTCACGGCGTATTGCAGCATCGACGGGTCCACATACACGGTGCGGCATTCGGCCTGCAACGCCGCCAGCTGCGCCGTGGTGGCCACGGGTAGCACCTGCACGGGCACATCGAGCGCGCGCTGGGCGATCACGAATTCTTCTTCCTCGGTGGGGTAGCCCAGCAGCACCTTCATCATGAAACGGTCCACCTGCGCCTCGGGCAGCGCGTAGGTGCCTTCGGTCTCGATGGGGTTCTGGGTGGCCATCACCAGGAAGGGCTCAGGCACCTTGTGGGTTTCGCCTGCAATGGTCACCTGGCGCTCCTGCATCACCTCCAGCAGCGCGCTCTGCACCTTGGCGGGCGCGCGGTTGATTTCGTCGGCCAGCAGCAGGTGGGTGAAAACGGGCCCCAGCGTGGTGCTGAACTCGCCGGTTTTCTGGTTGTACATGCGCGTGCCCACCAGGTCGGCGGGCACCAGGTCGGGTGTGAACTGGATGCGCTTGAAGCTGCCCTGAATGGTGCTGGCGAGTGTTTTCACCGTCAGCGTCTTGGCCAGGCCCGGCACGCCCTCGACCAGCAGGTGGCCCTGGGCCAGCATGGCGACCATGACACGCTCCAGAAAGCGGTCTTGCCCGACCACCACGCGTTTGACCTCGTAGAGCACCTGTTCCATCAGCGTGGCGGTGGCAGCGTTCGATGCATTGGGCGACGTGCTGGATGACATGGGACTCCTTGCGATGACGAGTGAAGTGGTGGGGCGGCGTACGGTCAGAACGGGGGCATGCCGACGGCGGACGCCGCGTTTTCGATGGGCACCGCAAAACCGATGCCGATGAAGGTGCGCGCCTGCGTGGGGTTGAGGATGGCGGTGACGATGCCCACCACCTCGCCGTCCATCGTCACCAGCGGGCCGCCAGAGTTGCCAGGGTTGGCCGCTGCGTCGAACTGGATCAGATTGCTGAGCTGGCGCTTGCCCTCGGGCGACGTGAACTCGCGCTGGAGGCCGGACACCACGCCCGCCGAGGCCGACGGGCCGATGCCAAAAGGAAAGCCGACGGCCACCACATGGTCGCCCGGGCGCAGGTTCTGGGTGGACCGCAGGGTGGCGGCCTCCAGGTCGTCGGGCACCTTGTGGGCCTGCAGCACGGCCAGGTCGTTTTCGGGTTGCACGCCGGTGATGCTGGCCGTGGTTTCCAGTCCGTCGTGGAAGGTGATGCCTATGCGGTCTGAACCCGCCACCACATGCAGGTTGGTCAGGATGACGCCTTTGTCCACGATGACCACGCCCGTGCCGATGCCGCGCTCGATCTCTTCCTTGCCGTTCTTGCTGCGCCCGTAGCCCACCACGCGCACCACCGAGGGGCCGATGCTCTCCACGGCGCGCGCGGCGGCAGAGGGCGGGGTGGTGGTCTCCAGCGTGCGCAGCACCGCGGCGTCGATGTCGTCCTGGGTGATCTTGCGGGCGGGGCTGCGGGTGTTGTGCCAGGCGCTGGCTACCAGCAAGGCGGCCAACAGTACCACGATGGTCCACAGGGCGACCAGCTGGCGTTTGAATGCCTGGGAATTCGGGGGCGTGGCGGCTGCGGTGGCGGCGTTCATCGCTGGCGAATCATCTGCGGGCGGCGCCGTGGAGGCCACGGCTTCGGTGGCATCCACCGCCGCAGGCGTGCGGCTGCGGGCGGGGCGGGAGCTGCTGTAGAGGGCGGGCCGGGGCATCCTGTCACCTTTGCTCGTACACGCCAGGGCCTGGCGCACGCAAATGACAGTAGCACGGTTTGCGGGCAAATGCACATGCAGGGCTACACGGGCCCACCGTCCCCTGCGACCGCAGCCTTTGCAGGCTGCATCGGGCATCATCGGCGCATGACCGCCTGGATCGATACCCACTGCCACCTCGACGCCCCCGAGTTCGATGCCGACCGCAGTGCAGTCCGCACACTGGCGGCGGCGCAAGGCGTTTGCCATTGCGTGATTCCGGCCGTGGAGCGCAGCAACTGGGACACCGTGCGGGCGCTGGCGCACCAGCATGGGGACAGCTATGCGCTGGGCATTCATCCCCTCTACACAGGGCGCGCCGAGGAGGAGGACCTGCAGCATCTGGCCGGATACCTGGAGCAGCACCACGCCGACCCGCGCCTGGTGGCGATAGGCGAGATCGGCCTCGATTACTTTGTGCCGGGCCTCGACCCGGCGCGCCAGGAGCGGTTCTACCGCGCACAGCTGCAGCTGGCCCGGCGGTTTGACATGCCGGTGATCCTGCATGTGCGCCGCTCTGCCGACAAGTTGCTCAAGGGCCTGCGGGATTTGCCGGTGCGCGGCGGTATTGCGCATGCCTTCAACGGCAGCCTGCAGCAGGCGCAGGCGTTCATCGGCCTGGGCTTCAAGCTGGGATTTGGCGGTGCGGTGACCTATGACCGCGCCCTGCAGCTGCGCCGCCTGGCCACCGAGCTGCCCGGCGATGCCCTGGTGCTGGAGACAGATGCGCCTGACATTCCGCCCCACTGGCTGTACACCACGGCGGCTGAGCGCGCTGCAGGGCGGCCCCAGGGCCGCAACAGTCCGGGGGAACTACCCGGCATTGCGGCCGTGGTGGCCCAGTTGCGCGGCGAGTCTGTGCCGGCGCTGGCTGGCAGCACCAGGGCCAATGCCTTGGCCGCCTTGCCCCGGTTGGAGGGGCTGCTGACAGACGGGTAGCCATTGCAGGGTGGATGAGGGATCGGCAAAAAAAGATAAATGGGGAGAAATTTGGGAGCTTGATGCCCTGTGGCTAAGGGCCGACAGCTATCTTTTTTGTGCTGCCGGACGGGGCTGACGGCCCTTTGGGGCCAAAATTGCCCCATGTCCCCAGTCCCTGTTGCCGCCGATCCGTCTGTGGCCGCCACTCCTGACGCCGTCGGCCCATCCGCGCGCTGGCTGGGCCTGCCGCCGGTGGCAGGTGCGCGCACCGTGGTGCTGGTGCTGGGCAGTTTTCCGGGGGCTGCGTCATTGCAAGCCCGCCAGTACTACGCGCACCCCCAGAACCACTTCTGGAAGATCCTGCAGGCCTTGTGGCCCCAGCATCCCTTGCCCCCGGCGGGGCCGGATGGCTATGCGGGCCGCTGCGCCTGGCTGCTGGATCGCGGCCTGGGCCTGTGGGACGTGTACCAGAGCTGCGAGCGCGAGGGCAGCCTGGACACCAGTATCCGTAACGCCCGGCTCAACGACTTTGCGGCACTGCGCAGCGTGTGCCCCCGACTGGCCGCGCTGGCGCACAACGGTGCGGAGAGTTTTCGGCACGCGCCGGCGGCACTTGCCGCGCTGGGAGCTGCCGGGCCGCCGACGCTCTTGCCGCATGATGTGGGGAAGTCAGGCGCACGTGCCATCGAGGCCGTGCGGCTGCCATCGACCAGCCCGGCCAACGCCTCCTGGAGTTTTGAACGTAAATTGACCGCCTGGGCCGATGTGATGGCCCGGCACGGATTGCTGTGAATGGCCCGTAAAAAAGAAACCTTGCAAGAACTGCCCGAAGTCAGCGTGTCTGACGATGGCGAAGTGCGCCACCTGCATCTGGGCACACCCTGGATCCAGGGCTCCATGCGCATCGACGAGCCCTTTGCCCTGGAGCTGGAGTACGTGCAGCGCATGATGGCCTGGCTGCTGTTTGCCGACCTGGCGCAGGTGTCCAAGGGCCATGCCATGCAGTTGGGGCTGGGGGCGGGTGCCATCACCAAGTTCTGCCACAAAAAGCTGCGCATCTGCACCACCGCCATCGAGCTGAACCCGCAGGTGCTGGCCGTGTGCCGCCAGTGGTTCAAGCTGCCGCCCGACGGCTCCAAGCTGCGTGTGGTGCTGGCCGATGCGTCCAAGGAGATCCAGAACCCCATGTGGCTGGGCACGGTGGATGCGCTGGCTGTGGACCTGTATGACCACGAGGCTGCGGCCCCCGTGCTCGATAGCCCCGATTTTTATGCCGACTGCCGCGCACTGCTCACGGAGACGGGCTGCATGACCGTGAACCTGTTCGGCCGCGCGTCGAGCTTTGACCGCAGCCTGCAGAGCATGTCCCAGGCGTTTGGCAGCGATGCGCTGTGGGCGTTCAAGCCCACGCGTGAAGGCAACACGGTGGTGCTGGCCCAGCGCACCCCCACGCGGCCCAAGCGCGCGGAACTGGCCGAGCGGGCCGAGGCGATTCAGGCGCGGTGGGACCTGCCCACCACCAAATGGCTGCGGGTGTTCAAGCCTGTGAACCCCTGAGAGGAATCTTGCAATGAATGCTCCTGTCGTGACCCCTGACCGGCTGAAGTCGGCTTCACACATTGGCCCGGTGGACTGGCGCCGCATGGTGCAGTGGCTCAGCGATGACAAGGTGATCTCGCGCGAGGAAGCGCAACGCACCATCGCCCGCTGTTCGCAGGCTGAGAGCTCCCAGCATGCCCTAGTACGCCTTGCCAGTGTGGCCATGGAGCGCGCCAGCGACAGCAAGCCGCTCGACATCGAGGCGCTGTCCGAGTATCTGGCGCAACGTGCGGGCCTCGCCTACCTGCGCATCGACCCCCTCAAGGTGGATGTGGGGCGCGTAGCAGACACCATGAGCGCCACTTATGCGGAACGCCACAAGGTGCTGCCCGTGCAGGTGACCAGCAAAGAAGTGGTGGTGGCCACGGCCGAGCCTTTCATCGATGACTGGGTGGCCGAGGTGGAGCGCCAGTCGCGCCGCTCGGTGCGTCGGGTGGTGGCGAACCCCCAAGACATCCACCGCTTCACGGCTGAATTTTTTGCGCTGGCCAAGTCGGTGCGCGCCGCGCAGAAGGCTGGCGGCAACTCGGGTGGCAGCAGCTTTGAGCAGTTGGTGGAGCTGGGCAAGAGCAACAAGCAGCTCGATGCCAACGACCAGGGCGTGGTCAAGGTGGTGGACTGGCTCTGGCAGTACGCGTTTGACCAGCGCGCGAGCGACATTCACCTGGAGCCGCGCCGCGACCAGGGCGTGATCCGTTTTCGTATCGACGGTGTGCTGCACCCCGTCTACCAGATGCCCATGGGCGTGCACAACGCGATGGTGGCGCGCATCAAGTTGCTGGGGCGCATCGACGTGGTGGAAAAACGCCGCCCCCAGGACGGCCGCATCAAGACCCGCAACCAGCGGGGCGAAGAGGTGGAAATGCGCCTGTCCACCTTGCCCACTGCGTTTGGCGAAAAGATGGTCATGCGCATTTTTGACCCGGACAACGCGGTCAAGGACCTTGATGCCCTGGGCTTTGCGCAGCATGACGCGCAGCGCTGGGAGGCGCTGGTCAAGCGCCCGCACGGCATCATCCTGGTGACTGGCCCCACGGGCTCGGGGAAGACCACCACGCTGTACTCGACCCTGAAGCGCGTGGCCACCGAAGAGGTCAACGTGAGCACGGTGGAAGACCCCATCGAAATGATCGAGCCCAGCTTCAACCAGACCCAGGTGCAGCCGCAGCTCGACTTCAACTTTGCCGAAGGCCTGCGCGCCCTGATGCGGCAGGACCCTGACATCATCATGGTGGGCGAAATCCGCGACCTGGAGACCGCCGAGATGGCCATCCAGGCAGCGCTGACAGGCCACTTGGTGTTCTCTACCCTGCACACCAACGATGCCCCCAGCGCCATCACCCGCATGATGGAGCTGGGTGTTCCGTCGTACCTCATCAATGCCACCTTGCTGGGCGTGCTGGCCCAGCGGCTGGTGCGCACGCTGTGCAAACACTGCAAACAAAAGGATGAGGCCGCGAGCCGTGAAGCCCTGACCGAGGTGGTCAAGCCCTGGAAGATCAGTGGTAGCTACCACCCGTACAAGCCGGTTGGCTGCGTGGATTGCCGCATGGGCGGTTTCAGGGGCCGCATGGGGCTTTATGAATTGCTCACCGTCAGCGAGGCGCTCAAAGACAAGATCACTCAGGCGCCTTCCATTGATGTGCTGCGTCGGCAGGCCGTGCAAGACGGCATGCGTCCCCTGCGCCTGGCGGGTGCGCTGCGCGTGGCCGAGGGGCTGACCACGATGGAAGAGGTGATTGCCGCCACGCCGCCTCTGGAGTGAGCGAAGGGGAGGGGCGGTCATTCCTCTGCGGTTGGCCAGCCGTCTTCCAGAGTGGTTTTCGAGACAGTCTCCTGGGCGACTCGCCCGGTGGTGCATGCTTGCCAGGCGTTACCGGATGTAGGTGGAATCCACATCGCGCTGCCCCCTCCTTGCCAGCACAATCGCGCAGTCGAGAATTCCGTCAAGGAGACAATTCGTGAAAATCAAGAGTAATAAAGACTTTGCGTCCGGGCTCATGTTCATGGGCGTCGGGGTCGCATTTGCGTGGGGTGCCACCACTTACAACGTGGGCACGGGCGCGCGCATGGGCCCTGGCTACTTCCCGTTGTTGCTTGGTATCTTGCTGGCCCTCATCGGCAGCGTGATCACCTTCAAGGCGCTGACCGTGGAAACCGCCGACGGCGACAAGATCGGCAAATGGGCCTGGAAGCCGCTGTTCTTCATCCTGGCCGCCAACTTCGCCTTCGGCATTCTGCTGGGCGGCCTGCCCAGCCTGGGCATCCCGGCCATGGGGCTCATCGTGGGCATCTATGCACTGACCTTCATCTCCAGTCTGGCTGGCAATGAATTCAATGCCAAGGCCGTATTTGTTCTCGCCACCGTGCTGGCCATTGGCAGCTATGTGGCTTTTGTGTGGGCGCTCAAGCTGCAGTTTCCTGTGTGGCCGAGTTTCATCGCAGGTTAAGCAGGAGCACCGACCATGGATCTTATTAACAACTTGTCGTTGGGTTTTGGTGTTGCTTTCACCTTCCAGAACCTGATTTACTGTTTTGTGGGCTGTTTGCTCGGCACGCTCATTGGCGTGTTGCCAGGCATTGGCCCGGTGGCGACCATCGCCATGTTGCTGCCCGCCACCTATGCGCTGCCCCCGGTGGCGGCGCTGATCATGCTGGCTGGTATTTACTACGGTGCCCAGTACGGTGGTTCCACCACCGCCATTCTGGTGAACCTGCCAGGCGAGTCCTCGTCGGTGGTGACCGTGATTGACGGTTACCAGATGGCGCGCAAGGGGCGAGCGGGGCCGGCGCTGGCGGCTGCGGGCCTGGGTTCGTTCTTTGCGGGCTGCGTGGGTACGCTGATCCTGGCGGCGTTTGCGCCTCCGCTGACCGAAGTCGCGTTCAAGTTCGGCCCTGCCGAATACTTCTCGCTGATGACCTTGGGCCTGATCGGTGCCGTGGTGTTGGCCTCGGGTTCGTTGCTCAAGGCGGTGGCCATGATCGTGCTGGGCCTGCTGATGGGTCTTGTGGGGACCGACGTGAACTCGGGTGTGGCGCGCTTCAGCTTCGATATCCCTGAGCTGACCGACGGCATCGGTTTCGTGACCATCGCCATGGGTGTGTTCGGTTACGGTGAAATCATCGCCAACCTCTCGCGCCCCGATGATGAGCGTGAGGTGTTCACTGCCAAGGTGGAAGGTCTGTTCCCCACCAAGGAAGACTTCAAGAACATGATCCCCGCTGTGCTGCGTGGCACAGCGCTGGGTTCTGCTCTGGGCATCTTGCCCGGTGGTGGAGCCTTGCTGGCCGCTTTTGCTGCCTATACGGTGGAAAAGAAGACCAAGCTGCGTCCTGGCGAAGTGCCCTTCGGCCAAGGCAACATCCGCGGTGTAGCGGCCCCCGAGTCGGCCAACAACGCAGGTTCGCAAACCTCGTTCATCCCTCTGCTGACGCTGGGCATTCCTCCCAACGCCGTGATGGCGCTGATGGTGGGTGCCATGACCATCCACAACATCCAGCCTGGTCCCCAGGTGATGACGAGCAACCCCGAACTGTTCTGGGGCCTGATCGCGTCGATGTGGATCGGCAACGCCATGCTGGTGATCCTGAACCTGCCGCTGATCGGCATCTGGATCAAGCTGCTGACCGTGCCTTACCGCTGGCTGTATCCGTCCATCGTGCTGTTCTGCGCGGTGGGTGTGTACTCCACCAACAACAACACCTTCGACATCTGGATGGTGGGTGCGTTTGGTCTGATTGGCTACATCTTTCACAAGTTGGGCACCGAGCCAGCACCTTTGCTGCTGGGCTTCATTCTGGGCCCCATGATGGAAGAGAACCTGCGCCGTGCGCTGCTGCTGTCGCGTGGTGACTGGAGCGTGTTTGTGACGCGTCCGCTGTCGGCTGGCCTGTTGGCGGCTGCGGCACTGCTGCTCATCATCGTGCTGCTGCCTTCAGTCAAGAACAAGCGCGAAGAAGCGTTTGTGGAAGACTGATCGGTTCCGACTCTTTTCTCACCCTGATCAACGGCACCTTCGGGTGCCGTTGTTTTTTGGGCAGTGGCGTCCACGTGGTACGGCTGTCGCCAGTACACAATTGCGGGCAGAGGTCCGCATGTCCACACCGTTTCATCCCACGCAGCACCCGCACCGGGCGATGCTGCACAACGAAATCCACGCCCGCCCGCCCGAGGCGATGAATGCCCCGCTGGCCATCGCCCACATCGTGATGCTGGCCGATGCGGCAGGGCGCGAGGCCAGCCGGGCCCATGTTGCCGCGCTCCTGCGGGACCACCACATGGCGCTTCCCGACGCCCAGACCACCCACTTGCGGATGGACTTGGGCGCTTTTCGGATGCGCTGGGAGATGCACACCGAATTCGTCACCTGGACCTTCATGGTCCCGGCGCCGGTGGAGGCTTTTGGAGAGCGGGAGCCGGTCAGTGCCGTGGATTCCGTTCCGCACGACTGGCTCGCAGCTTTGCCCGGCCAGTGCCTGTGCAGCCTGAACCTGTGGGTGCTGCCCACACACACCTTTGGATCGGGCTCTCTGGTCAAGCATGTTCTGCACGAAGACACATTGGTAGCCTCTACCGTGGCCGACGGGCATGGTGAGGTGTACACCGACTTTGCGATCCACGCCGACGGCTTTTCGCGCATGGTGCTGCTTGCAGGGGGCATGACACCACGGCGCCTGGGGCGTTTGGTGCAGCGCCTGCTGGAAATCGAGACCTACCGCATGGCTGCCTTGCTCGGCCTGCCTGCCGCTCGCGAAGCTGCCAGCGTGCTGGCCTTTGCTGAGCGCGAACTGGCGGCGCTGGCTGAAGCCATCCGCACGGCCAACCGTGATGACGAGCCCGCCTTGCTCGATCGGCTGACGCGCCTGGCCGGGCAGGTGGAAAGTCAGTACGCAGCCACGCACTCGCGCTTCTCGGCCAGCAGTGCCTACTTTGAATTGCTGGACCGCCGTATCCAGGACATTGCCGAGTCCCGCCTGGCGGGCATGCAGACCATCCGGGAGTTCATGGACCGGCGCCTGACCCCCGCTCGGAGTACCTGTGAGTGGGCAACCCGTCGGCAGGATGCGCTGTCGCAGCGCGTATCGCGCATGAGCAACCTGCTGCGCACCCGGGTAGAGATCGAACAGCAGCAAAGCAGCCAGGCGCTGCTGACCACCATGAACCACCGGCAGGATCTGCAGTTGCAGATGCAGTCCACCGTGGAGGGGTTGTCTGTGGCGGCCATTACCTATTACATCGTCGGGCTCGTCAGCTATCTGGCCAAGGGCGCGCAAAAACTGGGCTGGCCGTTGTCGCCGGAGACTACGGCAGCCCTCGCGATTCCGGTGGTGGCGGCAGGGGTGTGGTGGTCACTGCGGCGGCTGCACCAGCGGGTGTTCCACAAACACCGCTAAGGCGGTTGGCCCACCGATCTGTCGAGCGGCACGGGGTGCACTTTGGCTTGTCAGCCATCGTTGATGAAGGGGGCGCCCGCGCAGAGGTTCGATGGCCTGCACCAGCCTTGCCGTGTCACACTGGGCGCAACGCTCCGGCGACCACTGTCCGGCAGATACTTCAGCAGGCGCTTTGCGTCCCTTCGTACCCGTGACCACTGAAAAGAAGAGCATTGCCTCCGGCCTTGTGCTGGCGTTCCTGGGCTCCATCGCCTTCAGCGGCAAGGCCATCATCGTCAAGCTGGCCTACCGCCATGGGGTGGATGCGGTCACGCTCATCATGTACCGCATGCTATTTGCGCTGCCCATCTTTGCCGTGATGGCCTGGTGGGCCAGCCGGGGCAAACCGCCGCTCACCCGCAAGGACTGGCTGGGCGTGCTGGGCCTGGGTGTCACCGGCTACTATCTGGCGAGTTTTCTCGACTTTGCAGGGCTTGCCTACATCAGTGCCAGCCTGGAGCGCCTCATCCTGTACCTCAACCCCACGCTGGTCGTGTTGCTGGGCTGGGTGTTGTACGGGCGTGGTATCCGCTGGGCCCAGGCGGCAGGCATGCTGGTGAGCTACAGCGGCGTGGTTCTGGTGTTTGGCCACGAGGCCAACCTGCAGGGTGCCAATGCTGCCTGGGGCACCTTGCTGGTGTTCCTGAGCGCAGTCAGCTATGCCATCTATCTGGTTTACAGCGGCGAGATGGTGCAGCGCCTGGGCGCGCTGCGGTTGGTGGGGCTTGCCACGACCGTGGCTTGCCTGTGCTGCCTGTTGCAGTTTGTGGTGCTGCGGCCGCTGAGTGCGGCAGTCGTTGCGCCTGAGGTGATCTGGCTGTCGGTACTCAACGCCACCTTGTGCACGGCCGCGCCCGTGCTGATGGTGATGATGGCCATTGAGCGCATCGGCGCAGGCATGGCCGCGCAGACGGGCATGGTGGGCCCGTTGTCCACCATCCTCATGGGCGTGTGGATTCTGGGCGAACCGTTCACGGTGTGGGTCGCTGCCGGGACGGTGCTTGTGGTGGCGGGTATCTTCATTTTTACCCGCATGGCGCGCAGGGCCTGACAGCCCACATCCCGCAGCCCTTTGGGGCGCCGTGACAAGGGCCGCCCTGCTTGCTTTTATGACGTCTTCTTTTTGGGAGCTGCCTTGCTGCGGGCTGGAGCCTCGGCCGGTGCTGCAGGCGACGGCACCGCTGCTGCTGCGGGTGCCGCTTTGGGATTCATGCGCTGGGCCACCGTCACGGGGGCCGTGCCGGTGAATCCATCGAGGTTCTTGCCCATGGCCAGCTCCAGTTGCTCCAGGCGCGCCTGTGCAGGCGGGTGCGTGGCCAGTGCCAGCGTGAAGGCCGGGTTGTCAGGCGTGGCGGTGCGCAGGTGCTGCAGCACCGACACCAGTCCATAGGGATCAAACCCCGCGCGGGTGGCCAGTGCCACGCCAGTGCGGTCGGCATCGTACTCATCGGTCTGGTCCAGGCCGCGTGCGTACAGGTTGCGCCCCAGTGCCAAAAATTGCGAGGCCACCACGTTGCCCACGGCGTTGGTCTTGATCTGCGAAGCCACCAACTGGGTCAGCATGCCCGACTGTGCCGTCTTGCGAATGGCCAGCAGGTGGTGTTTGGCGGTGACGTGGGTGATTTCGTGGGCGAGGATGCCAGCCAGCTCGGCCTCGTCGGCGCAGCGGTCGATCAGGCCCTTGGTCACGAACACATACCCCCCCGGGGCCGCAAAGGCGTTGTACCCCGAGTCGTCCAGCACCACAAAGGTCCACGGCAGGTTGGGGCGGGGCGATTGCAGGCTGATCCAGCGCCCGAGCTGATTCACATACCGCTGCAGTGCCATGTCCGGGTGCAGGGGTTTGCTGCCCAGCAGCACGGCCGAGAGTTGGCGGCCGATTTCGATCTCGCGGGGCTCGTCGATGCTCTCAACCGAACGGGTGAGCATGCTGATGAGGTCATCCCCCTGGCCTGCGGGGCTGCCTCCACCGGTGATGGCGCCCAGCAGGCCTCCGCCGGTGTTGCTGGTGGAGCTGCCACCACCCAGGGCGTTGAGCAGATTCATGACCCCCTGGCTCTGCCCCTGGCTGGGGAGCAGGGTCAGGGCCAGGGCGGTACACGCCGCCGCGAGCAATCGGGTGCGGGAGAGGGATGGGGGCAGACGCATGGCAGCTCTCGCTCAGTTGGGGCTGAAATTGGGGTCGGACGGATTGTTGGACGAGCCTGTCGCCCCCGATCCGCTGCTGGAGGAGGGCCGGGGCGGCTCCGCCAGGGGTGCCACGTTGCGTGGCTGCAGCGACGCATTGCTGGCGAACTGGCGGGCTTGGTCGGCGTTGACCCGCAGCCCCTCGGCCTGGGTCACGGCTGCCGGGTTGGGTTGCGCCTTGGCGATGTCTTCGGCTCCCAGACCCCGGATGCCCACGGTGGAGGTGGCTGTCGTGGTGCCGCCGCTGTTTCCGCCGAACAAGCTGCCAAGGCCTCGCATTCCGCTCGTTGCGGCATTACCAGTGGCCGGTGCAGCGCCTGACTGGGGGCCCAGGTCAAACATATGGACCCAGCCCGTAGCGCCTTGTGCTGTGCTGACCTTGGTCCAGGGCCCCTTGCGCTCACTGCTACGCGTGACTACTGAGTTGGCCTCCAGCGGTGCCACGCTGGCGCCGCTTTCTGCGGGGCTGTCGCGCAGCTGGGTGGCGCGTTTGACCACGGCAGCCTCCTGCGCATGCGCTGTGGTGCAGAGCAGTGGCAAGAGGGCCATCGCGGCCGATGCCAGCCAAGGCGCCAGGGCTTTCCAGTGCGGCCGGTTCATGGTGATGCTCTCCAACTATGATTTAACAAAGGGCACTTGTATCAGTGTGCAACCAGGAGATTGTTATGGATTTGGGTATTGCAGGCAAATGGGCGCTGGTGTGTGGCGCGAGCAAGGGGCTGGGCTATGGCTGCGCGCAGGCTTTGGTGCGCGAGGGTGTCAATGTGGTCATCAACGCCCGCAGTGCCGAGGCGCTCGAACAGGCTGCTACTCGTTTGATAGCTGAAAGTGCAAACAAGACTAGCGCCAGCGGCCAAAAGGGTGCATCACCTCAGGTGCTGGCTGTGGCGGCCGACATCACCACGCCCGAAGGGCGTGCGGCGGTGTTCTCGGCGGCCGGAGGACCGGGCCGTGACTTCGACATCGTGGTCACCAACGCAGGCGGCCCACCCACCGGCGACTTCCGCGACTGGAACCGCGACGCCTGGATCAAGGCTGTGGACGCCAATATGCTGACCCCTATCGAACTGATCCAGGCCACGGTGGATGGCATGGCTGAACGCGGGTTTGGCCGCATCGTCAACATCACTTCCAGCGCCGTGAAGGCGCCCATCGACATCCTGGGCCTGTCCAACGGCGCGCGCAGTGGTCTCACGGGGTTTGTGGCGGGTGTGTCGCGCAGCAAGATCGCAGCGAGTGGGGTGACCATCAACAACCTGCTGCCTGGTAAGTTCGACACCGACCGGCTCGCAGCCACCGTCACGGCAGCCGCCAGCAAGGCGGGCAAGAGCGTCCAGGATGTGCGCTCCGCGCAGCAGGCGCAGATCCCGGCAGGGCGGTATGGCTCTGCCGAAGAGTTTGGTGCCATTTGCGCCTTCCTGTGCAGCGTGCACGCGGGCTACATGACGGGGCAGAACGTGCTGGCCGACGGTGGTGCCTACCCCGGTACGTTCTGACGCAGGCCGGGCCCGACAAGGCCCGGCTGGTGGGCTGTGTGGCGCAGTGCTCCCGCAGAACGGAAGCTGGCGTGGTGTTTTGCCGACAGCTTTACCGGAGCGCTGAATAATTGGTGGAATACTGCGGGCCAGCGCCTGCCACTGTCCGCCGCCATGCAATCTGTCCACACTCCCTTTCTGCCGCGCCTGAAACGCCACTGCACCCTGCTGTGTCTGGCGCTGTGCGTTGGGGCTGCTGTGCAGGCCGCCGATGCGGCCAGCGCGGCGGGTGCGGGCACCACAGCGGCAGCTCCGTACCGGTTGCGCATCGTGGGCGGTCTGGCCGGTATCAGCCAGTACGTCCGGCAGGAAGAGCCCTTCTGGACCAAGGAGCTTTCTCGCCTGAGCGCCGGGCGCTTCCAGGCAGAGATCGTGCCCTTTGACCGGGCCGGCGTGCCCGGGGCCGAGATGCTGCGTTTGTTGCAGCTGGGCGTGGTTCCTTTTGGCACCACCCTGATGAGTTCGTTCACCGCGCAATACCCCGAATACACAGCGCCTGACCTGGCCGGACTGAACCCCGACCTTGCCACGCTCAAGACCACGCTGGCGGCGTTTCGCCCCTACCTCGAAAAGGCGTTGCGTGAGCAGCATGGTGTCGAGGCACTTGCCATCTATGTGTACCCGGCGCAGGTGGTGTTCTGCAAGAAGCCACTGCGCACGCTGGCCGAACTCACTGGCCGCCGCGTGCGTGTGTCGTCGGCCAGCCAGGCCGACTTTGTGGGCGCCTTGGGCGGGGTGCCCGTGCTGACCAGTTTTTCGCAGATCGTGCCGAGCTTGACCGCGGGCAATACCGAATGCGCCATTACCGGCACCATGTCGGGCAACATGCTTGGCCTGCCGTCGCTCACCACCCACGTGCACACCCTGCCGGTGACCTGGGGGCTTGCCGTGTTCGGTGCCAACCAAGCCGCCTGGGCGGCGCTGCCGGCCGACCTGCGCACGCTGCTCAAGCGCGAACTGCCCCGCCTGGAAGCCGCCATCTGGGCCGAGTCCGAGCGTGAAACTGCCGACGGGCTGGCTTGCAACCGGGGTGCCTCCACCTGCAGCGCTGGCACCAAGGGCAGCATGGTGGTGGTGCCCGTGTCGCCCCAGGATGAGCGCAGCCGCCAGGAGATCCTTGAATCCACCGTGTTGCCGCGCTGGGTGCAGCGTTGCGGCGCTCGCTGCGCGCAGGTCTGGAACCAGACCATCGGGCCAGCGCGTGGGCTGCAGGCAGCGCCTGCGAAATGACAGAGTCCGCCGCACCTTCGCGCATCAAGGCCTATGTCTGGGCGGGCGCTGCAGTGTTTGTGGCGGCCGTGGTGGCGGTGGCCGGTACCCTGGCGTGGAATGCCCGCCAGGCCGCGCTGGCCGATAGCGAGGCCCAGGCCACCCGCTTCGTGGCGGGCGCAGAGGCGGCACTCAACCGCTCGCTGCTGGCCGTGGACGTGCTGCTGGCCAGCATGGACGAGCTGCTGGGACTGTCCAATGCCATGCCCAAGTGGCTGGATGCCGATACGGCCAGCCAGCGGCTGCGGGGGTCGGCGCGGCAGAACCTCATGGTGCGCTACGTGGCGGTGCTCGACAGCACGGGCAAGGCGTTGGCGTCGTCCGACCCCGCAGGCGCCAGCCTGTTGGTGCAACTGCCGGCCGGTTTTCTGGAGAGCGTGCTGGAGCAACCTGTATCCACCCTGATGGTCAGCGCGCCGGTGGTGAGCTTTGCCAGTTCCGAGAAAGTGTTGTACTTCGCTCGCCACCTGCGCATGGCCGACAGCTCGCGGGTGGTGGCCGTGGCCGAGCTGCCGGTGTCGGCCCTCAGCTCGGTGCTGGTACAGGGCGTGGACATCAGCGGCCTGCAGGTCACGCTGGAGCGCGCCACCGGGCAACTGCTGCTGAGCGTGCCCAACCGCGAAGACGTGACCGCGCCCACCCTCACGCCGCCCATCGGAGATTTGGTCGACCGGGGAATGGCCTGGCAGGCCCCTGCGCGATTGACCGGCGAGCCATCGCTGGTGGTGTTCCGGCCCATCTTGTACCAGGACTTGCGCATCGCGGCCAGCATTCCGCTGGATGCGGCGCTCGCCGGCTGGCGCGACCAGCGCGATGCCATTGCGCTGACCACCGCGCTGTTCATCGCCATGATCTTTGCGGCGGGAGTGCTGGCGCTGCGCTATGTGGACCGGATGTCCCAGGCCCGCCTGGCCATTGCGCAGTCCAAGGCCACGCTGGACCAGGCGCTGGAGTCCATGGTGAGCGGCTTCTTGCTATTGGACAGCCAGCATCGGGTGGTGCAATGGAACCGCCAGCTGGAGACGATTCTCCCGTGGCTGCAGGGCGTGATCACACCACTCATTCCGTTCCGAACGGTGCTGGAGGCCACGGTGGAGCACCATGTGCCCCGCCTGTCCGACGATGAGCGCAAGCGGTGGGTGAGCCAGCGCCTGGAGCGGCAAAAGCACCAGCCGGAGCCGCGTGAACAGTCGTACGCCAACGGCAGCACCATCCAGATCACCGAACGCGCCACGCCCGATGGCGGCCTCGTCATCAGCTACCACGACGTGACTGCGCTGCGCAAGGCCAGCACGGAGATCGAGAGCCTGGCCTTTTACGATCCGCTGACCAATCTGCCCAACCGCCGTCTGTTGATGGACCGCATGCAGCAAGCCATTGCCGCCAGTGTGCGCAGCGGGCAGTACGGCGCCTTGTTGTTCCTGGACCTGGACCACTTCAAGACCCTGAACGACACGCGGGGCCACGAGGTTGGCGACATGCTGTTGCGCCAGGTGGCCCAGCGTCTGAAGACCTGCGTGCGGCGCGAGGACACGGTGGCGCGCCTGGGGGGCGACGAATTCGTGGTCATGCTCAGTGACCTGTCGGTGCACCGTGATGAAGCCGCCGCCCAGGCGCGCCGGGTGGGCGAGAAGATCCTGCGCAAACTGAATGTGCCCTACACGCTGGGGGGCAACGCGCACCACAGCACGCCCAGCATTGGCGCCACGCTGATGGGCGGCAGCCTGCAGTCGTCGGTGGACCTGCTGAAAGAGGCGGACATCGCCATGTACCAGGTCAAATCGCAAGGGCGCAACGCGCTGTGCTTTTTTGACCCACAGATGCAGATCGTCATCAGCATGCGCGCGCAGCTGGAGACCGACCTGCAGATGGCGCTCACCGCGCGGCAGTTTGTGCTGCACTACCAGCCGCAGTTCCACCTGGATGGCCGCATGGTGGGCGCCGAGGCCCTGATCCGGTGGCAGCACCCCGAGCGCGGGCTGGTTGCGCCCGGCGAGTTCATAGGCGTGGCCGAAGAAAGCGAACTCATCGTGCCCATGGGCCACTGGGTGCTGCGCACGGCCTGCGAGCAGCTGGCGGCTTGGCAGGGGGACGAGCGGTACCGGCACCTGCAGGTGTCGGTCAACGTGAGCGCGCGGCAGTTCCGACAGCGCGACTTTGTGGCCCGGGTGGTGGAGGTGCTACGCGAGACGGGCGCCAAGCCACACCTGCTCAAGCTCGAACTCACCGAATCGCTGGTGCTGGACAACGTGGACGACACCATCGCCAAGATCGGCATGCTCAAGACCAAGGGCGTGCGCTTTTCGGTGGATGACTTTGGCACCGGCTATTCATCGCTGGCGTATCTCACGCGGCTGCCGCTGGACCAGCTCAAGATCGACCAGTCCTTTGTGCGCAACCTGGGGGTGCGGCACACCGACGATGTGATCGTCCAGACCATTCTGGGCATGGCACGCAACCTGGAGCTGGATGTGATTGCCGAAGGGGTGGAAACCGAGGCACAGAAGGACTTCCTGGCCCGGCACGGCTGTGTGTACTTCCAGGGCTATCTGCTGGGGCGGCCCACCCCGGTGATGGACCTGGAGGCGTTGATGGAGTCGGCCACCACGGTCACTGCCCCGGGTTGATGGGCCCGGAAAGGTCGCGCCGTTTGCTACTCTTTGTGTAGCAATTGGGGTAATAAATACCTGCGCTAACGCCGGTTTTTGCCAAAACTTAAATCCGTCAACGCCGTGACGACACCACAATGCCACCCACGATCAGCGCGAACGCCACGGCGTGGAACGCCTTGGGCGTGTCGCCCAGAAAGGCCGCCGAGAGCACCCCGGCAAACAGCGGCGTGAGGTTGATGAAAAATCCGGCAGCTGCGGGCCCGGCGCGTTGCACGCCCACCCCCCAGCAGCGGTAGGCCAGCACCGCAGGCCCCACGGCAATGAAGGCCAGGGCGGCTATCAGCGGCCATCCCCATGCGATGTGCGTGCGCCCGCTGGCCCATTCGGCCCCCGCAAAGCTGCCCGACCAGGCCAGTCCAAACACCATCTGTGCCATCAAAAACGCAGCCCAGTCGCCCCGGATGCTGGTGGGCTCGCCAGTGCGCGACAGCAGCCAGCTGTAGAAAGCCCACGAGATGGTGGCCAGCAACATGAACAAATCGCCCAGCACCAGGCGGAAGGCCAGCAGCTGCGACCACTCGCCCCGGCTCAGCACCAGCAGCACACCACACACCGACAGCAATGCCCCCAGCACCTGCCGCCGCGTGACGCTGGCCCCGAAGAACAGCGCGCCCACGGCCAGCATCCACACCGGCATGCTGGAGCCGACCAGCGTCACGTTGATGGGGGTGGAGGTCTGCAGCGCCATGTACTGCAGCGCGTTGTAGGCCCCGATGCCCAGCAGGCCCAGCAGCGCATAGCGGCGCCAGTGCGGCCACAGCGGGCTGTTTGTGCGCAGCACGCCATGGGCCAGGGGCACCAAGATGGCAAAGGCCAGCACCCAGCGGATGAAATTCAGGGTGATGGGGGGAATCAGGTCATGGACCAGCCGCCCCACCACAGCGTTGCCGGCCCACAGCAGGGGCGGAATCACCAGCAGCACGGCCGTGCCGGGTGTGATTTTTTGAGTCATGGGGCTGCACTGTAACGGTGCAGCCCGGGCCCTGCTGCCCCCGGGGCACAAGGCCCCAGCACGCACCGGTGCTGCAAGGGCCGTCGGCAACCGCGTGCGATTCGTGGCAGGATGGCCGCCGTTGAGACATCCCCCCCTTTTTTTGTTTGAGGAGACGTTAGCCATGAGCCTTGCCGTCCAGATCCGCCAGCACGGTGGTCCCGAAGAACTCCACATCGTTGACGTCCCTGTGGGCGAGCCTGGCCCCGGTGAGGTCCGCATCCGCCACCACGCCATTGGCCTGAACTTCATTGACGTGTACCACCGCACGGGCCTGTACCCTTTGAGCATGCCCGCCACCATCGGCATGGAAGGCGCGGGCGTGATCGAGGCGGTGGGTGAGGGCGTCACGCACCTGAAGGTGGGCGACCGCGCCGCCTATGCCAGCAACCCTCCCGGTGCCTACTGCGAAGTGCGCGTGATGCCCGCCAAATGCGTGTGCAAGCTGCCCGACGCCATCAGCTTCGAGACCGGCGCGGCCATGATGCTCAAGGGCCTGACGGCGCAATACCTGCTCAAGAAAACCCGGCCTGTGGAAGGCCTGCAGCCTGGCGACCATGTGCTGTTCCATGCCGCAGCGGGCGGTGTGGGCCTCATCGCCTGCCAATGGGCCAAGGCGCTCGGCCTGCAGCTCATCGGCACGGCGGGGTCCGATGCCAAGTGCCAGCTGGCCCTGGCCAACGGCGCGGCGCACGCCATCAACTACAGCACCGAGGACTTTGCGGCCCGTGTGAAGGAGATCACCGGCGGCAAGGGCGTGAAGGTGGTGTATGACTCGGTGGGCAAGGACACCTGGGACAAGTCGCTCGAATGCCTGCGCCCCTTCGGTTTGATGGCCAGCTTCGGCAACGCGTCGGGCCCGGTGGCGCCGTTTGCGCCTGGCAGCCTGGGCGCCAAAGGCTCGCTGTACGTCACGCGTCAGACACTGTTCACCCACATCGCCACGCGCGAGGCCACGCAAGCCATGGCGGACGACCTGTTTGCCGTGGTCGCCAGCGGACAGGTCAAGATCCACATCGACCAGCGCTACCCGCTGGCCGATGTGCAGCAGGCCCACCGCGACCTGGAAGCACGCAAGACCACCGGCTGCACCATCCTCACGCTGTGAACGCGGCTGCACAGGCGCCCACCTTCGACCAGTGGCTGGCAGGGGCACGCCAGGCGGCGGAGCAGCCACCGGCCCAGCCGCGCCAGCCCCTGGTGGTGGCGGGGCAGGTGGTGGGCTCGGTAGCGCCCGGGTTTTTTAGCCAAATCAGCCTGGAGCGCTTGATGAATAAGCGCTACCTGCTATCAGAAGCAGAGCATTCTCAGGGACTTGCTTGGCATTTGCAGGCATCGCCCACCGACACCACGGATGCCCTCAACACCCTGGCCGCCGCGCTGCGCGATGCGGGCCTGTGTGGCCCCTGGCGCGACGAGCAGCTGGCGGTCACCAACCCGGCGGGCGAGGTCATCGGCTCCGTGGAGCGCGGGGCGGTGCGCGTGCTGGGCGTGGCCACCCGCGCCGTGCACCTGGTGGGCCTGGCGCCTGACGGGCGCATGTGGGTGCAAAAGCGCTCCCTGACCAAGCCCAACAACCCCGGACTGTGGGACACGCTGATGGGTGGCATGGTCTCCGCTGCCGACTCTCTGCCGCAGGCCCTGGCCCGCGAAACCTGGGAAGAGGCCGGTTTGCGGGTGGAGGCATTGGCCAACGTGGCGCACGGGGGCCACGTGCTGTTCAGCCGCCCCAGCCGGGAGGGCGGTGGCGCGGGCTTCATGGTCGAGCGCATCGACTGGTTCCGCGCCCAGGTGCCTCAGGGCATGGAGCCCGACAACCAGGACGGCGAGGTCGAGCGTTTTGACCTGCTGCCTCTGGACGCGGTGCGCGAGCGGGTGGCCCAGGGGGCGTTCACGCTGGAAGCCGGGCTGGTGATTGCGGGGTTTCTGGGGGTGTAGTTGCCGGTGCGGCCTGGGCGTGCCCGCTCCCGCTGCTACCGGAGCAGGCTGGCAGGCAGCCCAGGCCCTGCAAGGTTGCCTGCACCGCCTCGTCCAGCGGGGTGTGTGGCTCCTCGCCCAGCAACGTCCGCAGCCGGTCGTTGGCCATGCGCACCGGCTGCTGCCACAGGTAGCGCATCTCGCGCATTTCACGCAAGGTGGTCATGAACGGCGAGACCAGCGTGACCAGCCACCACGGAAAAGCCTGCACGCGCGGCGCCTGGCCGCCCCGCGCCACCACCACACGGCCAATGGCAGCCGCCATCTGCGTGCCATCGGCATCCCAATGCCCAGCCATGTGAAAGCAGGCAAATGCGGGCAGCTCGGCGCGCCGCTCCAGCAGCAACACCATGGCGCGCGCCACGTCCGGCAAGTACGACCACTGGTGCCCGACGCCGGGCGCGCCTGGCTGCTTTACCGTGGCCACCGGTCGGCCCGGCTGGATGAGGCCCTGCGCAAACCAGCTGTTGCCCGCCTGCGGGCCAAAGAAGTCGCCCGCGCGCACGATGATCACGCGGCATGCTGCCTCCAGCGGGTTCGGCACGGTGGCTTGCTGCAGGCGGCGCTCCAGCTCCACCCGCACGGCGCCCTTGCGCGTGCGGGGTTGCTGGGGGGCGTCTTCGTGCAGCACCGGGAAGGCGTCCGGCCCGTAGTTGTAGACAGTGCCTGGCAGCACCACCGTGGCCCCGTGCGCCCGGGCCGCTGCAATCGTGTTGTCGATCATTGGTAGGACCAGCTCGCTCCAGCGCCGGTAACCGGGCGGGTTGACCGCGTGCACGATCACCTGGCAGCCGGTGGCGGCGGCCATCACGTCGGCCCGGGTCATCGCGTCGCCCCGCATCCAGGTGAACCCGTCGCGCTGTTCTCTGGCCTGCGCAGCGTTGCGGTGCAGTGCCATCACCTCCCACCCCCGGTCACGCAGCTGGCGCGCCACCTCGCCGCCAATGCCGCCGGTGGCGCCCAGAACCAGTACTTTGGGGCGGCTGCCCGTGGTGTTGTTGCTCATCGCGATACTCCTTCAAAAACCTGTGGATGGAGGCAGTGTCTGCGCCAGGGCAATCCAATGGAATTGCTGAAAATGAGTGCTTGGCTATACATTTATGTATGGACCAACCGGATCGCCATGACATTGGCTGGGAGCTGTACCGTTCGTACCTCGGCGTGCTGCGAGAGGGCTCCTTGTCGGGCGCCGCGCGGGCCCTGGGGGTGACACAGCCCACCGTGGGCCGCCACATTGCCGCGCTGGAGCAGGCCCTGGGGCTGGTGCTCTTCACGCGCTCTCAGCAGGGCCTGCTGCCCACCGAGGCCGCGTTGGCCCTGCGCAGCTACGCCGAAGCCATGGGCCACTCTGCGGCGGCGCTGGTGCGCGCGGCTGACAGCCAGGGCGACGGCGTGCGCGGCACGGTGCGCGTGAGCGCCAGCGAGGTGATGGGGGTCGAGGTGTTGCCGCCCCTCCTTGCACAGTTGCAGGCCGAGCACCCCGCATTGACGGTGGAGCTGGTGCTGAGCAACCGCGTGCACGACCTGCTGCAGCGAGAGGCCGACATCGCCATCCGCATGACCGAACCCCGGCAGGACGCGCTCATCGCCCGCCGCGTGGGCACCATCCCGCTGGGCCTGTATGCCCATCCGCGCTACATCGCCGCCCAGGGCATGCCCGCCACCCTGGCCGAGCTGGCGCAGCACCGCCTGATAGGCTTTGATGCAGAAACCCCTTTTCTGCGTGCGGCCCAAAAGACCCTGCCTGTGTGGCGGCGAGATCGGTTTGCCGTGCGCAGCGACAGCGATGTGGCGCAGCTGGCCTTTGTCCGCGCAGGCGCCGGCATCGGCATTTGCCAGGAAGCACTGGCCCGGCGCAGCGCCCCCGCACTCGTGCGGGTGCTGCCGCAGCAGCTTCAATACGGGCTGGAGACCTGGGTGGTGATGCACGAGGACCTGCGCACCAGTCCGCGCTGCAGGCACATGTTTGATGCGCTGGTGGTTGGGCTGGAGCGGTACCTTGTCGAAGGACTAGGCAGCGACGAATCGGCCGACTAGTCCGCTGAATCGGATGGGTGTGGAAGGCGGCGATCTATTGGGCAGCTGAAGATGCCCATGGAAGTACCTTGGGAGCCGTTTTTTCAACGGCCTTTGTTGCTAATAGCCTGCGTGCCATTGCGCTGCACCGCCACCGTTTTCACCAGGTCCCAGGCCGCCTGCGCCACGGGCGAGAGCGCGCGGTGCCTCCGGTGTACCAGCATGATCTCGCGGTCCACGCGCGGCACCAGGGGGCGCACCGCCAGCCGTGTCAGGCCTTCTGGCGGGAGCGCCAGGGTGGGGATCACCGAGATGCCCAGGCCTGCGTCCAGCATGCGGAAGATGGTGGTGGGGTGGCCCACCTCCTGAGCCACCGTGCAGGTCACGCCGTGCTCGGCCAGGGCGCGGTCGATCAGGCGGCGGCTGCCGGATTCGTGATCCAGCAGCACCAGCGCTTCGCCCTGCAGGTCGGTCCAGCGCACCTGGCGTTTGCCCGCCAGCCGGTGGTCGGGCGGGCAGGCCAGGCAAAAGGGTTCGGTGAGGATGGTCTCGCAGTACAGCGCCTCGCGCTCGCTGGGGTCGATGACCACGCCAAAGTCCACCTCGCCCGACAGCACGCTGGCCAGTACTGCGCTCTGGATGCGGTCCAGCAGCACCAGCTCCAGCCCAGGCAGGGTGCGCTGGCAGTCGGCGATGCAGTCGGGCATGAGGTTGGCCGACAGTGTGGGGCTGCTGGCCACACGCACGCGGCCGCGCCGCTCGGTGGCCAGTTCCCGCACGTCCAGCAGCGTGTTCTCCAGCTCCTCCAGCACACGCGGCAGGCGGGCCGACAGGCGCTGGCCTGCATCGGTCAGCGTCACTTCGCGCGTGGTGCGGTTGAGCAGCTTCAGGCCCAGCTGGGCTTCCAGCTCGGTGATGCAGCGGCTCACGGCCGGTTGGGTCAGTCCCACCGCATCGCCGGTGCGGCTGAAGTTGCGGGTGGCGGCCACCGACTGAAACACGTGCAGCTGGCGCAGGGTGATATTCATGCGCTCGAATCATAAATCCATCAGAGAAATCCATTTCTCTTTGGAATCAGGCTGCGGTCCAATGCGTGTCTTTGGGGTTTGTGTGCCCCATGTCCTTTTGCATTTTTTGCGCTGCCGCTGCGCTGTCACCCATGGCCCGTTCCCGTTTTCTCCCTGACAACTTCACCCTGGCCTTGCTGGGCACCGTCACCCTCGCCAGCGTGTTGCCCGCATCGGGCGTGGCGGCCCAGGCGCTGGAGGGGATCACCGTGGCTGCGGTGGCGCTGCTGTTCTTCTTGCACGGGGCCAAGCTCTCGCGGGATGCCATCGTGGCGGGGCTCTCGCACTGGCGGCTGCACCTGGTGGTCGTGGGCACCACGTTTGTGCTGTTCCCGCTGCTGGGCTGGGCGCTGCGGCCGGTGCTGCTGCCGCTGGTCACGCCTGGGCTTTACACCGGCATCCTGTACCTGTGCGTGCTGCCAGCCACGGTGCAGTCGGCCATTGCGTTCACGGCCATGGCGCGCGGCAACATGCCGGCGGCCATCTGCAGCGCGTCGGCATCGACCCTGCTGGGCATTGTGATCACGCCGCTGCTGGTGGGGCTGTTGCTGCCCGAGGCGCAGCAGCAGGCAGGCACTGCGCAGCATGACACGCTGGCTAACATCGGCCGCATCACCTTGCAGTTGCTGGTGCCCTTTGTGGCGGGCCACCTGCTGCGTCCGTGGATTGGCGGTTTTGTGCAGCGCCGTGCGGCAGCGCTCAAGCTGGTGGACCAGGGCTCTATCCTGCTGGTGGTGTTCACCGCCTTCAGCGCAGCGGTGGTCGAGGGGCTGTGGCGGCAGTTGCCAGCGTCTGCACTGCTGGGCCTGGTGGTGGTGTGCGCCGTGCTGCTGACCCTGGCGCTGGTGACCACCACCTGGGTCGCGCGGCGCATGGGGTTCTCCAAGGAGGACGAAATCACCCTGGTGTTCTGCGGCTCCAAGAAGAGCCTGGCCAGCGGTGTGCCCATGGCCAAGGTGCTGTTTGCGTCGCACGCGGTGGGCGCCATCGTGCTGCCCATCATGGTGTTCCACCAGATGCAGCTGATGGTGTGTGCGGTGCTGGCGCAACGCTATGCGCGGCGCAGTGCGTAGATGCTAGTTTGCTATCTTTTATGTAGCTGTAGGCGCATAGGGAATATGCGGCTGCAGCCCAAAAGGCTTCAACCTTGTTCGTTGAGCGCGCGCAGGCGGCTGGGCGCCAGGGCGCCGGCCGATTCCAGAATGGGGTAGGCCACCGAGCACAGCAGCGAGTTGATGCGCTTGAGCTCGCTGATCAGGTCAATGTGCAGTGAGCTGGTCTCAATGCTCTGCACGGTGTTGTCTGACAGGCGTGCCAGGTGGGTGGCCGAATAGGCGTGTTCCAGGTCGCGAAAGCGCGCTTTTTCTTCGAGCAGCTTTTGTGCGTCGCGCACGCTGCCGTTCAAGAACACGCTCATCGCCAGCCGCAGGTTGTCGATCAGGCGGGCGTGCAGCTCGTTGATCTCTTCCATGCCCGCCTCGGAGAACTGGCGGCCCTTCTTGATCTTCTTGTCCTCGATGTCGATCAGCACCCGTTCGATGATGTCGCCGATCTGCTCCATGTTGATGGTAAAGCTGATGATGTCGGCCCAGCGGCGGCCCTCGCGTTCGTCCAGGGCCTCGCGCGAGATCTTGGTCATGTAGTACTTGATGGCCGAGTACAGGCCGTCCACCTCGTCATCGAGCTTGCGCAGGTCTTCTGCCAACTGCAGGTCGTCCGTGCGGATCACCTTGTGCAAGCCCAGCAGCATTGATTCGACCACGTCGGCCTGATGCAGGGCTTCGCGCGCCGCGCACGAGATGGCGAGCGATGGTGTGGCCAGGGCGGAGGGGTCCAGATGCTGGGGACGGGTGCCTGCGGCAGCCTGCGCCTTTTCAACCGGCAGCAGGCGCTGCACAGCCCGCGCCACCGTACCTGTCAGGCCAATGCAGACGATGCCCACCACGATATTGAAGGCCAGGTGGAACAGCACCACCAGGGCGGCGGTTTCGGGCACATAGGGCCGTACATGCTGCAGCCACAGGCCGGTGAGCGGCGTCATGATGAGCACGCCAATGATCTTGAAGAACAGGTTGCCCAGGGGCACCTGGCGTGTCTGCACGTTGGACTTCATGGTGGTCAACACCGCCAGCACACCGCTGCCCAGGTTGGCGCCCAGCACCAGACCCAGCGCCACGTCCGCCGGAATACCGCCCGAGCCCGCCAGCGCCGCTGTGAGCAATACGGTGGCGAGGCTGGAGTACGCCACGATGGCCAGAATGGCGCCGGTAAAAATCTCCAGCAGCAGATCGCTGGTGAGCGCGCCCAGCAGGGTGCGCACGGTGGGCGACTGGGTGAGCACCGTGGTCGATTCGGTGATGAGGCGCAACGCCAGCAGCATCAGCCCCAGGCCGATCAGCACCCGGCCCACGCGGCCCACGGCGGTGTCCTTGCGCGAGATGAACAGCACCACGCCCACAAAGATGAACAGGGGCGACAGCCACGACAGATCCATGGAGAACACCACGGCCATCACGCTGGTGCCTACGTCGGCGCCCAGCATCACGGCCAGCGCCGCAGGCAGGCCCACCAGGCCCTGGCCCACAAAGGACGACACGATGAGCGCGGTGGCGGTGCTGGACTGCACCACGGCCGTCACGCCAATGCCGGAGAGCACAGCGGTGAAGCGACTGCTGACGCTGTGCGCAATGAGCTGGCGCAGGTTCGCGCCGAACACACGCAGGATGCCGGTGCGCACCAGGTGGGTGCCCCAGATCAGCAGCGCCACGGCTGCCAGGAGATTGAGGAGATGCTTCATGAAAACCGTTGTTTCTTCTTCTTGTGATGGGCGCAAACCCTGCGATGACCAGACCCAGGGGCCAATGCAAGAACCGCGCACACCGGGCTGTCATAAAACTGACACATAAGCATACTCCTGATTCCATAGCGCTGGAGCAGATGCCCATGTCGGCGCTGGGTGCGTTGCTGCGCACAAACAGCGCGGCCCGCATGCAGCGGGCCGTTCAAGGGGGAGCAAAGCCAGGGTGGCCTCAACGCTCGCGCCGCACCCGCAGCAGCTCGTCCAGGATCAGGCAGGCCGCACCCACCGTGATGGCCGAGTCCGCCAGATTGAACGACGGGAAGTACCAGCCCGCGTAGTGGAACTGCAAGAAGTCCACCACATAGCCGTGCATGAGCCGGTCCACCACGTTACCCACCGCTCCGCCGAGGATGCTGGACAGCGCAAAGCTGAACAGCTTCTGGCCCGGGTGCGCGCGCAGCTGCCACACGATGAAGATCGTGGCCGCCGCGCCGATGCCGGTGAACAGCCAGCGCTGCCAGCCGCCCGCGTCCGACAGGAACGAGAACGCTGCGCCAGTGTTGTGCGCGCGCACGATGTTGAAGAAGCTGGTGATGAACGTGGAGTCGCCCAGCTGGTAGTGGTTGAGGATCAGCGTCTTGGTGATCTGGTCGGCGCCCAGAAGGAACACCGCCCACGCCAGCCACGGCCACATGCCCGCGCCGGTGCGTCCGGCCTGTGCTGTGCGCGCCATCACGCGTGCGCCCGGCTTTCGCCGTCGCCGTGGAGGTTGCTGGTGCAGCGGCCGCAGATGGTGGGATGGGCGGCATCGCTGCCCACATCACTGCGGTAGTGCCAGCAGCGCTCGCACTTCGCATCAGAGCTGGGCTTGACGCTGATCTGCAAAGCGCTACCAGCTACCAATTCAATAGCGGAGGTGATGAAGACGAACTTGAGGTCATCGCCCAGGCTGGCCAGCAGTGCGTGGTCCTCCGGCGCAGCCGTGAGGGTGACGGTGGCCTGCAGCGACGAGCCGACCTGACCGGCGGCGCGCAGCGCTTCGATCTCCTTGTTCACCGCATCGCGGATCTCGCGGATGCGCGCCCACTTGGCCAACAGGCCTTCGTCGGCACCCGCACCCACGCCTGCCACGTTGCCGTAGGTCTCCAGGAAGATAGAGTCGGAGCTGCCAAAGACCTTCCACGCCTCTTCGGCCGTGAACGACAGGAACGGCGCCATCCAGCGCAGCATGGCGTGCGTGATGTTGTAGAGCGCGGTCTGCGCACTGCGGCGGGCCAGGCTCTTGGGCGCCGTGGTGTACAGGCGGTCCTTGAGTACGTCGAGGTAAAAGCCGCCCAGGTCTTCCGAGCAGTACAGCTGCAGCTTGGCGACCACGGGGTGGAACTCATACACCTTGTAGTGCGCCAGCACCTCGGCCTGGAACTCGGACGCGCGCGTGAGCGCGTAGCGGTCGATCTCGAGCATCTGGTCAAACGGCACGGCATCCTTGGCCGGGTCGAAGTCGCTCACGTTGGCCAGCAGGAAGCGCAGTGTGTTGCGGATGCGGCGGTAGGCGTCCACCACGCGCGCCAGGATCTTCTCGTCGCCTGCGATGTCGCCCGAGTAGTCGCTGGCGGCCACCCACAGGCGGATGATCTCGGCGCCCAGCTTCTTGTTGATCTCCTGCGGGTCGATGCCATTGCCCAGCGACTTGCTCATTTTGCGGCCCTGGCTGTCCACGGTGAAGCCGTGGGTCAACAGGCCGCGATACGGCGCGCGGCCTTCCAGCGCCGATGCCAGCAGCAGCGAGCTGTGGAACCAGCCGCGGTGCTGGTCATGGCCTTCCAGGTACAGGTCGGCCTCAGGGCCGGTGTCATGGTGCACCTCGGGGTGCGTGCCACGCAGCACATGGCTGAAGGTGGACCCGGAGTCGAACCACACTTCCAGGATGTCGGTGCTCTTGGTGTAATGCGGCGCGTCTTCGGCGCCCAGGATCTCTTCGGTCGTCACGCGGCTCCAGGCCTCGATGCCACCCTTTTCCACGATGTCGGCGGCCTGGTCCATGATTTCCATGGTGCGCGGGTGCAGTTCGCCCGAATCCTTGTGCAGGAAGAACGGGATGGGCACGCCCCAGCTGCGCTGGCGCGAGATGCACCAGTCGGGCCGCCCAGCGATCATGTCGTGCAGGCGGGCCTTGCCGTTCTCGGGGTAGAAACTGGTGTGCTCGATGGCATCCAGCGCGATCTGGCGCAGCGTCTTGGCGGGCTTCATGCCGGGCTGGGTGAACACGCCTTCGCCCTCGTCCATGCGCACGAACCACTGTGCGGCGGCGCGGTAGATCACCGGCGTCTTGTGGCGCCAGCAGTGCGGGTAGCTGTGTGTGATGTCCTTGGTGGTCATCAGGCGGCCTGCGTTGCGCAAGGCTTCGATGATCACGGGCACGGCCTTCCAGATGTGCTGGCCGCCGAACAGCGGGAAGTCGGCCGCGTAGGTGCCGTTGCCCTGCACGGGGTTCAGGATGTCGTCGAGCGCCATGCCATGCGCGCGGCAGGAGTTGAAGTCTTCCAGACCGTAGGCGGGCGAGGAGTGCACGATACCCGTGCCGTCGTCGGCCGTGGCGTAGTCGGCCAGGTACACGGGCGAAAGGCGGCGGTAGCCGAAGCTGCCGTCTTCGCTGGCCACGTCGTACAGCGGGTGCTCAAATTCCAGGCCGCCCAGGTTCTTGCCCAGGGTGGTGGCCAGCACGCTGCCCGTGAGGCCGTAACGCTCCAGGCACGACGCCACCAGCGGCTCTGCCACGAGCAGGATGCGCTCGCTCGTGTCCACCAGCGCGTAGCTGATCTCGGGGTTCAGGTTCAGCGCCTGGTTGGCAGGGATGGTCCAGGCAGTGGTGGTCCAGATGACCACAAACGCATCCTTGGCCAATGCGGGCAGGCCAAAGGCGGCTGCCAGCTTGGCGGGGTCGTGCGACTTGAAGGCCACGTCCAGCGTGGTGCTCTTCTTGTCCTGGTATTCGATCTCAAACTCGGCCAGCGACGAGCCGCAGTCAAAACACCAGTACACGGGCTTGAGGCCTCGGTACACGAAGCCACGCTCCATCACGCGCTTGAAGGCGCGGATTTCGCCCGCCTCGTTGGCGGGGTTCATGGTCTTGTAGGGGTTGTCCCATTCGCCCAGCACGCCCAGGCGCTTGAAGTCCACCATCTGCTGCGCGATCTGCTCGGTGGCGAACGCGCGGCTCTTGGCCTGCATGTCGTCGCGGCTCAGGTTGCGGCCGTGTTTCTTCTCGATGGCGTTTTCGATCGGCAGACCATGGCAGTCCCAGCCAGGCACGTACAGCGCGTCAAAGCCTTCCAGCTGGCGCGCCTTGGTGATCATGTCCTTCAGGATCTTGTTGACCGCGTGGCCCATGTGGATCTGGCCGTTGGCGTAGGGCGGGCCGTCATGCAGGATGAACTTGGGGGCGCCCCGGCGAGCGTCGCGCAGGCGCTTGTAGACGCCCTGGTCTTCCCAGTCCTTCACCCAGCCCGGCTCGCGCTTGGGCAGGTCGCCGCGCATGGGGAAGGGGGTGTCGGGCAGGTTCAGCGTGCTGCGGTAGTCCGTGGCGGTGGATGCGGGGGTACTGGCGTTGTCGGACATGAGGGAGCCTTAAAACGGGGCATTCCGGGGCAGGCCCGGAGCAATGCGGGGAAACAGGGGGCGAAACGCGGGAGGTGTAGTGCCTGCAGGGCAGGCGCTGCGCAGGCAGCCCCCTAAATTCGGTCGCGCGTGGTCTGGCGCCGGGTCTCGGTGTGGTTGGGAGCGGCGTGGGCCGATGCAAAGTAGGCGCGCGCATCCGCACAGTCTTTCGCGATACCCGTCGTCAGGGCGTCCAGACTGTCGTACTTCAGTTCGTCGTGCAGTTTGTGCAGTAGTTCCACGCGCACGATTTTACCGTACGCCCCTTCGGCACCCAGTTCGGCAGGCCAGTGCAGGCAATGGGTTTCCAGCAGCACGCGGCCGCCGTTCACGTCATTGGGGTCCAGGGAGGGGCGCACGCCCAGGTTGGCCACACCCGGCAAGGGCTCGCCAGCGAGACCATGGACCAGTACGGCAAAGATGCCGCTGGCGGCGGGTTTCCAGTGCGCAAACCGCAGGTTGAGGGTGCGAAAACCGTCGCCCGCGCCTTCCGCCGTGGCGCCCAGTTCGCGCCCCAGCTTGCGGCCGTGCACCACATGGCCGCTGATGGTGTAGGGCCTCCCCAGCAGGCGTGCGGCCGCCTCCATGTCACCCGCCGCCAGGGCTTGGCGCACGGCGGAACTGGACACGCGCAGGCCGTGCACCTCGTAGCTGTTCATGCGCGCTACGTCGACGCCCTTGGCTTGCCCGGCCGCGTCCAGCATGGCGTAGTCGCCCGCTCGCTGGCGGCCAAAGCGGAAATCGTCGCCTACCAGCACGTAGCGGGCACCCAGGCCGCGCACCAACACCTCGTCGATGAAGGCCTCGGGCGACTGTGCGGCCAGTCGCGCGTCAAACGGTAACACCACAGTCTGCTGCACACCGCAGCGTGCCAGCTCGGTGAGCTTGTCTCGCAGGGTGCCGATCCGGGCTGGTGCGAGTTCCGGCTTGTGGTGTGCACCGGCAAAGTAGTCGCGCGGGTGGGGCTCGAAAGTGAGCACACAGCTCTCCACCCCCCGGTGTGCGGCCTCGCTGTTCAACAGGGCCAACATGGCCTGGTGACCTCGGTGTACGCCATCGAAATTACCGATGGTCAGCGCGCAGGCGTCAGCGATGCCAGGGTGGTGGAATCCGCGAAAGATCTTCATCGGTTTGTTATCTTTTTGATAGCGGTCTGTGCAAGCGCAATAAGCGCAGGACGCCAATTTGTCATGAAAACGGAGTATATTGTGACCCACGGCTGGCCCCGCGCAGGGCTGCCCGCGAGACATCTGCGTTCCGATCCTTGTGTACTTTGTGTTCCAGGAGGCGTGTTTTGAAGGTCTTGAAGCTGTCAGCCCAAGGGCTGCCCCAATCGTGGATTTCGCTGGAGCAGGCGGTCATTCATTACGCCGCCGGGGAAGTGCGCTGGGAATCTGGTGCCCAGATTGCCCGGTTCCGGGGCGGGCACAACGCCATCTCGGGTGAGCAATCGGTGATCGCCATCAACAGCATCATCGGCACCAAGGGCGTGCCCAGCATCAATCCGTTCGAGCTCAAGCCCAGCCTGACCAACAGCAAGCTCTTTGCCCGCGACCGTAATGTGTGTGCCTACTGCGGCGGGCACTTTCACGAAGAAGACCTGACGCGCGAACATATCGTGCCCTTCGCCCGCAACGGCCAGGACCACTGGATGAACGTGGTCACGGCCTGCCGCCCCTGCAACCACCGCAAGGGCCCCCGCACGCCAGAGCAGGCGCACATGCCGCTGCTGTATGCGCCCTATGTACCCAGTCTGTGGGAAGACTTCATCTTGCGCAACCGGCGCATCCTGGCCGATCAGATGGAGTTTTTGATGGCGCACGTGCCGAAGTCATCGCGCTTGTTGACGTGACGCTCGGGTCTACACCGTCTGCGTGCACGGTGCGGCGGCACCTTGCCAATCGGTCAAGCTGCCTTGTGGGCGGTTACCAGGAACCCGAGGACGGGGGCTTGGTTTTCTTCGCGCAGCACGGTTTCCTCGATCTCGACGGTGGCAAACCCAGCCGATTTGCACACTGCTTCCACGTGGCTGCGCTTGTGCGCATATCGGCCGCTAGGTTGCAAAACCATGTCGGGGCCTTGTTCGGGGGCTGACTCGAACGAGAAGACGATCATGCCGCCCGGCGTTAGAACGCGGTGCGCGTTGGGGATGGCTCGCGCCACCTCGCCCGCGTAGATGAACACGTCAAGCGCAGCAATCACCTGATAAAGCGCACCGGGCGTCTCGCGCAGCGCGTCATGTAAATTCACCGTATGGAAGCGGTCGTAGACGTTGTGTCGCGCTGCTTGCTCAATCATCTTCATCGATGGGTCCACACCCACCAGCGCGCCATCCAGGCGACCCAGGCACACCCCCAGCAGCCCCGTACCACAGCCAAGATCTAGGACATTGATCTTTTTGTCAGGGTGTCTCGCCAGGATCTTGTCTCCGACTTGCTTGGGCAATTGGTACTTGAGACCACGCACAACGTGCAAATCGTAAAACTCAGCCATATTGTCAAAAATAGAACGCGTTAGTTCGGGGGGCTGTTCCCCAGGCGTTTTACCGTCGGCAAGCTGTCCGTAGTACTGGTACACCGCGTCATCCGGTGCCAAGCCCAGCAAAGCCGTTGTATTTTTCTTGGCGTCGGTTGGTTTCCCGGCTGCAATGCACGCCTGTACACGGCCTACCAGCGACTGTGGATCCAAAGGCAGTTCCTGCACCAAGCTGTCCCAGATCGCAAGGGACTCCTCGTGCTTGCCTTGCTCACTCAGGTCACGAGCCAGCAAGCGCCGCAGCGCGATATCACCGGGCACCAGCTCAAGGCCTCGCTGCAGGTGGCGGACAGCCATTTCCAAATGACCGGCACGGTGCGCGATATCGATCACACCTGCAAGCACCTGCAGGTTCTTAGGTTCGAGTGCGGCCACCTTTTCAGCGGTCTCTATAGCTTCTGGGAACTGGTTCTGGCGCGCCAGCAGCAACGCCAACTCCAGCAGTCCAGGGCCCCAGTCGGGAGCCAGGGCCACCGATTTGCGCAGCGCGTCAAAAGCACCTTGAACGTTGCCCGCCTTTTCAGCCAGCAGACCGCCTAGCATGAAAACCCGGGGATCCTGAGGCCATTGTGCGTTGGCTATGTTGAGCGTGAGTGCGGCTTTCTTGAGATCGCCTTGCGCAATCTGCTCGCGGGCCTGGGTCAGGTGCTGAAGGTTGGGGTCTGTCGCTGTTGCGCTCATGGATACTGGAACTTTGAAAATGGACCGCCGGGCGGTGCGCCGGACACAGGAGGCCCCGTGCCAACAAGAATTGCGAGGGTCGATTATCCAGGATTCCGCCTACGCAGCTTTCTGGCGACGCGGCTACCCTGGCGCCTCATCTCCCGCTTGGGCTGATGCGTTGCGAGGCCAGCGTCAATGTGAAGCAGGCGCCTTGGCCCTCGCTGGACTGGACGGTGATGTCGCCCCCGTGCAGGCGTGCAATGCGGCGCGCAACCCACAGTCCAAGGCCAAATCCCTTGCTTTGGTCCGTACGGTCGCCTCTCTCAAACTGTTCAAAAATGCGGTTCATCACGTCCAGCGACATTCCAGAGCCTTCGTCGGCCACAGAGATTTCAAGCAGTCCTGTCTCACCTTTTTGCGCCGCAATGAATATTTCTCCAGCGGTCGCATACTTCACAGCGTTGTCCACCAGGTTGGATAGGGCAATGTGCACCAGTGTCGCGTCGCAGACCCATTCCAGAGGCGCTGAGTCGGTAAAAAGCTGCAAGTGGTGGCGCGGCGACCAGTGCACGAGTTGAGCGGCGTGGTGAAGCAAGTCACTGACCTTGACCGGTGATGCCTGCAGCGCGAGGCCGCTGTGATCCAGCCGTTCATTGATCAGACAACTGTCGACCAATGCGGTCAGGCGCCTGCTGGCTCTGCGTATCTGTGCGGCTCGATCTACCTGCGGCTGCAGTTCGGCGGATGGAAAACTCTGCTGCTCTGCTGCTCTGCTGCAGCGCTATCGATCACGGTCAGAGGTGTTCGGAATTCATGGCTGATCATGTGGAAGAACTGCCGTTGTTCATGTCGCAAGGCTCGCTCGCTTTCAAGCGATGTCGCGAGCGCGACTTGGGCCGCCGAGAGCTCCGTGGTCCGCTGCAGGATGCGTTCCTCCAGCGACTGCTCGGACAGCGCCAGCCGTTCTATGGCCTGGTCCTTGGCACGCTGGGCTTTTCGATACCGGGTCACCATCCCCACGAACACCGCACTGGCCAGCAGGGCGGTGAACACGATGGCCTCAAGTTGCCAGATCAATGTCGCATCGACGTTCCATTGAATCTGACCCGTCATGAGAATGGCGATCGGCACACCGCACACGCAGTGCAGACCGTATGCCAGGAGCAAAAGCACATGCGGACCGAGGCGGTCTCGCCGCTGTAAGGCCAGCCAGCACAGTGATATTCCTACGATGTCGCTGGCCAGCAGAGAGATCAGATTGACCCACGCCACATCAGGGTAGAAACCTAAAGGCCCACTGAATGCTCCCAGCACATTCACAGCGATGAGGAATGTCAGAAATCTGTCGGTCCACCGGTAGGGCGTATTGCGTGTCAGTTGCTCCTTGATCTGCCACGCCAGCGCTGCGGGTAGCAGAAAGGCTCCTATGCTCACCGCGTTGCTGTCCCAGAAGATGAAGTCCGGTGGGGTCCAGAGACTGGAATAGCCCCGCACATTGAACACATGGATGGCGCTGGCGGTCACCAGGACCGCGAGCGAGAAGAGCGCACGCGTCCGGAAAATGATGGTGGCAGCCCAGATGCCGACCAAAAGAGCGGACATGGCGCCGAAGTAAAGCCCCATGAGCAGTTCTGCGGATGCTAGGGTGGTCGCAAGTGCATGGGTGTCGAGAATGTCCGCGTGGAACTGCGTCGCACTGGACGTATGAATTCGGATGAGAGCCACTTGGCCAGGCGTCAAACGAAACAGATGTTGCCGAACGCCCGGTTTGCGATCCGTGGGCACCAGATCGCCGCTGTCCTGCTGATGCCACGCACCATCGCTGCCCTTCTGGTACAGGGTCACATAGTCAAGATAGGTCGGTTGTGCGAGCAGCCATAGATCCCCCGGTTCATGTTCGGGGGGGAGGGCTGGCACCTTGAAACGCAGCCAAACGGTATGGCGCAGATACCCACCGTTCAAAGGCGCTTTAAGTCGGGATGTCGCTCGTTCCGCTGGAATGGCGCTGATTGCCTCTGGTTCCAGGTTCCCGCTTTCATCATCCAGTCTGTCCATGGGGATGTCCCAACCCAGCTGCCAACTGGTTTGCGATTCCAGCGCTTGTGCCGGTACGCATAGCAGGCTGCACCAAAGCAGAACACAGAGCCAAAGTGCGGTCAGGGGGAAGGACGTTGTTCGTGAGGGCTTTTGATGCATCGATTCTGTGAGTTCTTGAGAGTTCTTGTGCATGGCTGGCAGTTCGATGCGCTGACACAATGTTACGCAAGCTCACTTCCCGATTCGCTCCCATTTTTCTCATGTCTGCTGAACCCATCATTGCTGTCGTAGAAGACGACGAAGACATCCGCAGCAATGTGTGCCGATTTCTGGTGCGTTCTGGCTTTCAGTCTTGGGGCGCGGAGTCCGCAGAGGACTTCTACGTCCGTCTGCTGCAGTCGCGCGTGGATTTGGTGATCATCGACATCGGGTTGCCAGGAGAAGACGGACTCAGCTTGCTCACCCGGTTGGCTTCTCAGGGCGTCCCCACGGTACTCATGACTGCCCGTGCCGATCTCGACAGTCGGATCAGGGGTCTAGATGCCGGTGCATTGCAGTATTTTGTGAAGCCTGTGGACATGCAGGAACTCGTGGCTGGCATCCGTTCCCAGTTACGCAGCAAGCGCTTGCAAGGGGAGATCGACGCGTCGGTTGCTGTTCCCTGGCAACTCGACGCTGCGAATGCGGTCTTGCGCGCGCCCAATCAAATGTTGGTGCCTCTCACCACCCGTGAACTTGAACTCCTGACTTGTCTTTTCAAGACAAAGGGCGTGGTTGTCAGCAAGCAGATCTTGATGCACGCCGTGGGTGGAAGAGGGTTGGAGGACGACTTCCACCGTATCGAGTCGGCGCTCAACCGGTTGCGCCGCAAAACCCTGGAAATCACTGGCACGCCCTTGCCGGTGCGTGCAGTGTTCGGCAAGGGGCTCGTCTTCGTGACATAGCCCTGCCCAAGGGCTTCGCCTGCTGCACTGGCGCAGCACCGCCCACCCATTCCACCAGATACCGAATCTCTTTCGATGGCTTGAATGCCAACGAGGGGAGAGGCTTGTCTGCACGCCTGTCGTTGGGTGCGAATTTTTCGTGTGAGTCAGCCCGCAGCTATCCGTGGAGCTTTGCGGTTTACCAAGAGGGGAAAGTGTTGAAAACGATCGATAACTGGATGGCACTGCGGACCGTAGTTCTGCGCTGCCTGCGTGGAGTGTTCGCGCTCTTTGTTGGGGCGCTGTGTTTTGCATCCACCGCACAGGCGGGGGTGGTTAACGGCAATTTCGAAAGTGGAGATTTCACGGGCTGGACGGTGACCAACTACCGCAACAACGGTATTGCTACGTTTCCTCCCACCCAGAAAAGCCATCTGAATTTGCAGCCCCCGGTCACAGCCCCGGTGACGCAGGTGGTGAGTACGGCATCCGGTACGCCAGCGAGCGCGCCGGACGCACCAGGACAAGCCCTCGCCATCCCGTTTCAGGGCTCATACAGCGCACGGATCAACGCACGGGGCAACAACAACCGTGCCAGCGGAATCCAGCAGTCCGCCCAGATGTTGCTTGCCGATGTGGACCCTGTGGATGGCAAAGTGCACTTGCGCATGGCTGTCGCACCGGTGATCCAGGACGGCGGCCACAGCCCTGAGCAGCAAGCCTATTTCTACGTCGAAGTGCGTAACGTCACCAAGGGCACGCGCCTGTTCTACACATTCAACTTTGCAGCGCAGCCCGGTGTGCCATGGCAGACCCTGGGCGGCTACCAGTACACCGGCTGGCAGGCAATTGACGTTGCTCCTGGGAATGGACTGTTGGATGTAGGCGATACCGTCGAAGTCGAGGTGATCGCAGCAGGTTGCAGTCAGGGTGGTCACTCGGGGGAGGTCTATGTGGATTCGATCGGTCCCTTCTTTGCCGGTTTGCTGGTCACTGCCACTGGCCCCACCACGGCCCAGCAGAGCGACAACGTGACCTACACCTACACCTATAGCAACAACAGCGGGGTAATGGTTTTCAACAGCATAGTCAACGCTCAGAGCCCGCAAGTGCGGAACGCTGCCAACACTGCCACCGTCGATGCGGTGTTTCAGTCGGTGACCGCACCTGCCGGCGCGACCTGCACGACACCGGCGGTGGGTTCGGCAGGTACGGTGACTTGCGACTTCGGCTCGTTGGTCGACCACCAGAGCGGGACTTTCGAGATCGTATGGGGTGTGCCGGCTGGTGCAAGTACTAGCAGTCCGACCAACTCGCTCAACCATGGCACTTACTCCATGTCGGCCACTGGGGCCAGCACGGTACTGGGCCCTTTGGTGCAGACCCGTGTTGTCAGTGGCGCAACGTTGACGGATTTGGTGGTCAGTGTGAGCGATGGTGCATCGGCCAGCGCTGTGGGCAGCTCCTCCACATACACCGTGGTGGTGAGCAATAACGGGCCGGTTCCTGTGATTGGAGCGACATTGACTCAGCCGACTGTGACGGGTCTCACGGTGGGCAACTGGACATGCAGCGGCACAGGGGGGGGATCGTGTCAGGGCGGAGCGCCTGCTGCGGGCGCGCTGACCGGAGGCGGCGTGCTGCTGGACATCCCGGTAGGGGGGAGTGTCACGCTCACCTTCGGTGCGACCGTGACTGGGCCGACTTCGGCATCCACGGTCTTCAACATTGGAACTCCCGCAGGCATCACCGACAGCAACACCGCCAACAATACTGCTGGCGACACCAACTCGGTAGCCGCAACGCTGCACAACCTGAGCCTGACCAAGTCGGGTGCGGGCAGTGGCACGGTGGTCAGTGTGCCTGCCGGCATGAACTGCGGTGCCACCTGCACGCTGCCAGTGGCAGACGGCGGCCAGGCCATACTCACGGCCACGGCGGCATCGGGAAGCATTTTCACCGGCTGGTCGGGTGCATGTACGGGCACCGCCAACCCATGTACCGTGCCTGCCATGACTGCGGACGCCGCTGTAGTCGCCAATTTCGCGCTGTCCGCTACTGTCACGATGACGTCTGGAACCGGGGGAACTGTGACTCCCGCTAGCTCGCGCACTGTGCCAGTGGGAGGGACTGTGACCTACACGCTCACCCCCAACGCAGGCAACGTCGCCAGCGCCAGTGGATCCTGCATTGGCGTGCTGACCGGCAACACCTACACCGTCAACCCAGTGACCGCCGATTGCAATGTGGCTTTCAGCTTTGCACCGCTGACCGTGACGGCAACCGCAGGCGCCAATGGCACTGTCACGCCCTTGGGGGTGACCAATGTTGCAGCCCCCGGTAACACCGTGGTCTACACAGTGACGCCCGACCCTGGCTTTGTGGCGCGTATCGCAACCAGTGGCGGAGCGTGCGGGGGCACCCTGGTTGGCAATACCTATACGACGAACCCGGTCAACGCGTCTTGTACGGTGAGCGTGACTTTTGTGGCGATCGCCGTTCCAGCATCCATTCCAACTTTGTCCGAATGGGGGCTATTGATATTGTCAGCATTGATGGCTGCGTTCTTCATCTACTTCCACCGCCGACAGGCGCGCTGAGCCTGTCAGGAAGCGTGAAGCTTGGGGCTGGAGTGTTCTGTCAAGCGCGGCCAGCCCCTTTTTACTGGAGATTTTTGATGAGACAGATTGCGCATGTCGCACGCTGGTCGTGCCTTGCTGGCCTGGGCGTGTGGATGGGTGTTGTCGCTATCCAATCTGCAAATGCGCAGCAGATGCCAGCGCGAAAGCCGGGGCTCTGGGAGGTCACGGTCCGCAGTACCGGCAACTCGGTAGCGAATGAGCAGAAGGTTTTGCAATGCACTGATCGCCAGGCGGAGCCGATCATGTTGCTTGCGATCGTGCCCGGCCAGGAGCATTGTCACAAAGTGAGAGTAAAGAAAAATGCACGTGGCAGTGAGGTGCGCACCGTTTGCTATGTGCACGATAACCGCGTGGACGCCACGGTACAACTGTCAGGCGACCTTCAAACCGCCTACCGTGGCGTCTTTGAGGTCACTTATTCCAAACCTGTGCGTTTCGCTCCAGGGCGTACCGAGTTCGAGGGCCGCTGGTTGGGTGCGTGTGGCGCAACGCAGCGGGCAGGGGACATGGTGCTGCCCAATGGAGCGACTGTGAACGTCGTGGAAGACCGCAAGCGCGCGGAAAGCCACGGACATGCAGGGCACTCGCACTGACGAGCCTGTGCCCTCAAATCAGTGCGTCGCCTTGACGCAGGCGGCGAAATATCGGCCAACTACTGGCTGATTTCCAGCATCACCAAGTGGCCTTGCGCAGCAGGCCAAGTCTGCCCCACCACCCGTTCTCCGTTGAATTCGCCCGCAATGCTGCGCACGCCCCCAGCGGGCTTGACCTTAGCAGATGCCACGCCGGCGCCAGCGGGCACGCCCGCAGGCACTGCACCATCCAGCAGCATCTTGTCGCGCGCCGGGTCCAGGTAGCCGCGCGGGCGGGTCAAGGTCACAACGCTCTCGGCGCCCTTGTCGGCATCGGCCATGCGTTCTGCGCGCAGATGGATGAGGTCACTACTGCGCGGAAAGCCGCTGCGGTAGATGTGGGTGGTGGCATATCCAGGCGCAGTGATCACGAACTCGATGGGTGCGCCAGGTGCAACCACCAACGGACCCCATTGGCCATCTGCACCCACTGTCTTTCGCAGCAGCGGGTTGCCCGTGCGAGCACCAGTGGCGGAGTCAGTGGCGTACACCTCCAGCTGGGCACCCGCCAGGGGCAGGTTGTTGCTGAAGTTGCCGGTCTTGGGGTCGGCAGAGTCCACCCCCAGGCCCGTGACTTTGCCGTTGATCACTACGGATTTCTCCGCGGCGATCTCGGTGCGTGCGGGGGCCTTGCCGGTGATGAAGCGGTAGGTGGCTTCAAACGCAGCGGGGGAGTACGAAGTCTCGCGGTGGTCGATGCGCGGAATCACCACGTTGGTGGCACCCTTGAGTTCGGGGCCGGTGGCGGTCACGTTGGTGGGCGTGCCTTTCTGGCCGATCCACAGTCCGTCGGGCTGGGCGAACTTGTCGTTGTTGTCCGAGCGGATGGTCAGCCATTTCACCGGGCCGCTCACTTCGTCGCCCGCAGCGTTCTTGGGGGCATTCAGCGCTTTAAGGAAGGGGCCTGTGCCCGAGAACTCGTTGCCTTCTCGGAACCCCGGTATCGCCCACACGCCGTGGTTGGGTGTGCCGCCGAGGATTGCGTGGCTCACCGTCTTGTCGCCGCCCCCGTTGTAGATGTAGTTGCGGATGGCATTGCCGCCGCGCGAGTTGCCGACCAGCACGACCTGGCGGGCGCCTGTGGCTTTGAGCACCTTGTCCACTTCGGCCTTGAGGTAGGCCATGTGCTCTGCGGCCGAGGTGCGGCCCGGCTGGGGCTTGGCGTCCTCATCGCGCGATAGGGGGTAGGGCACGTCGATGGCGTGCAGGCGCTCGCGGGGCCAGCCGTTGGACTCGAACCGCCAGACGGTGGTCTGCCACAGCGCGGCGGTGTCGCCGTTGCCATGCACAAAGACGATGGGCGGTGCTTCTGCCAGGCTGGGGCTCTGGGTGGCGCAGCCTGCCAGCGCCAGGCCGGCGGCCGCAGCGGCTGCCAGCAAGAGGGATCGGCGTGGCAACAGGAATGCGTGATTCATGGGGGAGTCTCCAAAAAGAAAAAATGCCCGTGGACTGGGTAATCCACGAGCATCGTTTGCGGGTGTTACGCGCCTGCGTCAGTTCACATCAGGCAAACACGCCCGCCGTGTCTTGCATGCGGGCGGACACTTCGCCCAAATGGTGCAGCGTGTCGCCAAAAGTCACTTCCAGCTGCGTGAGCTTCTTGAAGTAGTGGCTCACGATGTATTCGTCCGTCACGCCAATGCCACCATGCAGTTGCACCGCTTGCTGGCCGACAAAGCGCATCGACTGGCCCAGCTGCACCTTGGCGCGGGCCATGGCGGCACGGCGTTCGGCGGCGGGGGCGCCCAGCTTCAGGCTGGCGTAGTAGCTCATCGAGCGGGCCAGCTCCAGCTGCATCTTCATGTCGGCCACGCGGTGGCGCAGCGCCTGGAAGCTGGCGATGAACACGCCGAACTGCTTGCGCTGGTTCATGTATTCGACGGTGATGGCCACAGTCTTGTCCATCACGCCCACGGCTTCGGCGCAGGCGGCGGCAATGCCGGTGTCCACGGCCAGTTCCAGCGCGGCCAGGCCGTCGGTGGTGATGAGCGTGGCGGGGGCGTTGGCCAGCTGCACCTCGGCGGCGCGGCTGCCATCTTGAGTGACGTAGCCCTGCGTGGTCACGCCGCTCGCAGTGCGTTCGACCAGGAAGAGTGCTATCTTGCCGTCGAGTTGCGCAGGCACGATGAAGGCGTCGGCCTTGTCGCCAGTGGGTACTACGCTTTTGATAGCTGTTACCGCATATCCTGATTGCGCTTTGGCCGCTTTTGCATCGCAAACGTCCAGGCGGTAGCGCGCCTTGCGCTCCTGCTGGGCCAGCACCACCAGGGCTTCGCCGCTGGCCACGCGGGGCAGCCAGGCGCCTTGTACGTCGGCCGGTGCGTAGTGCGACAGCACACTGCTGGCAATGAAGGCTTGCGCAATCGGCTCCAGCACAATGCCGCGGCCCAGTTCTTCGGCCACGACCATCGCATCAATGGCGCCCTGGCCCATGCCGTCGTGCGCTTCGGGCACGGTGAGGGCGGTCAGGCCCAGCTCGGCCAGTTCGCCCCAGGCGGCGCGGTCAAAACCGCCTGCGGCCACGGCAGCGCGGCGGCGCTCAAACGTGTAGCCCTTGTCCACCCACTTGCGCACGGCGTCGCGCAGTTGTTCCTGGTCGTCAGAAAAATCGAAATCCATTTGTCTCTCCTTGTGCCGGTCGTGGCGCCGTGGCGCCCTCAACAACCAGCGAAGCTCTATCGGGAACCCCCTCCCGGAGGGGGCACGGGGGAGCAGTCCTGTCGCGCAAGGCGCAGACCGTACTGGGCGTCAGCCCAGTACGGTCTGCGCCACGATGTTGCGCTGCACCTCGTTGGAGCCACCGTAGATGGTCGTCTTGCGCAGGTTGAAGTAAGTGGATGCCAGCGGTGCGTTGGCGGTGACGCCGCCGGGGAAGTTGCCTTGCCAGCCAGCTTCCATGGCCTCTTCGATGAAGGGCATGGCAAAGGGGCCGGCGGCCAGCATCATCAGCTCGGCGTAGCGTTGCTGGATCTCGCTGCCCTTGATCTTGAGCAGGCCCGCGATGTCGAGCGAGTTCTTGCCCGACTTCTCGGCGGACAGCACGCGCAGCACCAGCATTTCCAGGGCGACGATGTCCACTTCGAGCAGGGCGATCTGGTCCCGGAAGCGCAGGTCGTCCCACACGCCTTCGGTCTTGGCGATGCGCTTCAGGCGTTCCAGTTCGCGCTTGCTGCGGTTCACGTCGGCGATGTTGGTGCGCTCGTGGCTCAGCAGGTGCTTGGCGTAGGTCCAGCCCTTGTTCTCTTCGCCGATCAGGTTCTCGGCAGGCACTTCGACGTTGTCGAAGAACACCTCGTTCACCTCGCACTCGCCGTCCAGCAGCTTGATGGGGCGCACGGTCACGCCCTTGGACTTCATGTCCAGCAGCAGGAAGGAGATGCCGGTCTGGGGCTTGCCCTCGGTGCTGGTGCGCACTAGGTTGAACATCCAGTCGCCATGCTGGCCCAGGGTGGTCCAGGTCTTCTGGCCGTTGACGATGTACTTGTCGCCCACGCGCTCTGCTCGGGTCTTGACGCTGGCCAAGTCCGAGCCCGAGCCCGGTTCGCTGTAGCCCTGGCTCCACCAGACTTCGCCGCTGGCGATGCCGGGCAAAAAGCGCTTTTGCTGCTCGGCGTTGCCAAACGCCATGATCACCGGGGCCACCATCACGGGGCCGAAGGGGATGATGCGGGGCGCACCGGCCAGCGCACACTCTTCTTCAAACAGGTGCTTTTGCACGGCCGTCCAGCCCGGGCCGCCAAACTCTTTGGGCCAGCCAAAGCCCAGCCAGCCTTTTTTTCCCAGAATCTTGGCCCAGCCCTGCATGTCCTCGCGGGTCAGGCGCAAGGCGTTGTGGACCTTGTGAGAGATTTCTTTGGGCAGATTGGCGTGAACCCAAGCGCGAATCTCTTCGCGAAAGGCCTGCTCTTCGGGGGTGAATGCGAGATCCATGCGGTGCGTCTCCTAGTGATACTGCATTTGTAGCACGGTCGTTCGTTTTATTCCTGTCCGGGTGGCGACATTGGACTGAACTCAGGGGAAATGCCCAGCTCGGCGCACAGGCGCTGCACGGTGTTGCGCAGGCTTGCCACTTCGGCCTCCAGGGCGTCCACGCGGGCCTGCAGCGCAGGCGATGGGCTGGCGCCCGCACTGCCTGCGGGCGCATGGCTGGCGGTGGTGTCCACCGGCCCGCACATCAAATGCGCCCAGCGTTGCTCGCGCGCGCCGGGAGCGCGGGGCAGCTGCACGACCAGCGGGCCACCCTTTTCGGCACTGCGTTCCTGCAACTCGTCCAGAAAGGCTTCGACCGACGAAATGTCCGCAAACCGGTACCAGCGCTCAGCGTTGATGCGCAGCTCACCCGCCGTCTGCGGGCCGCGCAACATCAGCAAGCCCAGCAGCACGGCCGACTGCTCGGGCACGCCCACGCCACGCTGAAAGTTGTGCTCCCAGCGTGTGGTGCGGTTGCCGCTGCTCTCAAACGCCAGCGTCAGCAGCTTGAGCGAATCCAGTGCCTCCTGCGCCTCGGCGTCGCTGAGGTTCATCACCGGGTCGCGGCTGGTTTTCTGGTTGCAGCCGGTGACCAGGCCGTTGAGCGACATGGGGTAGCTGTCGGGCACGGTGCGCGCCTTTTCCATCAGGGTGGCGAGCACGCGGGCTTCGTTGGGGGTAAGGGGGCGGGTCGCAGGATCAAAAGGCATGGCTGGGATAATCCGGGGCAATTTATGAAGAACATCGTCATTCTGATCTCTGGCGGCGGCTCCAACATGGCCACCATCGTCCGCACGGCACAGCAGGAGCGCTGGGAGCAGCGCTACGGCGCCCGCGTGGCGGCCGTCATCAGCAACAAACCGGAGGCCGCCGGGCTGGTGTTTGCGCGCGAGCAGGGCATCGCCGCCGAGGCGCTGGACCACAAGGCGTTTGCCAGCCGCGAGGCTTTTGATGCCGAGCTTGCGGCCACCATCGACCGCCACCAGCCTGCCCTGGTGGTGCTGGCGGGGTTCATGCGCATCCTGACGCCAGGGTTTGTGGCGCACTACGCCGGGCGGCTCATCAATATCCACCCTTCGCTGTTGCCGGCCTTTACCGGGCTGCACACGCACCAGCGCGCCATCGACGCGGGCTGCAAGTTTGCGGGCGTGACGGTGCACCAGGTGACGGCCGAGCTGGATGTGGGCCCCATCCTGGACCAGGCCGTGGTGCCGGTGCTGCCGGGCGACACCGCCGAGACGCTGGCCGCCCGTGTGCTGACCCAGGAGCATGTGATCTACCCCCGCGCCGTGCGGGCGCTGGTGCGCTCCCTGTAGGAGGTGAGGTCGGGGCGAGGCAGGCCGGGCGCGTGGGGTGCCCACCGCTCCCACGCTGGCAGGGAAATTGCTACTGAATTTATAGCTATCAAGGCATGATGCACTAGCGCATCTGGCCGATTTGGATCAGATTTCGTGTCCCAGGGCCCATCCACCAGCCCCGGGGCCGGTTTCTGGCTCGCACAGCTCGTCAACTGACGGGCGAATCGCACTGTGCGGCCAGAAATCAGGGGTGCCCGGAGGGCGCCGCCGGGTCGTTCACACCTTGTCAGGCCACGGCGCTCAGACTGCTGGTGTTCGACGCCGTGCGCCAGTCGCTGGCGGCGCGTTCGTACTGCTGCCGCGCAAAGTCGGCCAGCCGCGCCAGGTCGTTGCGGCCGGTGGACTCGATGCTGGTGCTGGTGGTGGACTGCACCTGGCTGGTCAGCTGGTCGATGAACGCCTTCGACTCGCTGGCGCTGATGCTGGCATCGCCGTCGGTGTCGATGGCGTTGAACAGAGCGGTGATGGCGTCCTGCTCGGCTGTGCTGGTTCCGCCCGCCAGGCGCTCGGCGGCGGAGACCTTGCCATCCTCGTTGGTGTCCAGGGGGTCGTAGCTGGTCGCCGAGCTGCTGTCGGATGCGGCGCCAGCGCCACCTGCATCCCTCGGACCACCCGGAGGCGGTGGCATGCCGCCCATGGCCTGCATGCCATCGGCACCCGCGCCGGGGCCTGAGGGGCGACCCGCATCGAACTCGGCCTGCGTCAGGCTGCCATCACCATCGGTATCCAGCTGACTGAACACGTCGTCGCTGCTCACGCCGGTCTGGCTGGCGGTGCCGCCGGACATGGCCTCCAGCAGGGCCTGCAGCTCGGTCTTGCTCACGGCGCCATCGCCGTCGCTGTCCACTTTGCCAAACAGGTCGTCGCCCGCCTGGCCGGTGGCGCTGGTGGCCGAACTGCTGCCTTCGCCACCGCGCGACTGGGCAAATGCCATGGTGGAGGGGGGCGGTGGCAGCGCGCTTTGCAGAGTGTTGCCCAGCTCGTCGGCGTTCAGGCTGCCGTCGCCGTTGGCGTCGTATTGCTTCACCAAGTCGGCCGCGCTGGTCTGGCTGCTGACGCCGGTTTTCTTCGCCACGTTGTCCAGCAGGCCCTGCAATTCGGTGTCGCTCACGCCGCCGCTACCGTCGGTATCGATCTTGGACAGCAGCCGCTCCGGCGAAGGCCCCGGGCGCGATGCCCGCTGCACGCTCGCACTGGACCAGGCACTGCTGACGCTACTGATGGTCGTCATCGTTGTTCCTTTCGTTCCAAAGGTGGACCGGTGCCGGGCCCTCCACTGCGGAAGCCCTCAGCCATGGCCCGATCCCATTCTTGGGTGCGCGTGTCTCCAGGGTTTGTCCGCTTTGTACCAAGGCCGATACAAAGGGCAGATGCAAGGCATGAACAGGGGGGCAAAGGCCCGCCAGATTGCCCCGCGCAGGGTGCGAAGCCTCCCTAAACTTGGTGCGTTCTTTTGTGCCTGTGCCTGCCCATGCAACACATCCTGGTGGTGGACGACGATGTCGAGATCACCACACTCCTCACCGACTACCTGACCCGCTTTGGCTATGCCGCCCACGCGGCCTGTGACGCGCAGACGATGCGCGCCCAGATGGCCGCCCAGCCCATCGGCCTGGTGGTGCTGGATGTGATGCTGCCCGGCACCGACGGGATCACGCTGGCAAGGGAGCTGCGTGAGCGCTCGCGGGTGCCCATCATCATGCTCACCGCGCGCGCCAACCCGTATGACTGCGTGCTGGGGCTGGAGATGGGCGCGGACGATTACATGGGCAAACCCTTCGAGCCGCGTGAGCTGGTAGCCCGCATCCAGACCGTGCTGCGCCGCACGCGCGGCGCCGAGGCACCTGTGCGGCAGGGCCCCGACGAAGTGGTGCGGTTTGATGGCTGGACGCTGCACAGCCTGGAGCGGCATCTGGTGTCGCCCGGGGGCATGGTGGTGCCCTTGTCGAATGCCGAGTTCCGTTTGCTGTGCACCTTTTTGCGCATGCCGCGCCGCGTTTTCAGCCGCGACCAGCTCATGGAGCAGGCCCGCGGCCGGGCCATGGATGCATTCGAGCGAAGCATCGACCTGCTGGTGTCACGCCTGCGCAGCAAGCTTGCGGACGACCCGCGGTCGCCTTCCATGATCCGCACCGTGCGCGGTGCCGGGTATCTGTTCAACGTGCAGTCGCTGCAAGGGCAGGTAGGGTGGCCCCACTGACGCCCACGCAATCGCAGCTGCGCGCTGCAGTCCAGCGCTGCGTGCCTGACACCCTGTTTGGCCGGCTCGCCCTGCTGCTCATCGCCGCCGTCATCGTGAGCCATGTGTTGGCGCTGACGCTGATGTTCGAGCTGCGCCCTGCCCATCCAGGCCGCCCGCCCGGCCCGCCGCCGCACGCATTGGCGGCCGATGGGCGCCCACTGCCGCCGCCGGGGCCCGCACCGGGCTTGTGGAACGCACCACCGTCGCTGCAGCTGGGCCTGTTGCTGGACATCAGTGTGCGCCTGGCCGCATTGGTGGCTGCAGCTTGGTGGGCTGCGCGCTGGCTGTCGCGCCCCATGCGCCGGCTGGCCACGGCCGCACAGGAGCTGGGGCGTGACATCCACCGCACCCCGTTGCCCGAGGACGGCACGCTGGAATGCCGCGACGCCAGCCGTGTGTTCAACCAGATGCAGGCGCGCATCCGCCAGCAACTGGCCGAGCGCGACCGCTTTGTGGCGGCCGTGTCGCACGACTTGCGCACGCCCCTGACGCGGCTGCGGCTGCGCACCGAAAGCCTGTGCGACGCCCAGGCGCAGCAGCTGTTTCGGCGCGACATTGCCGAAATGGACGCCATGATTGCCTCCACGCTGGATTACCTGCGCGGCGTGGCGGGTGCGGAGGCTTGGGTGCAACTGGATCTGCAGGCCCTGGTCGACAGCATGGCGGACGACCAGGTGGCGATGGGCCACGCCGTCACCGTGGCGGGGCAGGCTGCCCCCTTGCGCGTGCAGGCCGTGGCACTGCGGCGTTGCCTGGACAACCTGGTGGGGAATGCCGTGCGCTACGGCGGCAGCGCCGAGGTCACGCTGCGCGATGCGGCAGACGCCCTGACCATCGAGGTGCGCGACCATGGCCCTGGCCTGCCGCCCGAGGAACTGGACCGGGTCTTGGAGCCCTTCTACCGTGTGGAGGCCTCGCGCAATCGCCAGAGCGGCGGGGTGGGGCTGGGGCTCACCATCGCCAGCGACATCGTGCGGCGCCACGGTGGCCAACTGGCGCTGCGCAATGCACCGGGCGGTGGGCTGGTGGTGGCCGCGGTGTTTCCGCGCGCTGTCGCCGGATATCAGTAGGGCTCAGGCGGCGGGAGCTTCGCCCTCCCATTTTTCAAACCGGGGGCGCAGCACGCCATCGATGAGCACTTGCTCCTCAAACATGGCGGCCGGCCGCACCCACAGGCCGCGCTGGCCATACAGCGCGCGGTACAGCGTCATGGGCTCCAGCGTTTCGCTGTGGCGCACGGTGTCGATCACTTCATAGAGCATGCCCTTGTAGTGGCGGTACAGGCCGGGTGGCGTGTGGATGAGTTCGGGCAGGTCGTCGTCGGTCATGGTGTTGCGGTGGCGTGAATGGTTAGGATGGCGGCTGAAAAAAATCAACCAGAGTGAGGGACGCCCGTGGATCAGGCAGATTTTGTGCACATGGTGCGCATGAGCGAGCATGCCAGCGCCGAGAACAGTCGCGCATACCGCCGCAGTGTGGCTGCGTTTGCCGCCCTGGGTTATGCATGGGTGCTGGGGTGTATGGCACTGGCCGTGGGTATTTTGCTGTGGGTGGTACCCCAGTTGCTGCAGGGGCGCTTTCGTTTCGCGATGCTGTGGGCCCTGCTCGGTGCCGGAGGTCTGCTGTGGGTGAGCCTGCGTGCGCTGTGGGTGCGGTTTGATGAGCCCCAGGGCGTGGAGATCACAGCGCTGGATGCCCCCGACCTGTTTGAAGCGCTGGCGCGCATCCGCCGCAAGATCAAGGGTCCCCCCATCCACAAGGTCACCCTGACCGACGAGTTCAATGCCAGCATCCAGCAACTGCCGCGTTTTGGGCTGCTGGGCGGCGCCGTCAATCACCTGAGCATTGGCCTGCCCCTTTTGATGGCGCTCGACCGGCCGCGGTTCCTGGCGGTGCTGGCGCACGAGTATGGCCACCTGCGGGGCGACCATGGCCGCTTTGCGGCCTGGATCTACCGCACGCGCCTGTCGTGGATGCGCCTGAACCACAGCCTGGCCGACGATGAAGGCCCGGTCGCTGCCGCCACCCAGCTGTTCATGCGCTGGTACTTTCCGCGTTTCTCTGCCAAGACCTTTGCGCTGGCCCGCCAGGATGAATACGAAGCCGATCGGATCGCTGGCAAGCTGCTGGGTCGCGACGTGACCGCTGCGGCCCTCGCCGAGATCGAGATCCGGGGCGCGTGGCTGCAGGCAGAGTTCTGGGGCAGCCACTGGTGTGCAGCGGCGGGCAATCCATTGCCGGTGGGCCCTTACCGCAGCATGCGCCGTGCCCTGGCCAAGGCCCCCGATGCAGCCTTTGCCAACGACGCCTTGCGCCAGGCGCTCAAGCGCCTGAGCAATCTGGACGACACCCACCCCGGCCTGCGCGACCGCATCGAGGCACTGGATGCCACGCCCACGCTGCCCGACTGGTCGCGCGGCAACGCTTTGGCCCTGTTGGGGCCGGATGCCAAGCGCTGGGTGGCACATTTCGACAAGCAATGGTGCCGCGACAATGCCAGCGAATGGAAGCAGCATCACGCCTGGCTGGGGCGCGTGCGCGCACGCGCCGAGGCCCTGGGGGCATCGACGGCACAGAGCAGTGCGGCCGACCTGGTGGAACTGGCCCGCCTCAAGCGCCACCTGGATCCGCATGCCGATGTGCGCGCCCTGTACGAGCTGGCCCTGCAGCGCAGCCCCGAATACCCCGCTGCGCTGCGTGGGCTGGTGCCTTGCCTGGCGGACGATGATCGGGAGGGCAAGCTCCAGTTGCTGCACCGGTTGTGGGAAACAGGCAGCAGCGACCGCTACTGGGCCGCGCGCACGGCATTGGCCGAGCTGGAGACCCCACGCCTGGGGCTGGACCACGATGCAGCCGCCTTCAAGCAGTGGCGCAAGCGGCTGGAACGCGCGCAAGAATCCGAAGAGCGGGCCTGGGAAGAGCTGTCGGGCACCTCGTTCTTCAGCCAGATCGTGCGGCACGACCTCAGCTCCTTCGAGCTGGCCGAACTGCAGTCCGAACTGGCCCGCTGCGCTCCTCTGGCCCGCTGCTGGCTGGTGCGCAAGAATCTGCGCGAGTACCCCCAGCGCAGGGCCTACCTGGTGTTTGTCGAGCTGCCGGGCATGGACGATGAAAGCCGCTACCACCTGTGCCGCGCGCTGGAGCGTAACCTGAGCCTGCCCGGCCCCGCGCTGGTGCTGTGGGCGGGCGAGTCACCGACGCTGGAGCAGATCGAGCGCTCGGCGTTCGAGCCGATCTATACCCGTTGACGCCCAGGCCGCGCATGGAGCGACTTGGCCGTTGAGGTTTGGCTCCCGCGTTGGACGGGTGGGGGCGAGGTCGCCAGGTTGGCCGGGAATGGGACAATCGCAGGATGCATCCCAAAGTTCTTCTCGACGCCTGCACCGAACTGGTCAGGCTCACCCTCACGTTTGAACACCCCGCCGACGCGGTGGTGTCGCGTTTCTTCCGCGACAACCGGGGCCTGGGGCCGCGCGAGCGCGCCACGCTGGCTGAAACGGTTTACACCGTTCTGCGCAAGAAGCTCCTGTTTGACCACATGGCCCCGTCAGGCTCGGGTCCCAAGGAGCGCCGCCTGGCCATCCTGGGTTTCTATGGCCCGCGCGATTTCCTCAAGAGTGCGTTGACCGACCAGGAGAAAAACTGGCTGGACCAGTGTGATGCGGTCACGGTCGATGACCTGATGGAGCGCCATCGTCACAACCTGCCCGAATGGATGGTCAAGCCCCTGAAGGACCAGCTGGGCGATGGCTTCTGGCCGCTGGTGGAAAGTCTGGCCCAGAGCGCCCCCCTGGATTTGCGCGTCAATGCCCTCAAGGACAAGCGCGCCGATGTGCAAAAGGAGCTGGCCAAAGCTGGCATCAAGGCGCATCCCACACCGTATTCACCCTGGGGCTTGCGCATTGATGACAAGCCCGCGCTGACCAAGCTCGATGCCTTCACGCGGGGCGCCATCGAGGTGCAGGACGAGGGCTCACAGCTGCTTGCCCTGCTGCTCGACGCCAAGCGTGGCGAGATGGTGGTGGACTTCTGCGCTGGTGCAGGGGGTAAGACACTGGCCATTGGTGCGAGCATGCGCAGTACCGGGCGCCTGTACGCGTTCGACGTGTCAGCTCACCGCCTGGATGCGCTCAAGCCCCGCCTGGCCCGCAGCGGCCTGTCGAACGTGCACCCCGCCGCCATCGCCCACGAGCGCGACGACCGCGTCAAGCGCCTGGCGGGCAAGATCGACCGCGTCCTCGTGGACGCGCCTTGCTCGGGCCTGGGCACCCTGCGGCGCAACCCCGACCTCAAATGGCGCCAGTCGCCCAAGGCCATCGAGGAGCTGGTGGCCAAGCAGACGGCCATCCTGGACAGCGCAGCCCGCCTGCTCAAGCCGGGCGGCCGTCTGGTGTATGCCACCTGCAGCATCCTGCCGCAAGAAAACGAGGCCATTGCCGAGGCCTTCAGCGCAACACACCCCGACTTCCAGCTGCTGGATGCTGGTGAACTGCTGGAGCAGCTCAAGGTCGAGGGGGCCAAGGGTTTGTGCAGCGGGGGTGCATCGGGCAGTGGTTATTTGCGCTTATGGCCCCATCTGCATCAGACCGACGGTTTTTTTGCCGCCATCTGGGCCAAAAAGGACTGAAACGCTGGAGGTAGGGCTCTAAACACCCTAAACCAGCGTAAATACTGTGGATTCCCCTGATCCGTTCAGAAACGGGCCCTCTAAAATTAATGACCTGTTTCGTTGGTGAGCGGGTTCTCTGTAGTAAGGTTTTTGTGAATATGCTGTTACCCGACTGGGCTGTACTGAACGCCGCCATTGACTGGCTGGGAAATGGGTTGTGGAACCTGTCCTGGTGGCAGATCGTGTTGTACACCCTTGCCACGACCCACATCACCATCGCTGCGGTCACGATCTTCCTGCACCGCGCGCAGGCACACCGCGCGCTGGACCTGCATGCCATCCCCTCGCATTTCTTCCGCTTCTGGCTGTGGATTGGTACCGGCATGGTGACCAAGGAATGGGTGGCCATCCACCGCAAGCACCACGCCAAGTGTGAAACCGTGGATGACCCCCACAGCCCCCAGACCCGCGGGCTGGACACCGTGATGTGGCGCGGCGCTGAGCTGTACCGCGCCGAGTCCAAGAACATGGAAACCATCAAGAAGTTCGGCCACGGCACGCCCGATGACTGGATGGAGCGCAATGTGTACACCCGCTACGGCTGGCAAGGCGTGGGCCTCATGCTCATCCTGAATCTGGCCCTCTTCGGCGCCCTCGGCGCCGCGGTGTGGGCGGTGCAGATGCTCTGGATTCCGTTCTGGGCAGCAGGGGTGGTCAATGGTGTGGGCCACTACTGGGGCTACCGCAACTTTGAGGCGCAGGACGCCAGCACCAACCTGTCGCCCTGGGGCATCATCATTGGCGGCGAAGAGCTGCACAACAACCACCACACCTACCCCACGTCGGCCAAGTTCTCGGTCAAGCCGTATGAATTTGACATTGGCTGGGTGTACATCAGCCTCATGAAGAAAATCGGCTGGGCTACCGTGAAGAAGGTGCCACCCAAGTTGCAACTGGGCGATGTCAAGCCGGTGGCTGATGAAAAGACGCTGGAGGCCTTGATCGCCAACCGCTATGAAGTGATGGCGGGCTATGCGCGCGGTGTGCGCAAGGCGTGCAAGGATGAGATTGCCGCGCTGCAGGCCCGTCAGGCCGATGTATCGGTGCTCAAGGCAGCCAAGCGCTGGCTGCATCGCGATGCCGAGAAGGTGCCGGCGGGGGCCTTGCCCCAGTTGGCTCAGGCCCGCGCTGCGCATCCGGCCCTGGACAAGATGGTGACCATGCGCGAAGAACTGCGTCAGCTGTGGCTCAATACCTCGCAATCCCGTGAGCAACTCACTGCCGACTTGCAGGCCTGGTGCCGTCGTGCCGAGGAGAGCGGTATTGCCACTCTGCGCGAGTTCTCCATCAGTCTGCGCGCTGCACGGGCCTGATGTAGTGCCTTGGTGGCGCTGTCGGTCGGACCCCTGACCATGGCGCACCTCCCCATAAACCGCTGCAGGGCTTTGTGCCCTCAGCGGTTTTTTGTTGGCTGTGGACCTGCTGGCGCTCGAAGTTGGTGGTGAACAAGTCGTCGATGGCGGGAGGCGGTGCTGTAGTCATCGGGCTGCATGGATTGCAGCCATGAAAAAAGCCGCCAGGCTGAATGCCGGGCGGCTTTTGGGATGACAAGAAAGAGACTGAATTACTTCAGCTTCATTTCCTTGTATTCCACATGCTTGCGAGCCTTGGGATCAAATTTCATGATCAGCATCTTCTCGGGCATGGTCTTCTTGTTCTTGGTCGTGGTGTAGAAGTGACCGGTACCCGCAGTGGATTCCAGCTTGATCTTGTCGCGTCCGCCTTTGCTTGCCATGGTGCTACTCCTTAAGCCTGGCCACGGGCACGCAGGTCTGCGAGCACCGAGTCGATACCGTTCTTGTCGATCAAACGCAGGGCAGCGCTCGAAACACGCAGGCGCACCCAACGGTTTTCGGTCTCGACCCAGAAACGGCGGTATTGCAGGTTCGGCAGGAACCGGCGCTTGGTTTTGTTGTTGGCGTGGGAAACATTGTTCCCCGTCATGGGCTTCTTGCCCGTTACGTCGCAGACGCGTGCCATGAGGACACTCCGATACTGATTAACGGCCGTTCGCTGAGCCCTGGGCTGTGTGCCCAGGTTGGCTTGCGGCCTCACCTCGCCAGAAAGGGTGGCGGTAACCCGATTTGCCGGTTTCGGAGGACCGCAAAAACGGGCCGAATTCAGCAAAGCCGCAGATTATAACCTGCGGCTCATTTTTTCATCAAGACTCTTGTTCGAGGAAGCGCTGGGCGTCCAGCGCGGCCATGCAGCCGGTGCCCGCGCTGGTGATGGCCTGGCGGTACACATGGTCCTGCACGTCGCCTGCGGCAAACACGCCGGGCACGCTGGTCTGTGTGGCAAAACCCTTGAGCCCACCCTGGGTAATGATGTAGCCGTTTTCCATCTCCAGCTGTCCCTGGAAGATCTCGGTGTTGGGCGCGTGGCCGATGGCGATGAAGCAACCTTGCAGCTTGATGTCTTCCGTGCTGCCGTCCTTCGTGCTCTTGATGCGGATACCGGTCACGCCCGTGTTGTCGCCCAGCACCTCATCCAGGGTGTGGAACAACTTGAGTTCGATCTTGCCCGCTGCGACTTTCTCGTTGAGCTTGTCCACCAGAATAGGTTCGGCCTTGAACTTGTCGCGGCGGTGCACCAGGGTGACCTTGCGGGCGATGTTCGACAGGTACAGCGCTTCCTCCACCGCCGTATTGCCGCCACCGACCACGCAGACATCCTGCTCGCGGTAGAAGAAGCCGTCACAGGTCGCGCAGCCGGACACGCCCTTGCCCATGAAGGCTTCTTCCGAAGGCAGGCCCAGGTATTTGGCCGATGCGCCAGTGGCCAGAATCAATGCGTCGCAGGTGTAGGTACCGCTGTCGCCGGTAAGTGTGAAGGGCCGCTTGCTGAAATCGACCTTGTTGATGTGGTCGAAGATGATCTGGGTCTTGAAGCGTTCTGCGTGCTCCAGAAAACGCTGCATCAGCTCTGGTCCCTGCACGCCGTGCACGTCGGCAGGCCAGTTGTCCACCTCGGTGGTGGTCATCAGCTGGCCACCCTGGGCCATGCCGGTGATCAGCACCGGGTTCAGGTTGGCACGGGCGGCATAAACCGCTGCGGTGTAGCCCGCAGGGCCCGAGCCGAGGATCAGAACTTTCGCGTGTTGGGTGGTGGACATGGTAAAAGCCTGTGTTTTGCGCCCGCTACATGGGGCGCTGTTGGGAAAGCTGGGGGTTGAGCCGCCGAGTATCAACCGGCGTCCGCTCGCGAGAGTGGCCCCGTTTTCAATCACGGTGATTGTAAGAACCCATTGATAACCCGTTGCGGCTCCGGTTGGGTCGCACCCCTGAAAGGAGATGTTTGCATGTCCACGATGTTGTCCAACCTCGACCTGCTGCGCCGGGTACCTTTGTTTTCGCTGCTGACGGTGGCGCAGGCCGAGGTGATCAGCGGCGCAGTGATCAAACGCCGCTTCAAGCGGGGCGAGGCGCTGGTGGAGCAGGGGCAAAAGTCCAATGCCCTGTTCATCCTGCTCACAGGGCGCGCCCGGGTCATGACCTCGGACAGCCGGGGGCGTGAGGTGATCCTGGCCACCCTCGCCCAGGGCGATTACCTGGGCGAGATGAGCATCATCGACAACGAACCCCACTCGGCCACGGTGCGTGCCGAGGTGCAGACCGACGTGCTGATGCTGGGACGTGCGGAGTTTGCGCGTTGTCTCACCGAGAACGCGTCCATGTCTTTGGTGGTGATGCGCGGGTTGGTCAAGCGGCTGCGCCATGCCGATCGCAAGATTGAGTCACTCGCGTTACTGGATGTGTACGGCCGTGTGGCCCATGCCTTGCTGGACTTTGCGGTGCCCGATGCGCAGGGGCAGCTGCTGATCAAGGACAAAATCTCCCGCCAGGACCTGGCCAAGATGGTGGGAGCTTCCCGCGAAATGGTCAGCCGCGTGATGAAAGACCTGGAGGAGCGCGGCTTCATCGAGGCGCTGCCCAGCGGGGCTACCCTGCTCAAGGACCGGCTGAACGCGCTGGGCTGAAATCGAGGGGGCGGACCCTGCGCCGGGAGGTGCGCCCAGCGCAACGCATGGGGTAAGCTCACCCTGCACGTTTATGACCTATTCCCTCAATACCCTGAATGCATCGGCGGCGGCCAAGTCGCCGCCCCGCACGGGCGCCGCCCGTTTTGGCCACGAAATCGCCCTGGTGGTGGGCTTGCTGGCCCTGGTTTTCTGGCTGCTGGCGCTGGTCAGCTATTCGGCCCAGGATGCGGCCTGGTCCACCTCGGGCGCCCGCGACGCGCGCTCCGTTGCCAACTGGGCGGGGCGCTTCGGCGCCTGGCTGGCCGATGGCAGCTACTTTGCGCTGGGGTTTTCAGTTTGGTGGTGTGTGGCGGCTGGCGTGCGGGCCTGGCTGTCGTCGCTGGCGCGCTGGATGCGCGGGGGCGAAGTGGTGGCGGGCGCCGCCAGCCCTCTTGTGCGCCGGGCCACGTTCTGGGGTGGACTGGTGGTGCTGATGTGTTCCAGCACGGCGCTGGAATGGTCGCGTTTGTACCGGTTTGAATCGTTCCTGCCTGGACATGCGGGTGGCGTGCTGGGGTACCTGGTGGGGCCAGCTGGCGTGAAGTGGCTGGGATTTACGGGCTCCGGCTTGTTGGCGATCGTTCTGGCTGTGGCGGGGGCGGCGCTGGTGTTCCGCTTCTCGTGGGGCCATGTGGCGGAGTTTCTCGGAGGGCGCCTTGATGCGCTGGTACAGGCGCGCCTGGCAAAACGCGAGGTGGCCAAGGACGTCGCCGTGGGCCGCAAGGCGGCTCGCGAGCGCGAAGTGGTGGTGTTGGAGGAGCGCACCGAAAGCGAGGTGCACCACCCAGAGCCCGTGCAAATCATCGAGCCGATTCTGGTGGATGTGCCACAGAGCACCCGTGTGGTGAAAGAGCGCCAGAAGCCCCTGTTCACCGAGATGCCCGACAGCAAGCTGCCGCTGGTGGACCTGCTGGACGGCCCTCTGCAGCGCCAGGAAACCGTAGCCCCCGAGACGCTGGAGATGACCAGCCGACTCATTGAGAAAAAACTCAAGGACTTTGGCGTGGAAGTGCGCGTGGTCGCGGCCATGCCCGGCCCGGTGATCACACGCTACGAGATCGAACCCGCCACGGGCGTGAAGGGTTCGCAGATCGTGGGACTGGCCAAGGACCTGGCGCGCTCGCTCAGCCTCGTGTCGATCCGCGTGGTGGAGACCATCCCCGGCAAGAACTACATGGCGCTGGAACTGCCCAACGCCAAGCGGCAGTCCATCCGCCTGTCCGAAATCCTGGGATCGCAGGTCTACCACGAGGCCAAGAGCATGCTCACCATGGGCCTGGGCAAGGACATCGTGGGCAACCCGGTAGTGGCAGACCTCGCCAAGATGCCGCACGTGCTGGTGGCCGGTACCACGGGCTCGGGCAAGTCGGTGGGGATCAACGCGATGATCCTCTCGCTGCTGTACAAGGCCGAGGCGCGCGATGTGCGTCTGTTGATGATCGACCCCAAGATGCTGGAAATGTCGGTCTACGAAGGCATTCCGCACCTGCTGGCGCCCGTGGTCACCGACATGAAGCAGGCGGCCCATGGCCTGAACTGGTGCGTGGCCGAGATGGAACGCCGCTACAAGCTCATGTCCAAGCTGGGCGTTCGCAACCTGGCGGGCTACAACACCAAGATCGACGAGGCCAAGGCCAAGGAAGAGTTCATCTACAACCCCTTCAGCCTCACACCCGAGGAGCCCGAGCCGCTGCAGCGCCTGCCGCACATCGTGGTCATCATCGACGAGCTGGCCGACCTGATGATGGTCGTGGGCAAGAAGATCGAAGAACTGATCGCCCGCCTGGCGCAAAAGGCGCGCGCGGCCGGCATCCACCTGATCCTGGCCACCCAGCGCCCCAGCGTGGATGTGATCACCGGCCTGATCAAGGCCAACATCCCCACCCGAATCGCGTTCTCGGTGGGCTCCAAGATCGACAGCCGCACCATCCTCGACCAGATGGGTGCCGAGGCGTTGCTGGGCATGGGCGACATGCTCTACATGGCCAGCGGCACGGGCCTGCCGATCCGGGTGCATGGCGCCTTCGTGTCGGACGAAGAAGTACACCGTGTCGTCAGTTACCTCAAGGAACAAGGGGAGCCGGACTACATAGAAGGCGTGCTCGAAGGTGGAACTGTGGATGGCGAGGGTGATCTGTCAGGGGAGGGCGGTGGCGGCGAAGGGGGCGAGAAGGACCCCATGTACGACCAAGCCGTCGAAGTGGTGCTCAAAGACCGCAAGGCCAGCATCTCTTACGTGCAGCGCAAGCTGCGCATTGGCTACAACCGCTCGGCGCGGCTGCTGGAAGACATGGAGAAGGCCGGACTCGTCAGTGGCCTGACCACCAGCGGCCAGCGTGAAGTGCTGGTACCCAACCGCAGCGAATGATCGGCCGGACCGCAAGGCCGGACCCTACCCCACAGGAGTTTCTGTTGAAAAAGATCGCTACTGCAATTTTGATAGCTGCTGCGGCAAGCATGGCTAGCGCTGACGGGCTGAAAAGCTTGGAATCCTTCATGAAGGGCACGCAGACGGGCAAGGCCGACTTCACCCAGACTGTGACCTCGCCCCCCAAGGACGGCCAGACCGCGCGCACCAAGACATCGAGCGGCAGCTTTGAGTTCCAGCGCCCCGGGCGCTTCAAGTTCGTCTACAAAAAACCTTTTGAGCAGACCATCGTGGCTGACGGCCAGACTTTGTGGCTGTACGACGTGGACCTGAACCAGGTCACGCAGCGCTCGCAGTCCCAGGCGCTGGGTAGCACGCCCGCTGCGCTGCTGGCGTCCGCGCCGGACCTGTCGGCGCTGAAGGCCGAGTTCACGCTGGAGGCCTCGCCGGATGCGGATGGCCTGCAATGGGTGCTGGCCAGCCCCAGGACCAAGGACGGCCAGCTCAAGAGCGTGCGTGTGGGCTTTGCGGGCGAGCAGCTGGCGGCCCTGGACATTCTGGACAGCTTTGGCCAGCGCTCGCTGATTCGCTTTACCGGTATGCAGGCCAATGCGGCGCTGCCTGCCAGCACGTTCCAGTTCAAGCCTCCGGCAGGGGCTGATGTGGTGAAGCAGTAGTTTCTGCTCTTGAAACAATAGCTGCCAACGCATGATTTTTAGGCGCTAGAAGCCAATTTGGCTTGAAAATCAGCGTACTGTAGACAGGATACGAACATGGCAGCACGCGGTGCCTCCGCCCCTTCTCCGGCACAACCCTCCGCCCATCAGCCCCTGGCAGAACGCCTGCGGCCCCGTACGCTGGGCGAGGTGATCGGGCAGCAGCATGTGCTGGGCCCGGGCATGCCGCTGCGCCTGGCCTTCGAGTCAGGCCGGCCGCACAGCTGCATCCTGTGGGGCCCACCTGGAGTGGGCAAAACCACCATTGCGCGCCTGATGGCCGATGCGTTCGATGCGCAGTTCATCAGCATCAGCGCCGTGTTGGGCGGGGTCAAGGACATTCGCGAGGCGGTGGAGCAGGCCCAGGCCGCGCGCGATGGGTTGATGCAGCAGCGCACCATCGTGTTTGTGGACGAGGTGCACCGCTTCAACAAGAGTCAGCAAGACGCGTTCTTGCCACACGTTGAATCAGGCCTGTTCACCTTCATCGGCGCCACCACCGAGAACCCTTCGTTTGAGGTGAATTCCGCGCTGCTGTCGCGAGCGGCGGTCTACGTGCTGCAGCCGCTGTCTGAGCAAGATTTGAAGCAGATTGTGGCCCTGGCGCAGGAGGAAGATGCGCTACCTGCTATCGAAGGTGTAGCAATCGACCGCTTGGTGGCCTATGCCGATGGCGACGCGCGTCGCCTGCTCAACACGCTCGAAACCCTGGCCATGGCGGCTGCGCAGGAGAAGCTTTCCGAGATCACCGATGCCTGGCTGCTCAAGGTGCTGGGCGAGCGCATGCGCCGCTACGACAAGGGCGGCGAGCAGTTCTACGACACCATCAGCGCGTTGCACAAATCGGTGCGGGGCTCTGACCCCGACGCTGCGTTGTACTGGCTGGTGCGCATGCTCGACGGCGGTGCTGACCCCCGCTACATGGCGCGCCGGCTGGTGCGCATGGCAGCCGAGGACGTGGGCCTGGCCGACCCGCGCGCATTGCGCCTGGCACTGGACGCGAGCGAGGTGTACGAGCGCCTGGGTAGCCCTGAGGGCGAGCTGGCGCTGGCCGAATGCGTGGTGTACCTGGCGGTGGCGCCCAAGTCCAACGCGGTCTACAAGGCCTACAACGCGGCGCGGGCCTGGGTCAAACAGGATGGCACACGCCCGGTGCCCATGCACCTGCGCAATGCGCCCACCAAGTTGATGAAAGAGCTCGACTACGGCAAGGGCTACCGCTACGCCCACGACGAAGAGGGTGGCTTTGCGGCGGGGGAGAGCTACCTGCCCGAAGGCATGCCAGAGCCTGGCTTCTACCAGCCCGTGGAGCGGGGTCTCGAAATCAAGATTGCCCTGAAGCTGCGTGAGCTGCGCGAACGCAATGCCGCAGCAGCCACTCCCGGCCTTCAGGATTCAGACACCGCCTCCTGATCCGAGACCTGCTCGGTGGGGCGAGGTGGCCGCGCATGTCCTGCGGCAGGCCCAAGGTGCTGCGCAGCCTGCTTTATGCCGATTCTGCATGATCAAGGTAATAAGTTTGCACATCAATTATCTTGCGTGCATCAAAATTCCTTATGCAGTGCGTGGCGCGCTGATGTGACCAAAACCCGAGGGAAAACCCCGCCCGGCTTGGATTGGGGCGGTTGTGACTACTCGCTACAATCCCGTCCACAAACCCGCACAGCTGCATTCCTGGCGGGTTTTTTGCTAGATGGCAGTCGGGCCCACAAGGCTGTACCGATTCCGGTGCCAAAGCGGTGGGTACGTCACAAACGAAGGACTTCTCTTATGGACATTTTGCTGCAACAGATCATCAACGGTCTGGTACTCGGCAGCATGTACGCCTTGATAGCCTTGGGCTACACGATGGTGTACGGCATTATTCAACTCATCAATTTCGCCCATGGCGAGGTGCTCATGATCGGCGCCCTCACCAGCTGGAGCTGTATTGGAATGATGCAGGCTGCCATGCCCGGCGCGCCGGGTTGGGTCATCCTGCTGCTGGCCACGCTCATCGCCTGCGTGGTCGCTGCCACGCTCAACTTCGTGATCGAAAAGGTGGCCTACAAGCCACTGCGCACCAGCCCCCGTCTTGCCCCCCTGATCACTGCCATCGGCATGTCGATCCTGCTGCAGACGCTGGCCATGATCATCTGGAAGCCCAACTACAAGCCCTATCCCACGCTGCTGCCCAGCACGCCGTTCCAGTTGGGTGGTGCCTACATCACTCCCACCCAGATCCTGATCCTGGGGGTGACGGCGGTGGCCCTGGCTTCGCTGGTCTATCTGGTCAACCACACCAACCTGGGCCGCGCCATGCGCGCCACGGCGGAGAACCCCCGCGTGGCCTCCCTGATGGGCGTGAAGCCCGACATGGTGATCTCGGCCACCTTCATCATCGGCGCCATCCTGGCGGCCATCGCCGGCATCATGTATGCCTCCAACTACGGCACGGCGCAGCACACCATGGGCTTCCTGCCGGGGCTCAAGGCCTTCACGGCGGCGGTGTTCGGCGGTATCGGTAACCTGGCCGGTGCGGTGGTGGGCGGCATCCTGCTGGGCCTCATCGAAGCCATCGGCTCCGGCTACATCGGCACGCTCACGGGCGGTTTGCTGGGCAGCCACTACACCGACATCTTTGCGTTCATCGTGCTCATCATCATCCTGACGCTGCGCCCCTCGGGCCTGTTGGGTGAGCGTGTGGCCGATCGCGCCTGAGGAGCCTCACACCATGAAGAACACCAAAACCAATTGGATCATCGGCGCCGTCGCGCTGCTGGTGCTGCCGCTGATTCTGCAATCCTTCGGCAACGCCTGGGTGCGTATCGCCGACCTGGCCCTGCTGTACGTGCTGCTGGCCCTGGGCCTGAACATCGTGGTGGGCTACGCCGGCCTGCTGGACCTGGGCTACGTGGCGTTCTACGCCGTGGGCGCCTACCTGTTTGCCTTGATGGCTTCGCCGCACCTGGCGGACAACTTTGCGGCGTTTGCCGCCATGTTCCCCAACGGGCTGCACACCTCGCTGTGGATCGTGATACCGGTGGCGGCGTTGTTAGCGGCGTTCTTTGGCGCCATGCTGGGGGCGCCCACGCTGAAGCTGCGCGGTGACTACCTGGCCATCGTGACGCTGGGCTTCGGCGAAATCATCCGCATCTTCCTGAACAACCTCGACCACCCGGTCAACCTGACCAACGGCCCCAAGGGCCTGGGCCAGATCGACTCGGTCAAGATCTTTGGCCTGGACCTGGGCAAGCGCTTGGAGGTGTTCGGTTTCGACATCAATTCCGTCACCCTGTACTATTACCTGTTCCTGACCCTGGTGGTGGTGTCCATCATCATCTGCTACCGCCTGCAGGACTCGCGCATCGGCCGCGCCTGGATGGCCATCCGTGAAGATGAAATCGCTGCCAAGGCGATGGGCATCAACACCCGCAATATGAAGCTGCTGGCCTTCGGCATGGGGGCTTCGTTCGGCGGCGTGTCGGGTGCGATGTTCGGTGCGTTCCAGGGCTTTGTGTCGCCCGAGTCGTTCAGCCTGATGGAGTCGGTCATGATCGTCGCCATGGTGGTGCTGGGCGGTATCGGCCACATTCCTGGCGTGATCCTGGGCGCCGTGCTGCTGTCGGCCCTGCCCGAAGTGCTGCGCTATGTGGCAGGCCCTCTGCAGGCCATGACGGACGGTCGCCTGGACTCCGCCATCCTGCGCCAGCTGCTGATCGCGCTGGCCATGATCATCATCATGCTGATGCGTCCCCGTGGTCTGTGGCCTGCGCCCGACCATGGCAAGAGCCTCACGCAGAAGACCTGAACACCGCAGAAAGTTAGAACATGGCAGAGAACATTCAGAAATCAGCCAGCGACGTGGTGCTGCGGGTTGCGGGCATTTCCAAGCGCTTCGGCGGCCTGCAAGCCCTCTCCGACGTGGGCATCACCATTGAGCGAGGCCAGGTGTATGGCCTGATTGGCCCCAACGGCGCAGGCAAGACCACGTTCTTCAACGTGATCACCGGCCTGTACACCCCCGACAGCGGCACCTTTGAACTGGCTGGCAAGCCTTACGAGCCGACGGCCGTGCATGAAGTGGCCAAGGCGGGCATCGCGCGCACCTTCCAGAATATCCGTCTGTTTGCAGAAATGACGGCACTGGAAAACGTGATGGTGGGCCGCCACATCCGTACCAAGTCTGGCCTGCTGGGCGCTGTGCTGCGTACCAAGGGCTTCAAGGAAGAAGAGCTGGCCATCGCCAAGCGCGCACAGGAACTGCTCGACTACGTGGGCATTGGCAAGTTTGCCGACTACAAGGCGCGCACCCTGAGCTACGGCGACCAGCGCCGCCTGGAGATCGCCCGGGCCCTGGCCACCGATCCGCAACTGATTGCGCTGGACGAGCCCGCCGCCGGCATGAACGCCACCGAGAAGGTGCTGCTGCGCGAGCTGATCGACCGCATCCGCAAAGACAACCGCACCATCTTGCTCATCGAGCACGACGTGAAGCTGGTGATGGGCCTGTGCGACCGTGTGACGGTGCTCGACTATGGCAAGCAGATCGCCGAAGGCAACCCTGCCGAAGTGCAGAAGAACGAAAAAGTGATTGAGGCCTATCTGGGCACCGGAGGACATTGAGAATGGCCGAAAAATCCAATAAGGTACTGCTGCAGGTCAAGGGCCTGAAAGTGGCCTACGGCGGTATCCAGGCCGTGAAGGGCGTGGACTTCGAAGTGCGTGAAGGCGAGCTGGTCTCGCTGATCGGCTCCAACGGTGCGGGCAAGACCACCACCATGAAGGCCATCACTGGCACCCTGGCCATGAACGACGGCGATATCGAGTACCTGGGCGAAAGCATCAAGGGCAAGGGCGCCTGGGACCTGGTGAAGAAGGGCTTGGTGATGGTGCCGGAAGGCCGTGGCGTGTTTGCGCGCATGACCATCACCGAAAACCTGCAAATGGGCGCCTACACGCGCTCCGACAAGGCCGGCATCCTGGCTGACATCGAGAAGATGTTCACCATTTTCCCGCGCCTGCGCGAGCGCAAGGACCAGCTGGCCGGCACCATGTCGGGCGGTGAGCAGCAGATGCTGGCGATGGGCCGCGCGCTGATGAGCCAGCCCAAGGTGCTGCTGCTGGACGAGCCCTCGATGGGCCTGTCCCCCATCATGGTGGACAAGATCTTTGAGGTGGTGCGCGACGTGTACGCGCTGGGCGTGACCATCGTGCTGGTCGAGCAGAACGCCAGCCGCGCGCTGGCGATTGCCGACCGCGGCTACGTGATGGAGTCCGGCCTGATCACCATGTCGGGCCCTGGCCAGCAGTTGCTCAATGACCCCAAGGTGCGCGCTGCCTACCTGGGCGAATAAGCGACCGCAAGCCTGCGCACCGCTGGTGTGGTGCGGCGGCTGTCCAGCAAGGCACTCCCTCGGGAGTGCCTTTTTTTGTGTCTGTTGATGGGAGTAGTGTTGCAGTAAATTGCTATTAAAAATATAGCTGGCAAGGTATGTAACACCAGCGCAATCGATCGGTTTTGTTCATAATCGGCCGCTTCGTTCACTTCCCCAGCCTGCCGCTCCACCATGAACGCGCTCCAATCCCTGCCTATTTCTTTGCAAACGATATTGCTGCTCACTGCCAGCAATATCTTCATGACCTTTGCGTGGTACGGCCACCTGAAGAACCTGGCGTCTTCGCCGTGGTATGTCGCGGCCCTCGTCAGCTGGGGTATCGCACTGTTTGAATACCTGTTGCAGGTGCCGGCCAACCGCATTGGCTTCACCCAGTTCAACGTGGGGCAGCTCAAGATCATGCAAGAGGTCATCACGCTGGGTGTGTTTGTGCCCTTCGCCGTGTTCTACATGGGGCAACCCCTGAAGTGGGACTACCTTTGGGCGGGGTTGTGCCTGGTGGGGGCGGTGTATTTCATCTTCCGGGGCGCCTGAAGGCACAGGGCCTGAACGGCCAGTGTGTCGTCGCCCACGGCGCCGTGCGCATGACTGCATGAGGCAGCGGCATCAGTCCCTGCAGGGCGCACGGTTAAACTCGCCGGGTCACGAAAGCGTCATGGTTCTGTCATGGCGCGGCCTTTTCTCACCATTCGTTCCCGATCCAGGAGTCTCCATGCTGTTTGCCAAGCTGTTGCCACGCGAAGGCAATTTTTTCGAAATGTTCAACCAGCATGCGGACCGCATCGTCGAGGCGGCCCGGGCCTTCTCGCAACTGGTGGCCAACTACAGCGACCCGCACCTGCGCGACAAGTACAACCAGGATGTGGACAACGCCGAGCGTGCCGCCGACCGAGTGACGCACGAGGTGAACAAGGCCATCCACAAGACCTTCATCACCCCCATCGACCGTGAGCAGATCCACACGCTGATCAACACCATGGACGATGTGGCCGACCTGATCCAGGACTCGGCTGAAACCATGGCGCTGTACGACGTGCGGCACATGACGGAAGAAATCACCCGTCTCACGGACCTGAGCCTCAAGTGCTGCGAGCGCCTGCGCGATGCCGTCAAGCTGCTCGACAAGATCGCCGACCCGGCTGTGGCCGAGGCCGCGCTCAAGACCTGCGAGGAGATCGACAAGCTCGAATCCGACGCCGACCGTGTGATGCGCAGCGCCATGAGCAAGCTGTTCCGCGAGGAGCCCGATGTCCGCGAGGTGATCAAGCTCAAGGCCATCTACGAACTGCTGGAGACGATCACCGACAAGTGCGAGGACGTGGCCAACTGCATCGAGGGCATCGTCCTCGAGAACTCCTGATCCGCGCAGGCTGACCAGTATGGAAACCGTACAGACGGCCCTCTGGGTTGTGGTTCTGCTTGTGGCCCTGGCAATCCTGTTCGACTTCATGAACGGGTTCCACGACGCGGCCAATTCGATCGCCACGGTGGTCTCCACCGGCGTGCTCAAGCCCGCGCAGGCGGTGCTGTTTGCCGCCTTCTTCAACTTTGTGGCGATCTTTGTCTTTCACCTGAGCGTGGCAGCGACGGTGGGCAAGGGCATCGTGCAGCCCGGCATTGTGGACACGCACGTGGTGTTTGGCGCCCTGGTGGGTGCGATCACCTGGAACGTGATCACCTGGTACTACGGCATCCCCAGCAGCTCCTCGCACGCCCTCATCGGCGGCATTGTGGGCGCTGTGATTGCCAAGGCTGGTGCGGGCGCGCTGATCTCGGCGGGCATCCTCAAGACCGTGGCGTTCATCTTTGTCTCGCCGCTGCTGGGTTTTGCGCTGGGCTCGCTCATGATGGTGGCCGTGGCCTGGATCTTCAGGCGCACGCGCCCGAGCAAGGTGGACAAGTGGTTCCGCCGGTTGCAGCTGGTATCTGCCGGCGCCTACAGCTTGGGGCACGGCGGTAATGATGCGCAAAAGACCATCGGCATCATCTGGCTGCTGCTGATTGCCACCGGGTATGCGTCGGCGTCTGATGCCTCGCCCCCCACCTGGGCCATCATCAGCTGCTACGTGGCCATTGGCCTGGGCACCATGTTTGGCGGATGGCGCATTGTGAAGACCATGGGCCAGAAGATCACCAAGCTCAAGCCTGTGGGCGGCTTCTGTGCCGAAACGGGCGGGGCGCTGACCTTATTCCTGGCCACCACGCTCGGCATTCCGGTGTCCACCACGCACACCATCACGGGCGCCATCGTCGGTGTGGGCTCCACCCAGCGCGCCAGCGCCGTGCGCTGGGGCGTTGCCGGCAACATCATCTGGGCGTGGATTCTGACCATCCCGGCGAGCGCCTTTGTGGCCGCCGTCGCCTACTGGATCAGCCTGCAGCTGTTCTGATGGCGGAGTTGCCGTGAATGCTATTGAATAGATAGCATTCAAGGCAATCAACACTAGCGCATACGCCCCATTGAGTGTGAATTTGATGGGGCGTTTGCATTGGCGCCTGCCAGCGGATCACTGCGAGATCTTGCGCGCTTCCTCGATCTGGTACTCAAAGTACCGCTGGAAACTGAACGCCAGGCTGGCCATCAGTACCGTGGTCCCGATCAGCAGGGACACCACGATGGCGCCCACGGTGATCCATTGCGTCCTGCCCGGCGCGGCGTCCGGTGCGGCGCTGGGGTTGTAGCGCGCATTCCATGCCTCGGGTGTCATCAGCGCGTACAGGATGGCGCGCAGCGCACAGGCGGCAATCGTGAAGCCCAGCAGCGGTATCAGCACCCAGCTGTAGTGGTCGTCCTGGCCGAGTTGCTGCACCCGCTGAATGCCATAGATGCCCAGCGCCGTGGGGATGGGCAACAACCAGCCGAGCATGTCGGACAGGCCATGAAGGTAAAAGCGGTGCAGGCCCAGGGGGCCGCCGACAAAGGCGAGCCAGGCGGCTACGGTTTTGTTTTTCATGGGTGCTGCGCTATTCGGGTGAAGTGGTGTCGCCCGCGCCCAGGGTCTTTTCCATGAGCACGATGTCGCGCCAGGCGCCGAACTTCCAGCCGACTGAGCGCATGATGCCCACATCGGTGAAGCCCAGGGCCCGGTGCACGCCGATCGAGCCTGCGTTGGCAGAGTCTCCAATCACCGCCAGCAGCTTGCGCACGCCAGCCGCTTCGGCCTGTACCGCCAGCTCGGCCAGCAGCTTGCGGCCCAGGCCCATGCCGCGGGCCTGATCGGCCACGTAGATCGAGTCTTCGGCCGAGAAGCGGTAGGCCGGGCGGGGCTTGAACCAGTTGGCATAGGCAAAGCCCAGCACTTGACCGTCTTTCTCCGCAACCAGCCAGGGCAGGCCACGCGCCAGCACGTCAGCGCGGCGGCTTGCCATGTCGGCTTCGGAGGGGGGATCTATCTCGAAGGTGCCCGTGCCGTGGAGCACATGGTGTTGGTAAATGGCCGTGATGGCAGGAATATCGCTGTCAGTGCTGGGGCGGATAGAGGGCATTTTGGGGAAATGGATATAATCGCAGGCTTTGCAGCGTGTCGCTGGCCGGGTGGCCATGTCGCGTGTCTCAAGCGTTGCGAATATGGTTGCGAACACTGTGGCTTACGGCAAATGTTGCCGGAGTTCACCACCCGAAGGATAAATCATGGTCGTCATTCGACTCTCCCGCGGCGGCTCCAAGGGCCGTCCTTTCTTCAACATCGTCGTTGCTGACAAGCGCGTGCGCCGTGATGGCCGCTTCATCGAGCGCATCGGCTTCTACAACCCCACCGCCAAGGAATCTGAAGAAGGCCTGCGCATCGTGCAAGACCGTCTGGCTTACTGGGTGGGCGTTGGCGCCCAGTCCTCCCCCACGGTGGACCGCCTGATCAAGCAAGCCGCCAAGAAGGCTGCTTAAAGCTCCCTGAAAAGGGCGGGTTCCGTCGGCTGGTCTGGCGGAACCCGCCCTTTTCTCATTCTGGACTCACTGCCATGGCCACCACACCGTTGACCCTCGAACCCGCAGAACTGCCTGCCGACGCCGTTGAAGTGGGGCGCATCGCAGATGCCTGGGGCATCAAGGGCTGGTTCAAGGTGCTGTCGCACAGCAGCAATCCCGAGGCGCTTTTTTCGTCCAAACGCTGGTATTTGCAGCCCTCCGAGCGTGGTGCCAAGACCTTCAGCGGCACCGTGCTGCTGCCCATCCGCCAGGCCAAGGATCATTCGGACTCCGTGGTGGCCTGGGCGCAGGGCATTGATGACCGCAATGGTGCTGAGGCGTTGCGCGGTGCGCGGATTTTTGTGCCGCGATCCAGTTTTCCATCCACCTCAGAAGACGAGTACTACTGGGTCGATCTGATCGGTCTGTCGGTCTTCAACCGTGAAGGTGTGGCGCTGGGCGAGGTGCGCGAGTTGATGTCCACCGGTCCACAGACCGTGCTGGTGCTGGCCTTTGAGCAGGACGGCAAGGCACAGGAGCGCATGATTCCGTTTGTCTCGGCCTTCGTGGACAAGGTGGATCTGGCTGAAAAACGCATCACCGTGGACTGGCAGCCCGACTACTGACCGCGCCGTCACGAGCCGCGCCCTATGCGCTTTGACATCATCACCCTCTTTCCCGAGCTGTTCGCGCCCTTCCTGGCGAGCGGTGTGACCCGGCGCGCCTATGCCAGCGGCCAGGTCGATGTGCGCCTGTGGAACCCGCGCGACTACGCCGACGGCAACTACCGCCGGGTGGATGACCGCCCGTTTGGCGGTGGCCCGGGCATGGTGATGATGGCCGAGCCCTTGGCGAGGTGCCTTGCGGCCATCCGGGCAGAGCGCGGTGAGCCCGAGGGCGGCGAGGCGCCGCTGGTTCTTTTTTCTCCCATCGGCGAGTCGCTGAACCACGCCGCCGTGGAGCGCTGGTCTGCCAGCGAGGGGGCTGTGTTGCTGTGTGGACGCTATGAAGGCATCGACCAGCGGTTCATTGACACCCATGTGAATGTTCAGATGAGCCTGGGCGACTTCGTACTCTCGGGCGGCGAGATTGCCGCCATGGCGCTGCTGGACGCCGTGGCGCGCCTGCAGCCCGGGGTGCTCAACGATGAGGGCAGCCACCGGCTCGACAGCTTCAATCCCGCGCTCGATGGCCTGCTGGACTGCCCGCATTACACGCGGCCCGAAGAGTGGGCAGGGCAGCAGGTGCCAGCGGCCCTCATGTCGGGTCACCATGCGCAGATCGAGCGCTGGCGGCGTGATCAGCGCCTGGCCACCACGGCCCGCCACCGGCCTGATCTCATCGACGCCGCGCGCAAAGCGGGGCGTTTGGCGCCCGCCGATGAAGCTGTATTGGCCAAGCTCGGCTGAATTGCTATAATCAAAGGCTTTTCGATCCTCTGGCCGGCCGTTTTGACTGGGAGTTCTCCCGCAAAACACTGAGACGTCAATCCCGACGCAGCCATTTTTGGCGCGGACAAGATCACTAGGAAACTCACATGAACCTGATCCAGACCCTGGAAGCGGAAGAAATTGCCCGCTTGAACAAGACCATCCCCGAATTCGCCCCTGGTGACACCGTCATCGTGAGCGTGAACGTGGTGGAAGGTACCCGCAAGCGCGTGCAGGCTTACGAAGGCGTGGTGATTGCCAAGCGCAATCGTGGCCTGAACAGCGGCTTCACCGTGCGCAAGATCTCCAGCGGCGAAGGCGTGGAGCGTACGTTCCAGACCTACAGCCCGCTGATTGCCAGCATCGAAGTCAAGCGCCGCGGTGATGTGCGCCGTGCCAAGCTGTACTACCTGCGTGACCGCAGCGGCAAGTCGGCACGTATCAAGGAAAAGCTGCCTTCGCGCGTCAAGGCTGCTGCTACCGCCGCTTAATTCAAGCAAGGCGAGGGCCTGTCCTGACAAGCCGCTACAGCATCTGCCTGTAGCGGCTTTTTGTTTTTTGGTCCGTAGAACCTGCTTTTTGTGAACACTTCTTCTCCTCCTGCTGTTTCATCGGTCATTGCGCCTCTGTCGAGCCTGCCCGACTTTGACCCTCGCACGGTGCCAGTGGTCGGGGTGGACGTGCACCTGCCCGCCGTGCCCCTGGCTGTGCAGACGCCTGATGCGCTGCGTGCGCGTTTTGCACAGCCACCCCAGTGGGAGCCGGAGGTGGTGCTGGAAAAGAAGTTCATGAACCGCGAGCCAGCCCACGCGTCCGTGTTGCTGGCGATCGTGTTGCGCGAGCAACCCATGGTGCTGTTGACGGAGCGCACCGCACATCTGTCCACCCATTCCGGGCAGGTGGCCTTCCCGGGCGGGCGGGCTGATCCGGAAGACGCCAGTGCTGCTGAAACCGCCTTGCGCGAAGCGCAGGAGGAGGTGGGCCTGGACCGTGAATTTGTCGAGGTACTGGGGACCTTGCCCACCTACGTGACCGGCTCGTCATTCATCATCACCCCGGTGGTCGCCCTTGTGCAGCCGGACTGTGTGCTTCGGCCCAACCCGTATGAGGTGGCCGACCTGTTTGAGGTACCGCTGGCCTTTTTGCTCGACCCAGCTCACCATCGCCGCCATGTGTTTGACCGCGATGGCGTGCACCGCGAATGGTTCTCCATGCCCTACCAGCAAGGCGACAAGACCCATTTCATCTGGGGCGCCACGGCTGGCATGCTGCGCAATTTCTACCGGTTCATGATGGCTGAATGAAGCACCCCTGAGGCGCTTCGCGCGGACGCACCCGGTGTGTGGCAGCGCGACCCCTCACGTGGGGCTCTGGCTTCGGCCATGTGGGCTTTGAGGGCTGCGGGTGGGGTCCCCGCTTCATTGGAGGATGTGTTGCTGAGGTTCGGCGGAATCACGTGCTCCCGTGGCTTGGCGCCAGTATCATTGCCCCCCATGAGTTTCTTTGCCATCCTGTTCGCTCTGCTGATCGAGCAGGCACGCCCTCTGGCTCGCAGCAATCCCATCCACGCGGGGCTGCGTGCATGGGCCTTGTCCGTGAGCCGCAATTTCGACGCGGGCAAATCGCACCACGGGTGGGTGGCGTGGAGCCTCGCGGTACTCGTTCCCGCACTGGTCACACTGGGCATCCACTGGCTGCTGCTGTGGGGTCTCGGCTGGCCGTTTGCGGTGCTCTGGAGCGTGGCGGTGCTATATGTCACGCTGGGTTTTCGGCAGTTCAGCCACCACTTCACCGGCATCCGCGATGCGCTGGAAGAGGGTGACGAAGACTCGGCGCGCGAGCGCCTCGCGCACTGGCAACAGGTGGATGTGGGCGCGCTGCCGCGCAGCGAGATCGTGCGCCATGTGATCGAGTATTCGGTGCTGGCTGCGCACCGGCATGTATTTGGGGTGTTGGCGTGGTTCTCGGTGCTGGCTGCGCTGGGTCTGGGGCCGACGGGGGCGGTGTTGTATCGCCTGGCTGAATTTGTCTCTCGCTACTGGCATTACAAGCAGCGCACGGGCGCATTGCCCGCCAGCGAGTCCTTGCAGCAGGCGTCCGCCCAGGCCTGGACTGCCATCGACTGGTTGCCTGCGCGGCTCACGGCACTGAGCTTTGCGGTGGTAGGCAGTTTTGAAGAAGCGATTGAAGGCTGGCGTTTTCATGCGCAGCGGTTTCCCAACGACAACGATGGTGTGGTTCTTGCCGCCACTGCAGGGGCCATCAATGTGCGCCTGGGCGGTGAGGCGTTGAAGGCGCGCACCGAGCTGCATGCGCCACAGGGTCTGGAGATTGATGCCGACATGGGCGACAGCGACTCCACCCCCGGCCGCGAGCCTGAAGTAGGCCACCTTCGCAGCGTGGTGGGCCTGGTGTGGCGCTCGGTGGTGGTCTGGATGCTGCTGCTGGCGCTGCTGACGCTGGCCCGGTTGCTCGGCTAGCCCGTTCACCTGTCGCGCCATCTCGCATGGCGCCGCTGGCATACGCCGGTCAATACCGGGTGTGACTCAACTCTTCAAACAAATCACTATATATTTTGTAGCGAGAGGGGCTTATACCTCCAGCGCCTTGGCCCTTTTTGACTGCATCCAGCACACCGCACCCCGGCTCATGCAGGTGGGTGCAGTTGTAGAACTTGCAGGCCGTTGCATGCTCGGCGATGTCGGGCATACAGGCCGCCAGCTGCATGGGGGCGATATGGTGCAGCCCGAATTCCTGGAACCCTGGCGAGTCGATCAGTGCCGTGGTGCGCGCCGCATCCATCCAGTACCAGTGGGTGCTGGTGGTGGTGTGTTTGCCTGAATTCAGGGCCTGCGAGATTTCTCCGGTCAGCACCGAGGCGCCCGGCACCAGCAGGTTGATCAGCGTGCTCTTGCCGGACCCCGACGGGCCCAGCACCAACGTGGTCTTGCCCTGCAAGTGTTCCATGAGCAGGGCACGGTCCACATCGCTGGACAGCGCCAGAGATAGCGGCAGCACGCCATAGTGTTTGCCGGCGCCCATGTGCCGGTACGGCAGCAGTCGCTCCCATGCGCGGGCGAAGGGTTCGACCAGATCACTCTTGTTGAGTGCAATGATGGGTTTGATGCCCTCCGCCTCTGCAGCAATCAGTGCCCGTGATAGCTGGCTTTCGGAGAACACCGGTTCCGCCGCAATCAGGATGAGTACCTGATCGAGGTTGGCGGCGAAAGATTTGGTGCGAATCTCGTCCTGTCGGTAGAACAGGTTGCGCCGTTCCTTGACCTTTTCGATGGTGCCTTCTTCGCCTTGCCCGGGCGGCGGTGCCTGCCATAGCACATGGTCGCCAACGACGGCCTGGCTTTTTTTACCGCGGGGGTGGCAGATGCGGCGCTCCCCATCCGGGGTCTCGACCATGCAGTGGCGCCCATGGCTGGCCACCACGGTACCTTCCGTGAGGGCGCTGCGTTCAGCCATGGTGGGCCTGCCTCACAGTGAGACCAGTGCGTCGAACTGGGTGGCGCACTCGAAGTCGGTGCTGGAGAAGCCATGCACGTCGTGCGTGTTCAGTCGCACCACGCAGCGGTTGTAGTGCACAGACAGATCGGGGTGGTGGTCTTGCGCATTGGCGATGAACGCCAAGGCGTTCACGAACGAGATCGTCTCGTAGTAATTGGCAAAGTGGTAGGTTTTCTCGATGGCGACGTTGGCGCCGTCGCCGCTGAGGCTCCAGCCCTCCAGTTTGGCCAGGTTTGCTACTATTTCTGTAGCTGTCAGGGCGCGGCGGGTCAGCGTGGACCAGTCTTTTTTCTTCAACATGGTAGTCATGGGTGAGCAGGGGTTTGCATGCGCGCCAGCCGCTCTGTGGCGGGTGGATGCGAGTAGTAAAACTTCACGTAGACCGGGTCTGGAGTGAGCGTGGAGGCGTTGTCTTCGTACAGCTTGAGCAAGGCCGACGACAGGTCTGCGCCGCTGGCCTGGGCCGCAGCATACGCGTCTGCCTGGAACTCGTGGCGACGCGATTGTTGCGAAAACAGCGGCGAGATGAAGAAGGTAAATACCGGAACGACCAGCATGAAAAGCAGCAGTGCCAGCGCATCATTGGGTGCGGCGGCCATGGCCGGGTCCAGCGAGATGTTGGGCCGCACACCCAGTCCGGTGTAGAACCAGACCTGTGTGGAAAGCCAGCCCAGCAGCGCAAAGCCCGCCAGGCTGAGCGCAAACATCATCACGATGCGCTGGATGATGTGGCGGTGCTTGAAGTGGCCCAGCTCATGGGCCAGCACAGCCTCGACCTGGCCAGGTGCCAGCTGGCGCAGCAGGGTGTCGTAGAACACCACGCGCTTGGCGGCACCAAAGCCAGTGAAATAGGCATTGGCGTGGGCGCTGCGGCGGCTGCCGTCCATCACGAACAGGCCCTTGGCCGAGAAGCCGCAACGCTGCATCAGCGCAGTCACGCGGGCTTTGAGCGACTCGTCTTCAAGCGGCTGGAATTTGTTGAACAACGGTGCGATGAAGGTGGGGTAAATCACCATCAGCAGCAGGTTGAAACCCATCCAGAAGCACCAGGCCCACAGCCACCACAGCGGGCCTGCAGCGCCCATCAGCCAGAGGATCAGTGCGGCAATGGGCAGCCCGATGATGGCGCCCACCAGCAGGCCCTTGAGGGCGTCCGCCAGCCACAGGCGCCAGGTCATCTTGTTGAACCCAAACCGTTCTTCCACAACAAACGTCTGGTACAGCGACAGGGGCAGGTCGATCAGGCCGCTGATGGCAGCAAAGGCGACCAGGAATGCCATCTGCTGCCACATGCCGCCGCCCAGCACGCCAAGCAGCGCCTGGTTCAGGGCGTCCAGGCCGCCCAGCAAGGTCCAGCCCAGTAGCACGGCCGCGCCCAACGCCATCTCCAGCATGCCCAGCCGGGCCTTGGTGATGGTGTAGTCGGCCGCCTTCTGGTGCGCCGCCAGGGCGATGCGCTCGGCAAACGGTGCCGGGACCGCAGCGCGATGGCGTGCAACATGCCGGACCTGGCGCGTCGCCAGCCAGAACTTGAGGGCCAGGCCCAGAAGCAGCGCGGCTGCAAAGGCCAGGGTGAACAGCAAAGAGGGGGAAATGTCGTCGGAGGTGGGCATGTGCGGCTAGTTTAGGCCATCGGCGACAATGCGCGCCATGTCAGAAGCCAACAACCCCACCCCTGCCACGCTTGCCAAATCCGACCAGAACCTGGTCTGGCTGGACTGTGAAATGACCGGCCTGGAGCCCGACACCGACCGCCTGCTGGAGATCGCCGTGGTCGTGACCGGTCCGAGCCTGGAACCCCGCGTCGAAGGCCCCGTGTTTGCCATTCACCAGCCGGATGAATTGCTGAACAAGATGGATGCCTGGAACAAAGGCACGCACGGCCGCAGCGGCCTGATCGACAAGGTGAAGGCGTCCACGGTGACGGAGGAGGAAGCGGAACAGAAGATCCTTGCTTTCCTGGCCCAGTACGTGCCCAAGGGCACTGCGCCCATGTGCGGCAACAGCATCGGTCAGGACCGGCGTTTTTTGGTGCGTTACATGCCCAAGCTCGAGCGGTTCTTTCACTACCGCAATGTGGATGTGAGCACGCTCAAGGAGCTGGCCAAGCGCTGGAAGCCCGAGGCATACACCAGTTTCAAGAAAGCGCAAAAACACACGGCCCTGGCCGATGTCCATGAGTCCATCGACGAGCTGGCGCATTACCGTCAGCACCTGTTGGCCGTGGATGTGAAAACGTCTTAAGCCACTGCTTCTCATCCCTTTTGTGAGGGGCGGGGGAGCCCTTGTGAGGTCCGTGCTCTTGGGGCGCGTGTTTTACGACGCGGGACTGGATTCCTGGCGGTGAAGGCATTGCCACCGGCGAAAAGGGAAGGAGGGTATTGCGGGCAAACCCTTAATCGTGCAATAATCTCTGGCTGCGCAGGAATCCCTCGCAGATTGTGCATCTCCCCTCACACACCGGGCTTGCCAGCCGACTGTTAATCGACAGTGCAGGACTGGCGAATAACGCCCACCCGCTCCGGCCTTCTCTGAGCCAGCGCAGGTTTCGTTTGATGGTTGATGTTTTTTAACCATTTGACGAAGCCAATCGTGGGCTGCGCCCGCGACCGTCTTCGTGAGAGAAAAATCATGACCGACACCTCTTTGGTGCAGGGCGAATTCGCGCCTGCAGACACTTCCTTTGCTGCCGACATTTCCGTGCAGTCTTCTCCCCTGGACGCCGTGGTATCAGCCGTCGAAGCCGATGCTGGTGTGACCGCTGAGCCCAATGGCTTCATCGAGCTGGGCCTGGCCCCTGAACTCGTGCAAGCCGTGGCTGATCTGGGTTACACCCAGCCCACCAGCGTGCAGCTCAAGGCGATCCCTCTGGCGATGGGCGGTGGCAACGACTCCACCAAGTTCATCGACCTCATGGTCTCCAGCCAGACGGGCAGCGGCAAGACCGCCGCCTTCCTCCTGCCTGTGCTGCACACACTGATCAACCAGCAAGCTGCTGCCGAAGCCGAAGAGCGCGCCGCTTTTGAACGCGCCGTGGCCGAAGCCACTGCCCGTGGCGAACCTGCTCCCAAGCGCGCCAAACGCAAGGACCCTACCAGTTCGCGCAACTTCAAGGCTGCCACCCCTGGTGCCCTGATCCTGTGCCCGACCCGTGAACTGGCGCAGCAAGTCGCGCACGATGCCATCGACCTGGTCAAGCATTGCCGTGGCCTGCGTGTGGCCAATGTGGTGGGTGGCATGCCTTACCAGTTGCAGATCGCCAAACTGCAAAACGCTGACCTCGTGGTGGCAACCCCTGGCCGCCTGCTGGACCTGCAGCGCTCGATGCAAATCAAGCTCGACAAGGTGCAGTTCCTGGTCGTTGACGAAGCGGACCGTATGCTCGACCTGGGCTTCTCGGATGACCTGGCTGAACTGAACCAGCTGACCGCGCAGCGCAAGCAGACCATGATGTTCAGCGCCACATTTGCGCCCCGCATCCAGCAACTGGCCATGCGCGTGATGCACGACGGTGGTTCGTCTGTGCAGAAGGTGACCATCGATTCTCCGCAAGAGAAGCACGCCAACATCAAGCAAGTTCTGTACTGGGCCGACAATGCCCAGCACAAGCGCAAGATGCTGGACCACTGGCTGCGTGACACCACGATCAACCAAGCCATTGTCTTTGCCAGCACCCAGGTGGAGTGCGACGGTTTGGCCAACGACCTGCAGCAAGAAGGCTTCTCGGCCGTCGCTTTGCATGGCGCCCTGAGCCAGGGCCTGCGCAACCGCCGTTTGATGGCGCTGCGCGCAGGTCAGGTGCAGATTCTGGTGGCTACTGACGTGGCAGCACGGGGCATCGACGTGCCTACCATCACCCACGTGTTCAACTTCGGCCTGCCCATGAAGGCTGAGGATTACACCCACCGCATCGGTCGTACCGGCCGTGCGGGCCGCGATGGCCTGGCCATCACGTTTGCCGAGTTCCGCGATCGCCGCAAGATCTACGACATTGAGTCGTACAGCCGCCAGCAGTTCAAGGCCGAAGTGATTCCGGGCATGGAGCCTTCACAGCGCGCTCCGCAGGCACCTCGCGGTGGCGATTTTGGTGGTGGCCGTGGCGCCCCGGGCCGTTCGTATGACAACCGTGATAACCAGTCGCGCGGTCGCTTCGGTGGTCCCGCACGTGGTGGCAATGATCGTGGTGGATTCGGTGGTGGCTTTGGCGGCGGCTTTGCCGGTCGTGACAACCGTGGCGCCCCTGCCCGTGGTGAAGGCGGCGGCGGTTTCGCTGGCCGTGATGACCGTGGCGGCGACCGTGGTTTTGCGCCGCGTCGTGACGGTGACGGTTATGGCCGCAAGCCTGGTTTTGGTGATACAGGCCGTGGTGGCTTTGCTCCTCGTGGCGATACGGGTGCACCGCGCGGCGATTTCGCTCCTCGCAAGCCTGCATTTGCCAAGCCTGCCGGTGGTGGTGGCAAGCCCTTTGTGGCCCACGATGCCCGCAAGCGTCCTGCACGCCCCGCGCGCTGATTGTTGTGTGGCGCTAGCGCCGCCCTTTGTGCAAAGGCCAGTACCGTAAGGTGCTGGCCTTTTTTCATTGGGGAGGCTATTTCAGCTGCGGATGCCAACGGCGCCTCGTCAATAATGGCCGCCGGAGGAATCTGCTGTGTCGTCTTCTTTATCTTCGGGTGCGGACTTTGAGCACATGTTCGGGCTGGCGCCAGTGTCGCTCTGGTTGGAGGACTACAGTGCGCTCAAGCAGCTTTTTGAGCAGTGGCGCGCCGAAGGCGTGACCGACATCCGCCAGTTCCTAGCAGAGGACCCGGCCCGCCTGCGGGCCTGCAGTGCAGCCCTGAAGGTGCTCAAGGTGAATCAGCGCACGCTGGATCTGTTTGCCGCCGAGAGCCAGCAGGTACTGGAAGCCAATCTGGATAAGGTCTTCAGGGACGACATGCACGACGCGGTGGCGGATGAGCTGTCTCAGTTGTGGGACGGGCAGCTGGAGTTTTCTAACCAAACAGTCAACTACGCGCTCGACGGACGTCGGCTGGATGTGCAGATCCGTGCGCGCATCCTGCCCGGTTACGAGGACAACTGGAGCCGTGTGCTGGTGTCTCTGGAGGATGTTACGGCCACCGTGCGTGCAGGTGCCGAGCTGCGACGCAGCGAGCGGTACGCACGCGATTTGTTCGAGCACTCACCCGTGTCCTTGTGGGTCGAGGACTTCAGTGCGGTCAAGAGCCTGCTCGATGGTGTCCGTGCGCAGGGTATTGATGATTTCAAGACTTTCATCCGGGTGCATCCCGAGTTCGTGACACGCTGCATGCACGAAATCCGGGTGATCGATGTGAACCAGCAGACCCTGCGCATGTTTGGCGCAGAGAGCAAAGAAATGCTGCTGAACAACATTGGCCGGGTGTTTCGCGGTGAGATGCACGAGTCCTTTGCGGAGCAATTGCTGGACCTGTGGGAGGGCAAGACCTTTCAGCAGCGCGAAGTGGTTAACTACGCACTGTCCGGGGATGCCGTGCATATCCACATGCAGTTCTCGGTGCTGGCCGATCACATGAGCGACTGGGGCCTGGTGCTCCTGTCATTGGTGGATATCACGGCACGCAAGAAGGCCGAGGCTTACCTAGAGTACCTGGGCAAGCACGATGTGCTCACGCAATTGCGCAACCGAGCCTTTTATGCAGAGGAGCTCAACCGCCTGACCCGCAAGGGCCCTTGGCCGCTGTCCATCATCGCCATCGACCTGAATGGTCTCAAGGTGGTGAACGATGAGCAAGGCCATGCGGCGGGGGACTCCATGCTGCGCCGCGTTGGCGAGGTCTTGGCCAAGGCCGTGGATGCTCCGGCCTGCGCAGCCCGCATTGGTGGTGACGAGTTCACGGTGTTGTTGCCAGGCACGGATGAGCGAGGAGCCATGGCTTTGCAGGAACGCATTTTGTCGATGCTCGAACTCAACAACCAGTTCTACCCTGGCCAGCATCTGAGCCTGGCCATGGGGATTGCCTGTTGCCAGTCTGGAGATGCGGTAGAAGCGGCGATCCATCGCGCAGACCAGGCGATGTATGCGGAGAAGAACCGCTATTACCAGCAAAAAAACGTGGACCGGCGGCAGCCCAGTCCTTGATCGGTCGGGTATTGATCAGAGATGGACCGGCGTACGCCCGATCTCGGGCCAGCGATGGTGCAGACAGATCCAGGACAGCATGCCAATGCACAACATCAGGAGTGATGACAGCGCCAGCAAAACGGTAGAGTGCATCACCAGCGGAGCGATGACGCCTGCCACCAGGCCATTGGCCGAAGAGCCGACAAACGCCTGCATGGATGAGGCCATGCCTCGGCGCTCCGGGTAGAGGTCCAGCACCAGCAGCGTCACCACCGGCACCATCAGTGCCCAGCCAAAAGAGAAGACCGCAATGGGCGCCAGAGCCCACCAAGCGTGGGGTGTGAACAGCAGATTGGCGACCAGGTTCAACACAGCCACCGAAAACATGATGACAAATCCGTGGCGGATCTGGCGCTTGGGCGGGATACGCCCTGCCAGCCGTCCACTGAGCCACGCACCGCCCATGATCCCCGAGATGGTCAGGACAAAAAACCAGAAAAACTGCGTAGGCGCCAGCGACAGGTGATCGCCAAGAAATGCTGGAGCCGAGAGAACGTACAGGAACATGCCATTGAAGGGCACGCCACTGGCCAGCGCCAGCAGCACAAAGCGCGCACTGGTGCCCAACTGCACGTAGCCGCGCATTAGATGGCGCACATGAAAGGGCTGGCGCTGCTCCACATGCAAGGTCTCTGGCAGCAGCCTGAAGTTGGCGGTCCAAAGGGCCACTCCCACGAAGGTCAGGAACCAGAAAATGCTGTGCCACCCGGTGTGGACAAACAGCCAGCCTCCGATGATGGGAGCAATCGCTGGAGCCACTCCAAAGTAGATGGTCACCTGGCTCATAACCTTCTGCGCTTGTGCTGGAGGGAACATGTCGCGGATCACCGCGCGGGAGACCACGATCCCTGCTCCCGTGGACAGGCCTTGCAGTGCCCGGAAAAAGACCAGTTGCCCGATCGTTTGCGACAGCGCACACCCTGCGGAAGCGAGCGTGAACACGGCGATGCCCCACAAGATCACGGGCCTGCGCCCAAAGCTGTCTGCCAGCGCGCCGTGGAACAGGCTCATGAACGCAAAGCCGAACAGGTAGGCGGACAGCGTCTGCTGCATTTCCACCGGTGTGGCTCCCAGCGCCGCGGCGATGCCTGAGAACGCGGGGATGTAGGTGTCGATGGAGAAAGGCCCGAGCATGCCCAGCACCGCCAGCAGGATCGCGAGCGCCCAGCGGGGTGCTTTCCAGAGCAGATGGGCTTGTGGGTTCATGAGTGGTGGCAGATGGGGGTTGCGGGCACGCGAAGGACATCGCACCGCCGTGGCATCGCGGGATGGCGCGGCAGTGCGGATGGATTATGCGGGACGCATGCGGCAGGGTGCGGAGAAGGGGGCTGTCGCGCAACCCCTCGTCACGCCCCGTTCGGGCTTCAAGCCAACGTAGTCAATAGTTGTAGGGAACCCATTCACCGTTCCCCGAGCGCATCACGTACTTGCCTTCCATGTTGCGCATCACGATCACATCGGCGTTCTCTGACACAAAGGGGGTAGTGACCGGGGCTGCGAGCCGCTCCGCCAACGGGCGCGCGGAGTCGACGTAAGGGTTGTCGCGAATCAGATCGCCTAGCAAGGTGTACAAGCCCAGGTAGCTCATCGGCTGGTTCACAACCACGGGCGCTGCTGGGGCGGATGCCTCAGATGGCTTCATGCCCACCAGCTTCACCGCAGCGGGGACCAGGGTGATGCGGGGTCCAGGAATCTCCCGCATGCCCGACATCTGGATTTTGTCTCCGCGCAGCGATGCGCCGTGCTCAGGGACCAGCATCACGACCACAGGGCGGCCTGCTGCCTCCAGTTCGGAGATGAACTTGTCGAAGTCGGCGAGCAGCTGTACCAGGCGGGGCTTGAATGTCTCCAGGCTGTTGCGCGAAGCCATGCCTGGCACGCGATTTCCGTCGTGCAGGGAGATGGTGTTGTAGTACAGCGCCACGGGCCCGGTGCTGCGGTCAGTGCTGCGCTTCTTCCACCATTGCGCCAACAAGGCGTGGTCGTTATAGATGGGCGAGCCGTCAAAATTCTGCATGTGCACGGGCGCGCCCTGATTGGACTGCAGCTTGCCAGCAAGGCCTCCGCGCTGTTCCAGCGCATGGGCAAACTCTTCGTACACCCCGTCGTGGTTGAGCAGTGCAGCGGTCTGGTAGCCCACTTTTTCCAGGTTGGGAAACACGTAGCACTGCGGATCAATGCCCTCGTACAGCTTGTTGTGTGGTGTTTGACCGCAGGTGCCGTGCAATACCCGCAAAGAGGCTGGCCCGCTGTAGCTGGCAGCGCTGTTGAAGTTGGTGAACAACACATCAAAACGCTTGAGGAATGGGTTGTCCCGCTGTCCTACAAAGTCCATGTCATCCCACGACAAGGAGCACACATGCAGCAGGACGATGTCGAATGCCGGGGGCGTATTGGGCGCGGTGAACTGGACGCGCCTTTGGCTTTCGCTCGCGTAAAAGCGTTGCAGCAGAGCGTCTGGCGACGTGTCCTGATTGTCGTTGGGCGCGGCGGCCGAGTTCAATCCGCTTGCTGCGGCCATGGTGGCCTGGGGCGTAGCCGCCTGCTCCTGCAGGGCCGCTACCACCGGTACGCTCAACAACGCCAGCAATGCAAACGTCCCCGCACGCACCCGCCGGGCCAGTGCTGCATAAAGCACGATGCCGACCAGTCCCACCAGCAGCATTTCAGGGTTGAACACCCGCTGGGCAAGTTCCAGCCAGTAGTCCGCGCTGAAGCCACTCAGCGCTTTGAGCTGCGACAGCACGCGTCCTGGGCTGGGAAGGTAAGAGTCGGCATACAGCAGTGCGATGGCAGCCGCTACGGCGACTGCAGCGCGTACACGGCGCCACCCCTTGTGCGCAATGGGGGGCAGCATGGACGCCCACAACAGCAGGTTCAGCCACCAGTTCAAGCCGATATAGCCACCAAAGTACAGGCCCACCTTGGCAAGGAAAATCAAATGCCAGAAGCTCATGCCGGCAGCCTTTCTTGCCCGCGCTGCTTGCGAAGGGGCCATCGGCTGCGTGCCGACTCCACCAGCGAAGTCCAGAACTTGCGGTAGCCCAGCACGCCCAGCTGCGCGATTTCCTGCAGGCCATGCAAAGGTCGGTCGGTATCGTGGCTGTCGTTCCATTGCCTCCAGGTGTCGGGGCGGGCAAAGGTGCACTGCACCAGGTCGATTTGTTGTTCGCGCGTCATGGGGTCAAACTGAAAACCGGTGGCGCTCTGGCCTCTGTGCAACATCACCGTGGCTGGAAAGGTGCATTCCATATCGTTGCGCCACAGTCCCACCTGCACCTTGTCTCCCACGGCCAGTGGAGTGCCTTCAGGCAATTGCAGGCCTACACCAGTCATGGAAAAGTCGATGCAAAGGGCCTGAAGCACGGTTCCGTCGTCCTGGTACAAGGTTGCGGGCAATTGCGTGGCCACGCGGTGCATTCGCCGCACCTGGCGTGCTTCGGATGCCACACCCAACGCAGCACCCAGCATGAGGATGCTGTAGACCGTCCATAGCAGATTGAGGAGTACGGTGGCGGTTTCCTCTGTATTCCAAAAGAACAGGCGCAGCAGCCCCATGCCGAAGGCTGCGAAGTTGAGCAGGACCAGCACGGTGTAGGGGCGGGAGATCACCCAGTCGAAGTACGGCTCATCCACCAGCCCGCCCTTGGCTGTCACGTTGAACTTGCCAAGGCGCGGATTGATCAGCGCCACCGTGGTGGGCAGGGCCACGTACCAGGCCAACACCGTTTCGTAGACCTCAGCCCAGAACGTGTGCCGGTGCTCGCCTTGCACGTGCGCATTGGCGATGTTGGACTGCAGGATGTATGGCAGCACATACAGCGCGATCATGATGGCGCCCGCGTTGATGATATGCCATTCAAAAAACAGGAAGGCCATGGGCGCGGTGAGGAACACCAGCCGCGGCAGCCCGAAGAAGAAGTGCACCATGGCGTTGGCATAGCAGATGCGCTGCCACATCGTGAGGCCCTTGCCCAGGAAGGGGTTGTCCACGCGGAAGATCTGCGCCATGCCGCGCGCCCAGCGGATGCGTTGGCCCACATGGGCCGACAGGCTTTCCGTGGCCAGGCCAGCGGCCTGCGTCTCGTTGATGTAAGCCGTGGTGTAGCCGCGCCGGTGCAGCTTGAGGGCGGTGTGCGCATCCTCGGTCACCGTTTCCACGGCGATGCCGCCCACCTCCAGCAGTGGGCCGCGGCGTATTACGGCGCAGGAACCGCAGAAGAACGTGGCGTTCCAGAAATCATTGCCATCCTGGATCAGACCGTAGAACAGGGCACCTTCGTTGGGCACACGGCGGAAGGTGCCCAGGTTGCGCTCAAACGGGTCGGGTGAGAAGAAGTGGTGAGGCGTTTGCAGCATGGCGCACTTCGGGTCGCGCTGGAACCAGCCCACGGCCGTGGTCAGGAAGGAGCGTGTGGGAATGTGGTCGCAGTCGAAGATGGCGACCAGCTCACCATCGGTCTTGCCCAGCGCATGGTTCAGGTTGCCAGCCTTGGCGTGGTTGTTGTCGGGCCGCACGATATAGCCCACGCCCATGGATTCGGCAAAGGCACGGAATTCCTCGCGCCGCCCATCGTCCAGGATGAAGACCTTGACCTTGTCTTTGGGCCAGTCCAGTGCCATCGACGCCAGCACCGTGGTGCGCACCACACTCAGCGGCTCGTTATAGGTGGGGATGTACACATCCACCGTGGGCCAGGACGCGGGCGCGCCTTGCAGCTCCGCCGGACTGCGGTGCAGGGGCCAGGCAGTCTGTATGAAGCCCAGCACCACCACCAACCAGGTGTAGGCCTCTGCCGCCAGCAGGCCGTAGCCCAGGAAGGACTCGATGACCGAGTCGAATTCAATCGATGAAGTCAGGCGCCACCAGGCGTAACGCCCCATCGCCAGCAGGCTGATCGCTGCAAGCGCCAGCGAAGGATAGCGGCCTGGCAGGCGCCGGAGCACCAGGGACAGTCCCCAGCAGAGCAGCATGAACAACAGTTGCCCGAACCAGTTGAATGGGGTGGTCATGACGACCAGACCGGTGACCGCCCCCACCGCCAGGATCACCCAGCGCAGGCCAGGAATCTCCAGGGCCGGTGTGAGCCACTGGTCTGCCAGTCGCATGCCCTTGCCCACGTTGACGTGGGTGGCCAGGCGGTCCATGGCACGCAGGAAAAGCCGGATGGGCCAGAAAACCAGTGTCAGCGCCAGTGCCAGGACTCGCCAGAGCCAGCGCATGGCCCAGCCGAGGCCTGCCCAAAGCCCCCGCACTGGGCGTAGCAACCAGGGGCGCAATGCGCGCTGTGGCGAGGGTGGCAGAACGAAACAGCGCCACAACCACATCCACCAGGGAGCCTCATGCCCGACCTCAAGCTGGCGCCCGAGCCACATCAGTGCCTTGCGAGTGGGCACCAGTGCGTCCGCTTGTTCGGTGGCCGGGGTAGGTGTGGTGGTGCCCGAGGGCGCCTGGTCTGTCATGGTGCAACCACTCCAGCTGCGGGCGCAGGCAGCGGCGCCAACGGAGGCACTGCCGACAGCCAATGGAAGATGCCCTGGAGATCGTGCGCGGACTGTGCATGCGGTGCCATGCCGTTCACGCATTGCGATGCGGCCAGTGCACGTGAAAGGTTCTCGTCTTCATGCACGGTATAGGGCAGCAATTGGCTTCCCCACTGCTGGCGCAATGTGCTGAGCGCCTCCCGTTGCGATACGCGGCGCGGGTCAAAACGCGTGACTGCGATGCCCTGCACGTTGGGCGTTGCTGGCGACGCCTGCAGCATGGCGCGTACGGCGTCCGTGCTGGCACATCCGCGCGCAGACGCTTCCATGACCACCAACACCGCATCTGCGCAGCGCAGCGCCGCCTGGGCCAGCGGCGAAGGCCATTGCGGTGTGTCCAGCAGCACCGTGCAATCCTCTGGCACGTCGAGCAGTTCCACCTGGTCTTGCAGCCACTGTGGGTTGGCAGCGAGCAACTGGTGGAGCGTCGTGATGGTTTCTGGTGCCGCTGGGCCAAAGGGCAGAACGCAGACGCCGTCCGTGTTGTCGAAGCTGCCGTCTGCCCACCAAGAGCCTGTGGCAGCAAGTGCTGCCCATCCCTGACTGGCGGGGCGGGGCATGCCCAGGTGTATGCCCAGCAGATTCTGGGCGCAGAGTTCTACGGCCAAGGTGTGCTGGCCTTGACGGGCACCAATGGACGCCAGGTGGGCGACCATGGTGGTGCGCCCGGACCCGCCGAGCGGCGAAACGACAGCAATCACGCGCATGCAAACTCTTTGTTCATGGGGCTTTGGTCATCCCACCTTTTGGGGTAATGGGCGATTCGCTTTGCGGAAGGTTTGGCCGATAGGGCTGCACGCAGCGTAACGGCTGGCGCGCCTTCAGCACGCGGCGCAGCAGCCAACCACACGGCCAAGCCAGCAAGACACCCAGCAGCACGTAAACAAGCATCCATGCCGTCATGCAGACGTCCTTCCAAGGGGGCGTGGCGCGGCGCGCTGTCCGATAGGGCGTGGTCGCATTTGCGGTCTTGTCACAACGAGCGGCGAGGCCGCGGACTGTTGGTTCTCTATGTTGGTGTGCTTTGGCAGTGCCAGCGCATCCTCTCTTAACTGCGCCAAGGGCGTGGCAGGAGGAGCCTCCAGGGCGGCAGGTGTGGGGGCGCTGACTGTTGCCAAGATGGCACTGTAGTCAGGTACGCCCTTGCGCAGGGATTCTTGCAACTGTTCAGTCATCGCGCGTATGCCCGGCGCTGAGCAGTCCGTAGCTTGCGAAGTGAAAAGCTGGGTCAGCGGCAGCGCGAATACCCGTTGCAGTGCCAGCTCTACATCGGGCTCCCGGCAGGCGAACAGGAACACGTAGATCGCTTCGTGGTCGGCCGTGAACAAGTCGCCATCGCGCGAGGTGTGGCAGGCGCGCAAAGCATCGAGGTGCGGCATCCGGTCCAGCATGTTGAGCCGTACTAGACTGTGCGACAGGCCAATGTCATGGGTGCGGTCGAGCATGCCGCGTACCAACGTACAGAATCGTCCCGGGGCCTGGTAGCCCCGCTCGCGGGGGGGCATGAAGCTGTCGAGCGCCTGAGCGTAGTCGGGGTGGACTTTGCGGGTGTGGCTCTGAGCGTTGATGTCCTGCAGTAGTTGCAGCAGTCGCGAGAAACCCACCTCTTTGTAGACCACCGCGCTGGCGCCCAGTTGCAGCATTGCCTGTTCGCTGTGGGTGCGCAACTTGCCGAGGTTCTCGCGCACCACAATCTTGAGCGTTGGGGGGCGCGAGAGACGCAGGTGGTGCACCAGGCGTGCGCGGGATTCAAAATCGCCCGCAGAGCCCGCGTCGATCAGCACCGTGGAGGCCACGCAGGTCGCAGCAGCCACTTCGATGTCCTCCAGCCCATCGACGATGCGCCAGTGGCCAGGGATACCGCGTTGCCCCTCCACCGATGCACGGGTGGCCAGCACGCCCCATTGGTCGGCTGCAGTGACCAGTTCGGGGGTGGCGCCTTGGGTGCGCGTGCCGTCGGCAGTCAGTCGGTGTGTGCTGGCGTCTTGCACCAGGCCAAAGCCGGTCTGAAACAGCGCCCCGGTGTCCGAACCCCAGCGGTCCAGGCTCAGGCGCCAGCGGTCAGCGTCGGCATGCAAGGTGGCGATGTGCATGGACATCTGGCACAGGTTGCGCAGCGTTGGCAAAAGGGCGGTGGCATCGAGCGGCGGGGTGAACCCCAGTACCACCGGGCGCTGCCGTTGACGGCACAGGGCGCTGAGCTGGTCGCTGACATGTGCGAGTTGGGCAACGTTCAGTCCGGACAGCAGGTTCTGTGCGTCCCACAGATACAGCGCGTGCTGTGGCAGCAGGCCGGTCTGCTCAAGCTCCTGCACGAGTGGACTGAGTCCATGGCGCTGTACTTGCGCCTGCAACCCAGACGATAGCACCCAGAGCTTCAGCCGACCAGCGCGGTAAGCCGCTCGCAGCTCGGGGTACTCCAGCAACTCGTCCAGCCACTGTGTGCTGGACGCCACGAGCCCCAAGGGGCCAGCGGCCAAAGCGTCTTCGATCAGCGCGGGGAACCATGCTGCAGCACTTCTGCTGTCGGCGGCAACCAGAGACACGGGCACATGGGATGGCAACTGGCCAATGCCGTCTGGCAGGCCTGCGATACCGATGCTTGTCGGTCGCTGGATGGCGCTGGCTGTACCCAAAGAGGGCCAAAGGTGCTGGGCGAGCGCGTGCAGCACACTTGTTGCAGGTGGGCTCTTGCGTGGGGATGAAGGGGCGGGGAACATGTCAGAAGCTGGAATAGGTCTGCACCGGCCGTGGGCGGTTGTCCAGTGGAGCGTTCCCGGGCTCAAAGCGGTAGCGGCCATACACCATGAAATTGGTGGGCGCGTAGTAGGCCGAGCGATCCAGCTCCAGCTGTGCACCCAGTGCGAGATGGGGTGTGACCTGGTATTCCAGTGCCCCCCGGAACGAACGCCCGAAACCCGAGCCCGAACTGCCCGCGTACACCGGAACGCCACCGTCGGCCGCCAGCCGGGCACGCGCCAGTGCCTGCAGGAGTGCGCTCTGCGGAAAATAGTCGCTGTCGCCACTGCTACTGCGCGATACAGAGACGGACCCGCGTGCCAGCCAGGTCAGTGCGCCGCGGCGTCCACTCCATTCCAGTGGCAGGGCGACGGATACGTAGTTGCGTGGGCTGTAATAGCCGCCGTGGCCGAAGCTGAATTCGGACAGGTCTTTGCCATAGTGCCAAGCTGAGACGGCAACACCGAGGTTGACCACGCTATCGTTGTGGCGCCATACATCGCGGTCCAGTGCCCAGCGCAGCTGGGCGCGGGTATTGGTTGCCACATTTTTTCCGGTGAGGGCGGCCAGGCTCAGGCTCAGCGAGGTGCTGTAGGGCCCAATGTCGGTAGAAAGACGGCCTGCAGCGCCCGTTGCTACCACGCCGCCCCATACCTGGCCTGTGATGGGATCGCGTGCCCCTGCGTACGACAGCAGGCTGCCAGTGATGGGGCGCCGATACGCTTCGAGTTTGTAGCTATAGCGGCCCAGATCGCCGGTTTTGGACAGGCCCCCTACGACATTGGTCACCGGAAATCCAACCCCAGTGGTTCCGATGTCCCACTGGACATCGTCTCCCACATAGCCGAAACCCAGGTTGGTGCCCTGGCCCCGTTGGCGTCGCTCGGTGGCAAAGGAGGACCCGGGTGGTAGTGCCGCCACCTGCCCGTAAGTGAGCAGGTCTGGACCATCGGCGGGGAGATCGCCTGCATCCAGCTGCACCCGATCCACGTGCAAGAAATAGTGCCCGTCGTAGGCACGCGGCATCCACGCCACCACAGGACGTTCCCAGCCGCGCAGGCTGGAGATTCCGTCCGTGGAGCGCTTGCTCAGCGCCTGGTGTCCCGCTTCGATCCGAGGCTGACGCCGTGCCTCGATGGCATCGATCTCGCCCTGGATCTTGGCAACGACGGCCGGGTCGGCGGGGACGGACAGTGTGTAACTCTGCTGGAGAGCCAGTGGTCGGTCGGAATCAATCGGCACCGGGGCCTGGCTTTCTGGGGCCGTTGCAGCAGGGGGGGTGATCTTTCCGCGCGTCTCCAGCATGAGCGCACTGCGGAAGAACACCATGGCCTGTGCGTAGTTGCGGTTGGCCCGCTCCAGGCGCGCTGCATGCAGCAGCACGTCACTGTCTTGCGGAAAACCGTCCAGCAGACGGGTCGCCAATGCACGCGCTTCGTCCATGCGGCCAATACGTTGCCAGATGCGTAGCAGTGCCAGTTGCTGCCCCACATCGCTCGGAGGGATGCGGTCTTTCAACCAGTCGGCCTCATTGGCCGCAGCCCGCCGGTCTCCGGTGTCCTGCAGTCGTGACAGGGTGTCCGCCAGCGCCATGCGAACAGACAGATCATCCGGTTGTGCGGATGCCAAAGGCTTGAGCAACTGGGCGGCATCGGCATATTCGGCTGCAGCCATGAGCAACCGTGCCTGGGCTAGGCTGCGTTGGCGTGGTGTGGAGAGTGTGTCCGGCAGGGGTGTCGCCTGGCGTGCCAGGCGCGAGGCTTCGTTGGTACGTCCGGCCTGCCGCTGCTTCTCGATGAGCCGCTCTTGGTGCGCTGCATACAGCGCTACCAGCCGGTCTTCCTGCTCCGCGCTCCAGCCCTTGGCTTGCAGCAGACGAGGCAATTGCTCGGCGAGGCCGGCATCGTCCTCCGCCCGGTTGAGCAGCTGTGCGTAGTCCAGCTGCGTGTCTGGCGCCAGCGTGGGGACACGCGCTGCCAGGCGATGGAAGACTGCCACGCCCCGCGCGGGCTGTGCGCGGCGAAACCAGGCATTGGCAACGCTGTAGAGCAGGTCTGCTTCATTGCCTGCTGTCCGTTCCGCTTGCTGTAGCAGTGCCTCGACTTCAGCTGCCGGCAGGGGTTTCAGGGCCTGAGTGACGAGCGACTTGACCTGAGAGCGCCGCACCAGCGAGCGCATGGCGTCTGTCTGATCGGCGGAGCGTATCCGCTGCATGTCCGCGAGGGCAGCGCTGTCTTCGTCCAGGGCAGAACGTATCAGGGCGCGGGCATACAACATCTCGGCACCGACGGCGCCGGACGGAATACGCGCCACACCCTCATCCATGGCGTGCAGTGCTTCTTGGGGGCGGCCCAGGCGTATGTAAATACGTGCGAGGCGGTGTCTTATCCAAGCATCGTCGGGGGTCAGTACCACTGCCGACTCCAAGGCACGCAGTGCGGGGCCCAGGCGCTGGGCCTGCAGGTCGTCCTCCGCCTGGGCCACCAGCACGTCGGCCTGGGCACTGGCGAGTTTTTCTGAGAGTGTGGTGTCACGTGCGGCAGCCTCGGCCAGCAGGGACAGCGCTTTGGTCACCCGCCCGGTGCGGGCATAGAGACTTGCCAGGCCTTTGATGGCGGAGGTGCTGTTGGGCTCCTGTTGGATGGCTTGTTGGTAGAAATTCTCTGCCAGCGCATGGTCCCCTTGCAGGTCGCGAATGCTCGCCAGGGTGGTCAATGCGTCAGCACTTTGGGGTTGCATCTGCAGCGCGCGTTCGGCCAGGCTGGCTGCCGTGACCAGTTCGTTCTGTTCGACGGCTCTGTCGGCCTGTCGCAGCAGTCCCCAGAATCTGGCAGTGGCCTGCAAGTCCTTCCAGCGGCTCTGGCGTGTGAGCGCATAGGCCTGGCTGAAGAGGTCCTGCGCCTGTGCATGCTGGCCTTGGCGCAGTCGGATCAATCCCAGGTTTCCCAGGCTTTCTCCGTCCTGGGGGCGCAAAGCCAGCGTCGCCTGGACCTGCTCTTCCGCCAACTCCATATCACCTTGGTCAAGGGCAGTGCGCGCTGCCTGGCGGGCGATGTTGGCGGGGTCACGGGCCGCGCGCTCTGCGCGCTCGACCGCCTGTTGCATGGCGGCCAATCGTTCCACCATGGCGCTGTCAGCCGGGTAGCGCTGCAGAAATGCGCGCACGCGGGGCAGGTTGGCCGGGGTATTGGCCAGCCGGTCCAGGGCGCGACGCCAAAGGTCTTGCAGCTGTGGGGCGTTGGTATCGGGCTGCTTTGCCAGGGCCTCGATCTCCTGCACCACGGCCGTCGGGTTGCCCCCCTGGTACATGCGCAGCTCCAGTTGTGCCAGCCGGTAACGGGACTCCCCGGTCTGCTGGTACAGCCTGGCTAGCTGGCGCTGGGATTCGGTGCTCTGCTTGGCGGTGGAGCCCATGATCTGGTGGTATTCCAGCGCCAGTCCGCCGAGCGTGGGCGGGCCTTGCGGGAACAGCTCGCGCGCCAAGTCGGCGGCCTCGGCCTTGCGGCCTGCGCGCGCCATCAAGCGCATCTGGGCCAGTTTTTCGCGGTCGGGGCCATACACGCGTACCAGGGTTTCCAGTTCCTGGGTCAGCACATGGCCGGGGTGGCGTGCGCGCAAGGTGGCCAGCACGCGCTGGGCCTCGTCGCTTTTCTTTTCGCGCAGCGCTAAGTCGCCCAGCGTCGCCAGCCCTTCGGGAGAGTTCGGGTCCATGGCCAGCAGCTTGTCCACCAGCTGGCGGGCCATATCCGGCCGGTTTTTGCTGGCCCACAGGCGGGCGCCGCTGAGCAGCTCAGCTTCGATGGCGGGTGGGGTGCTGGCGTGCACGCCGTGCTGCCCGGGCAGGCAGGCGGCGGCGAGCAAGGTCAGGGAGGGGAGCCAGCGGTGTGCGCGGCGTTTCACGGTTTCCATCGCACAGTGAGTTGGCCGTTTGCAGTGAAGCGATATTGCCCCTCCATGGCGCCCAGCCCAAACAAGCCGAGCACCTGCTCGTAGTAGGCCGTGGGACGCAAGGGGCGGGCCTCCAGGCGCATGCGCTGCGATTGCAGGGTGCGGTCGTCGCCCACTGCCCGCAAAAATGGCAGGACTGCAGCCGAGAACCCGGAGGGGGCGGGGCCCGAGGCTTGGGCTGTCAGGATGTCGATGGACTCAGGCGGGTATCCCTGTTCGCGCACGAAGCGTGCCATAGGCTGCAGGGTATCCAGCAAGGCCTTGCGACCGGGAGCGTTGGCGTGCAACGTGCCCGCCCAAAGATAGACGCGGATAGCGTTGTAGCTGCCCTGGCCTTTTTCCTTGCCCTTGTCATCCACCAGAAAGCCCTGCTTAGGGTCGTACACGGTCCAGTCGGGCGTGAGGCCCTTGGGTGAAGCGCCCTGGATGACCTTGAGCGAGCTGTCCACCAGTTGCTTCCATTCGGGCTGTGGGTCCACTGCTGCCAGCCAGTGCATGAGGTGCATGGGCATGTAGCTGGGGTTCAGGCGCCAGCGTCCGTCCTTCTGTGCAAAGCCCTGGGGCGCTGGCAGAAGGGTCAGTCCCAGGCCGGGCAGTTGCGCGGTTTCTTCACGCAGGATGCGGGCCGCTAGCAAGGCAGAGAGTGCGCGGTAGGTGCGCACATTCCACAGGCGGCCTGCCTCGCCCAGCGCGTAGGCCATCCAGAGGTCGGCGTCCGAGGCGGCGTTGCTGTCGATGACACCCCAAGTGCCATCGGGGCGTTTACCCCATAGCCAGGCCGGGAGGCGGGCTGTCATATCGCCGTCGCACAGGTTGTTTTCCGTCCAGCGCAGCAGCTTGTCGAAGGTGGTTCGGTCATTGGCCACCAAGGCAAAGAACAAGGCGTATGCCTGGCCTTCGGAGTAGGTCTGTCCTCCTCCCGCATCATCCGAGATGACGCGGCCGCCTTCGTTGATGAACTGCGCCTTGAACGCTTCCCAGGCGGGCCACCCGGGGCGTTCTGCCGTGGATTGGGGTTGCGCGCGAAGGCCTGGCAGCCAGGACAGCAGTACAGCACCGCCGCCAGCCTGCAGGGCCGTGCGCCGACGAAGGGACTCAGTCATGCTGGGATGCCAGTCGGCGGCGCGCCATGGTGCGCAAAGCGCCATAAACGATAAAGGTCAGCAGAAGGCCGGTGGCGATGCCCGCCAAGGCCAGCAGCAAGGGGTGGCTGTGCAGGTGGAACCACAGGCGTTGCCACCATGGCAGGTCGCCCACGTAGTACACAGGCTTGATGCGGAAGCTTTCGATGGCGTCGCCGCGCATCAAGCCCAGATCTCCGCGCAGGCTCTTGATCTTGCCCGCATCGTTCAGACTCTGGCTGAGCAGCCCCATGGCTTCCTTGTCGGTGGCGGTGAGCGCCACCACGCTGCGACCACTGTGCAAGGGCGATTCAAAGCCGGTGACTGCTGCCAGCGGCCCTGTGCCTTGCAGCACAGCTTGCCCGCCTGAGGCGGACAGGCGGTGTTCGGATTCCAGGTTGAACAGTTCAATGAACGATCCCAGTGCGCGTTCCAGGGGCTGCACCGACCGGGCGCCAGCGGCCAGCAGCGCCGGCAGATGGTTCTTCCATTGCTCCAGCAAACCATCGGCGTCGGCCTGCGACACGATCAGGATGTCCGTGTCACCCGCCTTGTTGGCGTCCGCAGCACGCAGCAGCTGAAAGCGGGTGCCTGGATAGCCGGTAGAAGCGCTCATGCGGCCTACGGAGGTCAGGAAGACCTCGATGTCTGCGGTGCTGGGCTGGTTGGGCAGGATGATGGACGTCTGGGCCAGGTCGGGCAGCCGGGTGAACGGAAAGCCGCTGTTGGCATAGGCCGCCAGATTGGGCATGGCCAGGTAGTGGCGAAAACCCGTGAGGTCGATGGTGGACTGCGGATCGATGGCCGCAAACAGTTCGGTGGGCGGCGCGGACTTGCAACGGCCCAGGTCGTTGGGCGGGATCTGGAATGCGAACTGCAGCTGGTTGTCGCCGCCAATCATGAAGGCAGGAATCTTCAGGTCCGAACGGTTCTGGGCGTTCCCATCATCGAACAGGGGCAACATCACCGTGTTCTTGCCGCTGGTGCGGTCGTCTCGCGACTGCAGTGGATAGGACTGGATGAACTGGTTGTTGATAGAGATGTTCAGACTGCCATGGTCCGAAACGCTGCTGGGGGTGTAGCGATAGGCCAGGTCCAGCGGCACGCCTTTGGCGTTCCAGGTGAACAGGTCCGGGGCCATGCGGGTGTAGATGTTCACCGTGTCGTTGAGCACCGTGCCACGCAGTTGCAGGTCCGAAGGACTGCCCACCAGCTCGGCCAGTTTCACGGGCCTCTGGGTGGTGATCCAGCGAGGCGCGTCATAGGGCTTGGTCAGCGCGGGATAGTCCAGCGATTTGACAGCAATGGTTTGCCCGGACAAAACCGCTTTCCCCAGGGCCAGGGCATCTGCCGCCATCTGCAGCTGAACATCGTCTTTGCCCAGCACCAGCAGCAGTTTGGCGCCTGGCACTTCGGGGTGGTTGACCACCGAGATCGTGGGCTCGGTCACAGGTGCCATGTCCTGCAGGAACGCGGGACGGTGGCTGTTGGTGGCCAGCACCACGGCGTGCGAGCGGGGCAGCTGGTTTTCCAGCACCGGGAACTGGTTGCCTCGGTAGCCTGCCAGCATGCCAATCCAGCTGGCGATGGAGCCTGACGCCTTGAGCGTACCGGTGCTGGGTTGATTGCCGAACACAAACGGCAGCTTGACGGGGCGGTTGTCCCGGGGGTCGAAAAACGGCGCAGGCAGCAGCGCGAGGTCATTTCGCAGAGGGATCTGCCGCAACGAAAGCTCCAGCTGGCTGTCGTTGCTGATGGTTGCCCACAGGCTGGAATGGGTTGGCGTCTCACATTCCATCGTGTAGTGGCCGATGAACTGGAAGCGGAACCGGTTGTAATCCGTGAAGTAGCGCGGGTCGATGTTGAGCTCGACCGTCTGCGGGGTGCCCAGGCGCTCCTTGTCCAGCACCACGGTCTGCAGGGTTTCGTCATTGAGCATCAGCTTGAGATGCGACAGTGACGGGATCAGCGCAGGTGACAGTGTGAAGGTCAGGCGCAGCTTGGCGGCTTCGACGATCTCGTCGCGCCGCACCCCCACACCCACACTGGCCTCACTCTCCACTCCTCGCAAAGAAACAGGGCGCCCCACGCCCAGTTCCTTGAGGCTGACTTTCCACTGCCGTGCGGGCAGCGTAGGAGTGTCCGATGGGCTGGCTCCGATCGCGCTGTCGTTGGCCTGCACTGCGCGTGCTGACTCGCGCTCCTGGCGGGTCTGAGCCTTTTCCTTGGCCGCAGCGCTGCGGGCCTTGCTGGTCTGGGCGTTGGCTTGCGGGGCGGGGGCTGAGATCAGCCCGGCAGTGATCAGCGCGACAAAAAGAGGGAGCGCGCGGGTTGCAGATGTGGATTTCACAGTGTTCTTTTTTGCTGGCTCGTACCTGAAGGATGGGCGCATCGGACCCATGCCTGGGTGGTGTCACTTGTATGACAAAGTGTATCGATGGGGCCGGGTTGTGCCGCTTCGCAGGACATTTGTTTGCAATTGCTTTGCCAGCAGTGTTGTTGCCCGACTGCAGCAGGTACGTGAAGAGTGATTGCCTGGATTCATGGTTCGAAAAAACGGTGCGCGTCTGTAGCTCTGGCTGGTCACCATGGCATGGCGGATGGCATGCTGCCTGGCGGGCTGACGGCGGACAGAACACGCGGTGGTTCTTGCAAAGACACATCCGTTGCCACCCGTGGAAGGTGGACACCGGGGCCGTGGGCCCCAGGCGGCCAGACGATGGTGCTGCCGGCAGACGACTCCGGGCCATGGGGCCGGGTTGCCGCGAGCGGAGAAACAATCGGTCTGGAAACAAAAAAGCCTGCTACTTATGGGTAGCAGGCTTTTTGTGCCTTGCGGCTTGATTTGGTGGGTCCTGAGTGACTCGAACACTCGACCTACGGATTAAGAGTCCGCTGCTCTACCAACTGAGCTAAGAACCCAAATCTTTAAAATTTGTCTGCATCACTGCAGAGCCTCGAATTATGCACTAGTTTTTGGACACTCTGCAAGTCGCGCCCAAAAATTATTGCATTGCGTTGCGGCTGGCCAGCTCGACGAAGAGGCCGCTGTGGTCCAGCTCGCCCAGGCCGTGGTCCACACCCTCGGCATACAAGGCCTCAAACAGGGCTGTGATGGGGGCGTCGAAACCTGTTTCCCGGGCGGTGGCCAACGCATTGCGCATGTCCTTCAGTTGGACCGCCATGCGGCCCCTGGGGGCGAAGTCGCGTTCCACCATGCGCTGGCCATGCAGCTGCAGGATGCGGCTGTCGGCAAAACCGCCGCTAATGGCCTCGCGGACCTTGGCCATGTCGGCACCACCCTTGGCGGCAAACAGCAGCGCTTCGGCCACGGCGCCAATCGTGATGCCCACGATCATCTGGTTGGCCAGTTTGGCCAGCTGCCCGGCACCGTGTGGCCCCACGTGCGTGGCGTGCCCCAGGCAGGCAAACACGGGCTGGGCGCGGGCATAGTCCTCGGGCCTTCCGCCGGCCATGATGGCCAGAGTGCCGGCTTCGGCGCCAACGGTGCCCCCGGATACCGGTGCATCCAGGTGGGTCAGGCCCAGCTCACCCAGGCGGGCTGCGTGGTCACGGGCCTCGCTGGGCTGGATGGAGGCCATGTCGATGAAAAGAGCACCCGGGCGCATTGCCCGCGCGGCGCCCTGTTCAAAGAGAACCTGGCCCACGACAGGACCGTTTTCGAGCAGGCTGATGACAATGTCCGCGTCCTTGACGGCATCGGCAGGGCTGCCGTGCACGGTGACACCCCATTGCGCCAGCGGTTCTGCTTTGGCGCGAGTGCGGTTCCATGCGTGCACCCTGTGGCCTGCTTCGCTGAGCCGCCTGGCCATGGGCAACCCCATCATGCCAATGCCAAGAACGGCGATGCGAAGCGGTGTGGTGGTCATGGCGTTGTTCTGCTGCAAAGAGGGATACAAGGGTGTCTCTGTTGTCATCATGTGCCTTTTTGGCGCTCCAGTCTGTCACGGAGCTTGCAGCGTATGGCGATTGGCCAGATGATTCTGCAGCGCCAGCGCCGTTCCTGCGTCTGCCGAGCCTGTTGGCCGGGCTGCGGTATGGCACCGAAGGCAGCCCACATAACTCGGAGACCCTTGCCCATGACCTTGCCCCTGTACGACCCTGCCTGGCTGGAGCGCATGTACAACAACCGCGCCCTGGTCCCTGACCACATGGACTACTTCGAGCGTTGGGCTCAAGACTCTGCCCAGGTGCGAGCCACTGTCCCCTGTGCGCTGGATGTGGCCTATGGCACGGGTGCCGGGGAAACCCTGGACGTGTTTCCGTCCGCCCGTGCCGGGGGTGGGCCGGTGCCGGTGCTGGTGTTCATTCACGGCGGTTACTGGCGGTCACTCGACAAATCGGATCACTCGTTCATCGCACCGCCTTTCACCCAGGCCGGGTTTTGTGTGGTGGTGGTGAACTACGCGCTGTGCCCGGGCACCCCCGATGCGCCGGTGACCATTCCCCACATCGCGCGGCAGATGGAAAAGGCGCTGGGCTGGGTGTGGCACCAGATCGCCGCCCATGGTGGCGACCCCCGGCGGATCACGGTAGCAGGGCATTCTGCCGGCGGGCAACTGGCGGCGCTGCTGCTGACCAGCGTGTGGCCGCTCATCGGAAAGGGTTTGCCAGATGGCCTGGTGCGCAATGCGCTGTCGATCTCGGGGGTGCACGACCTGGAGCCCATCATGCACACGCCCATGTACCAGTCGGTGTTGCACCTGACCGAACAGCAGGTGCTGCAATGCAGCCCCGCGCGCTTGCTGGAGCCGCCCACCGGCAGGCTGTATTGCGCCGTCGGGGCGGATGAAAGCCCCGAGTTCCTGCGCCAGAACCAGCTCATGCAGGATGCCTGGGGCAGCCATTTTGTACCCCGCAGCGTGGCCTTGCCGGGGTTGAACCACTTCAGCATCGTCGATGCCCTGGCCAAGCCCGGGCATGACCTGCACCACATGGCGCAGAACCTGCTGCGGGCCTGATGACCGGGCGACGATCCGCGCCAGGGTGCTGAATTACATCAGCAGATGTTCGCCTGCGTTGTCGCCGCCCAGGATCACATAGTTCACCTTGCGCACGTCCATCAGCTTGGTGCCGCCCGCGTAGCTGATGGAGCTTTGCACGTCCTGCTCCATCTCGATGAGCGTTTCGGCCAGTTTGCCTTTGATGGGCTCCAGGATGCGCTTGCCTTCGACATGCTTGTATTCGCCCTTGTTGAAGTCACTGGCCGAGCCGTAGTACTCCTTGAACAGCGCGCCGTCCACTTCCACCGTCTTGCCGGGGGATTCCTCGTGGCCCGCAAACAGCGAGCCGATCATCACCATGCTGGCGCCAAAGCGGATGCTCTTGGCAATGTCACCGTGGCTGCGGATGCCCCCGTCGGCAATGATGGGCTTGGTGGCCACGCGGGCACACCACTTGAGGGCCGACAGCTGCCAGCCGCCCGTGCCAAAACCGGTCTTGAGCTTGGTGATGCACACCTTGCCCGGACCCACGCCCACCTTGGTGGCGTCGGCGCCCCAGTTTTCCAGGTCGATGATGGCTTCGGGCGTGGCGACGTTGCCAGCAATCACAAACGACTGCGGCAGGTGCTTTTTCAGGTAGCCGATCATGTTCTTCACGCTGTCGGCATGGCCATGGGCAATGTCGATGGTGATGTACTCGGGCGTGATGCCCTGTGCCACCAGCTGGTCCACGGTGGCGTAGTCGGGTTGCTTCACACCGAGCGAGATCGATGCATAGCAGCCCTTGGCATGCATATCCTTGACGAACTGGATGTTGTCCAGGTCAAAGCGGTGCATGACGTAGAAGTAACCGTTCTGCGCCATCCAGGTGCAGATGGTTTCGTCCACCACGGTCTTCATGTTGGCGGGCACCACCGGCAGGCGAAAGCGGCGACCGCCCAGCTCCACACTGGCGTCGCATTCCGAGCGGCTTTCCACGCGGCACTTGCGGGGCAGCAGCAGGATGTTGTCGTAGTCGAAGATTTCCATGAGATTCCAAGCTCCATAAAGGGACGCCGCCAAACGATTTCGACGGCGGTGGGCGCTTGGCTGTCAGACCGGCTTTGCGGGAGTGGACGTGACAGTCACTCCGAACCCTGCTGAGCGCAGGCACAAAAAACCGGGCGTCAAGAAACTTGGGCCCGGTGATTGATTCTACCCGCCTGCCAAAGGGCCGTCATAACGGCACCGGTATTACCTGCATACGGATTGGGCGGCCGCCACGATGCTGCCCGAGGCATCCTGCACCCAGCCAACCAGATGCAGCCTGTCGGCCTGTGCGCCATCGGGGATGCGCATAGAGCGGGTTTCCATCCATGCCCACGGCTTGCCCTTGCTGCGTGCGGGCCGCTGTGCCAGGGGCCAGGCACCCTCGAACTGATTGCGTACGATGTAGCGGGGTACAACGGTGCCGTCAGTACCTGCGGGTATGGCCTCTACCAGCAACAGGTAAAAGGCGAGGGGCGTGGCAGTCGCAGTGCGCTGTGGCGCCGCAGGGGAGGGGGTGAAGGCGATGCCTGTGCCCACATAGTCATTGAACGCCACCCCATGGGCCACACGCAACCGGCCACGCGCGGCTAAACCGACCTGGGTGACGTACACATCGGTGGAGATGGGGGGCTTGCGCCCCAGGGTTTGCAGGCGGGGCAGCGCGTCGGTCGAGGCCGCAGCCGACAGGGGGGCGTCGTCGCCCGCCTTGCCCGGCACGATCCAGTCCAGCACCACGGCACCTGCCTTGGCTGACGGTGCCGGGGCGGCCGCATCGCCCCAGCAGGACTCGCAGTCGGCGCTGATGAAGCGCTCGAACACGGCCACAGGCCTGGGTGTGCCGTCGCTGCTGCAACTGGCCTGGGCCATCGCCTGGGGGGCGTGCGCCAGGGCCAGCCACAGGCTGGCCAGGGTGAGGGCAATGTTTTTCATGGTGCGAGGCGGCGTGGGGCAGGGTGCTTTCTACAATGGCTGGATGTTCCCACAAGACCCGTTTTCGGGTGTGCCAGATGCCCTGGTGCCCCCACACTCCGGTGCGCCCTCGGCCGCATCCCCCCTTCTGGCCCACCTGAACGATGAACAACTGGCTGCGGTGACCTTGCCCGCAGGCCATGCGCTCATCCTGGCGGGGGCGGGGTCGGGCAAGACCCGGGTGCTGACCACCCGGATTGCCTGGCTGCTGCAAAACGGCTACGCCACGCCCGGCGGCATTCTGGCCGTCACATTCACTAACAAGGCTGCCAAGGAGATGGTGGCCCGCCTGTCGGCCATGCTGCCGGTCAACGTGCGTGGCATGTGGATTGGCACCTTCCATGGCCTGTGCAACCGGCTGCTGCGCGCGCACCACAAGGCAGCGGGGCTGCCGCAGTCGTTCCAGATCCTGGATACGCAAGACCAGCTCTCGGCCATCAAGCGCCTGTGCAAGCAGCACAACGTGGACGAGGAGCGCTTTCCTCCCAAGCAGCTGTCGTACTTCATCGCCAGCTGCAAAGAAGAGGGCATGCGTCCCGGCGACGTTCCCACGCACGACAGCGACGCCCGCAAGAAGGTCGAGGTCTACCAGCTGTACGAAGAGCAATGCCAGCGCGAAGGCGTGGTGGACTTCGGCGAGCTGATGCTGCGGTCTTACGAGCTGCTGCGCGACAACGACCCGATCCGCGAGCACTACCAGCGCCGGTTCCAGCACATCCTGGTCGATGAGTTCCAGGACACCAACAAGCTGCAGTACGCCTGGCTCAAGCAACTGGCGGGCAACGACGTGGGCGGGCGCTACGAGGCACGTGGCAGCGTGATCGCTGTGGGCGACGATGACCAGAGCATCTACGCCTTCCGTGGCGCGCGCGTGGGCAACATGACCGACTTTGTGCGCGAATTCGATGTGCAGCGCCAGATCAAGCTGGAGCAGAACTACCGCAGCTACAGCAACATCCTCGACTCGGCCAACCACCTCATCAGCCACAACAGCCGCCGCCTGGGCAAGAACCTCCGCACCACGCAGGGCGCGGGCGAGCCCGTGCGTGTGTACGAGGCCAGCTCCGACCTGGCCGAGGCGCAGTGGATGGTCGATGAGATCAAGCAACTGGTGCGCAACGACGGCTTTGAGCGCAAGGAAATCGCTGTGCTCTATCGCAGCAATGCGCAAAGCCGGGTGATCGAATCGGCATTGTTCAATGCCAGCGTGCCCTACCGTGTGTACGGCGGCCTGCGGTTTTTTGAGCGTGCCGAAATCAAGCACGCGCTGGCCTATCTGCGCCTGTTGGAGAACCCGCACGACGACACCAGCTTCACGCGGGTCGTCAACTTTCCGCCGCGTGGCATTGGCGCGCGCAGCATCGAGGTGCTGCAGGACGCGGCCCGCGCCGCAGGCTGCTCGTTGCACGACGCGGTGAGCGCCGTGCCCGGCAAGGCGGGGGCCAACCTGGGCGCGTTTGTGGCCATGGTGGATGTGCTGCGCGAGCAGACCCAGGGCCTGAACCTGCGCGGCATCATCGAGCAGATGCTCGAATCCACGGGGCTGGTGGAGCACTTTCGCACCGAGAAGGAAGGCGCCGATCGCATCGAGAACCTGGAGGAACTGGTCAACGCCGCCGAGAGCTTTGTCACGCAAGAGGGCTTTGGCCGTGACGCGGTGGCGCTGCCGCTGGACGAGCACGGCACGCCGCTCGCCCAAAGCGTGGTCAGCCAAGGGCTGGACCCGAACGCGCCCGTACTCGACGAGCCTTTGAAACCCGCTGTGCCCGGCATCGTGGACGCCGACACCGGCGAAACCCTCTCGCCCCTGGCCGCCTTCCTGACCCACGCCGCGCTCGAAGCCGGTGACAACCAGGCCCAAGCTGGGCAGGACGCTGTGCAGCTCATGACGGTGCACGCCAGCAAGGGGCTGGAGTTTGACTGCGTGTTCATCGGCGGCATGGAGGAGGGCCTGTTCCCCCACGAGAACTCCGCCAGCGACCGCGACGGCCTGGAGGAGGAGCGCCGTCTGATGTACGTGGCCATCACCCGCGCCCGCAAGCGCCTGTACCTGAGCCACTCGCAAACGCGCATGCTGCACGGGCAGACGCGCTACAACATCAAGAGCCGGTTTTTTGACGAGCTGCCCGAAGCGGCCCTCAAGTGGATCACGCCCAAGCAGCAGGGCTTTGGCTCGTATGCGCCCAGTTTTGCTACTAATTCAGGAGCTGGTGGCGCATATGGATCTGGCACTAGAGGCCAATTTGGCTTCAAATCCGAGACATTTGCCAGCCCCCCGGTGCCTGTGCAGAAGGCGGTGCCCTCGCATGGCCTGCGCGCGGGCATTGCCGTTTTTCACACCAAATTTGGCGAGGGCAAGGTGCTGGCCATTGAAGGCACCGGCGACGACGCACGTGCACAGGTCAACTTTCCGCGCCACGGCACCAAGTGGCTGGCGCTGTCGGTGGCCAAGCTGACGGTGGTTGAATAGCGCGTTTTGAGCCAGATCGCCTGCTAGCGCTAGTACCTTATGCCCTGGTAGCTATTGTTTGTATAGCAAACCGGGGCCGCCAATGACAACGGGGCCCTGAGGCCCCGTTGGTTTTTGAAGCGGGCCGCACCGGGTGCAGCCCTGTTGGCCCTTCGCTCAGGCTGAGTTCAGGCCTGGTTCAGGCTGGGCTGCTTGGCCGCTGCCGTCAGGTAGCCCACGGCCGCGCCGTTCTTGTTCTTGTAGTTGGCCTTGATCATCGGGTCCAGCGTGTCCTTGACCACGCTGTGGATGGCGCCCCAGTCACCGGCGTGCTGGAAGTTGCTCATGATGTACGTCCAGCCGTTGATCTCGTCCACGGCGTGCAGGCCGGTGGACTCGCCGCCCGAGGGGATCGACATCACGCGCGACAACTGCTTGGTGTCCACGTTGTAGGCCCACAGGAAGTTGTTGACGTGCTGGCTGCTGTCTTCGCCGATGAACAGGGTGCGCATCTTTTCGGAGAACTTGAGGTTGTCCGGGTTGGCGATGTTGTTGGGGTTGGCGGTGTTGCCCAGGGCGTCGGCGGTGATGTCCTCACCGGCCAGCAGCACCTTGGTGTCCACGGGCATCCATTCGCTGTTGATGGTGCCGCCAGCGGTGTCCTTCTGGCCACCCTTGAGGTTCAGCGCCATCACGGCGCCGGCCACCAGTTGCTTGGGCACCGAGATGCCGTTGCCCGGCACGTTGGCGGCATTGCCTGCCACCATGGACGACTGGATGTTCTGCAGCGCAGAGTAGGCAATCTTGTCCTTGGCGTTGACCGTGGTGCCTTCCATCTTGGTGAAGCCCAGGCTGGCGCCGAGGTAGGCGGCGTAGCGGTGGGTTTCCAGGAAGGCAGCGGCCTTTTCCATGCCGGGGTTCAGCTTGATCCACTCGGTCTTGCCGTTGGCCACGATCTTGGTGTAGCTGGCATCGGCCGGGTCGGTGGTCTTCACGGTCATGATGTCCGTGGGCTTGAGCGTGTTGGCCAGGTTCTCGATCTCGGCGCTGGTGGCCGAGCCCATCTTGATCCAGGTGAGGGGCGCCGCCGTGCCCACCTTGGGGTCGATGGAGAAGCCGCTGCCCACCTTGGCCACGTACAGCGTGCCGGACGACAGGTCTTTTTCCTTGTCGGCCACGAACACGAAGTAGCCGCTGTTGGTGGCGTCGTCGCCCATCAGCGCCGTGCGGTTGTCAGGCATCACCTGTACCAGCTCGTGCGAGATGCGGCCCATGCAGAAATGCTTCTTGATGCTGGCGGTGCCGTCGGGGTTCACCGTCACTTCGGGCATGTGGCCGTAGTGGTAGGGGTTGGCCTTGGTTTCGTCGCCATACAGGTTCTTGCTGTAGGCCTTGAACATGGCGTTGCTGGCGATGCTGAACGCATCGGGTTCGTACTCTTCGCTCGACAGGTGGGTGCCCCAGGGCGACAGGCTGGCGCCGCAGGTGATCCACAGGCCGTGCACCTTGGAGGTGTCCACGTTGTGGTACTTCACCAGGCTCAGCTTGCCGGTGGTCTGGTCCTGGTCCAGCGTCAGCACGGCGATGGGCGAGGGCAGCTTGCCGTACATGTCGGTCTTGCCGTCTTGCGCCCAGGTGGTGTATTCAAACTGCACCACGGCAAACACGGCCTTGCCTTTGAGGCCGGTCACGGTGGGGTTGGCCACGGTCAGCAGCGAGGTGCCGTCGGGCGAGTCCGAGAAGTACTGGCGCTCCTTGCCAGCCACCGTGGCGTCGATGATGGGCTTGTTGTTGATGTCGTAGTAGCCACCCGACAGGATGGTGCCGCCCTTGCCGTCGGACACCATGTCGCCCGTCACGAAGAACGGCTGGTAAGCCAGCTGGTACGAGCGCACCGAGTCGTCGCTGAGCTTGAGGTTGAGCGTGGAGCCCACGGTGGTGGTGGCCATGGCAGCGGCGTTGGCCAGGGTAGGGGCTGCCATCGACGTGAAGCTGGCCGACACATAGCCGGGCGCGGCGGAGTCGCTGCCACCGCAGGCGGTCAGCAGGGCGGCCGAGGCGCTGGCGCTGAGCGGCAGCATGGGAACGCCGGCCAGCAGTTGCAGGGCCTTGCGGCGGGTGGGCATCGTCGGTTGGGTCATTTTCGGGGTGTTTCCAAGTGGGTATGCGAACGGGCATGCCACGCCCTGATCCGACCGGGAGCCTTGTTGGAAAAGGCGTAGTAGGCGGGTGGCATGGAGTCCAGCCCGCGATCCTAGGAACGCCCCGTGACAGTGGTTTGACGTTTGTGTGACGGTTTGACGCGGTGCCTTGCGCACTGCGTAACGGCACCTCAAGGCGCGCCGCGCAGCCATTGCGGCGCGTGCGCTGCAGGGCAGTGCGGCTGAATACCGCCGAGCAGCGTTCAGTCCCGGGAGCCGGGCGGGCCGTAGGAGTTGCCGGTTCCGTAGTTGTTGGACGGTGCGGCCGCGCCGCCGCTGCCGTCCTTGATGCCCTTGCGGCCCGACACCTGCCACGCGGTGCGCTGGTTGACCAGCCCCGCCAAGAACTCCATCTCTTCGTCCGTGTGGTTGATGGCACCGGCCGGTGTCAGCAGCCGGCCATTGCGGGGCGCGGGCTCGGCCCAGAACGACTGGTGGTAGCTGGACTGGCTCACCAGGCGTTCGCCGCCCGCCATCAGCTCCACCGTGCCATAACAGTTGCAGAGGTAGCCGCGCTGGTCCTGGTCGGCAAATACCTCGGCATACACCCCTGTGCCGCGGATGCCCGCCGTGGCGGTGGGCAGCGCAATCTGCCGGTCGGGGCCGCGCCCCCACACCGTGGCCACCGCACCGCTGAGCAGGCGCAACAGCTTGACGGCCGTGGGGGTGTCGCTCTCCATCGCCATGCGTGAGTTCTGCCGCACCATGAAGGCGCTGTCACCCACCGAGAACACCAGGCTGGCGCCCGGCCCGGTTTCGATGCGGTCGTTGGCGGTGATGGTGTGCTGGGCCGTCAGGGGCTCGCCATTGCGCAGTACGTCGCCGCGCACCTCCACGATGTTGCTGCGCGCCTGGGCATGGGCGGCCACCCAGCCACCGCCTGCCACCCACAGCGCGGCAGCCTGCACCACGCTGCGCCGTTGGAACCAGACCAGCTCGTCGTCAGAGCGGCCTTGCAGGTGGTGCGCCGGGGGGGCTGGGGGGCGGGTTGTCATGGGGCGCCTCTTCTTGCTGGGGGGTGTAGGGGGGCTCGAAGCAGTCGCGGAATGTGAAGACCACCGAGGTGAAGAACATGGCCGCCATCATCATGGCAGCGCCTACCATGATGCCACCGGCCATCGATCCCGCAAGCCCCGCCACGGCCAGCAGGGCCGACACGATGCTGACCACCAGCCCGCCCAGCAGAAACACACCCAGCCAGCCCAGCCCGTAGACGAGGAACGCACCAAAGTTGCGCACGCAGGCCACGATGGAGAAGAACAGCGCCTTGACCGGCGGCACGCCATGCCAGTGCACGAGGCCCGGTGCATGCCAGAACAGCAGCGACAGCGGCAGGTACAGCAGCATCGACAGCCACATGGCGCGCTGGAAGTCCGGGTTCTCGGCAATCTCCCGGGTCATGGGCGCGCCACCCAGGTAAACCTGCGCAAACTGGCCGCCGTCCAGCAGGGCCGACAGGCCCATGATGCCGAGAAAAGCCACCGCATACAGCACACCCAATGTGAGCATGTCGCGCAGCCGCTCGCGCCCAGTGCGAAACGCCACCAGCAGCACCGTGGGCATCGGAAACCGCCCTTGCGATGCCTGCGCTGCCGCCACCATCATGGCCAGCGTGGCAGACGGCAGCAGTGCCAGTGCAATGGCCGGACCCACCAGCGGGATCATGGTGGCCAGCGACATGGCCGCCATGGTCATGAAGAACAGCGCAGCCAGCGCCATGGGCTGGCGCCAGAACGCCCGAACGCCGAGCTTGACCCAGGCCATGCCGGTGCGCGCGGGGACGATATGGAGTTTCATGAATACGTTGGAAAGGAGGAGGGGCCCGCACCGCCGACTGCGCCCCAGCGCCCATGGGGGGCACCTAGCGGCATCGGATGTCGAGGGGGCGAATGAGGTCGAATTTACCCCACTGCCCCAAACCGGTGGCGGGGCCAGGGGTTAGAGGCTGCTCGCCTGTGGTGGGATCAGCCCGCGTGTACGGGCAGGGCCAGGCGCCCGCGCAGCACGCGCTCGAAGTGCGTGGGGTCGTGCGGCTTTAGCATGGAGGCCTCGCGCGGCAGGTAGAAGTCCCACAGGCGTGAGATCCAGAACCGCAGCGCCCCTGCGCGCAGCATGGCGGGCAGCAACTCGCGCTCGGCGGCCGTCAGCGGACGCACGGCCTGGTAAGCGTCCAGCATGCGCGTGGCGCGCTCGGCATCGTGGGCGCCGGTGGGCAGGTCGATGCACCAGTCGTTCAGGCACACGGCCAGGTCAAACAGCCAGGTGTCCACCCCTGCAAAGTAGAAGTCGAAGAAGCCCGTCAGCTCTTCCCCCTCGAACATCACGTTGTCGCGGAACAGGTCGGCATGCACGGGCCCGCGCGGCAGGGCGGCATAGGCGGAGCTGGCGGCCACATGGTTCTGGTAGGCCAGCTCGGACCGCAGCAATGCGGCCTGTGCGTCGTCAATGTGGGGCAGCACCACCGGCACCGTCTCGTTCCACCAGGGCAGCCCGCGCAGGTTGGGCTGGTGGCGGTCAAAGTCGCGGCCCGCCAGGTGCATGCGGGCCAGCATGGTGCCCACGGCCGCGCAGTGCACGCCCTGCGGGGTCAGCTGGCTCTTGCCGCGCAGCTTGTTGACCACGGCGGCGGGTTTGCCACTCACGGTGTGCAGGATGTCGCCGTTCTTGTCAGCACGCGGGTCGGGCACGGGCACGCCGCCGTGCGCCAGGTGCTTCATCAGGTACAGGTAGAAAGGCAGCTGCTCGGCCGTGAGGCGCTCGAACAGTGTCAGCACGAACTCGCCCTGGTCGCTGGTCAGAAAGTAGTTGGTGTTCTCGATGCCGCCCTCAATGCCGCGCAGCTCCACCAGCTCGCCCAGTTGCAAACGGCGCAGCAACTCGCGCGCCTCGGGATTGGAGACTTCGGTAAAAACGGCCATCGCTCAGGGGGTCGAAGAAAAGAGAAGGGGAAGGGGCGGGACAACGGGCGGGGCTTAACCGGTGGCAACGCAGTGCATGCGCGCCACCCTGCCACCCATCAGAACTTGAACACGTTCCAGACGCGGGGCGCCGTGGTGGTTTCGGCGCCATTGTTGCCACCGGCGCGGCTGCGCGCGCCATCAGGCGACTGCACTTCGTAGGCGGGCAGGTTGCCGGTCTTGGGCTGCACCGAGATGTTCTGGGTTTGCCCGCCGACCCGCAGCTCGTCCACACGGCTGCCTGCGTCTTCGATCTGGATGCGCTCCGTGCGCTGGTTGGTGCGGCCTGACAGGGGCTCGGGGTCGGGCAGCGCCTCGCGCTGGGTGCCCGCAGCGGCGGGTGCAGGGGATGGAGATGGGGTTTGGGCCAAGGCATTGCCGCAGGCCATGCCCAGCAGCAGGAGAAGGTGAACAGCGCGCATCGGGCGATTGTAGAGCGCCGCCCGGCGGGCGCTGCCCGTGCACAATTGCCGGATGAGCAACAAAAAGACCCTGGTGCTGGTGGACGGCTCCAGCTACCTCTACCGCGCCTTCCACGCCATGCCCGACCTGCGGGCTGCGCCGGGCGACCCCACAAGCCCTGCCACCGGTGCCATTCGCGGCATGATCAACATGATGCAGGCCCTGCGCAAAGAGGTGGTGGCCGACTACGCTGTGTGCGTGTTCGACGCATCGGGCCCCACCTTCCGCGATGCCTTGTACACCGAGTACAAGGCCACGCGCTCGCCCATGCCCGACGACCTGCGCAGCCAGATCGAGCCCATCCATGAGGTGGTGGACCTGCTGGGCTGGAAGGTGGTGGCCGTGCCCGGCGTGGAGGCCGACGACGTGATCGCCACCTTGGCCCACGTGGCGGCCGCACAGGGCATTGAGGTCATCGTGTCCAGCGGCGACAAGGATTTGAGCCAGCTGGTCAACGAGCACATTACGATCATCGACACCATGAGCGGCAAGCGCCGCGATGTGGCGGGCGTGACAGCAGAGTTTGGCGTGCCACCCACGCTGATGGTGGACTACCAGGCGCTGGTGGGCGACACCGTGGACAACGTGCCCGGCGTGACCAAAGTGGGCCCCAAAACGGCCGCCAAGTGGCTGGAAGAATATGGTTCGCTCGACAACCTGATCGCCAACGCCGACGCCATCAAGGGCGTGGCGGGCAACAACCTGCGCGAGGCGATTGCCAGCGGCCAGCTGGCCTTGAGCCGCCAGCTGGTCACCATGAAGACCGACTGCGCGCTGGCCGACTACATCCCCGGGTTGCCCGCGTTTGATGACATCACGCTGGACACGCCGGACAACGCCGGCCTGCTGCCGTTTTACGAAAAGTATGGCTTTAAGGGCCTGGCCAGTGCGATCAAGGGTGCTGCAGCCCCGGCCACAGCAGCCCCCACCGTCGCCATGCCCGGCCAGAGCGGCGATCTGTTTGCCGACCACTCCGCCAGCACCGTGGCCGAAGAAGCCCAGCACCGCACCGTGGTGTACGACACCATCCTGAACTGGGCGGACTTCGACCAGTGGCTGGAGCGCCTGCACAAAGCCCCACTCACCGCCATCGACACCGAAACCGACTCCCTCGACGAAATGCGCGCGCAAATCGTCGGCATCAGTTTCAGCGTGCAGCCCGGCGAGGCCGCCTACATCCCCCTGCGGCACGAAGGCCCCGACGCGCCCGCGCAACTGCCGTTGGATGAAGTGCTTGCCCGCCTCAAGCCTTGGCTGGAAGACCCCAAGCACCACAAGCTGGGCCAGCACATCAAATACGACCGCCATGTGTTCGCCAACCACGGCATCGAGGTGCAGGGCTACACACACGACACCATGCTGCAAAGCTACGTGCTCGAAGTGCACAAGCCCCACAACCTGACCAGCCTGGCCGAGCGCCACACGGGCCGCAAAGGCATCACCTACGAAGACCTGTGCGGCAAAGGCGCGCACCAGATTCCGTTTGCGCAAGTGCCGGTGGACAAGGCCGCTGCCTATTCGTGCGAAGACTCGGACCAGACCCTGGACGTGCACAACGCCCTGTGGCCGCTGCTGCAGGCAGACGACAAACTGCGCTTCATCTACGAGCTGGAGATTGCCAGCAGCGAAGCCCTGTACCGCATCGAACGCAACGGCGTGCTGATTGACGCGCCCACGCTGGCCGCCCAAAGTCACGAACTGGGCCAGCGCATCTTGCAGCTCGAAACCGAGGCGTACGAGATTGCAGGCCAGCCCTTCAACCTGAGCAGCCCCAAGCAGCTGGGCGAAATCTTCTTCGACAAGCTGGGCATGCCCGTGGTGAAGAAGACCGCCACCGGCGCCCGCAGCACCGACGAAGAAGTGCTGGAAAAGCTGGCCGAGGACTACCCCCTGCCCGCCAAACTGCTGGAGCACCGGGGCCTCGTCAAGCTCAAAGGCACCTATACCGACAAGCTGGCCCAGCTGGCGCTGCCACGCACAGGCCGCGTCCACACGCACTACGCGCAGGCCGTGGCTGTGACTGGGCGCTTGTCCAGCAACGACCCCAACCTGCAGAACATCCCCATCCGCACCCCCGAAGGTCGCCGCGTGCGCGAGGCCTTTGTGGCCCCCGCAGGTCGAGTCATTGCGAGTGCCGACTACTCGCAGATCGAGCTGCGCATCATGGCCCACCTGAGCGGCGACCACTCGCTGCTGCACGCCTTCCACGCCGGGCTGGACGTGCATCGCGCCACCGCTGCCGAAGTGTTTGGGGTGGAGGTGGATCAGGTCACCAGCGAGCAACGCCGCTATGCCAAGGTCATCAACTTTGGCCTTATCTACGGCATGAGCAGCTTTGGCCTGGCCAAGAACCTGGGTATAGAAACCAAGGCCGCCGCCGCGTACATCGACAAATACTTCCAGCGCTACCCCGGCGTGAAGCAGTACATGGACGACACCAAGGCCGCTGCCAAATCCATGGGCTATGTCGAAACCGTGTTTGGCCGCCGCCTGTACCTGCCCGAGATCAATTCCCCCAACGGCCCCCGCCGCGCTGGGGCCGAGCGTGCGGCCATCAACGCGCCCATGCAGGGGACGGCGGCGGACCTCATCAAGCTGGCCATGGTGTCCGTGCAGAAGGAGCTGGATGCGCACAAGCCGGGCATCCAAATGATCATGCAGGTGCACGACGAACTGGTGTTCGAGCTGCCCGAGAGCGAGGTGGACTGGCTCAAGACCCACATCCCGCGCCTGATGGCGGAAGTGGCGGCGCTGAAGGTGCCGTTATTGGCAGAGGTGGGGGTGGGGCCGAACTGGGATAAGGCGCATTGAGATTGTGAGACTCAAGCGCCATAGATCGATCATCTTGATAGCAAGATTAGTTATTTAGTTTTTGACGACCACTCCATGCCTACGATTACTGATCTACACAAGGTTTATCTTCGGCAGTTGGAGTTGGTTCTAGCTGAATCAGATCTGTTGTTGCAGAAGGAGGGGGGGGCTAGATGGTGAGCTGAAGACTAGTGGCTCTCTGTGCGAACAGTTCCTGCGTCAAACATTTTCCAAATATGTTGTTCCTGGGCAGTTTCGTGTGACCAGCGGATACATTGCTACCCCGGAGCTGCTTGCAGAAAAGAAGAATCTTCCACAGTGCGATTTGTTGATTGCGGACAACCACATTCCACCGCTACTGCAATTGTCTAGTTCAACAATAGAAGTGCTTCCGATCGAGGCAACTATTGGATTGATTGAGGCAAAACGCACACTCACTAAAAAGACTCTCGCGGATGCCCTTGATCATTTGGCCAAAGTTATTGATTCAACTGGCCGTGCTTCGACGTTGAAGACTGACAGGGAACTCAATAGATACAACAAGTACGTCGGATTTGACAATAGCTCGAGTGATAAGCCGCTTATCGGTGTTGTGGGTCTTAACTCTGGTTTCAGTAATTTCGGACGCGAAGTTTCCGAACTGATCGTTGAAAAGCAGAGCTTGGTGGATTTCGTCTGGACACTTGATGGATTCGCTTTGGTTCCGTCCTTCCAGACTGCAGCCGATACGCTCCTGCATTACACACATACGGCTAGACCGGAGACCAAGACTTGGACACATCTCATAGAGGCTGACTTCAGTACTGCCAATTCCACCTTTTATCGAAGCTTTTCCGGCAAGCCGATTTGGATGTCATTGGAACCGGGTGGAGACCAGAGTCGAGAGACAGTTTTTGCTAAGGTTATTGGGCTTGTGTCACTGACAATTTCGAGAATCGCTCCTGGAAGCATGGCAGAGAGGCAGGTCTCTGACTACTACTTGAGTGCCCGATGAAGTCGCGGACAAACGTCTTGTTTGGCCATTCACCCTGGGCCAGCGCAGAACAAGCAGCATCGCTAAACTAATTTGGTAATGGCTGGCGAGTCCGTTCGCTAGCCTCCCCCTCATTGTTTGGAGTCCCATGTCCACCCCCTACACCCCCCCCGCCATCTGGCAGTGGAACAAAGAAAACGGCGGCCAGTTCGCCAGCATCAACCGGCCCATTGCCGGCGCCACGCACGACAAGGAACTGCCCGTAGGCCGTCACCCGCTGCAGCTGTATTCGCTGGGCACGCCCAATGGCGTGAAGGTGACGGTGATGCTGGAAGAGCTGCTGGCGCTGGGCCACAGCGGGGCGGAGTACGACGCGTGGCTGATCCGCATCAATGAGGGTGAGCAGTTTGGCAGCGGGTTCGTGTCTGTGAACCCTAATTCCAAGATCCCCGCGCTGCTGGACCGCACCGACCCGGCCAACCCGGTGCGGGTGTTTGAGTCCGGCGCCATCCTGATGTACCTGGCCGAGAAGTTCGGCAGCGCCTTCTTGCCCAAAGACGGCGCGGCCCGCGCCGAGTGCCTGTCATGGCTGTTCTGGCAGATGGGCAGTGCACCTTTCGTGGGCGGCGGGTTTGGTCATTTTTATGCCTATGCCCCGGTCAAGATCGAGTACGCGATTGACCGCTACGCGATGGAGGCCAAGCGCCAGCTGGATGTGCTGAACCAGCGCCTGGCCGTGACCGAGTACGTGGCGGGCGATGAATACACGGTGGCTGACATTGCGATTTGGCCCTGGTATGGCTTGCTGGTGAAAGGGCAGGCCTACAACGCAGGCGAGTTTTTGCAGGTGCACGAATACACGCATGTGGTGCGCTGGGCCGAACAGGTGGCCAAGCGCCCGGCAGTGCAGCGGGGGCGCAAGGTGAACCGCGTGCAGGGTGATCTGGCCAGCCAGTTGCGCGAGCGGCATGACGCGAGCGACTTTGACACCAAGACGCAGGACAAGATCGAGGCGGCGGCAGCTTCTTTACCCGCACGTTGAGTGTTTTTGCAAGGCGTCTCCATGATCACCCTATACGACTGTTCCACCGCCCCCAGCCCGCGCCGGGCGCGCATCCTGCTGGCAGAAAAGGGTGTGGCCCACGACACCGTGCAGGTGGACCTGCGCAATGGCGAGCAACTGGGCGATGCCTACCGCCAGATCAACCCGCAGTGCACGGTGCCCGCGCTGCGCACCGAAGAGGGTTTGCTGCTGACCGACAACGCGGCCATCACCGCGTATGTCGAGGCGCGCTACCCGCAGCCTGCATTGCTGGGCGAAACGCCTGCAGAAAAGGCCGAGATTGCCAGCTGGAACTGGCGCATGGAGTTCGAGGGCCTGTTGGCCATTGCCGAGGCGTTGCGCAACAGCGCACCCGCCATGGCCAACCGGGCCTTGCCCGGCGCGGTGGACTACCCGCAAATCCCGGCCCTGGCCGAGCGTGGGTTGGTGCGTGTGGGGCAGTTCTTTCAGCTGCTCAATGAGCGCCTGGCGGGCCGCGAATTCATTGCCACTGACCGCTTCAGCGTGGCCGACATCACGGCGGTGGTGGCGGTGGACTTTGCGCGTGTGGTCAAGCACAAGCCCGGCGAGCAGCACCCGCACTTGCTGCGCTGGCGTGCGGCCATGGCGCTGCGGCCGTCGATGTCGCTTTAGCTGCAAGCGCGTGCGAGGCGCGCGGTTTGAGTGCGCGATTTCGCAATGGGTACATGCAAGGATTGCGCTTGCGGCCCATTCCTTGCATCGTCAGCATATGCGCCTTCGCCACATAGAAGTCTTCAACGCCGTCATGCTCACCGGCAGCGTGAGCGCGGCGGCCCGCCTCATCAACGTCACGCAGCCTGCGGTCAGCCGCATCCTGGCGCATGCTGAATTGCAGCTGGGCTTTCCGTTGTTCCACCGGCTCAAGGGCAAGCTGGTACCCACCACCGAGGCACAGACCCTGTACCCGCACATCGAGCGCCTGTTCACCCAGCTCGATGATGTGCAGCGCCTGGCCAACAGCCTCAAGAGCGACCGGCGTGAGGGTGAGTTGCATATCCTGAGCGTGCTGGCGCTGAGCTACGAGGTGCTGCCGCGTGCGTTGCGTTTTTTCAGGAAAAAGCACCCGGATGTGCAGGTGACCATCGACGCGCTGCACTCGCCCCAGATCGTCTCGGCCCTGGTGCTGCAGGAGGCGGATGTGGGCTTTGTGTTCAGCGCCATCGCCCACCCCGCGCTCACGCAGGAGCATCTGGCCGATGGGCGCATGGTGTGTGTGGCTCCCAAGGGCATGCTGGGTGCTGTGCTGGTGGCGGCCGGTGTGGTGCATCTGGCCGACCTGGCAGACACGCCGGTGGTGCGGCTGGATGTGCGCGACCCCATCGGCACGGTGGTCAACCACGCGTGCCGCGAGGCGGGCGTGGGCCTGCAGACGGCGTTCACGGTGCAGACCTACCATGCGGCGCTGGCGCTGGCGCACCATGGTCACGCGGTGGCGCTGGTGGACGCCTGCACAGCGGCATCGGCCGACCGCAGCAAGGTGGATGTACTGGCGCTGGCGCCGCACATTGCCGTGCCCATCAAGTCGCTGCGCACCGTCAACCGCCCCAGCTCACTGCTGGCCAGTGCCATGACGCAATGCATGCGCCAGGCGGTGGCAGAGACGCTGGAAGCGGTGGGCCTGCAGCCCGAGGTGGAGTGAACGCGCCACCTGCCGAGGCGGGTGGTGCCTTGTGCGGCTGCGGAGCGTGGGAGTGCGGGAGAGTCAGGCGGGTGCCAGCAGCTCGGCCACCTGCGCCGCCGTGCCAAACGCCAGCGTGAACCCCAAAGAGCCATGGCCTGTGTTGAGCAGCAAGTTGTCCGGTGCCCCCACCCAACTGCCCACCACCGGCAGCCCGGTGGGCGTGGCGGGGCGCATGCCGGTCCAGGCATGCAGCTCTCCGCCTTGATGGCAGGTTGGGAAAACGGCGCGGGTGGCATCGCACAGGCCCTGGATGCGCGCGGCAGGTATGCGTGCATCGTGCCCCACCAGTTCGGCCATGCCCGCCACCCGCAGTCGCTGGCCGATGCGCGCAAACACCACCTTGCGTGCAGCATCGGTCACATTGATGCGAGGCGCTGCCGATGGTGTGGGGGTGGTATCGAGCGTGATGCTGTAGCCCTTTAGAGGGTATACCGGCAAGCGCAACCCCAGCGTCTGCGCCGCCTGTTGGCTGCGGCTGCCCAGGGCCAGCACAAACTGCTGCGACTCGATGGCTCCTGCACTGGTCTGCACCGCAGCAATGCGGGATCCCTCGCGCACAAAGCCTTGGACCGTGGCGCCCAGCATGAAGCGCACCCCCCGTGCGGCCAGCACGGCCTGCAAGCCTTGGCAGACCTGGAGGCAGTCGGCAGCGCATTCACTGGGGGTGTAGATGGCCCCGGCAATGCGCGGGTGGTAGTGCTGCAGCGCTGGCTCAAGCTCCACGCAACGCTGGGCCGAAACCGCCTGCTGTTCGCTGCCCCACTGGCGCTGCAGGTCCATCTGGCGTTGGGCAGCGGCCAGGCCGGCTGCGGTGTCGTACAGCACCAGCTTGCCGGTGCTGGAGAAATTGCAGTCCAGAGACTCTGCCTGCAGCATGGTTTCCAGATGATGGCGGCTCAGGGCGGCCAGGGCCAGTAGCTGTGCGGTGCTGCGTTCGGAAGTCTGCCGGTTGCAGGCGCGCAGAAACTCCAGCCCCCAGCGCCACTGGTGGGTATCCCACTGCAGGCGCAGCTTGAGTGGGGAGGTGGGTGAGAGCAGCAACCGTGGCAGCTGCCGCCAGATGCTGGCGTCCGCCAGCGGTTGTACATAGCTGTAGCTCAGTTGCGCGCCATTACCACCGCTGGCGCCCGTGCCGGGCTGCGCCTGGTCGATGACCGTGACCTGCAGGCCGCGCTGTCGAAGTTCATACGCCGTGGCCAGGCCGACGATGCCTGCGCCCAATACACATACCTGCATCGGAGAGAGTGAAACGGTTGGAGGAGATGACAACGAATGTAGGCGGCAGTGCACCTGCTGAACAATGCCAAAGCAGTGCCTTGCCATGCCAGGAAGTTATGCACTGGTCAGCGCCTGGTGTTTTCAGGATGGGCCGCCGGGAGAGGGGTGGGGGCACCGGGATGCAAGGGCCGCAAAGAAGGCAGGACGATCCACGATGGTGCGCGGAGGTGCACCGAAACAGAGCCATAACTTTTCATCATGGTGGACCCGCGCAAATGAATTGTTCAAGACGGCCGCAAATTTTTACAGTGCCCCTGCATCTTGCTTTCTCGTCTGTCCGACTGTCTGTTCACCTGATTTTTTGCAAAGGGATTCCCATGAAGCTCTCCGCTGTCACCGCTGCTGTCCTCGTGGTCGCCGGTGTGCTGGCCAGTACCGTGGCCAGTGCCGACACCCTCAAGAAGATTGCCGACTCCGGCAAGATCACGCTGGCCTACCGCGAGTCGTCGGTGCCCTTCAGTTATCTGGCAGGCCCGGGCAACCCGGTGGGCATGTCGGTGGACATCTCCAACGCCGTGGTCGATGCGGTGAAGAAACGGTTGAACAACCCTGCCATCAAGGTGGAGCTGCAGGCCGTGACTTCGCAAAACCGCATTCCGCTGCTGACCAACGGCACCGTGGACCTCGAGTGCGGATCGACCACCAACAACACGGCGCGCGGCAAGGATGTGCAATTTGCCATCAACTATTTCTACACCGGCACCCGGCTACTGACCAAGAAGGCCTCGGGCGTCAAGAACTACGCCGACCTCGCCAAGAAAAAGGTGGCCAGCACGTCGGGCACCACCAACGCGCAGGTGATCCGCAAGTACAACCGCGACAATAACCTGGACATGGATATCGTGCTGGGCAAGGACCACGAGGACTCGCTGCTGCTGGTGGACACCGGCCGTGCAGAGGCCTTCGCCATGGACGACATCCTGCTGTTTGGATTGATGGGCAACACGCGCAACCCGGCCGACTGGGTGGTGGTGGGCGACTCGCTGCAGGTCGAACCCTATGCCTGCATGCTGCGCAAGGACGACCCGCAGTTCCAGACGCTGGTCAACGGCGTGATCGGCGGGATGATGAAGTCGGGCGAGTTCGACAAGCTCTACACCAAGTGGTTCATGTCGCCAGTGCCCCCGCGCGGCCAGAACCTCAACCTGCCCATGAGCAAGGAGCTGCGCGACAACCTGGTGGCCCAGAGCGACAAGCCTGCGCTGTGATGGGTGTGAGCATGTTGCCGTCCACCCCGCACCCTCCGGCCCCGCAGGTGGTGGGTATTCTGGGGGGCATGGGGCCTGCTGCGGGTGCCGACTTTGTGCGCCTGTTTGTGCAGGCCTGCACTGACCGCATGGCGGCGCTGGGCATCCCTGTGCACGACCAGGCTTACCCTGAGCATTGGCTGGCGCAGGTGCCCATTCCCGACCGCACGGCGGCCTTGCACGACACCCGCCCCGGGGCCCACCAGCCTGCAGACCCGATGCTGCAGGCCACGGGCCGCCTGGCGGCCCTGGGCGCGCGCGTGGTGGCCATTGCCTGCAACACGGCGCATGCCTGGCATGGCCTGCTGCAGCAGCGCTTTCCGCAGTTGATGGTGCTGCATGGTGTGCAAGAGGTCGCTGCAGACCTGGCGCTGCACAAGGTGCATGGCGTGGGTCTGCTGGCCACGCGGGGTGCCTACGAGGCGGGTCTGTACCAGCGCGAACTGGAGCACCGCGACATCGACTGCTTTGTGCCCGAACCCCGTGAGCGCGATCAGCTGATGCAGGGCATCTACGACGGCGTGAAGGCCGGCAACTACGCGCTGGCCCGCCAGCGGTTCGAGTCCGTGTCGCTGGTGCTGCAGCAGCGCTATGGGGTCTCCACGCTCATCATGGGCTGCACAGAAATTCCACTCGCACTGTCAGAGCACCCCCGGCTGGAGGGGCTGACGCTGGTCAACCCGTCCATGGTGCTGGCGGCTGCCTTGGCGCGGCATGCGTACGGAAACACGGGCATGGAAGCCCCGCCCCCCACTGCGCCTTCAGCTTCGCGGGCTGCGGTATAGCGCTGTAGAGCCCTCGTGCCGCTGCGCCCCGGTACGCCAGCCAGCGCACAGGCCATTGCCCAGGCGGCATCACGAAAACTTCGAAGAGGCAAGCCATGACATGTGAAGCGAACCCCGCGAGGTTTGGGATGGTGCGTGCGCTGGCTGCTGCCTGCGCTGCGTGTGCGACGGCGGGAGTCATCGCGCAGAACACGGGGATCGCTGCGGACCTATCGACCTCAGCGAAGGCGGAAGTGCCAAGCCCCGCCTTGGCGCGCACAGCGGAGCCTCCGGGCCAGACGCTGCAGCGCATCCAGGCCACGGGAAGAGTGGTCATCGGCCACCGCGAATCTTCTCTGCCGATGTCCTATGTGGCCAATGGGGTGCCCGTGGGCTACAGCGTGGACGTGTGCCTGCAGATCGCACAGGCCATCGGTCGCCATCTGCAGCGGCGCGACCTGCGGGTGGACTACCGTCAGGTCACGTCGGGCAACCGCTTTGAGGCCATCGAGCGCGGCGATGTGGACCTGGAATGCGGCTCCACCACCAACACGGCTGCGCGCAGGCAGCGGGTGGCTTTCACCATTGCGCACTTCATTGCGTCATCACGCATCGTGGTGCAGAGCCAGCGCCCCTTCGAGCGCATCGAAGACCTCGACGGCAAGACCGTGGCTTCGACGGTGGGCACCACCAACATCGATTCGCTGGCGCGCGAGGCTGCCAACAAATCAGTGCGCCTGCGGATCGAGCCCGCCCGTGACCATGCCGAGGGCTTTGGCTGGGTGGTGGATGGCAGGGTGGACGGCTTTGCGATGGACGATGTGCTGCTCTATGGCCTGCGTGCCAGCCATGCCCGCCCGCAGGACCTGAAGGTGATTGGCAAGCCCATGACCATCGAGCCCTATGCGGTGGCGTTCGAGCGCAACGACCCTGCGCTCAAGGCCGTGGTCGATACGGAGCTGCGGCGGCTCATCCAGACGCGGGAGCTGCACCGCCTGTACGACAAGTGGTTCACCCAGCCCATTCCTCCAAATGGCATCAATCTGGGCATGCGCATGTCGCACCTGCTGGTGGATTCGCTGCGGTATCCGTCGGACTTCGTGCCCCAGTGACGAGGGCACAGCCGGTACGCGTCAGTGCCAGGCGGTCGCCACCAGCTGGCTGTAATGCACCGCCTTGCGGCCCAGCAGCTGCTCGAACACGGCGGGGTTGCCCACGTTGTCGCTGCCCAGCATGGTGAGGGTTTCGGTGCACCAGGGCACGCTGGGCACTGCGTCGCCCAGGCGAGCGCTCAGCTGGGTGAGCGGGTCGGGCAGGCGCAGCACATGGGCTTTGCCATGGCCCAGTTGCTGGCGCAAGCTGGCAATGAAATCGCCCATGGTCAGGGCCTCCGGCCCAGCGCACTCGACGATCCCCTGGGTGGAGATGGCGGGCCCCAGCAGTGAAACGATGGCGGCGGCCAGATCGTGCACCGACACGGGCTGCACCCGCGCCGTGAGCATGGGGCCGGGGAACAGCGCCACTGGCAAGCGCGCCAGGTTCATGAACAGCGCACTGCTGTCGCCGCCTTTGCCAAACACCACACTGGGGCGCAGGATGGCGGGGTGCAATGCACCTTGTTGGGCCAGCGCCAGCAGGTGCGTGTCTGCCGCGCGTTTGGTGGTGGCATAGCGGGTGGCGCTGCCTTCAATGCCCAGGGCCGAGACATGCACCACGCGCCGCACACCCGCCTGGGCGCAGGCATCAAACAGCGCGACGGGCGTGTGCTGGTGCACGGCGTCGATGGGGCGCGCACGGCTGTCGCGCAGCACCCCCACAGCATTCACCACGGCATCGATGCCCGCCAGGCGCGGCAGCCAGGCCTGGGCCGAGGTGTCGCGCGCAAAGTCCATGGGCACCTGCAAGGCGCCGTGTGACTGGTGCCGGGGTGATACGCCGCCGTGCACCTGGTGTCCTGCACGGGTGAGTGCGGAAGCCACGGTGCGGCCCACAAAACCGGTGGAGCCGGTGAGCAAAATGTTCATCAGCGTCGTCCTGCAAAGAAGGTGAAGCGTGCAAAAACCAGAAGGCCCGGCGCGGACCTGCTCAGGCCGTCGCCACCCCCGCTGGCAACACCGTCACTGCGCAGGCGTGAAGACCTCGAAGCGGTTGCGGCCGCCATACTTGGCGCGGTACAGAGCCGCATCGGCCGCGTGCACGAGTGTGTCAGAACTGGTGCCGGGGCGTGGCACCAGGCTGGCAATGCCCATGCTGAGCGTGATGTAGGGCGCCGTGGGGGAGCGGGGGTGGGCCAGTGCCGCCTCGCGCAGGCTGGCCATGCAGCGCTCTGCCACCGTCACTGCCTCGGGCAGGGGCACATCGGGCAGCAGCAGTACAAACTCCTCGCCGCCGTAGCGTGCGGCCACCTCGTCGGCCCGGCGGATGGTGCCCTGCAGCAGCTGCGCCACTCGGCGCAGGCATTCGTCACCGGCCAGATGGCCGTAGTGGTCGTTGTAGAGCTTGAAGTGGTCGATATCGATCAGGATCACGGCCAGCGGCAGCTGGTGCCGCCCGCAGCGCATCCATTCGGTGGCCAGCCGCTCGTCAAAGCGCCGGCGGTTGCCAATGCCCGTCACACCATCGGTGGTGGACAGAAGGGCCAGCTTGGCGTTGGCGGCGGCCAGTTCCTGCTCCTTGCGCACCAGTTGGGTCACGTCGGTGCGCACACCGGCGATGCCGCCCTGGGGGGTGCGCCGCTCGTCGGCCTGCAGCCAGCGGCCCTCGGGCAGGCGCTGCAGCACGGCATGGTTGGCCGCGCGGTGGTCGGCCATGCGCTGGGCGAGCCAGGCCTCTTCGTTGCCAATGGCATCGGGGTACTGGCCGCGCTCGGCGCCGTAGCGCGCGATCTGTTCAAACGTGCTGCCGGGCACGATCATGGGGGCCGAGATGGGGTACAGGCGCCGGTACTGTGCGTTGCACACCACCAGCTTGTCTTCTGCATCGAACAGGGCAAAACCTTCTGGCAGGGACTCCACGGCGTCCTGCAGCAGCTGGCGGGCCTGCTGCGCCGCCTGCTGCGCGGCCTCCAGGGCCTGGCGCTGCTCGATGAGGTTGGTGATGTCCAGCCGTACGGCCACGACGTAGTTCTCGGGGGTGCGGGTTTCGTAGATGTTGATCCAGCGGCCATCGCTCAGACGCTGCACCAGGGTGGATGTGCTGCTGCCGTGCTCTGACAGGCGCTCTGCGATCCATGCCTCCTCGCGCCCCTTGGCCGAAGGGATCAGGCCGCGCGAGACCGAATAGCGCAGGATGTCCACAAAACCCTTGCCCAGGTGGTCCGCATAGTTGATGTACGGATACATGCGGGACAGCTGCTGGTTGTAGAGCACCAGCCGGTCCTGCTCGTCGAAGATCTCGATGCCCACGGGCAGGGCCTCCACCGCGCGCTCCAGCAGCTGGCGCATGCGCTGGCTTTCCTGTCGGGCGGTCTCGACCTTCTGGCGCTGTTCGATCAGGTCGCTGATGTCCAGGCGCACGCACACCGTCATGCCGGACGGGGTGCGGCATTCGTGCATGTGCATCCACGTGCCGTTGGGGTAGTGGCGCACTTCGGGGCCGGGCCGATGGCCCCGGATGGCCAGCTCATGCGCCAGCCAGAGCTCTTCCTGGTCTTTGGCCTCCTCGGGGATGCCGTAGCGCAGGCCCTCGCGCAGCAGTTCCTCATACGTCTTGCCCAGGGACTCAGCCACGGGCAGGTGCGGACGCAGGCGGGCCATCTGGTCATTGCACAGCACCAGCCGGTCTTGCTCGTCATAGATGTCCAGCCCGGCGGGCATGGCATTCACGGCCTCGCGCAGGCTGCGTTCGGCACGTTCGGCGTCGTGCAGGGCCTGCTTGAGTGCACGTTCCTTGTGCACTGCGTCCGTGATGTCGGCGCGCAGCACCACCATGCCGCCCCCCTCTTGCAGGCGCTCGGTGATGAGCATCCAGCGGTCGCCCTCGACCTCCTGCACCTCGGGCTGGCCGGGCGAGCGATGGCGGGCCATGCGGTCGGCCAGCCAGGCATTGGTGTCCTGCCGCGCAGCCACGATGTGGCCGGATTCGGCAGCGCGGCGCAGCACGTCTTCAAAGCGGGTGCCGTAATCGACCGCCATGGTGGTGCCGGGGCTGACTTCCCGGTACCGGGGATTGCACAGCACCAAGCGGTCGTCAGCGTCGTAGATGGCCAGCCCGTCGGGCAGGATGTCCAGCGTGGCGCACAGCTGGTTGGTAGCCCGCTGCGCAGCATCCTGGGCGGCCCTGGCGGTGGCATGCATCGCCAGCAACCGGAGGCTCAGCCACCAGCACAGCACCGCACTGGCCACCAGCGCCAGCCCGGCACCCGCGCTGGCCAGTCGCATGGCTGGGTCCATGCTTTGGCGGGCCAGCGCCCAGGTCAGCAACCCCAAGCCCCCCGCGCCGCAAATCCCGACCACCAGTCGGACCAGCAGCTGTCCGCGCAGGGGGAGTGGTGTGGGATGAGGGGGCATGCGCTCGGGCCGGTGCGGGTGGTCTGCGGGAAGTGGGCGGGTGGACGAAGAAAGAAAAAAGCAAATGTGGGCGGGCGAGCAGGCGTTTGCGCGGTAGCGGGTCGGTGGCGCATGCCCACGGCGACGGTGCTCGCGGAAAGTCTAGCAGTGCTCCCCGTTTTTCGGTATCCGAAAATGCGGAGGCGGTGCAAACCCCATAGACTCCGGGGCTGGCAGTTTCCACCCCGTGGCCCATCCCCCCTTTTTTTGGAGAAAACCGATGTTCAATGACGACCTCCATGCCGACGCCCAGGCGCTGTTGCCGGGCCGCACCACCGAAGCGGGCGCCACGCGCCGCACTGCGCTGCAGGCAGCGCTGGGCCTGGGTTATGCGGCGGCGGCCGCCCCCATCATGGCGCAGACGGCCATTGCCACGCCGGCAGACGGCCTGACGGTGGGGGAAGTGAGCTTCACGGTCAATGGCTTCAAGGTGCCGGCCTACCGCGCAGCACCGGCTGGCAAGACCGGCCTGCCCGTGGTGCTGGTGATCCAGGAAATTTTTGGCGTGCACGAATACATCGCCGACACCTGCCGCCGCTTTGCCAAGGCGGGTTACCTGGCCATTGCTCCACAGCTGTACGCGCGCCAGGGCGATGCCACCACCTATACCGACATTGCCAAGCTGATGGCTGAAGTGGTGTCCAAGGTGCCCGACGCCCAGGTGATGGCCGACCTGGACGGCGCTGTGGCATGGGCCGCAGCCAACGGGGGCGATGGCGCCCGGGTGGGGATCACCGGCTTTTGCTGGGGTGGCCGCATCACCTGGCTGTATGCCGCACACGGCCCCGTCAAGGCCGGCGTGGCATGGTACGGGCGGCTGGTGGGGCAAGCGAGCGAGCTCACCCCCAAGCACCCTGTGGACCTGGCGCCCATCCTCAAGGCGCCGGTGCTGGGCCTGTATGGCGAAAAAGACACCGGCATCCCCCTTGACACGGTTGATAAGATGAAAGCGGCCCTGTCCAGTGGCTCGCCACAGGCCAAGGCGTCGGAATTTGTGGTGTACCCCGATGCACCGCATGCCTTCCATGCCGACTACCGCGCCAGCTACCGCAAGGAAGCGGCCGAAGACGGCTGGAAGCGTGCGCTGGCCTGGTTCAAGACGCACGGTGTGGTTTGATGCACAAACCCCCGGCCCACCAGGCCACCCGCAGCCGCCCCATACCCGGGGCGGCTTTTTTCATCTTGCATCGGGCGTGCAGATCCTGAAAAAAAAATGAGCCAAGGCTTAAAGATAAAGCGCAACAAGCTATGACTTTGGTAGCAATCATTCTGGCCACACTGGCCGCTGGTATCGGCAGCGTGTGGCTGGCCGCCTTGCTCATGCGGCTGGGCCTGGGTGGGCGGAGCGACAGCGTGGGGCCGCAGCACCTGCTCAGCCTGGCCGCGGGTGCCTTGCTGGCCACGGCCTTCATGCACCTGTTGCCCGAGGCGTTCGAGAGCCAGGCGGGCGCCCATGACCTGTTTGCCACCCTGCTGGTGGGTGTGGTGTTCTTCTTTTTGCTGGACAAGGCGGAACTGTGGCACCACGGGCATGAACACAGCCACGCAGAGACCGCTGCCCATAGCCATGCTCACCATGCCCACCATGACCATGGCCACGAAACCGGCCATGACCACGGCCACGCGCACCACCACCACGGCCCGCGCTCGGGAGGCTGGGCGGTGCTCACGGGCGACAGCGTGCATTGTTTTGGCGATGGCATCCTGATCGCCTCGGCCTTCATGGCCGACATTCGCCTGGGGGTGATTGCCGCCGTGTCGGTGCTCGCGCATGAGGTGCCGCACCACATGGGCGACCTGGTGGTGCTGCGCCAGACCAGCCCCAACCGCCGCATGGCGCTGGTGAAGGTGTCGCTGGCGGGGGCCGTGACGGCGTTGGGCGGGGTGGTGGGCTACTTCCTGGTGGGGCAGTTGCAAGACTTTTTGCCGTACTTCCTGGCCGTGGCGTCGAGCAGTTTTGTGTACGTGGCGCTCGCCGACCTGATCCCCCAGCTGCAAAAACGCCTGACCGCGCGCGAAACCGTGTTGCAGATTGCCTGGCTGATTGCCGGCATGGCGGTGGTCACGCTGGTGAGCGGGGCGGCGCACGCGCACTGACGCACTTGACCTGGCTCAAGGCAGTGCCGGACGGTTCTGCCATGCTGGGCCCATGACTGCCCCACACGCTACCCCCATCTCCCTCGGACTGCTCGCCCAGCCCACGCGTTTCCTTTTCTTCACGGGCAAGGGTGGGGTGGGCAAGACATCGCTGTCCACGGCTGCGGCCATCGTCCTGGCAGATGCGGGTCGCCAGGTGCTGCTGGTCAGCACCGATGCGGCCTCCAACCTGGATGAAATGCTGGGCGTGCCGCTGTCCAACCAGCCGGTGGCCGTGCCCGGGGTGCCGGGGCTGCACATGCTCAACATCGACCCCGATACCGCCGCCGAGGCCTACCGCCAGCGTGTGCTGGCGCAGTTGGAGGCCACCGCCACCAGCGATGAACGCGCGACAGTGCGCGAGCAACTCTCGGGCGCCTGCACCACCGAGATCGCTGCATTTGACGAATTTGCCGCGCTGTTGGCCAGCGAGGGCAGTGACACCGGCCATGTGTTCGACCATGTGGTTTTCGACACGGCACCCACCGGCCACACGCTGCGCCTGCTGAGCCTGCCCAAGGCCTGGACCGGATTCCTGGCCGGCAATGATCGGGGCGCCTCGTGCCTGGGGCCGCACTCGGGCCTCAAGATGCAGGAGGCGCGCTTCAACGCCGCCCTGGCCGCGCTGAGCGACCCGGCCCTGACCACCGTGGTGCTGGTCACCCGCCCCGACCCCCGCCCCATGCAAGAGGCCGCGCGCACCGCGCGGGAGCTGCGCGCCCTGGGCCTGGCCAACCAGCGCCTGGCCATCAACGGCGTGTTCCATGCCAGCCAGCCGGGGCAGGACGCGGCGGCCGACGCCATCGAGGCCCTGGGCCGCGAAGCCATGGACCAGATGCCCGATGCGCTGGCGCATTTGCCGCGCGACGAGGTGCCGCTGCGTGCCTTCGACACCGTGGGCCTGCCTGCGCTGCGGGCATTGCTGGGCGGTGGCGATGTGCCATTGGGCGCGCCTGCTGCCACGGCGGGTGTGCTGTTGCAGGCAGAACCGCTGTCATCCCTGGCCGACGCGCTGGCCGCCAAGGGCCACGGCCTCATCATGGTGATGGGCAAGGGCGGCGTGGGCAAGACCACCATCGCCACCGCGCTGGCCGTGGGCCTGGTGCAGCGTGGGCACAGCGTGCACCTCACCACCACCGACCCGGCGGCCCATGTGCAAAGCCAGCTCGATGGCAGCCTGCCGGGCCTGAAGGTGGGGCGCATCGACCCGCACGCCGAGACCCAGGCCTACATCGACAAGATCATGGCCACACGCGGCAAGGCGCTGGACGACGCGGGCCGCGCCCTGCTGCTGGAAGACCTGCGATCGCCCTGTACCGAAGAGGTAGCCGTGTTCCACGCCTTCAGCCGCGTGGTCAACGAGGCCCGCAGCGCCTTTGTGGTGCTGGACACGGCGCCCACCGGCCACAGCCTGCTGCTGATGGACGCCACCGGCGCCTACCACCGGCAGATGACGCAGCAGTACGAAGGCAACGTGAACGCCAAGCACATCATCACGCCGCTGATGCGCTTGCAAGACGCCGACATGACCCATGTGGTCATCGTCACGCTGTCCGAGGTCACGCCCGTGAGCCAAGCCGCCGCGCTGCAGGACGACCTGCGCCGCGCCCGCATCGAGCCCTGGGCCTGGGTCATCAACAAAAGCGTGGCGGCCACCGGCACCAGCGACCCCTTGCTGCAGGCCCGGCTGGCGGGCGAGCAACAGCAGGCCGCGCGCATCGCCAGCGGTCTGGCGCAGCGTACCTACGTGCTGCCCTGGCTGGCACAGCCGCCTGTGGGCGTGGAGGCGCTGGGGCGGCTGGTGGCCGCACCGCCTGCAGTCACAGGAGATTTGCTATCTAATTGATAGCTTCTCAGGCATATGGAACTAGCACTGGCGGCCAAAATGGTTCAAAAAATATCTGTAGGGGTGTTCCAAGGCCCTCAAAGGCCTGTGCAGCCCTGCTGCTAGCGCGCCAGCTCCTCGCGCACGGCCGCCACCTGCCGCCGCGACACCGCCAGCAGTTCGGTCGAGCCTTGCAGCCGCACCGCCCAGCCTTCGCCCTCCTCAGGGTCGTAGTGCTTTTCCAGCGCGCGCACGGCGCGGCGCGCCACCAGCGCATTGCGGTGGATGCGCAGGAAGCGCGGTGCAAACTTGGCTTCCAGCTCGCTCAGCGAGCCGTCCATGATGTAGCTGCGCGTGGTGGTGCGCACGGTCACGTATTTCTGCTCGGCCTTGAAGTACAGCACCTCGGTCAGCGGCAGGCGTTCGGTGCGGCCCCGGTCCTGGATCAGCAGGGTCTCGCCCTCGGGCAGGCTGGGCACGGCACTGGGTCCTGCGGGGCGGCTGGTGCGCTGCACCTTGGCCAGGGCCTGCTGCAGGCGCTCGCGGCGCACGGGTTTGGTCAGGTAGTCCACGGCATCCAGCTCGAACGCGCTCACTGCGTGGTCGGCGTGGGCCGTCACAAACACCACGGCCGGGGGCTGGGGCAGGGCCTGCAGTGCATGGGCCAGTGCCAGGCCGTCCTGGCCGGGCATGTGGATGTCCAGCAGCACCAGGTCGTACCCACGCCCCCCGGTGGGGCCCAGCAGCGCCATGGTCTCGGCGGCGTTGGAGGCCTCTGCCACCGTGCAGCGCTGGATGTCCGAGCAGTCGGACAGCAGGGTGCGCAAGCGGCTGCGCGCCAGGGCTTCGTCGTCAACGATCAGGATGTTCATGGGGTTTGGAAGGGGTAGGTTCGGTCGGCGCCACCGCGCCTCGGCGGTAGCCGCCCCGCAGGTCGCCACGCCCGCGCAAGGGCGTGCGCGGGCGGGCGGCAGGGGTGGGGTCGGCGGCGGGCAATGTGATGCGCACCTGGTACAGCCCGTCCTGCACGCCAGCGGTGAATTCGCCCTGCACGTCATGCAGCAAGGCCAGCCGCGCGCGCACGTTGGCCAGTGCGATGCCATGGCCCCGCGTGCTGGGCTCGTCGTGTTTGCCGGTTTTGCCCTCTTTGGGGGGCAGGGTGTTGGTGATGCGCACCACCACGCGGGTGCCGCGCAGCTCGGTCAGCACGCGCAGCTTGCCGCCCCGGGCGCTGGGCTCCACGCCATGTTTGACGGCGTTTTCCACCAGCGGCTGCAGCAGCAGCGGCGGCAGGCGCGCGCTGTCGGTGCGTGGGTCCAGGTTCCACTGCACCTGCAGGCGCTTGCCAAAGCGCACCTGCTCAATGCCCAGGTAGCGGCGCGCCAGGGTGATCTCCTCGGCCAGCGTGGTCGATTCGCCCTGCTCGATGAGGGCCACGCGGAACAGGTCCGACAGGTCTTCGAGCAGCGACTCGGCCTTGGCCGGCTCCTCACGCACCAGCGCAATGGCGCTGTTGAGTGTGTTGAACAAAAAATGCGGGCGGATGCGCGACTGCAGCTCGGTCAGGCGCGCCGTGGTGGCGGCCGGGGTGCGGCCCCGGGCGCGCAGCACCAGCGCTGCCACCAGCATGGCCGCCAGCAACGCGCCTGTCGCTGCGCTGGCCAGCCACGGCGGCGATGCCGACAGGCCCACCAGCGCCAGCATGGCGCAGGCATAGGCACCGGCCACGGCCCCCAGCAGCACCCCGGCGGCATATTGCTGCGCGGTGGACAGGCGTTGCAGCACCGTCTTGAGGCTGCAGGCCGTGATCAGCCACACCAGCGTGGCCGGCAGCGCGCCGCCGGTCAGCAGTGCCAGGCTGGCCAGCCATTCGACGGGGCTGCTGGCGCCATACATGGCACCCACGCCCACCACCACCTCCACAAACAGCACGGCCCGCAGCACCACACCGACCTGGCAGGCATCGAACACCAGGGCCCGCCCACGTGGCGGCTGCCCGCCCGGCCCGGCGCCCGCAGCGGCCCGCACGCTGCGCGCTGGCCTGTCTGGCAGGGCGGAATCCGGCGGCGGGGGCTGGGTCGATAAAATTTGGGTGTTTTGCATTGCGGCATCCGGACAGTCCGGGTGTCTGAACCACCGGATTATTGCCCTCCTTATGTCCAAAGCCCAAGCCACCAGCGCCGACTCTGCGCCGTCCCACAACCAGCTCGACACCAAGGCCCAGGCCTGGTCGGCGCTGTTTTCCGAGCCCATGAGCGACCTGGTCAAGCGCTACACCTCCAGCGTTTTCTTCGACAAGCGCCTGTGGCAGGCCGACATTGCCGGCAGCCTGGCGCACGCCGAGATGCTGGCCGCACAGGGCATCATCGGTGCCGAAGACCACGCCTCCATCCAGCGCGGCATGGCCCAGATCACGTCGGAAATCGAGTCCGGCGCCTTCGAGTGGAAGCTGGACCTGGAAGACGTGCACCTGAACATCGAAGCCCGCCTGACCCAGCTGGTGGGCGACGCTGGCAAGCGCCTGCACACCGGCCGCAGCCGCAACGACCAGGTGGCCACCGACGTGCGCCTGTGGCTGCGCGGCGAGATCGACCTGATCGGCGACCTGCTCAAAGAGCTGCAGGTGTCGCTGGTCGATGTGGCCGAGCAGAACGTCGAGGTGATCCTGCCCGGCTTCACCCACCTGCAGGTGGCCCAGCCCGTGAGCTTTGGCCACCACATGCTGGCCTATGTGGAGATGTTCAAGCGCGACGCCGAGCGCATGGCCGACGTGCGCCGCCGCACCAACGTGCTACCCCTAGGCAGCGCGGCCCTGGCCGGTACCACCTACCCGTTGGACCGCGAGCGCGTCGCAAAAACCCTGGGCATGGTGGATGCGAACGGGTCCCCCGTGGTGTGCCAGAACAGCCTGGACGCCGTGAGCGACCGCGACTTCGCCATCGAATTCACCGCCGCCGCCAGCCTGTGCATGGTGCACGTGAGCCGCCTGTCCGAAGAACTCATCATCTGGATGAGCCAGAACTTCGGCTTCATCAAGATCGCCGACCGTTTCACCACCGGCTCGTCGATCATGCCGCAGAAGAAAAACCCCGACGTGCCGGAACTGGCGCGCGGCAAGACGGGCCGCGTGGTCGGTCACCTGATGGGCCTGATCACGCTGATGAAGGGCCAGCCCCTGGCCTACAACAAGGACAACCAGGAAGACAAAGAACCGCTGTTCGACACCGTGGACACGCTCAAGGACACGCTGCGCATCTTCGCCGAGATGGTCGGCGGCCAGTTGAACCCCGCCACGGGCAAGAAAGAGGGCGGCATCACCGTCAACGCCCAGGCCATGGAGCAGGCCGCACTCAAGGGCTATGCCACGGCCACCGACCTGGCCGACTACCTGGTCAAGAAGGGCCTGCCCTTCCGCGATGCGCACGAGACGGTGGCCCACGCCGTGAAGGCGGCCACCACCCATGCGTGTGATCTGTCGGAGTTGCCCCTGACCGTGCTGCAGGGCTTTCACCCTGCCATCGAGAAGGATGTGTACGAGTGCCTGAGCCTGCGCGGCTCGCTCAACGCCCGCAACACGCTGGGCGGCACGGCCCCGGCGCAGGTGCGTGCCCAGCTGGCGCGCCACCGCGCCCGCCTGGAAAAATGAGTCAACCCCCTGAGGCGCTGCGCGCCATCCCCCTTCTCTCGAATTGCTGTGCAATTCGGGAAGGGAGACGCAGCCAGCGCGGCGGGGCGGCCCTTGCGCGGCTGCCGCTGGCCTGAACCGTGCTTGTTGTACGGTCGCGCCCCGCAGCCACACCATTCAAATCAACGAGTTCCGCCATGACAATGACTTCCCGCCGTAATCTGCTGTCCCGCCTTGTACGCACAGGTGCTTTTGTGGGCGCCGCGCTGGCCGTGGGCCTGGCGTCTGCCCAGCAGGCCAAGCCCATTCGCCTGCTTGTGGGCTTTCCTCCCGGCGGCGGCACGGACGCCATTGCGCGCACGCTGTCCGAGAAGCTCAAGGACGAGCTGGGCCAGCCCGTGGTGGTCGAAAACCGCCCCGGCGCGGGCGGCCAGATTGCCGCGCAGGCACTCAAGGCCTCGGCGCCCGACGGCACCACGCTGTTCCTCACGCACGACCACACCATCTCCATCCTGCCCCAGGTGGTGAAGAACCCCGGCTACGAACCCGCGCGCGACTTTGTGGCGGTGGGCGGTTTTGCCACGTTTGTGAATGCGTTTGCCGTGTCGGGCGGCACGCCGGCCAAGTCGTTCACCGAATACGTGCAGTGGGTCAAGACGGCCGGTGGCAGCAAGGGCGCGGTGGGTATTCCTGCGCCAGCTTCCACTCCAGAGTTTCTGGTCAAGCTGGTCGGGCAAAAGTACCAGCTGGACCTGGTCTCGGCACCGTACCGGGGCAGCGCCCCCATGATGGCTGACATGCTGGGCAACCAGATCAGCGCGGGCGTGGCCTCGGTGCAGGACTTCATGGAAAACCACAAGGCCGGCAAGGTACGCGTGGTGGGCGTGCTGGGCACCAAGCGCCAGGCCTCCATGCCCGACGTGCCCACGTTCGACGAGATGGGTCTCAAGGGCTTTGAAGACCTCCCGTACTACGGCATCTACGCACCCACCGGCACGCCGCAAAAGTTCATCACCGACTTCTCGAACGCGCTGGCCAAGGTGGTGGCCCAGCCCGATGTGCGCGAGCACCTCACCGCCATGGGCCTCACAGTGGGCTACATGTCGCCCCAGCAGCTGGCCACGCGCGAGAAGGCCTACACCGAGGCCTGGACGCGCATCATCAAGACCAGCGGGTTTGTAGCGCAATAAAGGACGGGGAGGGCTGCTGCGAAGCCGCCTGACCCCGCCCGCATTCGCATCACCGGCGGTGCGTGCTGTGCGTGTGGTACGTGCTGTCCGTGCTGTGGGGCTGTGGTCACAAGGGGCCGTCTCACCGACCGGCTGGGTGTCTCCAAAGCGGCCGCCTTGCGCAGTCGGTGCTGGCCGGTCTGCACAGACCATGGCACCATCCGGCACCCATCCCGGACCTCATTCATGCCCACCAGCCGCCTCCCTTCGAACTGGATCCATCACCGGTACCTGCCCCTCGCGGTGGGCGTGTGCAGCAGCACACTGGCCGCCTTGCTGGCCTGGGTGGTCATCGATATCTCCCACACCAAGGCACGCGCCGAGATTGCTGCGCAGGCGCAAAGCCACCTGCTGCAGATCCGCGACCGCTTGGACAGGCAATTGCAGAGCACGCTGTCGGTGCCCGAAACGGTATCCGCCTTCATTGCCGCACAGGGCAGCATGTCGCCCGACATCTTTGCCACCGTGGTGGGCCGCCTGCTGGAGCACCAGCGCAATATCCGCAACCTGGCTCTGGCGCCCGACAACGTCATCAGCGATGTGTACCCGCGCGTGGGCAATGAGCGAGCGATTGGCCTGCGGTACCTGGACAACCCGCAGCAGCGTGGCGCGGTGGAGCGGGCCATCCAGACCCGCCGCACCGTCGTTGCAGGTCCCATTCCGCTGGTGCAAGGGGGGCTCGGCATCATCAGCCGCACGCCGGTGTTTCTGGCCCACCCGCCGGGGCGTGCACCGGTGGGCGGGCCACGGTACTGGGGCATCGTGTCGCTCACCGTCAATGCCGACACCCTGTTCGCCGATGTGGGCCTGAACTCTGACCAGATGGGTTTTCAGGTGGCGGCACGCGGCCTGGACGCCATGGGCGCGCAGGGCGCGGTGTTCATCGGCCGCCCTCAGTTGTTCGACGAGGAGCCGGCCACGCTCGATGTGCCGTTGCCGGGCGGCGGCAGCTGGATCCTGGGCGCGGTCCCCACCGGCGGCTGGGGGGCTGCAGGCCGTGCACCCGCGCTGGTGGTGATGCTGGCCTACGCGTTCGCGCTGGTGCTGGGGCTGTTGAGCGCACGGCTGGTGCGCGCCCACCAGCAGGTGCTGGCCCTGGCCAGCCACGACCGCCTGACGGGGCTGCCCAACCGGCGCCTGTTTGAAGACCGGTTGTCGCAGGCGGTGCTGACGGCCTACCGTGACCACCGTGCGGGCGCGTTGCTGCTGGTGGACCTGGATGGTTTCAAGGCGGTCAATGACAGCCTGGGGCATGGCAGTGGCGACCAGGTGCTGGTGCGTGTGGCGCAGCGTCTGGCCGGGCTGGCCCGCGCCAATGACACCGCCGCCCGCCTGGGCGGCGACGAATTTGCACTGGTGCTGAACGCTGTGGCGTCCCCGGAGGCCGCCATGGAACTGGCCCACAAGGTGCTGGCAGCGCTGGTGGCACCCATTGGACTCGACAGTGGCCAACACGTGCTGACCGGCGCAAGCGTTGGGGTCGCTTTGTTCCAGGGCCCTGCTGTGGAATCCATGCCCGCGCTCATGGACCGTGCTGACCGGGCGCTGTACACCAGCAAGCGCAGCGGCAAAGGGCTGGCCACATTGGCCGAAGCCCCCGGCGCTGCAGAGTTGCCGCAGGAGACCCCGCCGCCGTTGGCCTGAGAAGCATGTTTTGCATGAAAATCAAGCAAAAATAGCTGCAGGCGCTAGTACATAAAGCGCTTGCAGCTATATTTTTAGGAGCGTTTACTGCCTCGGGCCTGTCGTCGTGCAGCCCCGCAACCCGGTCACAGCATGGCCGTGCGCTGCTGCTCGGCGCGCGATGCGCCAATGGCGGTCTCCACGTTCTTGACCTCCTCGGGCGGGGGCAGCACGGCGGGCATGCCCAGGGCCTGAATGGCCAGCTCGCGGCACCAGCCTTTGGTGTGGTACAGGTGGTGGTCCTCGTCTTTTTCCACGGCCTTGTGCGCTACCTTGAGGGTGTGGCCCACATCGCCCGTGGCCACCTTGGCGACCTGGCCCAGCAGTTCCCAGTTGGCGTGGTCCTTGGTCTCCGCGTGCACCACACATTCGCAGGCCACCAGCTGTGCAGCGTCGGGGCTGCCAGACTTTTTGGCCAGCTGCATCGCCTGCACCAGGGACGTGCCAATGTGCTTGACCACGGCCCGCGTGGGCGACTGCGTATCAGGGTCCAGGCCCAGCGCATCGCAGATGCCGCGCACCACGTTCTGGTGCGCCAGCGTTTCTTCGAGATAGCCTTGCCACTCCTTCTTCAGGTCGGGGTTGATGGCGCAGGTGAGCGCGGTGCGGTACACCTGTTCGCCGCCGAGTTCGGTCTCCATCATCTGCAGGACGAGGTCGTCGAGTTGATGGCTGTCGTAGTGGCTTTTGGGCATGGGGGCTCCTTGGGGTGGTGGGGTGAACGAAAAGGTGGGGCTTCAGGCCAGGGTGCGCACTTTGGGTTCACGCTCCCAGTGGCGGGTCTGGGCAGCGGCGATGAAACCCTGGGCGTCGGCCGGGTCCACCACGCCTGCATCGGGCTCGATACCACCGGCCTGCAGGATGGCTCGGGTGCCCTTGCAGGCAGCAATGGCCTTGAGGTGGCCGAACGCGTCGCGGAACCAGTCCACGGCCGCCGCCTCCTTGGCCAGCTGTGCGCCCATGTCGGGCGACAGGATGGAGGCCACGGCGTCAAACACCACCGATGGTGTGCCCGCCAGCTGACCGTCGGCGGGCAGCAGCGTGCCGTCTTTCAGCACGGCACCGCCCACCTTGGGGGCCACGATCTTCACGGTGGCGCCGACTTTCTCCAGCGCCTTGCGCAGGTTGGCCACCGAGGCGCCGTTGGAGCCGTCGGCCACCAGAATGCCGATGGAGCGACCCTGCAGCGTGGGCTTCATGCGGTCGATGATGCGCAGGGCGGGCGACAGGGGCAGGTCCTGCACCGGCTCGGTGGTGGCCGGTGCAGGGGGCAGTGCTGGCAGTCCCAGGCCATCGGTCACGCGCTGGGCCAGGTCTGCGTCCACATGCAGCAGATGGCCCACCACCGCTTCGCGCACATGGGGTGTGCCGACCTTGGACAGCTCGAACACCAGCGCCGAGGCCATGTGCGCCTGCTCCAGCGGGCTCTGGCTGCGGTAGAACATGCGCGCTTGGCTGTAGTGGTCGGCAAAACTCTCGGCGCGCACGCGGCCCTTCACGCCATCGTCGGCCTGCGCGAAGTGGCGAAAGCCTTGCGCGAGCGAGGCGCGGGGCGTGTCAGGCTGCAGGCTGCTGGGTTCGTAGTTGACGCGGCCCTTGGGCACCTGCATCTGCATGTGGCCGTCGCGCTGCATGTTGTGGAACGGGCACTTGGGGGCATTGATGGGGATCTGCGCAAAGTTGGGCCCGCCCAGGCGGGACAGCTGCGTGTCCAGGTACGAGAACAGGCGGCCCTGCAGCAGGGGGTCGTTGCTGAAGTCGATGCCGGGCGGCACGTTGGCGGGGCAGAACGCCACCTGCTCGGTCTCGGCAAAAAAGTTGTCGGGCCAGCGGTTGAGCACCATGCGGCCAATGGGCTGCAGGGGCACCAGTTCTTCGGGGATGAGCTTGGTGGGGTCGAGATGGTCAAACGGGAAGCGTTCGGCATCCTGCTCAGTGAACAGCTGCACCGACAGCTCCCACTCGGGAAAGTCGCCCGCCTCGATGGCTTCGAACAGGTCGCGCCGGTGGTAGTCGTTGTCGGCCGATTGCAGCTTGACGGCCTCGTCCCACACGGTGGACTGGATGCCCAGCTTGGGCCGCCAGTGGAACTTCACAAACGTGCTCTCGCCCGCCGCGTTCAGCAGGCGGAAGCTGTGCACGCCAAAACCTTCCATCATGCGCAGGCTGCGGGGAATGGTGCGGTCGCTCATGGCCCACATCACCATGTGCAGGGTTTCGGGCATCAGCGAGACAAAGTCCCAGAAGGTGTCGTGCGCGCTGGCCGCCTGCGGAAAGCCCCGGTCGGGCTCCATCTTCACGGCGTGCACCAGGTCCGGGAACTTCATCGCGTCCTGGATGAAGAACACGGGGATGTTGTTGCCCACCAGGTCCCAGTTGCCTTCTGGCGTGTAGAACTTGACGGCAAAGCCTCGCACGTCGCGCGGCGTGTCCACCGAGCCTGCGCCCCCGGCTACGGTCGAAAAGCGGGTGAATACAGGGGTCTGTACACCGATGTCGGTCAGCACCTTGGCGGTGGTGTACTTCTTGAGCGAGTGCGTGAGTTCAAAGAAACCATGGGCTGCCGTGCCCCGTGCATGCACGATGCGCTCGGGAATGCGTTCATGGTCAAAGTGCGTGATCTTCTCGCGCAGGATGAAGTCTTCGAGTAGCGTGGGGCCGCGCGGCGCAGTGCGCAGCGAGTTCTGGTTGTCGGCAACCGGAATACCCTGCTGCGTGGTCAGCACCGGGTGTTTGCCGCCCGCCTGTTGCTGCAGCTCGCCCGCGTTGCCGCGAAAGTTATCGGACTGGGTGGAAGAAGGCAGGGCAGACGGCGATTTGTGGGCCGCGCTGCGCGAGGTAGGGGGTCGTGCCATGGGCGCTCCTGGGTGGTGCGTGGGGTAAAACGAAGCCACCATCTTTGGGCGCTGAGCGTTCCCAGCGGGTAGGACATGGCCCCATCGGCGCGTCGTCGGGCGCGGGTGATGACGGCTTGCCCGGCCGATACGTAAGTGCTTGCAACACACACCCGGGCGACATGGCACTTTGTTACGCTTGCCGGTTCCTTCGGAGGGGATAGCGTGAACGCAAAAAAATGGATGTTGGCCGCCAGCCTGTCTCTGGTGGCCTGGGGGGCCCAGGCCCTGCAGATCACCAGCTTCTCGCCCCAGGGCGAGGTGGCGCGCGTGCGCCAGGCGGTGGCCAAGTTCGACGCTGCTGCGGTCAATTTTGGGGACCCCAAGGCGGCCGCGCCGCTGAGCCTGAGCTGCAGCGACGCCAGTGTGACCAAGGGCACGGGCCGCTGGACTGGCGAGCGCGAGTGGGTGTTTGACTTCGAGCGCGACCTGCCGCCAGGCGTGCGTTGCACCGCCAGCGTCAAGCCGGGCTTCAAATCGCCCGCTGGCGCAGAACTGACGGGCGCCAAGAGCTATCAGTTCAATAGCGGCGGGCCATTTGTGCAGAACCTCCGCCCCAGCACCTACGAGCAGATCGACGAAGAGCAGTTCTTTGTGCTGTTCCTCAATGGTCCGGCCACCACGGCCAGCGTGCAGAGCAACGTGTGGTGCACGGCCGAAGGCGTGGGCGAGCGCATCCCCGTGCGTTTGATCGAGGGGGCGCAGCGCGCCGAAATCCTCAAGGGCCTGGGCCTGGAGAAAGACGCAGCACGCGAGCCCCTGTCCTTTGCCACACTGGCCTGCAACCGCCGGTTCACCTCGGGCTCGCGCATGCAGATCGTGTTCGGCAAGGGGGTGGCCACCCCCAGCGGAGTCGCCAACACGGTGGAAAAACGCTTTGACTTCAAGGTGCGTGAGCCGTTCTCGGCCGAGTTCAGCTGCGAGCGCGAAAACGCCCAGGCTGCCTGCCTGCCGATCCGGCCGATGATGCTGTCGTTCAATGCGCCCGTGCCGCGCAAGCTGGCGGCTGCCATTCGCCTCAAGTCCGCCAAGGAAACCCTCAAGCCCCAGATCGATGGCGGCGCAGAAGGTGCCCAGGCCGATGCCCTGGTCAACAGCCTGCAGTTCAACGCGCCGCTGGCCGAGAACACCGCTTTCACCATCGAGCTGCCCAAGGACTTCAAGGACGCCTCGGGCCGCGCGCTGCGCAATGCGGACAACTTCCCGCTCAAGGTGTCCACTGGCGGCATGCCGCCGCTGGCCAAGTTTGCAGCGGCGCCATTTGGCATCGTGGAGCGTTTTGCCGAAGGCCCCGCGTCGGACAACCCGCCTGCGCTGTTGCCCGTGACGCTGCGCAACGTGGAGGCTGCCCTGCGCGTGCAGGGCCTGCAAGCGGGTGTTGCGACAGCCACCGCACCGGCGGGCAAGGTGAGCACGCTCAAGCCCCGCACCGACGCGGACATCATTGCCTGGTTTCGCAAGGTGCAGCGCTATGACAGTTACGTGGTCAACCGCAAGCAGGCGCGCCAGGACGTGACCGGCCCCCTGCCCAAGGTGCTGGATGACGACAAGGAATACGTGCAGTCGCGCATGCTGTCGCTGCTGGCAGGCAAGGGCGGCGTCAAGACGCTGGACCTGCCCAAGCCATCGAGCAACGACCCGCGCCCGTTCGAGGTGGTGGGCATTCCGCTCACACCCGGCTTCCATGTGGTGGAGATCGCGTCGCAAAAGCTCGGCGCCTCGCTGCTGGACGACCGCCATGGCGAAGGCCGCACGATGTACGTGCGCACCTCGGCGCTGGTGACCAACCTGGGGGTGCATTTCAAGCTGGGCCGCGAAAACGCCATGGCCTGGGTCACCACGCTGGACAAGGGCCAGCCCGTGCAGGGCGCCACGGTGCGCGTGTCGGACTGCCGAGGCAACGAACTGGCGCAGGCCGTGACCGACGCACAGGGTATTGCCCGTGTGGAGGGCCTTTCGTCCGAACCGCCCGGCTGCAATTCCAATTCTGAGGACGAGGTCGGCCAGTCGTACTTTGTGAGCGCGCGCCACAAGGGGGTGGATGGCGTGGAGGACATGGCCTTCACCTGGAGCGACTGGCAGCGGGGCATCGAGCCCTGGCGCTTCAATGTGCCCACCAGCCGGGCACCCTCGCCGGACGAGCGCGTCCACACCATCTTCGATCGCACGCTGTTCCGCGCGGGCGAAACCGTGTCGATGAAGCACCTGCTGCGCGCCGAAACGCGCCAGGGTTTTGCCCTGTCGGCATCGCGTCCCGATACCCTCGTCATCACCCACTTGGGCAGCGGCCAGCAGTTCACCCAACCCCTCGTGTGGCGCGGCACGGCCACCGGGGGGCTCAGTGCGCAAAGCACCTTTGCCATTCCGCCCGCTGCCAAGCTGGGCGTGTATCAGGTTGAGCTGGGGGGCAACGGCACGGTGAATGGCAGCCTGGCGTCGGGCTCGTTCCGCGTGGAGGAGTTCCGCCTGCCGGTGCTGGAAGGCCGCATCGCCCCGGTCGAGAAAAAGGCGCTGGTGCGCGTGCGTTCGGTGCCCACCGACGTTCAGATCAACTACGTGGCCGGTGGCGGCGCTGCCAACCTGCCGGTGCGCGTGTCGGCCCTGGTGCGCGGCAAGTCCCTGGAGTTCAGCGACTACGACACCTTCCGCTTCAGCCCGCCCCGCAAGCGCGAGCAGAGCAACGCCAACAGCGACGACGAAGAGGCCACCGCCAGCCAGGACGCGCGCGTGATTGCCGACAAGCTGCCGCTCACCCTCGACAAGAACGGTGCGGGCAAGGTCACCATCGACAATGTGCCCCAGGCCCGCCAGCCGCAGGAACTGCTGCTGGAGGCCACCTACGCCGACCCCAATGGCGAGGTGCAGACCCTTCGCAGCACGCAGACGCTGTGGCCCGCCGGTGTGGTGGCGGGCATCAAGACCGAGGGCTGGGTGTCTGCGCGCCAGAAGATCCGCTTCCAGGCGCTGGCGCTGCAACACAACGGCAAGCCGGCGGCCGACACCGCGCTGCAAGTGCAGGCCATGGCCCGCATCACCACCACCACGCGCAAGCGCATGGTGGGTGGCTTCTACAGCTACGACAACCAGACCGATACCAAGGACCTGGGCACACTGTGCAGCGGCAAAAGCGACGCGCGCGGCCTGTTGCTGTGCGAGGCCAAGCTCGACGAGGCGGGCGAGGTGGAACTGGTGGTCACGGCCACGGACAAGGACGGCAACACCAGCGTGGCCGCTTCGTCGGTGTGGGTCACGCGCCAGGGCGAGCTGTGGTTTGGCGGCGAAGACCATGACCGCATCGACCTGCTGGCCGAGAAGAAGAGCTACCAGCCCGGCGAGACCGCCAAGTTCCAGGTGCGCATGCCGTTCCGCTTTGCCACGGCCCTGGTGGCCGTGGAACGTGAGGGCATCATCGACACGCAGGTGGTGCAGCTCAACGGCCAGGACCCCACAGTGAGCCTGAAGGTGCAGCCCGACTGGGGCCCCAATGTCTACGTGAGCGTGCTGGCCTTGCGGGGCCGCCTGCGCGAAGTGCCGTGGTACAGCTTCTTCACCTGGGGCTTCAAGGCGCCGCGCGAGTGGTGGACCTCGTTCTGGTACGAAGGCAAGGAATACCAGGCGCCCACGGCGCTGGTGGATCTGTCCAAGCCCGCCTACCGTCTGGGTGTGGCTGAAATCCGCGTGGGCACACAGGCCCACCAAATTGATGTGAAGGTGCAGGCTGACAAGGAGAGCTACGCCGTGCGTGGCAAGGCCCAGGTCACCATCACCGCCACGCTGCCGGGCGGCAAGCCCGCCGCCAACGCCGAAGTGGCCCTGGCCGCCGTGGACCAGGCGCTGCTGGAGCTGATGCCCAACAACAGCTGGAACCTGCTCGAAGCCATGCTGCAGCGCCGCAGCTGGGGTGTGGAGACATCCACCGCGCAGATGGAAATCATCGGCCGGCGCCACTACGGCAAGAAGGCCGTGCCCGCTGGGGGTGGTGGGGGCAAGTCGCCCACGCGCGAGTTGCTGGACACCCTGCTGCTGTGGGAGCCCGCACTCAAGCTCGACGCCAACGGCCAGGCCAAGGTGACCGTGCCGCTCAACGATGCGCTGACCACCTTCAAGATCGTGGCGGTGGCCGATGCGTCCACTGGGCTGTTTGGCACCGGCAGCACCAGCATCCGCGCCACGCAAGACCTGCAGATCATCAGTGGCCTGCCGCCGCTGGTGCGCGAGGACGACCAGTTCCGCGCGCAGATCACGCTGCGCAACACCACCAAGGCCGCCATGAAGGTGGAGGTGGCACCACGCGCCACGTTGCTGGACCTGAAGCCGCAGACCATCGACATCCCGGCCGGAGAGGCGCGTGAGGTGGCCTGGGACGTAACGGCCCCCGCGCAGCTGGCGCAAACGCGCGCCGAGGCCATCCTGTGGGAGATCGAAGCCAAGGACCAGGTCAGCGGCGCCCGCGATGCCCTCAAGGCCCGCCAGCGCATCGTGCAGGCGGTGCCGCTCACGGTGCAACAGGCCACGCTGGTGCAGGTGGACGGTAGCTACAACCTCGATGTGAACCCACCCGCCGACGCATTGCCCGGCCGGGGCGGCCTCAAGATGTCGCTGCAGCCCAAGCTGGCCGAAGGCCTGCCCGGCGTGCGCGACTGGTGGGCGCGTTACCCGTTTGCCTGCCTGGAGCAAAAGACCAGCAAGGCCGTGGGCCTGCGTGATGGGGCGCTGTGGCAGACCGTGGTGGCGCAGTTGCCCACCTACCTCGACAGCGATGGCCTGGCCAATTACTTCCCGCCGCGCGACGGCGACGCCAACCGGGGCAGCGACACCCTGACGGCCTATGTGCTGGCCGCCACGCACGAGGCCGCCAGCATCAACCCCGCGTTTGCACTGCCCGACGAGGCCCGCGCGCCCATGGAGCGTGGCCTGATCGCGTTTGTGGAAGGCCGCATCCAGCGCAACTTCTGGAGCCCGCGCAAGGACCTGGACATGCGCAAGGTGGCCGCACTCGAAGCGCTGTCGCGCTACGGCAAGGCCCAGGGCCGCATGGTGAGCAGCATCACCATCGCGCCCAACCAGTGGCCCACCCACACGGTGATCGACTGGGTCAATGTCTTGAAGCGCGTGGCCGATGTGCCCGAGCGCGACAAGCGCCTGGCCGAAGCCCTGCAGATCCTGCGCGGCCGCCTGTCGTTCCAGGGCACCAAGCTCATCTTCAGCAACGAGCAGGACGACTACTGGTGGTGGCTGATGCAGAACGGCGACGTGAACACCGCCCGCCTGATGCTGGCCGTGATGGACGACCCGGCCTGGAAGGACGACATGGGCCGCCTGGCCAACGGGTTCATCAGCCGCCAGCAGGCAGGCGCCTGGCACACCACCACCGCCAACCTGTGGGGCGGCCTGGCGCTGGAAAAATTCAGCGCCAAGTTCGAGGCCACACCCGTGTCGGGCACCACCAAGGCCAGCATGGGTGGCAACACCGCCAGCGTGGACTGGAGCAAGGTTGACCGCGTGAAGGCGTCGGATGCCACCGGCGCCCCCAATCAGATCACCTGGTTTGGTGCACCCGCATCGCCCGGCAACCTCAAGAACAACGGCATGTTCCTGCCTTGGGCAAGTGCTGCGGGCAAGGCGGGCGGCAAGGAGCAGCTGGCCGTCACGCACCAGGGCCCGGGCAAGCCCTGGCTCACGCTGCAGTCGGTGGCGGCCATTGATCTCAAGGCCCCGTTCGCGGCGGGCTATGCGATCAAGAAGACCATCACCCCGGTGGAGCAGGCCAACAAGTCGCTGCCCGCCGGCCAGTACACGCGGGGCGACGTGCTGCGCGTGACGCTGGAGGTCAACGCCACGGCCGATATGACCTGGGTGGCGATCACCGACCCCATCCCGGGTGGCGCCACCATCCTGGGCAGTGGCCTGGGTCGTGATTCCGAGATCGCCACGCAGGGCGAAAAGAAGAGCGGCGCAGGCTGGCCCGCGTTCGAGGAGCGCAGTTTTGAGTCCTTCCGCAGCTACTACGAGTACCTGCCCAAGGGCACCGTCAAGATGGAGTACACCGTGCGCCTGAACAACGCGGGCGACTTTGCGCTGCCACCGAGCCGCGTCGAGGCCATGTATGCGCCCGAGATGTTTGGCGAGTCGCCCAACGCACGGGTGAAGGTGCAGGTGGCCAAATAAGTCGCCACACCCCAACGCCACTTCGTCATAACGTCGCCATGCACAGCCTTGCCCATCGCCCACCCCAGGCCTGCATGCCATGAGCCTCAGCGTCTTTCTGGAGCTGCGGTTCTGGCTGCTGGTGGGGTTCTCGCTGGTGCTGCCGGTGGGCATTTATGCGCTGCTGCTGGTCACGCGGTCGATCTCGCGCTGGGCGGTGCTGGGGTTTGGGGTGGCCCTGGTGCTGATCGCGGGGGTGGATGTGTACCTGCTGCAGTCCATGGCAGCACAGGCCAAGAGCACGCCGTCGCTGGCCGATGATGCGTGGTTCAGTTCCGAGCTGACGATTGCGCTGTACCTGCTGCCGGTGGTGTTCGGCGGTATCGGCGTCAACCTGATCTCGCATGTGCTGCTGCGCCACCTGACCGAGGCCGAGGGGCGGTTTGACCGGGAGCACTCCGATCGTTGAGTCGTGAGGCGCTTACGATGTTCAGATCCCTTCGTTTTCAGAAAGTCAACCCACCATGATCCTGGGTCTCGCTGCCAACCGCTTGCACCACCACACCGAAGATGCGGCGCTCTTTGCCTGGCTGCGCGCCTGCGAGGCGGGCATCCGGGAACTGCAGCTGGGGCTGCACGCCGTGGGCCGCACGCACGATGCCATCGTCGCTGCGGGCATGCTGCAGGGGTACCGGCCGCTGGTGCGCTATCCCTACGGGCGCGACGGTGGACTGATGAAAGTGGTGGCAGAGGTGGTGGGCATGGGGGAAGGGCGCACGCTCGATGGCGCGATCTACCTCACCGACCCCGTGGACCCTTCTTCCATCTTCCCCGAGGCGCTGGCCCTCAAGCGGCAGTGTGTGATCCACGGCAAGCCGTTTCTCTCCACCGTGGCCAGCGCGCGCGACTGGATCGAGATGGAGCGCATCCACGCCGGGTTGCCGCCCGATCCGCAGGCCGACCGGTTTCATGACCATGGCCCCCAGACGCTGGCCCTGATTGCGCACGACGCGTGCAAGCAGGCCATGCTCGACTTTGCGGATCGCAACTTTGATGTGCTGTCGCAGTTTCGCCATCGGGTGGCCACCGGCACCACGGGCCAGCGACTGAACGCCCTGGCGTGGAGCAAGGGCTGGCCCGAAGGGCAGCCCTGGGTGCAGCGTTTTAACAGCGGGCCGCTGGGTGGCGATGCGCAGATTGCCGACCTGGTGCTGGAGCGTCGTTGCCACCGCGCCGTTTTTTTTGAGGACCCGCATGTGGCGCGCCAGCACGAGGCCGACATCCAGCTGCTGGAGCGCGCTGTGACCACCGCCACGCACGACGCGGTGTGTGTCACCGTGCCGGGCGTGGCGCAGCGCTGGTGCGACGCCGTGCGCCTGCGCGCAGCGCGCTGATAGTGCTTTCATTTCTGTGTGTTTGTGTTCCTTCCTTTCGCTTCCTTCCCCACCTTGCGCATGCGCACGCAGGCCACCACTCTGGTGCTGGCGGCCTGCGCCTCGGGCGCCTGGGCCATTCCCACGTTTGACGAGGTGCGCGCGGACTTCAAGCCCTCGGACACCCTGATCCTCTCGCGCGAAGGCGAGGTGCTGCAGCGCTTGCGCACCGACGCCACCGTGCGGCGTGGCCAGTGGGTGCCACTGGCCGATGTGTCGCCCGCGTTGCGCCAGGCGCTGGTGCTGAGCGAGGACAAGCGCTTTTTTGAACACAGCGGCGTGGACTGGCGTGCTGCGTCGGCCGCCGCCTGGGGCAACCTGTGGAACCAGCGCACACGCGGGGCCAGCACCATCACCATGCAGCTCGCGGGCCTGCTGGACGGGGACTGGCGCCAGGGCCCCGGGGGGCGCACGGTGGTGCAGAAGGTCGGCCAGACCGTGGCCGCCCAGGTATTGGACCGGCGCTGGCGCAAGGACCAGATCCTGGAGGCGTACCTCAACCTGGTGCCGTTTCGCAGCGAGCTGGTGGGCATCGATGCCCTGAGCCGCACTCTGTTTGACAAGGCGGCCCACGGCCTGGACGACCGCGAAGCCGCGGTGGCAGCGGCCCTGGTGCGCGCACCCAACGCAAGGCCTGCGCTGGTGGCACAGCGTGCCTGCGGCGTGCTGCGCGACATGCAGCAACGCCCCTCCACCCCCGCCTCGCCCGCTGCACCGGCGGTGCGCGTGGACTGCGATGCGCTGGATCTGTTCACCACGGCCGCATTACAACGCCGCGCTTTTGATGCCAGCGAGGGTGTGGCGCCGCACTTTGCACGCTACCTTCTGCGCCAGCGGGACAAGGACAGCGCTGTGCCCGAGCGGGTGGCCACCACCCTGCGCGCGCCGTTGCAGCGTTTTGCGATGCAGAGCCTGCAGCAGCACCTGCGCGAGTTGCGCGGGCGCCATGTGGAAGACGGCGCGGTACTGGTGCTGGACAACGCCACGGGCGCGGTGCTGGCCTGGGTGGGGTCATCCGGCCAGCTCAGCCAGGCCAGCGAGGTCGATGGGGTGCTGGCGCTGCGCCAGCCGGGCTCCACGCTCAAGCCGTTCTTGTACGCCCAGGCGATTGCAGAGCGGCGGCTCACGGCGGCCTCGCTGGTGGAGGACTCGCCCGCGCAGATCACCACGGCGGGCGGGCTCTACATTCCGCAAAACTACGACCGCCAGTTCAAGGGCTGGGTGTCGGTGCGCACGGCACTGGCGGCGTCGCTCAACGTGCCCGCCGTGCGCACGCTGGTCATGGTCACGCCCGATGCGTTCCACCGGCAGCTCGGGGCCATGGGATTGCCGCTGCGTGAAAGTGGCGACTACTTTGGCTACAGCCTGGCACTGGGCAGCCCCGAGGTACCGCTGCTGCACCTGACCAATGCCTATCGCACGCTCGCCAACGGCGGGCGGGCGAGTCCTGTTGCAGTCACGCTCGCCAATGGCGGGCGGGTGAGCGCCGCGGCCCCGGCCATCGACCCACGCGCTGCCTACATCGTGGGTGACATCCTGTCCGACGGCAATGCACGCGCCCGCACCTTCGGCACCGACAGCGTGTTGGCCACCCGTTTCTGGACGGCGGTGAAAACCGGCACCAGCAAGGACATGCGCGACAACTGGGCGGTGGGCTGGTCCGAGCGCTACACGGTGGGTGTGTGGGTAGGCAATGCCAGTGGCGCGGCCATGCACGAGGTCAGCGGCACCAGTGGTGCGGCGCCCATCTGGGCAGCGGTGATGGGCTTTCTGCACGCCCGCGAGCCCAGCCGGGCCCCCAAGGCCCCTGGGGGTCTGGTCAGGGCGGCTGTGCGGTTTGGTCCGGGCCAGCCGCCCTCTGCAGGCGTGCTCCAGCCGCTGGAGGCTGCGCGCGACGAATGGTTTGTGCCTGGCACACAGCAGTCTTTGTTTGCTATTGATTCAATAGCTTCCGAGCCATATTCCACTAGCGCATCTGGCCAAAAAGTCTCCAAAAACGCTGCCTCGACCCCTATGGCGCTTCCTGCCGGTGCCTCTGCCCGCATCACCGCCCCGGCGTCCGGCACGGTGATCGCGCTGGACCCGGACATCCCGCCGATGCGCCAGCGCCTGCAGTTCACCGCCACCGGCGATGCCGTGCAGTGGCGGCTGGACGGCAAAACCCTGGGCCGGGGGCCTCGGGTGGCCTGGATGCCGTGGCCTGGGCGGCATGTCGTGCAGATCACCGATGCCCAGGGCAAGGTGCTGGACGAAGTCCGGCTGGAGGTGCGTGGTGCCGGTGTGGTGGCGGCGCCCCCCCGGGCAGGTGCGCATTGACGCTGACAAATCCGAGGAATACGGTGTGAATTCGGGCCAAGTCCCGGTTCAGGCGACTGTTTAAAATAGTTACAAACTATCTCTATGCCCTCGCTTCGCCAGTTTTTCTCTCACCGCCTGATCTGGCTGGCTTTGCTGGTGGCTTTGGGTATCGGGGCATTGTTCGCCCGCACCATCTGGACCATTCGCAACGACGAGTGGAGCTACGCGGTGCAAACCAACGCCAACCTGGCCCGCACCCTGGAGCAGGGCCTGGCCTGGTCGCTGGACTCGTTCGATAAATCCCTGGAGGGCGTGGCCCGCGAGGTGTCGCGCCCGGAGGTGTGGGCGTTGCCCCCCGACCTGCGCTCGCGGGTGGTGTTTGACAACTCGCTGCGCGCGCGCGGCGCGGGTGATGTGCTGGTGCTGGACGCGCAAGGCAATGTCATCCTGGACTCGGGCTCCAATGCCCCCCGCCGGGTCAACTTTGCCGACCGCGACTACTTTCTGGCTTTCCGCGATCGGGGCGAACAGGGGCTGTTCTTCGGCAAGCCTGTGCCTTCGCGGGTGACGGGCCTGAACATCCTGCCCATCTCGCGGGGCTACTACAACGCAGACGGCAGCTTTGCCGGGGTAGTGGTCGGCGCCATCCGCCTGAGCTACTTCAACGAACTGTTCGGCTCGCTGGACCTGGGCCCGAACAGCGGTATCAACATGTTCCGTCAGGACGGGGTGGTGATCTCCCGCTTCCCGTACGGTGATTCGGATGTGGGCAAAACGATTGCCGGCTCCCCCAACCTGCTGCGCTTTCAGAAGGAGGGCACGGGTTCTTTTGTGGGCAAGGCGGCGCTCGACGGCGTGGAGCGCCTCTACTCCTTCCGGCCTGTGGGCAACTACCCGCTGATCCTGAACGTGGCGCAGTCCACAGAGACCATCCTGGCCAAGTGGAGCAGCAGTGCCTGGGTGTTGGGGGGCTTCGCCGTGCTGCTGATGCTGGGAAGCCTGGGGCTGGCCCTGATGTTTGTGCGCGAGCTCCTGCTGCGCCAGCAGGTGTCCGCGCGCCTGGCCGAGGCCGAACACGACCTGCGCACGACGCTCGACAACGTGCCCTCGATGATTGCCTACTGGGATGCCAGCATGCACAACCGCTTTGCCAACCGTGCGGCGCTGGAGGAGTTCGGCACCTACCCGGCACCGGTGCGGGACCGCCATATCAGCGAGCTGCTCAGCGAGGCCCGCTACGCGGCCAGCAAGCCCAATTACGACTTGGCGTTGGCAGGAATGCCACAGCGCTTTGAGCGGACGGACGAGGACGCACGGGGTCAGCCGCGTCACAGCATCGTCTCGTACCTGCCTGACACCGATGCGCGCGGCGTGGTCACCGGGCTCTTTGTGCAAGTGACGGACATCACCGAGCGCAAGCGCATGGAGAACGAGCTGTTCGACGAGAAAGAGCGCGTGCGCCTCACCCTGCAATCCATCGGCGATGCCGTGGTCTGCTCGGACGCCAAAGGCATGGTGACCTACCTCAACCCCGTGGCCGAGCGCCTCACGGGCTGGCAGGCGTTTGATGCGGCCGGGCATAACGCAGACGAAGTGGTCAGCCTGCGTTGCCCCGACAACGACGAGCCCTTGCCCAACACCTTGCGCACCGCGATTCAGCAAGGCGCGGCCACAGAGCCCGTGCGGGGCGTGCTGGTACACCGCACCAGCGGCCAGCGCTTCCAGGTGGAGGAGACGGCCAGTGCCATCACCGACCGCCATGGCGCGGTGACGGGCGCGGTGGCGGTGCTGCGCGATGTGACCGAGGCCGTGGCCATGGCCGAGCGCATGTCCCACCTCGCGCAATATGACGCGCTCACCGACCTGCCCAACCGCGTGCTGCTGCAGGACCGCGCCCATCTGGCCATGGCCCAGGCGCGGCGTGACGGCAAGTCTCTGGCGGTGATGTATCTGGACCTCGATGGCTTCAAGGAAGTCAACGACCGCCTGGGCCACGATGTGGGCGATGTCCTGCTGGTGCAGTTTGCCCAGCGCCTGCAGGCAGCGGTGCGTGCGTCCGACACGGTGTGCCGGCAGGGGGGCGATGAGTTTGTGGTGCTGCTGCCGGGGCTGGATGGGGTGGAGCCCGCCTGCCTGGTGGCGCGCAAGATCCTGGCGGCCTGTGACGCAGCGTTTGATCTGGCTGGGCAGCCGGTGCGGGTGGGCGTGAGCGGCGGCATTGCGCTGTTCCCGCAGCACGGCAGCACGTTCGATGAGCTGTCGCGCCATGCTGACGGCGCCATGTATGCGGCCAAACGCGGCGGGCGCATGCGCTTCATGCTGTACCAGGGCCCGGATGCCGATCCCGAGGTGGTGTTGCCCGAGCCCTCTCAAGTGGCCGCGGCCCAGTAGTCCACCTGCTGAAGCCGGGCGTCCGGGTGGCATGGCACTGTCCGTCGCTGGAAATTTGTTGCAAGCCGTCGAAAAAATTTTGATGGCTGCCCCCCGCGCCACCGCCTACCATTCGGCGCATTCCCCATCCTGGAGAGCCTGCGTGCCCAATCTGTCCAAAATCACCTGCATCGAAGACCTGCGTGTCATTGCCGAGCGCCGCGTGCCGCGCATGTTCTATGACTACGCCGATTCGGGCTCGTACACCGAGGGCACCTACCGCGCCAACGAGAGCGACTTCCAGCGCATCAAGCTGCGCCAGCGCGTGGCCGTGAACATGGAAGGCCGCACGACCCGCACCACCATGGTGGGCCAGGACGTAGCCATGCCCGTGGCCATTGCACCCACCGGCCTCACCGGCATGCAACATGCCGACGGCGAGATCCTGGGGGCCAAGGCGGCCAAGGCGTTTGGCATCCCGTTCACCCTCTCGACCATGAGCATCTGCTCCATCGAAGACGTGGCCGAACACACGGGCCGCCACCCGTTCTGGTTCCAGGTGTATGTGATGCGGGACCGCGACTTCATCGAACGCCTGATCGACCGCGCCAAGGCGGCCAACTGCTCGGCGCTGCAGCTCACGCTCGATCTGCAGATCCTGGGTCAGCGCCACAAGGACATCAAGAACGGCCTCTCGGCCCCGCCCAAGCCCACCATCGCCAACCTCATCAACCTGGCCACCAAGCCGCGCTGGTGCATGGGCATGCTGGGCACAAAACGCCGAAGCTTCGGCAACATCGTGGGCCACGCCAAGGGTGTGGGCGACCTGTCGTCGCTGTCGTCGTGGACGGCCGAACAGTTCGACCCGCAGCTCAACTGGGGTGATGTGGAGTGGATCAAGAAGCGCTGGGGCGGCAAGCTGATCCTCAAAGGCATCATGGACGCCGAAGATGCGCGCCTGGCCGTCAACAGCGGTGCCGACGCACTGATCGTCAGCAACCACGGCGGGCGCCAGCTCGACGGCGCGCCATCCTCCATTGCCGCACTGCCAGGCATTGCCGCAGCAGCCGGCAAGAACATCGAGGTGTGGATGGACGGCGGCATCCGCAGCGGGCAGGACGTGCTCAAGGCCCGCGCTTTGGGCGCGCAGGGCACGCTGATCGGCCGCAGCTTCTTGTATGGCCTGGGGGCCTACGGCGAGGCGGGCGTGACGCGTGCGCTGCAGATCATCCAGAAAGAGCTGGACATCACCATGGCGTTCTGTGGCCATACCAACATCAACAACGTTGATTCGTCGATCCTGCTGCCCGGTACCTTTCCCACGGCCTGAGCGGCTGAAAGCCCTTCACCGCGCGGCCGTCGTCGGCGCCGGCAGACGTTTGAGTGTGGCCAGGTAGGCCACCACGTCCTCGCGGCCCTGTGCGTCGTCGAGCTGGTAGTCCATGCCCTGGCCGGGGATCAGCGCCTCGGGGTCGGTCAGCCAGGCCTTGAGCGTGGCACGCGTCCACAGCAGCTTGCTTGCGCGCAGCGCGGGCGAGTAGTCAAAATCCTTCAGTGCGCCCGCGCGGCGCCCCACCACGCCCCGGTGCGCCGGGCCGTCTCCATGCTGGTCCGGGCTGTGGCAGCTGCTGCAATGCGCCGCGTACAGCGCAGCGCCACGCTCCACCGACTGGGCCGCAACGGGGCTGTGGGCCCCCCACACCAAGGTGGCCGCAACGGCAACCCAATGAACAGGGAACAGTGGGCGAGGCAGAGGCATGGCGGGGAGCATGGGGTGGAAAGCGCGAGCGTTGTGGGCAGAGGTGACTCTTGCAGTACGGACGATCCCGCCGCCTGGATTCATGCCCGTTGCGGTTGGGGTGCCCGATACCCCGACTACACCAATTTGCCGAGCCAGGGCCCTGTTTTTGTGCCCGGCCGCATCCAAAGTGCCCGCAGTGGCGTATTCACACACAGCAAAGCCCCGCAGGCACCTCCCACCCAACCAATCCCCGAGAATGGGCGCATGAGCACCCTCCACCCAGACAGTGAACTGATGGACCTCCTAGACCGCATCGCCGCGCAGGACGACTCCGCGCTGAAAAAGCTGTACGAGCGCACCGCGTCGCAGCTTTTTGGCCTGGCCCTGCGCATCGTCCGCAACCGCGACGCGGCGGAGGATGTGCTGCAGGAGGCGTTTTTGACCATCTGGCGCGGCGCGGGCAACTACCGCGCATCGCTGAGTCCGCCCATGGCCTGGATGGGTTTGATCGTGCGCAGCCGGGCGCTGGATGCCCTGCGCAAGCGCACCACCGACAGGTCCGATCTGATGAACGAGCTGGATGACGAGATGGCGCAGACGCTGGAGGGCGACATGCCCAACCCTATGGACGCCGCCGATGCCAGCGAGCAGGCCTTTGCGCTGCACCACTGTCTGGGAAAGCTCGATCACAAGCAGCGCGAGGTAGTGAGCCTGGCCTACCTGCGCGACCAGAGCCACGGCGAGCTGGCCGAGCAACTCAAGCTGCCGCTTGGCACCGTCAAGACCTGGATCCGCCGGGGCCTGGAACAGCTGCGCACCTGCATGGCGCGTTTTGCGTGAGGTTGCCATGAACATTACCCGACACCCCGAACTGCTCGACCGCCTGGCTGCCAGCTACGCCCTGGGCACACTGCGTGGCGGCGCCCGCCGCCGATTTGAAAGCCTGGCCCGCGAACACGCCACCGTGCGCGCTGCCGCGCTGGTCTGGCAGACCCGCTGGTCCGGCCTGACCGAGCTGCAGCCCGCCATCCACCCCGCGCCCGCCGTGTGGACGCGCATCGACAACCTGGTGCAGGCCGACCGGGCTGCGTCCGCCATGCAGGCTGCCCGTGTGCACCAGGCCGCAGAGGCCCCCAGCGGCTGGTGGCGCAACCTGCTGGTGTGGCGCGGTGCGGCGGCTGCGGGCGCCATCGCCACGCTGGCGGCTGTGGTGGTGGGCGTGCAGGTCAATGGAGGCCTGCGTGCCACCACGGGCGCGCAGATCGCCGCACTGCAGCAACAACTGCAAGCCACACCCCAGATCCAGTACGTGGCGGTGCTGGCCGATGACAAGGCCGACGCGTCGATGCTGGTGACGTTCGACCCCAAGAACAACCAGCTCGTGCTGCAGCGCGTGGGCGGTTTCCAGGAGGGTGCGGACAAGTCCTTGCAACTGTGGGCGCTGCCGCCCGCTGGCGGCCCGCGCTCATTGGGCGTGCTGGGACAGGACAAGCTGCTCAAGCTGGTGGCCCAGGAGGGCGATGTGAAAGAAGTCCCCACGCTGGCCATCAGTCTGGAGCCCAAGGGGGGTGTGCCCAGCGCCACAGGCCCGACCGGGCCGGTGCTGTTCAAGGGCGCTCTGATCCGCAAGGCCACCTGACACCCGGGTTCCAGGCAGTTGCTTACAGGTCTGGAAGAACCGGTGGCAAAAGAAAAGAATAGTCGCCACCGTTGAATCCACGGGTTTCTCTTCGTCGTATTCAAGGTGGGGTGCTTGGCACCCCACCATCCACCTACGAGGAGATCCCCATGCCATTGAAAAAAATCAGTCTGGCCGTGCTGGCTGTTCTGGCTGCCAGCGCAGCGGGCGTCAGTCTGGCGTCCAGCCACCGCGAGGCGCCGTTCATCACGACCCAGCCCAAGGTTGACGGCAGTGACTTCTACCTGTTCAACAGCTACGAACCGGGTCGAGCGGGTTTTGTCACCATGATCGCCAACTACCTGCCGCTGCAGGATGCCTATGGCGGCCCCAACTACTTTAGCCTGGACTCGAATGCGCTGTACGAGATCCACATCGACAACAACGGCGACGCAGCGGAGGACATCACCTTTCAGTTCCGCTTCAAGAACACGCTGAACAATGGTGGCAACGGCATCACGCTCGATATCGGCCCTGACGGTGCCCGCAAGAAGGTGGCCATTCCGCTGCGCAACGCCGGTGGCATCAGCGGCGCAGCGGGCGACCCGCTGGCCTACCGCGAAGAGTACGAGATGTTCATCGTGCGCGGTGACCGCCGTACCGGCAAGCGCGAGCAGATCACCATGGCCGGTGGGGGTACCACCTTCACCAAGCCCATCGACTACATCGGTGAAAAATCGCTGGGCAATGCGGCTGCCTACGACGCCTATGCCGGCAAGTATGTGTATGGCATCAACATCCCCGGCTGCGCCACCCCCGGCAAGGTGTTTGTGGGCCAGCGGCAGGATCCGTTCCCGGTGTCGCTGGGCACCATCTTTGATCTGGTGAATGCACCTGCCGCCGTCATCACCAGCGAGTCGAATGCTGCGGCCTTCGGCGCGGGCCAGATTGCCAACAAGAACGTGACGTCGCTCGCGGTGGAAGTGCCCACCAACTGCCTCACGGCGGCATCGGGCGAGAAGGTCATTGGCGGCTGGACCACTGCCAGCCTGCGCCAGGCCCGCTTGCTCAATGGCAAGCCAGACTCGGGCCTGCAGGCCAGCGAGAAGGCCGGTGGCGCATGGACGCAGGTCTCGCGCCTGGGCATGCCGCTGGTCAACGAGGTGGTGATTGGCCTCAAGGACAAGGACAAGTTCAACGCGTCCAAGCCCAAGGATGATGCGGCCAACTTTGCGGACTACGTAACGCATCCCACGCTGCCCGCGCTGGTCGAGACGCTGTTTGGCGCCAAGGCACCCACGAACTTCCCGCGCACCGACCTGATGACGGCCTTCCTCACGGGGCTGCCCACCGTCAATCGCCCTGGCAACATCACCGGCCTGGGTGCAGGCGGCCCCCTGGCCGAAATGCTGCGCTTGAACACCGGCATTGCCGCCACGGCTGCGGCTGCGCAGAACTCGCTGGGAGTGGTGGCAGGGGACGCGGCCGGCTTCCCGAACGGCCGCCGCTTGGGCGACGACGTGGTGGACGTATCGCTGCGCGTGGCCATGGGTGCGCTGTGCACGGTGACGGGTGCCACGGACACGCTCAAGGTGGGCTGCAAGCCGGGTGATGCCCCGGCAGGAGGGGTAGCGTTTGTGGACGGCTCGCGCACGAAGGCGACGGACTACCGTACGGCGTTTCCGTATGTGAACCCACCGCTGCCCGGTGCCAAGAACTTCTGATCCGAAGGAGCCACACCATGCAAAAGAACCTTCGGATTCAGCACCTGGCCCTTACTTCGGTGGCGGCATTGGCCATCACCGGTTGCGGCGGGGGCGGTAGCGGCGACAACACGGCAGACCCTGGCAATGGGGGCCCGGTGATGGTGAACGCGTTCGAGTATGTGCAGCCCATTGTGGCCAGCGGCGCATCGGACACCACCGAGCCTCAGGCGGTGGACCAGCTGGTGCTGTCCAGCACCGAGGCTGAAGAGCCCGATTCGCGGCTCTGACCCTCGCGCGATGTCCTGGCTGCGCCCTGAAGGGGTGTGGCCAGGGCGTGCGTGGGTGATGTGTCTCTTTCGATATCCGCTGTTGTCACGAGCCCATGAAGAAACCTCATCACTGTGTGTGCGTGGCCTTGTGCCTGGTGCTCTGGGCGGGCACGGCCCTGGCGGCCTTGCCGCAGGACTTGCCACCCGGCCTCAATGCCGATGTGGTCGAGCGTCTGCCCGAGCGTGTGAGCGCAGCCCCCGCCACGCCCCAGGCCGCCGCCACCACGGCCCGGCGCTGGATCACGCTGTCACGCGAGACGGCGGACCCGCGTTACCTGGGCCGGGCACAGGCGGCCCTGGCTCGCTGGTGGGGCCAGGCGGATGCCCCGGCCGATCTGCTGGTGTTGCAGGCCACCGTAGAGCAAGGGCGCCATGAATTTTCAGCAGCGCGCGCCACGCTGGAGCGCGCCTTGCAAACCAACCCCGCACAGGTGCAGGGCTGGCTCACGCTGGCCACGCTGGAGCGTGTGGCCGCGCGCTATCAGGCCGCCGAGGCCGCCTGCCGCAACGTAGCCCGCCACGGTGCTGCGCTGTATGCCACCGCCTGCCTGCTTGAAACCCGTTCACTGCAAGGCCAGCACGATGCCGCGCGCAATGGCTTCACCGCACTGCGACAGCAGGTTGCGGGGGATGCTGCCCAGCGGGCCTGGATCGGGTCGCTGCTGGCCGAGAGCGAAGAGCGCGCAGGGCGCGATGACGCTGCCGACGCGGCCTACCGCCGCAGCCTGGCCGATGCCCCCGACGGCTACACCGCGCTGGCCTATGCCGACCAGCTGTTGCGCCGCAATCGTGCGAGCGCCGCACTGGAGGTGCTCAGGCACCAGCCCGACAGCGACTCCGTGCTGCTGCGGCGCGCGCAGGCCCTGCGGCTGATGGGGGACGCCGCGTGGCAGCCCCTGGTGCGCGACCTGGCAGCGCGTTTTGCCGCCATCGCGGCGCGCGGTGAGGGGCTGGACGCCCACGCCCGGGAGCGTGCCTTGCTGGCGCTGTGGTTGCAGGGGCAACCCGCCGCCGCATGGAAGGCGGCCCGCACCAACCTTGCCCTGCAAAAAGAGCCACTCGACTGGTGGCTTGCACTGCAGACCTCTGAGCAGTCGGGCGACGCTGCTGCCCACCAGGCCGTGCGGCAGGCCCTGCAGCAAGCAGGACTGCAAGACCTGCGCCTGGCGCGCTGGCAGACCCGGGGAGCCCAATGATGCGCTGCATGCACTGGTTAACGGGCCTCCTGCGCCCACACGGGCGTTCCCTGCGGGCCATGGTGGCTGTCGTGTTGACTGCCGCAGCACTGGCGCCCAGCGCCTGGGCCCACAAGGCCAGCGACGCCTATCTGCGGGTGGCGGATGCGCCGGCATCCCTGGGCACTGCAGGGGCGGGCGCATCGATAGGCCTTGTGCTGTCGGTGGCCTTGAAGGATGTGGATGCCGCGCTGGAGCAGCTCGATGCCGATGGCGACCGCCAGCTCACATGGGGCGAGGTGCGGCAGTCCATGCCCGCCATCGTCCAGTGGGTGGGCCAGGGCATGTTGTGGCAGTGCGACGGCACGGCGACGGTGCCTGCCTGGCGCTTTGAAGCGTTGGAGCAGCGCACCGATGGGCGTTACGCGCGGCTGGCTGCCACGCTGCCCTGTGCGCCAGCCCAGGCGATCACCCTGCGCTACGGCCTGATGCAGGGCATCGACCCCACACACCGCCTGCTGGTGGGCGGCGCGTTGAGCGGCCAGACGCTGGCAGCCGTGCTGGCCCCTGACGGGCGCTCCGGCACCGACCTGCGCTCCGCGGGCAGCCGCGCCGGACAAGCGGGGGCAGACGGTGCGGAAGGGGCTCAAGGTGCGGACGCAACAGAGCCCGGCGCCCCACGCGGCGGGTTGGCCACGCTGCTGCACTTTGTGACCGAGGGGGTGCACCACATCCTGTCTGGCTACGACCACCTGGCCTTTTTGCTGGCACTGTTGCTGCCCATCTCCCTGGCGCGGCCGCAGCCCCGCCACCGCGATCTGCCATTGCACACGGAGTCCGGCACAACACCGATCGCTGAAACTCTGGCCTCCGGCGCCAGGGACCGCTTCACCGGGATCAAGGCGCTCCTGCTCACGGTGACCTGTTTCACCGTGGGCCATTCCATCACGCTGGCACTGGCAGGCCTGGGCTGGGTCACCGTGTCGGGCAACTGGGTGGAGCCCGCCATTGCCATCAGCATCGGCATCTCGGCGTTGCTGAACCTGGTTCCCGTCCAAGGCCTGCGCAGTAGCTGGCTTGCTCTGGGCTTTGGGCTGGTTCACGGGCTGGGTTTTTCCGGAGTGCTGGTTGAAGCTGGCGTGGCGGGTGCTTCGCTGTTGTGGGCCCTGGCGGGGTTCAACCTGGGGGTCGAAGTGGGCCAACTGATGGTGGTCGCCCTGTGGTGCACGGTCTCGGTGGCGTTGGCGCGCAGGGCGTGGTACCGCTCGGTGGTGGTGCGTGGGGGCTCCGTCGCGTTGCTGGTGCTGTCGCTGTACTGGACCGTGCAGCGCCTTGCCTTCGCTGGCTGACGAGAACGGTGGCCAGTCCGTCGTGGGGGCCAGACCCTGATCAGGCGCTAAAGACCCTTTGCGGTGCTCTGGATTCACATCTGGACGCCGCCCGTGTGCGTAATGACGCTGTCGTAGCAATTATTTACAAACACGAGGAGCGCCCCATGAAGAGTCCCCTTTCCATCGCCGTGCTGGCTGGCGTTGCACTGGCCTGCAGTGCGGCCCAGGCTGATACCGGCAAGCTGCTGCTCACCGGTGGTGTCAGCACCATCGCCGGATCGGCGGGCGGCGGGCTGACCCCCTGGGCAGTGATTGGCAGCAACGCCACCGAGGGCGAGGTGGGTGTCAGCGCCTATGCCACCCGCGCGGCCACCCAGGACTACAGCCTGAACGGCTATGGCGTGGCCCTGGGGCTGCACGACCGCCTGGAGCTGTCGCTGGCGCGCCAGGACTTTGATGCCTCGCCCGCGATCGCGCTCAACGGCATTGCGCCGTTTGGCGTGACACCCGGCCAGCACATCAAGATGGATGTGCTCGGCATCAAGCTCAAGGTGGCGGGCGACGCGGTGCTCAACAGCGACAGCTGGATGCCCCAGATTGCGGTGGGGCTGGAGCACAAGCAGGTGCACCCGGGCTCCATCAGGTCGGTGCTGGACTTTCTGGGCACCAAAAGCAGCGGCACTGATGTGTACGTGAGCGCCACCAAGCTGCTGCTGGCGCAAAGCGTGCTGGTCAACGGCACGCTGCGCTACACCAACGCCAACCAGAACGGCCTGCTGGGCTTTGGCTCGGCCGCGCCCGGCAAGAACAGCCGCAGCCTGCAGCCCGAGTTCTCGGTGTCGTACCTGATCAACAAGAACCTGGCGGTGGGCGCCGAATACCGCTTCAAGCCCAACAACCTGCAGGCGCTGGGCGCTGCGGCCGGCCTGGGTGCTGCGCTGCGCGAAGACGACTGGAAGGACATCTTTGTGGCCTGGGCGCCCAGCAAGAACGTGTCGCTCACGTTGGCCTATGTGGATCTGGGCCGCATCGTGCCCGGCATCACCCAAAACCGCCGCCAGACGGGCTACTACCTGTCGGCCCAAGTCGCTTTCTGAGGAGATTTTCATGACCCACTCCAAAAACCTCATCGCCCTGGCCATCGCCCTGAGCGGCTTGCTGGCTGCCCCGGCCTTTGCGCAGACCGCTGCGGCTCCGGTGGCGAACACTGCAGCCCCTGCCGGCCTGTACCAGGCCCTGGGCGAAAAGCCTGGCATCACCCGCCTGGTGGACGATTTTGTGAACCGTGTGGTCAAGGACCCACGCATCGGCAGCCACTTCAAGGACACCAAACCAGCCGCCCTCAAGGAGAGCCTGACCGACCAGTTTTGCCAGTTGAGCGGGGGCCCTTGCAAATATGAAGGCGCTGACATGAAATCGGCCCATGCCGACATGGACATCAACAAGGGCCACTTCAACGCCCTGGTGGAGGTGCTGCAAAGCGCCATGGATGCCCAAGGCATACCGTTCGCTCAACAAAACCGCCTGCTGGCGTTGTTGGCGCCCATGCACCGTGACGTGATCACCAAGCGGTAAGACAATGAAAAATGCTATATTTTTAATAGCTGCTAGCGCAATATTCACTAGCGCTTGGGCCGGAAATGTTCAAATCCAGGTGCTGGACCGCGAGGGCAAGCCGGTGCCCGACGCCGTGGTGGTGGTGTACCCCGGGGCCACTGCGGGCGCGGCCCCCAGCCTGCTGCAGCCCAGCCCCACCATTGAGCAGGAGCGCATGCGTTTTGTGCCTGCCGTCACCGTGGTGATGCCCGGCACCACCGTGCGTTTTACCAACCAGGACCGCTGGGATCACCATGTGCGCGGCAACCCTACAGGCGTAGCCGCTGCAGCGGCCCCTGCTGCGCCTGGTTCCAATTTTGAGCTGCGCCTGGCCGGCAAGGCCGACGGCAAGCCCGCCAACTTTGCGGACGTCAAACTCGACACCCCTGGCGTGGTGCTGCTGGGCTGCCACCTGCACGGCTCCATGCGCGGCCACGTGTTTGTGACCGATTCGGCCTGGACACTCAAGACCGACAACGACGGCATTGCCCGATTTGCCAGCGTGCCGGATGGCGCCGCACAGGTGCGCGTGTGGCACGCCGAGCAACTAGTGGACCTGCCGCGCAAGGCGCTGAATGTGGTTCCCGGCCCGGTGCTGGATACCGTGCAGCTCAGCGTGGTGCCACGGGTGCGCCGCGCACCGTCGCCTGCGCCCACCGGCCCTACCAACAGCCCCGGTGGGCCCATGGGGTCGTACAGCCAGGCGCCCGTCTCGCCTCCCCAGGCACATCAGCACCCGGGCAGCTGACCCGCCACCACAGCGGGTGGTCCAAAGGGGGCGGGTCAGCAGGGCAGCGATTTTTGAGTGCGTGGTCCGTCGCCCGCTCTTTCGTCTGAGTTTCTGCGGGCATCCCCCTGCTGGGTCGTCCACAGGCTCCCAGATCAACCTGGCAGCTTGAGCCCGCCCGGCCCGGAGGGCACGGTGTTGGCGCTGCTCTTTTGGCTGCCGGCCGTTGCACTGCCCACGTCCTGCTTCACGCTGCCAGGGGGGGCGTTCAGGTACAGGTACAGCGCCTGCGCATCCACATCGCTCAACTGACCCAGCGACTCGAAGGGCATCACCTGGATGGGTGTGCCGTCAGGCCGCTTGCCTGTGCGCAGCATGGCCACAAAGCTTGCGGCGTTGGGGTAGCGTGTCAGGGCGCTGTCGGCACTGTGTGTGCCAGGGCGGATGTCTGCCGCCGCAGGCCAGTCAGGCGGGCCGCCGGGGATTTTGCCGCCAGACAGGTCGGCACCATGGCAGCCGATGCACATGTTGGCCACGTACTGGCCGTTGGCCAGCGTCACTCCGGCAGCCGTCGGCCGCGAGGGGGCCAGCTGGTGGTCAATGCGCGAGGCCGCGTCGGGAATCGCACCCAGCCCATACAGCACCCAGGCAGGGTGCGGCAGATCGATCACGGCCTGCGTGCCCTCCTTGGGGGGGAACTGGCGCACATACGACGCCAGGGCGTTCAGGTCTTCGTTGGTGAAGCGGTTGTAGTCCTCGCTGGGCATGACCAGCACCGGGCGGCCATTGGGCTTGACGCCGTGGCGGATCACGCTGTTCCAGTCCTCGGGCTGGTAGCGCGCCACCACGCCAGCCGGCGTGATGTTGGGCCCTACGATGCGCGTGCCCTTGCCATCGTTGACGAACTCGCGGCCCGTGCCTTGTGCGCCATGGCAGTCGGTGCAGCCACGCGATGCATACAGATAGCGCCCACGTTCGATGGTCTGCGCATCGGTGGTGTAGGCCACGGGGCGGGGTTTGATGTCGATGTAGCGGTTGCGTTTTTGCTCGGCCAGGTACAGGCCGCTGGCGGCGGTGGCGACAACGATCACGCCCAGCAGCAGCGCGCTGCCTGCGGTCCATTTGATCCAGCGTTTCATGGTGGTATCCCTCTTCTTCGAATGGTGGCGGACGGGCTGAACGAATCAGCATGCCCAGGCGCCGGATTCTGAAGTCGAAGAAGCGGTTTGTGGCACCCCACCACCGCAGGGTATGGCGGGGCCGGTGACATTTGTCACAAACGGCCCGCCAGTGTGAGCAGGTGTAGCCTGTTCACACGCGCTCCATATCCTCTCAGCGCTCGATGGTCTTGTTCCAGCGCGCGTTCCACGCAGGGCGGTTGGCGTTCACGCTGTCCCAGTCCAGCGTCACGGCGTTTTTCATCCACTGGCTGATCTGCGCGACCTGGGCGGCACCTTCACCCACGGCAGGCGCCTTGGGGTTGGTGGGAATCTGCGCGCCAAACTGCAGCACGTTGGCCTGTGCCAGCGGGCTCAGCAGAAACTCGGCCAGCTTTTGCGCCAGTTCGGGTTCGCTGTTCTTGGCGACCACGCATTGGCCGGTCATCAGCACTACCGAGCCCTCCTTGGGCTGTGCGTATTCCACCGGAATGCCCTTGGCTTTCAAGGCCGCCACACTGGTCGGCGTGAGCGGGAAGATCGCCGCTTCGCCCGTCTGCACCATCTCTGAAATCTTGGCCGAGCTGGGGATGTACTCCAGCACGTTGGGGCCGATGGTCTTGGCCCAGTTGTTGAAGCCTGGCTCCACGTTCTTGTCGTTGCCACCCTGTATGCGGTTGAACATCAAAAAGCCGTGCAGCCCGAACGACGACGACGGCATGGACTGGAACACCACCTTGCCCTTGTACTTGGGGTCGGCAAAGTCCATCCACGACGTAGGCGCGGCCCAGCCCTTTTCGGCAAACATCTTGGTGTTGTAGGCGATGCCGGTCATGCCCAGGCTCACGCCGCTGGCCAGGTCGTCCTTGAAGCGCGCGGCGGGGTAGATGTCGTTCAGGTGCGGGTTGGGCTTTTGCTTTTCGCACAGGCCCATGCCCATGGCACGCACCATGATGCCGTCGTCCAGAAACATCACGTGCATCTGCGGCTTGTCCTTGTTGGCCTGGGCCTTGGCCAGGATGTCCGAGGACGTGCCAGGCACCACCACCACCTTCACGCCATGCAGCTTTTCAAACGCCGGGAACACGTACTGCGTGTACGCCTTCTCCATCGTGCCGCCATTCATGCCGATGTACAGCGTTTTGGTCTGCGCGGTGGCGGTGCCTGCGGCGGCCACGGCGGTCAGTGCAGCGGCCGTCACAAGGGCGCGGCGGGTGCGGCTGGCAAAGCGGGGGGAGAAGGTCATGGTGGTTTCCTTTCTGGTGGGGAGGGGAGTTTTGTCGGTGGCAAACGGGGTCAGTGGGCAGCGGCAGTGCTGGCCACGTCAGCCACCGTCGTTGGGTGAAATCGCTCAATCGCAAAGGCATCAATCGGCGTGGTGCTGCGGCCATCGCGGGCCAGCTCGGCCAGCACCTCGCCCACGCCGGGGCCAATCTGAAAGCCCGCACCCGCAAAGCCAAAGCCATGGATCAGGCCAGGCGTGGTGTGGCTCTTGCCCAGCACCGGCTGGCGGTCAGGCAGATAGCCTTCGGTGCCGCTCCAGGTGCGAATGAAGTGCGCGCTCTTGAGGGCGGGCAGCAGCTCCACCGCCTGCACTGCCAGGGTCGCGATGGCGCTGCGCTCGGAGCGGGCGCGGTCGGCATCCAGCGCCACACCTGCGCCGCCGCCCAGCACCAGATTGCCGCGCGCCACCTGTCGGCAGTAGATGCCGCCGCCTTCCACACCCAGGCTCCAGTGCATGAAAAAGGGCAGGGGCTCGGTCACGGCCATGGCCGGATGGCCGGAGTGAATGGGCACGGCCTCGCCAAACTGCGCGGCCAGCGCACCGGCCCAGGCACCAGCGCAGTTGATGAGCACAGGCGCACGCACCGCCACGGTGGTGCCGGAGCGCACGGTAAACAGCTGCCCGTCGTGCTCCACCGAGGTCATCGGTGTGCGCTCCAGAATCTGCGCACCTGCACGCCTGGCCGCCAGCGCAAAGGCGGGCGACACCAGGCGCGGGTTGGCCTGGCCGTCGTCGGGGCACAGCGAGCCACCCACGGCACGCCCGCCCAGCCAAGGGCAGCGCTCGCGCAGCGTGGTGCCCGAGATGAGCTGGATGCCCAGGTCAAAGTCGCGGCTCAAGTGGGCATAGGCTTCCAGCGAAGCCATGTCCGCCTCACTGCGCCCGATCTTGAAGTGCCCGCTGCGTTGGTACTCGCCATCGGTGCCAACCAGCGCGGGCAGGTCGGCCCACACCTGGTGGGCGCGCTGCGCCAGCGGCAGCTGGCTCACAGGGCGGCCCTGGCGGCGCACGCCGCCGTAGTTCACGCCGCTGGAGCGCGAGCCGCACAGGTCGCGCTCCAGCAGCACCACGGCCACACCTTTGCGGCGCAGTGCCAGCGCGGCCGATGCGCCCATGATGCCGCCGCCCACGATGGCAACGTCGGTGTCGATGGTTCGGGTGGTCGTGCTCATTCGGTGGCCTCCGCCTGGGCTTGCAGGTGGATGGGAATGGGCTTGATCGGCGCCTGTCCGCGCAGCCGTCCTACCGTGTCAATCGGCTTGCCTGTGGCGTGGGCCAGGATTTCTGCAGCGGCCACACCGCACATGCGGCCCTGGCAGCGGCCCATGCCCACGCGGGTCAGGGCTTTAAGACGGTTCATCTCGTCTGCGCCCGCATCGCGGGCACAGGCGCGCAGCTCACCGGCTGTGATGTTCTCGCAGCGGCACACCACCAGCGCGTCGGGGGCGTGCGTTGCCCAGTCTGAAGGGAAGGGGAAGGCGCGCTCCAGCCCTTGGCGGAAGGGCATCAAGTCCGTGAGCTTGCGTTCCAGCTCTGCAGCGCGTGCGGTATCCACTTTCACGCCATGGTCTGCCAGCAGCGCCAGCGCTGCGCGCTCGCCCGCCCATTCGGCCGCATCAGCGCCCATGATGCCCGCGCCATCGCCCGCCAGGTACACGCCGGCCACGCTGGTGCGCCCTGCGCTGTCGCGCTCGGGCAGGTGGGCGCGGTGCATCGGGGCCCAGGCAAAGCGGCAGCCCAGCAGGTCTGCCAGTTGGGTTTCGGACCGTAGGGCGTAGCCAAAGCCCACGGCATCGCACTGCACGGTGTGCTCGTTCTCGCCGTCTGTCCACACCACGGCATTGACCCGTGTTTCGCCCTCCACGCGAACAGGCCGCACGCCGGTGTGCACCGCCACGCCGTGCGCGCGCAGCCAGCCCACGTAGTACATCCCTTTGGCCAGCACGGCGGGCTGCGTCAGCATGCCGGGCAGGGCGGCCAGTTGGTCCGCAAATCGGGCGGTATCCAGCACCGCGGCGACCTTCACACCAGCCTTTGCCCCCGCCTTGGCATATTGGTACGCCACCAGATACAGCAGCGGTCCGGTGCCCATCAGCACCACGTTGCGGCCGATGGTGCAGCCCTGGAACTTGAGCGCCACCTGCGCTCCCCCCAGCGTGTACACGCCGGGCAGCGTCCAGCCTGGCATGGGCAGCACGCGGTCAGTGGCGCCGCTGGCCACGATGAGCTGGCCGTAGGGCACCGTGCGCGTGGTCTGTGTGGGGCCATGCAGCACATCGAGCTGGCCACCCTGGGCGTTCCACACCAGGCTGTTGGGTTGGTAGTCGATGTGGGCGGCCAGGCCATCCAGCGTGCTGTGCAATGCCGTGGCGCGTGACGCTTCGGTGCCGTACAGCGTTTGTGGGCTGCGGGCAAAGTGGGCGGGCGGGCGGCGGTAGATCTGCCCGCCGCCGCGCGCGGCCTCGTCGATCACCATGGGCCGCACGCCATGCGCCACCAGGGTTTGTGCCGCACGGATGCCCGCAGGGCCTGCGCCTACGATCACGGGTTGCAAGGTGGGGGCGGTCATGCGGCCCCTCCGGTAGTCAGCTGCATGCCCGTCTGGATGAAGGTGGCGCAAGACCGTAGGCGTTCGCCGGTAGCAGTCATCACCCAGCAGTCCTGGCACGCGCCCATCAGGCAAAAGCCTGCGCGCGGCTCGTGGCTGAATTCGTTGCGGCGCAATTGGGCGCGGTGAGTGAGGATGGCCGTGAGCACCGTGTCGCCTTCGAGCGCCGTGGCGGGTTCGCCATCGAGCAAGAAGGGCACGGGCGCGCGGTCTTTTTCGGCCACACGGTGGAGCAGGGCTGTGTTCACAGTCATGGAGGTCGTGCCCATTTATTTGCGCCCTACGAGCACGCGGTCCAAGCCGTACACCCGGTCGAGAATCACCATCGCGCAGGCCGTCAGGGCCACCATCAGTGCCGACACCGCAGCCATCAGCGGGTCGATCGACTCGGTGGCGTACATGTACATGCGCACCGGCAGCGTCACCGTGCTGGGCGAGGTGACAAAGATCGACATGGTCACTTCGTCAAAGCTGTTGATGAAGGCCAGCATCCAGCCGCCTGTCACGCCGGGCAGGATCATCGGCAGCGTGATGCGCGTGAACACCGTGGCCTGGCTGGCGCCCAGCGACAGGGCTGCGTGCTCGGCACTGCGGTCAAAGCCCACCAGCGCCGCCACCACCAGCCGCAGCGTGTAGGGCGTGACGATGAGCGCATGCGCAAACACCAGCCAGCCAAAGCTGCCTGTGCCACCCAGCAGCGCAAACAGGCGCAGCAGGGCGACGCCCAGCACCAGGTGCGGAATGATCAGCGGCGACAGAAACAGACCGTTGAGAAAGCCGCGCCCCGCAAACTCATAGCGCGTGATGGCAATGCCCGCAGGCACGGCCAGCACTGTGGCCAGCGTGGCCGAAGCCAGCGCCAGCCACAGGCTGTTCCAGAACGATTGCACAAAGTCCGAATGTTCGAACACCGCCTTGAACCAGCGCAGCGAGAACTCGGTGGTGGGCAGCGTCAGCGTGTTGTGCGGCGTGAACGCCACGATGCACACCACCAGCAGCGGGGCGAGCATGAAGGTGATGACCAGCGCGTTGAACGCGAGGGCCAAAGGTCCGTTCTTCTGCATAACTTCAGCCCAACGCTTTCTTGTACCGGCCCTCAACCAGTCGGTTGTAGCTCAGCATCACCACCAGGTTGGCCACCAGCAGCGTCAGCGCAATGGCGGCGCCCAGGGGCCAGTTCAGCTCGTGCAGGTACTCGTCGTACACCACCGTGGCCACCATCTTCAGCCGCCGCCCGCCCAGCAGGCCGGGAATGGCAAACGAGCTGGCCGCCAGGCCGAACACGATGAGGCTGCCGGACAGGATGCCAGGCAGTACCTGCGGCAACACAATGCGCCGCAGCGTCGTGAAGGGCGAGGCCTGCAGCGACAGCGCTGCGTTTTCCACACCGGGGTCTAGCTTCTGCAGCGAGGTCCATACGGGGATCACCATGAAGGGCAGCATCACATGCACCAGGGCGATGACCACCGCGATCTCTGTGTAGAGCATCTTCACCGGGCCGATGCCAACGAGTTGCAGCGCGCCATTCACCAGCCCCTCGGGGCCCAGCAGCATGCTCCAGCCAAAAGCCCGCACCACCACCGACACCAGCAGCGGCGCGAGCACCACCAGCAGCAGGATGGAGCGCCACGGGTTGCCCATGCGGCTCAGGATGTAGGCCTCGGGTGCGCCAATCAGCACGCAGATCAGCGTGACCAGCCCCGCAATCCAGAACGTGCGCCAGAAGATGGTGTGGTAATACGAATCGGTGAACACATGGGCGTAATGCTCCAGCGTGAACTCACCCGCCTTCACCCCGGTGGCCGGGTCGAACGCGTTGAATGACAGCACGGCCGTGAGCGCCAGCGGCACCAGCAGCAGCACCGTGAACAGCACCAGCGCCGGGCCGGACAGCCACCAGGGCGCAGCCTTTTTGTGCAGCAAGGTGGTGGCCAGGCTCATGGCGCCACCTCGGCGGCGGTGTCTTCGGCCTCCAACTCGGCCAGGGCGGTTTCATCGGCGGGTAGCAGGCGCATGCAGTGGTCGGGCCAGTCCACGCCCGTGCGCTCGCCCTCGGCCAGCGCTGCGCGGCCGTCGTTGGGCGCCAGCACCATCAGGTCGCCCACGGGGGTGCCCACACGGTACAGCCACTGGCTGCCCAGGAAGAAGCGCTCGCACACCTGGCCATCCATCCGGCCCTGCACGGCGGGCACCAGTTGCACTTTTTCAGGCCGCACGCTCAGCAGCACGGCGGCGCCGGGGCGGTAGCGGGCACCGTCCACCTCCATCGTGAGGGCGCCCACCTTCACCTGCGTGTGCGTGCCATTGGCATGCGTTACCTGGCCGGGCAGCAGGTTGGCCTTGCCCACAAAGGTGGAGATGAAGCGCGTGCGCGGGTGCTCGTAAACGCGGTGCGGGTGGTCGATCTGCGTGGCGCGGCCGGCCTCCATCACCACCACGCGGTCGCTGATGGACATGGCCTCGCTCTGGTCGTGCGTAACCATGATGGTGGTGGTGCCCACCTTGCGCTGGATCTGTCGTAGCTCAAACTGCATCTCCTCACGCAGCTTGGCGTCGAGGTTGGACAGGGGCTCGTCCAGCAGCAGCACGGGCGGCTCGATCACCAGCGCACGTGCCAGGGCCACCCGCTGGCGCTGGCCTCCCGACAGTTCGCGGGGGTAGCGCGTGGCGTGCTTTTCCAGGTGCACCAGCGCCAGCGCCTGGGCCACGCGCTCGGCGCGTTCGGCCTTGGGCACCTTGCGCATCTCCAGCCCAAAACTCACGTTGGCCGCCACCGTCATGTGCGGGAACAGCGCATAGCTCTGGAACACGATGCCCAGCCCGCGCGTGTTGGCCTTGGCGTGGGTGATGTCCTTGCCATCGAGCTCGATGCGCCCGCTGGTCACCGCCTCGAACCCCGCCACCATCTGCAGCGTGGTCGTCTTGCCGCAGCCCGACGGGCCCAGCAACGACACAAATTCACCCTTTTGCACCGTGAGGTTCATGGACTGCACCGCGCAGGTGCTGCCATAGAACTTGGTCACATCAGTGAGCTTGAGAAACGACATGGCGAAAGCCTTTCCGGTGGTGGCATCGCACGGTTTGCCTGGGGGGCTGTGCGTGTCACCTGCTGTGGAGTTGCATGGATGGGCTGCGGGCCTTCGGTGTGCTTGCACCGGGGTGGTGCAAGTGCCGCACAAAGGCTGGAACAGCCGCTCGATTCAATTGAATCTATTGCAATAAACAAACCAGAATGCTTCGGGTATTCCATTAATCAGAATTTTTATTGAATTTATTCCGTTCAATGAAATATAATGCCTTCAGTTTGATCAACGAATTCCACAGGAGCGAGGTATGGAAGCCGCATCCACCGCCACCGGCGGCGTACCCCGGGTGTTTGCCGTCATCCGGGCCCTGTCGGCCGTGCAGGCCGAGGGCGGGCGAGTCACCCAATTGGCGCGTGCCGTGGGCCTCACGCAAGGCACCACGCACCGTTTGCTGCAATCGCTGGTGGCAGAGGGCATGGTCGAGCAGGACGAGCGCAGCAAGCTCTACCGCCTGAGCATGGACTTCTTCGCATTGGCGGCGAAGGCTGGCAACCCCGGCGACCTGCGCACCCTGTGCCGCCCTGCATTGCTGCGCCTGTGCGCCAGCCTGGGAGACAGCATCTTTCTGTTGGTGCGCAGCGGGTTCGATGCCGTGTGCCTGGACCGCAGCGAGGGGCCGTTCCCCATCCGCTCCTTCACCGGCGACATCGGCGGCCGCGTGGCCCTGGGCGTGGGGCAGGGTGCGCTGGCCATCCTGGCATTTTTGCCTGAGGCAGAGCGAGAAGAGGTCATCCGCTTCAACCTGTCGCGTGTTCGCGAATACGGCGTGTTTGACGAGGTCTATCTGCGCACCGAAATCGAGCGTGTGCGCCAACTGGGCTACGCGGGCCGCAATACTGGGTTGCTGGAAGGCATGGCTGGCGTGGCCGTACCCATCCTGGACCGCGAAGGGCGCGCGGTGGCGGCGCTGAGCGTGGGCACCATTTCTGCGCGGCTCAATGACGACCGGCTGCCCACGGTGGTGGAGTTGCTCAAGCGCGAAGCTTTGGCAGTGGGGCCCAAGATCAATCCGTTTGATGTGACGCTGCGGCGGCCGGCACAAAGCCTGTCGAGCGTGCGCCCCGACCAGGCCATTCAGCCCGCGGGACAGGAGCAGAAGTAGGCGGCCTGAATCTCGGTCTGGGGGGCTGGGGTGTGGTACTGCGAGTCACACCTCTTCTACGCGAGATTCGGTGAGGGGCAGGCCCCAGCGGCCCATGGCCGTCTTCTTGATCCACAGGTAACCTAGGGCCAGAGCCGCATCTTTTGGGAGGGATGCAGCGCATACCCATGGAACCACCTTGCCGCATACATCACCCGCACCAACCTCCTTATCAGCGAAGCCGGACTTGCCCTACTGTTTTGGCCATCCCGTATCTCTGTCCACCAACGGCTGCATGACCTTGTGGGTCGCCAGTGCCATCGCTTTCGTGTTGTTGTTGACGATGCCGGGCTGGGACCCGAGCCCGTGGACCGGGGCGTTGGCAGCAGTGCTGTTTGTGGGCGTGCAGTGGGCAGGATTGCGCGTCGCCGTGGGCCCAGACTGGGTTGCCCTGTTCAGACGCCCCCGCTGGCGCGACGTGGCGTTGGCATTGGCTGCCGTGCCACTGGTGTTGGGCTTGCCTGGGCTGGTGGCTGTGTATGGGCTTGGCATGTCGCACCTCAGTGCCAACGCCAGTGTGGATGCCGTTGCGGGCCTGACATCTGCACAACTGGTAGCGCGGTTTGCGCTGGTGGCTGTGCAATTGCTGGGTGAGGAGCTGGTCACCATTCTCCCGCTGCTGGCCACCGTCGCCTTGCTGCACCGCGTCGGCATGCCTGCCCGCTGGGCAATTGCTGTGGCGTGGGTGGCCACGGCGTTGCTGTTTGGTGCGCTGCACCTGCCCACCTACCAATGGCATGTCGGCCAGGCCTTGCTGGTCATCGGCACCGCGCGCCTGGTGCTGACTGCAGTATTTCTCTACACCCGCAATCTGTGGGCCAGCACCATCGCTCACATCGCTAACGACTGGGCGATCATGGCCTTTGCGCTGGCCTTTTCACGCAGCGTGGGCCCCTGACTGGATGGGCCCAAGGCCTCAAGGAGTTGTTTGTGGACTTTCTCAAAATCCTCAAGTCGTTTGAAGACTTTGTGTATGAAGCCCTGATCTGGCTGGTGTTGCTGCCCAAGACCTTGTGGCGCATCGTGCGGCGCCCGCGCCAGATGGTCACTTATGTGCAGGCGGAGCAAGACCGCGAAGGCGATGACCGCTACGGCGATGCGATCAGCCCGCCGCTTTTGCTCATCCTGTGCGTGCTGGTGGCCCATGTGCTCGATCTGGCTCTGCGCAAGCAGGCAGCGCCTGCGATGGGCACGCTCGCGGGCGCGTTGCTGAAGTCCGAGGAGAACCTGCTGCTGTATCGCACCATGGCTTTTGGCATCTGGTCGCTGGCCGGGGCTGTGTGGTATCTGCGCCATAGCCGCCAACCCATTCACCGTCTCAACCTGCGCAACCCGTTTTACGAGCAGTGCTACCTGGTCGCACCCTTTGCGCTGGCCGTGTCGATCAGCACGTCGCTGGCCCTGGTGGGCGGGGTGCTGTCTGCGGTCGGCGTGGGGCTGTTTCTGCTGGCGCTGCTGTGGTTTTGTATCGCCGAATGGCACTGGGTGCGCGAGCGCGCAGACCTCGGCAAGGTACATGCGGCCGGGGTAGCCGGTGGGCTGGTGCTGGTGGGGCTGTTGGCCAATACCGGGTTGGGGTATGTGCTCCGACATCTTTGAGGGGTACGGGGTGGTGGCGTGGCATTGAGGCCCACGGCGTTCCGCAGATGATGGGGTGATTGTTTCGGTCAGAGCACTGCGAGCGCCTGTTTGACCTGTGCGTAGGCATGGTTGTCCAGCACCTGGTTATGGGCCGTCACGACCCGCTCAAAGGGCCAGCGCAGCACGCGCTCTGCACTGCGGGCTGCGGCACGACGGTCACGCACCAGCGCGCGCACAGTGAGCGGGACGGCCAGTTGGCGCCGCACCCCGGTCAGCGTGGCATAGGCACGCGTGGACCAAGGCAGGTCCCCCGCCATCCACTGCAGCAGGTCCGTCACGATGAGCGTGGCCGAAGGTCGGTGGAACCATACCGACTCATTGCCTGCAGGAATGCCCTCAAAAGCCAGGTGCTCCAGGTCTGGCAGCCATTCGGGCACATCGGCTGCGGGCAGTTCGTACAGTCTCCTGGCTGCCAGGTCTGGCCGCTTCTGGCCCAGTCCCTTGGGGCCATACACCCTGGCGTTCGGAAAGGTCTGGGTGCAAGGCGCCAGAAACAGGTGGTGCATCTTGTTAGGTGCCACGATGAAAGCCACCGTGCCAAGTGCCTGCAGCTGCTCCAGCAGTGAACTGCCTGGGGGCATTGGAATTGGTGAGTGGACGAGAAGCTGCTGTCCTGGCAGCCGCACCACCGTCATGCGCGTGGTGATGGGAAGTCCGTTGGCCTTGAAGGCGTGGGTGGCGTGCCAGAGATGGGTGTCGAGGGATTCAAGTTGCATGACGCGGGATGGTGCCCTGGCCCTGGGGGCGGCGTCTTGAACGAATTCGACATGCTGGTGGTCGCTGCCGCCGTCATCCTTTCCCCTACCTCTGCACTGCGCATTCCCCCACCACCCAATCCCTGAACGCCTTCACCAGCGGAGTCTGCGCCCGCGCTTCCGGGTACACAAGGTAATACGCATCGGTGCTCGTCAGCACCTGGTCTGACAGCTCCACCAGGCTCCCGGCTGCCAGCTCCTGCTCGATCAAAAAGCGCGGCAGTAGCGCCGCGCCCAGGTGCGACACGGCAGCCTGCGCAATCATGGCGAAGTGTTCGGACTGGGGGCCGCGCAGGGCCAGGGCTGTGGGGGCGCCCACCAGCTCAAACCATTCGGCCCATTGGGTGGGGCGAGTGCTTTGCTGCAGCAGCACCACGCGCGTGAGGTCTTGCGGGGTGTGGATGTGGTGGCGGTCGCGGTAGGTGGGGCTGCACACGGGCACGGTTTCTTCATGCATCAGGTATTCGCACACGGCGCCCGCCCAGTGCGGCGTGCCGAAGTGAATGGCGGCGTCAAACGGGGTGCCTGCAAAGTCAAACGGCTCGGTGCGGGCCGAGAAGTTGACCATGGCCTCCGGGTGCAGCGCCATGAAGCGTCCTAAGCGCGGGATGAGCCAGCGTGTGCCCAGCGTGGGCAGCACGGCCAGGTTGAGCAGGCCGTCGGTGCTGGAAAACGCCATGGCTTTTTGTGTGCTGGCCGACAGCTGCTGCAGCACGTTTTGCACGTCGGCCGCGTAGACGCGGCCGGCGTCGGTCAGAACCACACGCTGGCGCACACGGTGGAAGAGGGCGGTGCCGATCTGCTCCTCCAACTGGCGGATCTGGCGCGACACGGCGCTTTGGGTGAGGTGCAGCTCTTCGGCCGCGCGCGACACGCTCTGGTGGCGCGCCGCCGCCTCAAAGGCCAGCAGGTCGGCGGTGGAGGGCAGGAAGGCGCGGCGCAGCAGGGTCATGGTGGCAAATGGGGTCAATCATGCGCAGGGGGAATGAGCAGCTCCGTCAGGTTGTGCATGGTTTTAGGCTGTGGCGCTGGTACATCAAGCTCGGGTAGCTCTGCAATTTTCAGGCACTTCATGCTGATTTGTGATCAAGTAGTTCCATTTTTTTGCTATCCAGCACGGCGCGATTGGCGGATATTGGCGCATTGATCGCGCGTTTTCTCCCACGCTGCTTCCTTCTATTCGCCTCCACTCACCTTTGCGAGCCGCCATGTCTGCCACCCCTGCCGCCACCCCCCTTGTGTCCGAAGTCGATCAACTGCTGCAACGCCTGGGCGTGCCCCGCGCGGCGTACACCGGCGGCACGCTGGCGGCGCGCTCGCCCATCACGGGCGAGGTGCTGGCCCAGGTGCCGCAGCAAAGCGCGGCCGATGCCACAGCCGCCATCGGCCGCGCGCATGTGGCTTTCCAGGCGTGGCGCAATGTGCCCGCGCCGCGCCGGGGCGAGCTGGTGCGCCTGCTGGGCGAAGAGCTCCGTGCCGCCAAGGCCGACCTCGGGCTGCTGGTGACCATCGAGGCGGGCAAGATCCCGTCCGAAGGCTTGGGCGAGGTGCAGGAGATGATCGACATCTGCGACTTTGCCGTGGGCCTGTCGCGCCAGCTGTACGGCCTGACGATTGCCACCGAGCGCCCCGGCCACCGCATGATGGAAACCTGGCACCCGCTGGGCGTTTGCGGCGTGATCTCGGCCTTCAACTTCCCTGTGGCCGTGTGGTCGTGGAACGCCGCGCTGGCACTGGTGTGCGGTGATTCGGTGGTGTGGAAGCCGTCGGAAAAGACCCCGCTCACCGCCCTGGCCACGCATGCGATTGCACAGCGCGCAATCGCCAAGTTTGCACGCTTTGGCGTCGATGCACCCGAAGGCCTGCTGGAGCTGATCGTGGGCCAGCGCGACATTGGCGAGGTGCTAGTGGATGACGCCCGCGTGCCCGTGCTCTCGGCCACGGGCTCCACCGCCATGGGCCGCGCCGTGGGCCCGCGCCTTGCAGCGCGTTTTGCGCGCGGCATTCTGGAGCTGGGGGGCAACAACGCCGCCATCGTGGCACCCACGGCCGATCTGAATCTGGCCCTGCGCGGCATTGCGTTCGCCGCCATGGGAACGGCCGGCCAGCGCTGCACCACGCTGCGCCGCCTGTTTGTGCACGAGAGCATTTACGACCAACTGGTGCCCCAACTCGCCAAGGTCTACGCCAACGTGCAGGTGGGCGATCCGCGCACCCCGGGCACGCTGGTGGGCCCGCTGATCGACCGCATGGCTTTTGACGGCATGCAAAAGGCGCTGGAGCAAAGCCGTGCGCTGGGTGCCACGGTGCACGGCGGAGGCCGCGTGGAAGGCATCGGTGGTGGCGAAGCGTATTACGTGCGCCCCGCACTGGTGGAGCTGCAAAAACATGAAGGGCCCGCGCTGCACGAAACCTTTGCGCCCATCCTGTACGTGGTGCGCTACAGCACCATTGACGAAGCCATTGCCATGAACAACGCCGTGGGTGCTGGCCTGTCTTCGTCCATCTTCACGCTCAACGTGCGCGAGGCCGAATTGTTCATGTCGGCAGCAGGCTCGGACTGCGGCATTGCCAATGTCAACATCGGCCCCAGCGGCGCCGAGATTGGCGGAGCGTTTGGCGGCGAGAAGGAAACCGGCGGCGGGCGCGAAGCGGGCTCAGACAGCTGGAAGGCCTACATGCGCCGGGCGACGAACACCATCAACTACTCCACCGCTTTGCCGCTGGCGCAGGGCGTGACATTTGACGTGTAACCCACGCGCTGGTTGCCCCGTTCATGTTGATTGTTAAGACCCCACACCCCATCGTCATCATTGGCGGTGGTGTCATCGGCAGTGCCATCGCGTACTTCCTCACGCTGCAGCAGCCGGGCTGCGAGGTGGTGGTGGTCGAGCGCGACCCGACCTATGCACGTGCATCGTCGGCGCTGTCGGCCAGCTCCATCCGCCAGCAGTTCTCGACGGACATCAACATCCAGATCTCGGCGTTTGGCATCAGCTTCTTGCGCAACGTGGGCACGCTGCTGGTCTGCAACGGCGATGTGCCCGACATCGGTCTGCACGAAGGTGGCTACCTGTACCTGGCCACCCAGGCGGGCGAGGCCACGCTGCGCGAGAACCATGCGTTGCAAAAGCAGCACGGCGCCGATGTGGCGCTGCTGAGCCCGCAGCAACTGGCAGAGCGCTTTCCTTGGCTGGCGCTGCAGGACGTGGCGCTGGGCTCGCTGGGCCTGTCGGGCGAGGGCTGGTTTGATGGCTACCTGCTGTTGACCGCGCTGCGCAAGAAGGCACAGAGCCAGGGCGTGTGCTATGTGGCTGATGAGGCCGTGGGGCTGGACGCGGCGGCCAGCGACGGCGTGTTGCATGTGAACGCAGTACGCCTGCAAAGCGGCGCCGTGCTGCCTTGCCGCTACGCTGTGAACGCCGGTGGCCCCTGGGCGGCAGCCATTGCGGGCTGGGTGGGAATTGATTTGCCCGTGGTGGGCAAGCGCCGCACGGTCTTCAACCTCGCCAGCCCAGCAGCGCTGCCGGGCTGCCCACTGCTCATCGACACCAGTGGCATTTGGCTGCGGCCCGAGGGCAGGGGCTTCATCTGCGGCTTTGCGCCCGACGCCGACAACGACGCCGACTTTGCCCCGCTGGAGCCTGAGTACGACGCGTTTGACAACCACATCTGGCCCACGCTGGCCGAGCGCATCCCTGGCTTTGAAGCGCTGCGCATGCAGGGCGCCTGGGCGGGCTATTACGAGATGAACACCTTTGACCACAACGCCATCGTGGGCCTGCACTCGGCGTGCGACAACCTGGTGTTTGCCAACGGATTTTCGGGCCACGGCCTGCAGCAGTGCCCTGCGGTGGGGCGTGGCCTGGCGGAGTGGATGTTGACGGGCGGCTACCAGAGCCTGGACCTGTCGCCGCTGTCCATCGAGCGCATTGCGCGCAACGCACCGTTGCTCGAAAAGAATGTGATCTGAGCACCATCGTTACTGCCAGTTTTTCCTCACCCCTTTCTCAACCTGCCAACCACAAAACATACGGAGACAACGACATGGCAATTTCCCGCAAGACCTTCACAGCGCTCGCTGCAGGCCTGACCCTGGCCTGCATGGCCACGGCCCCCGCGCTGGCGCAGACGGTCACCCAGCCCACGCTGGAGAAGATCAAGGCATCGGGTAAGGCCGTGCTGGGCGTGCGCGAGACCTCGCCACCCATGGCCTATGCGCTGGGCGCGAATGAAAAATACGTGGGCTACCACGTCGAACTGTGCGAGCGCGTGCTGAAAGAAATCGCACCCGACGCCAAGCTCGAATACATGGCGGTGACGGCGCAGAACACGCTGCCCCTGGTGCAGAACGGCACGCTGGACATCGGCTGCGGCCCCACCACCAACAACACCGCGCGCCAGCAGCAGGTGGCGTTTGCGGTGACCACCTATGTGAGCGAAGTGCGCATGGCAGTGCGTAAGGATTCGGACCTGAAGTCCATCAGCCAGCTCGCAGGCCGCACCATTGCGGCATCCACTGGCACCACCGCCGTGCAATTGCTGCGCAAGCAAGAGCGCGCGCTGGGTGGCGCGCCCATCAAGACCGTGCTGGGCAAGGACCACCATGAGAGCTTCTTACTGCTCGAAACCGGCCGCGCCGACGCTTTTGTGCTCGATGACAACCTGCTGGCCGGGATGATTGCCAACTCCAAGGACCCCTCGGCCTACCGCATCGTGGGCGAGCCGCTGGGTGCCGAGCCCATTGCATTGCTGTTCCGCAAGGACGACCCCACCTTCAAGGCTGCGGTGGATGGTGTGTTAACCAAGCTGATGCAAAGCGGCGAGATGGAAAAGATATACACCAAGTGGTTTGTAAACCCCATCCCGCCCAAGAACATGAGCCTGAACCTGCCGCTGGGTACCACGCTGCGCCAGCTGTTCGCCACCCCCAACGACAAGCCCCTGGAGACTTACCAGCAATGAATGCTGCCATCCCCGCCACGGCCTTCCGCGCGGCTGACCGCCTCGGCGCCATCGGCGTCTCGGAAATCGTGCGCCTGACGCAAGAGGCCAACCAGCTCAAGCGCCAGGGCCAGCCCGTGATCGTGCTGGGCCTGGGCGAGCCCGACTTCGACACGCCCGCGCACATCCTGGAGGCCGCGCAGCAGGCCATGGCGCGGGGAGAGACCCACTACACGGTGCTGGACGGAACGGCCGAACTCAAGGCCGCCATCCAGCACAAGTTCCAGCACGACAACGGACTCAGCTTTGCGCTGAACGAAATCACAGTTGGAGCGGGCGCCAAGCAGATTCTCTACAACGCGCTGATGGCCAGCCTGAATCCCGGCGACGAGGTGATTCTGCCCGCGCCGTACTGGACGTCTTACGCCGACATGGTGCTGATTGCGGGCGGCGTGCCGGTGGTGGTGCCCTGCACCGAAGCCAATGGCTTTCGCATCACACCCGAGCAGTTGGAGGCGGCCATCACGCCGCGCACGCGCTGGGTGTTCATCAACTCGCCCTCCAACCCCAGCGGGGCCGCCTACAGTGCCGAGCAGCTGCTGCCCGTGCTGGAAGTGGTGGAGCGCCACCCGCAGGTGTGGCTGCTGGCGGACGACATCTACGAACACATCCTGTACGACGGCCGCGCTTTTGCCACGCCCGCCGCTGTGCTGCCCTCGCTGCGCGATCGCACGCTGACGGTGAACGGCGTCTCCAAGTCGTATGCCATGACGGGCTGGCGACTGGGCTACGGCGCAGGCCCCAAGGCGCTGATTGCCGCCATGGCGGTGGTGCAGAGCCAGGCCACGTCGTGTCCCTCGTCCATCAGCCAGGCGGCGGCCGTGGCGGCGCTGACGGGGCCGCAAGACGTGGTGCGGGAGCGCTGCCAAGCTTTCCAAGACCGGCGTGACCTGGTGGTGGCGTCGCTCAATGCCTCGCCGGGCTTGCGCTGCCGCGTGCCGGAGGGCGCGTTCTATACCTTTGCCAGCTGCGAAGGTGTGCTGGGCCGCACCACGTCGGGCGGCATGCTGCTGCGCACCGATGCCGACTTCTGCGCCTACCTGCTGCGCGAGCACCATGTGGCCGTGGTGCCCGGCGGGGTGCTGGGGCTGGCGCCATACTTCCGCATCTCTTACGCAGCCTCTACCGCTGATTTGCAAGAAGCCTGCGCACGCATCCAGCGCGCCTGCCAGGCCCTGTTCTGACTTTCTGATCCGATACCGTTGATATGAACACGACCTCCCTCACTCCCCGCACCGGCGGCCAGATCTTGGTGCAGCAGCTCATCACCCATGGTGTGAAGCAGCTCTTTTGCGTGCCCGGCGAAAGCTACCTGGCCGTGCTCGATGCCCTGCACGATGCCGACATCGGCGTGACGGTATGCCGCCAGGAGGGCGGGGCGGCCATGATGGCCGAGGCGCAGGGCAAGCTCACAGGCCAGCCCGGCATCTGCTTTGTGACGCGCGGGCCCGGTGCCACCAATGCATCGGCCGGTGTGCACATCGCGCACCAGGACTCGACCCCCATGATCCTGTTTGTGGGCCAGGTGGCACGCAACGCCATGGGGCGTGAGGCGTTTCAGGAGCTGGACTACAGCGCTGTGTTCGGCACCATGGCCAAGTGGGTGGTGCAGATTGACGACCCGGCCCGTGTGCCCGAGCTGATCTCGCGCGCATTCCATGTCGCCACCTCGGGCCGCCCTGGCCCCGTGGTGGTGGCGCTGCCCGAAGACATGCTGACCGAGGCCGCCACTGTGGCCGATGCATTGCCCTACCAGGTGACGGAGACCCACCCTGGCACTGCGCAGATGGCCGAGCTGGCGCAGCGCCTGCAAGCCGCCAAATATCCCGTGGCCATCCTGGGCGGCAGCCGCTGGTCTGAGCAGGCGGTGCGCGAGTTCACCGCGTTTGCCGAAGCGTGGTCCATTCCGGTGTACTGCTCGTTCCGCCGCCAGATGCTGTTCCCGGCCACACATGCCTGCTACGGCGGTGACCTGGGCCTGGGCGTCAACCCCAAGCTGCTGGCGCGCATCAAGGCGTCGGACCTGGTGCTGGTGGTGGGCGGGCGTCTGTCTGAAGTGCCCTCGCAGGGCTATGAGCTGTTCGACATTCCCACCCCCGCGCAGCCCCTGGTGCATGTGCATGCAGATGCGGATGAACTGGGCAAGCTGTATCGCCCCACCCAGGCCATCCACGCCACGCCACAGGCTTTCACAGCTGCATTGAATTCTGTGCGACCCACGGCGGCAGTGCCCTGGAAGGCGCACGCTGAAGCGGCCCATGCCGAGTACCTGGCCTGGAGCGACACGGCACCTATCCGCATCCCCGGCAACCTGCAAATGGGCCAGGTGATGCAGCACCTGAAGGAAGTGCTGCCCGCCGACACCATCTTCTGCAACGGCGCGGGTAACTTCGCTACGTGGATTCACCGCTTCTGGCCCTTCACCACCTACGCGAGCCAGCTCGCGCCCACCAGCGGCTCCATGGGCTACGGCCTGCCTGCTGGGGTGGGCGGCAAGCGCCTGTGGCCGCAGCGCGAGGTGGTGATCTTTGCGGGCGACGGCGACTTCCTCATGCACGGGCAAGAATTTGCGACCGCCGTGCAGTACGGCATGCCCATCATCGTGGTGCTGCTGGACAACGCCATGTACGGCACCATCCGCATGCACCAGGAGCGCGAGTACCCCGGCCGCATCAGCGCCACGCAGCTCAAGAACCCCGACTTCAAGGCCTACGCCCAGGCCTTTGGCGGCCATGGCGAGCGGGTGGAGCGTACCGAAGACTTTGCTCCGGCTCTTGCCCGCGCCCGTGCCAGCGGCCTGCCCAGCGTGCTGCACTGCCTGATCGACCCCGAGGCGATCACGCCCACTGGCACGCTGCAGGGCATTCGCAGCGCAGCACTCTCCAAGAAGTAGGCTCCCGTTTCGTAAGCAGGCGCTAGGCGTTCAGCCGGTCACGCGGGCGCCGCCTGATTGCCTCAGGGTCTGCACCAGCAGGTTCTGCAGGCTGTCCACCGCCTTGGAGCCGCGCGATGCGCGGCTGCGGTACACGGCCACCTCCATAGGGGCCAGTGGCCCCAGACCTTGCTCGGTGCCGAGCACCTGCAGCTGCGATGGGACGCTGCAGTGGGTGAGGGCGGCCACGGCCAGGCCACTTTCCACCGCTGCAATTTGCCCGGCCAGGCTGGAGCTGTGATAGACCACCTTGTAGCGGCGCCCCTGCTGCGCCAGCGCGTGGATGGCGCCGCGCCGCGCCAGGCTGGCCGATTCGTACACCGCAATCGGCAGCGGGTCACGCCTCCACAACTCGAACTGCGCCGACCCCACCCACACCATGGGCTCATGGAACAGCAGCGTGCCCCGGCGTGCGTGATCGCGCGAGATCAGGGCCAGGTCCAGGTCGCCATTGGCCACACGCGGGATGAGTGCGGTGGACTGCTCGCAGTCCAGCTCAATCTCCACCGCACTGTGACGGGGCGCAAAGCGCTTGAGCACAGGCGTGAGGTAGCGCGCTGCGTAGTCATCCGGCACCCCCAGCCGCACCCGGCCTGTGAGGGCGTCGCCGTTCAGTGCGTCATGTGCTTCTGCGTGCAGTTCCAGAATGCGGCGCGCATAGCCCAGCAGGGTTTCACCCTCGGGCGTGAGGTGCTGCTTGCGGGCATCGCGCTCCAGCAGTCGGTGGCCTACAGCGTCTTCGAGCTTCTTGAGCTGCATGCTGACCGCCGACTGGGACCGGTGCACCTCGGCCGCCGCGCCGGAGAGCGAGCCTGCATCCACCACCGCCACCAGGCACTGAAGCCAGTCGAGTTGCAAGTCACGGTAGCTCATGGATTGCCCCTGTGGTGATGTATTCGATGATCGAATGGTTGGTTCGTAAATTATGCGCTTTGGATTGCAAAGGCTGGCAGCCACACTGCGGGCATGCAGCAGTCTTCCTCTACCGTTTCAGGTACATCCGCACCCGTGGTTCCAGCGTCCGCTTCACTTGTGGCCGTTGCCCACGTGCTGCCGGATGCCCGCCGGCTGGATGGCTGGGTCGCCTTCGTGCTGGGCAACGCGCTGCTCGGCACCATCGGCGTGTTTGTGCACGAGGCGCAGGCGGCGCCGTTGACAGTGACGTGGTTCCGGTGCGCGTTTGGCCTCATCGGGCTCACGTTGTGGATGGCCTGGCGCAACCAGTCTTGGTCGGGGCTTCGGCGGGGGCTCTGGGTGGGCTGGGCTGCTTTGCCGTGGGTGTTGCTGCTCAGCGGGCTCATGTTGGCGAGCTGGTGGCTGTTTTTCACCGCGATCCAGCAGGTGCCCACCGGGGTGGCGGTCGTGCTGTTCCATGTGCAACCGCTGTGGGTGTTGCTGCTGGGGGCTTGGTGGTTGAAAGAGTCCGTGCCCGGGCAGCGCGTGGTGTCGGTGCTGGTCGCCATGGTGGGGTTGGTCCTGGCCACGGGGGTTGCGGAGTGGGTGGCTCCATCGGGCGGTAGCCACGCGCCAGGCTACTGGGTGGGCGTGGGCCTGTGCCTGATAGGGGCGCTGTGCACAGCCACCGTCACCGTGGTCGCCAAGCGCCTGGGGGCGCTGCCGCTGGGGACGCTGGCGTGGTGGCAATGTGCGCTGGGTGCGGCCGTGCTGTGGGTGGCCCCCGTGGGACACGGTTGGCCTGCCTGGGGAGTCTCCTGGGCATGGCTGGCCGGGCTGGGGCTGATCCACACGGGACTGGCATACACCCTGATGTACGCAGGCATGGCCCGGCTGGCGACGGCCCGGGTGGCGGTGCTGCAGTTTGCCTACCCGACGGTCGCCATCGTGGTGGACTGGGTGTACTTTCAGCACACCTTGGACGGTTGGCAGATGGCAGGTGTGGTGCTGATGCTGGGGGCCATAGCGGCAGGGGAGCGTGGCGCGCGGCGCAATCGCTAGTGCACCGCCTGCGCAGGGATGGCGCCGCCCCGCACAATATCGGGTGTGACCGCCACCGAGCCCGATTCTTCTGAAACCCCACCTCCTGCGCAGGCTGCCCCCATCGGCAAGCTGCGCCGCATCGCGCACCTGGACATGGACGCGTTCTTTGCGTCCGTCGAGTTGCTGCGCTACCCGCAACTTAGAGGCTTGCCTGTGGTGATCGGTGGCGGGCGGCGCAAGGTGGACGAGCTGCTGCTGCGCGGGCCAGACGGCACCGAGGAGCGCGAGCGGCGCTTCATACCGGTGGAAGACTTTCCGCTACTCAAGGACTACGTGGGCCGGGGCGTGATCACCACGGCCACTTACCCCGCGCGGCAGTTCGGCGTGGGCTCGGCCATGGGCATGATGAAGGCCGCCAAGCTGTGCCCGCAGGCCATCGTGCTGCCGGTGGATTTTGACGAGGTGCGACGCTTTTCGCGCCTGTTCAAGAGCACCATCACCGAGATCGCACCGGTAATGCAGGACCGGGGGGTGGACGAGGTCTACATCGACTTCACCGACGTGCCCGGCGGCCAGCGCGAAGGCGGGCGGGTGCTGGCGAGGCTCATCCAGAAAAGCATCTTTGATAGGACCGGACTGACCTGCTCGATCGGCGTGGCGCCCAACCGGCTGCTGGCCAAGATGGCCAGCGAGTTCAACAAGCCCAACGGCATCTCCATCGTTTACGAGGAAGACCTGCAGAGCAAGATCTGGCCTCTGAACGTGCGCAAGATCAACGGCATCGGTCCCAAGGCGGGCGAGAAGCTGGCGCGGCTGGGCATTGAAACCATCGGGCAGCTTGCCGCGCAGGATGAGCAGTGGCTGATGGGCCACTTTGGCAAATCCACCGGCGCCTGGATGCACCGCGTGGCCTGGGGCCGCGACGACAGCCCGGTGGTGACCGAGAGCGAGCCGGTGAGCATGAGCCGCGAGACCACCTTCGACCGCGACCTGCATGCGGTGCGTGACCGGGCCGAGCTGGGCGCCATTTTTACCGACCTGTGCATGCGGCTGGCCGAAGATCTGCAGCGCAAGGGCTATGTGGCGCGCACCATCGGTATCAAGCTGCGCTATGACGACTTCAAGATCGCGACGCGTGACCACACCGCCAACAGCTACACCGCCGACGGAGCCACCATCCGGCAGCTGGCGGGGCAATGCCTCAAGCGCGTGCCGCTGGACAAGCGCCTGCGGCTGCTCGGCGTGCGGGCCAGCACACTGGCGCGGCGGGGGGAAGAACCTGCGCTGGAGCCGCGTGCCGCAGCGGCCGCAGAGGGGCGTCGGCGCGGGCCCCGGACAGAGGCGACCATGGAAACCGGGCAGCTTTTTTGATTGAGGCAGCGGATTTCCAAAAGGCGGTGAGCAGGCTCTCAGTGTTTGCGCTTTGAGGGGCGTGAGGAGGCACCTTTTTGGGGCAAAGCAGGGGAGGGAGCAGTTAGACTTGATTCGTATCAAGCGGTTACATACAACACGCCAAAAAAAAGCCGCGCCGCCTGCCCCTGCCGCAGGCCCTTCAGGAGCCTCGAATGCGCATCAACCTGCCAGTGACCCAGCAGAATTTTGACTACCCCGGTGATGAGCTGCTGGTGTCCAGCACCAACACCAAGGGCGAGATCACGCACTGCAACCCGGCGTTTGTGCGCGTCAGTGGCTACAGCTACGACGAGCTCATCGGCCAGCCGCACAACATCATTCGCCACCCCGACATGCCGGCCGAGGCCTACAAGGACATGTGGCGCACCATTGGCCGGGGCGAGCCCTGGACGGGCTTGGTCAAGAACCGCCGCAAGAACGGCGACCACTACTGGGTGCGAGCCAACGTCACCCCCATCATGGAGGGCGGCAAGCCACGCGCCTATATGTCGGTGCGCACCAAGCCCAGTGCGGCCGAGATGGTGGCCGCCGAGGCCTTGTATGCACAGATGCGCAGCGAGGCGGCTTCGGGCGCAAGCAGCTTCTACCTGGACTCGGGCAACGTGCGCTACCGGGGAGTGCGTGGCTGGCAGCAGCGCCTGGCGCAGATGGCGCTGCTGCCCCGCATGGCGATCCTGCTGCTGCTGACGGTGCTGCTGGCCTTGTTGCCCGACGTGATGGGGCTGCAGGGCACCACCGCCTGGGTGGCCCGCCTGGCGCTGCTGGTGTTGGGGGCGGGGTGGACGCTGTGGCGCTTTCAGGCCACCGTGCTGCAAGGTGTGCACGACGCGACCCGCTTCGCATCCGACATCTCGGCTTGCAACCTCGCCACATCGGTGGGCACCGACTACCCCCAGCCCCTGGGCGCGCTGATGCAGCGCCTGCAGCAGACTCAGGTCAACCTGCGCGCCGTGGTGGGCGACGTGCGCACGGAGGTGCGCAACTTCATCGAATCGGCCGACGAAATCGCGCGCGGCGGCATGGACCTGTCGGCCCGTACCGAGTCGCAGGCCAGCAGCCTGGAAGAAACCGCCGCGGCCATGGAGCAACTGGCCAGCACGGTGCTGCAGACGTCGGAGACAGCGGCCAAGGTGTCGCACGAGAGCGCACAGAGCAGCGACATCGCCACGCGTGGTGGCCAGGCGGTGCAGGAGGTGGGAGCGGCCATGCAGCAGATGAAGCTGTCGTCCACCAAGATCAGCGAGATCGTGGGCGTGATCGAAGGCATTGCCTTCCAGACCAATCTGCTGGCGCTCAATGCCGCTGTGGAGGCCGCCCGCGCGGGCGAGCAGGGCCGGGGCTTTGCGGTGGTGGCGGGCGAGGTGCGGGCCCTGGCGCAACGCAGTGCCAGCTCGGCCAAGGAGATCAGCGGTCTGATTGGCGTCACGGTGAACCAGATTGCCAGCGGCGCGCAGCAGATGGACCATGCCGGTACCACCATCGAAGGTGTGGTCCATGCGGTGGAACGCGTGAGCACGCTAGTCCAGCAGATCAGCAGCGCCACCAAGGAGCAGTCGCAGGGCATTGCCCAGGTCAATGAGGCGGTGACGCAGCTCGACACCGTGACGCAGCAGAACGCCGCGCTGGTGGAGGAATCTGCCGCCGCCGCCCAGGGTCTCAAGGAGAGCGCGGTGTCGCTGGGCCGCTCGGTGGACGTGTTCCGGCTGGGGTGAGCGGCACCGCAAGGAGCCGCCCACAGCCATTCGTATCTTGACGAATTCTTACTCGTAACTTACAGTGATTTTCCCGTTTTCCGGGAGATCACCATGACCCTCGACGAGCTGCAGCGCATCAAGCAGTGGCATGTGGCGCACAAGGCCGACCACCCGCTCGAATACCACCTGTGGGACCTGGTGCTGACGGTCTGGATGCTGGGCTGGGTGGGCTGGTTTCCCATCTGCGCTTTTGGCGAGCCCTGCGCCGCGCCGGTCTGCCTGATCGGCATTTTTGTCCCCAGCCTGTACGTTGCCTGGCGCACCCGCGCGCACTTGCGCCACACCCTGCGGTGCGACTGGATCGACGCGCGTAACTGACGGATGCGGTCGGTTGACGGGTGGCGGGGCCAGGCCTACTGCCGGGCAGTGCGCACGTTGCGCGGCAGGGCCTGCGGGTGGCTGGTGCGCAGGGGGTTGATGTCCAGCCCGCCGCGGCGCGTGTAGCGCGCGTACACCGTGAGCTTGATGGGTTTGCAGCGTGTCCACACGTCCATGAAGATGCGCTCCACACACTGCTCATGGAACTCGTTGTGGTTGCGAAAGCTCACCAGGTACTGCAGCAGCCCTTCCTGGTTGATCTGCGGGCCGCTGTAGCTGATCTGCACGCTGCCCCAGTCGGGCTGGCCGGTCACCAGGCAGTTGCTCTTGAGCAGGTTGCTGGTGAGGGTTTCGGTCACGGGCGCTTCGTTGAATGTGGCCGTCAGCAGGTCGGGCGCGGGCTGGTAGCGCGTGCATTCCACGTCCAGCCGGTCCAGGCTCAGGCCATCCAGCTCATGCACGGGCTCCTGGTCGAACAGCTCGGGTGCGATGAGCTTCACGCCCACGGTGGCGGGGTGGTCGGCGCCACGCCATACGGCTTCGCTGATGTCGGCGCGGATGCGGGCCTGCACCTCGGCCGCATCGGCAAAGCGGGTGTTGTTGAAGCTGTTGAGATACAGCTTGAACGACTTGCTCTCGACGATGTTGGGCGTCTCGCAGGGCACGGTGATGTGCGCCAGCGCCACCTGCGGCTTGCCACGCGCATTCAGCCAGGACAGCTCGAACGCCGTCCACAGGTCGGCCCCGAAGAAGGGCGCCGAGCCGGTGATGCCGATCTCGGCCCGCTTGCCCGCGCGGGGGATGGGGAACAGCAGCGAGGCGTCGTACTGGTCCACGTAGGCCGATGCCTTGCCGAGTTGGGATTGTTCTGGCGTGTTCATGGCCTGGTCTTTCGGGTGTGTGGGTTCCAAGGGGGTCTGTGCTATTGCTACTATTTTTATAGCTGCTGGCGCGTGTTCGACTAGCGCATGCCGGGGTTTTTACTGAAATTCCCGCTCACGCAGCCATTTGGTGGCAATCCATTTGTCCCCGGCGATCACGGGGGCGCCGCCATGCAGGGTGCGGGTGGACGGGTGCGGGCGCTCGTAGCTGAAGAACACCGCGTTGCCACGCTGCGGCGCCACCTCCAAGTGCACGTCGGGGAAGGTGGTGCCGCCGCCTTTGTCAGGTGTGTTCAGGTACATCACCAGCGTGCCCACGCGCTGGCCGCCGCGCTGGATGATGCTGGGCGTGCCGGGCTCGGCGGGGTCGAAGTAGTCGTAGTGGGGCTTGTATTCGGCGCCGGGGCGGTAGTGCAGCACCTGCAGGCCTTCGCCGTTTTCGACGGGCCAGTGGAGCAGGCGTGCAATGCGCTCCTCGATGCGCTGGATCAGGGGACTTTGCCCGCGCTGGAAGAACATGCCGTCACTGGTGCGGTCGGCATTGATCTCTTCGCCCCCGGTCTTGGTGGCCACGGTGAGCGAGCGTGCCATGCGGGGCTCTGCAGCGGCTATCAGGGCATCGCACTCCTCGGGCGACAGCAGGTTGCCAAACACCACGATGCGCGGCTGTGCCATGGCCAGCAGCACATTCACGGCGCGGTCTCCGCAGTCCACCTGGGCGGGGGATTCATCCAGCCGGGGCTCGGGCACCCGCACGGCCGAGGGCAGGCCCTGCTGCACGGCCAGGTCGTTCAGGTGCTCCTGCAGCGTGATCTCCAGCGCATCCGCCGCCACGTCTTCGTCCCAGCCTGCGTCACGCATGGACTGCAGCACCACGGGTGCGGCGTAGCCCGCCTGGGCCTGCTCGATGATCCAGCGGCGCAACTCGGGGGTGATGGCCTGCCGCGCTGCGCTGGCGTGCTGGGTGGTGGTGCTGTCCGGGTGCTGGTCAGAACGCGATGCCATGGCGGTCCTTCAACAAGAGCAGGGTGGTGGGCGTATTTATGCGGAGGGCGGGGTCTTGCGCCGGAAGACCAGGCGCTCGGGCTCGGATGATGCCGGGGCAAAGGCATAGCCGTCCAGGTCAAACCCTTCGAGCTGGCGGGGCGTGGCAAGGCGGTGGGTGATGGCATAGCGCGCCATCAGGCCGCGTGCGCGCTTGGCAAAGAAGCTGATGATCTTGTAGTTGCCGCCTTTCCAGTCCTCGAACACGCATTCGATCACGCGGGCCTTGAGTGCCTTGCGGTCCACGGCCTTGAAGTATTCCTGCGAGGCGAGGTTGATCACCACCGGCGTGGTGTCGGCGCGCAGCCGGGTGTTCAGGTGCTCGGCAATCTGGCGGCCCCAGAACTGGTACAGGTTGCTGCCTGCCTCGGTGGCCAGGCGCGTGCCCATCTCCAGGCGATAGGGCTGCATGCGGTCCAGCGGCCGCAGCACGCCATACAGGCCACTGAGGATGGCGACATGGCTCTGGGCCCAGTCCAGGTCGTCAGCGCTCAGGCTGCGGGCCTGCAGCCCCTCGTACACGTCGCCATTGAAGGCCAGCACCGCCTGGCGCGAGTTGTGGGCCGTGAAGCGGGGGCGCCAGGCCTGGTAACGCGCCACGTTCAGCGCCGCGAGCGTGTCGCTCAGTTCCATCAGCGACGCGATCTGCTGCGGCGACTGCTCCCGCAGGACGTCGATCAGGGCCGTGGACTGCGGCACAAACTGGGGCGTGGTGTGCGGCAGGCCTTCGGGAACGGGTGTGTCGTAGTCGAGCGATTTGGCGGGAGACAGCAGGAACAGCATGGGGGCAAAGGGTCCGTGGATCTCGGGGGTGAAGTGTGGCCTGGAAAGCGCGGGTTGCTGGCTGCGCCAGCGACCTGAAATGGTACCTGCTGGACGACCGTCTTCTGTCGCTTGCGGGTATTGGCGCCCAGCACGGTGCTTGCTCAATTGCCCAAAAAAAGAAGGCGGCCTGAGCCGCCTTCTTGGTGCAGGCTGCAGCCCTGGGGCAGCAGCCATTGCAGCGCATCAGGCTGCCGGGGACTGCTCAAACGGCAGCGCCATGGCCGACAGGTCGCGGCGGGTTTCCACCAGTACCAGCGGACCTTCGTCCAGCACCACCGCAGGGGGGCGCTCGCGGGGCACGCGGATGGGCTTGGGCTCGGCAGCGATGGCGGCCTGCACGGCAGCGATCTTGTCCGCGTCAGAGTTCACCCACTGCAGGCCTGATGCGGCAGCCACTTGCTGCAGTTCATCGATGGGCAGCGTGAACGCCTGAACGCGGGGCAGTCCCTTGGCTTGCGCAGCTGTTGCCACGGTGGCCTGGGCGGCTACCGCCGCCGGTGCGGGTGCTGCGACAGGCGCCGGTGCGGCCACCGGGGCGGCTGCAGGGTTTGCAACGGGCGCTGCAACAGCTGCCGCGGTAACAGGCGCTGCGGCTGGCTCGGTGGTCGAAGCGGCTGGGGCTGCCACAGGAGCTGCGACAGGGGTTGCCGCCGGTGCCACAGGCTCGGCGGCGGGCGCGTTGCTGAAGTAACTGCGGCGCGGCGCCTCGTCCTGTGCCGGTGCGGGCTCGGCCTGGGTGGGGTCAAAGTCCAGCATCGCTGGCGCAGCTGCTTCGGCGTTGCCGTTGTTGTCGCGCGGGCCACGCTCGCCGCGTTCGCGGCGGTCACGGCCATAGCGGTCGCGGGAGCGGCGCTCGCGGCGCTGCTCTTCGGTGGCGCCATTGCCGTTGGCGGGTGCGTCATTGCCGCTCAGGTCCAGGTCCGGCAGCGATGCCAGTGGAGCGGTGTCCGCAAAGTCACCAGCGACGGCTGTGGCGCCTGCCTCCTGGGCCTCGACCGCGCGGGGAGCGCGTTCACCGCGTTCGCCACGGTTGCCACCGCGATCACCACGTTCGCGGCGCGGACCGCGCTCGCCACGGGGTTGCTGCGCCGGCTGGCCTTCTGCGCCACCGGTGTTGCCTGCGTTGGGGCCTTCCACCGGAGTGGTTGCAGCGTTGGTGTTGTCACCATTCACGCCAGCGTTCAGGTTGCGCGGCTCGCTGTCGCGGCGGCCACGGCCCCCTTCACGGCCTTCGCCACGTCCGTTGCGGCCCCCTTCACGGCCTTCGCCTTCGGGACGGCGCTCTGCGTCGCGGGGTGGACGGCTGTCTGCATCGCGGGGAGCGCGGCCTTCGGCCGAGCGTTCGCCACGGCGGCCACGGCCTTCGCCAGAGCTGCCTTCGCGGTTGCCATCACGTGGTGCGCCTTCGCGCTGACCGTCCCGGTTGCCATCGCGGCCGCCACGGCGACCACGGCTTTCACCGTTGCGGCCTTCGCGGCGCGGTTCGCCACGGCTCGTGGTTTCGGCAGCGGCAGGTGCGGCTGCGGGCGATGCCGTTGCGACCGGGGTGGGGGCTGCCGGTGCGCTGCCAAAGCCAAACAGGCTCTTGAGCCAGGCGAAGAAGCCTTGCTCTTGCGGTGCGGCAGGGGCGGGCGCTGGAGCGGCTACTGGTGCAGGTGCAGGGGTGGCAGCGGCTGCAGGGCGTTGGCCACCACGGGGTGGGCGTGCGGCGCCCTCGGGGCGGGGCTCCGCCACGGGGGCGGGTGCATCGGGCAGCACGCCCTTGATCACCGGGGTCTGCTTGTTGGTGGGCTCTTGCGAGCGGCGCGTCACGGCGGTGGGGTCTTCCACTTCTTCGGCGAGCTTGTAGCTGGCTTCGATGTGGTCCAGGCGCGGGTCGTCGTGCTTGAGGCGTTCCAGGCGGTAGTTGGGGGTTTCCAGCGTCTTGTTGGGCACCATCAGCACGGCCACGCGCTGCTTGAGTTCGATCTTGGCGATCTCGGTGCGCTTCTCGTTCAGCAGGAAAGAGGCCACTTCCACCGGCACCTGGCAGTGCACAGCGGCCGTGTTGTCCTTCATGGACTCTTCCTGAATGATCCGCAGGATCTGCAGGGCCGACGATTCGGTGTCGCGGATGTGGCCCGAGCCGCCGCAGCGTGGGCAGGGGATGGACGAGCCTTCGCTCAAGGCGGGCTTGAGGCGCTGGCGGCTCATCTCCATCAGGCCGAACTTGCTGATGGTGCCGAACTGCACGCGGGCGCGGTCCTGGCGCAGCGCGTCGCGCAGGCGGTTTTCCACTTCGCGGCGGTTCTTGCTCTCCTCCATGTCGATGAAGTCGATCACGATCAGGCCGCCCAGGTCGCGCAGACGCATCTGGCGGGCCACTTCGTCGGCGGCTTCCAGGTTGGTGCGGGTGGCGGTTTCCTCGATGTCGCCGCCCTTGATGGCGCGGGCCGAGTTCACGTCCACGCTGACCAGCGCTTCGGTGTGGTCGATCACGATGGCGCCCCCCGAGGGCAGCTGCACGGTGCGGGCGTAGGCCGATTCGATCTGGTGCTCGATCTGGAAGCGGCTGAACAGGGCGGCGTCGTCGCGGTAGCGCTTCACGCGGGCAGCATGCTCGGGCATGACGTGCGCCATGAACTGCTGTGCCTGTTCGTAGATGTCGTCGGTATCGATGAGGATGTCACCGATGTCGTTGTTGAAGTAGTCGCGGATCGCGCGGATCACCAGGCTCGATTCCTGATAGATCAGGAAGGCGCCCTTGCCACCCTTGGCGGCGCCGTCGATGGCGTTCCACAGCTTGAGCAAGTAGTTCAGGTCCCACTGCAGCTCGGGCGCGGTGCGGCCAATGCCAGCGGTGCGCGCGATGATGGACATGCCGTTCGGGTATTCCAGCTGGTCCATCGCCTCCTTGAGCTCGGCGCGGTCCTCGCCCTCAATGCGGCGTGAAACGCCACCGCCACGGGGGTTGTTGGGCATCAGCACCACATAGCGGCCGGCCAGCGAGACGAAGGTGGTCAGGGCCGCGCCCTTGTTGCCGCGCTCTTCCTTTTCGACCTGGACCAGCAGCTCCTGGCCTTCCTTGATCACTTCATTGATGCGCGCCTGGCTGGGCGAGACACCGGGGGTGAAGTAGCTGCGCGAGATTTCCTTGAACGGCAGGAAACCGTGGCGGTCTTCGCCGTAGTCCACAAAACAGGCTTCCAGCGAAGGCTCGACGCGGGTGACGACGGCCTTGTAGATGTTGCCCTTGCGCTGTTCGCGCCCTTCGATTTCGATTTCGTAGTCGAGGAGCTTTTGTCCGTCGACGATGGCCAGGCGCCGTTCTTCGGGCTGCGTGGCGTTGATGAGCATCCGCTTCATGATGCGATTCCTTCAGTGTTTCGCGGACAGCAGCGGTGCAGCCCACCTGACCCACAGGGAGGGCTGCGCGGGCTGCCGCCCACAGTTTCCAAACCAATACAACAAGCTCTACAGGAGCTGTGAATGCCTGGACTGACGCATCGAAACGAAGGGAATTGCCGGGAATGCCAATGATCTGCCGCGCTCTAGCGCAGCATCGTGAGGCAGGGGCGCGTGGATGGGGGCGAGTGGTAGGAGCGCAGTTTTGCTAGCAAAAGAGTAGCTGATTGCGCTTGCTGGCTGGGCGTTGGGGCTGAATTAGAGCGTGCAGCCGGGGGCATCAGCCACCGCCACAAGGTCACCATCCAGCTCATCAACAACCACATGCTCGCTTTGATCCGCTGACAGGCTGCGCCCGGGTAGGGAACATCTGCCAGCTTGGGGGATTCCGTATCAGTGTTTCAATCTGTCAGCCCGCCGCACGGCGTGCTGGCCACCACAGGCATCTGGCCTGCAATCTGCGCGCACGACGCCCGGTGGCATCGACCTGCCTGCGTGAGGGGCAAGGGCTGTGTGGACTAAACTCCAGACAAATCAACCACTTACATAACAACGCGCAGGTGAAACACATTATAGGGGCCAAACCGCCCGCCGCCCCTGGGGGGCTTCCCGCAGCCCGCCTGGTGGAAGTGGATGCTGACTCCGCAGGCCAGCGGCTCGATAACTTTTTGATACGCCACTTGAAAGGTGTGCCTAAAACGCATGTCTACCGCATCATCCGCAGCGGCGAGGTGCGCATCAACAAAGGCCGCGTGAGTGCCGACACCCGCGTGGAAGCAGGGGACGTGGTGCGCCTGCCTCCTGTTCGAATTTCAGACAAGGTGGCCGAGAAGGCCGAGCGCCCGGCGCCCGCGCGCGAATTTCCCATCCTGCTCGAAGACGAGCACCTGATTGCTTTGGACAAGCCCGCGGGCGTGGCGGTGCATGGCGGCAGCGGCGTGAGTTTTGGCGTGATCGAGCAGCTGCGCCAGGCGCGGCCAGCTTCCAAGTTCCTGGAACTGGTGCACCGGCTGGACCGCGACACCTCGGGCATCCTGCTGGTGGCCAAGAAGCGGTCAGCGCTCACTCACCTGCAAGACCAGTTCCGTGAGCGCGAGACAGGCAAGACCTATCTGGCACTGGTCACGGGCACCTGGCCTGCCAACAAAAAGGTGATCGACCTGCCGCTGCACAAATACCTGCAGGCCGACGGCGAACGCCGCGTGCGTGTGACCGCGGCCGATGACCCGGATGGCATGCGCTCCATCACGCTGGTCAAGGTGCGCAGCACTGTGCCCGCGCGCGCCGCTCAAGGCCTGCCGGCGATGTCCCTGCTGGAGGTGACCATCAAGACCGGCCGCACCCATCAGATCCGTGTGCACCTGGCAAGCCAGGGCCACGCCATCGTGGGTGACGATAAATACGGTGACTTTGACCTCAACAAGCGCCTGCAGAAGCTCTCGATGAAGCGCATGTTCCTGCACGCATGGCGGTTACAGTTCAACCACCCCGCCTCGGGCGAGCGCGTGCAACTGATTGCCGAGCTACCCCCTGAGCTGGCCGATTTTGTGTCCCCTGCCTGACGATCCTGCGCGAAGAACCCCCTCCATGTCTGCCAAAAACTTCCGTCCGCGCCGCTTCGACCTCATTGCCTTTGACTGGGATGGAACCCTGTTCGACTCCACCGCCATCATCGTGCGCTGCATCCAGGCGGCGGTGCGTGACGTGGGTGGCACCGTGCCCACCGACAAAGAGGCGGCCTATGTGATTGGCATGGGCTTGATGCAGGCCCTGGCCCATGCGGCGCCGGATGTGCCAACCGAAAAGTACACCGAGCTGGGCAACCGCTACCGCTTCCACTACATCCAGCACCAGGACGACCTGAGCCTGTTCGACGGCGTACTGCCCCTGCTGAACGATCTGCGTGAACGTGGGCACCTGCTGGCCGTGGCCACGGGCAAAAGCCGGCGCGGGCTGGACGATGCGCTGCACTCGGTGGACTTGCGCGGCGTGTTTGACGGCTCGCGCACCGCCGACCAGACCGCTGGCAAGCCGCACCCGCTGATGCTGCAGGAGCTGATGGCTGAATTTGACGTGGCGCCGGAGCGCCTGCTGATGATCGGCGACACCACCCACGACCTGCAGATGGCGGTCAACGCGGGCTGTGCGAGCGTAGGGGTGAGCTATGGCGCACACGAGCCTGACGCCTTTCATGCCCTCCAGCCGCTGGCGGTTGTGCATTCGGTGCGCGAGCTGCACGACTGGCTGCTGCACAACGCTTGACGCGGGTATCGGAGCGGGACGAGCCCATGACCATACCCTCCACTGACCAGCCTATTGCGCTGTGCAACAGTGCCGACCTTGTCGATGGAGGCCTGGCAGTGCCGTTTGATGTGCAGTACGCAGGCCAGACGTGCAGGGCCTTTGCGATCCGCTACCGAGGCCTGCCGCACGCTTACCTCAACCGCTGCACCCATGTGGCGATGGAGATGGACTACCAGCCCAACCGCTTTTTTGACGACACAGGCCACTGGCTGTTGTGTGCCACCCACGGGGCGGCCTACTTGCCCCATACCGGCCAGTGCGCGGGAGGTCCCTGCCGCGGTGGGCTGGTGAAAATTGCCCTGTCGGAGAGCGATGGTGTGGTGCGCTGGCATACTGCCTACAACCTGCAGCCTGTAGAGTTCTAGAAAATCCAGATGAATTACCCTGATGTGCTGCCGCCCGATGCGGGCCACCGCAAAGCGCGGGCCGCAGCGGTGCAGTGCCCAGGACGCATGACATGACAGACCCCCATCAGCCCGCCTCGTCGGGCTTTGACCCCAAAAGCAATTCCGCCCCCGATCTGTGGGCGCAAGCAGCTACTAATTCAGGAGCCCCTGTGAGCGATTCATCGCGTGAACCCGGGTGGGAACGCGCCACGCTGGAAAAGCTGGCCTTTGCCGCCCTCAACGAACAACGCAGCACCCGCCGCTGGAAGATTTTTTTCCGCCTGGCATGGCTGGTGTTGTTTGCTGCTGTTGCGTTCGTGGCCCTGCGTCAGGCATCGCCCAGCACCAGCAAAAGCACGCCGCACACCGCCGTGGTGGACATCAAGGGCGAGATCGCCAGTGGCGCCGAGGCCAGTGCCGAGTTTGTGGTGGCCGCCATGCGCAGCGCGCTGGAGGATGAGGGCTCGCAAGCGCTGGTGCTGCTCATCAACTCGCCCGGTGGCAGCCCGGTGCAGGCCGGCATCATCAACGACGAGATCGTGCGCCTGAAAGCCAAGCACAACAAACCGATCTACGCCGTGGTCGAAGAAACCTGCGCCTCGGCTGCCTACTACATTGCAGCCGCCGCCGACGATATCTACGTGGACAAGGCCAGCATCGTGGGCAGCATTGGTGTGCTGATGGACGGTTTTGGGTTCACCGGCGTGATGGAGAAGGTGGGCGTGGAGCGCCGCCTGCTCACCGCAGGCGAGAACAAGGGTTTTCTGGACCCTTTCAGCCCGCAGACCGAGAGGCAGCGCGCCTACGCGCAGACCATGCTCGACCAGATCCACCAACAGTTCATTGCCGTGGTGAAAGCAGGGCGCGGTGACCGTCTCAAGACCACGCCCGATACCTTCAGCGGCTTGTTCTGGACGGGCCAGCAGGCCGTGGAAATGGGCCTGGCGGACAAGCTGGGCAACCTGGACTATGTCGCGCGCGAAGTGGTCAAGGCCGAAGACATCATCGACTACACCCGCCGCGACAACGTGGCCGAGCGCCTGGCCAAGCGGTTTGGCGCGGCGGTGGGCATGGGCGCCGTCAAGTCACTGGCCATATCGGGGCCACAGTTGCGCTGATATTCGCCTCGGAGTAGGCAGGGCGCGTGATCATCCGCGCAAGCCCTTGCATCCACGGCAGATGTCTATTCGAAGCCCCTGCAGAGGTATCTGCCGGGGCTTTTTTGTTGGGCCTGGTTGCGCTGTGCTGCGGTGCCGGTGTGGGGCCGTTGTGCAGCGGTCTGAGGGGTTTGGGGGGTGTTTTGGGGCGGTTGCGCTAGTGGAATATGCCTGGAATGCTCCTGAATATGTAGCATTCCAGGCACCTCGCCCGTAGCGTGTTACCCCGTCGCTGTCTCAACGCCCCAGCGCAAACACCACGGGGGTGCGGTTGTCCGGTGGTGCGGGCTGCTGCTTCCACTGGCGCACCAGCTGGCTTTGCACCCGCGCGTCGGGCAGGGTCAGCCCGCTGGCCAGCGCCAGCCGGGTGTGCGGCTGCAGGGTCTGAACCAGCGCCTGCCACAGGGCCGGGTTGCGGTACGGGGTCTCGATGAACAGCTGGGTCTGGCCCGTGCGCAGCGCGATGCCTTCCAGCTCCTTGATGCGCTGTGTGCGCTCTTGTCCGTCTTGTGGCAGATAGCCGACGAAGGCGAAGTTTTGTCCATTGAGGCCACTGGCGGCCAGGGCCAGCAGCAGCGACACCGGCCCTACCAACGGCACCACGCGCAGGCCCAGGTCGTGCGCGGCCCGCACCACCGACGAGCCAGGGTCGGCCACTGCGGGCATACCCGCTTCGCTGACCAGGCCGATGTCGTGCCCGTTCAGGGCCGCAGCCAGCAACGGGCGGGCATCGAACGGCGCTGAGCCTTTATCGCCGTGGTCGCCTTTTTTGTGCACTTCACGCGGCAACTCGGTGATCTGCTGTTGCTGCAGAGAGAGGGCCAGGGGGTGCAGCGCGTCAATGCGCTTGAGGTAGGCGCGCGTGCTCTTGGCGTTTTCGCACACCCAGTGGGTCAGGCGGGCGGCTGTCTGCAAGGTGGCCGAGGGCAGGGCATCCTGCAGTGGGGCCTGGGTGTCGCAGCCAAAGTCGAGGGGGGCGGGCACCAGGTACAGCGTGCCGGTTTTTACGTTCATGGCAGCACCAGCCCTGCTGCGCGCAGCATGCGGCATGTGCGGATCAGTGGCAGCCCGATGAGTGCCGTGGGGTCGTCGCTGTGGATGGCGTCCAGCAGGGCAATACCAAGGCCTTCGCTCTTGGCGCTGCCCGCGCAGTCGTAGGGCTGCTCGGCGCGCAGGTAGCGCTCGATTTCTTCATCCGATAAGTCGCGGAACTTCACCTCTACGGGGGCGAGGTCCACCTGTTCAAAGCCGGTGGCCGCGCACACCACCGCCAGGGCGGTTTGGAACACCACCGTCTGGCCGCGCATCTGGCGCAACTGCTGCACCGCGCGATCGTGCTGGCCCGGTTTGCCCAGCGGCTCTCCGGCCAGGTCTGCCACCTGGTCGGATCCGATCACCACGGCTTCGGGGTGCTGCCGCGCCACAGCTTGCGCTTTGGCCAGAGCCAGGCGCATGGCCAGGGCGCGGGGCGCCTCGCCGGGCAGGGGGGTCTCATCGACATGGGGGGCGGTCACTTCGAAAGGCAGGTTCAGCCGTTCCAGCAATTCGCGCCGGTAGCGCGAGGTCGAGCCCAATACCAGAGGGCGTTGCGGGGAGGGGGATTGATGCATGCGCCGATTCTCTTACACTGCCGCCATGACCAAGGAATTCTCCGCACAGCGCCTCGACGTGAAAGCCTTCGCACAGGCGGGCGGTCGGCTGGCGGGACACGACTCGCTGCTGAAGTACGAACGCCTGGCGCAAGAGGCCAAAGGCCTGCACCCCGATCTGCTGGTGGACTGGGAGGCGACGGGCGAAGTGCGCACTGCCCTGGGAGGCATGGGGCAGGTCTGGCTGCACATCAAGGTGCGCGCCAGTTTCCCCATGGAGTGCCAGCGCTGCCTGACGCCGGTCGATGTGCCCCTGGAGGTGGATCGTGAGTTCCGCTTTGTGGCGGACGAAGCCACGGCCGAGGCCCTTGACGATGAGAGCGAAGAAGACCTGCTGGCCCTGAGCCGCGAGTTTGATCTGCACGAACTCATCGAAGACGAACTGTTGATGGCGTTGCCCGTGGTGCCCAAACACGACGAGTGCCCGACCTCGGTGCCGCTGGCGTCTTCGGACGACGATTTTGAAGAAGCCAACGCCGAAAAACCCAACCCGTTTGCCGCGCTGGCAGCCTTGCGCAAAGACGCCAAGGACTGATTCATCGACCCAAAAATCATTTGGGTTATAATCGTGGGCTTCACGCGAACCCCATCGTGTCTTTTTGGGCTGATCGCGTTTTTACCAACCTATTCCAGATCAGGAGCCATCATGGCCGTTCAGCAAAACAAAAAGTCCCCTTCCAAGCGCGGCATGCACCGCTCGCACAATGCCCTGAACGTGCCAGGCATTGCCGTGGAACCCACCACTGGTGAAACGCACCTGCGTCACCACATCAGCCCCAACGGTTTCTACCGTGGCCGTCAGGTGCTGAAGAACAAGTCTGAAGCCTGACCTTCACCCCATCCAAAGGCCCGTTGCTACAAACCCTGTAGCGCGGGCCTTTGTTTTGACCGTCGTATTCATCTCTCGGCCCCTTGGGCCGGCCGGACAAGTCGCCCATGATCACACTGGCTGTTGACTGCATGGGGGGCGACCATGGCCCCCGCGTCACGCTCGCGGCGTGCCGCCAGTTTCTCGACCACCACCCGGATGCCCGTCTGCTGCTCGTTGGCCTGGCGGACAGCCTGCAATCGTTCTCCCACGACCGAGCCACCATCGTTCCCGCTACCGAAGTGGTCGCTATGGATGACCCGGTGGAAGTGGCCTTGCGCAAGAAGAAGGATTCTTCGATGCGCGTGGCCATCCAGCAGGTCAAGGATGGCACGGCTTCGGCTGCTGTCTCTGCGGGCAATACCGGCGCCTTGATGGCCATTGCCCGCTATCTGCTCAAGACGCTGGATGGTATCGACCGTCCTGCCATCGCCACCCAGCTGCCCAACGCCACCGGTGGTGCCACGACGGTGCTGGACCTGGGGGCTAATGTGGATTGCTCGGCAGAGCACCTGCTGCAGTTTGCCGTGATGGGTTCCGCCCTGGTATCGGTCCTCCAAGAGGGTAGCGAGCCCACCGTAGGGTTGCTGAACATTGGCGAAGAAGTCATCAAGGGTAGCGAAGTTATCAAAAAAGCAGGTGAATTGCTGCGATCTGCGGCTAATTCCGGTGATTTGAACTTCTACGGCAATGTGGAGGGCAACGATATCTTCAAGGGTACGGTGGATATCGTGGTCTGTGATGGTTTTGTGGGCAATGTGGCGCTAAAGGCCAGCGAAGGTGTGGCCTCGATGATCATCGGAGCACTTAAAACCGAATTTTCGCGCCACATTTTTACTAAAATGGCCGCTATCGTCGCCTATCCGATCTTAAAAGCGTTGATGAAGCGCATGGACTACCGCCGTTACAACGGCGCGGCGCTGCTCGGCCTGCGCGGGCTGGTGTTCAAGAGCCACGGATCGGCAGACGCCATGGCTTTCGAGCAGGCGTTGAACCGGGCGTATGATGCAGCCCGCAACAACCTGCTCGACCGTGTCCGGACCCGGATTGCGCACGCGGCGCCCCTGCTGGCGCCTGCAGATGCCCAGCCCCAGCCTGGCGTTGCGGCGACCGCACAATAATGAGACGTTATTCCCGCATTACCGGCACCGGCAGCTACCTGCCTCCCCGCCGGTTGACCAACGCTGATCTGGTTGCCGAACTGGGCCAGCGCGGTATCGAAACCTCCGATGAATGGATTGTGGAGCGCACCGGCATCCGGGCGCGCCACTTTGCGGCGCCGGATGTGACCGCCAGCGACTTGGGGTTGGAGGCTGCGCGCAATGCCCTGCAGGCCGCCGGCCTGCAGCCCACCGATATCGATCTGATCATCGTGGCCACGTCGACGCCGGACATGGTGTTCCCGTCCGTTGCTTGTATCTTGCAGAACAAGCTGGGTGCTAATGGATGCCCTGCGTTTGATGTGCAAGCTGTGTGCAGCGGTTTTGTCTATGCCCTGTCGGTGGCGGACGCCATGATCCAGACAGGTGCTGCCAATCGCGCGCTGGTGATTGGTGCAGAGGTTTTCAGTCGCATCCTGGACTTCAACGACCGCACCACCTGTGTGTTGTTCGGTGATGGTGCGGGCGCTGTGGTGCTGGAGGCCTCTGACACGCCTGGCATTCTGTCGAGCGACCTGCACGCCGACGGCAAGCATGTCGATATTTTGTGTGTGCCCGGCAATGTGTCCGGCGGCAAGGTGCTTGGGGATCCGGTCCTCAAGATGGACGGGCAGGCGGTCTTCAAGCTGGCAGTGGGTGTGCTGGAAAAGGCGGCCCACGCGGCCCTGGCCAAGGCTGGGCTGACCGAGGCCAATATCGACTGGCTGATCCCGCACCAGGCCAACATCCGCATCATGCAGAGCACCGCCCGCAAACTGAAGATGTCCATGGACAAGGTGGTGGTCACGGTGGACCAACACGGCAACACCTCGGCAGCTTCCATTCCGCTGGCTCTGGACCATGGGGTGCGCACCGGTCAGGTCAAGAAAGGCGAAACCCTGCTGCTTGAAGGCGTGGGTGGCGGTTTTACCTGGGGTGCTGTGCTCCTGAAGTTGTAGCTGCTGGCGCAATAAGTACCTGCGCTACCGGCCGGTTTCATCATATTTCTGGATTTTTCATGAAGTCTTTTGCATTTGTCTTTCCGGGGCAAGGCTCGCAATCGGTTGGCATGCTCGATGGTTGGGGTGACCACCCGGTGGTGGCGCAGACCCTGAAGGAAGCCTCGGATGCTTTGGGTGAGGATGTCGGCCTGCTGATCAAGGAAGGCCCCAAGGAGGCTTTGGCCCTGACCACCAACACCCAGCCGGTGATGCTGGTCGCTGGCGTGGCGGCATGGCGGGTGTGGCGCGCAGAAGGCGGCGCAGCCCCGGTGGCCGTTGCCGGGCATTCGCTGGGCGAATACTCCGCCCTGGTGGCGGCTGGTGTGTTGACGCTCGCGCAGGCGGCCCCGCTGGTGCGGCTGCGTGCGGCGGCCATGCAAGAGGCGGTGCCTGTCGGCACAGGCGCCATGGCGGCCATCCTGGGCATGGAAGCTTCCAAGGTCATCGCTGGTTGTGCTGAGGCTTTGGCATCGTTCGGGCCAGGTACGGCTGAGGTGGTGGAGGCTGTCAATTTCAACGACCCGATCCAGACCGTGATCGCCGGTACCAAGGCGGCTGTGGACAAGGCCTGTGAGGTGCTCAAGGCGGCGGGCGCCAAGCGCGCATTGCCCCTGCCAGTGTCGGCGCCTTTCCATTCCAGCCTGATGAAGCCTGCGGCTGAAAAGCTGCGTATGGCGCTGGCGGAGGTTGCGCTTGCTACCCCTCAGATTCTGGTGGTCAACAACGTGGACGTGGTGGTGCAGCAAGACGCTGATGCGATTCGCGATGCGCTCTACCGCCAGGCCTTTGGCCCCGTCCGCTGGGTGGAATGCGTGCATGCGCTGAAAGGCCGTGGTGTGACGCACATCATTGAATGTGGCCCTGGCAAGGTGCTGGCAGGCCTCACCAAACGCATCGACCCTGAACTGGTCGGCGCAGCATTGTTTGACTCGGCCACACTGGCTGAAACCCGGGAGTTGTTGGCATGACGGAATCGACCCAGACAGCAGTGCAGGCAGCGCAAGTGGCGCTGGTGACCGGTGCATCGCGCGGCATCGGTGCTGCCATTGCCCTGGAGTTGGCGGTGCGCGGCTACCAGGTGGTAGGTACAGCCACCACGGATGAAGGCGCTGCGCGCATCAGCCAGGCGCTGTCGGCTTACCCTGGTTGCCGCGGTGCCAATCTGAACGTGAACGATGTGGCTGCGGTCGAGGCCCTGATGGACGCCATCGTCAAGCAGCAAGGCGGCCTGCATGTGCTGGTGAACAACGCGGGCATTACGCGCGACACTCTGGCCATGCGCATGAAGGACGACGACTGGGATGCCGTGCTGGACACCAATCTCAAGGCGGTATTCCGCACGAGCCGCGCCGCGATCCGGCCGATGATGAAGCAGCGCTTTGGGCGCATCATCAGCATCACCAGCGTGGTGGGTGCTTCGGGCAATCCGGGCCAGGCCAACTACGCTGCGGCCAAGGCGGGTGTGGCGGGCATGACGCGCGCACTGGCCCGTGAGCTGGGTAGCCGCAGCATCACCGTGAACTGCGTGGCACCCGGTTTCATCGAGACCGACATGACCTCCGTGTTGCCCGAAGACCAGCAAAAAGCGCTCAATGCGCAGATCCCGCTGGGTCACATGGGCAAGCCGGCCGACATCGCGCACGCGGTGGCGTACCTTGCCTCGCGCGAGGCTGGCTATGTGACGGGACAGGAGTTGCATGTCAATGGCGGCATGTACATGTAGTTATTGAAAATTAACGCCGGTTCATCCGGACGGCGGGTCGTTTAGGGGCTTCTCCTTAAGCGGCTAGAATCGCGGATTCATTCACAACCCCCAGAGGGAAACCATGAGCGATATCGAAGCACGCGTCAAAAAAATCATTGCCGAACAACTCGGTGTGGAAGAGTCCCAAGTCACCAATGAAAAGGCCTTCGTGGCAGACCTCGGTGCCGACTCGCTCGACACGGTGGAACTGGTGATGGCTCTGGAAGACGAATTCGGCATCGAGATCCCGGACGAAGACGCCGAGAAGATCACTACGGTGCAAAACGCCATCGACTACGCCAACACCCACCAGAAGGCCTGAGCGGCGCCCTGCGCCTGACTCAAGCGATCAGCAGAAGGTTTTATACGCATGAGCCGTCGTCGCGTTGTCGTGACCGGCCTGGGTTGCGTCAGCCCCGTGGGTAACACGGTGGCCGAGTCCTGGGCCAATCTCCTTGCCGGCCAGTCCGGCATTGATCTCATCACCAAGTTCGATGCATCGAACTTCGCCTGCAAGATTGCGGGAGAGGTCAAAGGTCTGGACCTGGAGTCGTACATCAGCGCCAAGGATGCGCGCGCGATGGATACCTTCATCCACTACGGCATCGCTGCTGCAGCGCAGGCCGTCCAGGACGCAGGGCTTCCCACAGGTGAAGCGCTCAGTGAGGAGTTCGCCACACGCATTGCCTGCGTGATCGGCTCCGGCATTGGCGGCCTCCCGCTGATCGAAAACACCCACGCCGAGCTGGTCAGCCGCGGGCCACGGCGTATCACTCCATTTTTTGTACCTGCGTCCATCATCAACATGGTGGCGGGGCATGTGTCCATGCGCTTTGGCTTCAAGGGTCCCAACCTTGCCGTGGTGACTGCCTGCACAACAGGCTTGCACTGTATCGGTGAGGCCGGTCGCATGATCGAATATGGCGATGCGGACGTGGTCGTGGCTGGCGGTACCGAATCCACGGTATCTCCGCTAGGCATCGGCGGGTTTGCCGCCATGCGGGCCCTGTCCACCCGCAACGACGACCCCAAGACGGCATCCCGCCCCTGGGACAAGGATCGCGACGGTTTTGTGCTGGGCGAAGGCGCCGGTGTGATGGTGCTCGAAGAGTATGAACACGCCAAAGCGCGAGGCGCAAAGATTTATGCCGAACTCAGCGGCTTCGGCATGAGCGCAGATGCAGGTCACATGACGGCACCCAACATGGATGGACCCCGCCGCGCCATGCTCAGCGCGTTGCGCAACGCCGGGATCAATGCCGATCAGGTGGATTACCTTAACGCCCACGGCACGTCCACTCCTCTGGGTGACATCAACGAAACCAATGCAATCAAAGCGGCCTTGGGCGACCACGCCTACAAGACCGTTGTGAGCTCCACCAAATCCATGACGGGCCACTTGCTCGGCGGTGCGGGAGGGATTGAGAGTGTGTTCACCGTGCTGGCACTGCATGAACAAAAAGTGCCGCCCACCATCAACCTGTTCAACCAGGATCCGGAGTGTGATCTCGACTACTGCGCCAATACGGCGCGGGACATGAAGATTGATGTGGCCGTCAAGAACAACTTTGGCTTTGGCGGCACCAACGGAACGCTGGTATTCAAACGCGTCTGATTGCGCGCATATACCAATCTCGGATTCGGTGGCAATACGTATCGCTCGTGGGCCTGCGGGCGATGTGTCATTGACTGTGGTGTCGGTCCGTCATCGAGTTGGCGCTTGATCCGTCCGTCGAAGGGAGCTGTCTTGTGACGCGGCTTTCGAGACGGCCTCCCTCTGTCCAATATTCGCTGTGTCGCAGTCGGGCTCTGGGCGTGCTGTTGGCTGCCTGGGTGCTTGCTGGTGGTGCCGTTTTGGTTGCCTGGATCGCTTTGGGTAGCCGTGCTGCGCATCTGTCTATCGCAGTGGCCCTGTGTTTCTGGCTGCCAGCGATGGCGGCTGCCATGCACTTTTAGTGGAGCCAAGCCCGTGGAGTTTTGCAGTTCGACGGCCAAGCCTGGACGCTGAACCGAGTGGCGCCGCCCACCAGTGTGCCGCTGACGCTTTCAGCGCCCCCGGAGGTGCTTCTGGATCTGCAGGCGCATCTGTGGGTGCGCATCTTGCTCGTCGGACATCCGCCGCTGTGGTTGTGGCTGGAGCGTTCCAGCCAGCCAGAGCGCTGGATGGACTTGCGCCGTGCGGTATATTCGCGCGCCAGATCGGGCGCTGACAACGCTGACGAAACCGCCCGGCAAGCTGCCCCAGGGCGTGAATACTGAGTATCCATGACTGTAATTCCGCCTTCCCCCTCCGAAGACAGCGACCTCCAACTGGTGGAGCGCACGGTAGCGGGCGACCAGCGCGCCTATGAATTGCTGGTCATCAAGTACCAACGCCGCATCGAACGACTGATCGGGCGCATGGTGCGCGACACGGACCTGGTGCAGGACATTGCCCAGGAAACCTTCATTCGCGCCTATCGGGCGCTGCACCAGTTTCGCGGCGACGCCCAGTTTTACACCTGGCTGTACCGGATTGCTGTCAATACAGCCAAGAAGGCGCTCATGGACATGAAGCGCAACCCGGTCATTTCCGAAAATGCATTCAGGGGTTCGGAGGACGAGGATGAAACTTCCCGCCTTGGACACGAACTAACCAGCGACGAAACCCCCGAAACTGTCCTTGCGGCCCAAGAAATCGCCCAGGTCGTGAATGCAGCTATGGAGGCCTTGCCCGATGATCTGCGCCAAGCTGTCACGCTGCGAGAGATTGAAGGGCTCAGTTATGAAGAAATTGCTACCGCGATGGGGTGCCCCATTGGCACGGTGCGATCTCGAATTTTTCGGGCGCGAGAAGCCATTTCGGCCAAAGTGCGACCCTTGCTCGAAAACCAGTCGGGCAAACGGTGGTGAGGTGATTGAATGAACAAGGCACAAACAGGTATCACCGCCTCGGCGGACGTCAGCTTGACCGGCGGACGGAGCGAACAGCTATCTGCTCTGGCGGATGGTCAGCTGCACGGCGATGAGTTTGCCGATGCGCTGGCCTGGGCAGCGGAAGACGAAGGACGCGACACATGGGCGGTTTACCACCTTGTGGGCGATGCGTTGCGTTCTTCTGATTTGGCGCGGCCAGCAAATCCAGCGTTTTTGTCCCGCTTGCGCGAAGAGCTGGCCAAGGAGGCTCCGCCACAGCGTCCACATGTTCCAGCCCAACTGGGCATCGTAGCCACCCCTCTGCCTGTGGCTGCCAATGCTTCGGTTTTCCGTTGGAAGATGGTTGCGGGCTTTGCGTCGCTGGCCGCCGTGGCGGCCATTGGCTGGACCTCGTTTTCCCAACTGCAGGGGGCGGGTGGAGCGGGTGCTCAACTGGCCGCGTCTTCCCCCGAGCGTGCGACGGCGCAAGGCGCGCCTGTCGTGGCTGTTGCTGATGCGGACGGCCAGCAAGTGATGATCCGGGATCCTCGATTGGATGAGTTGCTGGCGGCCCATAAGCAGTTTGGCAGTACGTCGGCCCTGCAGATGCCTGCTGGCTTTTTGCGCAACGCTACTTTTGAGACTCCTGGCCGCTGAATCGTGAACGGTATGTCTGGCGCTGAGATCGTGTGATGAACCCCTCTGGAGTTGCGAAGGTCTTTGGAAATACCCGGGTTCGATGGCTTGGCTCGCTGATAGCCGCAGCGATGTGTGGCTTGTTCGTGGGGCCTGTGGTGGGGGCTCCTGCTGCATCCTCTGAGTCAACTACCACTGCAGTGGCCGAGCGCGACATGGCGCAGTGGATCGAGCGCATGCACAGCGCACCGTGCAGCCGAGCCTATGCCGGAACCTTTGTGGTGTTGTCGGCCAACGGCGCCATGTCCAGCTCACGCATCTGGCACGCATGCGATGGCCAGCAACAATTGGAGCGGGTTGAATCGCTCAGTGGCACTCCGCGCACGGTCTATCGCCGTAACGACGAAGTTCGTACCTTCCTGCCCCAGGCGCGCGTTGTGCGGTCAGACCGCCGCGATGTATCTGGGCTCTTTCCGCGCGTACCTGTGGTCAGCGGTACATCGATCGCCCAGTTCTACACGCCCCGCCTGCTGGGGCAGGAGCGCGTGGCTGGCTTCGTGTCGGACGTGGTCTGGTTTCAGCCGGCGGATACCCTGCGGTTCGGTTATCGGCTCTGGAGCGAGCGTGAAACCGGGCTGGTGGTGAAGCTGCAGACGCTGGCGGCTGATGGTCGGGTCTTGGAGCAAGCGGCTTTTTCCGAGCTGGATCTCAATGCGCCGGTGAAGGTTGATCAGCTGACGCGTCTGATGGACGCGACGTCGGGTTACAAGGTGGTAGCACCCTCAGTGGTCAAAACTACGGCAAAGGCCGAAGGTTGGGCCTTGCGCCAGCCCGTGGCCGGGTTTGTGCCTGTCAGCTGTCACCGACGGGCGGTGTCTGACGCTCCGGATGCCTCCAGTGTCTTGCAGTGCCTGTACTCCGATGGACTGGCCTCGGTGTCGTTGTTTCTGGAGCCCTTCGACTCGCAGCGCCATCCCGCGCAGCCCCAGGTGTCCAGCATGGGCGCTACACAGCTGGTAGCCCAGCGTGGGCCGTCAGACACGTGGTTGACCGCAGTGGGAGAGGTGCCTCTGCAGACACTGCGCCTTTTTGTAGGTCAGCTGGAGCGCCTGCGCTGACAGCCGCGCTGCCGATGACTGCGGGCCGTCATACCTGGTCATTTGGCGGTTTGTGTGGGCATGGACGGCGTGACGAATGCGGGGAACCATTTGGCGTCACACTCTTCACAGTCACACACAATTCGTGAACAGCATTCGCCAAGAATCAAGAAAGGTCGAAGATGCCGAAGTTTGATGGAAGTATGTTGCGTTCGGTGGCAGTGGCATGCCTGATGGGTGGTCTCGCCACGGTCTCGGTAGCGCCCCATGCGGCGTTGGCACAACCTACACCGCTGGTTCGGGGGTTGCCTGATTTCACCGATCTGGTGGATCAGGTGGGGCCGTCAGTGGTCAACATCCGCACCGTCGAGAAAGCGTCCAGTCGAGCCAACGCCAATGGCATGGACGAAGAGATGCTGGAATTTTTTCGCCGATTTGGGGTACCCATCCCCAATGCTCCGCGTCAACAGCGGCCTCAACGGCCTCAACAGGAAGAAGAGGCGCAGCCACGTGGAGTGGGATCGGGTTTCATTCTGACCTCTGACGGGTTTGTGATGACCAACGCGCATGTGGTTGAAGGCGCTGACGAGGTCATTGTGACCTTGACGGACAAGCGTGAGTTCAAGGCGCGCATCGTGGGGGCTGACAAGCGCACTGACGTGGCCGTTGTGAAGATCGAGGCGTCAGGATTGCCTGCTGTGAAAGTGGGGGATGTGAGTCGCCTCCGAGTGGGCGAGTGGGTGATGGCGATCGGTTCGCCCTTTGGGCTGGAAAACACGGTCACTGCGGGCATCGTCAGTGCCAAGCAGCGCGATACGGGTGACTACCTACCCTTCATCCAGACGGATGTGGCCATCAACCCCGGAAACTCCGGCGGGCCGCTCATCAACATGCGTGGTGAGGTGGTGGGTATCAACAGCCAGATCTATTCCCGCTCTGGCGGATTCATGGGTATCTCGTTCGCCATCCCCATGGATGAAGCCATCCGTGTGAGTGAGCAGCTGCGCGCTTCGGGCCGTGTGACGCGTGGCCGTATCGGTGTCCAGATCGGGCAAGTCACCAAGGATGTTGCTGAGTCGATTGGCCTGGGCAAGGCGCAGGGCGCTCTGGTGACGGGCGTGGAGGCAGGATCGCCCGCCGACAAAGCGGGTGTGGAGGCGGGCGACATCATCACGCGCTTTGATGGCAAACCCATCGAGAAGGTGGCAGACCTGCCGCGCCTTGTTGGCAACACCAAACCAGGCAATCGCAGTTCGGTGACGGTGTTCCGTCGCGGTGCATCCCGCGATCTGGCCATCACCATCGCGGAGATCGAACCTGACAAGCCCGCCACCAAAGTAGCCGAGCGCGAGGAGAAACCCAAGGCCTCTGCAGCTGCGCAGCAGATCGGCTTGTCAGTGACGGAACTGACGGATGCCCAGAAGAAGGAACTCAAGCTCAAGGGCGGGGTGGTCGTGGCGACCGCCACGGACGCGGCAGCACGCGCTGGCCTTCGGGAAGGGGACATCATCCTGTCGGTTGCCAACACCGAAGTGGCGGGCGTGAAAGAGTTTGAATCCGTGCTGTCCAAGGCTGACAAGAGCAAGTCCATCAACGTGCTGTATCGCCGCGGCGAGTGGGCTCAGTACGCGCTGATTCGCCCCGGCAGATAAGCGCCACAAGCGAGAACGACGATGGCCCGGAGTCGGGTCATTCCCTACGTTTCAAGGGGGCCATTGTCGGTGCCTGGTTTTTTTTGAGGGGTTGATAGGAGGCGTCCACACCAGTCTAGATGTTAGCTTTTGCTAACTTTTCAGAGATCCATCAACCAGTTTCGATAGAATAGAGACTTGCGTTCAACGCTTATCTGCATATCGACGGGCGCTCTGTTCACGATGTGGGATGTTTTTGAGCAATGCACAGTTGATCCACAGCTCACCCACAAGTTGTCCAGCGTTGTTCTTGTGCAGACTGTGCATAAACTGTGTATAAAATTCCTGTTGCACCCTGGCAACTTCCCTTGGATGCCGAGGGGCGGGCTTTTTCAGGCGGCCTTTTTGCCTACAATGAAGCTCCAACTATCGCAGTTGCCAATGATTGTTGGTTCAGGGCGCGTCGCCATTCGACGCGCCCTTTTTTCTTGTGCGCACTGTTTTAATTCAATCACTTGACGCTTTCCGTTGATGAATCACATCAGAAATTTTTCCATCATTGCGCACATCGACCATGGCAAGTCGACGCTTGCCGACCGCTTGATTCAGCGGTGCGGGGGTCTTGCAGACCGTGAGATGGAGGCCCAGGTTCTGGACTCGATGGATATCGAAAAAGAGCGTGGGATAACCATCAAGGCGCAGACCGCTGCGCTGCAGTACAAGGCCCAGGATGGGCAGGTCTACAACCTCAATCTGATCGACACGCCAGGGCATGTGGACTTCTCGTATGAGGTGAGTCGTTCGCTGTCTGCATGCGAGGGTGCGCTGTTGGTGGTGGATGCATCGCAGGGGGTCGAAGCGCAGACTGTGGCCAACTGCTACACCGCTCTGGATCTGGGTGTGGAAGTGGTGCCGGTGCTCAACAAGATGGATCTGCCCAACGCTGATCCAGACAATGCCAAGGCCGAGATCGAAGATGTGATCGGCATTGATGCCACCGACGCGATTCCTTGCTCTGCCAAAACCGGTATGGGAATCGATGAGATTCTGGAGGCGATTGTTGCCAAGGTGCCCGCACCACGTGGCAATGCCGATGGCCCGCTGCGCGCGATGATCATCGACAGCTGGTTCGACAGCTACGTCGGGGTGGTCATGCTGGTGCGTGTGGTCGATGGCCGCTTGCTCAAGGGCGAGCGCATCAAGATGATGGCCACGGGCGCGGTGTACAACGCCGACAACCTGGGCGTGTTCACGCCCGCCAACGAGCCGCGCAATTCCCTCGATGCAGGGCAGGTGGGCTACATCATTGCCGGCATCAAGGAGCTGCAGGCCGCCAAGGTGGGTGACACCATCACGCTCGAGAAGAAGCTCCCCAACAATGCAGGGCCTGCTACGGACGCGCTGCCTGGTTTCAAGGAGATCCAGCCCCAGGTGTTCGCAGGTCTTTACCCCACCGAAGCCAGCGAGTACGACTCGCTGCGTGACGCCCTGGAAAAGCTCAAGCTCAACGATGCCTCGCTCCACTATGAGCCCGAGGTGAGTCAGGCGCTGGGCTTTGGCTTCCGCTGCGGCTTTCTCGGACTGTTGCACATGGAGATCGTGCAAGAGCGGCTGGAGCGCGAATTCGACCAGGACCTCATCACGACGGCCCCCAGTGTGGTCTATGAGGTGGTCAAGGCCGACGGCGAAGTGATCATGGTCGAGAACCCCTCCAAGATGCCTGACCAGGGTCGTCTGGAGGAAATCCGCGAGCCTATCGTTACGGTCCATCTGTACATGCCGCAGGACTATGTGGGCCCGGTGATGACGCTGGCCAATCAGAAGCGTGGCGTGCAGATGAACATGGCGTACCACGGTCGCCAGGTAATGCTCACTTACGAAATGCCGCTCGGTGAAATCGTGCTCGACTTCTTTGACAAGCTCAAATCGGTCTCGCGCGGCTACGCCTCCATGGACTACGAGTTCAAGGAGTACCGTGCCTCCGATGTGGTGAAGGTTGATATCCTGCTCAACGGAGAAAAGGTGGATGCCTTGTCCATCATCGTGCACCGTTCGCAGTCGCAGTACCGCGGCCGGGCAGTGGTTGCCAAGATGCGCGAGATCATCAGCCGCCAGATGTATGACGTGGCCATCCAGGCGGCCATCGGCGCCAACATCATTGCGCGCGAAACCATCAAGGCACTGCGCAAAAACGTGTTGGCCAAATGTTATGGCGGCGATATCACCCGCAAACGCAAGCTTCTTGAGAAGCAGAAAGCAGGCAAAAAGCGCATGAAACAGATCGGATCGGTCGAGGTGCCTCAAGAGGCATTCCTGGCCATTTTGCAGGTGGAAGATTGATGCAATTCATGCAAATTTTGACGTCACTGGTGCTGGCGGCCTTCGTGGGCTATATCGGTGCCTGGTATACCGGAGCTATCGAGGGCAACTTTGCACTGCTTTTGTTTCTGGCGACGGTCGTCACCGGCATCTACTGGCTGGCAGAGCGCATTTATTTTCTGCCCCGGCGGCGCCGCGCGGCGCAGGCCATCGAGGACGCAGCAACTGAGCGGCGTGCAGAGCTGGATCGCATGGGCATCCAGAAGGTGGATGTGGATGTGCAGGAAGTCAAGGGCCGCATCCTCATGCAACCCTGGTGGCTGGACTGGACTGCGGGGTTGTTCCCAGTCATCGCTGCGGTGTTTTTCTTGCGCTCGTTTCTTTTCGAGCCTTTCAAGATTCCATCGGGCTCCATGATCCCAACGCTGCTCGTTGGCGACCTGATTTTGGTGAATAAATTCACCTATGGCATTCGACTGCCTGTCATCAACACACGGTTGACGGAGGGATCCAGGCCCGTTCGCGGCGATGTTCTGGTGTTCCGCTATCCGCCACAGCCCAGCATGGACTACATCAAGCGTGTCGTAGGGGTGCCGGGCGATGAGGTGGCCTACATCAACAAGCGCCTCACCGTCAACGGTAAAGCAGTTGACACCAAGGCGTTGCCCGACTTCTTTGAAGAAGACTCCATGCGTTACTTCAAGCAGTTTGAAGAGCAACTGGGTGATCAGCCGCACCGGTTGCTGAACAATCCCGATGTGCCCGCGTTTGTACAAGGCGCCAGCAATTTTGCTTATCGCGAAAACTGCCGCTACAGTGTAGAAGGTGTCACTTGCAAGGTGCCGGAGGGGCACTATTTCATGATGGGCGACAACCGCGACAACTCGCTCGATTCCCGTTACTGGGGGTTTGTGCCCGAGGGCAACATCGTGGGCAAGGCCTTTTTTGTCTGGATGAATTTCGGTAATCTCAAGCGCATCGGCTCGTTCCATTGAGTGCGGGCGCTTGCTAATAACATTGAGGGGGTCATTGATGAAGACATATCGCACTGCAAGCCGCTCAAGCCAACGCGGGTTGTCGTTTTTTGGGCTGATTTTTGTGGGGCTGATTGCCGTGGCGGCTTTTGCCATCGGAGGTCAATCAATTCCGATCTTCCTTGAGTACGCTTCGGCGAAAAAGGCAATTGAAAAAGCCAAGTTGGAAAGCACCGTACCCGGGGTGCGGGCGGCTTTTGATCGTGCGGCATCTATTGATGACATTCGGTCAATCAAGGGCGCCGACCTTGAGGTAACCAAGCGTGGCGAGAAGGTGGTGGTGTCGTTCAAATACTCGCGCGAGATTCCCCTGGCGGGTCCAGCCTATCTGGTCTACCGCTTTGATGCGCAGACCAACTAGGTGCAGCCCGGTCTTTTAGCGCTGCAGGATCGCCTGCAGCATGTGTTTGCCGATCCTTCGCTGCTCCAGCGTGCCACCACACACCGCAGTTTCTCTGCGGACCATAACGAGCGGCTTGAATTTCTGGGCGACTCCGTTTTGAACTTGGCGGTAGCCAGCCTGCTGTACCAGCGTTTGTCTGAGTTGCCCGAGGGAGATTTGTCGCGGGTGCGGGCCAATCTGGTCAAGCAGGACACGTTGCACCAGTTGGCGGTGCGACTCAAAGTCTCAGAGGTACTGCGCCTCGGAGAGGGTGAGGCGAAATCAGGGGGGCAGCAGCGCCCCTCCATCCTGGCGGACGCGTTGGAGGCCCTGATTGGGGCGGTGTATCTGGATGCTGGCTACACCAGCGCAGAAGCGCTGGTGCACCGTCTTTTCCAGGGCGTGGAGATCAACCCGCAGATGCAGGCAGCATCCAAGGACGCCAAAACCGCGTTGCAGGAGTGGCTCCAGGGCCGCAAAATGAGGCTGCCGCAGTACAAGGTGGTCGCGACGGTGGGTGCGGCCCACCGCCAGACCTTTGACGTCGAGTGCGATATTCCCGAACTGGGCCTGACCGAGCGTGGCATCGGCGGTTCCCGCAGGGCAGGCGAGCAAGCCGCCGCCGCGGCCATGCTGGCCACATTGAAAGCAAAGAATTTATGAATGACGCTACCAAAGATGTAGCTGCTGACCAGGGTGCTGAAAGCGCCCCGGTGCAAAACGATCTGGAAGCCATGCTGGCTGCTGCGGGGGCTCCGGCGGCTGTGCCCGGCCAACGCTGTGGTGTGATCGCCATTGTTGGCAAGCCCAACGTGGGCAAGTCCACCCTGCTCAATGCCCTGGTGGGGCAAAAGATCAGCATCACCTCGCGCAAGGCGCAGACAACGCGCCACCGAATCACGGGCATTCGCACCCTGGACCAGACGCAGTTCATTTTTGTGGACACCCCTGGCTTCCAGACCCGGCACGCCACCGCACTCAACAAGTCGCTGAACAAGACGGTGATGGGCGCGATTGGCGACGTGGACCTGATCCTTTTTGTGGTGGAAGCCGGCAACTTCACGCTGGCGGATGCCAAGGTGCTTTCGCTGTTCAAGCCGGGCATTCCCACGCTGCTGGTGGCCAACAAACTGGACATGGTGCACCGCCGTGCAGAGCTTGCCCCCTGGCTCAAGAGCATGCAGGAGCGCCATCCGTTTGCCGAGTTCGTGCCCATGTCGGCCAAGAACAAGGGCGACATCGAGCGTTTGTTTGGCATCTGCGCCAAATACCTGCCCGAGCAGGCCTGGTGGTACGGCGAGGATGAACTGACCGACCGCAGCGAGAAGTTCCTGGCCTCTGAAACCGTGCGCGAGAAGCTGTTTCGCTTCACGGGCGACGAACTGCCCTACACCTCGACCGTGGTCATCGACAAGTTCGATGAGGAAAAGAGCAAGCAGCACAAACGCCTGGTCAAGATTGCCGCCACCATCGTGGTGGAGCGTGACAACCACAAGATGATGGTCATTGGCGACAAGGGCGAGCGCCTGAAGCGCATTGGCACCGAGGCCCGCCAGGAGCTGGAAAAGCTCATGGACGCCAAGGTGTTCCTGGAGCTGTGGGTCAAGGTCCGCTCCGGCTGGGCCGATGACGAAGCCCGGGTCCGCTCCTTCGGCTACGAATAATCCCCGAAAGCTGACTTTCCCGTCTTCCTGCGCGCACACCCCGCAGCAGGCGTCACGGGCGATCCCTCCGTACCATTCATCCCCGCAGTACCGTGGCCGTAGCCAAGCGCATTTCTGATGAACCTGCGTTCGTGCTGCACAGCTACGACTGGAGCGAATCCAGCCTGATCCTGGAGGTCTTCTGCCGCCAGCAAGGGCGGACCGCACTCGTGGCCAAAGGGGCCAAGAAGCCCAGCTCCAACTTCCGCCCGGTGCTGCTGCCGCTGCAGCCCTTGCTGGTGACCTACACGCTCACGGGCGATGGCCATGCCGACATCCACACGCTCAAGGGCGCTGAATGGGTGGGGGGGCATGTGATGCCCACGGGCGATGCCCTGCTGTCGGGCATGTACCTCAATGAACTGCTGCTGCGCCTGCTGGCGAGGGCAGACCCGCACCCGGCATTGTTTGATGCCTATGCAGGAGTGGTGCGCGTGCTGGCCAGTGAGCATGGCGATGCGCTCGAGGCGGTGCTGCGCAGTTTTGAGCTGCTGCTCCTGCGCGAGATCGGCCTCTTGCCGGGACTGGACGTGCAGACCATGACCTTCGCCCCCCTGGAGCCGGGCACCCGCTACACCCTGGTGCCCGAAGGCGGCTTGCGTGCCGCGTCGGCAGCGGACCGCGCAGGCCTGCTGGGCAGCCAGTGGCGGGCCCTGCAGCATGGCCTGGATGACGTGGCCAGCTACACCGCCACCTTGCGCGCATGTGCCCCCGTGGCGACTGAACTCAAGCCGCAGCTGCGTGCCCTGCTGCAATACCATTGCGGCAGCCCGACGCTGCGCACCCGCCAGCTCATGATTGATTTGCAGGCCCTATGAATCCATCCTCTCACTCTCCCCAGCGCACCGCCTTGTCCGTCAATGTCAACAAGGTGGCTTTGGTGCGCAACACGCGACACCTGGGCATTCCCAGCGTCACCCGCGCGGCCGAGTTGTGCCTGCAAGCGGGTGCGCAGGGCATCACGGTGCACCCCCGGCCCGACGAACGGCACATCCGCGGCCAGGACGTGCATGAGCTGGCAACCCTGATGAAGGCCTGGCCCGACCGCGAATACAACATCGAGGGCAACCCGTCGCAGAACCTGATGGACTTCATTCGCCAGGTGCGCCCCCAGCAGGCGACTTTTGTGCCCGACAGCGAGGACCAGTTCACCAGCGACCACGGCTGGAGCTTTCCGCAAGATGCCGAGCGCCTGGCGCCCCTGGTGGCCGAATGCAAGGCACTGGGTGTGCGCGTGAGCCTCTTCATGGACCCGGTCCCTGAGCAAATGGCAGCGGCCAAGGCCGTGGGAGCCGACCGGGTGGAGCTGTACACCGAGCCCTATGCCGCCGCCTGGGGCTCGGCACAGCAGGCGGCCGAGCTCAAACGCTATGCCGCAGCCGCCCAGGCCGCGCTGGACGTCGGATTGGGCGTCAACGCTGGCCATGACCTCAACCGGGACAACCTTGCGGCTTTTGTGCGCGAAGTGCCGGGCGTTCTGGAGGTCTCGATTGGCCATGCGCTGATTGCTGATGCGCTGGAGCTGGGCTACGCCGCAACCGTGCAGGCGTACCTGGACTGCATTGCCCAGGGCTTTGTGGGCGCAGGAAACTCTTGATTTGATAGCTGCAGAGGCATGTTTCACTAGCGCTTCTAGCCATTTTGATTGAAATTTCATGATCTACGGCATCGGCACCGACATCTGCGACGTGCGCCGCATCGCGGCCAGTCTGGCGCGCCACGGCGATCGCTTTGCTGAAAAGGTGCTGGCCGAGGGCGAACTGGCCACCTGGCGTGAACGCAGCGTGCGCTGGCCCGACCGGGGTTTGCGCTACCTGGCCACCCGGTTCTCGGCCAAGGAGGCTTTCAGCAAGGCGATCGGCCTGGGCATGCGCATGCCCATGACCTGGCGCCACTGCGAGGTCGCCAAGCTACGCAGCGGCCAACCTGTCATCGTGCTGCACGGCGCGCTCAAGGAATGGTTTGAGGCCCAGGGCTTGCAGGCGCACCTGAGCGTGACCGACGAAACCGACTACGCCGCCAGCTTTTGTGTGGTAGAAAAAATCCAAACCAAATCACCTTGAAGCGCATGATTCATATGTGCTGATAGCTATCAATTGAGTAGCGATTGACCCTTGAAACGTCCCATGACTGAACACGCACCCCTGATCCTCGACGTCGCTGGCACCACCCTCAGTGCCGATGACCGCCGCCGCCTGGCGCACCCACTCACGGGTGGTGTCATCCTGTTTGCCCGCAACTGGGAAAACCGCGCACAGCTACTGCAACTCACCAGCAGCATCAAGGCCGTGCGCGACGACCTGCTGATCTGTGTGGACCACGAAGGCGGCCGCGTGCAGCGCTTTCGCACCGATGGTTTCACCCACCTGCCGCCCATGCGTGCGCTGGGAGAGATGTGGATGGATGACGGCAAGGGCGCCAAGGCTGTGCCCGGCAGCGGCGCCCTGCGCGCCACCAATGCGGCCACGGCGGCGGGTTATGTGCTGGGTACCGAATTGCGCGCCTGCGGTGTGGACTTCAGCTTCACGCCCGTGCTCGATCTGGATTGGGGTGAAAGCGGAGTGATCGGAGACCGGTCCTTCCACCGCGACCCCCGTGTGGTGGCGCTGCTGGCCAAGAGCCTCATGCACGGCCTGCTGCAGGCGGGCATGGCCAACTGCGGCAAACACTTCCCTGGCCACGGCTTTGTCAAGGCGGACTCGCACACCGAGGTACCCGTAGACAAGCGCAGCCTCAAGGCCATCCTGGCCGACGATGCGGCGCCTTACCCCTGGCTCAGCAGCACGCTCACCAGTGTGATGCCGGCCCACGTGATCTACCCCAAGGTGGACAGCCGCCCCGCGGGTTTCTCGCAGCGCTGGCTGCAAGACATCCTGCGCCGCGAGATGCGTTTTGACGGCGCGATCTTCAGCGACGACCTCAGCATGGAAGGGGCGCGCCGCCTGGACGGCCAGGTGGTCAGCTACACCGATGCCGCCGTGGCGGCGTTGGAAGCGGGTTGCGACCTGGTGCTGCTGTGCAACCAGAGCGTGGGCGATGGCAAAGCGGTGGACGAACTCATCACGGGCCTCGACAACGCCCGCAACCAGGGGCGCTGGCAACCCAGTGTGGACAGCGAATCCCGCCGCCTGGCGCTGCTGCCCGAAACCCTGCCGCAAGCCTGGGATGAACTGATGTACCAGCCTGCCTACCTGCAGGCGCTGGACCTGTTGCCCTGACCTGCGTGTGGTGGTGTGTCCGGTACGGCGCCACCCCTTGCGGTGCCGAGTGTGTTACCCGCTAGGGCGTGTTGAAGGGCCCTGGCGTCACCGGTGTCGGTGCGGCCGGTGAGGCATTGGCTATCGCATCCGCAGTGGCCGCAGGCGGGGCAGGGGGCGGCGGTACCCCCTGAAACCTGCGCACCACGCGCTGGAACACCAGCGCATTCGGAATCTGCAGCCAGGCCGTGTGACCGGTGGCTGCGCCGTGGTCTTCCAGCGTGGTGTAAAGCAGGTTGATGTCCACCACGCGCCCCTTGGCGCCAGGCTTCTCTGCGGTGTCCAGCACCTCGATGTAGTCGCCGATCTTGAAGGGCCGCACGGTGAAGATCAGCAGCGCACAAAACAGGTTGGACAGCACGCTCCAGGCCGCGAAGAACGCGACGGCACCCACGGTGGCAAAACCGGTGAAGGCGGTCCAGAGCACCGTGGCCGACACCCCCATGCGCTCCAGCACCAGTAGCGCGGCGCTGGCAATTATGAGCCAGCGGATCAGGCCGTTGATGGGCACCAGCAGTTCATTGGGCAACTGGTAGTGGGCGCTGGCACGGCGCACCAGGCGCCTCAGTGTGCGCTGCAACAGCCAGGCGACAAACAGAATCAGCAGGATCTGCGAGCCAGGAATGATCACCTCAAGCCAGTCCTGCATCCACTCGGGCAGTCGGGTTTTCAGAACTTGCATGCGGGAGACGGCGGTACGGGCGTTGCGTTCGGTCGCGTCGAAAGAGAAGAAGTGGAAGAAACTCAATTGCGCAATTGCTCCACGGTGTCCATTTGCATTTCAAAACTGAAGAAGCGGTTGCGGCCCTGGGCCTTGGCGGCATAGAGCGCCTGGTCGGCCCGCATGATCATGCTCTCGGCGTTGGTGCTGTCGTCGGGCACGCAGGTCGTGATGCCACCCGACAGGGTCAGTGTGTCGCCCAGTGGGGAGTCTGCGTGTGCAATGGCGCGCACCTTGAGCAGCTGCCCCAGGGCTCGTGCAAAAGTCATGGCGCCGGAGCGGGGCGTGTTGGGCAGGATGAGTGCGAACTCTTCCCCCCCGTAGCGCGAGGCCACGTCCCGGGGGCGCACACAGACCTCGCGCAACAGGCGGCCCACCTCTTTCAGGCAGGCGTCTCCTTGCACATGGCCGCTGGCGTCGTTGAAAAGCTTGAAGTGGTCCAGATCGCACAGCATCAGCGTGAGCGGCGTGCCGTCGCGTCGCGCGGCCAGGATCTCGTTGTGCAGGATGCGGTCAAACCCGCGGCGGTTGACGAGGCCCGTGAGCGCATCGATTTCCACCATCTCGTTAAGCCGCTGATTGGCGACATGCAACTCGGCCGACATCGACACCAGCCGTCGGCGCATGTCCAGCAACCGCCGCATGGCGCGCAGCTTGGCCATCAGCACGATGGGCTTGACGGGTTTGACCAGGTAGTCGTCGCCCCCCACCTCAATGCCGCGCCACACATCCAGTTCGTTGTCCAGGCCCGACAGGAAGATGATGGGCGTCCAGTCCCCCGCCTCGCTCTCACGCATCTGCTGCGCCACCCAGTAGCCATCCTGGCCTGGCAGCTTGATGTCCAGCAGCACCAGATCGGGCCGGTGGGTCTTGAACAGATGCAGCGCAGCCTGGCCCTCGGGTGCCTCGAAGATGTCTGACACCCCCGCCCGCCGCAGTTCGGCCACCAGCGCCGCGCGCACGGACCCCTGCTCTTCGACCACCAGTACCGAAAAAGCATTGCCCGAAGGCAGGGGCTCGTTGGCAGGGTAGGGCGCGTTGCTGGAGCTGAAGGGCACGGTATGTCTCCTTGGTGCCTGTGGACCGGTGGGGGCGGCGGCCAATGACCGCCGGCCAGCATCAATCAGGCCTCAGGACTCGCGGCGCAGCGCAGGGAACAGAATCACGTCGCGAATGCTGGGGCTGTCAGTCAGCAGCATCATGAGGCGGTCAATACCAATACCGCAACCCCCCGTGGGTGGCATGCCGTACTCCAGTGCGCGCACGAAGTCGTGGTCGTAGAACATGGCTTCGTCGTCGCCACTGTCTTTGGCGGCCACCTGGGCATGGAAGCGTGCGGCCTGGTCTTCGGCGTCGTTCAGCTCGCTGAAGCCGTTGCCGAACTCGCGGCCGGTGATGTACAGCTCAAAGCGCTCGGTCACCTCGGGGCGGGTGTCGTTGGCACGTGCCAGGGGCGAAATTTCGGTGGGGTGTTCCATGATGAAGGTGGGCTGCCACAGCTTGTCTTCCACCGTTTCTTCAAAGTACAACACCTGCAGGCTGGCCAGCGTGCGGGTCGAGAGCTTGTCCTTCTCTTCGGTCATGCCCAGCTTCTTCAATGCACTGATGAGCCAGGCGGCATCGTCCACATGGGCACCGGCCTCGGTGTACTGGAAGATGGCTTCACGGATGGTCAGGCGGGCAAACGGCTGGGTCAGGTCCACCGCGCGGCCCTGGTAGGTCATCTGCAGCGAGCCCGTGGCCTTGAGCGCCACTTCACGGATCAGCGTCTCGGTGAAGTCCATCAGGTCCAGGTAGTTCCAGTACGCCGCGTAGAACTCCATCATGGTGAACTCGGGGTTGTGGCGCACCGAGATACCTTCGTTGCGGTAGCTGCGGTTGATTTCGAACACGCGCTCGAAGCCGCCCACGATCAGGCGCTTCAGGTACAGCTCGGGCGCGATGCGCAGGTACATCTCCTGCTCCAAAGCATTGTGGTGCGTCACGAACGGCTTGGCATTGGCGCCGCCCGGGATGGGGTGCAGCATGGGCGTTTCGACTTCTAGGAAGCCGTGGCTCACCATGAACTCGCGCAGGCCGCTCACGGCCTTGCTGCGGGCCACGAAGCGCTTGCGGGCCTGCTCATCGGTGATCAGGTCCACATAGCGCTGGCGGTACTTCTGCTCCTGGTCGGCCATGCCGTGGAACTTGTCGGGCAGCGGGCGCAGGCTCTTGGTCAGCAGGCGCAGGCTGGTCACCTTGACCGACAGCTCGCCGGTCTTGGTCTTCATCAGCAAGCCTTCGGCACCCACGATGTCGCCCAGATCCCAGTGCTTGAAGGCCGCGTACAGCTCTTCGCCCACAGCGTCACGGGTCACATAGAGCTGGATACGCCCACCCACTTCGCCCAGCGAGCCGTCCTGGATCGTGGCGAAGCTGGCCTTGCCCATCACCCGCTTGAGCATCATGCGGCCGGCCACGGACACATTCACCGGCGTGGCTTCCAGGGACTCGTTCGTGGCAGCGCTGTGTTCCAGGTGCAACTGGGCAGCCTTGTGGCCGGGCTTGAAGTTGTTGGGAAAAGCAACGCTACCGCCGTTGGCCTGTGCTTCGCGCAGAGCGCGGAGCTTTTCGCGGCGCTCGGCGATGAGCTGGTTGTCGTCCTGGGGTGCGGGGGCGTGGGTTTGGTCTGACATAGGTGCCGTCGGTGCGGAGCGTGGAGTGGAGGGCTGCGTTCAGCCGAACCGTTGATTTTATCGGCTACGCACTGCCTGAAGGTCCTCGGCCCCCGGACGAGTGGTAGCCCCAAAGCGCGGATATGGTTCTGGCGATGATTTTCAGATCCGCCCACAGCGTGTGCGAGCGGGCGTACTGCGCCGCGTAGCGCAACTTAACGGGGAGAATCTCCTCGACATACGTGCGCTCGGGGTCGCTGCTTTGGCCCAGCAAGGTGCTTTCGTCGCGGAATTCGATGGATGCGTGGTCTGTGATGCCCGGACGCACACTGAGTATTAGCTCCCGCAGGTCATTGGGGTAAAGCGCGACATAGTGAGGCACCTCAGGCCGTGGTCCAACGAGGCTCATCTGGCCCAGCAGCACATTCACCAGTTGCGGCAGTTCATCTGCTTTGGTACGCCGCAGCCAGTAACCAGCGCGCGTAATGCGGGCGTCGGCACCGATCGTAATGGCGGGGCCATGTGCTTCTGCACGCTGGTGCATGGTGCGGAACTTGTAAATGTGGAACAGCTTGCCTGCGCGTCCCACGCGCTGCTGGCGGAACAATGCTGGGCCAGGTGAGTCGCACACCACCCACAGCGCCACCGCCAGCAGCAAGGGCGTGAGCGCCAACAGCCCAAACGCAGCAAATACCAGGTCGAACAACCGCTTGGGCATGGTCAGCCCAGCACCTCTTGCAAAGCTGCAATCACACGCTCCTGGTCGTTGTCGCTCATGGCGGTAAACAGGGGAATGCTGATCATCGACTGGTAGGCCGCATCGGCCACAGGAAACATCGCGGGGGTCAGCTGATACCGGTCGCGCCAGTATGGGTGTCGGTGCAGGGGGACATAGTGCACACTTGTACCGATACCCCGATCCGACAGTGCCTGGATGACCTCGTCACGCCCCAGCGGTGCATCGGCTCTTATCCGGATGACATACAAGTGCCAGGCATGGGTGTCGCCATGTGGCGCGCTGGCGGGCAAGGTCAGCGGCAGTTGTGCGAGCTGTTCGTGATACCGGTGGGCGAGGGTCTGACGCCGTTGCAAGAATTGCGGCAACCTCTCCAGCTGCTTTACGCCCATGGCGGCGGCTACGTCCGTCATGTTGTATTTGAAGCCCGGCGCTACGACCTCGTAGTACCACGCCGGGGTTTTCGAAGTAAAGCGGTCAAACGCATCGCGGTTCATGCCGTGCAGGCGCATCACGCGCATGCGCTGGGCCAGGGCTGCGTCGCGCGTCACTACCATGCCGCCTTCGCCGGTGGTGATGGTTTTGTTGGCGTAGAAGCTGAACACCGTCACGTCTGACTGCAACTGCCCCACCAGCGCGCCGCGCCAGGTGGTGGGCAATGCATGGGCCGCGTCTTCCACCACCTTCAAGCCGTGTTCTTTGGCGATGGTGAGGATCGCATCCATGTCGCACGCCAGGCCACCGTAGTGCACGGGCACGATGGCTTTGGTGCGGGGCGTGATGGCGGCACGGATCTTTTCTGGGTCGGTGTTCAGCGTGACCGGGTCCACATCCACCAGCACCGCGTCGGCCCCCAGGTAGCGCACCACTTCGACGGTGGCGGTGAAGGTGAGCGTGGGGGCAATCACCTCATCCCCTGGGCCAAGGCCCAGAGCCTCCAGCGCCAGGTGCAAACCTGCCGTGGCCGAATTCACGGCCACGCCGTGCAGCCCGCCGCCCAGGTAGTCCACAAAGTTCTGTTCAAACTGGCGCGTGACGGGGCCGGTGGTGACCCAGCCGGAGCGCATGGCCTCGGTGACAGCGGCGATTTCGACGTCGCCAATGTCAGGGCGGGCGAAAGGGAGGAAAGGCTGGCTCATGACTTGGCTATCCAGCAGAGGATGTGTGTACGCAGCCATGGGAGGCTGTTGAACAAGGTGTAGAGCATGGGATGAACGGGCGCCACACGGCGAGCTATCGGCGGAGCCAGTGTGATGCGCCGAGCGCTCATCTTGGCTTGGGGGAAGAGTGCTTTCACACGGCTAAGAGGCACACCACGAACGTCAGCATTTCGTGGGTTGTTAAATGTGAAGTCGTACCAGAGGACAGCACCGCCTGGCTTGATCCACTGCCACAAAGTAGCGGCCAGATGTTGCTGAAAGTGATCATCTAGTAGCGAAGAAAAAACTGTGGAAACCAGAACAATGTCCTGGGATTCAGGCGCAATGGCTGCTTGGGATGCATCACCCTCCAAGAGTTCCAGCTGTAACGGCAGCGTGTTGCGCGCTTGTCGGAAACGGTCGGGCAGCAACTCAATACCTCTGAGGTGTTGTGGCTCGAAACCGATTCGCAGGAGTTCCAGCAAGTTACCACCTGTGCCGCAGCCTACCTCCAGCAGACGGAGCGTGGCTAGGTCAGTTGTGCCGTGCTGACTGAACATTTTCAACATGGCACGTTGACGCTCCTGCACACCCAAATAAACCTCCGGGCGCAGAAAGCTGTACCGTTTATTACTGTGTGAGCGACGGGAATATCTGCTGGTGACTGCGTTGAGCTCATCTGAAGTGGTCATGCCATAACTTCCAGAAACTGCTGCGCAAGTACAGGGTAGGTGTGACGCGCCAATACAAAAGCCTGCCCCCGTTGGCCCATGTCCTGGCGCTGCTGAGGTGTGGCCGCTGCAAGTTGAAGCAAGCCTTGGGCAACGGCTTGGGGTGATTCTGGCGCCACGGTCAATCCGCAGTCAGCCTCTGTTACGGGGTCATTTCCTGCCTCTACCGAATGGAGAATGGCGCACCCCGCCATCATGTAGTCCATGAGTTTGTTGGGCGCTATGCCGAACCGATAGAGTGGCGTCCGTTGCCAGCCAATATAGGCAATATCGAAGTGCGCCAACAACGCAGGTATCTGTGACTTGGGAACCGGGTCAAACAGTGAAACATTGCTTAGACCTTCATTGCGTATTCGTTGCGCTAACCGCGCTTTTTCGTGACCATCCCCCACCAAGATGAATGACAGCGACGAATTGCGTAGCATTGCAGCAGCGTCTAAAAGTACGTCCAGTGCATTAGGTAAACCATGTGAGCCGGCATAGCCGACGATGGTTTTGCCGGCTGCTTTCAGTAAATTCAGGTGATGTGTCAGTGGGCCTGCCAGCGGTGCCGGCGCATCGGCCCATTCCTCTGGTGATATGCCATTGGGCACGATGCGCAGCTTGCGAAGATCCAGCCCATGTTGGGCCATGTGTTCTGCCACATTTGGCAGCATGGATACCACATAGTTCGAATCACGGTAGGCGTCGTTTTCTGCCTTTTGGCACAAGAGAATGAAAGGGTGCCACCACGGCATGCCAGACAGCTCCATTGGCGAGGCTGGCCAGAGGTCGTGCACCTCATAAATCAATTTGGCTTTTGCCATCTTGGCAATGTGCCTTGCAACCCAAATATCCATGGGATATGTGCTGGACGCAATTACCACGTCGGGCTTGTATTTCGTCGCTAGCGTAGGCGCCAGTTGCCACACTTGGTGCAAAAAACTCCAAATATTCTTTACCCGGCCCAGCCCATTGCCTCGGTATGTAGGGGTGGGCAGCCAGAGGTATGCAATTCCGTCCACTTCTTCGCGTGCCTTTTGCGGTTGTTTCGTGCGTACGTGAGAGAACGTGGCCGCGACGATAGCGACCTCATTCCCAGCTCGCACCCATTCGCGTGCGAGGTAATACGGCCGATATTCCATGCCCAATGAGGGCGAGCCCGCGTAGTGGTTGAGGTAGAGGATTTTCATGCCTAATGCAAGGCCAGCAGTTGCTTGGACGCTTAAACCATGAGCTTTCGGTAGAGCTGGTCGATACTGTCCATTTGCGTCTTGCGGTCGCCGTCCCGAGCTATGCGCTCGACGTTGCGCTCGCCGGTCTTGCGAGCCTGCGCATCATCGCTGGCAAGCCGAAGCAAAACTCGGGCTAGAGCTGATACATCGCCGGCGGGCACCAGCAGCTCGGGGTCTATCCACTGCCGATTGGCAGGTAAATCGCTGGCCACCACGGCTAGCCCACAGGCCATGCTCTCGAGCATGGCCACAGAGGTCGCATCGCTTATGGGCACGGATATGGAAATCTTGCAGCGCGCCAGTACGGCAGCCATGCCCGCATCGTCTAGGCGGCCATGGAAAATTACGTTCTGCGCTAGTCCATGTGCTTGCACCTTTGAGCGCAGTGCTGGTTCGAGTGAGCCTCCGCCGAGCAGGTGGAGGCGCATGGGTACGTCAAGTAACTGAACGCACAGAATTGCGAAGGCATCGATTAGCGTGCTTATCTGATAATTTGGTTCCCAGGCCCTCAGACTTACGATATGCAGGCAATCCTTGCTTTCCCAGGGCGCTGGGGAAAAGCGTGTGCGATCCACGCCCCAGTGGACTTCGTGCACTGGGGCCCGCGGGTGGTACTGCAGTGCGGCTTCTACAAGGTCGACCGAGTCGCCTGTGATGAGGTCGGCGCGGCGCAGGGTCCAGCCGGTGAGCCAACGCATCCACGGGCGGGTATGTGGCGTGACGAGCAGGTCGCTACCCCAGGCTGTCATCACCAACGGATGGTGGGCGCAGCGCGCAGCCAAGTAACCGTAGGATGTGACATAGTGGGCGTGCACAATGTTGGGTGACAGTTCATTCACATAGCGGCGCGCTGCGGATGCGCGTAGCAGCCAGTCGGTTGGACGCTGAACCGGCGGTAGGATGTATTGCTCCACGCCATCAAGCGGCTCGGGGCGTGCCGTGATGAGAGAGACATGCCAGCCGCGCGCGCGCATTTCCAGCGCCCAGCGTCGGGTGTGCGGGCTGCTGGCGTCGCCCAGCAGGCATAGGTGGCGGCGGTCAGCCATGCACCGGCTCCGCCAGAGGTAACTCACCAGCCCAGGCTGCGTAGTGCGATGCCAGTTCGGGGTGCCGCTCAAGCAGCTGGGCGTCACCTAGTCGGACGTCACCGATGACGCGGGCAGGCGAGCCGGCCAATATGGCGAAATCCGGCACATGACCGCGAATGCGGGAATGGGCGCAAACTACCACGCCCTTGCCGATGTGGCTGCCTGCCTCGACCACGCTGTGCGGGCCAATGAAGCTGTAGGCGCCGATGACGATGGGCGAGCGCACATAACCGGGTGCCGTGCCCTCGTAGCTTGCATAGGCCCTGCCGAGCAGCCGAATGCTACGGTGCGAGCTGTGCGTGACAATGCTGACAAAGTTGGTGATCTGTACGCCTTCCCCAATGCGCAGCCCGGCAGTAGCGTCTAGGAAGTTGAACTGACCTATGAACACATGGTCGGCCAGTTCCAGTCCAGCTTCTCCCTCGATGCAGGTGCTGGGGGCTATGCGGGTTTGGGGTAGGTAAGGGCCAGCGCGGCCTTGCTCGCCGAACACCATGCGGAAAAAGAGCTGCCGCCAGAGCCAGCGGCGCAAGCGGTTAAGAAAGGCTCTCATGGGGAATGTCGCTCCAGGTAGCAAGGGCCTGGAAATAATAAAGGAAGTACGTAGCCATAGCGGCAGAGACACCCCAGGCCGCACCAGCAAGTCCTCCCCAGTGGAGGCCTGTGGCCAGCCCGACGAAGAACAGGATCTGTCCTACGAGGGAGATCCGTAACGCCCAGGGCTGGGCGTGCCAAGCCAGTGTTACTACTGAGAGCGGAGAAGCAATGAAGTGCAGGCCTATGTAAATGCCCAAGCCTCTGGCCAGCGTGCCAGCATCACTCCATTGCGTACCGAAAACCCAGGTGAACAAACCGGGCCCCCAGAAAAGCAGGACGGCTGTCAGCGGCGCTGCCAAGAGGGTCAGCACCGCAATGGTGCGGCGCACCAAACCCCGCGCTTCGGCCGCGCTGCGTGCCTGCAGTAGCTGCGGGTAGAGCGTCTGCGATAACGCGCTCCCCAGCAACGTGGCGGGGGCCTTCAGGTAGCGCAGCGCCAGAGCCCAGAAGCCGGCAGCCGCATCTCCGGCCCAGGCAGCGATGAGCAGAAGGGTTAGCGTGTCTTGGAGCGCACCAATGAAAGCGTGCGGTGTGTTGTAAAGCGGAAAGTTTCGGTGACGTGTTGCCATGGCCTTAAGACGGGTCAGCGGTTGACTCCTCAGCCGCCGCCAGCCACCCTGCGGAGCTGGCCTTGCTAGCAGCCAGGCGGAGCACAAGCCTGCAACGATGGGGCCCAGCATCAGTCCCACAGGCCCTACCTTGAGTAGGCCCAGCAGCATCTGTAGCAAGGTCCCCCCTCCTTGTTGCAACAGGCGTGCCCACGTAAGTAGACTGAAGCGCTGCGTCCGCGTGCTCCAGAGCGTAAGCCACTGGGTTGCTCCAATGCTCAGCACGCCTGCGGGCACTAGCCAGGCCAAGGGCATGTCCCGCCAGAAAACCAGCAGAACTGCCACGGGCGCTGATACCACTGTGGCGGCGAACAACAAGCGCGCACACAGTGCCATCAGTAGGGCGGCGCCGCGTGGAGTTTTTTCGAGTGGTAACGCGAACTCGTAACGCACACAGGCCATCACGGCCAAGTTGGTGACCACTGCCCAGAGCAGTGCGTACTGACCGAAGTCTTCAGGCGTGTAAAGCCGTGTGAGGAATGGCCCGAGCAAGATGGGTAGTGCGTGAGCAAGCACGCTGCCTGTCAGCAGCATGAGCGTAGCGCGCAGCAAGCCTTTTTTCATAGTGGGGGCACATCAGTGGCTTGGTGTTCTTGCACTTGTGGAGTGATAAATTGCGTGGTCAAAACGCTTCGTCCGGTTAGCTAGTCAAAATTACTTTGCGTCGGAAGTTGGGGCGTGCAGACGATGACGCTTATTCACGGTAGGTTGCAGCATTTCAAATTCGATGCAGCTGAACTACCGCTGAATATGTTCAGTGCACTTAAATGTTGCGATCAGATATCTTGCATTAGTAACGATCCTTCCAGGGAGATTTTGCCGCGCATTTTGTTCGTATATATTTAGCGCTTACATTGCACGCACCAATGCTTGAGCAATCAGGTCTATGCTGGCATTATCCAGATATGGGTGTATGGGGAGGCTGATCACTTTTTTCGCTACGTTGTCCCCAACGGGTAGAGAGGCATTGGTATCTGCTACCGCTGGTTGCTGGTTCAGCGGTATGGGGTAATGCACCACAGTGGGTATGCCTGCTTGCCGCATTCGTTCTTGTGCTTGTTCGCGGTGGTGCACTTGCACGGTGTATTGAGCCCAGGCGCTTTGGTTCTCCTCCTCGACGTGTGGAGTGCTGGTGATGCCGGCGTGGTTCAACAGCTGTGTGTAACGCTTGGCTGCTTGTTGGCGTGCAGCAACTTCTTCATCTAGGATGGCTAGCTTGGATAGCAAGACAGCGGCTTGCAGTGTGTCCAGCCGACTATTAACGCCTACTCGGACATGGTGATAGCGACGGTCTTGGCCGTGGCGGGCGATCTGGCGGATGATCTTTGCCAACTCGTCGTCGTTGGTGAAGATGGCACCACCGTCGCCATAGCAGCCTAAGGGCTTGCTAGGGAAGAAGCTGGTGCAGGAAATGGGGGTGAGGTTGCAGCTTTTGCGACCTTTGTAGGTAGCACCAAAGCTTTGAGCCGCGTCTTCAACGACGGTAACGCCATGTTTTTGGGCGATCGCGTTGATGGCGTCGTAGTCAGCACATTGACCGTACAGGCTGACGGGGATGATCGCTTTGGTACGCGGGGTGATAGCTGCTTCTAGCAGGGCAGGATTCAGGTTGTAGGTGCGCGGGTCGATGTCCACGTACACGGGCTTTGCGCGCAGAAGCGCTGCGGTCTCAGCAGTGGCAATGTACGTGAATCCGGGGGTGATGACTTCGTCGCCAGGGCCAATGCCTAGTGCCATCTGAGCGATTTGCAGCGCGTCGGTGCCATTGGCGACGGTGATGCAGTGTTTGGCGCCGGTGTAGGCGGTCAGCTTTTCTTCCAGCTCGGCCACTTCGGGCCCTAATATGTACTGGCCGTGCGCAAGCACGCGGGCCATGGCGGCGTCGATCTCGCTTTTGATGCGCGCCTGCTGGGCCTTGAGGTCGACGAAATCAATCATTAATCTATATAGAGAGTTTGGTAATTGTTTGATCGTGGAGCACATAGCGAGCCCCTGTATGTGGGCAGGTGGCTTCGCCGTAGCCCGCCAGGGGGAGCGCAAGTTGCTCACCAAATTCACTTATCCACCCAATCTGCAGTGCGGGTACGCCTACTACCAATGCGTAGGCGGGCACATCTTTGTTAACCACGGCGCCAGCGCCCACAAAAGCGTATTCGCCAATAGTGGTACCACATAGGATGGTGCAGTTGGCACCCAGGGTGGCGCCATGTTTGACCCGTGTATTACGGTATTGGCTTTTGCGTTCAACGAATGCGCGAGGGTTGTGTACGTTGGTGAACACCATGCTCGGCCCGCAAAACACACCATCTTCGAGAGTTACGTTGTCGTACACGCTGACGTTGTTCTGGATCTTGCAGTGGTCGCCAATCACCACCCGGTTGCCCACAAAAACGTTCTGGCCCAGCGAAACGCCTTTACCGATGCGCGCACCGCCGCAGATGTGCACCCAGTGCCAGATGCGGGAGCCCTCTCCAATGACTGCGCCTTCATCCACGATGGCGCTGGGGTGGATGGTGGTTGCGTTCATTGCGGTGCTCTCATCGGGACAACTTGATCACGAACGGATGCACTTCGCCGGGGCCGCCGACCCGTGGCGTGGAAGTGCGGATGCTGTGCACCGTTTCTATGCAGTGGCGTGCGTCTTTCAGGCCATAGCCATTGCCTGCCAAAATTTCCTGGTAGCTGATCGTGTGCAGATCTGTAAAACCTTCCGAGAATTCCAACGGCTCGCCGCTGACATCAATGTTGCGGTAGGTGGCTTTTTTTCCTTGAACGCTGGCGGGTAGATCGCTTGCGTCGACGGAGAGAAACCAACGCACCCGAGCGCCTTGGTATTCAAGATATCCACCAGCTTTTGTCTCACTGAGGTAGTGCACGCGGTTGTACTGGAGTGGACCGAAAATGAAGTGCAGCATGTCGAAGAAATGCACCCCGATGTTGGTGGCAACCCCGAACGATTTGCGCGGATCACCCTTCCAACTCGTGGCGTACCATTTGCCACGTGAGGTGATGTAGGTTAGGTCCACATCGAACTTGGTGTTTAGTGGGGCTGCAGACACCTTGTTGCGCAGCTGAACAATCGCCTCATGGTGGCGCAGTTGCAGGATGTTGAAAACGCGCTGGCCGGTCTCGCGTTCCACACACGCTAGTTCGTCCACCAGTGCGGGCGTGGGGACCAGTGGCTTTTCGCAAATAACGTCGCAGCCTAGGCGCAAGCCTGCGGCAATGTGAGCGTGGTGTAGATGATTGGGGGAGCACACCACCACATAGTCCAGCGCTTGATGGTGTCGGCGGCGCAACGTCTGTGCGTGCTCGTAAAAGCACTCGAAGTCAGTGAAAAAATCAGCCTCAGGGGCCAGACTGTCGATAATGCCGACCGAGTCGTTGACATCAAAGGCTGCAGTTAAACAGTTGCCTGTGTCTTTGATGGCACGCATGTGGCGCGGGGCGATGTAGCCAGCGGCACCAATTAGTGCAAAGTTTTTCATGGGCTCAAAGTCGGTAGACGGTAAATCCTGCTTGTTTCAGCTCCTCGCGGTCATATAGTGACTTGATGTCAGCAATAACCGGCTTAGGATGGCGGCAGTAAGAGCGAAGCTGCTTGGCGCTCAAGGAGCGGTAGCTATTGTGTCCGACCGCAACGACAAGAGCGTCCACGGGATGGTCTTCGTCCACTATGCCCAGAGTCAGCTGGTATTCATGCTGAACCTCGGCCGCGTCGGCAATAGGGTCCGAAATGACCACCTCCACGCCCCAGGCTTTCAATTCGTTGACTAGGTCTACAACCTTGCTATTGCGAATATCTGGGCAGTTTTCCTTGAATGTGATGCCCATTACGCCAATCTTGCAGCGTGGAGCGTCCATGCTTGCCCGCAGCATTATTTTGATGATGTTGTGCGCCGCATAGCCAGCCATGTTGTCGTTGATGCGGCGGCCCGCCAGAATTATTTGTGGGTGATAACCCACTTGTTCAGCTTTATAGGTCAGATAGTAGGGATCTACACCGATGCAATGCCCGCCAACCAAGCCAGGCCGAAAAGGGACAAAGTTCCATTTGCTGCCCGCAGCTTCGAGCACTTCGAGCGTGTCAACCTCTAGGCGGTCGAACAATATCGAAAGCTCGTTCATCAAAGCGATGTTCAAGTCACGCTGCGTGTTCTCGATGACTTTGGCGGCTTCTGCCACCTTGATGCTGCGCGCTTTGTACGTGCCTGCCGTGATTATGCGACTGTAGAGTTGATCAACAGCCGCTGCGGCTTCGGGCGTGCTGCCACTGGTGATCTTGCGGATGCGCGTGAGTGTGTTGACCTTGTCACCCGGGTTGACGCGCTCCGGGCTGTAGCCACAGAAAAAATCGTGATTGAAGCGCAGTCCAGAAGATTCCTCCAGCACTGGCACACAGATTTCTTCGGTGACACCCGGGTAGACCGTTGACTCAAAAATCACCAAGGCGCCCGGGCGCATGGCGTGCCCTACGGTCTGACTCGCTTTGATCAACATCGACAAGTCGGGGCGCTTGGCATCGTCCACAGGCGTTGGGACTGTCACGATGTAGATATTGCAGCCTTCTAGATCTTTTGGACTTGAGCTGTATTGCAATTGCGTGGCAGCCTGCATTTGCTGCGCGCTTGTTTCTTGCGTTCGGTCGTAATCTGATTGCAGCTCAAGGATGCGTGGTTGGTGGACATCGAAACCTACGACCGGAAAATGCTTGCCAAACTCGACGGCTAGTGGCAAGCCCACGTAACCAAGACCGATGATGGCAATTCGGGGCTTTGTCGCGATAGAGGTCAGCATTGTGTTTTCACTAGATCTGGTTTGTAGCCTCTCACCAGCAAAGAGAGCGAGCGCTTCAGTGCTGCCTCGTCATTCGCATTGGCGGCTTCTTGTAGCGGCTGCAAGGCGGCTTGCAACTCTGACCACGGGCAGAATTCCTCGCGCGCACGCCTGATGCGCGGATGTGTGGTGGCGAGTGGGTTGTCACCGATAAGCAGTTCTTCATACAGTTTTTCACCAGGGCGTAGTCCAGTGAACTCTATGGCTATATCGCCCTGTGGGTGCTCTGCATCGCGCACTGTCAAGCCGGACAGAGCTACCATTCGCCTTGCCACATCAAGGATACGGATGGGTTCTCCCATGTCCAGGAGGAATAGATCACCGCCTTCCGCCATGGCGCCAGCCTGCAGCACAAGCTGCGCTGCCTCGGAAATGGTCATGAAATAGCGTGTCACCTCGGGATGGGTGACAGTCAGTGGGCCACCTGTGGTGATCTGGCGCCTGAAAAGGGGAATCACGCTACCGCTGGACCCCAGCACATTCCCAAAACGCACCATGGAGAGGCGCGTTGGACAGGACCAAGTGACGACTCCTTCCGGCAATACCTTGTCAAACGGCGGCAACTTACTGGCGGTGATGGCTTGCAGCACTTGCTCAGCCACGCGCTTGCTTGCTCCCATTACGTTTGTGGGGCGCACTGCCTTGTCAGTGGAAACAAGCACAAAGTTGCGCGCGCCATATTCAAGGGCTATTCGTACCATGTTGAGCGTTCCAAAGACGTTGTTCAGCACGCCTTCCCCTGCGTTAGCCTCCACCATAGGAACGTGCTTGTAGGCAGCTGCATGGTAAATTGAATCGGGTCGGTGTTTGCGGCAGATGTCAGCAATACGATGCGGGTTGACCACGCTGGCCAGCAGCGGCACCAGTTCGCACGTGTGGGTACCTTGATCGCGCAGCGCCTGCAGCTCGTGATGGACGGCATAAAGCGCGTATTCGCTGTGGTCCACAAGTAACAGCTTCGCAGGACCTTCGTTAACAATTTGGCGGCACAGTTCGCTCCCGATACTGCCTCCGGCCCCCGTGACAAGCACCACCTGACCAGCAAGACCGTTTCCAAGCAGATCGAGTAGGGGGGCTACAGACTCGCGCCCCAGCAGGTCTTCGATGTCCAACTCCTGGAAATCTGTCACGCTCACCCGACCACTGGCTAGATCGGACAGGCCTGGTAGTGTGCGCACGCGCACAGCCGCACTGCCAAGGCTCTGAATGATTTCATGTCTTCGCTGACGTGTGGTGCTGGGAAGCGCCAGTAGCACGTCAGTGACCTTAAGCTGTTGGATCAGCTCAGGCAAATTGTTGGGACTGCTCACGCGCACGCCGTTGATGGTGCTGCCGGCCTTATTGGGGTCATCGTCCAAGAATCCCATCAGCTGATATTGCCGCATGTTCTGCATGGCGGCAGCAGTTTGCGCGCCTGCGCTGCCGGCCCCATAAATCAACAATCGATGAGACGTATTGCGCGGCTTGCCGGCCAGCCAGAACCAGCCAAGTGCGCGGCTGGAGCCCACCATCAAGAGCAAAATTATCGGTTGTAGTACGCCAACACTACGCGGCACCCCTTCCCATTGAGCTACCATCAAAATACTGAACAGTAAGGCTCCGTAGAACGCTACGGCTCGTCCTGTGGTGATGAGCGCCGCAATTCCGGTATAGCGAAAGATGGCTCTATACAAGCCAGCGCGAATGAAGACGGGTAGCGCCAATGTCGGCCCCAAGCCATAAACCAACCATTGGAGCCCGGTGGGCCAATGTGGTGAATCTAGTCGCAGACTAAAAGCCAGCCACATGGCAATGAGGCTCGCGCAAAGGTCCAAGCTCACCACAAAAAACCGCTTGGCGGACCGTGGCCAAGAGAGGATGGCGCTTCGCATGGGGGTACTTAATGGCATGGATGATGGCGTTGCTTACGCGTTAGCAAGTGGCGCATGTTCATCGAGACTGCGCGATCCCCGTCCGCTCCAGCACATCCCCCACCAGTTCCAGGCGGACCAGGGGGTTGTCCAGCTCCATCAACCGCTGTTTCAGCTCCAGTGGCACTGGCAGCAGTTCGCACCATCGGTTCGCCACCCAGCCGCAATCGTTCAGTTGTGCTGCAGTGGGGGTGACCAAGTGGGGCATGTCTGGGTCGCGTACCTGCAGCGTGTGCAAGACCTGCGCCAATGCTGTTGACGCCTTTTTGAGATCGTCTGGAACCGGTACTGTCAGATCCTGTTCGACGTGATCGACGTCAGCAATCCAAAGGCCGTGCTGCAGGTGATGGCGTTGAGTGATGCGAAAACGCTGGCTACCACGGCATAACAGGGTGACCAGTCCGGGCTGGGGTGTCTCCAATTGCTCGATGATGGCCAGGGTACCGATGTCGTTGAAGCGTTCTTCTGGCGCTCCGGCTTGGCGCACTTCCTGGCCTTGGGTGAGTGCAACCACGCCGAAGGGGGCGCCTGTCCGGTGGCACTTGCGCACCATGTCCAGGTAGCGCACCTCAAACACCCTCAGAGCTAGCACTCCGTCCGGGAACAAGACAGAGCCCAGGGGGAAAAGCGGCAGGGACGACAAGGTGAGAGGTGGGGTCATGGGCGCGTGGATGCCTTCGCCCGCTATCATCCCATGACACCGTCGGCTTTTGCTGCACACCACTGTTTTTGTCTCATCCATGCTCTATCAGATCGCCTCTTTCCTGCTCGATGTTGTTGGCGGCTTGCTGACCGGAGCCTGCCTTTTGCGGCTGTACATGCAGTGGCAGCGGGTGCCGTTCTCCAACCCGGTCGGTGGGTTGGTGTTTGCGTTGACCGACTGGTTGATCATGCCGCTGCGACGGGTGATCCCTTCTGCGGGGCGTTGGGATGTGTCCAGTCTGGTGGCTGCGATGCTGGTGCAGCTGGTGCAGTACGCGTTGTTGACGTTGCTGCTCGGTGCGGGATCGGCATGGGCGTGGTTGCCCTGGTTGGCCTTGTTCGGGCTGCTGCGCGTGGCGGTCTCGGGGCTGATCGGCCTGCTGATTGTCTATGCCGTCCTGTCCTGGGTACAGGGTGGCCGTTCACCGCTGGCGGATGTGATCGCGCGCCTGTGTGAACCCGTGTTGCGTCCTTTTCGGCGTGTCATTCCTCTGGTGGGCGGCTTCGACCTGTCGCCATTGGTGGCGCTGGTGGTGCTGCAGGTCGTGATGATTGTTCTGGGCCATTTGCAGGCCAGTGTGATGCGTTAAGCATCCCAAAGGCCCGATGCGCTAGCCAAATATGCTCTGTTTGCTATTGAAAATATAGCAATGGCGTGGTGAGGCCTCACTCAGTCCCCTTTTGGGGGACCGGGTATTTACATCACCGCGTCAGCAGGCAGTCGTTGCAGCATGGCCAAACTGCTGGCCACGGTGTTGCGCAGTTCGCGGCGGTCGCAGATGAAGTCCACCGCACCCTTGGTTTGCAGGAACTCTGCACGCTGGAAGCCCTCGGGCAGGGTCACACGCACGGTGGATTCGATCACGCGCGGGCCAGCAAAGCCGATCAGCGCCTTGGGCTCGGCAATCACGATGTCGCCCACAAAGGCAAAACCTGCGCTCACGCCACCCATGGTGGGGTCGGTCAGCACACTGATGTAGGGCAGGCCCTTCTTGGCCAAGCGGGTCAGCGCTGCGTTGGTCTTGGCCATCTGCATGAGCGACAGCAGGCCTTCCTGCATGCGGGCGCCGCCGGTGGCGGTAAAGCAGATGAAGGGTACCTTTTGCTCGATGGCGGTTTCCACGCCACGCACAAATCGCTCGCCCACCACGGAGCCCATGGAGCCGCCCATGAAGTCGAACTCGAAGCAGGCGGCGACGACGTTGATGCTCTTGACCGCGCCGCCCATCACGATGAGGGCGTCGGTCTCGCCGGTGTTCTCCAGGGCTTCCTTCAGGCGCTCGGGGTACTTGCGGCTGTCCTTGAACTTGAGCGCGTCTACGGGCAGCACTTCCTGGCCGATTTCGTAGCGGCCTTCAGCATCCAGAAATGCGTCCAGTCGGGCGCGCGCGCCGATGCGGTGGTGGTGGCTGCAGTGGGGGCACACATTCTGGTTGTGCTCCAGGTCGGCCTTGTAGAGCACCGTTTCGCAGCTCGGGCACTTGATCCACAGGCCTTCGGGCACCTGACGGCGCTCGGTGGGGTCGGTTTGCTGGATTTTGGCGGGTAGAAGTTTCTCGAGCCAGGACATGGTGTTCTCCTCTTCAGTGGCGCGGCTTGCTACAAAGCCCGTAGGCGTTTGCGGGGCAGGCCGGGTGTGAATCTGTCGGCGCACCCCGCAGGATGCGCCGGGCTGCATTATGCGACTAGGCGTCCAGGGCCTTGCGGATGCCGCGCAGGAAGTCGATGGTCAGGGGCACCACCTTGGCGTGCTCCTGGTCTTCAATCAACTGGATGATGCGGCTGCCGATGACCACGGCATCGGCCACCTTGCCGATGGCCTGGGCGGTGGCGGCGTCGCGGATGCCGAAGCCCACACCCACCGGGATGGTCACGTGCTGGCGAATACGGGGCAGCATCTGCTCCACGGCCGCCGTGTCCAGCGCGCCTGAGCCGGTCACGCCCTTGAGCGACACGTAGTACACATAGCCGCTGGCTACGCGCGCCACCTGGGCCATGCGCTCATCCGTGCTGGTGGGGGCCAGCAGGAAGATCAGGTCCATGCTGTGCGCGCGCAGGCTGGCAGCAAAAGCTTCGCATTCTTCGGGCGGGTAGTCCACGATGAGCACGCCGTCCACGCCCGCAGCGGCAGAGTCGCGCACAAACGCACCTTCGCCGTGCTTCTGGTCGTAGCGTTCCACAGGGTTGGCATAGCCCATCAACACCACTGGCGTGGTGCTGTTGCGCTTGCGGAACTCACGCACATGGTCGAGCACCTGCACCATGCCAATGCCCAGGCTGAGGGCTTTTTCACCCGCCTTCTGGATCACCGGGCCATCGGCCATGGGGTCGGAAAAGGGCACGCCCAGCTCGATCACGTCGGCACCGGCCTCGACCATACCGTGCATGAGCGCGGGGGTGATGTCGGCAAACGGGAAACCGGCGGTCACATAAGGAATCAGCGCCTTGCGGCCCTGGGCTTGCAGGGCAGAAAAGGTGGATGCGATACGGCTCATTTATTTCACCAACTTGATGGGTTGCTCGCCGCCCTTGACGGACTGCCCCTGGCAGCTGGGTCGGCAGTAAAAGTCGGCGCCACTGAGATCGGCCACAGTACCAATGTCCTTGTCGCCCCGGCCCGAGAGGTTGACCAGGATCGACTGGTCTGGGCGCATGGTTTTGGCCAGCTTCATGGCGTAGGCCACGGCGTGACTGGATTCGAGTGCGGGGATGATGCCCTCGGTGCGGCACAGGTAGTGGAAGGCGTCCAGCGCTTCCTGGTCGGTGATGCCGACGTATTCGGCGCGGCCGATTTCCTGCAACCAGGCGTGCTCCGGGCCCACGCCGGGGTAGTCCAGGCCTGCGCTGATGCTATGGGTTTCGGTGATCTGGCCGTTGTCATCCTGCAGGATGAAGGTGCGGTTGCCGTGCAGCACACCCGCGCTGCCTTTTTGCAGCGACGCCGAGTGTTTGCCCGACTCCAGGCCTTCGCCCGCTGCCTCCACGCCGATGAGGCGCGTTTTCTCGAAAGGGATGTAAGGGTGAAAGATACCCATGGCATTGCTGCCACCACCCACGCAGGCGATAACCGCATCGGGCTGGTCGCCCAGCACCTTTTGCTCGGCCAGCATGCTGGGCATTTGCTCAATGCATTCCTTGCCGATCACGCTCTGGAAGTCGCGCACCATCATGGGGTAAGGGTGCGGGCCCGCCACCGTGCCGATGATGTAGAAGGTGTTGTCCACATTCGCCACCCAGTCGCGCATGGCGTCGTTCAGGGCGTCCTTCAAGGTCTTGCTGCCAGACTCCACGGGCACCACCGTAGCGCCCAGCAGTTTCATGCGGTACACGTTGGGGCTTTGGCGCTTCACGTCTTCGGCACCCATGTAAACAACGCATTCGAGCCCGTAGCGCGCGCAGATGGTGGCAGTGGCCACGCCGTGCTGGCCTGCACCCGTCTCGGCAATCACGCGGGGCTTGCCCATGCGCTTGGCCAGCATGGCTTGGCCGATCACGTTGTTGATCTTGTGCGCGCCTGTGTGGTTCAGGTCTTCGCGCTTGAGGTAGATCTGTGCGCCACCCATCTCGCGGCTGGTGCGCGCTGCATGGTAGATGGGGGAGGGGCGACCGACGAAGTGCTTGAGTTCGTAATGGAATTCAGCCAGAAATTCAGGGTCGTTCTGGTAGCGCGCGTAGGCCTCGCGCAGTTCCTGGATGGCGTGGGTCAGGGTTTCGCTGACGAAGCTGCCGCCATACGGGCCGAAATGGCCGGAAGCATCAGGTTGCTGATAGGAATTCATGGGGGTTCTTTGCAAGTTGTGCATCGGCCGCACGCACGGCGGCAACGAAGCGTTGGATCTTCACGGCGTCCTTGATGCCCTTGACGGGTTTGCCATCAGGACCATCGGCTTCGACGCCGGAACTGACATCAACCGCCAGCGAGAGACCCCGCGGGCGGACTTGCAAAATGCCATCGGTCACGTTTGCAGGCGTGAGTCCACCAGACAAAACGAGGTGAGAGCTGACGCTTGGTGGAAGGAGTGACCAATTGAATGCCTTGCCGCTGCCGCCAAACCCTTCGACATGGGCGTCGAGCAGGATGGCTTGGGCGTGAGAGTAATCGTGGGCGTATTTTACGAGGTCAAACTGTGCCGCTCCATCACCGAGGGGAATTCGGGCGGCTCGCAGGTAGGGGCGTGCCCCCTGGTGGGTGGCCGCCATGCAGTCCTGTGGCGTCTCATCACCATGGAATTGCATCGTAGCGCCAGCAATCATTGCACTGGCTGCTATCACATTAGGAGTGGATTCGTTCACGAACAGCAGCACGGGCGTGACAAACGGCGGCAGGCGCCGTGCCAACTGCGCGGCCCGCTGGGGGGTGACCGACCGTGGGCTGGGGGCGTAGAGCACAAAACCCACCGCATCGGCGCCCGCAGCCACAGCTGCATCCACGTCTTCCTCGCGGGTCAGCCCGCAGATCTTGATGCGGGTGCGTACGTTGGCAGACGCCTGGAAAGGGGCGTGGAGGCGTTGACTGACGGCGGGAGCCGTTGTGGTCGGTGTAGTGGCCTGGTTCATGGAAGCCAATCATACGCAGCCGTGCGCTGGGGTAGCCCCCAGGCGGCGTCGTAGACGGGCCCTTGAAAGTACAACCCGTCTGGCGAGAATGTCGGCGCAGCCACCTTGCGGGACTGGGCTGCCAGCACTTCGGCCATCCATTCGGGAGGCTGCGTGCCCTGGCCGATGGTGATCAGGCAGCCCATGATGTTGCGGATCATGTGGTGCAAGAAGGCGTTGGCTTCGAATTCAAAACGCCAGTAACAGGGGCTCCAGCCCAGTTCGGGGTGCGGTGTGTCCGCCCCCCGTCGCACGATGTCGATGCGTTGCAAGGTCTTGACCGGGGTCTTGGCCTGGCAGGCGGACGCGCGAAACGAGGTGAAATCATGCTCGCCGATCAGGTAGTCGGCCGCCTGCCGCATGGCGTCATGGTCTAACGGGTGAAACACCCAGCCCACTCGCCCGGCATCCACGCTGGGCCGCACTGGCGACTGCAGAAGCACGTAGGCATAGCGCCGGGCCACGGCGCTGGCACGCGCATGAAAGTGGTCTGGGACCGCCTGAGCCCATTGCACCGCAATGTCGTAGGGCAGGAAGGTGTTGGTACCCCGGACCCAGGACGCTGCGGGCCGGTCCAGCGGGGTGTCAAAGTGCACCACCTGCATCAGGCCGTGCACACCCGCATCGGTACGGCCTGCGCAAAGGGTGCTGACCGGATGCGTAGCAAAGCGGCCCAGGGCCGCTTCGAGTTTGTCCTGCACGGTGTTGCCAGAAAGCTGGCTCTGCCAGCCACTGTAGGCTTGGCCGTTGTAGCTGACACCCAGCGCCACCCGGGTCACGGGGCGGCCTGGGGACGTGCTGGGGGTTAAATCAGCGGAGGGGCCGAGCGGCATCAGCCCAGTTCGGCCAGCATGCGCTGGGCGCGGGTCTTGAGGGCGCCGCTGGACTCTGCCACCACCTCTTCAATCAGCGTACGAGCGCCGTCGGTGTCCCCGATGGCGTTGAACTCTTCGGCCAGCGCAAGCTTGGTGGCCAGCGGGTCGTCCTGCGCTGCGGCCGATCCATCGTCTGTGAATTCCGGTGCGGGAGCAGACGGGGCCTTGGCGGCGGGAGCTGCCATCGGCTTGGAGGGGGCGTTCAGGTCCAGCGACAGGTCGCCCAGATCAAACTCCATAGGGCCGGAGTCTTGGGGCTCGCCATGGAGAGGCATGGGGCCGGACGGCGCCATGGTCAGGTCGTCGCTGCTGGGGAAGTCCAGATTGGCCACTGGAGGCGGCGCCATCATGGGACTCGGAGCGGTTTCCTGACTGCTCCACGCGGCCGTGGGCTCGTCGGGGATGCTGGGCAGATCCAACTCGGGGCGCAGCGTCTGTGGTTCGCTGGCTTCACCGCGGTTGTTAGCCGCAGCAGCCGCTGCAGCCGCAGCAAAACCACCGGCTGCAGCGGGGGGGGCGTCCGTCAGCGCGTCATCGGGCAGGTCCAGATCCAGGTCGAGGTCCAAGTCTGGTGGCAGGGCCGCGGCAGGGCTGCCTGCACCAGTGAAGGTGCTGGGGAACCCGCCCGGTGGCACGGAGGGTGATTCATCCTCGGCCATTCCGGGGCGGCCGCCAGGTTGGTACAGGCGGTTTTCGGGCTCCAGGTCACGCCCGAGTTCGGCAATGCGGTTCCAGTCAGGCCCTTCGCCCTGGGTCAGCTTGAACACTTCGCCTGCGACGGCCTCAAGGGCTTTGCGGTCCTGACGCTTGGCGTAGATTTCACCCAGCTTGACGTGCACTGAGACGCGGCCCGGGTTGTGGCGCACGGCTTCTTTCAGGATTTCTTCGGCCTGGAGATCGCGGCCGTAGGCCAGATAAACGTCGGCTTCGGCCACGGGGTCCACGTCGCCGCCGGCGTCCAGTTGGCTGGGTGAATAGGCCATGGACGAGCCGGTGGTCATGTCGCTGTTGGCCGTGTCTACACGCTGGCCGCCGCTGGCACCAAAAAACGAGTCGGGTTGAATGCGACTTTCCAGGAAGGAGCTGTCCACCCCACCGTTCTGTCGACGGCGCTGGACCAGGCGGTAAGCGCCAAATCCGAGCAGGCCCGCCACCAGGATGCCGCCGCCAATAGGCAACAGTGGGTCGTCCATGAGGGTGGACAGGAAACCGGGCTCCTCGACGGGTGCCGCAGCAGGTTTGGGTGTGGGCGCCGGTTTGGGGGCCGGTGCGGGTGCAGAGGCCTCCGTGGCGGGTGCCGAGGCGGCCGCTTCTGCTGCCACTGCGGTGTCTGGCGGGGTGCTGGCGGCCGCTGCGGGGGCGGATGCCGGGGCTTCGGGCGCCGGCGGCGCGGTCGGTGTTGCCGGGACGGCTGGGGCCTGCACAGCCACCCCCGCAGGTGCGCTGGCTGCACCCGCTGCGGCGGGCGCAGGGCTGCCTCCGGCGGCTGCAGAGGCTGCGCTCAGCTTGTTGAGGTCGGTGATGTTCTTGGACAACTCTGCCATCCGCGTGGCGGCTTCGCTGGCCTGTTTGTCCTTGGCGACTTGCTCTTCGGCTGCCTTCTGGCCTTTGACGGCCCCCTTGGACAGGGTGAGCTTGTCGGGCGCTGCAGTCGCGGGTTTTTTGTCTTCTACGCGCGTCTGTACGGTGCCAGAGGCGGAGCGCTGGGCAGCAGCCACTTCGGTCGAAGGGGCCGCACCTGCGAGTTTGCGGCGGAAGTCGTTGAAGTCACGGGCCTGTGCGGCCAGAATCTGACGTGCTTCGGGGGCTGTGGTGGACTGCGTTGCGGCCTGGTCGGGCATTTGCAGCACGGCACCTGCCCTCAGGCGGTTGACGTTGCCCTGAATGAACGCGTCCGGGTTGGTACGCATCATGGCGACCAGCATCTGGTCGAGCGAAACGCCTGCAGGCTTGTAGGCGTTCGCGATGCGGCCGGCAGTATCGCCTGCCTGTACCGTCACGCCATCTGCGGGGGCAGGGCGTGGGGCTGCCGCACGGGGTGCGGGTGCAGCGGCGGTTGCCTCGCTGGCACGGGCTGTGGCTGCGGGGCGCGTCGCAGGGACCTGGGGCGCCACCGGTGCAGAAATTTGGGGCGCTGCTGTGACGGCAGGCGCTGCGCGGCGCATGCTTGGCGGGTCAAACAGCATGGTGTAGCTGCGAACGATGCGGCCTGAGCCCCAGTTGGCATCCAGCACCAGGTCCAGGAACGGTTCGTTCACAGGTCGGTCGCTTGACAGGCGCAACACGGCGGTGCCGTCGGCGCGGCGCTGCAGTTGAATCTGCAGGTTGTTCATGGTCTGCGTGTATTCCATGCCCTGGGCACGGAAGACCTCAGGCGTGGCCGTTGTGGCACGCAGCGAGTCCGCTTCGGCAGGAGTGATCTGTGGCAGGTCGATTTCAGCGCGCAGCGGCTCGCCCAGGGCAGACTGCACGGTGATGCGGCCCAGTGCCAGCGCAGACGCGTCGCTGGTGTAGAAACCAGCGCAAGCCACGGCCGCGGCCGCCAGGACAGAAAATTTCCAACGATGCATGTTTGCCAACAACTGATTAGGATTTTTTGCGGCTCGGACGAGCGGTGCTTTTGTTCTCATGGTCTGATCCCCGCCCCGGCGCGTGAAAATATGTAAAAAGCACCATAGCATCAATGTTTTGCACTGACAAGCTGAGGTGGCTCCGAAGCTTTGAGTGGGGTCCCGGCGCCCCAAATTGGGGCATGCAGATGTTGCCAATTGCCAACGCCGCGTAACCGAGTGTGTCGATGTCTCAGGCGTAAAAAAGCGCGCGCAAGGGGGCTTGCGCGCGCTTTATGAGGTGAGACGATCAGGCGTTGAGCAAGATGCGCAGCATGCGACGCAGAGGCTCGGCGGCGCCCCAGAGGAGCTGGTCGCCGATGGTGAAGGCGCCGACATACTCGGGGCCCATGGCCAGCTTGCGGATGCGGCCCACGGGGATGGTCATGGTGCCCGTCACGGCGACGGGTGTCAGGTCCTTGATGGTGGCTTCGCGGGTGTTGGGTACCACCTTCACCCACTCGTTGTCGGCGGCGATCATGGCTTCGAGGTCGGCCACGGGCACGTCCTTCTTGAGCTTGAAGGTCAGTGCCTGGCTGTGGCAGCGCATGGCACCCACGCGCACGCAGAATCCGTCGACTGGAATGGCTGCGGAGTCAAAGCCTTCGCCCAGGCCCAAAATCTTGTTGGTTTCGGCCATGCCCTTCCACTCTTCCTTGGACTGGCCGTTGCCCAGGTCCTTGTCGATCCAGGGGATCAGCGAGCCACCCAGCGGCACGCCAAAGTTGGCGGTTTCTGCACCGGTCAGTGCGCGCTGCTTGGCGATGACCTTGCGGTCGATTTCCAGGATGGCGCTCTTGGGGTCGTCGAGCAGGGCCTTCACTTCGGCGTTGAGCGTGCCGTATTGCGTGAGCAGTTCGCGCATGTGCTGCGCGCCGCCGCCCGAGGCTGCCTGGTAAGTCTGGGTGCTCATCCACTCGACCAGGCCGGCCTTGTAGAGTGCGCCCACGCCCATCAGCATGCAGCTCACGGTGCAGTTGCCGCCTACCCAGTTCTTGCCGCCGTTGGCGAGCGCGTCCTTGATGACGGGCATGTTGACGGGGTCCAGGATGATGACCGCGTCTTTTTCCATGCGCAGGGTGGATGCCGCGTCAATCCAGTGGCCGTTCCAGCCTGCGGCGCGCAGCTTGGGGAAGACTTCGGTGGTGTAGTCGCCGCCTTGGGCTGTGATGATGATGTCGCAGCGCTTCAAGGCGTCGATGTTGAAGGCGTCTTGCAGTGTGGTTTCGTTCTTGGCCTGCGCAGGGGCCTTGCCGCCGGCATTGGATGTGGAGAAGAACAATGGCTCAATCAGGTCGAAGTCTTTTTCCTCGACCATGCGGTCCATCAACACCGAGCCGACCATGCCGCGCCAGCCGACCAAACCTACCAACTTGCTCATTTCAACGCCCCTTTCAGATTAAGAAACAGTGCCAGACCAGACTGTTTGCCCCGGCTCGTCTGGCCGGGAGAGGGCGCACGACGGTACCGGAGCTGGATCAGCCCTTAATAATGGTCGTGGTTTTGGTGGTGATTGCGCGCACAGCCACGCCTGCCAGGGCGGCAGTAGCGGTGTTCAGATCGAACGGGCGGGCGGCAAACATGGGCATGATTGTAATAGATAGCGGCTTGCACGGGGCTTGCAGCGTTGCGGGCACGCCATGGTCCGCTCGGCAACGGCGCCCCTGGCGGGCTGGACGGGTGTGCGAGTCGGTACTCGCCCATTACAAAGAAAAGGCGATCACAGAGGATCGCCTTTTGCGGATGCCGCGCGCCGCCGCTGTGGGCAACTCGGACGGCTGGGGTGATTTACGCCTGTAGCGCCTTCACCACCGCGTCGCCCATCTGCGCCGTGCCGACCTTGGTGGTGCCTTCGCTGTAGATGTCGGGCGTGCGCAGGCCCTGGGCCAGCACCTTCTGCACGGCGGCTTCGATGCGCTGGGCGGCAGCTTCCTGGTTCAGGCTGAAGCGCAGCATCATCGCTGCCGAGAGGATGGTGGCCAGCGGGTTGGCCACGCCCTTGCCGGCGATGTCGGGGGCGCTGCCGTGGCTGGGCTCGTACAAGCCCTGGTTGCTGCTGTTCAGGCTGGCCGAGGGCAGCATGCCGATGGAGCCAGTCAGCATGGAGGCTTCGTCCGACAGGATGTCGCCGAACATGTTGCCGGTCACCACCACGTCAAACGCCTTGGGGGCCTTGACCAGTTGCATGGCCGCGTTGTCCACGTACATGTGCTGCAATTCGACGTCGGGGTATTCCTTGTGCACGTCGGTGACCACGTCCTTCCAGAACTGGAAGGTTTCCAGCACGTTGGCTTTGTCCACGCTGGTGACCTTCTTATTGCGCTTGCGGGCGGCCTGGAAGGCGACGTGGGCGATGCGCTCGATCTCGGGGCGGCTATAGCGCATGGTGTCGAAGGCTTCTTCGGCACCGGGAAAGTGGCCGTCCACTGCCGTGCGACGGCCGCGGGGCTGGCCGAAGTAGATGTCGCCCGTCAGCTCGCGGATGATGAGGATGTCCAGGCCGGCAATCAGCTCGGGCTTGAGGCTCGATGCGCCCACCAGCTGCTCGTAGCAGATGGCGGGGCGGAAATTGGCGAACAGGCCCAGGTTCTTGCGCAGGCCCAGGATGGCTTGCTCGGGGCGCAGGGGCCTGTCGAGCTTGTCGTATTTCCAGTCGCCCACGGCGCCGAACAGAATGGCGTCGGCTTCCTTGGCGAGCTTGAGGGTGGATTCGGGCAGCGGGTGGCCGTGGGCCTCGTAGGCGGCGCCGCCGACCAGGGCCGATTCCATCTCGAACTTCAGGTCGAGTGCGTTGAGGACCTTGACGGCCTCGGCGACGATTTCGGTACCGATGCCGTCACCCGGCAGAACTGCGATTTTCATTGATTTTGCTTTGTTTTTGATAGCTGCTAGCGCATATGGATGTAGCGCTTGCGGCCGATTGGGCTGAATTTTTGAGTTACGACACCATGGTGTGTGCCAGCCAGGGCTTGGTGGCAAGACGCTGGGCTTCAAAGGCCTTGATCTTGTCCGACTGGCGCAGGGTCAGGCCAATGTCGTCAAAACCATTGAGCAGGCAGTACTTGCGGAAGGCTTGCACGTCGAACGGGATCTCTTCGCCCTGGGGGCGCACGATGACCTGGCGCTCCAGGTCGATGGTGAGCTGGTAGCCGGGGAAGGCCAGCACTTCGTCGAACAGCTGGGCCACTGTGGCCTCGGGCAGCACGATGGGCAGCAGGCCGTTCTTGAAGCAGTTGTTGAAGAAGATGTCCGCAAAGCTGGGCGCGATGATGGCGCGGAAGCCGAACTGATCCAAGGCCCACGGCGCGTGCTCGCGGCTGGAACCACACCCGAAATTCTTGCGTGCGATGAGGATGCTGGCGCCTTGGTAACGCGGCTGGTTCAGCACGAAGTCGGGATTGGGCTTGCGACTGGCGGGGTCCTGGCCGGGCTCGCCGTGGTCCAGGTAACGCCATTCGTCAAACAGGTTCACGCCAAAGCCGGTCTTCTTGATCGACTTGAGGAACTGCTTGGGGATGATGGCGTCGGTATCGACGTTCTCGCGATCCATGGGGGCCACAAGGCCCTTGAGCAAGGTGAATTTTTGCATGGCGGTATCAGTTACTTGGCGGCCCGCTCGATGGCGCTGCCGGCTTTGCCAATGTCCTGGCCCACACCCTTGACGGTGTTGCAGCCAGCCAGCACAAAGGCCAGGGACAGGGCGATGAGGGTGGCGGTCTTTTTCATGACAAGGCTCCTTCAGGCGGTTGGGGCAGTAGAGAGGACAACGGGCGGATGATGGGATGAATGATCAGCTCAGGTGAACTGGCGGATGTCCACAAAGTGGCCGTGCACCGCAGCGGCTGCGGCCATGGCCGGGCTCACCAGGTGCGTGCGGCCGCCAGCACCCTGGCGGCCTTCAAAGTTGCGGTTGCTGGTGGAGGCGCAGCGTTCGCCGGGCTCCAGCCGGTCGGCGTTCATGGCCAGGCACATGCTGCAACCGGGCTCGCGCCACTCGAAGCCTGCGGCCACAAAAATCTTGTCCAGGCCCTCGCGCTCGGCCTGCTCTTTGACCAGCCCCGAGCCGGGCACCACCATGGCCAGCTTCACATTGCTGGCCACCTTGCGGCCCAGGTTCTTCACCACGGCGGCGGCTTCGCGCATGTCTTCGATGCGGCTGTTGGTGCAGCTGCCGATGAACACCTTGTCGATGGTGATGTCATTGATCGGCTTGCCGGGCTGCAGGCCCATGTAGGTCAGCGCGCGCTCGATGGCGCCACGCTTGTTGGTGTCCTTTTCCTTGTCCGGGTCGGGCACGCGGGCGTCCACGCCCAGCACCATCTCGGGGCTGGTGCCCCAGGTGACCTGCGGCACGATGTCGGCCGCATCAAGCTTGACCACGGTGTCGAACTTTGCGTCGGCGTCGGAGTGCAGCGTCCTCCAGTACGCAACGGCCTGGTCCCATTCCACGCCCGTGGGCGACAGGGGGCGGCCCTTGACGTATTCAATGGTCTTGTCGTCCACCGCCACCAGACCCGCGCGAGCACCACCTTCGATGGCCATGTTGCACACGGTCATGCGGCCTTCCATGCTCATCGCGCGGAAGACAGAACCTGCAAATTCAATGGTGTAGCCCGTGCCGCCGGCCGTGCCGATCTTGCCGATGATGGCCAGCACCACGTCCTTGGGGGTCACGCCTTTGGCCAGCGTGCCATCGACCTGCACCAGCATGTTCTTGGCCTTTTTGGCCAGCAGGGTCTGCGTGGCCATCACGTGCTCGACCTCAGAGGTGCCGATGCCGTGGGCCAGTGCGCCAAACGCGCCGTGGGTGCTGGTGTGGCTGTCGCCGCAGACCACGGTCATGCCGGGCAGGGTGGCACCGTTTTCAGGGCCAATGACGTGCACGATGCCCTGGCGCTTGTGCATGAACGGGAAGAACGCGGCGGGTGTGATCTGCGCGATGTTGTCGTTCAGCGTGGTGATCTGTTCCTTGCTGATCGGATCGGTGATGCCGTCGTAGCCGTTTTCCCAGCCCGTGGTGGGCGTGTTGTGGTCGGCCGTGGCCACGATGGAACTCATGCGCCAGACCTTGCGGCCCGCTTCGCGCAGACCTTCGAATGCCTGAGGGCTGGTGACTTCATGCACCAGATGGCGGTCGATGTAGAGGATGGAGGTGCCGTCCTCTTCGGTGTGGACGACATGCTCGTCCCAGATCTTGTCGTACAGGGTGCGTCCCATGGCGTGGCTTTCTTTCTGCTTTCAGGTGGGTGATTGGATTTTAGTGTCGGGGGCCGGGTGCGCCGGGGCGGGTTCTGCCCGGGGTGAGAGGTGTTCCACCAGCAAACGCGCGGTGACGGGCAGGGCGTCAAAGTCGCGGGCTACTACGCGCAGTTCGCGGTGGGCCCAGGCATCGGTCAGCGGGATGGCTTGCAGGTTGCCCACGCCGCGCATCAGCGCAAACGCCCGGTCGGGCAGCAGGCCCACGCCCAGGCCGTTGTCGATCATGCGGCACATGGCGTCCAGCCCCGTCACCTGGATGCGCTGGCGCAGGGGGCGCCCGGCTGCGGCAGCGGCCGCGCGCATGGCCAGGCTGATGCTGCTGTTGGCGTGCAGGCCCACAATGTCCCAGTCCAGGACTTCTTCAAAATTGATAGCATCCAGAGCAGATAAATCATGCACTCGGGGCACAACCAGCACCAAATTGTCGGCACGGTAGGGCCTGCTCTGCAGCTCCAGGGCTCCGCCCCCGTTCGCCATGCCGATGTTGCAGATGCCCAGGTCGGCGGCTCCCTCTTGCACGGCGTGCAGCACATCGCTGGAGAGGTGCTCCTGCAGGTCGATCTTGATCTGGCTGTGCTCGCGCGCGAAGGCGCCCAGGTCTTCGGGCAGAAACTGGAAGATGGCCGAGATGTTGGCGTGCATGCGGACATGGCCGCGAACGCCGTCGGCGTATTCACTCAGTTCGCCCTGCATGCGCTCCAGGCCAAACAGCACGGTGCGCGCATGATGCAGCAGGCTCTCGCCAGCGGGCGTGAGCGTCACACCCCGGCTGTGGCGGTAGAGCAGGGCGGTGTCTACAGCCGTTTCCAGGTCCGACAGGCGCTTGCTGACCGCCGATGCTGCAATGAATTCGCGCTCGGCGGCGCGGCCGATGCTGCCCAGCTCGCACACCGCCACAAACAATTGCAGCGAGGTGAGGTCAATACGGCGCGCAAAACTGCGCTCGGAGCTTTTCATGGGGTTTTGACTTCTCAAAAAGAGAAGGTTTCATATTTTCTCCCCATTGTTGGTGATTTGTCATCGCGATACGCGATGGCTGCGATGCCCTTCTGCGCGAGAGCGGCTCTCCTGGAGTGCAGAAAGAGACCGGGCTCAGGCCGCGCAGGTGCTGCCGTGCTCTGGCACTGAGGCCCGCCAGCGCAATTCGTGTTCTATGCGCTGGCGCAGCAGGTCTGCGGCGCCCATTTCGCCATGCACCACATACACCTGGTCGGGCGCGTGCCCCATGCTGCGCAGCCAGGCGATGAGCTGGTTGCCGTCGGCGTGGGCCGATGCGGAAGACAACTTGACCACTTCGGCGCGCACGGCCACGTCCTGGCCGTGAATGCGGATGGTCCGTTCGCCCTCAGCCAGCCGCGCGCCGCGTGTGCCCGGCGCCTGGTGCCCGGTCAGAATGATCATGTTGCGGTGATCGCCAGCGTGCAGCGCCAGGTGGTGCAGCACGCGTCCTCCGGTAGCCATGCCACTGGCCGACAGGATGACCATGGGACCATGCAGTTTGGCCAGTCCTTTGGATTGCTCGGGGGTCTGGACCATGGTGGCGCCATGCTCTAGCGCCTGCACCTCGCGGCCGCTCAGGCGGTGTTCCTGCATATGGTGCTGGAACAGCCCGGTGGTGCTCACGGCCATGGGGCTGTCGAGGAATACCTTGAGCGATGCAGGCACCACGCCCTGCGCCTTCAGCAGCCCGATGGCGTGCAGCACGGCCTGTGCGCGGCCCACGGCGAAGACGGGCACCACGGCGATGCCCCCGCGTGCGGCCAGGCGCTGCAGTGCGGGGCCCAGTTCGTCGAGCAGACCTTCGGGCGGGTGCTCGCGGTCGCCATAGGTGGATTCGATGAGCACGGTGTCCGCCTGGGCCGGGGCGTCCGGTGGATTCATCAGCAAGTCGTCTGGCCGGCCCAGGTCGCCAGAGAACAGGATTCGCCTGCCTCCGACCTCCAGCAGCACGCAGGCCGCACCCAATATGTGGCCTGCGGGCGAAAACGTCACGCGCCAGCCGGGCAGGGGCTCGAACGCCTTGTGGAAGGCATGGATCTGGAATTGCTTGAGGCAGTGCAGCGCGTCGAGCCGGGTATACAGGGGCAGGGCGGGGCTGTGGCTGCTGAGTTGGTGGCGGTTGAGGAAGGCCGCGTCCTCTTCTTGCAGGTGCCCGCTGTCGGGCAGCAGGATGGTGCACAGGTCACGTGTGCCCGGGGTGCAGTGGATGGCGTGGGCGTAGCCGTCGCGCGCCAGCAGCGGCAGGTAACCGCTGTGGTCCAGGTGGGCATGGGTCAGCACCACGGCGTCGATCTGGTGCGGCGTGATGGGCAGGGGCTGCCAATTGCGCAGGCGCAACTGCTTGTAGCCCTGGAACAGGCCGCAATCGACCAGCAGGCTCTTGCCGTTGTAACGCACCAGGTACTTGGAGCCGGTGACGGTGCCGGAGCCCCCCAGGAAGGTGATGTTGACGTTCATGTGCCCAGACTCCCGGGTGATCATCGATGATGACCATCCTACTGGTCGGATTGCGCCTGCGGACGTTGCCAGGGGGTTTCTTGCCTTGCATCAAGAAAAAACCGCCTGCGGCCTTGGGGCTGCAGGCGGTTTTTGGCGGGAAACCCGTGCGTGATCAGCTGAAGAAGTTCTTCAACCGGTCCGTCCAGCTCTCGCCGCTGGGCGAATGGCGTGCGCCGCCCTTCTTGAGGGAGTCTTCCAGCTCGCGCAGCAGCTTGCGCTGGTGTTCGGTGAGCTTGACGGGTGTCTCGACCGCAATGTGGCAGTACAAGTCACCTGGGTAGCTGGCGCGCACACCCTTGATGCCCTTGCCGCGCAGGCGGAACTGCTTGCCGGCCTGGGTGCCTTCGGGGATGTCGATGGCCGCTTTGCCTTGCAGGGTGGGCACCTCGATCTCGCCACCCAGCGCCGCTGTGATGAAGCTCACCGGTACCTGGCAGTGCAGGTCGTCGCCGTCGCGCTCGAAGATGTCGTGTTTCTTCAGGCGAATCTCGATGTACAGGTCGCCTGGTGGGCCGCCGTTGGTGCCCGGCTCGCCGTTGCCGGTGGAACGGATGCGCATGCCATCGTCGATGCCGGCAGGAATCTTCACTTCCAGCGTCTTCTGCTTCTTGAGCTTCCCTTGGCCATGGCAGGTGGTGCACGGCTCAGGAATGATCTTGCCCGTGCCACGGCAGTGGGGGCAGGTCTGTTGCACGCTGAAGAAGCCCTGGCGCATTTGCACGGTGCCCGCGCCCTGGCAGGTGCCGCAGGTCTTGGCGCTGGTGCCGGGTTTGGCGCCGCTGCCATGGCAGGTGTCGCAGGTGTCCCAGGACGGGATACGAATCTGCGCGTCCTTGCCGCGAGCTGCTTCTTCGAGCGTGATCTCCATGGCATAGCTGAGGTCACTGCCACGGTAGACCTGACGTCCACCGGCGCCGCGCCCGCGCCCGCCTTGTTGGCCGAACATGTCGCCAAAGATGTCGCCGAAGGCTTCCGCAAAACCGCCAAATCCTTCCGCTCCCGCGCCACCAGGGCCGCGCATGTTGGGGTCTACCCCCGCATGGCCATACTGGTCATAGGCCGCACGCTTTTGGGGGTCCGAGAGCATCTCGTAGGCCTCTTTGGCCTCCTTGAACTTCTCCTCGGCAGGCTTGGCTGCGTCCCCCTGATTGCGGTCAGGATGGTGCTTCATCGCCAGCTTGCGATAGGCCTTTTTGATTTCTTCGTCCGAGGCGTTCTTCGGAACGCCCAGGATTTCGTAAAAGTCTCGTTTGGACATAGTGATTCAGAACCCGGTTGGAACAGGAACGCCGCGCAGCCCCTGACGAGCATTGCGCGGCGGCTCGGGTCAACGGGGGCTCGTTCAGCCCTTCTTGACTTCCTTCACCTCGGCATCAACGACGTTGTCGTCGTCTGCGGGCTTGTTGGCTGCACCGGCCGATGCGCCTGCGGCGTCTGCACCACCGGCTGCCTGGGCGGCTTGCGCTGCCTGCGATTCGGCGTACATCTTCTCGCCCAGCTTCTGGCTGGCGGCCATCAGCGCGGTCGTCTTTTCGTCAATCGCGGCCTTGTCTTCACCCTTGAGGGCTTCTTCGAGGGCCTTCACGGCTGCAGCGATCGCGTCCTTTTCACCTGCGTCGAGCTTGTCGCCGTGTTCGGCCAGGCTCTTGTTGACGCTGTGCACAGCGGCTTCACCCTGGTTGCGGGCCTGCACCAGTTCCAGCTTCTTCTTGTCGTCCGCAGCGTTCAGCTCAGCGTCCTTCACCATCTTCTGGATTTCTTCTTCCGACAGGCCCGAGTTGGCCTTGATGGTGATCTTGTTTTCCTTGCCGGTGCCCTTGTCCTTGGCGCCCACGTGCAAGATGCCGTTGGCGTCGATGTCAAAGGAAACTTCGATCTGCGGAACACCACGTGCTGCGGGTGGAATGCCTTCGAGGTTGAACTCGCCCAGCAGCTTGTTGCCGGTGGCCATTTCGCGCTCGCCCTGGTAGACCTTGATGGTCACGGCAGGCTGGTTGTCGTCGGCCGTCGAGAAGGTCTGAGCGAACTTCGTCGGGATGGTCGTGTTCTTGGTGATCATCTTGGTCATCACACCGCCCAGGGTTTCGATACCCAGCGACAGGGGGGTCACGTCCAGCAGCAGCACGTCCTTGCGGTCGCCCGACAGCACTTGGCCCTGGATGGCGGCGCCCACGGCCACGGCTTCGTCAGGGTTCACATCCTTGCGGGGGTCCTTGCCGAAGAATTCCTTGACCTTCTCCTGCACCTTGGGCATGCGGGTCATGCCACCGACCAGAATCACGTCATGGATGTCGGACACCGACACGCCCGCGTCCTTGATCGCCATGCGGCAAGGAGCGATGGTGCGCTCGATCAGCTCTTCCACCAGTTGTTCCAGCTTGGAGCGGGTCAGCTTGATGTTCAGGTGCTTGGGGCCCGAGGCGTCGGCCGTGATGTAGGGCAGGTTGATGTCGGTCGCTGCCGAATTCGACAACTCGATCTTGGCCTTTTCGGCGGCTTCCTTCAGGCGTTGCAGGGCCAGGACGTCCTTGGACAGGTCCACGCCTTGTTCCTTCTTGAACTCGCCGATGATGAAGTCGATGATGCGTTGGTCGAAGTCCTCGCCGCCCAGGAAGGTGTCACCATTGGTCGACAGCACTTCGAACTGCTTTTCGCCATCCACGTCGGCGATTTCGATGATGGACACGTCGAACGTGCCGCCACCCAGGTCATACACGGCAATCTTGCGGTCGCCCTTTTCCTGCTTGTCGAGGCCAAAGGCCAAGGCCGCAGCGGTGGGCTCGTTGATGATGCGCTTGACATCAAGGCCAGCGATGCGGCCAGCGTCCTTGGTAGCTTGGCGCTGGGCGTCGTTGAAGTAAGCGGGCACGGTGATGACGGCTTCCGTCACGGGCTCGCCCAGGTAGTCTTCAGCCGTTTTCTTCATCTTGCGCAGGATGTCTGCGGACACCTGCTGGGCCGACAGCTTGTTGCCACGCACTTCGATCCAGGCGTCGCCGTTGTCGGCAGCCACGATCTTGTAGGGCATCAGGTCGATGTCCTTTTGCACTTCTTTTTCGGTGAACTTGCGGCCGATCAGGCGCTTGACGGCGTACAGCGTGTTCTTGGGGTTGGTCACGGCCTGGCGCTTGGCCGAGGCGCCGACGAGGATCTCGCCGTCTTCCTGGTAGGCCACGATGGAGGGCGTGGTGCGTGCACCTTCGCTGTTTTCAATCACGCGGGTCGTGTTGCCCTCCATGATGGAAACGCAGCTGTTGGTGGTGCCCAGGTCAATGCCGATGATTCTTCCCATGATTTTTCTCCGAATGCTTGAATGGTTTGGATGGCTAGTAACTTGTGGATAACTTGGTTTGCTTCAAGTCTTCCAGGTCGATTTTTTTGAGGCTTACTTGGGCGCAGTCACGGTGACCAACGCCGGGCGCAACACGCGCTCCGCGATCACGTAGCCCTTTTGCAGCACAGCCACCACCGTGTTGGCTTCTTGCTCCGCGGGCACCACGCTGATGGCCTGGTGCTGGTGGGGGTCGAACTTGGCGCCTGCGGCCGGGTTGATGGCCACCACCTTGTTGCGCTCCAGCGCAGACGTCAACTGGCGCAAGGTGGCGTCGGCGCCTTCGCGCAGCTGCTGGGGCGTGGCCTCCTTGATGGCCAGGGCCGCGTCCAGGCTGTCAGCCACGGGCAGCAGGCTCTCGGCAAAACTCTCGATGCCGAACTTGCGGGCCTTGGACACTTCCTCCTCAGCGCGGCGGCGGGCGTTCTCCGCCTCGGCCTTGGCGCGCAGGAACTGGTCCGCCAGATCGGCACTTTTGGCCTTCAGCTCGGCCAGTTCGCCCTGCAGGCGTGCCAGCTCATCGGAGGCGTGGGCGGCCATGGCGGCTTCGACTTCTTCGGGGGCGGGGGCGCTTGGGGCGGGGTTGGTTTGGCTGTGGTCTGACATGTCAGGATTTGAAGAGGTAAAAAAGCAGTACGCGCGGCATCTGAGGGCTTGCCGGGAAATATCAAGGTCTGCGCCAGGGATTTGTCGTTACGACGGCCCCGGGTTGGCGCAAGTGGTTGTAAGGCATGTCGGCCCAACCGCCGTTTTTGCAAGGGCCGCACCTTCCATGGCTGGACAAATGGGGTGTGGACGATGCTGTAGCGAGTGTGCTGAGTGTACAAGCGCAAGCGGTCGGGTTATAATCGCAGGCTTTCCCTTGCCACACCACTTCTAGACGCGGTGGGTGGTCTCACCCAAAAGGAGTCTGCATGCGTCATTACGAAATCATTTTGTTGATCCATCCGGATCAAAGCGAACAAGTTCCAGCCATGCTGGAGCGCTACAAGGGCATGATCACCGCTGGCGGTGGCAAGGTGCACCGCGTGGAAGACTGGGGCCGTCGTCAACTGGCGTACCTGATCAACAAGCTGGCCAAGGCCCACTACCTGTGCGTGAACATCGAAGCCGACCAGGCTGTGATGGCTGAACTGGAGCACGCCTTCAAGTTCAACGACGCAGTGCTGCGCCACCTGACCGTGCAAAAGAAGAAGGCTGAAACCGGTCCTTCCTCCATGATGAAGACCGTCGAGCGCGAAGAAGCCCGCAAGGCCAGCCAAGCTGAATACGCAGCGGCCGGCGAGCGCTGATCCTCTTCTCTCTTTGGAGTGGAGAACCGCGTCGTCTTGACCGCCTGTATCGCAGAGGCTGAGCCCCTGCGATATACGCCCGCCGGACTGCCTGCCCTCACGCTGCGCCTCGAACACGAGTCCCAGCAAACCGAAGCAGGCCACCCCCGCGAAGTCAAGGCCGCCATGAAAGCCACCGCATTTGGAGCGATGGCTGAGCGACTGGCAAGGCAAAACATCGGAAGTCTCTGGACTTTTCATGGATTTCTGGCCACACCGCGCAATGGCAAGACTGCAGTGCTGCACATCCAGGATATTCAACAAAATTAATTTTCAAGGGGTCCGCAATGGCCACGTTCAAGAAGTTCAACAAAGACAAGCGCCCAAAGCGCAACACACAGTCCCTGCTGTTCAAGCGCAAGCGCTTTTGCCGCTTCACGGTGACCGGTGTTGAAGAAATCGACTACAAGGATGTCGACACGCTGCGCGATTTCATCGCCGAAAACGGCAAGATCATCCCCGCACGCCTGACCGGCACGCGCGCCATCTTTCAGCGTCAGCTGAACACTGCCATCAAGCGCGCCCGCTTCCTGGCCCTGGTGCCTTACAGCGACCAGCACAAGATCTAAGGAGCACAACCCATGCAAATCATCCTGCTCGACAAGGTTGTGAACCTCGGCAACCTCGGTGAAATCGTCAAGGTCAAAGACGGCTACGCCCGCAACTTTCTGATTCCCGCTGGCCGCGCACGTCGCGCCACCGAAGCCGCCAAGGCAGAGTTCGAAGCCAAGCGCGCTGAACTCGAAAAGGCCGCCGCTGCCAAGCTGGCAGAAGCCCAAGCCCAAGGTGAAAAGCTGGCCGGCACCACCGTCAAGCTGACACAAAAGGCTGGCGTGGATGGCCGTCTGTTTGGTTCCGTGACCAACCATGACATCGCCGAAGAGCTGAACAAGCAAGGCTACAAGGTTGCCAAGTCGCAAATCCGCCTGCCCAACGGCCCGATCAAGGTCGTGAGCGACAGCGCTGTGAGCGTGGCTCTGCACACCGACGTGGTCGTGGAAGTCAACGTGTCGGTCTACGGCGAAACCGCCTGATCGTCCGTCAGGACCTCTCAAAAAAGCCGCCCTTGGGCGGCTTTTGTCTTTGTGTGACCGTAGTTTGTACACGGTTGCCCACGGGTTACCCCCGCCTTATCCACAGACTTGTGCCATGACGACACGCCGCGTGGGCGATAGCATGCCGGGTTAGCTCCAAGGATTCCATGTCTGCCGTTTTCCCACCCCTTGATGATGGATTCACGCCCGTGCCGGACCGTGAAATTGCCCAGTTGCGTGTGCCACCGCACTCCATCGAGGCGGAGTCCAGTGTGCTGGGTGGTCTGCTGCTGGACAACAACGCCTGGGACCGCGTGGGCGACCTGCTGGTAGAAAGCCATTTCTATCGCCACGAGCACCAAATGATCTACACGGCCATTGGCGCGCTGATCAATGCCAGCAAGCCAGCCGACGTGATCACGGTGTTCGAGCACCTGCAGAACCAGGGCAAGGCGCAGGAGATGGGCGGGCTGGCCTATCTGAACAATCTGGCGCAATACGTACCCAGTGCCAGCAATATTCGGCGCTATGCCGAAATCGTTCGCGAACGCGCCATCCTGCGCAAGCTGGTCACGGCCAGCGACGAAATTTCGACCAATGCGTTCAACCCCCAGGGCAAAACGGTGGAACGCATCCTGGACGAAGCCGAGGCCAAGATCTTTGCCATTGGCGAAGAGGGTTCGCGCACCAAGCAGGGCTTCCAGTCGCTCGATACGCTGGTGATTGACCTGCTCGACCGCGTGCAGGAGATGGCTGACAACCCTGTGGACGTCACGGGCGTCCCCACCGGCTTTGCCGACCTGGACCGCATGACCAGTGGCTTGCAGGCGGGCGACATGGTGGTGCTGGCAGCACGCCCGTCCATGGGCAAAACCTCGTTCGCGGTGAACATTGCTGAGCACGTGGCGCTCAACGAGGGCTTGCCGGTCGCCATCTTCTCGATGGAAATGGGCGCAGCTCAATTGGCGGTGCGTATTGTGGGCTCGATCGGCCGGGTGAACCAGGGCAACCTGCGCACCGGCAAGCTCACCGACGATGAATGGCCACGCCTGACCGAAGCCATCGAAAAGCTGCGCACGGTGTCGCTGCACATCGACGAAACCCCGGGCCTCACGCCCAGCGAGCTGCGTGCCAACGCGCGCCGTTTGGCGCGCCAGTGCGGCAAGCTGGGCCTGATCGTGGTGGACTACTTGCAGCTCATGAGCGGCTCGGGTTCGTCGGGATCGGACAACCGGGCGACGGAGCTGGGCGAAATTTCCCGGGGCCTCAAAATGCTGGCCAAGGAGCTGCAGTGCCCGGTGATCGCGCTGTCTCAGCTCAACCGCTCGGTGGAGCAGCGTACCGACAAGCGCCCCATGATGTCCGACCTGCGCGAATCGGGCGCCATCGAGCAGGACGCGGACATCATCATGTTCATCTACCGCGACGACTACTACAACAAGGACTCCAAGGAGCCCAACGTGGCCGAGGTCATCATCGGCAAACAGCGGAACGGCCCCACCGGAACGGTGAAGCTGTTCTTCCAGAAGAACCAGACGCGCTTTGAGAACCTGGCGATGGGTTCCGGCGACGATTTCTAATAAAAAAATAGCTGCTAGCGCCGGTTTTATATGCGCTAGCAGCTATTGAATTTATAGCTAACAAGTTCTGGCGCCATGCCGTACAGTGCCCGTGGTTCCAGGCTCCCGGCATGCGCGGTATCGCTATTGCACTATTGAGTTAGTACCCACACCAGCAAACCGGCGCAAGCCACTGCGAGCATGCTCACCGCCACGGTGAGCCATTGCTGGCGTCGGCGCTGCACTTCCACCGCTTGCACCACCTGGGCATGCTGTTCGGCCAGGGACTGGATCAGCATGGCGGACTCTTGCTGCTCCCGCTCCAATTGCGCCACGCGGTCACGCAGATGCTGAAGCTGCAAGGCCACCGGAATGGCGGGCTCGCCAACGGCACCATCGAGTGCAGCCGTCGCCGCTTCGGCCTTCCCTTTTTGGGTGGTGCCCAGCAGCTTCTTGGCCGCCTGCAGGATCTGGGGCGTCGCCTCGATGACGTCGCCCCAGGGCACCAGTTTCAGTGCTGCAACCCAGCCCGCTGCCAACTCAAAGCACCTCGCTGGCGAAATCTGCCAGGCGTGAGCGTTCACCCCGCGCCAGCGTGATGTGCCCGCTGTGTGGCCAGCCCTTGAAGCGGTCCACGGCATACGTCAGGCCGGAGGAGCCTTCGGTCAGGTACGGTGTATCGATCTGCGCCAGGTTGCCCATGCAGATGATCTTGGTGCCGGGGCCTGCGCGGGTGATCAGTGTCTTCATCTGCTTGGGCGTCAGGTTCTGCGCCTCGTCGATGATCACGTACTTGTTCAGGAAGGTGCGCCCGCGCATGAAGTTCATGCTCTTGATCTTGATGCGGCTGCGGATCAGCTCATTGGTGGCCGCGCGGCCCCACTCGCCTGCGTTGCCGCCATCGCCCTTGGCCAAAAACTCCAGGTTGTCATCCAGTGCGCCCATCCAGGGGCCCATCTTCTCTTCTTCGGTGCCGGGCAGGAAGCCGATGTCCTCGCCCACGCTCACGGTGGCGCGGGTCATGATGATCTCGGTGTAGCGGCGGTCGTCCAACACTTGAGTGAGGCCTGCGGCCAGGGCCAGCAGGGTCTTGCCGGTGCCTGCGGTGCCGGTCAGGGTCACGAAGTCGATCTCGGGGTCCATGAGCAGATTCATGGCGTAGTTCTGCTCGCGGTTGCGCGTGGTCACGCCCCACACAGCATTCTTGGTGGAGCCATAGTCCTTGAGCGTCTGCAGCACCGCAGTCTTTTCACGGATCTCGCTCACGCGCGCAAACAGGCTGGGCTCGCCGGGGGCCTCGAAGTACACAAACTGATTGATCATCAGCTGCGGCACGATGGGCCCGCCGATGCGGTAGTAGGTGTGGGCGCCGCTCTGCCAGCTTTCCACGTTCTTGCCGCTCTTGGCCCAGAAGTCTGGGGGCAGGGCCAGCACGCCGGCGTACAGCAGGTCGCCATCTTCCAGCGTCTTGTCGTTCTGGTAGTCCTCGGCGTTCAGGCCCAGGGCGCGCGCCTTGACGCGCATGTTGATGTCCTTGGATACCAGTACCACCTCGCGCGGGGCGTGCAGCTTGCGCAGGGCTTCGACCACGCCCAGGATTTGGTTGTCGGCCTTGCCGGGGGGCAGGCTGGTGGGCAGGCTGTAATCCAGCGGTACGGTCTGGAAGAACAGGTGGCCGCCCGCGGCACGCTGGCCGGTGGAGTCGAGCTTGAGGCCCTTGGCCATGTCGGCGCCCTGGGCGGCCGCCAGCGCATCCAGGGTGCGGCTGGCTTGGCGGCCGTTGCGCGCGACTTCGGTCATGCCCTTCTTGTGGCCGTCCAATTCTTCCAGCACGATCATCGGCAGGAAGATGTCGTGCTCTTCAAAGCGGAACAGGCTGGTCGGATCATGCAGGAGCACATTGGTGTCCAGCACGAAGAGCTTGGTCGGGCCGTGCGATGCAGACTTGCGGCTGCGTGTGGTGGTTGCGGTGGCTGGCGCGGGGCTGGCGGTGACGGCAGGAGGAGTGGCGGTACCGCGCGCCTTGCGCGTGCCAGTGCTGCGAGCCACGGGAGCGGCAGAGGGGGCGGCTGTCCGGGTTCGGGTCTCGATCTGTAGCAGTGGAGCGGTGTCAGGCGCTGCCAGCGACGAGGCCACACTGTCTGCCTTGCGTCCCGCGCGGGCTGGGGCTGCAGCGGTGCGCTGAGGCATGGCAACGGCTTCGTTGGCCGAGGTGGTGGCTACGCGGGGGCGGGCCGTGACTTCAAAGGCTTCTGGCGCGAGGAGTGCAGCGCGCCGGCTGGGGGCGGGGGGCAGGGGCATGGTGGCAGGGCCTCGGTCGGTAAAGGGATAACGGATGGGGTCAGAAAGCAAAAAGCCGCCTGGAGGCCAAGGCGGCTTTTTGGATGGGTGCTAACGGTGCAAGAACCAGGGGCATTGATCCATTATGCCCACTCCATGTGTCTTGCCAGGGCAAAACGGGCGGTGTGTCGCGTGGATGCTCCAGTGCCCTTTGGTGGATTGCAACGGTCGCCGGCGCTGATGCGATCAGGTTGTCCGCTCAGGCGGCCTTTTTCAGGGCCTTGAGGGATTTGACGGTCTTGAGGACTTCGTCCACATGGCCTGGTACCTTGAGGCCGCGCCACTCTTGCACCAACAGGCCATCGGGGCCGATCAGGAAGGTGCTGCGCTCGATGCCCTTGACCTTCTTGCCGTACATGATCTTGTTCTTGACCACACCGAACATGTGGCACATCTTTTCTTCGGTGTCGGCAATCAGCTCGAACGGCAGTTCCAGCTTTTCCTTGAAGTCGTCGTGCGACTTCATGTTGTCGCGCGAGACACCGAACACGGCTGCGCCAGCTTTCACGAAATCCTTGTACTTGTCGCGAAACTGCATGGCCTCCGTGGTGCAGCCCGGCGTGTTGTCCTTGGGATAGAAGTAGAGAACCAGAATTTGGCCAAGGTGGGAGGTGTTGGAGACCTTGATACCACCGGTTGCGTTGGCTTCAAATTCAGGGAGGGGTTTGTTGACAACGATCGCCATATCACTTCAATCTCTCAGGATGTAGTCGTTGGTAAGCCGGGGGAGTGGGTGTGTTATTGCTCTTGGTGGTGCCCCCGACCGCAACCGGTGATTTTACCCTGAAATCGGTTCCCGGCCAAATGTAAGACAGTGTGTCCTGCGTGGGGTGGCGGGCACTTTGGCACGGCCGTGCATAAGTGGCATTCCCGGTGCGCCCGACTTTGAGGCAGGCCGTGAGCGCGCGTTCAGACTTCCAGAATCAGGGCTGCGACCACGTTGCGTCCTTCGCTCGCCAGGATGTTGTAGGTGCGGCATGCTGCCTGGGTGTCCATGGTCTCCAGCCCGAGCCGCCGCGCTATCAGGGGAGCCAGCCATGCGGGCGGGGGAAAACGATTGCGCAGCCCGCTGCCAAAAATGACCAGTTCGGTTTCCAGCCCGGCCAACTGGGCGAAATGCTCCGGGGTCAGATCCTCAAAGCGGGAGCAGGGCCAGGGCTGGCGGAGGCCTGCCGACCCGATGATGACGCTGTGGGTGATCTTGTCGGCGTCGATGCCGATCCAGCCGGGGCCGTAGCCGCTGATGGTCTGAGCGTTGGAGCGGTCGGGCTGGAATTTCATGGCAGGAAGTGGTGGGCCTCGGGTGCTGCGGGGTGTGGCAGCGGCGCCCGGCGCCAGGGGATGGCAACGGTTCTGTGGTCAAATTATAGGTTTCGCCTGAGGGCGCCGGCTCCGGCGGCCTCCAGACCCCACCGCACTACTGTCAGCGCATGAAAACCGTCCAAAAATCCGCCAAGCTCGCCAATGTTTGCTACGACATCCGGGGCCCGATCATGGACGCGGCCAAGCAGATGGAGGAGGATGGGCACAAGATCATCAAGCTCAACATCGGCAATCTGGCGGTGTTTGGCTTTGATGCCCCCGAAGAAATCCAGCAGGACATGATCCGCAACCTGCCCAACTCGGCGGGCTACTCGGACAGCAAAGGCATCTTCGCCGCCCGCAAGGCCGTGATGCACGAGACCCAGAAGCAGGGCATCAAGGGCGTGGCGCTGGATGACATCTACCTGGGCAACGGCGCCAGCGAACTGATCGTTATGGCCACCAACGCGTTGCTGGACACGGGCGATGAGTTGCTGCTGCCATCGCCCGACTACCCGCTGTGGACCGCTGCGGCCAGCCTGTCGGGCGGCACGCCGGTGCACTACCTGTGCGATGAGGCCAATGGCTGGATGCCCGACCTGGAAGACATCCGCGCCAAGATCACGCCGCGTACCAAAGGCATCGTGGTCATCAACCCCAACAACCCCACGGGTGCGCTGTACTCGGTCGAGTTGCTCAAGGGCATCGTGGCCATCGCCCGCGAACACGGCCTGGTGATCTTTGCGGACGAGGTGTACGACAAGGTGTTGTACGACGGCGCCAAGCACACGGCCATCGGCTCGCTGAGCGAGGATGTGCTTACGCTCACCTTCAACTCGCTGTCCAAAAGCTACCGGTCCTGCGGTTACCGCGCTGGCTGGCTGGTGGTGTCGGGCGACAAGAAGCCTGCCAAGGACTACATAGAGGGCCTGAACATGCTCTCGAACATGCGCCTTTGTGCCAACGTGCCCGGCCAGTGGGCCGTGCAGACGGCGCTGGGTGGTTACCAGAGCATCAACGAACTGGTCTGTGAGGGTGGCCGCCTGCGCAAGCAGCGTGATCTGGCCTATGAACTGATCACGGCCATCCCGGGCGTGACCTGTGTGAAACCTCAGGCCGCGCTGTACATGTTCCCGCGCCTCGACCCGGCGGTGTATCCCATCGAGGACGACCAGCAGTTCTTCCTGGAGTTGCTGCAGGAGACGAAGGTCATGCTGGTGCAGGGCACGGGTTTCAACTGGCCTGCTCCGGACCATTTCCGCATCGTGTTCCTGCCCCATGAAGACGACCTGCGCGATGCCATTGGCCGCGTGGCGCGCTTCCTGGAGCAATACCGAAAGCGCAAGCAGACCGCTGCGGCAGCCGTCGCGGCCTGATCCGTCGCGTTGCCCAGAAGACAAGGCGATACGCTCCATGCACAGACCCTCCGTTCTTGACCTGGCCCGGCATGTCGCCGCCTGCGTGCTGGTGGCGGCGGGCTTGCTCGACACTGTGCACGCTGCCGACAAGGGCAAGGAGCCCGTGAGCTTCCAGCACAAGGACTGGGCCTTGCAATGCGACAACACCCGCACTTGCAGGGCCGTGGGTTACCAGTCGGAGAGTGGCGAGTCGGAGCCGGTCTCCATGCGCCTGACCCGCGAGGCAGGACCTGACACGCCGGTGCTGGTGGACCTGCAGGTGTCCACCGAGAAAGCCACTCCAGCGTCGCTGCACCTCAAGGTGGGCACACTGTCTTTGCCAGGGCTCAAGGGCGACACACCCAGCGTGCCTGCAGCGCAGGTGCCCCGCCTGCTGCAGGAGTTGCTCAAGAACGAAGAGGCCACGGTGGCCGTTGGCAAGGACCGTTGGGTGCTGTCACTGGCGGGTGTCACCGCGGTTCTGCTCAAGATGGACGAGGCCCAAGGCAGGGTGGGCACACCGGGCGCTTTGGTGCGCAAGGGCACGAAGCCAGAGGCTTCCGTGCTGCCGTCTTTGCCTGCCCCGGTCATCAAGACTGTGACCCCGATGCCTGCGCGCAAGGGGGATGCCGCACTGGCCAAGCCGCTGGTGGCTGCGCTGGGCCGCGCCAGTACCGAAGGCCAGTGCAACGGCGACGATGCGTTCAACCCCGCCAATGTGCAGGTCTACCGGCTCACGGAGCGCAAGGTGCTGCTGTCCGTGCCCTGTGGCATGGGCGCTTACAACTTCAGCAGTCTGCTGTGGGTGGCCAACGACCGCCCGCCCTACAAGCCAGAGCCCTTGCAGGACGTGGACGGCGATTTCGATCCGGCCTCGGGCACGGTGCATTCGGCAATGAAGGGCCGGGGCATTGGCGACTGCTGGTGGGTGCGTGAGTGGCAGTTCGACGGCCAGGGTTTTGTGCTGCGCGGCGAGTCTGGCGACGGCATGTGCCGTGGCTTTGCGGGTGGCGCCTGGCAGTTGCCGACCTATGTCACGCGTTGAGGGATCTGCTGCTCGACACCGCGCCCTCTACATCCCTCCCGAATCATTGTTTTTCTTTCTCTTCCCATTGCTATGAAACCCATCCAAGTAGGCCTTCTGGGCATCGGCACCGTCGGCAGCGGCGTGTTCAACGTGTTGCAGCGCAACCAGGACGAGATCAGCCGCCGTGCTGGCCGTGGCATCGAGATCACCATGGTGGCGGACCTGGACGTAGCGCGCGCCAAGGCTGTGGTGGGTGACGGCATCCAGGTGGTCAACGACGCCCGTGCCATCATCGCCAACCCCGACATCGACATCGTGATCGAGTTGATTGGCGGCTACGGCATCGCACGTGCACTGGTGCTCGAAGCCATTGCTGCAGGCAAGCATGTGGTCACCGCCAACAAGGCGCTGCTGGCCGTTCATGGCACCGAGATTTTTGCGGCCGCATCGGCCAAGGGTGTGATGGTGGCCTTCGAGGCCGCCGTGGCCGGTGGCATTCCCATCATCAAGGCGCTGCGCGAAGGCCTCACGGCCAACCGCATCCAGTGGATCGCCGGCATCATCAACGGCACCACCAACTTCATCCTGTCCGAGATGCGCAGCAAGGGCCTGGACTTCGACGTGGTGCTCAAAGAAGCGCAACGCCTGGGCTATGCCGAGGCCGACCCCACCTTCGACATTGAAGGCGTGGATGCCGCGCACAAGGCGACGTTGATGAGCGCCATCGCTTTCGGCATCCCGGTGCAGTTCGACAAGGCCTATGTGGAAGGCATCACCAAACTCTCCGCCGCCGACATCAAATACGCAGAACAACTGGGCTACCGCATCAAGCTGCTGGGCATCACCAAGCGCGCCGAAAAGGGCATCGAGCTGCGCGTGCACCCGAGCCTCGTGCCCTCCAAGCGCCTGATTGCCAACGTCGAAGGCGCGATGAACGCCGTGGTGGTGCAGGGCGATGCCGTGGGCACCACGCTGTACTACGGCAAGGGCGCAGGCAGTGAGCCCACCGCCAGTGCAGTGATCGCCGACCTGGTAGACATCGCACGCTTGCACACGGCCGACCCTGAACACCGCGTGCCGCACCTGGCCTTCCAGGCCAACACGCTGCAGGGCGCCATGGACCAGCTGCCCGTGCTGCCGATGAGCGAAGTGGTCACCAGCTACTACCTGCGCTTGCGCGTCGCCGACCAGGCTGGCGTGCTGGCCAAGGTCACCGGCCTGCTGGCCGAGGCAGGCGTGAGCATCGATGCCGTGCTGCAGCGCGAGGCTGACGAAGTGGGCGGCGAGGGATCGACGCAGACCGACCTGATCATCCTGACCCACGACACCCGCGAAGGCACGATGGATGCCGTCATTGCACAAATGCAGGCGCTGCCGACCGTGCTGGCACCCATCACGCGCATTCGCAAGGAAGAACTCAACTGATGATGGGCCACGCCACACCATGATGCTGCCTCGCCATGCCCACTCTGGTTGCCGCCCTCACGCTGTCGGCGCTGCTCAAGATGGCGCATGTCGATCTGCCGCGCTGGCATCTGGCGTTCTGGTTCGGCCTGCTGGTCGCATTGGCCCTGTTCGGGGCCATGTCGCGCACACAGGCCCTGCTCAACGGTGTGGGCAGCTTTCTGGCCGCGTGGCTGTACTTTGTGCTGCTGGAGCGCACCGACAACCGCCAGGACCGGGCACTGCACTGGCTCATCCTGATCGGCGGGTTCTTCCTGCTGATCGCCTCGCGTCTCTACATTGACATCCGTGTGTACGGCATCAGCTTTTAGCCAGTTCACCACCTTCACCGATACCGACGGGAATCCTTCATGAAGTACCTCAGCACCCGCGGCCATGCAGACCGCAAACAGTTCTGCGACATCCTGCTCGAAGGCCTAGCGCCCGATGGTGGCCTGTACCTGCCCGAGCATTACCCGCAGGTGGATGACGCCATGCTCACGCGCCTGCGCAAGGCCTACCACGAGCAAGGCTACGCCGAGCTGGCGTTCCAGATCCTGTCGCTCTACATCGACGACATTCCTGCCGCCGATTTGAAGGCCATCTGCGCCAAGACGTACACCGCCGAAGTGTTTGGCACGGGCGAGATCGTGCCCCTGCGCCACCTCGAAAACAGTCTGTGGCTCGAAGCCCTGTCCAACGGTCCCACGCTGGCCTTCAAGGACATGGCCATGCAGCTGCTGGGCAACCTGTTCGAGTACGAGCTCAAGCGCCGCGGCGAGCAGCTCAACATCCTGGGCGCGACCAGTGGCGACACCGGCAGCGCCGCCGAATACGCGATGCGCGGCAAAGAGGGCGTGCGTGTCTTCATGACCAGCCCGCACGGCCGCATGAGCGCCTTCCAGCAGGCGCAGATGTTCAGCCTGCAGGACGAGAACATCCACAACATCGCCATCGAAGGTGTGTTCGACGACTGCCAGGACATCGTCAAGGCCGTCTCCAATGACCATGCCTTCAAGCACAAGTACAAGATCGGCACCGTCAACTCCATCAACTGGGCGCGCCTGCTGGCACAGGTGGTGTACTACTTTGCGGGCTACATCCAGGCCACCGAGACCAACAACCAGAAGGTGAGTTTCACGGTGCCATCGGGCAACTTTGGCAACGTGTGCGCGGGCCATGTGGCGCGCATGATGGGCCTGCCCATTGCCAAGCTGGTGGTGGCCACCAATGAGAACGACGTGCTCGACGAGTTCTTCCGCACCGGCGTGTACCGCGTGCGCAGCAGTGCCGACACGCACGAGACGTCCAGCCCTTCGATGGATATCAGCAAGGCCAGCAACTTCGAGCGTTTCATTTTCGACCTGCTGGGCCGCAACGGCCAACGTACCAAGGCCTTGTTCGGCGCTGCATTGCAAACCTACGGCCGCTTTGACTTGAGCGCAGAGCCGCTGTTTGCCGATGCCGCCACCAAATACGGTTTTGAAAGTGGCAAGAGCACCCACGCCGACCGCCTGGCCACCATCCGCGACAACTATCAGCGACATGGCGTGACCATTGACACTCACACCGCCGACGGGGTGAAGGTGGCCCTGGAGCATCACCAAGACCCCAACGTACCGATGATCGTGCTGGAAACGGCGCTGCCCATCAAGTTTGCCGAAACCATCGTCGAAGCGCTGGGCCATGCGCCCGAGCGGCCTGCCAAGTTTGCAGGCATCGAAGACCTGCCCAAGCGTGTACAGGTGATGCCCGCCGATGTGGACCTGGTCAAGGCCTACATCGAACGCCACTGCTCCCCTGCAGCGTTGGGGTGAGTGGTCGGTACTTGCCTGTCCTCGTGAGCGGCCGGCAGATGCCGGGCGGGCCAGGACAGGGTCTTTTGTGGTCAATATTGCCCCGGGCGCTAGTCTGGTATGCACTTAAAGCTATAAATAACATAGCTAATCAAGGAGCAGTGGATGAAGGTTGTCGGTTTTGCCGGGTTTTCCGGCAGTGGCAAGACCACGCTGGTCGAGCAGTTGATCCCCGCGCTGCGGCTGCGGGGCCTGCGAGTGTCGGTGGTCAAGCATGCCCACCACAGTTTTGATGTGGACCACCCGGGCAAGGACACCTACCGCCACCGCGAGGCGGGGGCTTTCGAGGTGGTCGCGGCATCGGACAAGCGCCTGATGCTGGTGCGCGAGTTCGAGCAGCCTGCCACCCTCAGCGTGCACCACCTGCTGGCGGAGCTGTACCAGGGTGTGGACTGGGTGCTGGTGGAGGGTTTCAAGGACAGCGACCTGCTCAAGATCGAAGTCTGGCGAGCCCCCGAGCCAGGGCAAGTGGCCAAGCCCGTGCGTTACCCCGAAGACGACTTTGTGGTGGCTGTGGCCACTGATGCCCCCAAGAGCCTACCGGTCGCCACGCAATTGCCCTTGCTGGACCTGAACGCACCCGACCAGGTGGTGGACTGGCTCATCCAGTACGAACACCGCTTTGAATACAACTGGGAACTGCACGGGGGGCTGCTGCCATGCGCCCCGCAATGAAGCCGCTCAAGCCGCTGGACGAGGCGCTGGCGGACCTGCTGGCGCACGCCCGGCCGCTGCCAGGCACCGACACGGTCACCACCTTTGACGCCGACGGCCGCGTGCTGGCGCAAAGCTGTGTGTCGGCTTTACAAGTGCCTCCCCAGGACAACAGTTCGATGGATGGTTACGCCGTGCGCTGCGCCGATGTGGCGGCAGCAGGGGTGGTGTTGCCCGTGTCGCAGCGCATTCCTGCCGGCAGTGCGGGCGACCCACTGCAGCCCGGCATGGCGGCGCGCATCTTCACTGGTGCGCCTGTGCCTGCAGGCGCCGACGCCATCCTGATGCAGGAAGACTGTGAAGCCCTGGCTGCTGCCGATGGCTTGGGCTCGGTGCGTATCAACGCCGTTCCGCGAGCCGGGCAGTGGATCCGCCGCGCGGGCGAGGACATCTCCCGTGGTGCCGTGGTGCTGTCGGCCGGCACACGCCTGACCCCGGCCGAGCTGGGCCTGGCCGCCAGCATCGGCTTGCACGAACTGCAGGTGGCCTGCCGCCCCCGCGTGGCGCTGTTCTCCACGGGCGATGAACTGGTCATGCCCGGCGAAGTCCCGCCCGAGCAGATGCGACTCGGTGCCATCTACAACAGCAACCGCTTTTTCCTGCGTGCGATGCTGCTACGCCTGGGCTGCGAGGTGACCGACTTGGGCATCGTGCCCGACCGGCGCGAGGCCACCATCGACGCCCTGCGCCAGGCCAGCAGCGCGCACGACCTGATCCTGACCAGCGGGGGCGTGAGCGTGGGTGAGGAAGACCACATCAAGCCTGCTGTGGAGACTCTGGGCACGCTGGACCTGTGGCAGATCGCGATGAAGCCCGGCAAGCCGTTTGCCTATGGCCAGATCCCGCGTGAAGGCGGTGCTGCCCACTTCATGGGCCTGCCCGGCAACCCGGTGTCGAGCTTTCTGACCTTTGCGTTGCTGGTGCGGCCCTTTGTGCTGCGGCTGCAGGGCGTGCAGGACGTGACTCCGCAGGCCGTGGCGGTGCGTGCCGATTTCACCTGGCCCAAAGCCGATAAACGCCGCGAATTTCTGCGCGTGCAGCACAACGCGGCGGGCGGACTGGACCTGTTCAACAACCAGAGTTCGGGCGTGCTCACTTCGGCCGCCTGGGGTGATGGCGTGGTGGACAACCCGGCGGGCCAGACGATTGCGCCAGGCGATATGGTGCGGTTTATCGCGTTTTCGGAGTTGCTGGGATGAAGGTCTCTGTGCGCTACTTTGCCTCGATCCGTGAGGCCATTGGGCACGGCAGCGAGGCGGTCGAAACCGCTGCCACCACGCTGGGCGCCTTGCGCGACGAGCTCATCGCACGCGGTGGTGCCCATGCCAGCAGCCTCGCGCGGGGCCGGGCCGTGCGCATGGCACTCAACCAGACCTTGAGCGACGAGTCCGCCACCCTGGCCGATGGGGCCGAGGTGGCTTTCTTCCCCCCGGTGACGGGCGGCTAGCCAGGGCGCTCCCGCGCTCGCCAGCACGTCACCTCAAAGCGCCTTCAAACGATCCTGCAGCGCCTCCGAGGCCGGCATCATCGGCGCGCGCAGTTCGCTGCGCATCCACCCTGCATGCGCCAGCATGGCCTTGAGCGGGGCAGGGTTGGGCTCTGCAAAACACGCTTCCACCCAGGGTTGCAAGGCCTGCCACAAGGGGCGGGCTGCAGGCAGGTCGCCCAGGCGCAGCAATGCCATCAACTCCACAAAACGCGGCGTCTGCCAGTGTGCACAGGCAGAGATGGCGCCTGCGCCGCCGAGGGCCAGCGTATGGAAAATCTGCGCGTCTTCGCCCGTCAACACCTGCAGCCGGCCATCGGCGATCAGGGCCTGCGTCTTGGCCGTGTTGCCGCCACAGTCCTTGATGGCCTCTATGCGCGGATGTGCCGCCAGCGCCAGCAGCGTTTCGGTGGTGAGCGTGGCGCCTGTGCGGTACGGAATGTCGTAGATCAGCAGGGGCACCGCGCTGGCATCGGCCAGAGTGCGGAACCAGTGCAGCAGGCCCTCCTGCGAGGGGCGGATGTAGTGCGGGGCGGACACCAGCAGGCCTGCCACCGGGTAGTGTGCAAGGGCCTGCACCTGCTCCAGCACCTGGCCCTGGTGGTAGCCCGACACGCCCATCACCACGGGCAAACCCTGGGCGGCGCTGAGCACGGTATCCAGCACCTGCAGTTGCTCGGCCTTGTCGAGGGCCGCGGCCTCACCGGTCGAGCCGCAGGCAACGAAGCCCGCAACGCCGTCGGCACGCAGCCGGGTGGTGAGGGCGGCAAGGGCCGGGTGATCCACGGCGCCATCCTTGAACGGTGTGACCAAGGCGATCCAGAGCCCGCTGAACAGCGGCTGGTGGGAGGTAGCGGTATCGGTGGCAGACATGCGAAGCGTCCTTTCAGGGTTCGACCAGGGGAAGAACCGTCCGGAGGGAGCGCGCGCGGAATGCCAGGGAGTGAAAAGAGAAAAGGAAATTTCCCTACCAGGTGGTTCCGTCGCTCATCCGGACGGAACCACAGCTCCGGTCAGATGAGCTCTGGTTTTTTGGTTTTGCCCACGCACTGCAACGCCACCGCCGGTGCGGCGGTCGTGGCAAAGGGGGTGCGCGTGGACATGGGCCGCAGTATAGCCAAGCGCCCACCGTGTCCCAAGGTTGGTCAGCCTGCCTGCGGTGGCCGGGCAGCGTTGGCTGCTGATTCAGGCTGCGGCGGCACCAGCACGGGGCATTGCCATACCAGCAGCTCGGCCAGTCGGGTAACGATCCATGTCGCTTCGGCCACCGCCACGCCAGATTCGGCCGTGCACAGCCCCGCGTGGATGCGCTGCAGGATCTCGGTTTCGGAAGGCGCCTGCACGTGGTACAGCGTCTGCGCGTGTTCCACCAGGTGGCCAGCCAGGTCTTCGCACAGCTCGTAGCGGGCGCGCACGCCGTTCGCCTTTTCCGTCAGGCGCCCTCGGGTGTCGGTGTAAACCGCCATGAAGGAGGGCGGCACGTGGATCTGGTTGTCGTCATCCATGGGGTGGTTTAGTCGGGGGTGAACAGCCGTTCGAACTTGGCCTGATCGGAGGCCAGCTCGAAAGTCACCACCTGGCCCATTTTCATGTCCGACAGGCGGCAGGCACCAAACAGCGTCGTTTTGCCCGCCAGCTCCATCACATCCAAGTCAATGATGGCGTAGGGGTGGGGCACGAAGACCTGGTGCTCGAACACATCGCGGACCGTATTGCGCGGGGATGGGTAGAGCTTGTAGAGATCGGTCTGAATCGTTTGTGTGGCCATGGGTGGAAAGGGCTTGGAAGATCACGTACCGGATCGCATGCGGGTACAGTGCGGGCGAATCGTACAGACAAACGTTATTACCAATCTATGGCACGCAATAAAAGTGAATGGCCCGCCAAGGTGCTGGCGTTGGTTCGGGGCGGCAACCTGCCCGCTGCCATTGCTCAGATCAAGGTGGCACCGACCGTGGGCGACGTCACGCGGCTGCAGGCATTGCTGGCGCAGTTGCCCCCATCGCCCGCACTGGCGCAGTTGAACAAGGTGGTGGAGGAAGAACGTGCCCTGCTGGCTGCGCCACGGCTGCATCGTTCGCCCTGAAGCGACTTTCTGTCTGAACTCCACACTCCCTGCTGAGAGCCTTTTGTCATGACCTTGCCCCGCGTTTCTATTCAGACCGAGGACTTTGACCTGTCCACCGAAATCGCTACTTTGCGTCGTGAGAACAAGGGTGTGGGCGCTGTCTGCAGCTTCGTGGGCACCGTCCGTGATCGCAACGAGGGGGATCAGGTGTCCTCCATGGAGTTGGAGCACTACCCTGGCATGACCGAAAAATCCATCGAAGCCATGGTGGACGAGGCCTTTCGGCGCTTCGATATTTTTGGCGCCCGCGTGATTCACCGCGTAGGTCTGCTGCAGCCCCTGGACCAGATCGTGCTGGTGGCGGTGACCAGTGCCCACCGGGGTCAGAGTTTTCAGGCCTGCGAGTTTTTGATGGACTACCTCAAGACCCAGGCGCCGTTCTGGAAAAAGGAGCAAACCTCACATGGCGCTCGCTGGGTGGATGCACGGGTGAGTGACGACGCAGCGCTCGCGCGCTGGGGGATCACGGCGGCCAACGCCTGAACAAGCCACGGCCTTTTCGCACCGCCGGCGCCACGCCCCGGGGTGTCTCTGAGGGATGCGGATGACTTCAGGCTTGGCAGCGTGGTGTGTGGGGTCACGGTTTATGGGTGTATCCGAGGCAGGCGCCCGCATTGGCGCGCCCCTTGCACTCCCGATACAGCCGGCGGTCGCGTTCCGAGCGGCTTTCCTCGGATGAGCTTCGCTCCTGTTTCACCTTGGTGGATTTCTTTTTCTTGCTCACTTCGCTTTGGCCGCTTTGGGTCGCATTTTTGGTGGTGGCGTGGCTTGCCCCGGTATGCAGCCCGAGGCCAAGGGCCAGCATCCACAAAAGCAGGGGAGCGATAACCTTGCGCAGTGCCACGTTGGTCGAGGGGTGGAGGGCCGGGGGGAATGGCATGTTGAGTGGTCCGGGGTAGTGAATGTTGGGATGCCGGGGCGCCGGGTGATCTTAAAGTGGGCTTGGGCTGCAATGCGTCGAGGCGGGCTCACGCCGATGAGGCCCGTGCTGCGGCGTATCCTCTACGCTACACCGGCGGCGAAGGGCGGCAGCAAGCCCCCGTGTTCTGGTCCGGCGAGATCGGGCTGGCAAGGTGCCTGTGGGCTGGTCAGAGGCGAATTGAGGGCCTCGGGTTATAATCCGCGGGTTTTGCATGGTGCAAGACGCACGCCTGCGGCCGTTCCAGCTGCTGGCGCAAGTAAAAACCATGGTCTTCCGCCTGCGGCAGGCCACATTCAAGGAAAAACATGATCGCATCCTCCATCAAGGCCGAAGTCGTCAAGGCGAACGCCCGTGCTGCCAATGACACTGGTAGCCCAGAAGTGCAAGTGGCCCTGCTGACCGCTCGCATCAACGAACTGACTCCCCACTTCAAGACGCACGCCAAGGACCACCATGGTCGCCGTGGCCTGCTGCGCATGGTGAGCCGCCGTCGTAAGCTGCTGGACTACCTGAAGGCCAAGGACGCTGACCGTTACACCGCGCTGATCGCCAAGTTGGGTCTGCGCAAGTAATCTTCATTGCATGCCAAAACGCCTGGGTTAGTCCGCTAGCTCAGGCGTTTTTTACTTCGGAGCCGCAAAACAGAGCGAAGCTGTGTCATTCCAATGAAGTTGTTGTTACTGCCTGGCGCAGAACTTCCCTGGAATGGCATCGTGTTCTGAATTGCTCTCCAAGACAATCTGGTAGGGCACTACCAGCTATTAAAACAGGAGCTGAACATGAGCATTTTCAACAAAGTCACCAAGACCTTCCAATGGGGTGACAAGACCGTCATCATGGAAACCGGCGAAATCGCCCGCCAGGCCTCTGGCGCCGTGCTGGTGAATATTGACGACACCGTGGTGCTGGCCACTGTGGTCGCCTCCAAGTCCGCCAAGCCCGGCCAGGACTTCTTTCCCCTGACGGTGGACTACATCGAGAAGACGTATGCTGCCGGCAAGATCCCTGGCAGCTTCTTCAAGCGCGAAGCCAAGCCCAGCGAGCACGAAACCCTGACCAGCCGCCTGATCGACCGCCCGATTCGTCCGCTGTTCCCCGAAGGTTTCTTCAACGAAGTGCACGTGGTGATCCACACGGTGTCGCTGAACCCTGAAGTGGATGCCGACATCGCTGCGTTGATCGCTACCAGTGCTGCCCTGGCCATCTCTGGCATTCCGTTCAACGGCCCCATTGGTGCCGCACGAGTGGGTTATATCAACGGCGAGTACGTGCTCAACCCTGGCCAGACTGCGCGCAAGAACTCGCAGATGGATCTGGTGGTGGCGGGTACCGAAGCCGCAGTGCTGATGGTCGAATCCGAAGCCCAGCAGCTGTCTGAAGAAATCATGCTAGGTGCCGTGGTGTTCGGTCACGAGCAAGGCAATGTGGCCATCAACGCCATTCACGAACTGGTGCGCGACGCGGGCAAGCCCGTGTGGCAATGGGAAGCGCCCGCCAAGGACGAAGCACTGATCGCCAAGGTGGTGGCACTGGCCGACGACAAGCTGCGCGCTGCCTACCAGATCCGCAACAAGCAAGCCCGCACCCAGGCCTGCCGCGAAGCCTATGCAGCCGTGATGGCAGCGTTGAAGGCCGATGGTGTTGAGTTCGACGCCGTCAAGGTTGAAGGCATGCTGTTCGACATCGAAGCGGGCATCGTGCGCAGCCAGATCCTGGCTGGCGAGCCTCGCATCGACGGCCGCGATACGCGCACCGTGCGCCCCATCGAGATCCGCAACAGCGTGCTACCCCGTGCCCACGGCTCGGCCCTGTTCACGCGTGGCGAAACCCAGGCGCTGGTCGTGACCACGCTGGGCACCGAGCGTGATGCACAGCGCATCGATGCGCTGGCTGGCGAGTACGAAGACCGCTTCATGATGCACTACAACATGCCTCCCTTCGCCACCGGCGAAGTGGGCCGCATGGGCTCGACCAAGCGCCGCGAAATCGGCCACGGTCGTCTGGCCAAGCGCGCGCTGGTTGCTGTGCTGCCGACCAAGGAAGAATTCCCCTACACCATGCGTGTGGTGTCGGAAATCACTGAGTCCAACGGTTCCTCGTCGATGGCTTCGGTCTGCGGCGGCTGCCTGTCGCTGATGGATGCCGGCGTGCCCATGAAGGCCCACGTGGCTGGTATTGCGATGGGGTTGATCAAGGACGCCAACCGTTTCGCCGTACTGACCGACATCCTGGGTGATGAAGATCACCTGGGTGACATGGACTTCAAGGTGGCGGGTACCACGGGCGGTATCACGGCCCTGCAGATGGACATCAAGATCCAGGGCATCACCAAGGAAATCATGCAAGTGGCACTGGCCCAGGCCAAGGAAGCGCGCATGCACATCCTGGGCAAGATGCAGGAGGCCATGGGTGAAGCCAAGACCGAAGTGTCGAACTTCGCGCCCAAGCTGTACACCATGAAGATCAACCCCGAGAAGATCCGTGACGTGATCGGCAAGGGCGGCGCTGTGATCCGTGCGCTGACCGAAGAAACTGGCTGCCAGATCAACATCGAGGAAGACGGCACCATCACCATCGCCGCTACCGACGCTGCGAAGGCCGACGAAGCCAAGAAGCGCATCGAGCAGATCACGGCAGAAGTCGAGATCGGCAAGATCTACGAAGGCCCTGTGACCAAGATCCTCGACTTTGGCGCGCTGATCAATCTGCTGCCTGGCAAGGATGGTCTGCTGCACATCAGCCAGATCGCTCACGAGCGCGTCGAAAAGGTGTCTGACTACCTGACCGAAGGCCAGATCGTGAAGGTCAAGGTCATGGAAACCGACGAAAAGGGCCGCATCAAGCTGTCCATGAAGGTGTTGGCAGATCGTCCCGCCGGTGGCAGCGACCGTCCAGCGCCTGCAGAACGTGGCGATCGCGAACCCCGCCGTGATCATGGTCGCGATGGCGGCCGTCATCCCGCAGAGCAGCAACAGCAGCAGGCCCTGCCTGCAGATGGTGCGTCTGTTCAGGTGAATGGCTAAATTGTTGATCTGCTATTGATTTGGTAGCTGCTGGTGCATATAAATCATGCGCTAGCGGCCTAAATCATCTGAATCCATCTTCGGTAAACCCCGTTATGCATGCTGTTGAGATCACATCGTTTGGTGGGCCTGAGGTGCTGCGTCTGGGTGAGCGCCCCGCTCCTGTAGCGGGTGCGGGTGAGCTGCTGATCCGCGTGGCGGCCAGTGGCATCAACCGCCCTGATGTATTGCAGCGAATGGGCCACTATGCGCCGCCTCCTGGCACCTCGGATCTTCCGGGGCTGGAGGTCGCGGGGGTGGTTGAGTCGGGCGATGCTTTGGCGATGGCAGAGGCGGGCATTCGTGTGGGTGACCGTGTTTGCGCCTTGGTGGCGGGTGGTGGTTATGCACAGTGGTGTGTGGCGCCGGTGGTGCAATGCCTGCCGGTGCCTGATGGCTTCAGTGACGTAGAGGCTGCGTCACTTCCGGAGACGTTCTTCACGGTGTGGAGCAATGTCTTTGACCGTGCGCGTTTGCAAGCCGGTGAAACCTTCCTGGTGCAAGGCGGTACGAGTGGCATTGGCGTGACGGCTATTCAGCTGGCACGTGCCTTCGGTGCTACCGTGATTGCCACCGCTGGGAGCGATGACAAGTGTGCAGCGTGCCTGGCGCTGGGCGCGCACCACGCAGTCAACTACAAGTCTCAGGACTTTGTGGCCGAGGCGAAACGAATCACCGAGGCGCGTGGTGTTGATGTGGTGCTCGATATGGTGGCAGGTGACTATGTCGCTCGCGAGGTCGAATGCCTGGCCGAGGACGGCCGGATCGTCATCATCGCAGTGCAAGGGGGTGTGCAGAGCGGTTTCAATGCCGGGTTGGTGCTGCGCAAGCGGCTCACCATCACAGGGTCCACACTGCGTCCGCGTCCCGTGGCTTTCAAGGGTGCGATTGCACGGGCGCTGCGTGAGCATGTCTGGCCCTTGCTGGCAGCGGGCAAGGTGCGTCCGGTCATCCACAGCACGTTTGCTGCTGCGGATGCGGCACAAGCCCATGCGCTGATGGAGTCCAGCCAGCATGTTGGCAAGATTGTTTTGACGTGGTAATCATGAACAACAAGAAAAAACTCATCGCTGGCAACTGGAAGATGAATGGCAGCCTCGCTGCCAACGAAGCTTTGTTGAAGGCCTTGATTGCGGGTGCTGCAGATGTGGCTTGTGATGTGGCCGTCGCAGTGCCTGCGCCCTATCTGGCGCAGGTGCAGGCGTTGACCGCCGGCACTGCCGTTGCGGTGGCAGCACAGGATGTGTCTTCGCACGAGGCGGGTGCCTACACTGGTGAGGTATCGGTGGCCATGCTGAAGGATTTTGGCGTGCGCTATGCGCTGGTGGGGCACTCTGAGCGCCGCCAGTACCATGGTGAAACGGACGCGATTGTGGCGGAGAAGGCCCAGCGCGCGCTGGCGGCCGGTGTGACGCCGGTGGTCTGTGTGGGGGAAACACTGCAGGAGCGTGAAGCGGGACTGACCGAGGCGGTGGTCAAGCGGCAACTCGCAGCGGTAATTCACCTCAACGGTCATTGCATCAGCGAGATCGTGGTGGCTTATGAGCCTGTGTGGGCCATTGGCACGGGTCGCACTGCGTCGCCGGAGCAGGCGCAAGCCGTGCATGCCGTGCTGCGCACCCAGCTGGCAGCTGCGAGCGAGCATGCGGACCGCATCCGGTTGCTGTACGGCGGCAGCATGAATGCGGCCAATGCAGCTCAGTTACTGGCGCAGCCCGATATCGACGGCGGCCTGGTCGGTGGGGCTTCGCTGAAGGCGCCCGACTTTCTACAAATCATTGCGGCCGCTCGTTGAGGCGGCTGCGAGTCAAACAATTCAATCAGGAGTGAACAGAGAATGAACGTGATCGTGAATGTGATTTTGGCGGTGCAGATGTTGGCGGCCCTGGCCATGATCGGCCTGATCTTGATCCAGCATGGCAAGGGAGCTGACATGGGGGCGGCTTTCGGTAGCGGCAGTTCGGGCAGCCTCTTTGGCGCCAGCGGCAGCGCCAACTTCCTGTCCCGTACCACGGCCGTGCTGGCTGCAGTGTTCTTTGTTTCTACGCTCGCATTGGCCTACTTTGGCAACGCTCGTCCCGCCAGTTCGGGCAGCGTTCTGGAAACGCCAGCCGCTGCCGTGCCTGCCGGCGCACCTGCTTCTGAGGTGCCTGCAGCGCCTGCCGCTCCCGCTTCGGGCGCCGCGCAGATCCCGACCAAATAATTGAACTGAATTTCGGCCCGCAGGGCCGAAGCAGGGTTTTTCCGGAGTAGAATTCTGGATTGTCTGGAAAGCCAAAGCCGCAAGGTTCCTCATGCCATCCAGATGCAAAAATCAGCCGTCGTGGTGAAATTGGTAGACACGCTATCTTGAGGGGGTAGTGGCGAAAGCTGTGCGAGTTCGAGTCTCGCCGACGGCACCAAAACAAAGGCCTGCCTGCATGACCCGGCTCGGGTCCTGACGGGCAAGGCCACAGCGGTGAGCACATCCTCAAGATGAACCTCGATCAGTACCTCCCCGTCCTTTTGTTCATCTTGGTCGGCATCGCCGTAGGCGTTGTCCCCCTCGTACTCGGCTACATACTGGGCCCCAACCGCCCGGATGCCGCAAAGAACTCCCCCTACGAATGTGGCTTTGAAGCCTTCGAGGATGCGCGCATGAAATTCGATGTGCGCTACTACCTCGTGGCCATTCTCTTCATTCTGTTCGACCTGGAAATCGCATTCCTTTTCCCGTGGGCGGTCACGCTGCACGAGGTGGGCGTGGCCGGTTTTGTGGCGGTCGTGATTTTCCTGGCCATTCTGGTCGTGGGTTTTGCCTACGAATGGAAAAAGGGTGCCCTGGATTGGGAATGAGCGGACTTCAACAAGGACAATGCAATGATTGAAGGCGTGATGAAGGAAGGCTTCATCACCACGAGTTACGACTCCGTGGTGAACTGGGCCAAGACCGGTTCTCTGTGGCCGATGACGTTTGGTCTGGCTTGCTGTGCTGTGGAGATGATGCACGCTGCGGCGGCCCGGTATGACATCGGTCGTTTTGGTGCGGAAGTGTTCCGTGCCAGCCCTCGTCAGTCCGACCTGATGATCGTGGCGGGCACGCTGTGCAACAAGATGGCCCCCGCACTGCGCAAGGTGTACGACCAGATGTCCGAGCCGCGCTGGGTCTTGTCGATGGGTTCGTGTGCCAATGGTGGTGGTTACTACCACTACAGCTATTCGGTGGTGCGCGGTTGTGACCGCATCGTGCCGGTGGATGTTTATGTGCCAGGTTGCCCTCCGACGGCAGAAGCTCTGATCTACGGGATCATCCAGCTGCAGCAGAAGATCCGCCGCACCAACACCATTGCTCGTGTCTGAAGGGTTGATGATGACAGCTGTTGCCATTCGGCCTGAGAAGCTTAAAGAGAATATCTCTGCGGCGCTGGGTGCCAAAGTGCGCCAGATTTCGGTCGCTCTCGATGAGGTCACCCTGGTGGTCGCTGCTGCGGACTATCTGGATGCGATGCGCTTGCTGCGCGATTCGGAAGGTTGCCGTTTCGAGCAGTTGATCGATTTGTGCGGTGTGGACTATTCTGCATATGGCGATGCAGTCCATGAGGGTGCCCGCTACTGTGTGGTGTCGCACCTGTTGTCGGTCAGCCTCAATCAGCGAGTGCGCGTGAAGGTGTTCTGCCAAGACGATGATTTCCCGGTCGTTGCTTCGGTAGCTGAGTTGTGGAATGCAGCCAACTGGTACGAGCGCGAAGCCTTTGATTTGTTTGGCATCGTGTTTGATGGTCATAACGACCTGCGCCGCATTCTCACGGACTACGGATTTATCGGGCACCCTTTCCGCAAGGATTTCCCCCTGTCTGGACATGTTGAAATGCGTTACGACGCCGAGCAGCGCCGTGTCGTGTATGAACCCGTGTCCATCGAGCCGCGGGAAATCACGCCCCGCATCATCCGCGAAGACAAGTACGGAGGCCTGCACTGAGCCGCCTCGCGCCTCATGTGATCCATCATGGCTGAAATCAAGAACTACTCCCTGAACTTTGGTCCGCAGCACCCTGCGGCGCACGGTGTGTTGCGCCTGGTGCTGGAGTTGGACGGCGAGGTTGTGCAACGCGCTGACCCGCATATCGGTCTGCTCCATCGCGCCACCGAGAAGCTGGCCGAGCACAAGACCTACATCCAGTCACTGCCCTATATGGACCGGCTGGACTACGTGTCGATGATGTGCAACGAGCACGCCTACTGCCTTGCCATCGAGAAGCTGCTGGGCCTGGAAGTGCCGGTGCGCGCGCAGTACATCCGCGTGATGTTTTCCGAGATCACGCGCTTGCTGAACCACCTCATGTGGTTGGGCTCGCACGGCAACGACTGCGGCAGCTCCACCATCCTGATCTACACCTTCCGCGAGCGGGAAGACCTGTTTGACATGTACGAGGCGGTTTCTGGCGCGCGCATGCATGCGGCCTATTTCCGCCCGGGCGGCGTCTACCGCGACCTGCCCGACAGCATGCCGCAGTACAAGGTCAGCAAGATCAAGAATGCCAAGGCGCTGGAGGCGTTGAACCAGAATCGTCAAGGGTCTCTGCTGGACTTCATCGACGATTTCACCCAGCGTTTCCCAGGCTGTGTGGACGAATACGAAACGCTGCTCACCGACAACCGCATCTGGAAGCAGCGCACGGTAGGCATCGGCGTGGTGCCCCCCGAGCGAGCCCTGAATCTGGGCATGACCGGCCCCATGCTCCGTGGCTCCGGTATCGCATGGGACCTGCGCAAGACCCAGCCATACGACGTATACGACCGTGTGGATTTCGATGTGCCAGTGGGCAAGACCGGTGACTGCTACGACCGCTACCTGGTGCGTGTGCAGGAAATGCGCGAGTCCAACCGCATCATCAAGCAATGCGTGGACTGGCTCAAGGCCAACCCCGGTCCTGTGATCACGGACAACCACAAGGTGGCTGCGCCCGCGCGTGAATCCATGAAGTCGAACATGGAAGAGCTGATCCACCATTTCAAGCTCTTCACGGAAGGTTTCCACGTGCCGGAAGGCGAGGCCTATGCGGCGGTGGAGCATCCCAAGGGCGAATTCGGTATTTATCTGGTGAGTGATGGTGCCAACAAGCCTTACCGACTCAAGATCCGGGCGCCGGGTTTTGCGCATCTGGCGACGCTCGACGAAATGGCGCGTGGCCACATGATCGCGGACGCTGTCGCCATCATTGGCACCATGGATATCGTGTTCGGAGAGATTGACCGATGATTACCGAAGCGACCAAGGCGCGGTTTGCGCGCGAAGTGGCCAAGTACCCTGCGGACCAGAAGCAGTCTGCGGTGATGGCTTGCTTGTCCATCGTTCAGCAAGAGCAGGGCTATGTCAGCGCCGAGAGCGAGGCAGTGATCGCCGACTATCTGGGCATGGCGCAGATCGCCGTGCACGAAGTCACGACCTTCTACAACATGTACAACCAGCAACCGGTGGGCAAGTACAAGCTCAACGTGTGCACCAATCTGCCCTGCCAGTTGCGCGACGGGCAAAAGGCGCTGCATCACCTGGAAAAGAAGCTGGGTGTTTCGATGGGTGAGACCACACCTGACGGCCTGTTCACTCTGCAGCAATGCGAATGCCTGGGTGCTTGCGCTGATGCGCCTGTGATGCTGGTGAACGATCGCACGATGTGCAGCTTCATGGACAACGACAAGCTCGACCAGCTCGTTGACGGCCTGCGGGCCGCGGAGGGCCAGTGATGACCACGGCAGCACAAATACTCTCCCAGTTCCAGGCTACGGGCGTTCAGACCTGTTTTCACGACCGCCATATCAACCCCCAAATCTATGTGGGCTTGAATGGCAGCAACTGGAGCATCAAGGACTACGAAGCGCGTGGTGGCTATCAGGCGCTGCGTCGTATCTTGGGCAAGGATGGTGAAGAGGGCCTGACGCAGGATCAGGTCATTGCCACTGTCAAGGAGTCTGGCTTGCGTGGCCGGGGTGGTGCAGGCTTTCCTACGGGCCTCAAGTGGAGCTTCATGCCCCGCTCGTTCCCAGGCCAAAAATATCTGGTGTGCAATTCCGATGAGGGTGAGCCTGGTACCTGCAAGGACCGTGACATCCTGCAGTTCAACCCGCACATCGTCATCGAAGGCATGATCATCGCAGCCTATGCGATGGGCATCTCGGTGGGCTACAACTACATCCATGGCGAGATCTTCCAGACCTACGAACGGTTTGAAGCCGCTCTGGAAGAAGCGCGGGCAGCAGGTTATCTGGGCGACAACATCCTGGGCAGCAGTTTCAGCTTTCAGCTGCACGCAGCCCACGGTTTTGGTGCCTACATTTGTGGTGAAGAAACTGCATTGCTCGAATCGCTGGAAGGCAAAAAGGGGCAACCCCGTTTCAAGCCACCGTTTCCGGCCAGCTTTGGCTTGTATGGCAAGCCCACCACCATCAACAACACGGAAACCTTTGCGGCTGTGCCTTGGATCATCCGCAATGGCGGTGCGGCTTATCTGGAGTGCGGCAAGCCTAACAACGGCGGCACCAAGATTTTCTCGGTGTCTGGTGACGTCGAAAAGCCAGGCAACTATGAGGTGCCGTTGGGTACCCCATTTGCCAAGCTGCTGGAACTGGCCGGTGGCGTGCGCAAAGGTCGTCAACTCAAGGCGGTGATTCCTGGTGGTTCATCGGCCCCTGTCCTGCCTGCATCCGTCATCATGGAATGCACGATGGACTACGACTCCATCGCCAAGGCTGGCTCCATGCTGGGCTCTGGTGCCGTGATCGTCATGGACGATTCCCGGAGCATGGTCGAAAGTCTGCTGCGCCTGTCGTATTTCTATTCGCATGAATCCTGCGGCCAGTGCACGCCCTGCCGTGAAGGCACGGGATGGATGTGGCGCGTGATCGATCGCATCCAGCATGGACAGGGTCGTGAGGGTGACCTGGATCTGCTCAATTCGGTGGCGGACAACATCCAGGGCCGCACCATCTGTGCGCTGGGTGATGCTGCCGCCATGCCTGTGCGCGCCATGATCAAACACTTCCGTCCCGAGTTTGAGGCACTGATCCGGAACAAGGCTCCACAAGCCGCGACTTCCGTCTGATCGCGAGAAAACATATGGTTGAAATTGAACTGGACGGTCAGAAAGTGGAAGTCGCCGAGGGCTGCATGGTGATGCATGCGGCTGAAAAGGCTGGCACTTACATTCCGCATTTCTGCTACCACAAGAAGCTTTCGATCGCCGCCAACTGCCGCATGTGCCTGGTGGACGTGGAGAAGGCTCCCAAGCCCATGCCAGCCTGCGCCACGCCGGTCACGCAGGGCATGATCGTGCGTACCAAGAGCGACAAAGCCATCAAGGCGCAGCAGTCGGTCATGGAGTTTCTGCTCATCAACCACCCTCTGGACTGCCCCATCTGCGACCAGGGCGGCGAGTGCCAGTTGCAGGATCTGGCCGTGGGCTACGGTGGCTCCTCCTCGCGGTACGAGGAAGAAAAGCGCGTGGTGTTCCACAAGGACGTGGGCCCTCTGATCTCCATGGAGGAGATGAGCCGCTGCATCCACTGCACCCGTTGCGTGCGCTTCGGCCAGGAAGTGGCGGGCGTGATGGAACTCGGCATGATCCATCGTGGCGAGCATTCGGAAATCACCACGGTCGCCGGCGACACGGTGGACTCCGAACTGTCGGGCAACATGATCGACATCTGCCCCGTGGGTGCATTGACCAGCAAGCCTTTCCGTTACAGCGCCCGCACCTGGGAACTGTCGCGCCGCCGCTCGGTGAGTCCACATGACTCCACCGGCGCCAACCTGATTGTTCAGGTCAAGAACCACAAGGTCATGCGCGTTGTCCCGTTTGAAAACGAGGCTGTTAACGAATGCTGGATTGCCGACCGCGACCGTTTCTCCTATGAAGCGCTCAACGGTGACGACCGCCTGACCCAGCCCATGCTCAAGCAGGGTGGGGTGTGGAAGGAAGTGGACTGGCAGACTGCGTTGGAATACGTGGCCAATGGCCTCAAGAACATCAAGAACGACCACGGCGCGGCCAGCATTGGTGCGCTGGTGAGTCCTCACAGTACGTTGGAAGAGCTGTATCTGGCCAGCGCCCTGGTGCGCGGTCTTGGTAGCGACAACATCGACTATCGTCTGCGCAACGCCGAGTTCGCTGCTCCCGAAGGTATTCGCTGGCTCGGTACGTCCATCGCTTCGTTGTCCACGCTCCAGCGCGTGCTGGTCGTGGGTTCCAACCTGCGCAAGGACCATCCGTTGTTTGCGCAGCGCGTCCGTCAGGCGGTCCGCCATGGCTGCCAGGTCAGTGCCATCGCTTCGGTATCCCATGACTGGGCCATGCCGGTGCAGACATTTGTGGCACAAGGTGCCGGCCAGTGGGTCGAGATGCTCGGAGGCATTGCTTCCGCCATCGCCCATGAAAAGGGCATTCCCGCTCCGCAAGGTGCCAGCGCGGCCAACGAGGCTGCCCAGGCCATCGCCCGCTCGCTGCTGGGCGGGGAGCGCAAGGCGGTGTTGCTGGGCAATGCGGCGGCGCACCACGCGCAAGCTACGCAGTTGCTGGCATGGGCCAACTGGATTGCAGAGAACACCGGTGCAACAGTGGGCTACCTGACAGAGGCCGCCAATACGGTGGGCGCGCAATTTGCGGGCGCTCACCCTGTCAACGGTGGACTGAATGCTGCTCAAATGCTCTCCGGTGGTTTGAAGGCGGCGGTGCTGCTGAACACCGAGCCCGTCCATGATTCTGCGACGGGTGCTCAAGCTGCAACTGCTCTTGCTGGTGCAGAAATGGTGGTCACGTTGAGCCCCTTCAAGGCCAACATGGAGTTCAGTGACGTTTTGTTGCCAATTGCTCCGTTCACGGAAACTTCGGGCAGCTTTGTCAACGCCGAGGGACGCATACAGGGTTTCCACGCCGTGGTGCGCCCTCTGGGCGATACCCGTCCCGCTTGGAAGGTTCTGCGCGTGCTGGCCAACCTGTTGGGTGTGCCAGGCTTTGACTTTGAGACCTCCCAGGACGTTCTGGCCCGTGCGACGAACGCCGCTGCCGGTGCCGTTGCGCAGGTGCCCGCCGCACAGTTGTCGAATGCAGTGAAGGCGTCGCCAGCCGCAACGGCTGCAGCTGGTGATCCGGTCGTGGCATCCATCTATCAACTGGACGGCTTGGTGCGCCGTTCTACGTCGCTGCAGCTCACTGCCGACGCACGCATGGCACGCGAAGGAGTGGCCGCATGATCGACGCGATCTACAACGCGGGCCTGAACCTGCTCTCCTTTGGGTGGTGGACCGGCATCGTCTGGCCAGTGCTCTGGATCCTGATCAAGATCGTCTGCATCTTGGCGCCGCTCATGGGTGCCGTGGCTTACCTCACTTTGTGGGAGCGTAAGCTGCTGGGCTTCATGCAAGTGCGCCACGGTCCCAACCGCGTGGGACCGATGGGGCTGCTGCAGCCCATTGCTGACGCACTGAAGCTGCTGACCAAGGAAATCATCCAGCCTACGGCGGCCAGCAAGGGCCTGTTTGTTCTCGGGCCCGTTATGGCCATCATGCCGGCCCTGGCTGCCTGGGTGGCCATTCCTTTCGGCCCCGACGTGGCCTTGGCGAATGTGAATGCTGGTCTGTTGTTGGTGATGGCCATCACTTCCATCGAAGTCTATGGCGTGATCATTGCGGGCTGGGCTTCCAACTCCAAGTACGCATTCTTGGGCGCACTGCGGGCCTCGGCACAGATGGTGAGCTACGAAATCGCGATGGGCTTTTGTTTCCTCGTCGTGATCATGGTGTCGGGCAGTATGAACCTGACGGAAATCGTGCTGGGTCAGGGGCGGGGCATGGCCGCAGACAAGGGCCTGACGTTCCTGTCTTGGAATTGGCTGCCCCTGCTGCCGATCTTCCTTGTGTACCTGATCTCTGGCGTGGCAGAAACCAACCGCCATCCCTTCGACGTGGTGGAAGGCGAGGCAGAAATCGTGGCCGGCCACATGGTCGAGTACTCCGGTATGGGCTTCGCGATCTTCTTCCTGGCCGAGTACGCCAGCATGTGGCTCGTGTCCATCCTGGCGGCTCTCATGTTCCTGGGCGGCTGGCTGTCTCCCATCGATAGCGCGGTGTTCAACTGGATTCCAGGCTGGATCTGGCTGGGTCTCAAGACCTTCCTTGTGGTATCCATGTTCATCTGGATCCGGGCTACCTTCCCGCGGTTCCGGTACGACCAGATCATGCGTCTGGGCTGGAAGATCTTCATTCCGGTCACGCTGGTGTACTTGTTGTTTGTTGGCGGGTGGTTGCTCTCGCCTTGGAATATCTGGAAATAAGCGGGGACACAAATGACTGCTGTTGCTGCTGCTGCACCTTTTTCGTTCAAGGATTTCTTCAAGAGCTTCATGCTCGTGGAGTTGCTCAAGGGGATGGCCCTGACTGGCCGCTACGCGTTTCGCCGCAAGGTGACCGTGCAGTTTCCCGAAGAGAAGACGCCTTTGTCGCCACGCTTCCGTGGCCTGCATGCACTGCGCCGTTATGACAACGGCGAGGAGCGTTGCATCGCTTGCAAGCTGTGCGAAGCCGTATGCCCTGCGATGGCCATCACCATCGAATCGGATGTGCGTGCAGATGGTTCGCGTCGCACCACGCGCTATGACATCGACCTGACCAAGTGCATCTTCTGCGGGTTCTGCGAAGAGAGCTGCCCGGTCGATTCGATTGTCGAGACACACATCTTTGAATACCACGGCGAAAAGCGTGGTGACCTGTATTTCACGAAGGACATGCTCTTGGCCGTGGGCGACCGGTACGAAGGTGAAATTGCGGCAGCCAAGGCTGCAGACGCCAAGTACCGCTGAGCGGTACGGGGTTCAGCCTCTTTGCCAGACTTTCTATAAAGACCCGATTCATGGACGCCAAGACTGGTTTCTTCTATCTCTTCTCGGTGGTGCTGCTGTTTGCAGCCTTCCGGGTGATCACTGCGCGTAACCCTGTGCATGCAGTGCTGTATCTCATCCTTGCGTTCTCGCAGGCGGCGGCTGTTTGGCTGTTGCTCAAGGCAGAGTTCCTGGCAATTGCGCTGGTGCTGGTGTACCTGGGCGCGGTCATGGTGCTCTTCCTGTTCGTGGTGATGATGCTGGACATTCATATCGATACCGTACGCAAGGGGTTCTGGAAGCATTTCCCTTTGGCGGCCCTCATTGGGGCGGTCATCGCCCTGGAAATGGCTGCCGTGTTGATGGGCGGATTCCGCGGCATGGAAGAGCCCAAGGCCGTCGCTGCCATGGTCGATGCCGCTGGTCATGTGGTCCCGTACTCCAACACCAAGGCGTTGGGCAAGCTGCTGTACACCCAGTATCTGTATCCCGTTGAGATCGCTGCAGTCATTTTGCTGGTGGCCATGGTGGCTGCCATCGCACTGACCCTGCGTCAGCGCAAGGACAGCAAGGCCATCAATCCTTCAATGCAGATCCGAGTGCGTGCGGCCGATCGTCTGGCAGTGGTCAAGGTGGCCGCCACCCAAAAGCCTGATGCTGAAGAGCCTGCGCAAGCTGCTGCCGAGGAGAAAAAAGCATGACATTGACTCTGGGCCACTTTTTGTCGCTGGGCGCCATGCTGTTTGCGCTCGCTGTGATCGGCATCTTCCTGAACCGCAAGAACCTGATCGTGCTGCTGATGGCGATCGAGCTCATGCTGCTGGCCGTGAACATGAACTTCGTGGCGTTCTCCCACTACCTGGGAGACATGCACGGCCAGGTGTTCGTGTTCTTTATCCTGACCGTGGCAGCCGCTGAATCGGCGATTGGCCTGGCCATCCTGGTGCTGCTGTTCCGCAACAAATCCAGTATCAACGCGGAAGACCTCAACACCCTCAAGGGTTGATGGGTCGCGAGTATTCCCAAGGTTCTCAAGAATGAGTCAAACCCTCTCTGCTTCAACCCTCCTGGCAGTGCCGTTGGCACCGCTGGCAGGCGCCTTACTGGCCGGCGTCTTCGGTACGACCTTCGGTGGTAACTGGATCGGTCGTCGCCTGAGCCATACCCTGACCATCCTCGGGGTGCTGGTTGCTTTCATCCTCTCGGCGATGACGCTCAAGAGCGTGGCACTCGATGGTGCCCGGTTCAATGAAACCCTGTACACCTGGATGGTGGTGGGTGGCTTGAAGATGGAAGTGGGCTTCCTGATCGACAGCCTCACGGCGATGATGATGGTGGTGGTGACCTTTGTGTCGCTGATGGTTCACATTTACACCATTGGCTACATGGAAGAAGACGAGGGCTACAACCGCTTCTTTGCCTACATTTCGCTGTTCACTTTCTCCATGCTCATGCTCGTCATGAGCAACAACCTGCTGCAGCTGTTCTTTGGTTGGGAGGCGGTGGGTCTGGTGTCCTACCTGCTCATCGGGTTCTGGTTCAACAAGCCTTCTGCCATCTTCGCCAACATGAAGGCGTTTCTGGTCAACCGCGTGGGCGACTTCGGCTTCATTCTGGGCATTGGCCTGATCGCAGCGTATACCGGCACCTTGAACTATGGCGAGATCTTCGCCAAGGCGGGTGAACTGGGCTTTCTGTCGTTCCCCGGCACCAGCTGGATGCTCGTCACGGTGATCTGCATCTGCCTGTTCATCGGCGCGATGGGCAAGTCAGCGCAGTTTCCCCTGCACGTCTGGCTGCCTGATTCGATGGAGGGTCCGACTCCCATCTCCGCGCTGATTCACGCTGCCACTATGGTGACCGCCGGTATCTTCATGGTGTCGCGCATGTCGCCTCTGTTCGAGCTGTCGGACACTGCGCTCAACTTCATCCTGGTGATCGGTGCCATCACAGCATTGTTCATGGGTTTCCTGGGCATCATACAGAACGACATCAAGCGTGTGGTGGCGTACTCGACGCTCTCGCAGCTCGGCTACATGACAGTAGCGCTTGGCGCCTCGGCGTACTCGGTGGCTGTGTTCCACCTGATGACCCATGCGTTCTTCAAAGCCTTGTTGTTCCTGGGCGCAGGCTCGGTCATCATGGGCATGCATCACAACCAGGACATCCGCTGGATGGGCGGTGTGCGCAAGTACATGCCCATCACCTGGATCACCTCGCTGCTGGGTTCGATGGCCCTGATCGGCACGCCGCTGTTCTCAGGTTTCTATTCCAAGGACAGCATCATTGAGGCGGTGCACTTTAGCCATCTGCCTGCAGCCGGTTTTGCACATTTCGCAGTGCTCGCGGGTGTGTTCATCACGGCGTTCTATTCCTTCCGCATGTACTTCCTGGTCTTCCATGGCAAGGAGCGTTACGACCAGAATCCGGATGCCCACCACGACGATCACCATGGCCACGGCCACGATGATCACCACGAACCGCACGAGTCTCCCTGGGTGGTGACGGTGCCTCTGGTGCTGTTGGCCATTCCTTCGGTGGTGGTGGGTTTCCTGTTCATCCAGCCCATGCTGTTTGGAGACTTCTTCAAGGACGTCATTTTTGTGGATGCGGCCAAGCATCCTTCCATGGCACACATGGCGGAGCATTTCCACAGCGCCTGGGCCATGGCATTGCACGGTCTGCAGACGGCGCCGTTCTGGCTCGCACTGGCAGGTGTGGCGCTTTCGTACTACATGTACATGGTCAATCCTGCGTTGCCCACGGCGATCAAGGCGCGCGTACAGCCCATCTACACATTGCTTGAAAACAAGTACTACCTCGACTGGATCAACGAGAACATTCTGGCCCGTGGTGCACGTGCGCTGGGCGTGGGTCTCTGGAAGGGCGGGGATCAGGCTGTGATCGATGGTGCCCTGGTCAACGGGTCCTGGAAGCTGGTGCGGTGGGTTGCCGGTGCTGTGCGTTGGGTGCAGTCGGGCTTCATCTACCACTATGCGCTGGTCATGATCCTGGGTGTTTTCGTCCTCATGACGTATTTCGTCTGGCTCAACAAGTAGGAGAAGAATAAAAATGGGTCTGTTGAGTCTTGCAATCTGGACACCGATTGCGTTTGGCGTGCTGTTGCTCGCCATCGGGCGCGATGAGCACGCGCGTGCCGTGCGCTGGCTGGCGCTCGTCGGCGCGCTGATCGGCTTCCTGGTCACGCTGCCTTTGTACGATGGCTTCAAGCTGGGTACAGCAGCCATGCAGTTTGTGGAGAAGGCTGACTGGATCGAGCGCTTCAACGTCCACTACCACCTTGGGGTGGACGGCATTTCCTTCTGGTTCGTGCCGCTGACAGCATTCATCACCGTCATTGTGGTGATTGCTTCCTGGGAGTCGATCACGGAGCGCGTGAACCAGTACATGGGCGCTTTCCTGATCCTTTCGGGGCTCATGATCGGTGTGTTCAGCGCACTCGACGGCATTCTGTTCTATGTGTTCTTCGAGGCAACGCTGATCCCGATGTATCTGATCATCGGCATCTGGGGCGGCCCCAATAAGATCTACGCAGCGTTCAAGTTCTTCCTGTATACGTTGCTCGGGTCGCTGTTGATGCTCATCGCGCTGATCTACCTGTACAACCAGTCGGGTGGCAGCTTTGACATTGCGACCTGGCATCAGCTGCCGTTGAGCGGACGTGCACAGACCCTGCTGTTCTTCGCATTCTTTGCCGCCTTTGCTGTGAAGGTGCCCATGTGGCCCGTCCACACCTGGCTGCCCGATGTGCACGTGGAGGCGCCTACGGGCGGTTCAGCAGTGCTGGCCGCCATCATGCTGAAACTGGGTGCCTACGGTTTTCTGCGGTTTTCGCTGCCAATCGCTCCTGACGCTGCACGCCAGTGGGCTTGGCTGATGATTGCCTTGTCGCTGATCGCCGTGATCTATGTGGGCCTGGTGGCTATGGTCCAGAAGGACATGAAGAAGCTGGTGGCTTACTCGTCGGTGGCGCACATGGGTTTTGTGACCTTGGGCTTTTTCATCTTCAACGACCTGGGCGTGTCCGGCGGTATTGTCCAGATGATTGCGCACGGTTTTGTGTCCGGTGCGATGTTCTTGTCCATCGGTGTCTTGTACGACCGCGTGCACTCCCGTGAAATCGCCGCCTATGGTGGCGTGGTCAACACCATGCCGAACTTCACGGCGTTTGCCCTGCTGTTTGCCATGGCCAACTGCGGTCTGCCGGGTACGGCCGGTTTTGTGGGTGAGTGGATGGTGATCCTGGGTGCCGTCAAGGCCAATTTCTGGATCGGTCTGGCTGCCGCCACTGCGCTGATTTTTGGTGCTGCTTACACCCTGTGGATGTTCAAGCGTGTGTACCTGGGCCCCGTGGGCAATGACAACGTCAAGGGCTTGACGGACATCGACAGCCGCGAGTTCCTGGTGCTTGCTGTACTGGGCATCGCGGTGCTGGCCATGGGCCTCTACCCCCGTCCGTTCACCGACGTGATGGACACCTCGGTGGCAGAACTGCTCAAGCATGTCGCGCAGACCAAGCTGAACTGAACAGACCAGACTGAACTGAGAGATTCGAGATGATTGACAACATCAGCTGGCTAGCGATTTACCCCGAAATTGTGCTGTTGACGATGGCCTGCGTGATTGCGCTGGTTGATCTGGGCGTACACAGCCCTCGTCGCACCAGCACCTATGTGCTGACCATGCTCACGCTGGCCGTGGTGGCTGCCCTGCAGGCCATGTATGCCAGCAGCGGTAACACCTTCTACGGTTTTGGCAACATGGTGGTGAGTGACGCCATGGGCAATTGGCTCAAGTGTTTTGCCACCGTGGCCATGATGGTCACCCTGGTGTATGGCCGCCCCTATGCTGCCGACCGCGACATGTTGCGGGGGGGTGAGCTCTTCACGCTGTCCATGTTCGCTTTGCTCGGCATGTTCATCATGATCTCGGGCAACAACTTCCTGGTGATCTACCTGGGGCTTGAGTTGCTCACGCTGTCGAGCTATGCCCTGGTGGCGTTGCGTCGCGACAACGCTACCGCCACAGAAGCGGCCATGAAGTATTTTGTACTGGGCGCCATGGCCAGTGGCTTCCTGCTGTACGGGTTGTCCATGGTGTACGGTGCCACGGGTTCGCTGGATATTGGTCAGGTGTTCAAGGCAGTCAATTCCGGTCAGATCAAGCATCAGGTGCTGGTGTTCGGCTTGGTGTTTGTGGTAGCCGGTCTGGCCTTCAAGCTGGGGGTGGTGCCTTTCCACATGTGGATTCCCGATGTCTACCAGGGCGCACCCACTGCGGTGACGCTGATGATTGGTGGTGCGCCCAAGCTGGCTGCATTTGCCATCACCATCCGTTTGCTGGTGGACGGTCTGCTGCCCCTGGCTATCGACTGGCAACAGATGCTGGCCGTGTTGGCGATTGGTTCTTTGCTCGTGGGTAACCTGGCAGCCATTGCGCAGACCAACCTCAAGCGCATGCTGGCCTACTCCACCATCTCCCAGATGGGCTTCGTGTTGCTAGGCCTGATGTCCGGGGTCATCAATGGCAACGTGGACGCCACTGCGGTGGAGAACGCCTACAGCGCCTCTATGTTCTACGTCATCACCTATGTGTTGACCACGCTGGCGGCCTTTGGTGTGATCCTGCTGCTGGCCCGGGAAGGTTTTGAGAGCGAAGAGATTTCCGATTTCGCAGGCCTCAACCAGCGAAGCCCCCTGTACGCTGGCGTGATGGCTGTCTGCCTGTTCTCCATGGCAGGTATTCCTCCTCTGGTGGGCTTCTATGCCAAGCTGGCGGTTCTTCAAGCCCTGATCGCTTCGGGGCAGACCATCTACATGGCGATGGCTGTGTTTGCCGTGATCATGTCGCTGATCGGTGCGTTCTACTACCTGCGGGTGGTGAAGGTCATGTATTTCGACGCACCCTTGACCGCTACCAATGTATCGGCGCCCGCCGATGTGCGCGTGGTGCTGACCATCAACGGCGCGTTGGTGCTGGTGTTGGGCTTGCTGCCAGGCGGTTTGATGGCCCTGTGTGCCGACGCCGTGGTCCGCGCACTGGCGACCTGATCGTAGCCTGCGCGCACACGCCGCGCGGGCTACTGCTCCCATTCCCAATTTGCTGCCTCGATCAGTTCCTCTGTGTCACTTACCGGTTCGGTTTGGCTTGTGATTGTGGCGGCTTTGATTGCCGCCAATCTGCCCTTCGTCAATCAGCGCTGGCTGGTGGTGGGCCCCTCCGTCGCCAACGGCAAGCCTCTGGTCGGGCGCATGGCCGAACTGATCGTTTTGTACTTCTTGGTGGGCGGGATGGCTCTGTTGTTGGAGCGTCGTGCAGGCCAAATTGCACCTCAGGGCTGGGAGTTTTACGCCATCACCGGCACCATGTTTCTCACGCTGGCCTTCCCCGGGTTTGTCTATCGGTATCTGCTGCGGCGCCACGGCTGAAGCAGCGGCCGGTTCCGGGCAGAGCCATTCGACAAAGCCTTGAGGGCACTTCCCCGTTGCCAGCTGAAGGCCGGCAAATGGGGTGGAGCACTTCTGAACACAACTCTGCACCTGGACGTTGATGTGCCTGGTAGCGCCCATCATGGGATTGCGCTCACCAGCGTACGATGCATCTTATGAAGGTACTGGATCTCCAATGTCAGCACGGCCATGTGTTTGAAGGCTGGTTTGGTTCTGAAGATGACTTTCAGAGCCAGAAGCAGCGCGGGTTGGTGGAGTGCCCTTTGTGCGCAGACGTCCATATCGACAAGCGGCTGAGCGCGCCGCGCCTGAATCTGGGCGCCCGCGAGCCCGCCGCAGCTGCGGCGGCACTGTCCGGCACAACTTCTGTTTCGCGTGCTGTTTCCAGCGTGCAGGTCGAGGCATCGACGCTTCCCCCGGCGCTACAGGCAGCGTGGCTGGAGCTGGCCCGCAAGGTCGTCGCTAATACCGAAGATGTCGGCTCCCGGTTTGCCGATGAAGCCAGGCGCATGCACCACGGCGAGGTTCAGGATCGGGCCATTCGTGGCCAGGCCACCGCGCAGGAGGCGTTGCAGCTGCTGGATGAGGGCATTGCCGTCATGCCGCTGCCAGCGGCAGTCAAGGAAACCCTGCAGTAGCCACTGCACCCGGTCCAGGGGGTAGACCTTGCGGAATGGTGCCGGGATCAACTGGTGAACTGCAGTGCAGCCAGACGCGCATACACCCCACCTTGTACCATCAATGCGCTGTGGGTGCCTTGCTCCACGATCTGACCGTGGTCCAGCACCACGATGCGGTCGGCATTTTGTACCGTGGCCAGGCGGTGGGCGATCACCAGCGTGGTCCTTTTGCCAGTGTGGCGCTGCATGGCAGTGTCAAGCGCGGCCTGCACCATGCGCTCACTTTCTGCGTCCAGTGCGCTGGTGGCCTCGTCCAGCAGCAACAGGGGTGGATTTTTGAGCATGGCTCGGGCAATGGCGATACGCTGGCGCTGGCCGCCCGACAGGCGTACACCCCGTTCGCCCAGAAACGTGTGATAGCCCTCGGGCAGGGCTGCGATGAAGTCATGCGCAAAGGCAGCCCGGGTGGCCGCCATGACCTCTTCGTCGGAGGCGTCCGGACGGCCATAGCGGACGTTGTCCATGGCCGAGGCGGAGAAAATCACGGCATCCTGGGGCACGGTGCCCGTATGGGCGCGCAGTGTGTCCAAGCTCAGGTCGCGGATGTCCACACCGTTCAATAGGATGCGTCCCTCTCGTGAACCCTGAGCACCCGCCTCCCTGCCTCTATCCACGTCATAAAAGCGCTGCAGCAACTGAAACACCGTGGTCTTGCCCGCCCCGCTGGCGCCCACCAGTGCCACGGTCTCTCCGGGTGACAGGTGCAGAGAGAAGTTCTGCAGCGCGGGCTGGTTCGGGCGCGACGGGTAGTGAAACTGCACGTTGTCAAACTGCACCTCCAGCCCTTGATCCGAAGTGGGCAGCCGCTTGGGTGTCGCAGGGTTTGCCACGGGGGAACGGCTCGACAGCAATTCCATCAAGCGCTCGGTGGCACCGGCAGCACGCAGCAGGTCTCCGTACACTTCGCCCAATACTGCCACCGCGCTCGCCAGCAGAATCACGTACACCACGGTCTGGCCCAGGTGGCCTGCACTCATCTGCCCGGCCAACACGGCTTCTGTGCCCCGGTACAGCCCCCACAGCAACAGGGCCGCGTTGGCGATGATGATGAAGGCCACGAGCAAGGCGCGCGCCTTGGTGCGCTTGACTGCCGCGCGAAAGGCGTCTTCCGTGGCCCGCGCAAACCTTGAGGCCTCGCGTGGCTCTGCGGTATAGCTTTGCACCACGGGGATGGCGTTGAGCACTTCGGCCGCGATGGCGCTGGAGTCGGCCACGCGGTCCTGGCTGTCGCGTGACAATCGGCGCACCCTGCGACCGATCCACATCGTGGGCAGCACCACCAGCACGACGGCCAGCAGTACCACCGACATCACATAGGGATTCGTCCACACCAGCATGACCAGGGCACCCAGGCCCAGAACCGCATTTCGCAGCCCCATGGACAGCGATGAGCCGACCACGGTCTGCACCAGCGTCGTGTCCGACGTCAGCCGCGACAGCACCTCGCCGGTTTGGGTGGTCTCGAAGAACTGGGGGCTTTGCTGCAGCACATGGCTATAGACGGCGTTGCGCAGGTCAGCGGTGACGCGCTCGCCCAGCCAGCTCACCATATAAAAGCGCGCGGCCGAAAACCCGCCCAGTGCCATGGCCACCGCAAACAGCTCTTCAAAATGCCCGCGAAGGGCCATGGCCTGCGCTCCCCGGTCACCCGTCGCAGAGACCAGGCCTCCATCGATGAGATTGCGCAGTGCCATGGGAAACGCCAGTGTGGCCAATGCCGCCAGCACCAGGAACACCAGCGACAGTGCAATGCGCGCACGATACGGCCGCAAAAAGGGCAGCAGTCCCGTGAGCGAGCGGGGGGCGCCACGGGCGGGTGTGGAGGAGGGGAGGGAGGGCATCATGGCAGTGTAGGCGGCTCAGCTGAGTGCCGCAGAAGGAGCGCGGTCCGGCCCCTCTATGGTTATAAGTGGTGCCCACGGCGGTGAATACCAAGGCTTGTCAGTAAAAAGTCAGTGATGGGCGCGGCGCTGCGCCACCACCGCGTGTGGTCTTCTGTGCCTGCCACGGCGCCAGATTGAGCATTGGCGCGCTGCCCGCGCCCGTACATCCCCAGCGCCATACGCCCTCAGGGCGGGTACGTAGGCATTTATACATAGGCATTAGTCCCAGTATCTACCGCGGGGTAGGGAGACATACGATGCGTTGCGATCCAACCTCCCCCGGAGACCTTGTTGCAAGGCTCCTCATTTCAGCACCTTACGGAGCGGCCAAGGCGCAATGAGCGACGTCATTCTTGAAACCAACAGCCTGACCAAAGAGTTCAAGGGCTTCACCGCCGTCAGCGACGTGAACCTGGCCGTTCGGCGCGGGTCCATCCACGCGTTGATCGGCCCCAACGGTGCAGGCAAGACCACGTGCTTCAACCTGCTCACCAAGTTTCTGGAGCCGACTTCGGGTGTCATCCGTTTCAACGGGCATGACATCACGCGGGAGCAGCCCGCGCAGATCGCACGCCGCGGCGTGATCCGGTCGTTCCAGATTTCGGCGGTGTTTCCACACCTCACTCTCATCGAGAACGTGCGCCTGGGCCTGCAGCGCAAGCTGGGCACGTCGTTCCACTTCTGGCGCAGCGAGCGCACCCTGCGGCAGCTGGACGACCGCGCCATGCAACTGCTGACCGAGGTGGGGCTGGAAGACCTGGCCGATGAAGTGACCGTGAACCTGCCCTACGGCCGCAAACGCGCACTGGAGATCGCGACCACGCTGTCCATGGAGCCCGAATTGATGCTGCTGGACGAGCCCACGCAGGGCATGGGCCACGAAGACGTGGACCGCGTCACGCAGCTGATCAAGAAGGTGTCTGCGGGGCGCACCATCCTGATGGTGGAACACAACATGAAAGTGGTCTCCACCATCGCAGACCGCATCACGGTGCTGCAGCGCGGCGCCGTGCTGGCCGAAGGCCCCTACGCAGAAGTCTCCAACAACCCCCAAGTCATGGAAGCCTACATGGGCACGACCGACGGCCAACTGCAGGGAGCGCACTGATGGCTGGCGTTCCTGCACTCGAAATCAAGAACCTCGAAGCCTGGTACGGCGAGTCGCATGTGCTGCACGGCGTGGACATCGTCGTCCAGCCGGGTGAGGTGGTTACGCTGCTGGGCCGTAACGGTGCAGGCCGCACCACCACCATGCGCGCCATCATGGGCCTGACCGGCGCACGCAAGGGCTCGGTCAAGATCAACGGCGTAGAAACCGTGAACATGCCGACGCACCGGATTGCGCACCTGGGCGTGGGCTACTGCCCCGAAGAGCGTGGCATTTTCTCCAGCCTGTCGTGCGAAGAAAACCTGCTATTGCCACCCGCCCTCAAGACGGGCACACCGGGCATGTCGGTGCAGGAGATCTACGCCATGTTCCCCAACCTGGCCGAGCGCAAGAACAGCCAGGGCACGCGCCTGTCGGGGGGCGAGCAGCAGATGCTGGCCGTGGCCCGCATCCTGCGCACTGGCGCCAATCTGCTGCTGCTCGATGAAATCTCCGAAGGCCTGGCGCCCGTCATCGTCCAGGCCCTGGCCCGCATGATCACCATGCTGCGCCAGAAGGGCTACACCGTGGTCATGGTTGAGCAGAACTTCCGTTTTGCCGCACCGCTGGCCGACCGGTTCTACGTGATGGAGCACGGCCGCATCGTGGAGAAGTTTGGCGCCGCCGAGCTGGAGGCCAAGATGCCCGTGCTCAACGAACTGCTGGGCGTCTGAGCCACGCCCACACCCTTTCCCCACCGTTTTCTTCCACCACACCCACAGGAGACAAATCCATGAAGAAACAACTCAAAGTGCTGGCACTGATGCTGGGCGTTGCAGGTCTGGCCACCTCGGCCGCGCACGCACAGGACAAGGTCAAGATCGGTTTCATCACCGACATGTCCAGCCTGTATGCGGACGTGGAAGGCAAGAACGGCGCAGTGGCCATTCAGATGGCGATTGATGACTTTGGCGGCAAGGTGCTGGGCATGCCCATCGAGCTGCTGACAGCAGACCACCAGAACAAGGCCGACATCGCAGCCTCCAAGGCCCGGGAGTGGATCGATACCCAAGGCCTGACCATGCTGTTTGGGGGAACCAACTCGGGTACCGCACTTGCTTCGGCCAAGGTCGCTGCCGAGAAAAAGCGTGTCTATATCAACAACGGTGCTGCCAGCTCCGCGCTGACCAACGACCAGTGCACACCGTACACCGTGCACTACGCGTATGACACCGTGGCACTGGCCAAGGGCACGGGCTCGGCCATTGTGGATGGCGGCGGCAAGAGCTGGTACTTCCTGACGGCAGACTATGCCTTCGGCCATGCGCTCGAAGCCGACACCACCGCCGTGGTCAAGGCCAAGGGCGGCAACGTGGTGGGCGCTGTGCGCCACCCGCTGAACGCGTCCGACTTCTCGTCCTTCCTGCTGCAGGCACAGAACTCCAAGGCACAGATCCTGGGTCTGGCCAATGCAGGTGGTGACACCATCAACTCCATCAAGGCTGCCAAGGAGTTCGGCATCGGCAAGAGCATGAAGCTCGCCGGCCTGCTGATCTTCATCTCCGATGTGCATAGCCTGGGCCTGCGCAACACCGAAGGCCTGCAGTTCACCACCAGCTGGTACTGGGATCTGAACGACGAGACCCGCAAGTTCTCGGCCCGCTTCTTCGAGAAGACCAAGCGCATGCCGACCGAAATCCAGGCGGCTGACTACTCGGCCACCATGAATTACCTCAAGGCCGTGGAAGCCGCCAAGTCGGTGGACGCCGACAAGGTCATGACCACATGGCGCGGCATGAAGATGAACGACTTCTTCGGCTCGGGCCAGCTGCGCGCCGACGGCCGTTATGTGCACGACATGTACCTGATGGAAGTGAAGAAGCCCGCAGAGTCCACCAAGCCTTGGGACTATTACAAGCTGATCAAGAAGCTGCCTGGTGACTCGGTGTTCACCACCAAGGCCGAGAGCAAGTGCCCGCTCTGGAAGTAAACCCCTGAGAGGGCCCACGCCGGCCTGGCTGTCCCAGCGGGACGCCGGGCCCAGTGTGGCCCTCTGACCTGAACTCTCTCCACCTGCTGCTGCCTCCCATGGAAATCTTTGGTGTCTCACTGCCCGGCCTGTTGAGCCAGCTCCTTCTGGGGCTGGTCAACGGATCGTTCTACGCAATCCTCAGCCTGGGGCTGGCTGTGATCTTTGGCCTGCTCAACGTCATCAACTTTGCGCACGGCGCACTGTTCATGACCGGGGCATTGCTGACATGGATGGCCATGAACTACTTCGGCATCAACTACTGGTTGATGCTGGTGCTGGCGCCGCTCTTGGTGGGGCTGTTCGGGGTGCTGATCGAGCGCTTGCTGCTGCGCTGGATCTACAAGCTTGATCACCTGTACGGGCTGCTGCTCACGCTGGGCCTGACCCTGCTGATCGAAGGCGTGTTCCGCTCCATCTATGGCGTGTCGGGCCTGGGCTACGACACTCCCGAGCTGCTGGAAGGCGCGACCAACCTCGGCTTCATGATCATGCCCAATTACCGTGCGTGGGTGGTGGTGGCCTCGGTGGTGGTGTGCATCGGCACCTGGTACGTGATCGAAAAAACCAAGCTGGGCGCCTATCTGCGCGCCGGTACTGAAAACCCGCGCCTGGTGGAAGCCTTCGGCATCAACGTGCCGGTGATGGTGACCCTGACCTACGCCTTTGGTGCTGCACTGGCTGCTTTTGCCGGTGTGCTGGCCGCCCCCGTGTACCAGGTCACCCCGCTCATGGGGCAGAACCTCATCATCGTTGTGTTTGCCGTGGTGGTGATTGGCGGCATGGGCTCCATCATGGGCTCCATCTTGACCGGGCTGGGCCTGGGAGTGATCGAAGGTTTCACCAAGGTGTTCTACCCCGAAGCGTCTTCCACCGTGGTGTTCGTCATCATGGTCATCGTTCTTCTCATTCGCCCCGCCGGCCTGTTCGGCAAAGAAAAATAAGGGGCCGCCAGCATGAATTCCAAGAACACTGCCACCATTGGTTACGGCCTGCTGTTGCTGGCCCTCATTGCCGCGCCTTTTCTCGGCGCCTATCCCGTCTTCGTGATGAAGCTCATGTGCTTTGCACTGTTTGCTTCCGCGTTCAACCTGCTGCTCGGTTATACCGGCCTGTTGTCTTTTGGCCATGCGGCCTTCCTTGGTGGCGCCGCCTATGTGGCTGGCCACGCCATCAAGGTGTGGGGCCTGACGCCTGAAGTAGGCCTGCTGCTCGGCACCGCCGGTGGCGCGCTGCTGGGCCTGCTGTTTGGCTGGCTGGCCATTCGCCGCCAGGGCATCTACTTCTCCATGATCACATTGGCGTTGGCGCAGATGCTGTTCTTTGCCTGTCTCCAAGCCCCCTTCACGGGTGGTGAGGACGGCTTGCAGGGTGTGCCGCGCGGCAAGCTGTTTGGCTTGATCGATCTGCAAAGCGACCTCGTCATGTACTACGTCGCGCTGGTCATCGTGGTCGCAGCCTTCTTGCTGATCGTGCGCACCATCCACTCGCCGTTCGGCCAGGTGCTCAAGGGCATCAAGGAGAACGAGCCCCGCGCCATCTCGCTGGGCTATGACACGCACCGCTTCAAGCTGCTGGCCTTTGTGTTGTCGGCGGCTCTGGCGGGCCTGGCAGGCTCTCTCAAGACCCTGGTGCTCGGCTTTGCCACGCTGTCCGATGTGCACTGGACCGCGTCGGGTCAGGTCATCCTGATGACGCTGGTAGGCGGCCTGGGTACGCTATCCGGCCCACTCATTGGCTCGGCCGTGGTGGTGCTGCTGGAGAACAAGATCGGTGAATTCGGCAACCTGTTGGCCGCCTTGACCAGCGTGGAATGGTTCAAGACCCTGGGCGAATCCGTCACCATGGTCACGGGCCTGATTTTCGTGATCTGCGTGCTGGCCTTCCGCCGCGGCATCATGGGCGAGATCATTGCCTGGCTGGCGCAGCGCCGCGCAGGCAGCTCCGCCAAGCATTGAGGGTGTGACGCTGCACGTTCTGGCGGCCTTCATCAGGCATCAGGCCGCTGCTGCTTTTACAGGCGCAGCGGCTTTGCGTATCCGGTCATCTCCAGGTAGCCCCTACCTATGGGTTGGCCTCTGGCGCTCATCAGGTCAGACAGCCCTTCCCAATAGATGGCCCCCGTTGATCCGCTGCTGTCCAGCTCCTGGCTTTCTAGCAGCGCGTTCACTTCAAAGCTGCCTGCGGGCGTTTCCACCTGCCACTGCACCGGGTAGCGCGCGCCACTGCGCGGGCTGGTCCACCACCGCAAGGGGGTGAACGTCACAGACTGCGCCCCAAACACCTGCACCGGCTGCCCGGGCGCTCGCCACGATCCGCCCGCCCACAACGCAGTGCCATCAGCCCGCCGCAGGCGAAAGGCTGTGAGCGCGCTGCCGTCGTGCAGGTTCATGCCGATCCAGTCCCACCCCTGGGCGTCAGGGTGCAGCAGTGCCTCGCTCCACTCGTGGTCCATCCAGGCGCGGCCCGTGTCGGGCGTCACCGCCAGGCGTTGGTTGCCCACCTGCAAGGTACCGCTGACGGTGAGCTGAGGCTGGCTGTAGTAGTAGCTGGCCTGCTCGGCGTCCGGCCCCTTACGGGACAGCCCCTGCTGCCCCTGGAGCAGCAAGGGCTGGGTGCTGTCAAACACCAGGTCCAGCCCAAACTCGCTGCCCACGATGTGTGTGGTGTAGCGGCTGGCCGTAAAGTCCAGATTTCCGCGTGCGGTGTCGCTGCGCTCCAGCGTCCAGTCCTGCAGGCGGATTCGGGTGTCGGCCTCACTGGCCTGCGCCACCCCAAAACCAGCACGCGCAATGCGCTGGTCATGCACCAGCCGCTGGCCTCGCACATCGGTGACGGCGGCGTGCGCAAACAGCAGGTATTTGGCCGCAAAGGCGGACTGCAACTGCTGTGTGCCATCCACCCGCGAGCGGAAGAACGTGATCTGAAAACCCCAGGGTTGCCCCTGCGCCTGCACATGGCCGGTGATGTACCACCACTCGGTGCGCAGCTCCGGGTGGCTGCCGTGGTCACGCGGAAAGACCAGCGTGCGTGCCGGCAAGGCATGCGCGGCAGGGGGCAACCACCCCGCAGCACCCACGGCGGCCGCCAGGCCCCAGGGCATCTGCTGGGCCAGCCATTGCCGGCGCGTGACCATGGGGCCGGGGGCAAGCGGCAAAGAACCTGGGGGCAACGCGTGGGAGGGCATAGTGCAGTGCGTGGCTGGCATCAGCCGATCAGGCCATCCACCTTCTGCTGCGCGGCCGAGCAATCGCCAAACGTGCGGTCCACCCATTCGGTGTCGAAATACGTGGGCAAGTACCGTTCGCCCGCATCACACAGCAGCGACAGGATGGAGCCGCGCTCGCCCCGTTCGCGCATCTCGCTGGCCAGCGTGAGCATGGCCACAAAGTTGGTGCCTGTGGACGGGCCCACGCGCCGCCCCAGCAACTGCGACAGCGCACGCATGGCGGCGATGGACTCGCAGTCCGCCACATCCACCATGCGGTCCACCAGCGTGCGGATGAAGCTCGGCTCCACCCGTGGGCGTCCAATGCCTTCAATGCGGGATCCTTGCGCCGTCAGCTGCGCATCGCCCGTGCGGTGGTAGGCGCTGAACACCGACCCCGCCGGGTCGGCCACACACACCTGCGTGGCATGGCGCTGGTAGCGCACATAGCGCCCAATCGTGGCGCTGGTGCCGCCCGTGCCCGCACCCACCACAATCCAACGCGGCACCGGGTGCGGCTCGCGCGCCATCTGCGTGAACATGCTCTCGGCAATGTTGTTATTGCCCCGCCAGTCGGTCGCGCGCTCGGCATACGTGAACTGGTCCATGTAGTGGCCGCCCGTTTCCTCGGCAATCGCACGGGCCGCGTCATACACAGCGCCCGCGCTGTCCACAAAGTGGCAACGCCCGCCATGGAACTCGATCTGCGCAACCTTCTCGGGCGACGTGCTGCGCGGCATCACCGCCACAAATGGCAACCCCAGCAGCCGCGCAAAGTAAGCCTCACTCACCGCCGTGGAGCCGCTGGAGGATTCGACGATGGTCGAGCCTTCATGCACCCAGCCATTGCACAGCGCATACAAAAACAGCGACCGCGCCAGCCGGTGCTTCAGGCTGCCCGTGGGGTGGGTGGATTCGTCCTTGAGGTACAGGTCAATGCCATGCGCGGCAACCGCGGGCAGGCGCAGCGGGATCAGGTGGGTGTCGGCACTGCGCTGGTAGTCTGCTTCGATGCGGGCGATGGCTTCGTGGAGCCAGGGGGCGCGATCTTGAGGGTGGCAAGGTTCGGAGGTGTTCTGTTGAAAAGACATAGTTGCATTGTCGCGGTGTTCCATGGGGTAGCTCGTATCTTCACCAATCCTCTTTCACCGCCATCACCGCATCCCTTCCCGCCGCCGCCCGGCCCGCCAGCCATGCGGTGACCGTGCCCGACACAACAACGGCAGCACACAGCCCCAGCAACCTCCAACCCGGCACCGCCAAATCCATCGTCCAGTGAAAACTCTGCGGGTTGACCACGTGCACCAGCACGACGGACACGGCCAGCCCCAGCAGCACCCCCGCCGCTGCACCCACCGCCGTCCACGCGGCCCCTTCGCCCGCCACCACGGTCAGTATCTGGCGCCGCGTGAGGCCCAGGTGGGCGAGCAGGCCAAACTCCTTGCGCCGTGCCAGCACCTGGGCGCTGAAGCTGGCGGCCACGCCGAACAGGCCGATGCCGATGGCGACGGCCTGCAGCCAGTAGGTGACGGCGAAGCTGCGGTCGAAGATGCGCAGCGAGCGTTCGCGGATGGTGGCGGCGGAGCTGAATTCCACCAGGGCCTCGTTGCCGTCGCCCGTGGTGGCGCCCGCCGCAGTGGAGGGTTGGCGGCCGGCTTGGGTCGCAGCGACTGCGCGGATGGACGCCTGCAAGGCAGACACATCGGTGTCCTCGCTGGGCCACAGGGCCAGGTCGCTGGTGCGGGCGTCGCCGGTCAGGCGCAGCCACACCGCGCGGTCCATCACCACGGCGCCGGTTTGCCGGGCGTAGTCCCGCCAGATGCCTGCTATGTAAAAGATAGCTGTTGGCGCATGATTCTCTAGCGCTTTGGGGCTAAAAGCCTTGGAAAGTGCAGGCCACTCCATGCCGGGGCGCAGGCCGTACAGGTCCACCACGGCCTCGCTGATGTACACGCCGGTGCGGCCGGGGGGCACCGGCAGGGCCTCGCCCACAAGCGGCAGGGTCTGCGCCGGCTCATCGCCCAAGGGGCGGCTTAGCACCGTGAGCGAGGGCAGGGTGGGGGACAGCTGCAGTGGGCTGGCGCGCAGGGGCTGCATGCGGTCCAACCCTGGCAACTGGCCCACCGCTTCGGCAAAGCCTGCGGGCAGCAACGTGGCCTCACCGCCGCTCGTGCCACCCGCACTGAGGGCCGAGCGCACGTACAGCGGCGACGGCAGCACTGCGTCCAGCCACTGTGTGACCGAGCCGCGAAAGCTGGACACCATCACCGTCAGCGCCACGGCCAGGCTGAGGGATGCGACCACACCGCCCACCGCGATGGCCGCGCTGCCACGCATGCGCCGCGCGCGCTCCAGCGCCAGCAGTGGCAGCGCATGGCGTGCGGCCAGGGGCTGCAGCCACGCCAGCAACCGCGCCATGCCCCAGGGCAGCAGGGCGATGCCACCCACCAGCAGCAGCGCAATGGCCACGTAGGCAGCCAGTGGAATGCCAAATACGGGTGGGGCGCCAGTCAACAGTGCCCCGGTAGCTATCAAAACGATACCAACAGTGCCCTTGTCCGCCTGGCTGGCTGCGGCGCCGAGGCCCTTCAGGGTCTGGGCCGGGGGCAGTGTCTGCGCGGCGCGTGCGGGCCACAAGCCACCCGCCAAGGCGGCCGCCACGCCCAGTGCGCCGTACACCAGGGCGGCGGGGGCGCTCCATTGCAGCGCGGGCCGCACGCCCGCAAAGTAGCCACCGCCCAGGTCGCCGCCCAGCAGTTGCAGTGCCGTGGCCGCCAGCGCGGTGCCCAGCGTTATGCCCAGCACGCTGCCCAGCAGGCCCAGCGCTGCCGACTCTGCCAGCACCAGTGCCAGCCGCTGGCGCGGTGTGGCGCCCAGCACGGCCAGCAGCGCAAACTGCGGCCCGCGCTGCGCCACGCTGAGGGCCAATACCGAAAACACCAGAAACGCCCCGGTGAACAGTGCCACCAGCGCCAGCACCGTCAGGTTGACCCGGTAGGCGCGCGACAGGTTGCTGATGCGTTGGGTGGCATCGCCGGGCTGCGCCAGCACCAGGTTGGCAGGCCAGCCGGGCTGCGCGCGCAGTGTGGTCTCCCACGCAGTGCGGTCGGTGCCGGGCTGCAGTTGCAGGTCGATGCGGGTGAGTGCGCCCGCGCGGCCAAACAGGTCTTGCGCGGCGCCAATGTCCATCACGGCCAGCGGCGCGCCGCCGGCGGTCACGGTGCCCGCCACCTGCACGGTGAGCGCTGCTTGCAAACCCACCTGCAGCGTGAGGCGGGGCAGGGGCGACGTTGGTGCTGGAGCGGCGGCAGAAAGCCCCAGCACCTGCAGCGCGGCCGTGTTGAGGAACACCGTGGCGGGTGCGAAGAGGGCAAACCGGTCGGCGCTGTCCCAGGGGCGCGGCACCAGCGCCGGGGCCATGGTGGGCAGCAGCAGTGCATCGGCGCCCAGCACGCGGATGGGCGTGCGAAGGGACTGGCCTTTGGCACCCGCGGCTGTATCTGCCTGCGCTACGGCCGACAGCTCCAGCAGCGGGCTGGCGCGGGCCACTTGCGGGTCGGTGGCGAGGCGTTCGTACAGCGCCTCGGGCAGGCTGCCTTGCATGGCGCGCAGCTCCAGGTCGGGCTGGCCGTTGACGGCGCGCACCGCCTGCGAGAACTCGTCCAGCGCCGACGCATTGATCACATGTACCGCAAACGCCAGCGCCACACCCAGCATCACGGCCGCCACCGCTGCGGCGCTGCGCCAGGGGTGGTGGCGCAGGTCTTGCCAGGAGAAGGTGCGGAGCAGGGCGAGCATGTCCTGCATTGTGGCCGCAGGCGTTGGGAGCCTGGGTTTTTGACGCACATCAACCTTGCATTTCAACCCCCTTGAAGCCGCGATACCGCAGGCCTATCTTGGAGTCAGGGCCCGCCCTCCTGCGCTGGCTCAGTTGTCTGTTTCAACCCCTTTTCAGGAGCCAAAACCATGAACTCTCTCGTGACCCGTGGCAGTCTGTTTGACGACTTTTTCAAGGACATTGCCCCCGGCTTTTACGTGCGCCCGCTGCATGGCGACAACCTGCCTTCGCCCAGCCAGATCAAGGTGGATGTGAAGGAAACCGAAGGTGGCTACACGGTGCAGGCCGAGGTGCCCGGCGTGGCCAAGGAGGACATCCATGTCTCGCTCGAAGGCAATGTGGTGAGCCTGCGCGCCGAGGTGCGCCAGCACGATGAAAAGCGCGAAGGCGAAAAGGTGCTGCGCAGCGAGCGCTACTTTGGCGCCGTGGCGCGCAGCTTCCAGCTGCCCGCCGATGTGGACGCCGCGCAGGCCAAGGCCAAGTATGACAACGGCGTGCTGACGCTGACCCTGCCCAAGAAGGTGAACAAGGCGGCGCAGCGGCTGAACATCGAGTAAGAGCCCGCAGCCGCTTTGGCTGCAATGGGGCTCTGCCTAACCGGCGATGCCGCTGGCCGTGAGGCGCAGCACCCGGTCGGCCCGCGCCGCGGCAGCGTCGGAATGGGTGACCAGCACCAGCGATGCGCCGTGCTCGCGTGTCTGCGCCAGCAGCAGGTCCATCACGCGCGTGGCGGTGGTGGGATCGAGGTTGCCGGTGGGCTCGTCGGCCAGCAGCAGGGCGGGGCGGTGTACCAGTGCGCGGGCGATGGCCACGCGCTGCAGCTGGCCGCCGCTGAGCTGCTGCGGCAGCCGTGCGCTGAAGGCCTCCAGGCCCACGGCGGCCAGCATGTGCTGCACCCGGGCCGCGTCGGTTTGGCCCAGCAGCATCAGCGGCAGGGCCACATTCTGTGCCACGTCCAGGTGCGGCAGCACGTGGAAGGCCTGGAACACAAAACCCACATGCGCACGGCGCCACAGCGCGCGGGCCGTGTCGTCGAGCTGGCCCAGGTCGGTGGTGCCGTGTGTGATGCTGCCGGTGTCCCAGGTATCCAGCCCCGCCAGGCAGTTGAGCAGGGTGGACTTGCCCACGCCCGAATCGCCCACGATGGCCACAAACTCGCCGGGTGCCACGGCGAACTGCACGTTGGCGAACACCGGCGTGCTGCCGTAGTGCTTGCCCAGGTTCTCCACACCCAGCAGCGTCATGGCGTGGGCTGCTCCAGGCGTTGCAGTACGGCCTGCACCAGCGTGGCCACGGCATGGGGCTGGTCGCAGGCGATGGCTTGGCGCTGCGGCATGCTGCGCAGCCAGGTGATCTGGCGCTTGGCCAGTTGCCGTGTGGCGGCAATGCCGCGTTCGCGCAGGAAGGCCGTGTTCAACGGGGTGCCCGCAGGACGGCTGGCCTGGAAGTCCAGCTCCTCCCACACCTGCCGGTAGCCTACGCAGCGCATGGAGGGCAGGTCGGGGTGCAGGTCGCCGCGTGCGCGCAGGGCCGCCACCTCGTCGATGAAGCCGCCAGCCAGCATGGCGTCGAAACGCTGGGCGATGCGCTCATGCAGCCAGGCCCGGTTGTCGGGTTCCAAGGAAAAAAGCGCGCTAGCGCCGGTGTTATTTGTGTTGTCTGCTACTTTTTTGATAGTGTGAAAGCTCGACAACGGCTGGCCCGAGACATGCCACACCTCCAGTGCACGTTGAATGCGCTGGCTGTCGCCGGGGGCCAGGCGCGCGGCCGTCACTGGGTCCACACGCGCCAGCTCGGCATGCAGGGCAGGCCAGCCCTGCTCGGCCGCCTGGGCTTCGATCTTGGCGCGCACCTCGGGGTCGGCGGCGGGCATGTCGTCAATGCCATCAAACAGGGCCTTGAAGTACAGCATGGTGCCACCCACCAGCAGGGGCAGTGCGCCGCGCGCGCGGATCTCGGCGATGAGCTGGGTGGCGTCCTGCACAAACTCGGCGGCGCTGTAGGCCTGCAGCGGATCGCGGATATCGATGAGGTGGTGCGGCACGGCGGCGCGCTCGTCGGGCGTGGGCTTGGCGGTGCCAATGTCCATGCCCCGGTACACCAGGGCCGAGTCCACGCTGATGATCTCGACCGGCCGGCCCTGTTTGCCCAGCACAGCGGCCAGCGCCAGCGCGCCGGCGGTCTTGCCCGACGCCGTGGGGCCCGCCAGGGCGATGGTAGGGAGGGTGTCAGGCGTGCTCACGGGGCGCTCCAAACTTCTGCACCAGCGTCCACGAGATCACGGCCAGCACCACCGACCAGAACCAGATCCCGTTGACCAGCGGCCACACCGTGCCATCGAGCCGCAGCCCCAGCCAGCCGCCAATGGCAAAGGCCGCCAGCATCATCATGAAACCGTTCAGGGCCGATGCGACGCCTGCTGCTTTGGGGAAGGGCCCTACAGCGCCACTTTGCCCGCAGGGCTGGTGGATGCCGTGCGCCACCATGAACAGGTAGAACGGTAGCGTCAGTGCCCAGGGGTGGTGCCAGCCCATCCAGGCCACCAGCGCCATCAGCGTGCCGCCGCTGGCGCTCAAGGCCCCGGCAATGGCCACCGTGCGCTGCAGGCCAAAACGTGCCAGCAGAGCGCGGCACACAAAGGTGCCCGCAAAGTAGGCCACGCAGGCAGACGCCATGACCCAGCCATACATGGTGCGCGTGAGGCCCAGCACGTCGATGTAGACGAACGAGGACGACGCCAGAAAGGTGAACAGCCCGCCATAGGTGGCCGTGGTCTGCAGCGAAAACGCCCAGAAGGTGGGGCTGCGCAACACCTGTTGCCAGGTGCCCACCAGCGCACGGGGCTGCAGCGCTTGGGGGTTGCGGTGGGCCAGGGTCTCGGGCAAGCGCAAGGCCACCAGCGCCAGCGTGACCACGGCATACACCGTGAGTGCCAGCAGCGCAGCGCGCCAGCCCAGCCATTCGCTCAGCAGGCCACCCATGGGCGCGCAGATGCAGGCCACCATGCCCAGCCCCGTGAGCGCCTTGGACATGGCGCGTGCGCCCTCCAGCGGCGTATACAGGTCGCGCACGATGGCGCGCGCGCACATCACCACGGCCCCCATGGCAGCACCCTGGGCGATGCGCCACAGAATCAGCAGGCCCATGGTCGGCGCAAAGGCACTGCCCAGCGAGGCCACGGTGTAGATGGTCAGGCCCGCCAGCAGGATGGGGCGGCGGCCAAAGCGGTCAGACAGCGGGCCCCACACCATCTGAGAACAACCGAACGCGAGCAGCAGCCCGCTGAGCGTGAGCTGCGCGGCCGCCATGGGTGCGCCCAGGCTGCGGGTAAGCGCGGGCAGGGCGGGCAGATACAGGTCGGTGGTGACGGGCTGGATGGACAGCAGCAGGGCCAGCACCAGAATGGCCAGGCCAGGTTGGACAGAGACAGGGGCGGCCGCAGACGCTGCGGTGGCGGAGGGGACAGACATATCTGTCTGAGCGTACCAGAAGGGGTGGGCGCGCCGCTGGCAGGGCGGTTGCCCCAGACGGTGAGAACTTGCGCAAATTTATGTATGACAAAGGTCGCGCGGGTGACATCCTGCCTTGCGCGGGGCGCAGCACCATGGTGGGGCGGTGGCTGGCAGCCCGCCATGCCTTGGACGCTGTTCTGAGGGACGCTTCGCCCGGATGCTGCACCAAGCAATACAACACAACACAACAAGGAGACAAGCCATGCATAAGACTCACAGCGCCTCTGCGGCGCAAACCGCTCACCCTGCGCATCCTGCGCAGCCCCGGCGTTCTTGCGCATTCCCCGCCGCGCTGTGGCGGGCAGCCTGCGCTGCGGCGGCACTGGGTGTGGCCTTTGCGGCCCCAGCCCAGGCGCAGGCCCCGGCGCTACCGGCGCCCGAGACCGTGACGCTGGACAAGCTGGGCTACATGAGCACCTTCCCACCCGAAGGCGCGCAGCGTGTGGACCTGAGCAACTCGTACAAGTACCCGCAGCTGCGCTGGGCCGTGCAGCACCTGCGCGAGCTGCAGCCCACGCGCAATATCCGCCGGGGCGCGGCGGCACCATCTGCGTTGCCGGCCGACCCGCGACCACTGGGCGCAGTGGCATTCGATGACGACAAGGGCCAGCCCATCACGGTGGACCAATGGTTCACCCGCACCTACACCGATGCACTGGTGGTGATGCACAAGGGCCGCGTGGTGTACGAGCGCTACGACAACCAGATGAAGCCCTACTCGCCGCATCTGCTGTTCTCGGTCACCAAGTCGTTCACCGGGCTCATGGCGGCGCAGCTGGCGCACGAGGGCAAGATCGACCCCGAGGCACTGGTGACCAAATACGTACCCGAGCTGGCGGAGTCTGCCTGGGGCGACATGAAGGTGCGCGATGTGATGGACATGACGGGCGCCGTGCGCTTCCGCGAGGTCTACACCGACCCGACCACCGAGATCTTTGGCTACAGCTGGTCCAGCGGCCTGCTGCCGCGTCCGCCCGGTTACCAGGGGCCGACCAATGTCTACGACTTCCTCAAGACGCTCAAGAAGGAAGGCGAACACGGCGCAGGTTTTGTGTACCGCACCGTGCATTCTGAGGTGCTGGGCTGGATCGTGTCGCGCGCTACCGGCAAACACTGGGCCGAGCTCATGAGCGACAACATCTGGCAAAAGCTGGGCACCGAGGAAGACGCTCATGTGATGGTGGACAGCGTGGGCACGCCCCTGCAGGGCGCAGGCCTCAACGCCACGGCGCGCGACCTGGCGCGGTTTGGCGAGATGCTGCGCCGGGGCGGCAGCTTCAACGGCCAGAAGATTTTTGACAAGGCCGTGATCGACGACACCGCCAAGGGCGGCGACCGAGAGAAGTTCAAGATGGGGGGCATGGCCTTTCGGCCGGGCTACAGCTACCGCAACCAGTGGTGGGTGCTGCACAACGCCGACGGCGCCTACGAGGCCGCCGGCATCCACGGCCAGTTCATCCATGTGAACCCGGCTGCCGAGATGGTGGTGATCAAACTGTCGTCGCACCCCGTGGCGGGGGCAGGCTTTACCCACCCGCTCACCCTCAAGGCCTGGGCGGCACTGGCGCAGGCGGTGCGCCGCTGAGACAGCGCGGCTGACTCGTCGCGGCGAGCCGCTGCGCTTACTTCAGGTGAAACAGCGAGGCCACGGCCTCGCGGTATTGTCGTTGGCCCACAGAGTTGGTGTTGTGGTGCGAGCCGCCCTCTACCAGCACAAACTGCTTGGGCTCCCGCGCTGCCTCGTACAGCTGGCGGCCTAGCGCGGGGCGGATCAGGCTGTCGTCGCTGCCATGCACCACCAGCAGCGGCGAGCCGATCTCGGCCACCTTGCGGATGGATTCGAACCGCTGCGTGATGAGCGGCGACACCGGCAGCCAGCCCCACTTGAAGGTGCTGACCACGTCGGGGATGCTGGTGAAGGTGCCTTCGACGATGGTGCCCTTTTCATCCGGTACCTGGCGCGCCAGGTCGATCGCAATGGCGCCGCCCAGCGAGTGGCCGAAGATGTAGCGCGGCTTGTCCGGGTGCTGCTCGGCCAGCCAGTTCCAGGCGGCGCGGGCGTCCTCGGCCGCGGTGGCCTCGGAAGGCAGGCCTGCGCTGCTGCGCCCAAAGCCCCGGTAGTCGATGGCCAGCACAGAAAAGCCCAGCTCCTGCATGCGCCGGATGCGGCCTGACGAGCCCGCCACGTTCCAGCGCGCGCCGTGCAGGTACAGCAGCACCGGCGCCTTGGCCTGGGTGTGGGGCAGCCACAGCCCGTGCAGGCGCTCGGCCTTGCCGCTGGCGTCGGAGGCGAACTCGATCCACACGTCCTGCATGCCTTCGGTGGACGGCGCGCCGCCCCAACTGCGGTCGCTGGGCTGGAAGATCCATTCGCGCTGCTTGGCGTCAAGGGTGGCGCAACCCACGCTCACGGCCACCACCAGCCCCAGGGATGCAAGAAGAGGGATTCGTTTCATCGTCCGACTGATTCTGGCGCAGGTACAAAAGTTCGGTGAGGATCAAGCACGGGAGCCGGTGGCTTACAGTTGTAGAGCAGACGATACCCCTGGCGCCGTCCCGGCGCTGGCGCCAGCACGCCGTTCACGACAGCCGCGAGGCCGACTGCATGGGCGAGGAGGTATCGATGGAAAGCTCTCCTGCATCCTGCGTGGTCACGCCGGCCGCCAGGCGCACGCGCAGCGCCAGGTCGGTGCGCGAGTCCGCGTTGTGCAGGGCCTCGTCCAGCGAGATGCGGCCGTCGGTGTAGAGCTGGTACAGCGCCTGGTCAAAGGTGCACATGCCGATCTCGGTGCTGTGGCCCATGGCCTCCTTGATGCCCGAAAACTCGCCCTTGGCGATCAGGTCGGCGATATAGGGCGAGTTGAGCATGACCTCCACCGCAGGCACCAGCTTTTCGTGCAGGCCGGGGATCAGGCGCTGCGAGATCACGCCGGCCAGGTTCAGGCTCAGGTCCATCAGCAGCTGGTGGTGGGCGTCTTCGGGGAAGAAATTGATGACCCGCTCCATGGCCTGGTTGGCGTTGTTGGCGTGCAGCGTGGACAGGCACAGGTGGCCGGTCTCGGCATAGGCAATGGCCTGCTTCATGGTGTTGCGGTCGCGGATCTCGCCGATCATGATCACGTCCGGCGCCTCGCGCAGCGCGTTCTTCAGGGCTTCTTCGTACGACTGCGTGTCGATGCCCACCTCGCGCTGGTCCACCACCGAGCGCTTGTGCGCGTGCAAAAACTCCAGCGGGTCTTCGATGGTGAGGATGTGGCCCGTGACGTTCTCGTTACGGTAGTTGATCATCGACGCCAGCGTGGTCGATTTGCCCGAGCCCGTGGCTCCGGTCACCAGCACCAGGCCGCGCTTGCGCAGCACCAGCTTTTCCAGCACCGGGGGCAGGCCCAGCGCGGCCAGCGGCGGGATCTTGTTCTTGATGTAGCGCACCACCATGCCGGTTTCGCCGCGCTGCACGAATACATTGACCCGAAAGCGCCCCAGGTTCTCCGCCGAGATCGACAGGTTCATCTCCTGCTTGGCCTCGAACTCGCCGATCTGCTTTTCGTTCATCACCGCGTAGGCCAGCTGCTTGACCTGGCCGGGCAACAAGGCGGGCATCTTCAACGGGTGTGTGACCCCTTCGATCTTGAGATTGACCGGCGCACCGACACTGAAAAAGAGGTCCGAGCCTCCCTTTTCGACCATGACGTTCAAGAAGCTGAAGATTTCCACGGCGGACTCCCGAAAGTGTGCGTATTGGTTTTCAAGTGCAGCATAGCCTGCACTGCGCTGCGCGCCAAAAACAAAGGGGCCGAAGCCCCAGTGATTTGCTGCGTGAACAGGCTCTTGGAACGCAAACACGTTCCAAGGCCCGGCCCTTCCCCTTACACCACGCCCTGCGCCAGCATGGCGTCGGCCACCTTCACAAAGCCGGCGATGTTGGCGCCGTCGATGTAGCTCACGCTGCCATCGGCGCGCTCGCCGTAGTGCAGGCAGGCTGCGTGGATGCCCTGCATGATCTGCAGCAGTCGGGCGTCCACCTCCTCGCGGGGCCAGGACAGGCGGGCGGCGTTCTGGCTCATCTCCAGGCCAGATGTGGCCACGCCGCCTGCGTTGCTGGCCTTGCCGGGGGCGTACAGCACGCCTGCGGCCTCAAAGGCCTTGGCGGCCTCGATGGTCGAGGGCATGTTGGCGCCCTCGGCCACGCAGAGCACGCCGTTCTGGATCAGCGTTTTCGCGTCGTTCTCGTCCAGCTCGTTTTGCGTGGCGCAGGGCAGGGCCACGTCCACCTTCACATGCCAGGGGCGGACACCGGCTTCAAACTTCACACCCGTGCGGGCGGCGTAGTCGCTCACGCGGCCGTAGAGGTGGTTCTTCACATCCATCAGGATGGCGAGCTTTTCGGGAGTGAAGCCGTCCTCGTCCACCACGGTGCCGCTGGAGTCCGACACCGTCACCACCTTGGCGCCCAGCTCCATCGCCTTTTGCACGGCGTATTGCGCCACGTTGCCCGAGCCGGACACCGACACGCGCAGGCCGTCGAACGAACGGCCTCGGGTCTTGAGCATTTCCTGCGCAAAGTACACCGTGCCATAGCCTGTGGCTTCAGGGCGGATCAGCGAGCCGCCGAACGACAGGCCCTTGCCGGTGAACACGCTGGCCGCGTTGTTGGCCAGCTTTTTGTACATGCCCGCCATGAAGCCCACCTCGCGGCCGCCCACGCCGATGTCGCCGGCGGGCACATCGGTGTCGGGGCCCACATGGCGGTACAGCTCGGTCACGAACGCCTGGCAAAAGCGCATGACTTCGCCAGGGCTCCTGCCCTTGGGGTCGAAGTCGGAACCGCCCTTGCCACCACCCATGGGCAGCGTGGTCAATGCGTTCTTGAAGGTCTGCTCAAACGCCAGGAACTTGAGCACCGACAGGTTGACCGACGGATGAAAACGCAGGCCGCCTTTGTATGGGCCAATCGCCATGCTGTGCTGGATGCGGTAGCCCCGGTTGACCTGCACGCCGCCGTGGTCGTCCACCCAGGACACGCGGAACATCACGATGCGCTCGGGCTCCACCAGCCGCTCCAGCAGACCATGCTCGGCATAGCGCGGGTGCTGCGCGATGAACGGCCAGAGGCTTTCCATCACTTCGGTGACGGCTTGCAGGAATTCCGGCTGGCCGGGGTTGCGGAGCGCCACGTGGGAAAGGAAGCTCTCGGCGGTCGCGTGTTTCATGGTTCAAAAGGCTTTCAGCATCAAAAGGTCAACAATGTCAAAGATCGCCAACGCACCGGTTTGGCGCACTGCAACATTGAATTATGTTCAAAAGTTATACGTTCATGCCGATGCCTATGCACAATGGTGGGGAATGTGGCCGAGATGTTCGCCACATATTGGTGCGGTTGGTGTGTGGTGCGGCCGTCATGCGTTTGCAAAACGGACGTCATGGTCTTGTCACATGCCGACCCCACAGTTCGGCGGTTCTACCAACAACATAGCGAGGAGAAGAGCATGCACATCACTGGTGTGAAATGGGGAGCGCTGGCCATGGTGGCCACGCTGGCAGCCTGCGGCGGCAGCGACAACTATCCGTACCCCACCCTGAACGGCGACAAGCCCCTGGTGATCGGCCACCGGGGCACGGCGGGCTACCGGCCCGACCACACGCTGGAGGGCTACAAGCTGGCCATCGACATGGGCGCCGACTTCATCGAGCCCGACCTGGTCGCCACCAAGGACGGTGTGCTGGTTGCCCGCCATGAGCCCAACATCACGGGCACCACGGATGTCTCCACCCGCGCCGAGTTTGCGGACCGCAAGACCAAGAAAGTGGTCGATGGCGTAGAGGAGGAAGGCTGGTTTGTCACCGACTTCACCCTGGCCGAACTCAAGACCCTGCGCGCCATCCAGCCTCTGTCGGACCGCGACCAGTCGTACAACGGCAAGTTCCAGATCCCCACCTTTGAAGAAGTGCTGGACCTGGCTAAGACCGAAGGCGCCAAGGCCGGCCGCACCGTTGGCGTGTACCCCGAAACCAAGCACCCCACCTACCACGTCAAGCAAGGCTTGCCGCTGGAAGACCGCCTGCTGGCCATCCTGGCCAAGTACGGCTACACCTCCAAGAGCTCGCCCGTCATCATCCAGTCGTTCGAGGTTTCCAACCTCAAGTACCTGCGCACCAAGACCCAGGTGCGCCTGGTGCAGCTGGTGGACGCGGACGATGTGAACCCCGATGGCACCATGTCGCTGGTGGCCCCGTACGACAAGCCCTATGACTTTGCCGTGGCCGGTGACTCGCGCACCTTCGCCAGCCTGCTGACCCCCGCAGGCCTCAAGGAAGTCAAGACCTATGCCGACGGCATTGGCCCCTGGAAGCCTTACCTGATCCCCTCTAAGCAAGTGGATGCCAACAAGGACGGCAAGGCCGACGACCTGAACGGCGACGGCAAGATCGACGAGCGCGACCGCGTGATGATGGCGCCCACCGACGTGGTGAAGAACGCCCACGCCGAAGGCCTTTTCGTGCACGCCTACACCTTCCGCAATGAAGCCAAGCGCCTGGCCTCGGACTTCAAGGGCGACCCCAAGGCCGAGTACAAGTTGTTCTTCAACCTGGGTGTGGACGGCGTGTTCAGCGACTTTACCGACACCGCCAAGGCTGCGCGGGACAACTGACCGCGACATTGGCCGTGACAGTGCGGCGTGCCGAACGCCCACAAAAAAGCCCGCATGCGCGGGCTTTTTTTATGCATTGCGCTTGTGTCAGAACCCCAGCGCAAACCCCAGGCTCAACAAGGTGCGACCTTGCTGGCGGCCCACGGTAGCGTCAAGCTGCTTGCCTGGCGCCCACTCCCAACGTGCACCCGTCTGAAAGGTAGGGGCGCTGCCCCGGGTGCCAAAGGCCTCCAGGTGCGGCGTGATGGCACCCCAGCTGCGTTCCACCGATGCGCCCCAGGTGGCGCGCCAGGACTGGCCGCGCTCGCGCTGGCTGCCCAGGTTGGCATTGACCACGCCCCAGGTCGCGGCGCAGGTGCCGATGAGATTGAGCGCGACCACGCTGCCTGCGCTCTGCCCGGCACCTTGGCGCCGGTGCACGACGCCGGCGCTGCTGCCGGCATTGCAGCCTTGTTCTTGCGCGGGGCTCCACAGCCACTTGGCCTGCACGCCTTGCAAGGTATGGCGCTCGTTGCGGTCACGTGCCAACACGGCGCCCAACTCCAGTCCGGCCATGGGGGTGAAGGCAGGGGCCATGTACACCGTGCCGGGCTGGCCGCGCTGGCCCTCCCACCACACTTCGACGTGACCATGGCCCACCTCGTCTACGCCCGCATCGTCCACGGTCAGGGGGCGCCCGGCGTGGGCGGACCAGGCCACGCACAGGGTGGTAGTGGCTGCCAGCATGCGCGATGCGGTGGCGTGGGTGGTACGGTGGTAGCGGTGCTGGGTCATGGAGGGCGGTGGGCAATGGCTGGAGGAAAGGGCTCTGGCTATGTCGCGGGCGGGGAAGTGCCCGCCGCTACCGACCGCGCAGGAACAGCGCATCCAGCTCCTTCATGCTCAACTGCCGCCAGGTGGGGCGGCCGTGGTTGCACTGGTCGGAGCGGTCGGTGGTTTCCATCTGGCGCAGCAGGGCGTTCATCTCGTCGATGGTGAGCTTGCGGTTGGCCCGCACGGCACCGTGGCAGGCCATGGTGCCCAGGATTTCATTGCGGGCGCGTTGCACCACGGTGGTGGCGTCGTGGGCGGCCAGCTCGGCCAGCACGCTGCGGGCCAGCTCCACCGGGTCGCCCTGCGCCAACGTGATGGGCACTGCGCGCACGGCCAGCGTCTTGGGCGAGAAGGGCACCACCTCCAGGCCCAGCGTGGCCAGCACGTCGGCAGACTCTTCGGCCGTGGCGACTTCCTGCGGCGTGGCAGCGAAGGTGGCAGGGATCAGCAAGGGCTGGCTCGCGATGCGCGCGCCACTGTCCACCTGGGCCTTCAGGCGTTCGTAGACGATGCGCTCGTGGGCGGCATGCATGTCCACCACCACCATGCCCTGGGCGTTTTCGGCCAGGATGTACACGCCGTGCAACTGGGCCACGGCCTTGCCCAGGGGCCAGGCGGTTTCGTTGCCATCGCGGCCCACGGGCCAGGCCGTGGGTGGGTTGCTGGCCAGGGGCTCGGTGGGGGAGCCTGCAACCGGAGCGGCCGTCTGTGCGGACGGCGCACCGTCCCAGGGCGTGGCAGATGCATGGGATGCGGCAGGCGTTGCCAGTGCTGCGGGCGCATCTGACTGGGCCGAGGGCGCCCACAAACCGCCCACGGCCGCGCCCGGCGCGGGGTCTGCCACGGGGCTGGCAGGCGTCGCACTGCGCAGCCCCCACAGGGCCTGCAGGTCTTCCACACGGTGACCACGTTCTTCAAATTTGATAGCGGCCTGGGCATTCCACACCGGCGCTTGGGGCGTCTGGGGCTTGAAATGCTCCCCATCACCGGCTGCGGAGGGGTTGGGTGCCGCCGCGGCGGCTACCAATGCGGCAGCCCGGGGCGCAGCCAGCGCGTTTTCCACCGCATGGCGTACGGCCTGGTGCACCTCGCGGCTGTCGCGAAAGCGCACCTCGATCTTGGTGGGGTGCACGTTCACGTCCACACGCGCCGGGTCGATCTCGACATACAGCGCATAAATGGGCTGCTTGTGCCCGTGCAGCACGTCCTCGTAGGCGCTGCGGGCGGCGTGCGTGAGGACCTTGTCGCGCACGAAGCGGCCGTTGACGTAGCAATACTGGTGGTCGGGCCGCGAGCGGGCCGCGTCGGGCAGGCCTGCGCGGCCGGTGACGGTGACCGGGCCCACGCGGTGCTGCACGGCGACCGACTGGGTGACGAAGTCTTCGCCCAGCACGTCCGACAGGCGGCGGGCCAGCGCGTCATGGGCGTCCTGCGGATCACCCTGGCCGGGCACAAAGGTGGCGCGCCACTGCTCCACCAGCTTGCCTTCGTGCCAGATGGCAAAGCCCACGTCGGGCCGTGCCAGTGCGTGGCGGCGCACGGATTCAATGCAGTGCGCCAGCTCGGTGGCGTCGGTCTTTAAGAACTTGCGGCGCGCGGGCGTGGAGAAGAACAGTTCCTTCACCTCCACCGTGGTGCCGGTGCTGCGCGCGGCGGGGCGCAGCTCACCACTGCGGGCGTCCAGCAAGAAGGCGCTGGCTTGCGCGGCCGGGCGCGAGAGCAGGGCCATCTCCGACACCGACGCAATCGCTGCCAGTGCCTCGCCCCGAAAGCCCATGGTGGCGACGGTCTCCAGGTCGTTCAGGTTGGTGATCTTGCTGGTTGCGTGGCGGCGCAGGGCCACAGGCAGCTCTTCTTGCGGGATACCGCCGCCATCGTCCTCCACGGTGATCAGCCGCACGCCACCGGCCGACAGGCGCACGGTGATCTGCGTGGCACCCGCATCGAGCGCGTTGTCCACCAGCTCGCGCACCACCGAAGCGGGGCGCTCCACCACTTCACCCGCAGCGATCTGGCTGATGAGTTCATCGGGCAGATCGCGGATGGGGCGGCGCGTGGTGTTGGGGGGGCTGGAGGCGGGCTGCGCCGCTGCGAGGAAGGGGGTGGTGTCGTTCACCCACCGGATTTTAGGGCGGGGGCTGCGCAGGGGTATCGGGCTGGGGTCGGGCGTGATGGGGATAATGCGCCCACCTTTTTTCCGCGCCGCGCCCAGGCCCGCCTTTTCATGGAACTTGTCACTTTTCTCATCGACTTCATCCTGCATGTGGACAAGTATCTGGAGGCGTTTGTGCAGGCCTATGGCATGTGGGTGTACGCCCTGCTGTTTGCCATTGTGTTTGTCGAGACAGGCCTGGTGGTGATGCCGTTCTTGCCGGGCGACTCGCTGCTGTTCATCGTGGGCGCGCTGTGTGGTGCCGGCATGATGAGCTTTCCGCTGGCGTGTGCGGTGCTGCTGGCGGCGGCCATCTTGGGCGACCAGTGCAACTACTCCATCGGCCGCTACTTTGGCCCCAAGGTGTTCCAGTGGGAGGATTCGCGCTGGTTCAACCGCCGGGCGTTCAACCAGGCGCACGAGTTTTACGAGCGCTACGGTGGCATCACCATCGTGATTGCGCGTTTCATGCCCTTTATCCGCACGTTTGCGCCCTTCGTGGCGGGCGTGGCGGAAATGAATCGCGCCAAGTTCACCGCCTACAACGTGGGCGGGGCGCTGCTGTGGGTGCTGGGCATTGCCACGGCCGGGTACTTCTTCGGCAACTTTGCGTGGGTCAAGGAGAACCTGGACAAGATCATCTGGGCGATGATTTTTGTGCCGGGCCTGATCGCCATCTTTGGCGCCTGGCGCGCCGGGCGCCAGGCCCGCACAGCCTGACAGGCAGCGAATTTGCTACAAATAAAAGAGCGGCAGGCGCATGATTTACATGCGCCTGCCGCTCTTTTTATGCCCAGATCACCGCTCTGGGCGGGGAGGGAAGTCCCAGGGGCTTAACGGCGGTAAGGGCGGCGTTGGTCGCGGTCTTCGCCCACTTCATGGCCGATGAGGGCGCCGGCAGCGGCACCGCCGATGGTGCCCACAGGGCCGCCGAAGATGGCGTTACCGGCAACGCCGCCGACCACGGCGCCGACGCCAGTGCCGACCTGGGCGTTGGTGGGGTTGGATGCACAACCACCCAGTGCCAGGGCCGCAGTGCAGGTAGTCGCAAGAAGAATGTGACGGATGTTCATGGCGAGATTCCTTGATGGTTGTGGAGTCAGGCCGTGGTCCCCAAACCGCGATAGCGGCTGAAGCTCGACCTGTGCCTCTACTGTCGCTGCCCGGCCGCGCGGTGGCTGTAGGCAGGCAAGGGTGCTGGGTGTAGGACAGGCGGCACAGGAGGAACTAAGGGTTTCCCTGCGCCTGTCGCTGTTGCCAACCGGGTTGCGCAGGCAGATCATTTCCTTGTCATACAAAACTTACACAAGGACACGCGATGACCCAGCACATCCAGCAAGCCGGCCGGGGCGGCGTGGGCACCCAGCTGACGGTGGCGCAGCAGATCGGGTTGATTGTGGGCGTGGCGGTGCTGGCGCTGGTGGTCGTCCTGGCGCTGAGCCTGGTGCGTGTGCAGCGCCTGGGGGCTACCGTGGATCAGCTGGCCACCGAGCAGGTGGAGCGGCTGCAACTGGCGCTGCGCTGGCGCAGCAACATCGCCGTCAATTCCACGCGTGTGTTCTCCATCGCCCAGACCGAGGGCGATGACCTCCAGAACTATTTCAAGGAGGCAGTGGCCGCCACCACCGCCGACACCAGCAAGGTGCAAAAGCGCTATACCGAGCTGGAAAACAGCCCGGAGGGCCTGCGCATCCAGGAAGAGCTGGCCACCATCCGCAAATCGTACCTGGAGTCGCGCGACAAGTCGCTGGAGCTGAAAAAGGCGGGTGACATGGCCCAGGCGCGCGCCTATGCGCTGGGCACGTTTGCGCCAGTGCTGGACAAATACAACGCTGTGGCCGACAAGATGGTGGATTACCAGGTGCGCCGCTCGGCCGAGCAGGCGGCCGAGGCGGCAGAGCTCATCCAGTCCTACCGCATGACCGTGCTGGTGGCGGGTTTGGCAGGGCTGGCGCTGCTGGTGGTGCTGTCTTGGGTGGTGGTGCAGCGCATCCGCCGCTCGCTGGGGGCGGTGAGCGCGGTGGCGCAGCGCATTGGCGAGGGTGACCTGTCCCAACCCATCGAGGTGCAAGGGCATGGCGAGGTGGCCGAGATGATGCGTGCCATGCAGGGCATGCAGACCTCGCTGGTGCGCATCGTGGGCGACGTGCGGCACAGCAGCGACAGCATTGCCACGGGCTCCAGCGAGATCGCAATGGGCAATGCCGACCTGAGCCAGCGCACCGAGGAACAGGCCAGCAACCTGGAGGAAACGGCCGCCTCCATGGAAGAGATCACCAGCACCGTGAAGAACAACGCCGACACCGCGCGCAAGGCGGCCACGCTGGCCGGCTCGGCATCGCAGGCTGCGGTCAAGGGCGGCGTGGTGGTGGGCCAGGTGGTGACCACCATGCAGGACATCTCGGCCGCGTCCCGAAAGATCACCGATATCATCAGCGTGATCGATGGCATCGCGTTCCAGACCAACATCCTGGCGCTGAACGCGGCGGTAGAGGCAGCCCGTGCCGGCGAGCAGGGCCGTGGGTTTGCAGTGGTGGCCAGCGAAGTGCGCAGCCTGGCCCAGCGCAGCGCCGAGGCGGCCAAGGAGATCAAGGCCCTGATCAGTGCCAGTGTCGAGAAGGTGGAGAACGGCACCCAGCTGGTGAGCAACGCCGGGCAGAGCATGGAAGACATCGTCGCCCAGGTGCAGCGGGTGAGCGACCTGATTGGCGAAATCTCCAGCGCCACGGGCGAGCAGACCATCGGCATCAGCCAGGTGGGCGAGGCGGTGATGCAGCTGGACCAGGTCACCCAGCAGAATGCGGCCCTGGTGGAGCAGAGCGCTGCGGCGGCTGACAGCCTCAAGCACCAGGCGGCGCGGTTGTCAGAGATCGTGAGCGTGTTCCGGCTGGGGCGCTGACCGCCTTCAGTGCCGCACGGTCTTCACCCCCTCAGGCCTTCGGGGCCCGGAGTGCAAAGAAGCCAATAAGCCAAGAGGCCGAAGAGGCCTCAGGTTTTCTCCGCAGGCTTGAGGCACATCGTCACCAGCAGTGAGGCAGGTTCTACCGCTTTGAGCGAATGCAGCGCGCGCGGTGCCAGGTGCACAAAGTCGCCGGGATGCAATTGCTGCACGCCCAGCTCGCTCGCAAACTCCACCACGCCCTCGATGCACTGCACGGTGGCCTCGCCGGGCGTCTGGTGTTCTTTCATGGATTTGCCCACGGGCAGGACCACCCGCATGACTTCGAGCTGGCCGGCTTTAAGGACGGCGGTGGTGACGGTGTCGGCCAGTCGTGCTCCCAGGGGACGCACGCTGACGATCTGACCAGATTGGGCGTGGGGCAGGGCCATGGCAGTTCTCCTTGCTGGCCAAGGCGCGGTGCGCGCCCGGCCGATGCCAGGCTACTGTGCCTGCAGTTTGCAGTGCGCGCAAGGTGGGCGGCGCGTCCCGCGCGCTATGTCCCTGCCTGCCTACACCGACCGGCTGCGCGCCAGTGGCGGGTTCTTGGCGAAGTAGCGCGTGATGCCGCGCATCAGCGCGTCGGCCAGCTGCTCCTGGTAGGCGCTGCTGCGCAGGCGCTTTTCTTCTTCGGGGTTGCTGATGAAGGCGGTTTCGACCAGCACGCTCGGGATGTCAGGCGCCTTGAGCACGGCAAAGCCCGCCTGTTCCACGCGCGGCTTGTGCAGCTTGCCCACGTTGCCGATCTCCCCCAGCAGCACGGTGCCGAGCTTGAGGCTGTCGTTGATCTGCGCGGTGGTGCTCATGTCCAGCAGCGCGCGCTGCACATGCTGGTCCTTGGACTGCACGTTGATGCCGCCCACCAGGTCGGCCTGGTTCTCCTTGTTGGCCAGCCAGCGGGCGGCCGTGCTGGAGGCCCCGCCCTGGCTCAGCGCAAACACGCTGGCGCCACGGGCCTCTGGCGTGGTGAAGGCATCGGCATGGATGGAGACGAACAGGTCGGCCTGCACGCGCCGGGCTTTTTGCACGCGGGTGCCCAGGGGCACAAAGTAGTCGCCATCGCGCGTAAGGTAGGCGCGCATGGGGTTGCCACCCACGGTGGTGGCGTTGATGCGGTCGCGCAGCAGATGGGCCACGCGCAGCACCACATCTTTTTCGCGGGTGCCGGAGGGACCGATGGCGCCGGGGTCTTCGCCCCCGTGGCCAGGGTCGAGTGCCACGATGATGATGCGGTCGGTCTCGGTGGCTGTGGGGCGGTTGCCAGGTCGTGAGGGCGCGGCAGGGGCGGCGCTGGGCGCGGGTGCTGCGGCCACCACGGGCGGTTGGGCTGTGGTGCCGGACTGCGCGGGGCCATTGGCGCGTTGCGCGATCAGGTCGCCCAGCGGGTCGTGCTCTGCGGCGCGGGCTGTGGCCGGTGCGGGCGATGGCGCAGGCGTGGCGGCCGGGCCGCTGGCATCGCGCAGGCGCTCGGCAATCAGTGCCTCCAGCGGGTCCACAGGCGCTGCGGGGTACAGGTCAAACACCAGCCGGTGGCGGTAGGCGGCGACGGGTGGCAGGGTGAACACCTGCGGCATGGCGGGCTGCTTGAGGTCCACCACCAGGCGCACCACCCCCGGTGCGTTCTGGCCCACGCGGATGCCCGCGATGTTGGGGTCGTCGGGTTTGACCTTGGCCACCAGTTCGCGCAGCTCGGGGCTCAGGTCGATGCCCTCGATGTCCACCGCCAGGCGCGGCGGCGAGGTCACGAAGAACTGCTTGGCCACCAGCGCGCCATCGGACTCGATGGTCACCCGCGAGTATTCGGGTGCGGGCCAGACGCGCACGGCCACGATGGTGGCGCCGCGTGCAATCTGCTGTGCGCCCAGCAGCAGCACCAGGCTGCTGGCGCGCAGCACGGCACGGCGCGATGGCTGGTAAGCGGCGTGGCGGTCGGGCAGGGTGGGTTCGTTCACGGTGTCTCAGAGAGCTTGCAGCAGGCTGCGCCCCGTGGCGGTGGGGGCATGCAGCGTGACCTTCCTTTCGGTGTCATCCATTGCTTCAATGTGGATAGCAAGGTCTGCAAGCGGGGTAAGCGCTGCGGCCTTTTCCGGCCATTCTGCCACCTTGAGACCGGGGTTGGCAAAAATGTCCCTGAAACCGGCGTCTTCCCACTCGCGCGGATCGTCAAAACGGTAGAAGTCGAAGTGCCAGATCGAGAGACCCGGCGCCTCGTGGGGCTCCACCACCGCGTAGGTGGGGCTCTTGATGCGGCCCTGCACGCCCAGCGCGCGCAGCAGGTGGCGCACCAGGGTGGTCTTGCCCGCGCCCAGGTCGCCGTGCAGGGTCACGAAGGCGTTGGCCAGCAGGGGCTGGGCGGCCAGGCGCTGGGCAAAGGCGGCGGTGTCTTCCTCGCTGTGCCAGGTGAAATGGCGCGTGGCTTCTGCAGGGGGGGGGGCCGCAGCATCGGTGCCGCTTTCTACAATCTGGCCGGTATGTGGTGCAACAGTCAACTCGTTCCTCAAATGCAGGAGTGGGCCCGCGAGCTGGGATTTTCCCAAATCGGCGTGGCGGGGGTGGACTTGTCTGCGGCCGAGCCGGGTCTTGCGGCCTGGCTGGCGCAGGGCTTCCATGGTGACATGCATTACATGGCATCCCACGGCATGAAGCGCGCGCGCCCGGCCGAGCTGGTGCCCGGCACTGTGAGTGTGATCACGGCGCGCATGGATTATTTGCCGCGCGATACCGCCAGGGATGCGCCCGGGGGCTGGCAGGCGGCCGAACTCTCACGCCTGCAGCGCCCGCACGAGGGCATCGTCTCCGTCTATGCCCGTGGCCGGGACTACCACAAGGTGCTGCGCGCCCGGCTGCAAAAGCTCAGCGACCGCATCGCCGAGGCCATCGGCCCGTTTGGCCACCGCGTGTTCACCGACTCCGCGCCGGTGCTGGAGGCTGAGCTGGCCGCGCGCAGCGGCCAGGGCTGGCGCGGCAAGCACACGCTGGTGCTCAACCGCGAGGCGGGGTCCATGTTCTTCCTGGGCGAGATTTATGTGGACATGGCGCTGCCCCAGAGCGAGCCCGTCACCCCGCACTGCGGCAGCTGCAGCGCGTGCATCGACATCTGCCCCACACAGGCCATCGTCGCGCCGCACCGCGTTGACGCGCGGCGCTGCATCTCGTACCTCACCATCGAACACGCCGGGCCCATCCCTGTGGAGCTGCGCCCGCTGATGGGCAACCGCATCTATGGCTGCGACGACTGCCAGCTGATTTGCCCCTGGAACAAGTTTGCGCAGGTTACCCGCCTGCCGGATTTTGACGAGCGCAAGGGCCTGTCGGGCCAACAGCTGGTGCACCTGTTTGCGTGGGACGAAGCCACCTTTTTGCGCATGACCGAGGGCGGCCCCATCCGCCGCATCGGCCATGAGCGCTGGCTGCGCAATGTGGCCGTGGCGCTGGGCAATGCGCTGCGTGCCACGGGCGATGGGGCCTTGCGCGCTGCGCTGCAGTCGCGGGCCGAGGATGCCAGCGCGCTGGTGCGGGAGCATGTGGCCTGGGCTCTGGACGCTGCTTGAGGGCGTTTTTGGAGGAAATTGCCTGGTAGCGCTAGTGCAATATGCCTTGGCAGCTATCAAAATAGGAGTAACGGTCGTTGTGCCGGGGCCTCACTGCACCAGCAGCCCCGTCTGCCGCAAAGTGCCCACCAGCCCCTGGGCGAACTCCGCATATCCGGCAGCGTTGGCGTGGATCTGGTCCGACCGCAACCGCTCTTGCGCCAGCACGCTCGACCAGCCTTTGGCATGCAGCGGGATCTTCAGCTCTGCGGCAACCTCCTCGTACAGTGGGTGGTCGCTCAGGCGGCCGGCAGCGGCCATGAGCGACAGTTCGGGCACAGCCACCAGCAGCACCTGGGCGCCGCTGGCCCGTGCCTCGGTGCAGATGCGCAGGATGTTGGTGCGCGCGGTGGCAGCACTCTGGCGCCGCAAAAAGTCATTGCCGCCAATGCCCACGATGACCAGCGCGGGCTGGTGCTGTTGCAGCAGGCCCGGCAGGCGCGCAAGCGCCTGGGCCGAGGTGTCGCCCGACACACCGCCGTTGACCACCTTCCAGCCCGTCAGGCGCGCCAGTTCGGCGGGGTAGGCGGTGTCGGCCGAGGCTCCCACGCCCGACGTGAGCGAGTCGCCCAGCGCCAGGACCGTGGCGCCTGCCGGGACGGCCTGGGCACGCGCAGGTTTGCGGCCGCAGGCGACCAGGCCGAACGCGGTGGCCAGGCTGGCGCCGAGCAGCCGCCTGCGGTTCAGGCCCCGGCTCATCGCAGCACCCCCAGTGCAAACGGCAGGCTCACGATGCCCAGCAAGGTAGACAGCGTGACCAGCCCCGCCACATACGGCCCGTTGTAGCCCATGCGCGCCGCCAGCACATAGCAGGTCGATGCCGTGGGCAAGGCTGCAAACGCCAGCAGCACGGTGGTCTGCACGGCATCGAGCCCGAACATGCGGGCCATGCCAAACGCCACCAGCGGCTGCACCAGGTGGCGGATGGCCAGCACCGACACGCTCAGTGTCTTGCCCCGCGTGAGCAGACCAAACTGCAGCCCCGCTCCGGCCGCCATCAGGCCCAGCGCCAGCGATGCAGCGCTGATGCGGCTGACCGTGGGCACGGCCCATTCGGGGATCTGGAAGCCCAGCAGATTGGCCACCAGCCCCGAGGCGGTGGCGATGATCAGCGGGTTGCGCAACAGCTCGCGCGCAAAGCTGTGCTGCCCGTGCCGGGCCATGGGCCACACCGCAGCCACATTGAACAGCGGCACGCACACGCCAATCAGCACCGCGATCATCAGCAGGCCCTGGGTCCCTGCCAGCCGCTCGGCAATCGCCAGGCCAATGAAGGAGTTGAAGCGGAACGCCACCTGCGCGCTGGCTGCATGGTCGCGCACATCGATGTGCTTGCCCACCCAGGGCCAGTGCGGCAGGCTGTAGGCCAGAGCGATGCCGATCACGCCCGACAGCATGCCCGCGCCAATCAGCCCCGACGCGGCGCCAATATCCATCGGGCTTTTGACGATGGACTGGAACAGCAGCACCGGGAACAGCAGGTAGTACACCAGACTCTCCACCGGCTGCCAGACCGAGCGGTTCAGGGCGGTGTACCGGCAGATCAGGTAGCCCAGGAAGATGAGTGAAAAGTCGGGGAGCAGAAGTTGGGCGTAGTTCACACACCGAGAATACTTGATGCATGGCAAGCCGCACGGGGGCTCCCGGCAGGCTGAATGGGGCAGGGGGACTGCCCACCCCCACTTTGTTTCTAGGGTTAGCCCTTATGTGGAATCCGCAGGGCGGTTTGGCGTGCGTTGGGCATACCATCTGCGCTGTTTGTTGTTACCCCGCACGAAGGAGATTTCCATGCATCGTCGTCAATGGCTTGCGCTGACCGTACTGGCTGCCGCAGCTGGATCGGCTGCCGCACAAGGCTACCCCAACAAGGTGATCCGGCTGGTGGTGCCCTTTGCACCCGGTGGCACCACCGACATCATTGCGCGCGTGATCGCCGAGCCCCTGGGCCGCGTGCTTGGCCAAAGCGTGATCGTGGACAACAAGGCCGGTGGCGGCGGCATTGTGGGTGCGGCCGAACTCGCCCGTGCCACGGCCGACGGCTACACGCTGGGCGTGGCCACCGTGTCCACCACCGCAGCCAACCCCGCCATCAACCCCAAGACGCCGTACAACCCGCTGACGGACTTCTCGCCCATCATCAACATTGCGGCCACCCCCAACATCATTGCGGTGAACCCCAGCTTCCCGGCCAAGGACTACAAGGCGTTTGTGGCGGAACTCAAGAAGTCGCCTGGCAAGTATTCGTACTCGTCGTCCGGCACGGGCGGCATCGGCCACCTGCAGATGGAGCTGTACAAGAACCTCTCGGGCACCTTTGTGACCCACATCCCCTACCGGGGCGCGGGCCCGGCCCTGAACGACACCGTGGCGGGCCAGGTCCCCATGATTTTTGACAACCTGCCCTCGGCGCTGCCCTTCATCAAGGAAAACCGCCTGGTGCCCATCGTCGTTGCGGCGCCCCAGCGCGTGGCGGCCCTGCCCAATGTGCCCACCTTCAAGGAACTGGGCCTGGAGCCGGTGAACCGCATGGCCTACTACGGCATCGTGGGTCCCAAGGGTCTGCCCAAGGATGTGGTGGACAAGATCAACGCCGGTGTGCGCAAGGCCCTGGAAGACCCGGCCGTGAAGAAGCGCATCGAAGACACGGGCTCGCTCGTGATCGGCAACACGCCCGAGCAGTTTGCAGAGCAGATCAAGGCCGAGTTCGCGGTCTACAAGGATGTGGTCGTCAAGCAGAAGCTGACGCTGGAATAAAAGACACCGCTTCCATCCACAGCCGCCTTCGGGCGGCTTTTTTGTGCCCGTGGAGTTGAATGCGTGCAATGCATGCTATGGTTTTTGGATGCTTGCTCCCAGTCTGAACGCCATCGACACCTTTGTGGACGCCCTGTGGCTGGAAGATGGCCTGTCGCGCAACACGCTGGCCGCTTACCGGCGCGACCTGACGCTGTATGTGCAGTGGCTGGCCGACCAGCAGCCCGCCCTGGCGCTGGACGACACGGCCGAACACCACCTGCAGGCCTACTTTGCCGCCCGCCATGCGCAGACCCGCGCCACTTCGGCCAACCGGCGCCTCACGGTGTTGCGCCGCTACTTTCACTGGGCGCTGCGCGAGCGGCGCATCACCGCCGACCCCACGGTGCGGCTGCAGGCTGCGCGCCAGCCGCTGCGTGTGCCCAAGACCCTGTCGCAGGCGCAGGTGGAGACGCTGCTGAACGCGCCCGACCTTGGCAATCCCCTGGGCCTGCGCGACCGCACCATGCTGGAGCTGATGTATGCCAGCGGCCTGCGCGTGACCGAGCTGGTCACGCTCAAGACCTACCAGGTCGGCCTGAACGAAGGCGTGCTGCGGGTGATGGGCAAGGGCAGCAAGGAGCGCCTGGTGCCGTTTGGCGAAGAGGCGCGTGCCTGGCTGGAGCGCTATCTGAACGAGGCCCGCGGCGCCATCCTGGGCGGGCAGCAGACCGACGACCTGTTCGTCACCCAGCGCGGCAGCGGCATGACGCGCGTGATGTTCTGGGTCATAGTGAAGAAGTGGGCGCAGGTGGCGGGTATCACGGTGCCCCTGTCGCCGCACACGCTGCGCCACGCGTTTGCCACGCACCTGCTCAACCACGGCGCCGACCTGCGCGTGGTGCAGCTGTTGCTGGGCCATGCGGATATCTCCACCACCACCATCTACACCCACGTGGCGCGCGAGCGGCTCAAGTCCCTGCACGCGCAGCATCACCCCCGTGGATAGCGTGCAACACCACACTGGCGTGGGCTGAGCGGCGCGCCAGACCGGTTTTCCCACACCACAACAAGGAGACATTGCATGAAAAAACTCATCACCAGCGCACTGCTGCTGGGGGCTGCCACCCTGGCCATGGCGCAGGCCTGGCCCACAGCCAAGCCCATCCGCCTCATCGTGGGGTACCCGCCGGGCGGCGGCATCGACTTTGCCGCGCGCACCGTGCAGGTGCCGCTGCAGGAGCTTCTCAAGCAGCAGATCGTGGTGGACTACAAGCCCGGTGCCGGCGGCATGCTGGCGGCGACCGAGCTGACCCGGGCCGCGCCCGATGGCTACACGTTGCTGCTGGCCAATACCGGCCCGTTCGCTATCGCACCGTACTTGCAGCGCAAGATGCCGTACGACCCGCTCAAGCAGTTCAGCTACATCGGCCAGATCAGCCAGGGCAGCTACATCGCGGTCACCCGGCCGGACCACCCTGCCAAGGACCTCAAGGAATGGGTGGCATGGGCCAAGGCCAACGCTGGCAAGGTGAACTTCGCATCGGGCGGTGCGGGCACCTCCACCCACCTGAATGGCGAGCTGATGAGCCAGGCGACCGGGCTGGATGTGACGCATGTGCCCTACAAAGGCAGCGCCCCGGCTGTTCAGGACTTGATCGGCGGACAGACGCAGTTGCTGATCGATGCAGGGCCGGTGCTGCTGCCGCAGGTCAAGGGCGGCAAGCTGAAGGCGCTGGCAGTGACGGGCCCACGCCGCGACCCGCAGTTGCCCGACGTGCCAACGGTCGCTGAACTTGGGCTCGGCGGCATGGAATCCGTCGGTTTCCAGGGGCTGGTGGGCCCCGCAGGCATGCCCAAGGAGGTGGTGGACAAGCTGGCCGCCGAACTGGCCAAGGTGCTGGCACAAGCGGAGGTGAAGGCCAAGTTCGCGTCCACAGGTTCGGAGGTACATTCTCTCGGGCCCACGGAATTCTTCGGCTTTGTGAAGGGCGAGAACGACAAGTGGGCCAAGCTGATCCGCGAGCGCAAGCTCGAACTGGATTGACGGGTGGACCGGACGGCCGCCCATCGAACTCTTCTCCATTGGCTCTCACCATGAATCTGCATTTTTCTCGCCGCCGGTTGGTGGCTGCCGCTGCGGTCGCGTTGGCGGCCTCGCCCGTCGTGGCTTCGGCCCAGGCGTGGCCCGCCAAACCCATCCGCATCATCGTGGCCTACCCGGCGGGGGGCGTGAGCGACAACGTCGCCCGCGCGCTGGCCGACAAGCTGGCCATTCAGCTGGGCACCCCCGTGGTCATTGAAAACAAGGCAGGCGCCAGTGGCAGCCTGGGCGTGGACGCGGTGGCCAAGGCGGCGCCCGATGGCTACACGCTGGGCTTTGCGGCGGTCAGCCCCCTGGCGCTCAATCCGCACCTGGGCAAGTCCCCTTTCGATCCGCAGAAGGACATTGCGCCCGTGGTCAGCGTGATGTATTCGCCCGTGCTGCTGCTGGGCACGCCGGCGAGCCGTGCGACCGACTTCAAGGACCTGATCGCGCGTGCGCGGGCTCAGCCCGGCACGGTGCGATGGGCCACGTCGGGGCAGGCGTCGCTGGGGCACATCATGCTGGAGCAGATCCAGTCGGTGGCCCAGGTGCAGATCACGCACATCCCCTACAAGGGCGGCGGCCAGCAGATGAATGACGCGCTGGGCGGGCAGTTTGAGGTGCTATCGACCAACGCCGGCCCAGCGGTGCTGCAGCACATCCAGGCGGGCAAGCTCAAGCCGCTGGCGGTGGGGGCTCCGGCGCGGCTGGATTCGCTGCCCCAGGTGCCCACGCTCGCCGAGCTGGGTCAGCCTGCAGCCAATCTCTCGTCCCTGTTTGGCCTCTATGCCCCGGCCCAGACGCCCAAGACGGTCATCACACGCATCAATACCGAGGTGAACAAGGCGTTGGCCCTGCCAGACATTCGCGCCAAGCTCGATGCCACTGACAACGTGCCCACGGGTGGCACCACGGCCGAGTTCGCGCGCCAGATTGCGCTGGAGTCCGAGAACAACGCGCGCATCATCCGCGCGGCAGGAATTCAGGGCAACTGACCGTGTGCAGGGGTGTTGAGCCCCAGAAACGCCACAGGCCCTGTCAAAGCAGGGCCTGTGGGCTTTTAAGGGGAAGGCCGGGACTATTCTTCGTTCAGGCTCTCGGCCCAGGTCAGCGCCTGCAGGTGGGCCCAGTTCACCTGGCGGTTGGACAGGTGCAGCGCATCGGCGTTCTTGGCAAAGGCCACTTCATCGCCGCTTTCGCAGGCTTTGGTCAGCTCCAGGAACGGGGCAAACACGCCGGTGCCACGCAGCAGGGCGTCCATCACGGGTTCGGGCAGAGCCACGGACTCCAGCGCCTTTTCGAGCGGCACGCCCAGCATGGTGTCCAGCAGCGAGAACACGCCAACGACGAAGGCGTTGTCGCATTCTTCGGGCGGCAGCAGCTCGGCAGCCAGCAGCTCCATCAGGCGGCCGCGCACCACGGCAGTCTGGCCCACGGCTGGTGGTGCACCACCCGCACGCGAGGTGGTCATCAAGAGGGCCGCCCAGCGGAACAGCTTTTTCAGCCCCAGGATCATCACCGCGTGGCGGAACGAGGTGATCTCGCACGACAGGCCAAAACCCGACGAGTTGATGAAACGCAGCAGGTTGAAAGACAGGGTGGGGTCTTTCTTGAGCAGGTCTTCGATCTCCGCCGTGCTGGCCTGTTTGCGCACGAGGTTGATGAGCTGGATGATGGTGGCCTGTGAGGGGCGGATGGTGGTGGCCTTGACCAGCGAGGGATGCGCAAACCAGTAGCCCTGGAACAGCTTGACGCCCAGATCGCGCATCAGCTCGTATTGCGCAGCCGTTTCGACCTTTTCGGCCACCAGCGTGGCCTTGCTGTGGGTGGTGGCAAATTTGACCAGGGGGGCCGCCAGCTCGGGCTTGAAGGCCTGCATGTCCAGCTTGATGAACGCCGCCATCGGCAGCCAGCTGGTGTAGGCGCGCTTGAGGGCCTGCTGGTCAAACGCGAGGCGAAAGCCACGTGTGCGCAGCGCCTCCAGCGTGGGCACGCGGCCTTCGATTTCTTCGGGGGTGGCGCTGTCGGGCAGCGGTGGCACCTCCAGCACCACCTTTTCGGGGTGGATCAGCTCCAGGTGGCCGCCCGAGAGGCTGTCATGCGTGCAGTTGATGAACACCGTCTTCTTGCCGACCAGGGCCTCGGTGCCCGCGTAGGACAGGGCATTGAACAGCAGGGCTGCATCGCTGGCGGCGGTGTGTGAGTCGGACGCGGTGGAGCGGTCGAACAGCTCGTAGCCATAGACCGCGCGGCTTTCGTCCACGATGGCCTGGCGCGCAATGATGGCAAGGTTCTCGTCCACGGGATCGACCACAGGCGCTGCGGCGTCCGGGGTGTCTTGTTCGGGTGTGCTCGACATGGGGTCCACTGAAATGAAGGGCTGGCGATCATTCTAGACCGCCGGGCGTTGGCAGAGAACCAAAGTCTGACCGGGGGCCGCCAGTGTGGCGGCGGTAGCTGTCAGTCGCTGATGTGGTCGGCCCAGGCCAGCGCCTGCAGGTGGGCAAAGTTGATCTGCTGGCTGGTCAGGTGCAGCAGGCCGGCAGCGCGGTCAAACACGGCGTCGTCGCTGGACTCGCAGGCCTCGGCCAGGGTCAGCAGGTCACCCAGGAAGCCTTCGCGCCGCAGCAGCGCGGCCGCCACGGGTTCGGGCACGTTGAGCAGGCCAATGGCCGACTCCATGGGCATGGAGAGCATCACATCCAGCAACGAGAAGATGCCCACCACAAAGGCCTGGTCGGCTTCCTCGGGGGGCAGTGTCTCCAGTGCCAGCAGCTCCATCAGGCGCCCGCGCACCACGGCGGTGTGGCCCACCGACGACGGCGTGCCGTTGTTGCGCGACGCGGTCAGCAAAAGCGCCGCCCAGCGGAACAGCTTTTTCAGGCCCATGAGCATCACGGCCTGGCGGAAGGAGGTGATCTCGCGCGACAGGCCAAAGCCGGCGGAGTTGATGAGGCGCATCAGGTTGAAGGCCAGGCCCGCATCCTTCTTGAGCACCTCTTCGATCTCGTCGGTGCTGGCCTGTTTGCGCACCTGGTTGATCAGCTCGATGATGCTGGCCTGCGACGGCGTGAGCAGCTTGGTCTCGACCAGGGCAGGGCGGGCAAACCAGTAGCCCTGGAACAGCTGCACCCCCTGGCTGGACACCATGTCGTACTGCTGGGCCGTCTCCACCTTCTCGGCGATCAGTTCGGCCTTGCAGTGGCGGCCCGCGTAGCTGATCAGCACCGCGAGCTGGTCAGGTGCCAGCACCGACAGGTCCAGCTTGATGTAGTCCGCCAGCGGCAGCCACGGCGCGTACGCCGACTGCAGCACCGTGTGGTTGAAGGCCAGGTGAAAGCCCCGGTCGCGCAGCTCGGTCAGGATGGGCAGGCGCGTGGCGACCTCTTCGGCGGCCGCATGGCCCAGGGGCGGAATCTCCAGCACCACCTTGTCGGGGTCCACCAGCTCCAGGTGGCCGCCCGACAGGCTCTCATGGGTGCAGTTGACGAAGATCAGCTTCTTGCCCACCAGCTCCTCGGTGCCGGCGTGCGACAGGGCGGTGAACACCAGGATCACGTCGGTGGCGGCCGTGTGGGCGGCTCCGCTGCGCGAGCGGTTGAACAGCTCGTAGCCCACCACCACCTGTTGTGCGTTCACGATGGCTTGGCGCGCAATCATGGCGACCGACGATTGGTTGCCCGGTGGTGGCGCGGGCGGTGTGCCAGGGGTGAAGGCTTGGGTCATGGGCGTGGGCTTGGAGTTCTTGAAAGAGGGTGCGCTGGCCCGCTGGGGGCATCGCCAAGAATTGTAGGAGCCATCGTATTCCCCTCGGATCGTCAACACATGGCTTGGTGATTAGGCCTGCTGCAGCCAGCGCAGCTCGGCGTCGCTGAAACCGGCGCTGCGTCGCGCCGACTCATTGAACGGTGGCTTCAGTCGGGGGGCTTCGTACCGCTGCACCAGCGCGCCGTAGAGGGATTCCGGGTCCTGGCCCGCGCGGTCGCACAGCCAGCGGTACCAGTGGTTGCCGATGGCGACATGCCCCACCTCGTCATGCAGGATCACGTCCAGGATGGCAACGGCGGCCAGGGCGTCGGGCGTGCCCACCTGGCGCAGCTTGGCCTGGATCTGCGGCGTGGCGTCGAGCCCCCGGGCTTCCAGCGTGCGAGGCACCAGGGCCATGCGGGCCAGCACGTCGTGCCGGGTTTTCTCGCACATGGTCCACAGCCCCTGGTGGGCCGGGAAGTCCCCATAGTCGTGGCCCTGGCTGCGCAGGTGGTCGCGCAGCAGCCTGAAGTGCTTGGCCTCTTCGGCCGCCACGCGCATCCAGTCCTGGTAGTAGGTGCGGGGCATACCGTCAAAGCGCCACACGGCGTCCAGCGCCAGGTTGATGGCGTTGAACTCGATGTGGGCGATGGCGTGGATGAGGATGGCCCGGCCCTCGGGGGTAGCGGGCGAGCGGCGGGCCACCTGGGTGTGGCGCAGCAGTTCGGGGCGCTCGGGACGGCCGGGCAGTGCGTCCGGGTCGGTGGGGGCCGCAGGGGTAGTATCTGCTATCGAAAGCGTAGCTGCCTGGGCATACAGGTCTAGCGCTGCAGCCGCTTTTTGTTCGGGGTCTGCCAGGCACAAGACCTGCAGTGCACGGTGGCGAAGCTCCATCCTTACAATTCTAGGCCTTGCCATCGGCACCAAGGCTTGCGCTTTGTAACGATTGGCGACCTCTCAGGGCGCGCCATGGCGTGCCGCTTCTTTTGTTTCAGCGGAGTGGGTGCATGGCAATTTACGAACTCGACGGTGTGGCTCCCCAAGTGGCGGCGTCGGCCTGGGTGGCCGACAGCGCGCAGGTGATGGGCAATGTGGTGCTGGGTGAAGACGCCAGCGTGTGGTTCGGCACCGTGGTGCGCGGCGACACCGAGAGCATCACCATCGGCGCAGGCTCCAACATCCAGGACGCGAGCGTGCTGCACGCCGACATCGGCAAGCCCCTGGTGGTGGGCGAGCGGGTGACGGTGGGCCACCAGGTCATGCTGCACGGCTGCACCATCGGCGACGAATCGCTGATCGGCATTGGCGCTGTGGTGCTCAACGGCGCCAAGATCGGCAAGAACTGCCTGGTGGGTGCGGGTGCGCTGGTCACCGAGGGCAAGGAGTTTCCCGATGGCTCCATGATCATCGGCAGCCCGGCCAAGGCCGTGCGTGAACTCACCCCTGAGCAGATCGAAGGCCTGCGCCAGAGCGCCCAGCACTACATCGACAATGCGCGCCGCTTCCAACACGGCCTGCACAAGATCGGCTGAACGCCCCCCACCGGCGCTCGCTGCTGCTATTTTTCTCCTGGAATCCCTGCGTGTCTGAACTCCACAAGTTTCTTTTCGATGGTCTGCCCGTGCGCGGCATGATCGTGCGCCTCACCGATGCCTGGACCGAGATCCTGAAGCGCCGGGCGGGCAACACCGCCACCGGCGCCTATCCCGCCCCCGTGAGCGAGCTGCTGGGCGAGATGGCGGCCGCCGGCGTGCTGATGCAGTCCAACATCAAGTTCAACGGCGCGCTGGTGCTGCAGGTGTTTGGTGATGGCCCCGTCAAATTGGCCGTGGCCGAGGTGCAGTCGGACCTGAGCCTGCGCGCTACAGCCACCGTGAATGGCGAGGTGCTGCCGGAAGCGAAGCTGAGCCAGATGGTCAATGTGGGCGGCGGTGGCCGCTGCGCCATCACCCTGGACCCCAAGGACCGCCACCCCGGCCAGCAGCCCTACCAGGGCGTGGTGCCACTGCACGGCGACCACCACGAAAAGCTGGAGCGTCTGTCGGACGTGCTGCAGCATTACATGCTGCAGTCCGAGCAGCTCGACACCATTCTGGTGCTCGGCGCCAACGACCAGGTGGCGGCAGGCCTCTTGATCCAGCGCATGCCCATCAAGGGCGAGGGCAATCTGGCCGCGGGCCTCTCGCACCGCGAGAACGAAGACCAGATCGGCCACAACGAGGACTACAACCGCATTGCGCACCTGGCTGCCAGCCTGACCCGCGAAGAACTGCTGACGCTGGACGTGGACACCATCCTGCGCCGCCTGTTCTGGGAAGAAAAGTTGCTGCGCTTTGAACCCCAGCAGGGCGCCAGCGGCCCGCGTTTTGCCTGCACCTGCAGCCGCGAGCGCGTGAGCAACATGCTGCGCAACCTGGGCGCTGAAGAGGCCGAGAGCATCCTCGCCGAGCGCGACGACATCGAAGTGGGTTGCGAGTTCTGCGGCCAGCAGTACCGGTTTGATGCCGTGGATGCTGCGCAGATTTTTGTCTCGCCCGCCGCTGCTCAGCCCCCGGGGCCCACAGGCATCCAGTAGCCGTCTGCAGCCTCCATCGGGCGTGGTGGTCGGCTGACCATCGTTGACAATCGCCCCCGCCATCCCCGCCTAAGATTCCTGGGTCACCCTGCAGCAGCGCCTGTCGCTGCGAGGGGCCGGCGCACAAGGTTCGATCGCAAGGCCTGTGTGCGTTCAAGCGATCACATCCGGTCGCGCAGGAAATGAACGAGGGGTGTCATGCAGTTTCTTCGCCGTGTTCTGGGGGGCCACCGGGCCAGCCCGGCTACGCCTCCGCTGGCGCTGTACGACAGCGCGGCGGCACCCGACTCGCGGCGTGCCGATACCCTGCTCGCCGCGCTGGACATCGACGCCGCCATCAATGCCCACGAGCGCTGGAAAGACCGCCTGATGGACTACCTGGAGGGCCGCACCTCCGTCGGGCTGGACCCGGCGCTGGTGCGCCGCGCTGACCATAGTGCGCTGGGCCGCTGGTTGCACGGCGTAGGCGGCGAGTTGCTGGGCGACCAGCCGGCCTATCCGCTGCTGGTGGCGCGCTACCAATACTTTCATGAGCAGGCCGCCACCCTGGTGGAACTGGCCCAGCAGGGCGAATGGGACCGGGCTGTGCAGGTGCTCAACGGTGGTTACCGCTATGGTTCCAGCCAGGTGGTGTTGCTTCTCAAGGAACTCAAGCGCGGTCTGGCGTGATGGCTTGCGGCGGTGTCGTATCCCGCTGCTCCACGAGCGCCGTGAACAGTCGATGCTCACAAGCCGGGTCGCTGCACTTTTCGCAGTTCCAGGCGCGCAGCCGGGCTGCTCTGGGCGTATTTTCAGTATCCCATGCGGACCTTGCGCTAGTGGAATATGCCTGTGGTGCTATATTTTGTATAGCAATAAGCGCGTTGCGAGTGCGCTGCTCGCCCGTTCCGTACACCACGCGGTAGGGTATCGCCGCAGCCGCCAGGGCCGCACGCAGCCGGGTATCGCAGGCCTCCTGCGCAGTCCGTTCCTCGGCAGGGCAGGGCTGGTCGAGACCCATCAGCAGGGTCAATGCCACCGCGCCGGAGTCTGCCTGCGGCGTGGGCGGGGTGTGGGCCAGGTGCGGGTGGTGCAGGGCGATATGTGCCGTGCCGGGAGTGATCTGCTGCTGCAGCGCCTGTGCCAACGCCTCCACGCCCGTGTAGGGCGCGCCCAGCAGGGCAATCAAGGGAGTGGGGGGAGAGGGCGGCCGCACGGGGGTGAATGAAGCGCAGGCCTTGGTCAATGGCTGCGTTGTGGGTGTGGACGGTGCGGGGTGGTCCAAGGCGGCTGAGTGACCCCGCACGGCAGATCAGCGGGGTGTGAACTGCACGTACACCTCGTTGGGCTTGACCATGCCCAGCTCGCTGCGCGCCTTTTCTTCCACCATATCGAGGCCTTCCTTGAGGTCGTGCACCTCCGAGGTCAGCCGCGCATTCGCCTGGCGGGCCTGTTCGTTGGCCGCCTTCTGCACATCAATCTGCCGCTGCATCGCATTGACGCGCGGCACGCTGCCCCGCCCCAGCCAGAGCTGGGCGTGCAGCGCTGCCAGCAGGGCCAGCAGGATGACGGGGACGATGCGGGAGACCAATGGAGGGCTCGCTCAGGCGAGGGCTGCCAGGGGCTCAGCGCAGGTTGTAGAACGCAGCGCGGCCAGGGTACTGTGCGATCTCGCCCAGGTCTTCCTCAATGCGCAGCAGCTGGTTGTACTTGGCGATGCGGTCCGAGCGCGACAGCGAGCCGGTCTTGATCTGGCCCGCATTCGTGCCCACCGCGATGTCGGCAATGGTGCTGTCCTCGGTCTCGCCCGAGCGGTGCGAGATCACGGCGGTGTAGCCAGCGCGCTTGGCCATCTCGATCGCAGCGAAGGTCTCGGTCAGCGTACCGATCTGGTTGATCTTGATCAGGATCGAGTTGGCAATGCGCTTGTCGATGCCTTCCTTCAGGATCTTGGTGTTGGTCACGAACAGGTCGTCACCCACCAGCTGCACCTTGTCGCCCAGGCGTTCGGTCAGATGCTTCCAGCCGTCCCAGTCGCCTTCGTGCATGCCGTCTTCGATGCTGATGATCGGGTACTTGTCCACCCAGGCCGCCAGCATGTCCGTCCACTGCTGGGCGGTGAGCTTGAGGCCGCCTTCGCCTTCCAGCACATAGTGGCCGTCCTTGTAGAACTCGCTCGCAGCGCAGTCCAGGCCCAGGGCGATCTGATCGCCCGCCGTGTAGCCCGCAGCTTCAATGGCTTGCAGGATCAGACGGATGGCTGCTTCGTGGTTTTCCACGCTGGGGGCAAAGCCGCCTTCGTCGCCCACGGCGGTGCTGATGCCCTTGTCGTGCAGGATCTTCTTGAGCGCGTGGAACACTTCGGCGCCCCAGCGCACGGCTTCGCGGAACGTGGGCGCGCCCACCGGGATGATCATGAACTCCTGCAGGTCCAGGCTGTTGTTGGCGTGTGCGCCGCCGTTGATCACGTTCATCATGGGCACAGGCAGTTGCACGCTGCCCATGCCGCCCAGGTAGCGGTACAGGGGCAGGCCAGACTCTTCGGCGGCGGCGCGGGCCACGGCCATGGATACGGCCAGCATGGCGTTGGCGCCCAGGCGGCTCTTGTTCTCGGTGCCATCGAGGTCGATCAGGGTCTTGTCCAGGAAGGCCTGCTCGGAGGCATCCAGGCCCAGCACGGCTTCGCTGATCTCGGTGTTGATGTATTCCACGGCCTTGAGCACGCCCTTGCCCAGGTAGCGGCCCTTGTCGCCGTCGCGCATTTCAATGGCTTCGCGGCTGCCAGTGGAGGCGCCCGATGGCACGGCGGCCCGGCCCATCACGCCCGATTCGAGCAACACGTCGCATTCGACGGTGGGGTTGCCGCGGCTGTCCAGAATCTCGCGACCGACGATGTCAACGATGGCACTCATGGTTTTCCTTTTGCAGAAGTTTTAAATCAAATAAGTCTCTAGCGCCTTCTGTATAAGCGCTAGCAGCTATTAATTGGTGAGCGATTTGGGTGTGTGCGCTCAGACGCCTTCGACACACACCATGCGCATGACGGCGGCGCCTTCGCGGGCGGCCTTGGCTTTCTGGTACTCGGGCGTGTCGTAGAAGGCGCGAGCGGCTTCAAAGCTCGGGAACTTGAGGATCACGGTACGACCGGGGTTCCAGTCGCCCTCCAGCACTTCGACCTTGCCGCCACGCACGCAGACTTCAGCGCCGTGGGCTTGCATGGCCAGGGTGCTCCACTTGCGGTACTCGTCGTACTGCGTGGGGTTGGTGACGGTGACGGATGCGATGACGTAACCACTGCTCATGTCTCAAGCTCCAAAGTTGTTTTCGAGGAATCCGCTTTTCTTGGTGACATCGTCCAGGGCCACCAAGGTCTCCAGCAGCGCCTTCATGTGCTTGAGCGGTACGGCGTTGGGGCCGTCCGACCAGGCCTCGGCGGGGCGGGGGTGGGTTTCCATGAACAGGCCCGCCACGCCCACAGCCACGCCGGCACGCGCCAGCACGGGCACCATGTCGCGCGCACCACCGCTCACGGCGCCCAGGCCGCCGGGCTTTTGCACCGAGTGGGTCACGTCAAACACCACGGGTGCGCCGGAGTTGCGCATCTCGGCCAGGCTGGTCATGTCGGCCACGAGGTTGTTGTAGCCAAAGCTCACGCCGCGCTCGCAGGCCAGGAACCGGTCTTCCGACAGGCCGACTTCGGCCGCTGCAGACCGGGCCTTGTCGATGACGTTCTTCATGTCCCAGGGCGCCAGGAACTGGCCCTTCTTGATGTTCACCGGCTTGCCACTTTGCGCCACCGCGCGGATGAAATCCGTCTGGCGGCACAGGAACGCGGGTGTTTGCAGCACGTCCACCACGCTGGCCACTTCGGCCACATGCGAGGCGTCGTGCACATCGGTCAGGATGGGCAGCTGCAGCTGGCGGCGCACTTCATCGAGGATCTTCAGGCCGGCCTCCAGCCCCACACCACGCTTGCTGGTGCCCGACGAGCGGTTGGCCTTGTCGAACGAGCCTTTGTAGATCAGCGGAATGCCCAGTGGCGCGCAGGCTTCCTTGAGCTGGCCTGCGACATCGAGCGACATCTCCAGGCCTTCAATGGAACAGGTGCCTGCGATCAGAAAAAAGCGCTGGTCCAGGCCGACGTTGAATCCGCACAGCTGCATGGTGAGGTCCCCTTAGGCTTTTTTCGCGGCTTGCTGGTGTTCCACGGCCGCCTTGATGAAGGCATTGAACAGCGGGTGGCCGTTCCAGGGCGTGGACTTGAACTCGGGGTGGAACTGCACGCCGATGAACCAGGGGTGCACGGTTTGTGGCAGCTCCACGATTTCGGTGAGTTCTTCACGCTGGGTCAGCGCCGAGATCACCAGGCCCGCCTTGCGCAACTGGTCCAGGTAGTTCACGTTGGCTTCGTAGCGGTGGCGGTGGCGCTCGGTCACCACATCGCCGTAGATGCTGTGGGCCAGTGTGTCCTTGGCCACGTCCGAGCTTTGCGCGCCCAGGCGCATGGTGCCGCCCAGATCGGAGTTTTCATCGCGCTTCTTGATGGTGCCGTCTGCATCCTTCCACTCGGTGATCAGTGCGATCACGGGGTGGGGCGTGGTGGGGTCGAACTCGGTGCTGTTGGCGTTGGCCAGGCCTGCCACATGGCGTGCGTATTCGATGGTGGCCACCTGCATGCCCAGGCAGATGCCCAGGTAGGGCACCTTGCGTTCGCGGGCAAACTGCGCCGTGGCGATCTTGCCTTCCACACCACGCTGGCCGAAGCCGCCGGGCACCAGAATGGCGTCGTATTTGGCGAGCTTGGCGGCTGCATCGGCGCTGTCGATGGTCTCGGAATCGACATGGTCGATCTTCACGCGCACATGGTTGCGCATGCCGGCGTGGCGCAGGGCTTCGTTGACCGACTTGTAGCTGTCCGACAGGTCCACATACTTGCCCACCATGGCGATGGTGACTTCGCCCTGGGGGTGTTCGGTCTCATGCACCAGATCGTCCCAGCGCTTGAGGCTGGTGGGCGGGGTGTTCAGGCGCAGCTTGTCGCAGATCAGGCCATCGAGGCCCTGCTCGTGCAGCATGCGCGGCACCTTGTAGATGGTGTCCACGTCCCACATGCTGATCACGCCCCATTCGGGCACGTTGGTGAACAGCGAGATCTTGGCGCGCTCTTCCTCAGGAATACGGCGGTCGGCGCGGCACAGCAGGGCGTCGGCCTGGATGCCGATCTCGCGCAGCTTCTGCACCGTGTGCTGGGTGGGCTTGGTCTTGAGCTCGCCCGCTGCCGCGATCCAGGGCAGGTAGGTCAGGTGCACGAAGGCCGCATTGTTGGGCCCCATGCGCAGGCTCATCTGGCGCACGGCTTCGAGGAACGGCAGCGATTCGATGTCGCCCACGGTGCCGCCGATCTCGACGATGGCCACATCCACGGCATCGGGCGTGCCAATGCCGGCGCCGCGCTTGATGAATTCCTGGATTTCGTTGGTGACATGGGGAATGACCTGCACGGTCTTGCCCAGGTAGTCGCCACGGCGTTCCTTCTCCAGCACGGACTGGTAAATCTTGCCCGTGGTGAAGTTATTGGTTTTCTTCATGCGCGTTTCGATGAAACGCTCGTAGTGGCCCAGATCCAGGTCGGTTTCTGCGCCGTCATCGGTCACGAACACCTCGCCGTGCTGGAACGGCGACATGGTGCCCGGGTCTACGTTGATGTAGGGGTCAAGCTTGATGAGGGTGACTTTGAGTCCCCGCGATTCGAGGATCGCGGCAAGGGAGGCTGAGGCGATTCCCTTACCGAGGGAAGACACCACACCGCCGGTGACGAAGACAAATTTGGTCATGTCTTTTTTGGTGGTGGGAAATTGGGATTATAGATGGCACCCCGGCGACACCCCCGGGGGCAGGGTCACCCCCGTCTGCTAAATTCGCGCCATGAATGAGCTTGCTGGCAAACACATTGTTCTGGGTCTGAGTGGGGGCGTGGCTTGCTACAAGGCAGCCGATCTGTGCCGCCAGCTCATCAAGGAGGGCGCCACCGTGCAGGTGGTGATGACCGAGGCGGCTGAACAATTCATCACGCCGGTCACCATGCAGGCGCTGTCTGGCCGCACGGTGTACGGCTCGCAGTGGGATGCGCGCGAGCCCAACAACATGCCCCACATCAACCTGAGCCGTGAGGCCGACGCGATCCTGATAGCGCCATGTAGCGCCGATTTCATCGCGCGGCTGGTGCAGGGCAGGGCGGATGAGCTGCTCAGCCTGCTGTGTCTGGCGCGCCCCGCGCAGCGCGTACCTTTGCTGCTGGCCCCTGCCATGAACCGCGAGATGTGGGCGCATCCCGCCACGCAGCGCAATCTGGCCCAGGTGGCGCAGGACGGTGCCGTGGTGCTGGGCGTGGGCAATGGTGACCAGGCCTGTGGCGAGACGGGTGACGGCCGCATGCTGGAGCCGCTGGAGCTGCTGGACGAGCTGATCGCTTTTTTCACGCCCAAGACCCTTGTGGGCCGGTCGGTGCTTGTCACGGCAGGGCCCACCTTTGAAGCCATCGACCCGGTGCGTGGCATCACCAACCTGTCGAGCGGAAAGATGGGCTTTGCCGTGGCCCGGGCGGCGCGTGAGGCGGGTGCCGATGTCACCCTGGTCGCAGGGCCGGTGCATGTGCCCACGCCACGCGGCGTTCGGCGTGTCAATGTGCAGTCCGCCCAGGAGATGCTGGCGGCCGTGGAGCGGCATGTCCAGGCCGCCTCGGTGTTTGTTGCCACAGCCGCAGTGGCCGACTGGCGCCCTGCCCACCAGTCCGACCAAAAGATCAAGAAAGACGGCTCGGGCCAGTCCCCTTCGCTGGAGTTTGTCGAGAACCCCGACATTCTGGCCACCGTAGCCCGGTCGCCGCATGCGCTGGAAGGGGATCTTTTCTGCGTGGGTTTTGCCGCCGAAAGCCATGACCTGCTGGCCCATGCCACCGCCAAAAGGACGCGCAAGGGCGTCCCCTTGCTGGTGGGCAATATTGGCCCCGCTACCTTTGGGCAGGACGACAACGCCCTGCTGCTGGTGGACGCGCAGGGCCACCGCGAGTTACCCCGCGCGTCCAAGCGTGTGCTGGCGCAGCAGCTTATCGCTGAGATCGCCGCGCGTTTGTCACCTTTGCGTTCTTGACGACCACCACCGTGGGGAGGTGTGATGACAACTGGTGCCACCAAGCCTGATTGGGACACGCCACCCGATGGCGACTTTGCGGCTTATGTGGAGCGGCTGACAGCCCAGGCGCCTTTGCAAAAGGCCCGAGCGGCACAGGCAAGTGCTGCCGCTACCAACGGTGCCGTTCAGTCATCCAAGGACTGTGCGCCAGCGACTTTCCTGCCTCAGGTCCTGCCGCCCGATGTGCTGCAGCTGATGCAGCCGCTGGCGGGCGTACTGCGCACGGTGCGATCGGTATTGCTGGTAATGATGGTGTTGCATGGCATTTCGCTGTTCCTGCTTGGTCAGGGCTCGCTGCCAGGCTTGGTGGTAATGGGCGCGGTGTGGTGGGGACTGGGTTGGCTGATGCAATCGGCCGCGCAGGCTGGGGGCGCGCAGGCCCCGGGTGGGCGTGCAGGGGGGGAGTCGTTGCAGGATCGCCTGCGACAAATGGCGCAGCAGCGCAGTGGCACAGGAATAGCAACAGGAAAGAAAAAACCGTGAAGATAGATGTGAAGATTCTCGATCCGCGCATGGCGGACCAATTGCCCACCTACGCCACACCCGGTAGCGCTGGGCTGGACCTGCGTGCCTGCCTGGATGCGCCGCTGACCCTGCAGCCCAACGCCTGGCAACTAGTGCCTACCGGCATTGCGATCTACCTGCAAGACCCGGGCTATGCCGCACTGATCTTGCCGCGCTCGGGCCTGGGGCATAAACATGGCATCGTGCTTGGCAATCTGGTGGGGTTGATCGACAGTGACTACCAAGGGCAGCTCATGGTGAGCGCATGGAACCGCAGCAATGTGGCGTTTACCCTGGAGCCCATGGAGCGGCTGGCCCAATTGGTGATTGTTCCGGTGGTGCAGGCCCAGTTCAACGTCGTCACCGAGTTTGCGGCCACGCAGCGGGGTGAGGGGGGCTACGGATCCACAGGCAAGTCCTGAGGTGGACCGCTCGGGGCTCCAAGCGCGTGATGGGTGAGTGGCCGGGTTGTAAGACCCCGCTTACGTTTCGATGGGTCTGTTACCGACATGGCGATGGCCCCTTGTCTACGCCGCGGCATCCTCAGGCGTTGTTCCAATCGGTACATGGGCATTGAGCTCTGGGTCGTCGGAGATTTTTCAGTGCCTGCCCCAACAACTTCTGGAGATTGAACATGCAATTCACCCGTCCCCTCGCCCTCGTGGGCACCGTGGTTCTGGCTGCTTCGCTGGCTGCTTGCGGCCACAGCCGCCCGGCACCTGCTCCGCAATACTCCGGCGGTTATTCGAGTGGCTACCAGACGGCTCCTGCCTATCCGCAGAATCAGGCTGGCACCGAATATGGTCGCGTGTCCAACATCGAGGTCCTGCAGGGCCGCAGCCAAGGCCAGACCACCGGCACTGGCGCCGTTCTGGGCGCGGTGGTGGGCGGCGTTCTGGGCAACCAGGTGGGCAAGGGCACGGGTCGTGCTGCAGCCACCGCTGTAGGCGTGTTGGGTGGCGCGGTGGCTGGCAACGCCATCGAGGGGCGCAACAACCAGGAATATGTGCAGGGATACCGGTTGTCCGTGCAGCTGGACCAGGGGGGGTATCGCGTGTATGACGTGAGCAGCCCGGGTGACCTGCGCATCGGCGATCGCGTGCGTTTGTACAACGGTCAGATTTCGCGCATGTGACCTGACACACTGCCCTCACAAACGGGCGCTCCGAGTTTCCTCGGGGCGCCCGTTGTGCTTTTGGTGGGACTTAATGCAGCAACGAGCTGCCTGGCGCCTGGGGCTGGACGCGGAAGAAGCCGGTTCCGGCCGTGCCACGTCCGATTTCTTCTTCGGTGGCTTCGCGCACGGCCTGCACCGTCAGTTGCAGGCGCAGCGCGATGCCCGCCAGAGGGTGGTTACCGTCGAGCACGATATGTTCGGGATAGATCTCGGCCACGGTGTAGAGGGCCGTGCGGGGGGCATCGGGGTTGCAGCCCTCGGGCAGGGCCATGCCGTCAAACGTCATCCCTTCTTCGATCTCGGCGGGGAAGAGGGCGCGGGGTTCCAGAAACAGCAATTGGTCATTGAAGTCACCGAAAGCGTCCTCGGGTTCGAGGTGCAGTGCAAGCGTGGCACCAGGGCCGTGGCCTTGCAGGGCCTCTTCGATACGGGGCAGGAGATCATCACCGCCCACCAGAAACTCCACGGGTTCGTCGAGTACGTCGAGTTCTTCGCCCAGGGTGTCTTTCAGGGTCCAGGTCAGTGCGACCACACATTGTTGGGTAATTTCCATAGGAGAATTGTCGCAGTTTGACCAACGGCCCCGCAAAAGGGCAACACTTTCCCCATGGACATTCAGCGACCCTTGGCCCTGCTCGGCGGCCTCACTCCCGCGCAATTCATGCGCCGCCACTGGCAGAAGAAGCCCTTGCTGGTGCGCCAGGCCATCCCGCAGTTTGCGCCGCCGGTGCTGCGGGCCGAGCTGTTTGCGCTGGCCGGGCAGGAGGGTGTGGAGTCCCGCCTGGTGCAACAGATCAAAGGTGCCTGGAAGCTGCGCCACGGGCCCTTCAACCGCCGTGCACTGCCTGCGTTGCAGCAGCCCGACTGGACGCTGCTCGTACAGGGCGTCGATCTGCACAACGACGCGGTGCATGCGCTGATGCAGCAGTTCCGTTTTGTGCCCGAGGCGCGGCTGGACGACCTCATGATCAGCTACGCCAGCAACGGCGGTGGCGTAGGGCCCCATTTCGACAGTTATGACGTCTTTTTGCTGCAGGCGCACGGCAAGCGGCGCTGGCGCATCGGGCGCCAAAAGGATCTGTCGCTGCGCGACGGCATTCCCTTGAAGGTGCTGGCCCAGTTCGAGCCTGAGGAGGAGTTTGTGCTGGAGCCGGGTGACATGCTGTACCTGCCCCCGCGTTATGCCCACGACGGGATTGCCGAAGGCGAGTGCATGACCTACTCCATCGGTTTTCGCGCGCCGGCCCGCGCCGAGCTGGCGCAAGAGTTGCTGGTGCGTCTGGCGGAAGATGCCGGGGAGGACGACCACCCGTTGCTGTACCGTGATGCGGGACAGGACGCTGTGGCGCAGCCGGCGCACATTCCTGCCGGGCTGCAGGACTTTGCGCGTGAGGCGCTGTCGCGCGCGCTGGCCCAGCCCCTGGTGCTGGAACGCGCGCTGGGCGAGTACCTGACCGAGCCCAAGCCCAGCGTGTGGTTTGAGCCTGGTGACCCCAAGGTGATGCTGGAAGGGGTGCGGCTGGACCGTAAGAGCCGCATGATGTACGACACACAGCACATCTTCATCAACGGCGAAAGCTACCGCGCAGCGGGGCGCGACGCCACGCTGATGCGGCGCCTGGCCGATGAGCGCCAACTGTCGGCACGCGATCTGGCACGGGCCAGCGACGACGCGCTGGAGCTGCTTTCGTCGTGGTGCGATGCGGGCTGGGCCCATGCCTGGGCCGGCTGAGACTGACCAGGAGCCATTGATGACCGACACAGCAACCCCCTCCGCCGAGCCTTTGCGTGACTTGCCCAGTGGGCGATTCAGCGGGCGTGAGGCGTTTCAGCAACTGGTGCGCGACGCCATTGCAACGGCGGCGCGGGACGGCTGGCAAGAGATCTTCATCAGCGATGCCCACTTTCATGACTGGCCCTTGGGCGAGCGTGCGGTGGTCGAGTGTTTGCAGGACTGGGCCCGCAGCGGCCGGCGCTTCACCATGCTGGCCTGCAGCTACGACGACGTGATCCGCCGCCATGCCCGCTTTGTGCGCTGGCGCGGTACCTGGGACCACATCATCACCTGCCGCCGCAGCCCGGCCGCCGACCCGCTGGACCTGCCCAGCGCGCTGTGGTCGCCGCAATGGGTGCTGCACCGGCTCGATCCGGAGCGCTGCGTGGGGGTGACCGGCAGCGAGGCCGATCGCCGGGTGCTGCTGCACGAGACACTCAACGAATGGGTGCGCAGCAAGAGCGCACCCGGCTTTCCCTCCACCACACTGGGCCTGTAGCCTTCGCCCCACTTTGGGGAGCGCCCGTTGGCATGGCGCCACGCGGCAGTCGCGCCCGGGGAGATACTGCGCAGAGTCAAGCTGGCGTAAAGCTTTCGTCAGTGTTAGTCAGTATTGACTAAATACCAATATAATCTGCGGCTGTGCCCAAAAAGGTGCAACCAAGTGCATTGTGCCAATGCGTGCATGGGCTCAGGAAGCCTGACGCCGTGGCTTTTCAAGATTCTGTCTGTCCAAATAGGAAAATCGAAATGAAGAACTCTCTCGTTCTGGCCGCCCTGATCGCTGCTGCTGCACTCGCCGCTTGTGGCAAGAAGGAAGAACCCGCTCCAGCACCCGCTCCTGTGGAAGCTCCTGCCGCAGCACCTGCTCCCGCCGCCGAGCCAGCAGCTCCTGCCGCTTCCGACGCTGCTGCTCCTGCCGCCGCTGCACCTGCTGCTGACGCTTCTGCTCCTGCCGCTGACGCTGCCAAGGCTGCTGCTGACGCTGCTGCCACCGCCGCTACCGGCGCTTCCGCAGCCAAGTAAATCGCTGCAGGCTCTGGGCTGACCTCAAGGTCGGCCTGTGCCACGGCCTCGCACCGCAAGGTCCGGGGCTTTTTTTATGCCTTTCGCCAGGGTGAGACATTTATGGACGCCCGGTCCGGGCCATCAATGGTTGACGTCGAGCCAATCAGTGCCTTCGGTGGGGCTGGCGACCTGGATATCCTCTTCCGCCCAACCCAGCGCGGCGGCGAGCGATTGGCGGGCGAGTGCGGGGAGGTTGTTTTGCGCACTCAGGTGCGCTGCCACTACGCACCGCAGGCCGTTGTGCTGCACCGCACGCAGAATCTCCGCCGTCGCCGGGTTGGCCAGGTGGCCGTACAGCCCGCCTACGCGGCGTTTCAGGAAGGGCGGGTAGCGGGACGCGGCCAGCATGTCGGGGTCGTGATTGGCCTCGATCAACAGGGCGTGGCATCCCTGCAGCTGCTGCAGCACATGGGGGCTGGCGTGGCCCAGGTCGGTCAGCACGCCCAGGTGTGCGGCGCCGTCGGAGCACCGCAGCTGCAGCGGCTCCCGGGCATCGTGGGGCACGGTGAAGGGGCGGGCTTCGAACGCGCCCATGTCAATCGCTTCCATGTCGTGCGCCACCCGCAGCAAGCCGTCCAAGTCTGGCGCACCGAGGGCCGCGTACGTGCCCTCACTCATCCACACGGGAATGCGAAAACGCAGCGCCACGGTCTGGGCACAGCCGATGTGGTCCGAGTGTTCGTGGGTGATGAAGAGGGCGTCCAGGTCTTCCACCTGCAACTGCGCGTGCGCCAGACGGGCTTGCAGCTGCCGGATGCCGAGCCCGCAGTCGATCAGGAGGCGGCGAACCTGGCTGCCACTGCGGCCTTCGACGACCGTGGCATTGCCAGTGCTGCCGCTGCCCAGGTTCTTGAATCGAAGCATGGCGGGGCGAAAGGGTGGGTTTGTGGCGGCCCAAAAAACCAGAGCCACCGTCCACCAGAAGGCGGAGGGGGCTCCAGAGGTGTGGGTGGCGGCCTGCGGCCGGCTTTTATTTCAGATCGTCAGCAATCACGCGCACGATACGCTCGGCGTTGGCCGAAGACTCGGGGGCGCCAGCCTCATTGAGCACCGACACGGTGGTCGACTCACCCTGGCTGCGCACCACGATGCGGTACTTGAGCGGAGGTGTTGCGGAGGTGGAGCTGAACAGCTTGCTGAAGAAACCGGGCTCTTTCTTCACGGTGTCCGGAGCCACGTAGCGCACGAAGTACGTGCCCTCATTGCGGTTGCGGTCTTCCACGGTGAAGCCGGTGCGGTCCAGGGCCAGGCCCACCCGGCGCCAGGACCGGTCAAAGCCCTCGTCCAGCTGGACCACCGGCACGTTGTTGACCGTGGCCATGCGGGCGGCCTGGGCACGCGCCGCGGGTGCTGCGGCCACTGCCTTGGATTGCTCCTGGCTGACGCCCAGCTTGACCATCAGGCGGCGCAGGAATTCGGTTTCGAGTTCCGGGTCGGACGGGCGGGGCTGCCAGACGGTGCTATCTTTGGTGACGTTGCCATAGACCTCGACCATCCCGCGGTGGGTGATGTAGATCTCGGTACTGCCATTGGCGTTGCGTTCCAGCCGGGTGCGGAACTTGTCCCGTTCGCCGGTCGAGTACAGGGACTCCATCAGCTTGCCAATGGTGGACCGGATGAAATCCTGGGGCAGTTTGGCGCGGTTCTCTGCCCAGTCGGTTTCCATGATGCCGACATTGGCCTCGGACTGGGCCAGCGTGAAGCCGCTTTCCTGCCAGAAGTCGCGCACGGGCTCCCACAGCTTGTCGGCGGGGCGGTTGACCACCAGCCAGCGCTGGCTGCCGTCTCGTTCGATCCGCACGTCGCCCAGCGACAGGGCCGCCGCGTTGGCGTTGCCCGACGGCTGTGCGGCCTGGCCTGCCTGCATGGCAGCGGCAGACACCGAGCCACCTGGCATGGCGTAGCGCGAGTCGCGTGACAGCTGGGTGAGGTCCGGGGGGACTTCCAGTGACGAGCCCTTGGCGGCGCTCTTGTAGTCGATCTTGTCGCCCTCCAGAATGCTGGTGGAGCAGGCGGACAGGGCCATGGCAAGAGCCAGCAGGCTCAGGCGGGTGGTAGCAGCTTTCACGCGGAAATCCTTGGGAAGTGTCTCTGAGAGCGGGCGCAAAGCCCGGATTAGATCAGGCCGCTGGTGCGCAGTGCCGACTCGACCACAGCCTCGTTGCTGCTGGCCAGGGGCGTCATGGGCAGGCGCATGGTGCCACCACACAGGCCCATGCGGGACATGGCCCACTTGACCGGGATGGGGTTGGCTTCGACAAACAGGTGCTTGTGCACCGGCATCAGCTGAAACTGGATCTGCATGGCGCGTTGCACGTTGCCGGCCAGTGCCGCCACGCACAGCTCGTGCATCAGGCGCGGGGCCACGTTGGCCGTCACGCTGATGTTGCCGTGGCCGCCGCACAGCATCAGGGCGACGGCGGTCGGGTCGTCGCCCGAGTACACGCCAAAGCCCTTGGGCACGTCACGGATGAGCCACTGGGCACGCTCGATGTTGCCGGTGGCTTCCTTGATGCCGATCACGCCGGGCACCTGGGCCAGGCGCAGCACGGTGTCGTGCTGCATATCGGCCACCGAGCGGCCGGGCACGTTGTACAGCACGATGGGCAGGTCGCCCGTGGCTTCGGCAATCGCCTTGAAGTGCTGGTACTGGCCCTCTTGGGTGGGCTTGTTGTAGTAGGGCACGACCTGCAGCTGGCTGTCGGCACCCACGCCGCGCGCGAACTTGGCCAGCTCAATGGCTTCGGCGGTGGAGTTGGCGCCGCAGCCGGCCATGATGGGCACGCGCTTGGCAGACTGTTCCACGGCCACGCGGATGATTTCGCAGTGTTCTTCCACGTTCACCGTGGGGGACTCGCCCGTGGTGCCCACCACGCCGATGCAATCGGTGCCTTCGGCGATGTGCCAGTCGATCAGTTTGCGCAAGGTGGGGTAGTCCACGCTACCGTCCTCGTGCATGGGAGTGACGAGGGCGACGATGCTGCCGGTGAGTGGCACGGAAGAAGAAGTCATGTCCGCAGTGGTAAACGGTAAAAGGGCATTCTAACTAGCCCCGATGGGCAAAAGATGTCGTGAGGGTCCGCCCGCCTGCGGGAGTTCCCGTACGGCCGTGATGCGTTGCACGAAACGCGCAGGTTCGTCGATGAAGCCGTCTTCATAACCCACCACGCGCAAGTCCTTGCACACGTGCAGCAGCTCGCCGGGCGCCAGCAGAAACTCCGCCCGGGCCGGGCGCCCCACGGTTTCGTTGCCCTGGGCAAAGGTTTCATAGACCAGCACCCCGCCCGGCGCGACGCTGGCCACGATGGTGGACAACAAGGGGCGCCACAGGTAGTTGGTGACGATCACGCCACCAAACTGGCGGCCTGCAAAAGGCCAGGGGCCGTTTTCGATGTCAGCCTGCACCAGCTCGCCCAGCCCTTCGCAGGCGGCCAGCGCCTCGGCGGACCGGTCCACGCCGACCACGGTGTGCCCCAGTTCCCGCAGATAGCGCAGGTGGCGCCCTGCGCCGCAGGCGACGTCCAGCACGGTGCTGTGGGGGGCGATCAGGTGGCTCCAGCGCCGCACCCATTCCGAAGGGACTTCTGTACCGTGCATGAAACTATAAAAATGATAGCTGCCTGCGCATGATTCACTAGCGCTTGCGGCCAAAACCGCTTGAAAATCCCGCCAAGGGTGTCAAAAACACGCCCACATCTGGTCGGCCAGCAGCACCATGAATTCGGGCACGGTGTACAAGCCAAACACCACCAGGCACAGCAGCACGGCCACGGCACCGCCCAGCCAGCGCAGGGCGCGCGGCGCGGGTTTGCGGGGCGGGGTGGTGTCGCTCATGCAGGGGGTCAAACAGGTCAGGCGGGTTGTGGGGTGTGGCGCGCGATCGGGCTTTCCTTGACCGGCAGGTTCACCAGCCCGGCAAAAATGCCCAGGCCGATCGCGATGTACCACACGATATCGTAGCTGCCGGTGGCGTCATACAGATAGCCGCCCAGCCAGACGCCCAGGAAGCTGCCGATCTGGTGGCTGAAGAACACAAAGCCGCCCAGCATGGACAGGTGCTGCACCCCGAAGATTTGTGCAATGGTGGCGTTGGTGGGCGGCACGGTGGACAGCCACAGCGCGCCCATCACCGCCGAGAACACGTACACCGACAGCGGCGACAGCGGCACCAGCAAAAAGATGCTGATCGCCACCGCGCGGGCAAAGTAGATGAAAGCGAGGATGTGGCGCTTGGGCATGCGCTGGCCCAGCGTGCCCGCGATGTAGGTGCCAAACACATTGAACAGCCCGATCAGCGCCAGCGCATAGCTGGCCACCTGGGGCGACAGGCCATGGTCCTTGAGGTAGCTGGGCATGTGCACGCCAATGAACACCACCTGAAAGCCGCACACAAAGTAGCCGGCCATCAGCAGGTTGAAGCTGGGGTAGCGGAAGGCCTCGCCCAGCGCCTGCGCAATGGTCTGCTCGCGCTTGACCGGTGCCGCGCCCTTGAAGCCCGGCTCCCGCAGGCCAAAGGCCAGCGGCACGATCAGCAGCACTGCCATCGACAGCACCAGCAAGGCCTGCTGCCAGCCCAGGCCTGCAATCAGCCAGCCTTCGACCGGCACCATCAGGAACTGCCCGAACGAACCCGCCGCCGCTGCCACGCCCATGGCCCAGGAGCGTTTTTCGGGCGCAATCTGCCGCCCCAGCACACCATAGATCACCGCATAGGTGGTGCCCGCCTGCGCCGCGCCAATCAGCACACCGGCCGTCAGCGCAAACAGCATGGGCGTGGGCGACAGCGCCATGCCCGCCAGGCCCAGGGCATACAGGGCTGCACCGCCGAGCAGCACGCGGAAGGCCCCAAACCGGTCGGCCGCCATGCCCGCAAAAATCCCGATCACGCCCCAGGACAGGTTCTGGATGGCGATGGCCAGGGCGAACGACTGGCGCGTCCAGCCCATTTCCTGGGTGATGGGAAGCAGCCACAGCCCGAACCCGTGGCGGGTGCCCATGGACAGGGTCACGATGGCCGCGCCGCACGCCAGCACCTGGAACATGGATAGTTTGGGAGGATTCATATGCATGCGCAGGAATGTAGCCAGATTGGACGAAACGCGCTGATACACCCGCGACCAATACAGTTGGCGGTGGGGGCGGCAGAAAATGCAGCGCTTGGCGCAGCGGTTTGGAGGGCTGGTTATTTATCCAGCTATTGCTGCGGTGCCGCACTACAATCCGCCCCATGGCAGCCAAACCCTCTTCTGTTTCCGCGAGCGAATACTCCGAAGGCTCAATCCGCGTGCTCAAGGGCCTGGAGCCCGTCAAGCAGCGCCCGGGCATGTACACCCGCACCGACAACCCCCTGCACATCATCCAGGAGGTGCTGGACAACGCCGCCGATGAGGCCCTCGCCGGCCACGGCAAGAAGATCCGCGTCACGCTGCATGCCGATGGCTCGGTCAGTGTGGAGGACGACGGCCGGGGCATCCCGTTTGGTCTGCACCCGGAAGAAAACGCGCCGGTGATCGAGCTGGTCTTCACCCGCCTGCATGCGGGTGGCAAGTTCGACAAGGGCAAGGGCGGTGCCTACAGCTTCTCGGGCGGCCTGCACGGCGTGGGCGTGTCGGTCACCAACGCCCTGGCCACCCGGCTGGAGGCCACCAGCTACCGCGAAGGCAAGGCGGCGCGCCTGGTGTTCTCCGCCGGTGACGTGATCGAGCCTTTGGTCGCCCGCCCGCTGGAGGCGGGCGAGCGCAAGCAGGGCACCTCGGTGCGCGTGTGGCCCGACGCCAAGTATTTCGAATCCAGTGCCCTGCCCATGGGCGAGCTGACCCATCTGCTGCGCAGCAAGGCCGTGCTCATGCCCGGCGTGACGGTGCAGCTGGTCAACGAAAAAACCCGCGACACGCAGACCTGGCAGTACAAGGGCGGCCTGCGGGACTACCTGATGCAGACGCTCACCGGCGACCCGGTCATCCCGCTGTTTGAAGGCGAGGGTTTTGCCGACAGCGGCAACGAGAGCTTTGCCGAGGGCGAAGGGGCGGCCTGGGCGGTGGCCTTCACCGAAGACGGCCAGCCCATGCGCGAGAGCTACGTCAACCTGATCCCCACCAGCGCGGGTGGCACCCACGAAAGTGGCCTGCGCGATGGTCTGTTCAACGCGGTCAAGAGCTTCATCGAACTGCACAGCCTGTTGCCCAAGGGCGTGAAGCTGCTGCCCGAGGACGTGTTTGCGCGCGCCAGCTATGTGCTCTCGGCCAAGGTGCTCGACCCGCAGTTCCAGGGCCAGATCAAGGAGCGCCTGAACTCGCGCGACGCGGTGCGCCTGGTCAGCGGCTTCGTACGCCCGGCGCTGGAGCTGTGGCTGAACCAGCACGTTGATTACGGCAAGAAGCTTGCCGAGCTGGCCATCAAGGCCGCGCAGACGCGCCAGAAGGCCGGGCAGAAGGTTGAAAAGCGCAAGGGCTCGGGCGTGGCTGTGCTGCCGGGCAAGCTCACCGACTGCGAAAGCCGTGACATCGCCCACAACGAGGTCTTCCTGGTGGAGGGCGATTCGGCCGGTGGCAGCGCCAAGATGGGCCGCGACAAGGAAAGCCAGGCCATCCTGCCGCTGCGCGGCAAGGTGCTCAACACCTGGGAGGTGGAGCGCGACCGCCTGTTTGCCAACAACGAAATCCACGACATCTCGGTAGCGATTGGCGTGGACCCGCATGGCCCCAACGACACGCCGGACCTGAGCGGTCTGCGCTACGGCAAGATCTGCATTCTGTCTGATGCCGACGTGGATGGCTCGCACATCCAGGTGCTGCTGCTTACGCTGTTCTTCCGCCACTTCCCCAAGCTCATCGAGACCGGCCACATCTATGTGGCGCGCCCACCGCTGTTTCGCGTGGATGTGCCCGCGCGCGGCAAGAAGCCTGCGGCCAAGATGTATGCGCTGGACGATGGGGAGCTGACGGCCATCCTCGACAAATGCGCCAAGGATGGCGTGGCACGCGAGAAGTGCCAGATCAGCCGCTTCAAGGGCCTGGGCGAAATGAACGCCGAGCAGCTGTGGGAAACCACCCTCAATCCCGACACCCGCCGCCTGCTGCCCGTGCAGCTGGGGGATGTGGACTTTGCCGCCACCGAAGGCCTCATCACCAAGCTCATGGGCAAGGGCGAGGCCGCCGCGCGCCGCGAGCTCATGGAGCTGCATGGCGACGCGGTGGAGATCGATATCTGACCGAGGGCTGTCCGACAGGTCTGCCATGAGGAATCCAAACAAGAATGGCGTCATGCGCTGGTGCTTATTGGGTTGTTTGCTCTGTTTTTTGCAGCAAACGGCCCATGCAGACCTGTGGGCGCATGTGGATGAGCGCGGCGTGACGCACTTTGCGTCCGAGCAGGTCGATGCGCACTACCAGCTGTTTTTTCGGGGCAACGACTTCGACTCAACGCGGGATGCACCGGCCAATGCATCGCCCATGCCCTATGCGCTGCCCGCAGCGGGTGCGCGCGTGCTGGCGTTTTTTGACATTGCGCCGGACTACAAGCGCGTCAAGCACCACCTGCGCGCTGCGTCCAGCCAACATGGCGTGGACTACGAGCTGCTGCAGGCCGTGATCGCCACCGAATCCGGCTTTGACGCCGCCGCCGTGTCGCCCAAAGGCGCCGTGGGCCTGATGCAGGTCATGCCCGCCACGGCCAGCCGTTTTGGTGTGAGTGCGGACAAGAAGCGCTCGGTCGAGCAAAAGCTCGCCGACCCCGCCGTGAACGTGCCCACCGGCACCCGTTACCTGCGCTACCTGCTGGACCTGTTCCCTGGCCGCATGGACCTGGCCGTGGCCGCCTACAACGCCGGCGAAGGCGCGGTGCAAAAGGCGGGCAACCAGATACCGGCCTTCAGGGAAACCCAGAACTACGTGCGCACCGTGCTGGGCCTGTATGCCCAGCTCAAGCCCCCGGCGCCGGTGCTGGCCCAGCGTGCGCTGCCCGGCCGCGTGCGCATGGAGCTGTCGGGCGGCGCGCAGAACCGGGGCAACCTGCCGCCCACCCGCGTGGCGCAGACACCCACCGCTCCCCAGAACGTGAATCCAGAAACTGTACCCAACGAATGAGCGACCAACCCACTCTCGATTTCACCACCGCAGGCGATGACGGGGGCGACTCCCTGGGCCTGGCGGGCTATGCCCAGCGTGCCTACCTGGAGTACGCACTGTCGGTCGTCAAGGGCCGCGCGCTGCCCGACGTGTGCGACGGCCTCAAGCCCGTGCAGCGGCGCATTCTGTATTCGATGGACCGCATGGGCCTGGGCTACAGCGGCCCCACGCGCAACACGGCCGCCAAACCGGTCAAGAGCGCCCGCGTGGTGGGCGATGTGCTGGGCCGCTTCCACCCGCATGGCGATCAGTCGGCCTATGACGCGCTCGTGCGCATGGCGCAGGACTTTGCCCAGCGCTACCCGCTGATCGACGGCCAGGGCAACTTCGGCAGCCGCGACGGCGACGGCGCTGCGGCCATGCGCTACACCGAGGCCCGCCTGTCGCGCATCACCAGCCTGCTGCTGGATGAGATCGACGAAGGCACGGTCGATTTCATGCCCAACTACGACGGCAGCACGGAGGAGCCGCGCCAGTTGCCCGCGCGCTTGCCGTTCGCGCTGCTCAACGGCGCCAGCGGCATTGCCGTGGGCCTGGCCACCGAAATCCCCAGCCACAACCTGCGCGAGATTGCAGACGCCTGCATTGCGCTCATCAAGACGCCCTCGCTGAGCCAGGAAGACCTGCTCGCGCTGGTGCCCGGCCCGGACTACCCCGGCGGCGGCCAGATCATCAGCAGCGCGGGCGACATTGCCGATGCCTACCGCACCGGCCGTGGCAGCCTCAAGGTGCGCGCGCGCTGGAAGATCGAAGACATGGCGCGTGGCCAGTGGCAGCTGGTGGTGAACGAGTTGCCGCCCGGCGTGAGCACGCAAAAGGTGCTCGAAGAGATCGAGGAAATCACCAACCCCAAGGTCAAGGCCGGCAAAAAGGCGCTCTCGCAAGACCAAACCCAGCTCAAGGCCAGCATGCTGGCTGTGCTGGACGTGGTGCGCGACGAATCGAGCAAAGACGCGCCCGTGCGCCTGGTGTTCGAGCCCAAGACGGGCAAGACCCCGCAGCAGGAGCTGATCACCGCCCTGTTGGCGCACACCAGCCTGGAAACCTCGGCCCCCATCAACCTCACCATGGTGGGGCTCGATGGCAAGCCCGTGCAGAAGTCGCTGCGTGTGATGCTGGAAGAGTGGATTGCCTTCCGCCAGACCACCATCACCCGCCGAAGCCAGCACCGGCTGGACAAGGTGCTGGACCGCATCCACATCCTCGAAGGGCGGCAGACCGTGCTGCTCAACATCGACGAGGTGATCGCGATCATCCGTGCGGCCGAGGAGCCCAAGGCCGCGCTCATCGCGCGCTTCAACCTCAGCGACCGGCAGGCCGAGGACATCCTCGAAATCCGCCTGCGCCAACTCGCACGGCTCGAAGCCATCAAGATCGAACAAGAGCTGAAAGAACTGCGCGAAAGCCAGGGCAAGCTCGAAGACATCCTGAACAACCCCGGCTCGCTGCGCCGCACCATGGTCAAGGAGATCGAGGCGGACGCGAAGACCTTTGCCGACGCACGCCGCACCCTCATCCAGGCCGAGAAAAAGGCCGTGGCCGAGGTGAAGGTAGTGGACGAGCCTGTGACCGTGGTCGTCTCGCAAAAAGGCTGGGTGCGCGCCCGCACCGGCCATGGCCATGAGGCCGCCAGCTTTGCCTTCAAGGCAGGTGATGGGCTGTACGGCACGTTCGAGTGCCGCACGGTGGATACCCTGCTGGCCTTTGGCAGCAACGGCCGCGTTTACTCGGTGGCCGTGTCGCTGCTGCCCGGTGCGCGTGGCGACGGCCAGCCGGTGACCACGCTCATCGAGTTGGAATCGGGCACGCAACTGCTGCACTACTTTGCGGGGCCAGCCAACGCCATGCTGCTGTTGTCCAACTCGGGCGGCTACGGCTTTCTGGCGGCGGTGGAAAACATGGTCTCGCGCCAAAAGGGCGGCAAAGCCTTCCTCACCCTGGGCGAGGGCGAAACCGTGTGTGTGCCATCGCACGCTGCGGGCACCACGGGCAGCAAACCGGTGCTGCCGGCCACGCACGTGGCCTGCGCGTCCACGGGGGGGCGCATCCTGACCTTCGAGATCACCGAGCTGAAAACCATGGCCAATGGCGGCCGGGGGCTGATGCTGATCGACCTGGAAGACAAGGACCAGCTCGCAGGCGCGGCGGCCTACACGCGCAGCATTCGCCTCGATGGCGTGGGCCGGGGCGGCAAGCAGCGTGATGAGACGCTGGAGATCCGCAGCCTGAACAACGCCCGTGCTGCGCGCGGCCGCAAGGGCAAGGCAGCAGACCTGGGCTTCAAGCCCCAGGCAGTGACGCGCGTCGAGTAAGGACAGCTCACACGACGCCTCCGGCGTTGTTGCAGCGTCCTGCAGCCACACCCGTACTGCAGCATTGCCTGCGGCGCAGCGCTCGGCCGGGGCCCTATCGCTGCGTTTTTTCGCCGCTTCAGTCGTCGCCGCTGCCAGTGGAGCGGGGTGCGCGAAACGGGTCTGCCGCACCCGGCGCCTTTGGCGGCGCCTCCGATCATGCTTGGGGATGACCCTCATGCGGCCGCTCCTGGTTTGTGCAATTGTCGGAAAGCGAGCAACATCTCGTGACAAACACACTCCAGGAGACCTCCATGCCTAAACAATTGAGGATGGCCCACAAGCTGTGGCTGGCTGTGATTCTGATCGTGGTCATGCTGGTCGCCGTGGTGGGGTTTGCGGCCTACCGCTCTGCAAAAGTGCAAGCCCAGGCCGATGCCGTGAGCAAGGACATGGAGGCGCGGGTGCAGGCCGCCCTGCGCTGGTCGGGGTTGACAGAAACCAATGCAGCGCGCACCCAGGCGCTGATCGTGAGCAACGACCCAGCGGTGGAAGCAGAGTTCAAAGACGTCATTGCGGCCACGTCGGCCCAGATCAGCGAGGTGCAGAAGTCGCTCGAATCCATGGCCTTGTCCGACGCCGACAAGGCCCAGATGAACAAGATTGCGGCCGCCCGCAAGACCATGATCGATCTGCGTGGCGAGGCCCGCAAGCTCAAGAGTGACGGTCAGCAAGATCAGGCCGTGACGCTGATCAACCAGAAGTACAACCCCTCCGTGGCGGCCTACCTCGCTGCTCTGCGCGAGTTTGTGGCCCAACTGCAGAAGAACGCCGCAGAGACGCAGGTGGCGATGGCGGCCGAACGCATGCTCACCGTCAAGATCGCCGCGGTGGCCGTGGGCCTGCTGCTGCTGGCCATCATCGTGGGGGCGTATTACCTGATTGGCAGCATCCAGCGGCCCTTGGCCCAGGCCAATGGACTGGCCGAACGCATTGCAGGTGGCGACCTGAGCCTGCAGGAGGCTGTCACGCGCAGCGACGAGTTTGGCGATCTGTTGCGCTCGCTCTATGCCATGAGCAATGCGCTGGGGCGCATGGTGCACCAGGTGCGCCAAAGCACGGACAGCATTGCCATCGCCAGCGCAGAGATCGCGACCGGCAACCAGGACCTGTCGGCCCGCACCGAACAGACCTCTAGCAACCTGCAGGAGACGGCCGCCGCGATGGAGGAGTTCACCAGCACCATCCAGCAAAGCGCGGGCAGCGCCCAGCAGGCCAGCAGCCTGGCAGCGGGTGCCACCGGCGTGGCGCGCCGGGGCGGCGAGGTGGTGACCCAGGTGGTGGCCACCATGGAGGACATCAACCACAGCAGCAAGAAGATCGCAGACATCATTGGCGTGATCGACAGCATTGCGTTCCAGACCAACATCCTGGCGCTCAATGCGGCGGTGGAGGCCGCGCGTGCCGGCGAGCAAGGCCGGGGCTTTGCCGTGGTGGCGAGTGAGGTGCGCAGCCTGGCCCAGCGCAGTGCCGAGGCGGCCAAGGAGATCAAGCAGCTCATCAGCGCGTCGGTGGAGAAGGTGGAGACCGGCTCGCGCCTGGTGTCCGATGCGGGCACGACCATGACCGACATCGTGCAGTCGGTGCAGCGCGTGACCGACATGATCGGCGAGATCACCGCCGCATCGTCCGAGCAGAGCGCTGGGGTGTCGCAGGTCAACAAGGCGATCAGCAACCTGGACCAGATGACCCAGCAGAACGCCGCCCTGGTGGAAGAAAGCGCTGCGGCAGCACAAAGCCTGCGCGAGCAGGCCGATCACCTCGCGCGCGAGGTGTCCATGTTCAAGGTCAACGCCGCCAGCTACGGGCCTGCGCAGGCCGCCATTGGGGTCGCGCGCGGTGCGGCCAAGGCGACAACCGCCATGCCCGCCACCCGCAACAAGCCCGCAGCGTCCGCCACTGCGGGCGGTGCCCCTGCAGCCCGCATCAGCACTGCGAGTGCCCCGGCGGCACTGGCGAAATCGCCTGCATCATCGCCAGGCGTGAAGCAAGGCGCCAAGCACGGTGCCACGGCCGGGGCGGAAGAGGACTGGGAATCTTTCTGACACGCTCAGGTGGGTGCCCCCCGGCTGCCGCAGGCCCAGGCGGCGGACCCTGCACTGCACAGGCAACAAAAAACCCATGGCAGTGATGCCATGGGTTTTTTGCTGGGGCGCGCGGTCTGTCAGGCCAGTTCGGCGATCAGTTCAATCTCCACGCACGCGCCCATGGGGATCTGGGCCACGCCGAAGGCGCTGCGGGCGTGCACGCCCTTCTCGCCAAACACCTGGCCCAGCAGTTCGCTGGCGCCATTGGTCACCAGGTGCTGCTCGGTGAAGTCGCCCGTGGAGTTCACCAGGCTCATGACCTTGACGATGCGTTTGACACGGTTCAGGTCGCCGCCGCAGGCGGCTTGCAGCGTGCCCATCAGGTCGATGGCCACAGCACGCGCAGCCTGCTTGCCTTCTTCGGTGCCGATGTCGCGGCCGAACTGTGCAGCCCAGGGCTTGCCGTCCTTGCGAGCGATGTGGCCGCTCAGGAACACCAAGTTGCCCGTCTGCACATAGGGCACGTACGCGGCGGCGGGCACCGACACGGGGGGCAGGGTGATGTTGAGTTCTTTCAGCTTGTCGTAAACGCTCATGGTGGTCCTCGTTAGGAAGTGTGGGTGGATAGACGAGAGCGGTCTGGTGCGCAGGCCGCCGAGCGCGGTAAGTGTTACACAGCACCCCACCCTTGCGCCGACGTGGCAGGTCCTGGCGGCGCATTAGCATCAGCGCATGTCCGCCATAAGCGCCTCTAATGCCACGCCGCTGTCCGCCACAGGCCGGGGTGTGGAGGGGCCATTGCCCCCGCGTCCGTGGCTGTTGCCCGCTGTGTTGCTGGGCGTGGTGGCCGGGGCTGCGCTGCAGCTGCAGCAGCCCACGCTGTGGTCCGCTGCGGCCTATGGCTGGATGCTGGCGGCTGGCTTGCTGCTGGGCGGTGGTGCGGTGGCCGCCGCGCGGCGGCGCCCAGGGCTTCGCTGGGCTCGCAGTGCCATCGCCATGGCGCCCTGGCTGATGTTGCTGGCGGGGGTGCTGGCCATGGCGGGAGGCACCGGCCTGCGGGCCGTGGCCTACCAGGCACAGGCATTGCCGGCAGTGTTGGAGGGCAAGGACCTGCGCATCACTGGCGTGGTGGCCGCCATGCCGCAGATCAACGAGGCGGGCACCCGCTGGCGCATGGTGGTGGAGGGGGCGAAGCTGCAAGGCGCGCCGGTGTCCTTGCCGCCCCTGGTGGATGTGGCCTGGTATGGCGGCGCTTTCGGCGGTGCGGGCGAGGTGCTGGACCTGCAACGCCAGCCCGCACCCGTGCGGGCGGGCGAGCGGTGGCAGATCACCGTGCGCCTGAAGGCGCCCCATGGCCTGCGCAACCCGCATGGCTTTGACTACGAACTGTGGATGTGGGAGCAGGGCCTGCAGGCCACGGGCTACGTGCGCGCGGGCCCCAAGGATGAGCCGCCGGTGCGTGTGGCCGCCACCTGGCAGTACCCGGTGGAGCAGCTGCGCCAGCGTGTGCGGGACGCCATCCTGGAGCGCCTGGTATTCGGGCAGGATGGCTCGGGCAATGACATCGCCGACCCCACCCTCACGCGCACGGCGGGCGTGGTGGCGGCGCTGGTCACCGGCGACCAGCGTGCCATTGACCGTGCAGACTGGGATGTGTTCCGTGCCACCGGGGTGGCCCACCTCATGAGCATTTCGGGTCTCCACATCACGCTGTTCGCCTGGCTGGCGGCGCTGGTGGTGCGGGCGTTGTGGCGGCGCTCGCCCCGGTTGAGCCTGGCGGTGCCTGCGCAATCCGCCGCACTGGTGTCGGGTGTGCTGCTGGCCACGGCCTACGCCCTGTTCAGCGGCTGGGGCGTGCCTGCGCAGCGCACCGTGACCATGCTGGCCATCGTGGGGCTGCTGCAGCTGAGCGGGCGCCGCTGGCCCTGGCCCCAGGTGTGGCTGCTGGCCTGCGGGTCCGTGGTGCTGCTGGACCCGTGGGCATTGGCTCAGGCAGGCTTCTGGCTCAGCTTTGTGGCGGTGGGCGTGCTGTTTGCTACTAATCCGATAGCTGCTGAGGCAATTGGTACTAGCGCTATAGGCCGTTTTTATGCCTTGGTGCGTGAACAATGGGTGGTCACGCTCGCGCTCACGCCTTTGGGCTTGCTGCTGTTTGGCCAGGTGTCGCTGGTGGGTTTTGTCGCCAACCTGGTGGCCATCCCCTGGGTGACGCTGGTGGTCACGCCGCTGGCGCTGGGGGGCGTGTTGTGGGCGCCGCTGTGGAGTGCGGCGGCCCTCAGCCTGCAGCCGTTCACCGCGTTGCTGCAGTGGCTGGCGCAGTGGCCCTGGGCCGCTGTGTTTTTGCCTGCCGCGCCGCTGTGGGCGGGTGTGGCGGCGGTGGCAGGGGGCGCGCTCTTGGCCATGCGCCTGCCCTGGCGCCTGCGTTTGCTGGCGTTGCCCCTGCTGCTGCCGGTGTTGTGGTGGCAGCCCGAGCGGCCGGCTGCGGGGCAGTTGGAGCTGCTGGCCGCCGACATCGGCCAGGGCAATGCCGTGCTGGTGCGCACGGCCACGCACACCCTGCTGTATGACGCGGGGCCGCGCTTCAGCCGCGAGAGCGATGCGGGCCACCGCGTGCTGGTGCCGCTGCTGCGGGCGCTGGGGGAGCAGGTGGATGTGCTCATGCTCAGCCACCGCGATGCCGACCACACGGGCGGCGCAGCGGCCGTGCTGGCCCAGCAGCCACGCGCCGAACTGACCGGCTCCATCGAAGCCGAGCACGCCCTGCAGCGCCTGCGCCCCAGCAGGCCCTGCCTGGCAGGCCAGCGCTGGGAGTGGGATGGCGTGGCTTTCGAGGTGCTGCATCCGCTGCCCGGTGACGACGCCCCTGTGGCGGCCAAGGCCCCGCGTCCCAATGCACTCAGCTGCGTGCTGCGCATCACGGCCGCCGGGCCCGAGGGCGGGACGGCCCTGCTGGTGGGCGACATCGAGGCACTGCAGGAGCAAGCCTTGCTGGCGCGCAGTGCGCCCTTGCGGGCCGACCTGTTGCTGGTGCCGCACCACGGCAGCAAGACCTCGTCGTCGGCGGCTTTTCTGGAGGCTGTCCAGCCGCGCACCGCTTTGGTGCAGGCTGGTTATCGCAACCGCTTCGGTCATCCGGCGCCGGATGTGCTGCAGCGCTACCGTGCGCGCCAGATTGCGGTGGTGGAATCGTCGCGCTGCGGGGCCGCCCGCTGGTCCTCGTCGCAGCCTGGGCAGGTGGCCTGCGAACGCGACACCGGCGAGCGCTACTGGCAGCACCGCATGGTGCCACGGGACGACTGATTCGGGGCCGATGGCGCAGCGCCGCCAGGGGTGTTGGGCGGGGGTGGGCTCACAACTTGCTATCCTGATCGCAGGAGGCCCGTTCATGCAGAAATTTGACGAGATGTACGCCATGCTGCCGTTTGATGGCAGCGACGTGCGGGAACACTACAAGCGCTATGCGCAGTGGTTGAGCAAACAGCCCCCTGACGTGATGCAGGCCCGCAGGGCCGAAGCCGAGATGATCTTCCGGCGCGTGGGCATCACCTTCGCCGTCTACGGCGCCAAGGATGAAGGCGGCGCAGGCAACGAGCGGTTGATCCCGTTCGACCTGATCCCCCGCATCATTCCGGCCCACGAGTGGGCCAGCATGCAGCAGGGGCTGGTGCAGCGTGTCACGGCGCTCAACCGTTTCATCCACGACGTCTACCACGGCCAGGACATCATCCGCGCCGGCATCGTGCCCGCCGACCTCATCCTGAACAACGCGCAATACCGCCCCGAGATGGCCGGCGTGCATGTGCCGCAGGACATCTACGCGCACATCGCAGGCATCGACATCGTGCGCGCCCCCGATGCCCAGGGCAATGGTGAGTACTACGTGCTCGAAGACAACCTGCGCGTGCCCAGCGGTGTGAGCTACATGCTCGAAAACCGCAAGATGATGATGCGGCTGTTCCCCGAGCTGTTCAGCATGCACAAGGTGGCGCCGGTGGCCCACTACCCCGACATGCTGCTCGAAACCCTGCGCGCCAGCGCCCCCGCCACGGCGGATGAGCCCACGGTGGTGGTACTCACGCCCGGCATGCACAACAGTGCGTACTTCGAGCACGCCTTCCTGGCCCAGCAGATGGGGGTGGAGCTGGTGGAGGGCCAGGACCTGGTGGTCAAGGACAAGTTCGTGTACATGCGCACCACACGCGGCCTGCAGCGGGTGGACGTGATCTATCGCCGCGTGGACGATGACTTCCTCGACCCCCAAGTCTTCCGCCGCAATTCCACCCTGGGCTGCTACGGCCTCATGGAGGCTTACCGCGCGGGCAACGTGGGCATCTGCAACGCTGTGGGCACGGGCGTGGCGGACGACAAGTCCGTCTACCCCTATGTGCCGGAGATGATCCGCTTCTACCTGGGCGAGGAGCCCATCCTGAAGAACGTCCCCACCTGGATGTGCCGCAAGCAGGACGACCTGCAGCACGTGCTGGCCAACCTCAAGGACCTGGTGGTGAAGGAGGTGCACGGCGCGGGCGGCTACGGCATGCTCATCGGCCCTGCCGCTACGCAGGCCGAGATCGAGGACTTTCGCCGCGCGCTGCTGGCCAACCCGGCGGGCTACATCGCGCAGCCCACGCTCAGCCTGTCGAGCTGCCCCACGTACGTGGAAAGCGGCATTGCCCCGCGCCACATCGACCTGCGCCCCTTTGTGCTCAGCGGCCGCGAGGTGCAGATGGCCGCCGGCGGCCTCACGCGCGTGGCGCTGCAAGAGGGCTCGCTGGTGGTGAATTCGTCGCAGGGCGGCGGCACCAAGGACACCTGGGTGCTGGGCGAGGGTACGCCCGCAGCGCAACCCAAGGCCGTGCAATCCCAGTCGCAATCGCAATCGCAATCGCAATCGCAATCGCAATCGCAGGGACAAGGTCAGTCGCAAAGTCAATCGCAAGGGAGCCTCTGAACATGCTGAGCCGCACCGCCGACCATCTGTTCTGGATGTCCCGCTACACCGAGCGGGCTGAAAACGCCGCCGAAAGCGAGGTTTCACCACAACACAGCCAGCGTGCGCAGCACGCGCGGGGTTCTCTGCCCGGGGAGGAAAAATGCTAAGTCGCACTGCCGATCATCTGTTCTGGATGTCCCGATATACAGAGCGGGCAGAGAACACAGCAAGAATGCTCAATGTGAGCTACGAGACCTCCCTGTTGCCCCAGGCTGCCGATGTGGCGCAAAAAGGCTGGGAGGGCCTGCTGTCCATCAGCGAGCTGATCCCTGCGTACACCGCCAAGCATGGTGAAGTGACGCCCGCCAACGTGCTGGAGTTCATGGTGCACGACGGCAACAACCCGTCGTCCATCCTGTCGTGCCTGCGTGCCGCACGCGAGAACGCGCGGGCCGTGCGCGGTGCGCTCACCACCGAGGTGTGGGAGACGCAGAACCAGACCTGGCTGGAACTGCACCGGCAACTGGAAGGCGGCGCGTTCGAGCGCGACCCAGGCCAGTTCTTTGAATGGGTGAAGTACCGCTCGCACCTCTCTCGCGGCGTGGTGCTGGGCACCATGCTGCAGGACGAGGCGTTTCACTTCTTGCGCATGGGCACCTTCCTGGAGCGCGCGGACAACACCGCGCGCCTGCTGGATGTGAAGTTCCACGCGGTCAAGAACGACTTTTTTGGCCGCCCCAGCGACCGCAACCAGGAAAGCGACTTCTACCACTGGAGCGCCATCTTGCGCAGCGTGTCGGCGTTCGAGGTGTACCGCAAGGTCTACCGCGACGTGATCACGCCGGGCCGCGTGGCCGACCTGCTGATCCTCAGCCGCGACATGCCGCGCTCGCTGCACGCGTGCCTGCGCGAGGTGGTGGACAACCTGGCCGTGCTGGCCAACGGGCAGTCCGCCGAGACCAGCCGCAGGGCAGGGCGCCTGCTGGCCGACCTGCAGTACGGCCGCATCGATGAGATCCTGGCGACCGGGCTGCACGCGTTCCTCACGCAGTTCCTGGACCGGGTGAACGACCTGGGTGGCGGCATCAGCCGCGATTTTCTGGTGACGTCCGGCGATTGAAAACCAGCAGGGCGGCGCCATGCCAGGCCAGCCCCGCTGCGTAGGGAAGGAGCGGTGCCCAGGGCGAGCCCAGCCAGGCCCTTGCCTGGGGGCTGCTGAACCACGCTAACCAGGCGGGCAGGGTTGCACCCCACGGCGCGTGCAGGTGGGCCTGCAGTAGCCCACAGGCGGTAAGCCCCAGGCCCACCAGCGTGCCCACCGCGATGCCGTAGGCCACCGGCAGCTTGCGGCGGCCCGCCATCGCCATGAAGGCCGCACTGAAGAACACCCCCAGGAACACGGTGGCCAGCCAGGCCACCGGCCACCAGCCTGCATCACCGGCTCCAGACCGGGCCACCAGCAGCGCGTTGAAACCACCCATGGCGCCCAGCGCCAGCAGTGGTACCAGAAAGTTGCGATACCGCGCGCTCAGCTGTGCCGAATGCGCCGCCTGATTGGGCATTGTTGCGGTATGGCTGCGCGCATCGCTGGTCATTCTTGCGCGTTGCGCCGCTGGTCCCGCAGCATGAAGAGGTAGAGGCTTTCGACCTTCTCGCGCGCCCAGGGGGTCTTGCGCAGGAACTTGAGGCTGGAGCCCACGCTGGGGTCGATCTGGAAGCAGCGGATGGGAATCTGCCGCCCCAGCTCATCCCAGCCAAAGTAGTCGGCCAGGCCCACCACCATGGCTTCGAGTGTCACGCCGTGCAGGGGGTTGCGCGGCTGGGTGGGCTTGTTGGCCGGTGGGGCGGGTGGCGGGGTCTCTGGAGTGCTCATGGCTCCAAGCATACAGACTGGGAGCGTGAACACGCCCTGAGGGCAATCCTGTCGTTTGCATCGGGCGTTCACCCCACCACCGCCACCATAGAACCGGCTCAGGGTGCGTCAGGCTTTGCGCTGCAGATGGGCCTCGCGCTGGAACAGCTCGGCCGCCCAGTCCACAAACGCGCGCACCTTGGCGCTCAGGTGGCGGTTGGGCGGGTACACCACATACACGGGCAGCAGGGGTTGGGTCCAGTCCGGCAGCAGTTGCACCAGGGCTCCGCTGGCGAGGTAGCGCTGGGCTTGCCAGCTGGTGATCTGGCCAATGCCCAGGCCCGCCACGATGGAGGTGACGTAGGCGTTGGCCTCGTTCACGCTCAGCTGGTAGGGGCCGGTGATGTCGATGGACTCATCACCCCGGCGAAACTCCAGCGGATAGTGCCGCCCGCTTTGGGGCGAGAAGTAGATCACGCTGGCATGTTTCTCCTCGATCTCCAGCGGGTGCGTGGGTGTGCCCTTGCGCTCCAGGTAGGCGGGTGCGGCGACGGTGATGAACTCCAGGTTGCCAATGCGGCGCGCCACCAGTGACTGGTCGCTCAGCTCGCCCCCCCGGATCACGCAGTCCACGTTGTCCCCGATCAGATCCACCGTGCGGTCGCTCACACCCAGGTCCACCTGGATGTCCGGGTAGCGGGCATGGAACTCCGCCAGTTGCGGAATGATGAGCAACTGGGCCACCGACGTGCCCACGTCGATGCGCAGCCGCCCGCGCGGGTTGGCGCGCGCGTTGGTCATGCTGGCCTCGATGTCGTCCAGGTCGGTCAGCAGCCGCACCGTGCGGTCGTAATAGGCCGCGCCGTCGGGTGTCACGGTCACGCGGCGGGTGGTGCGGTTGAGCAGCTTCACGCGCAGCCGCTCCTCCAGCGCCTGCACATGCTTGGTCACCGTGGCTTTGGGCAGGCTCAGCGAATCCGCTGCCCGGGTAAACGTGCCGGCCTCCACCACCCGCACGAATATGCGCATGGCCTGTATCTGGTCCATGGCTTCTCCTTGAGTCATCAGCACCCAGATTGGGTGCTGAGGAATTCTCACACGGGCGCCCCGGTTTGATTGTTGAGCTTTTGGAAACAGTGCGGTGGTGTTTGACCTGTTTATCAGAAAGGCCCAACCCACTACATTTCATCCATCGTCAACCGACCTTCCACCTATCCACCTACCTACTGGGTACCTGCCATGCAGCCCGACCGCCCGTCTTCATCCTCTTTGCCCACGCAGCCCGCTGCGGCGCCCGCCAAGGCGTCCGGGGTGGCTGCGTCCGTCTGCACCGATTCCACCATTGAGGTGGCCCAGGGGCAGGACGTGGAAGTGCGCATGTACGGCCGCAAGAAGACCGGTCAGGCGTCACCGGTGGTCGTGCACTTCCACGGCGGGGCTTTCATGTCGGGCGATCTGGACAACGGCTGCACGGTGGCTTCTCTGCTGGAGAGTGCCGGGGCCGTGGTGGTGTCGGTCGCGTATCCGCTCACGCCCTTTCCGCAGCCGGTGGACACGGGTTACGGTGTGCTCAAGTGGGTGCACAAGCACCGCACCAAGCTCGGCGGGCAGGGCGCCGCCGTGTACCTGGCGGGCGAAGAGGCCGGTGGCAACCTGGCGGCGGCCGTGGCACTGATGGCGCGTGACCAGTCTCACCCCCCGCTGGCCGGGCAGATCCTGCTGTCGCCCATGCTGGACCCCTGTGTGGGCACCGCGTCGCTGCGCGAGGCCACGGGGGATTCCACGGGCTGCAAATGGACCGAGGGCTGGCGCAACTTTCTGCGCTGCCCGCGCGATGCCGAGCACCCCTATGCGGTGCCTGCCGGTGCGCAGCGCCTGGCGGGGCTGCCCCCCACGCTGATCCTGGTGGGCGACACCGACCCCATGCACGACGAGGCGCTGGCCTACGCGGCCCGGCTGGAGGCTGCCGGCCTGCCGGTCACCCGCCACGTGTTCTCCAAGAACCCGCAGTGGCCCGATGCCCTGCTGCAGACCGGCCCGCATGAATGTCCGTGTGCGGCGGGTGCGCAGGAGCAGTTCCGGCAGTTCTTTGCCTCCACGCGAAGTCCGGTGCCGTCCTGACGACGGCCCCTGACACCTTCTCACATCCCTGACAGCCGCTGACCTCCACCCGGGTGGAGGCAGAGAAACGCGGGCTCGGCGCGAGCCCCATTCCCTTTTTACATCTTGATTTCCGGCCTGGCGTGCCGGAGGGGAAACGCTTGCCCGGCGTTGCCCGCTCCGCATGTCCTAGAGCCCACGTTACCCATTCAAACGACACGGAGGAAAGAACACACCATGCATGCACCCCTGATCCCGTTGGCCTGCGGCCGCTGTCACAGCGCACCTGGCCGCACCGTCTTTTGACGGTGGCACGCAGGCCGCCCCGGTGTTTGTCGCCGGGGTATTGACCTTTCCACCGTGTCATTGCCGAGACTGCGTTCCGCCCCCTTTGCATTGACACCTGCCGAGCGCAGCCCACAGGCGCCAGCGCACGGCAGACAAGTTTCACAGCGTGCTCCACAAGGGCACACCTACTGATCGAAAGTGACCATGAACTTCCCATCCTTCTCCAAGTTCTCCCAGCGCCGCCCCCTGGGTCTGGCCACCCTTGCCACGGCCGTGACGGCCACCGTGGCGGCTGCTGTTCTGGTGTTTCAGGCACCCGTGGCGCAGGCGGATAGCGCCCCCGCAGCCCCGCCCGCCATGCCGGTGTCGGTGGCTGCCGTGCTGCAAAAAGACATCGCCCTGTGGGACGAGTTTTCTGGCCGGCTCGAAGCCGTGCAGCGCGTGGACGTGCGCCCCCGCGTCTCGGGCGCCGTGCAGGCCGTGCACTTCCGCGAAGGCTCACTGGTCAAGCAGGGCGACCTGCTGGTCACGGTGGACCCAGCCCCCTACGCCGCGGAGGTGGACCGCGCCGAAGCCCAGGTGGTCGCTGCGCAGGCCCGCCTGTCGTACACCCGCAGCGAACTGGAGCGCGCCACGCGCCTGCTCGAAGAAAAAGCCATCGCCCAGCGCGAACATGACGAGCGCCTGAACGCCCAGCGCGAGGCCGATGCCAATCTGCGCGCCGCCCAGGCCGCGCTGCAGACCGCGAAGCTGAACCTGGGCTACACCCAGGTGCGCGCACCGGTGGCGGGCCGTGTGGGCCGCATCGAAGTCACCGTGGGCAACCTGGTGGCGGCCGGCGCGGGCGCCCCGGTGCTGACCACGCTGGTGTCGGTCAGCCCCATCTACGCGAGCTTCGACACCGATGAGCAGATCGTGGTGAAGGCCCTGGCCGACCTGCAAAGCGGCCAGCGCGGCAATAGCGCCCGCCAGCTCATCGAGCGCATCCCTGTCCAGATGGGCACGGGCACCACGGGCGGCACGCCGCACGCCGGTCGTTTGCAGCTCATCGACAACCAGGTCGATGCCAAGAGCGGCACCGTGCGCGTGCGCGCCGTGTTCGACAACGAAGACGGCTCGCTCATCCCCGGCCAGTTCGCCCGCATCCGCATGGGCCAGGCCCGCAACACCCAGGCGCTGCTCATCAACGAGCGTGCCGTGGGCACCGACCAGAACAAGAAGTTCGTGATGGTGGTGGGCGAGGGCAACAAGGCCGAGTACCGCGAGGTCACCCTGGGCGCGCCGATTGACGGCCTGCGCGTGGTCACCTCGGGCCTCAAGGCGGGCGAGAACATCGTCGTCAACGGCCTGCAGCGCGTGCGCCCCGGTGCCGTGGTGGCGCCACAGCCTGTGCCCATGACCGCCAAGGCCGAGATTGCGGGTGATCGCAAGGAAGCCAAGAACGCCGCCAAGTCGCCAGCCGCCTGAGCGCGCTGGACACCAGGAATTTGCATCCATGAACCTGTCCCGCTTTTTCATCGACCGCCCCATCTTTGCCGGGGTGTTGTCGGTGCTCATCTTCCTCGGGGGGCTCATCGCATTGCGCGGTCTGCCCATCTCTGAATACCCTGAAGTCGCGCCGCCCTCCGTGGTGGTGCGCGCACAGTACCCAGGCGCGAACCCCAAGGTGATCGCCGAGACCGTGGCCACGCCGCTGGAGGAGTCCATCAACGGCGTGGAAGGCATGCTCTACATGGGCAGCCAGGCCACCACCGACGGCGTGATGACGCTGACCGTGACCTTTGCCCTCGGCACCGACCCCGACAAGGCCCAGCAGCTGGTGCAGAACCGCGTCTCGCAGGCCGAGCCGCGCCTGCCCGAGGAAGTGCGCCGCCTGGGCGTCACCACCGTCAAGAGCGCGCCGGACCTGACCATGGTGGTCCACCTGGTCTCGCCCAACAACCGCTACGACATCGACTACCTGCGCAACTACGCCGTGCTCAACGTGAAGGACCGCCTTGCGCGCATCCAGGGCGTGGGCCAGGTGCAGATCTTCGGCGGTGGCGACTACTCCATGCGTGTGTGGCTCGACCCGCAAAAGGTCGCGCAGCGCGGCCTCTCGGCCAGCGACGTGGTGGCCGCCATCCGCGGCCAGAACGTGCAAGCCGCTGCAGGTGTGGTGGGCGCATCGCCCGGCCTGCCCGGCGTGGACCTGCAACTGTCCATCAACGCGCAGGGCCGCCTGCAGACCGAGGAAGAGTTCGGCGACATCATCGTCAAGACCGGTGCGGATGGTGCGGTGACACGCCTGCGCGACATCGCCCGCCTGGAGCTGGGCGCAGCCGACTACTCCCTGCGCTCGCTGCTCAACAACGACCCGGCCGTGGGCATGGGCGTGTTCCAGGCGCCGGGCTCCAACGCGCTCGACATCTCGGCCAACGTGCGCAAGACCATGGACGAGATCCAGAAGAACATGCCCGAAGGCGTGGAGTACCGGATTGCGTACGACCCCACGCAGTTCGTGCGTGCGTCGATCAAGTCTGTGATCCACACGCTGCTCGAAGCCATCGCCCTCGTGGTGCTGGTGGTGATTTTGTTCCTGCAGACCTGGCGCGCGTCCATCATCCCGCTGCTGGCTGTGCCGGTGTCGGTGGTGGGTACGTTTGCCGTGCTGCACCTGCTGGGCTTCTCGATCAACGCGCTCTCCCTGTTCGGGCTGGTGCTGGCCATCGGCATCGTGGTGGACGATGCCATCGTGGTGGTGGAGAACGTCGAGCGCAACATCGAGGCGGGCCTGACCCCGCGCGAGGCCACCTACCGCGCCATGCGCGAAGTCTCCGGCCCCATCATTGCCATCGCACTGGTGCTGGTGGCGGTGTTCGTGCCACTGGCTTTTATCAGCGGGCTCACTGGCCAGTTCTATCGCCAGTTTGCGGTGACCATTGCGATCTCCACGGTGATCTCGGCGATCAACTCGCTGACCCTGTCGCCCGCGCTGTCAGCACTGCTGCTCAAGGGCCACGACGAGCCCAAGGACGCGCTCACGCGCGGTATGGACAAGGTGTTCGGTGGCCTGTTCCGCGGCTTCAACCGCCTGTTCCACCGCGGCTCAGAGGCCTACAGCGGCGGCGTTAAGCGCGTCATCGGCCGCAAGGCGCTGATGTTCGTGATCTACCTCGCGCTGGTGGGCGCCACAGTCGGCCTGTTCAAGATCGTGCCCGGCGGCTTCGTGCCCGCGCAGGACAAGCAGTACCTGATCGGCTTTGCGCAGCTGCCCGACGGCGCCACGCTGGACCGCACCGAGAACGTGATCCGCCGCATGGGCGAGATCATGAAGGAGAACCCGAACGTTGAAGACGCTATCGCCTTCCCCGGCCTGTCGATCAACGGCTTCACCAACAGCTCCAACTCCGGCATCGTGTTCGCCACGCTCAAGCCCTTTGCCGAGCGCACCCGCGCCGACCAGAGCGGCGGCGCCGTGGCAGGCCAGCTGAACCAGGCGTTTGGCAGCATCCAGGACGCGTTCATCGCCATGTTCCCGCCGCCTCCGGTGGCGGGCCTGGGCACTACAGGCGGCTTCAAGCTGCAGATCGAAGACCGTGCCTCGCTGGGCTATGAAGCCATGGACAACGCGGTGAAGGCCTTCATGGCCAAGGCCTACCAGACGCCCGAGCTGGCGGGGTTGTTCACCAGCTGGCAGGTCAACGTGCCGCAGCTGTACGCCAACATCGACCGCACCAAGGCACGCCAGCTCGGCGTGCCCGTGACGGACATCTTCGACACGCTGCAGATCTACCTGGGCAGCCTGTACGCCAACGACTTCAACCAGTTTGGCCGCACCTACAGCGTGCGCGTGCAGGCCGATGCGGCCTACCGTGCGCGGGCCGAAGACGTGGGCCTGCTCAAGGTGCGCTCTGCCACCGGCGAGATGGTGCCGCTGTCGGCGCTGATGAAGATGGAGCCGAGCTTCGGCCCCGAACGCGCCATGCGCTACAACGGCTACCTGGCCGCCGATGTGAACGGCGGTCCCGCGCCCGGTTATTCATCAGGCCAGGCGCAGGCGGCCATCGAGCGCATCGCCAAGGAGACGCTGCCCCAGGGCATCACCTTCGAATGGACCGAGCTGACCTACCAGGAGATCCTGGCCGGCAACTCCGCCGTGCTGGTGTTCCCGCTGGCCATCCTGCTGGTGTTCCTGGTGCTGGCCGCGCAGTACGAAAGCCTCACGCTGCCGATCGCCATCATCCTGATCGTGCCCATGGGCATCCTGGCGGCCATGACCGGGGTGTGGCTGAGCAACGGCGACAACAACGTGTTCACGCAGATCGGGCTCATCGTGCTGGTGGGGCTGTCGGCCAAGAACGCGATCCTGATCGTGGAGTTTGCGCGTGAGCTGGAGTTTGCCGGGCGCACCCCTGTGCAGGCCGCCATCGAAGCCAGCCGCCTGCGGCTGCGCCCCATCCTGATGACCTCGCTGGCCTTTGTGATGGGTGTGCTGCCCCTGGTGCTGTCCACCGGAGCGGGTGCGGAGATGCGCAGCGCCATGGGCGTGGCGGTGTTCGCCGGGATGATTGGTGTGACGGCCTTCGGCCTGTTCCTCACGCCTGTGTTCTACGTGTTGCTGCGCAAACTGGCTGGCAACCGCCCGCTGGTGGAGCATGGCGCGCATGTGGCGCCTATCTCGCACAACACTGGCACCGGTGGCACCGCGCACCCCGTGCTGGCTGCGCCACGCAAGGAGCACGAATGATGCTTTTGACCACGGTGACAACAACGACCTTTGTGGCCCTAGATGCGCGCTCCACGGTGCACCCGCTGCCGACTGCAACGGGTACATCGGGCGGGGCAGGAGACCAACCATGACCGATTTGCTATTGAAGAAAAACTCCACCGACGGTGCCTTTGCGGCGCGCAAGCGCAGCCTGCTGGCGCCCCTGGCCGCCGCCCTGGTGCTGGCCGGTTGTATGACCCAGCCCGTGGCCCCCGCGCCGCATGCGGGTGTGCCCGTGCCCGCCAGCTTCACGGCAGGGGGCGACGCGCTGCCTACCGCCCCCTGGACGGTCGCGGCCCCCGCCGAGGCGCAGCCACGCGGCGAGTGGTGGCTGGGCTTTCAAGACCCGGTGCTGGCCGACCTGGTGCAGCGCGCGGGCCAGGCCAACACCAGCATCCAGCAGGCGGCAGCACGGTTGGCCGAGGCGCGTACGCTGCTGCGCTCTGCCGACGCCGCGCGCTCGGTGCAGGTGGGCGCCTCGGCGGGCGTGACGCGCCAGGCGGGCGCTGCCACCACGGGCAGCGCAGCACCCGCCACGCTGGGTACGGCGGGGCTCAATGCCTCGTACGAGCTGGATCTGTTCGGCCGCCTCTCGCAAACCAGCGACGCCGCACGGCTGGACGCTGACGCGCGCGAAGCCCTGTTGCAAAGCACGCGCCTGATGGTGCAGGCTGACGTGGCGCAAACCTATCTGCAGCTGCGCGCCGTGCAGGCCGAGCAGGTGCTGGTGCAAGAGAGTCTGGCCGCTTACCAGGACACCCTGCGCCTCACGCAGCGCCGCCTGCAGGCCGGCGATGTGGCCGAGCTGGACGTGGCCCGTGTGCAGACCGAGGTGGCGGCCACCGAGTCCGATGCCCTGGCCTTGCAGCGCCAGCAGGCCCTGCTGACCAACGCGCTGGCCGTGCTGGCCGGCGAGGTGGCCAGTGGTTTTGTGCTGCCGCCCGCGACGGGCGACGCCGCGTTGCCGGTGATTCCGCCGGGCGTGCCCGGCACGGTGCTGGCGCGCCGGCCCGATGTGTCAGCCGCGCAAACTGCCGTGCTGGCCGCGCAAGCGCGCGTGGGCGTGGCGCAGAAGGCGTGGTTCCCGGCGGTCACGCTCACGGGCAATGCGGGGCATGCGTCGCCCGAGCTGGGCGATCTGTTCAAGTGGTCGGCCCGAGCCTGGGGCGTGAGTGCGCTGCTGTCGCTGCCGATCTTTGACGGCGGCCAGCGCGATGCCCAGATCGAGGGCGCCAAGGCCCGCCTGGAGGCTGCGCTGGCGGACCACCGGGGGCAGGTGCTCAATGCGTTTCGTGACGTGGAGGATCAACTGACCTCGCTGCGTTTGCTCTCCGGCCAGGCCGAGGCGCAGGGGCGGGCGGTGACGGCTGCGCGGCGGGCCACGCAGTTGTCGGATGTGCGGTATCGCAATGGCTTGGTGAGTCAGCTGGAGTTGCTGGACGCGCGGCGCAGCGAATTGCGCAATCGGCGGCAGGAGTTGCAGGTGCGGACGGCGCAGTATGTGGCGACGGTGGGGTTGATTCGGGCGCTCGGAGGCGGGTGGGGGGATCAGCCTGTGGTGAAAGTGGCGGCTGTGCCGCAGTAGTTTTTGAGCGGTTTGGGCTGCTTGCGCTAGTGGAACATGCCTAGGTGGCTATTCTTTTTGTAGTGTGCTGCTTGCTTGTTTCTTTTTTGAACTGCGTTTGCCTACGCTGCGGTGCGTTGATTTGACCGCGTGCCTGGCTTGAGGGCGGAGGCCGGGAGTCGCCCGGCGTGCGAGTAACTTTCTTTTGCTTCGCCAAAAGAAAGTCACCAAAGAAAAGGCGACCCCCAGTCTGCGACCCCGGCGCTTCACTCCGGGGCAAACCTGCGGCGGGGCGGTTGCGGGGTGCGCCGTGGAACTCACTGCGCTGCATTGCAGCTTCGTTCAGACATCCACGGCGAGTCAGTTCACGAAGCACGCGCGCTCCGACGCGCGTGCCACCCCGCAACCGCCCCGCCGCAGGCGCAGCCAGCAGGGGTGGGGCAGCCGAACAGCCAACATCCATTCGGGCCATCGCTTTGCCCGGCCCAGGCTGCGCAGCGCGCGGCGCTAGCCCCGCGATGTGGGGCCGAGCGCAGCGATGGCCCGTGTGGATGTTCTGCTCCCCTGGCCCCTCTGGATGCGCCGAGGAGCGCAGGGATTGGCGGATCAGGGCTCGCGTGTGTCTGAGCGACGCGCAGCGGCGCGAGTTGAGCGAGACCCCGCCAAACCCGAGCACCGCAGGTTGCCCCGTAGCGTCAGCGCAGGGGACGCAGACAGTGGGGTCGCCTTTCTTTTGGGCACTTTTCTTTGGCGAAGCAAAGANCTGCGCTCGGCCGCGCCTGCGCAGCGCAAAGCGCTTGCGCCCGCGATGTGGGGCCGAGCGCAGCGATGGCCCGTGTGGATGTTCTGCTCCCTGTGCCCCTGTGGATGCGCCGAGGAGCGCAGGGWTTGGCGGATCAGGGCTCGCGTGTGTCTGAGCGACGCGCAGCGGCGCGAGTTGAGCGAGACCCCGCCAAACCCGAGCACCGCAGGTTGCCCCGTAGCGTCAGCGCAGGGGAGGCAGACAGCGGGGTCGCCTTTCTTTTGGGTACTTTTCTTTGGCGAAGCAAAGAAAAGTACCTCGCCTGCCGGGCGACTCCCGGCCTCCGCCCTCAACCCAGGCACGTGGCCCCATCAGCACAACAACCAGACACTACAAAATCAATAGCTACCAGCGCATATCCCACTAGCGCCTGCGGCCAAAAAGGCTCAAAAACCTCAAATCACCCCTTCAGCCACCCCCTCAACCTCCCCACCCCTTCCTCCAACCTCCCCACATCCCGACTCGCAAAACACCACCGCAACCACCCCGACGCCTCTCCCCCAAACGCGCTGCCGGGCGCCAACCCCAGCCCCGCCTCCCGCACCAATCGCTTGGCCAGCGGCAAACACTCGTCATGCCCGTCGATGTGGAAGAACGCATACATGCCCCCACGTGGCGTGGCCACCGACACTCCCGGCACCTCGGCCAGCAGCGGCACCAGCGTGTCGCGGCAGTTGCGTAGATGGTTCACCAGCGCGGGCGTCACCTCCTCCGTGCGCTGCAGCGCCACCGTAGCTCCGCGCTGCACAAACACCGGTGCGCACGAGGTGTTGAACTCGATCAGCTTGCCCACCGCCTGGGTGAGTGACGGCGGCAACACCAGCCACCCAAGGCGCCAGCCGGTCATCAAAAAGCTCTTGGAAAAGCTGTGCGTCACGATCAGCCGGTCCTCGGGCTCGGCCACGTCGAGAAAACTGGGCGCCGCGCCATTGGCCGTGTCGCCCGCGTAGTACAGCCGCTCGTACACCTCGTCCGCCAGAATCCACGTGCCGGTGCGGCGGCAGTGCGCCAGGATGGTGGCTTGCTCCTCGCGCGTCAGCGTCCAGCCCGTGGGGTTGTTGGGTGCGTTGACGACCAGCAGGCGCGTGCCGGGTGTGATGGCGGCCAGCAGCGCGTCCATGTCCAGGCGCCATGCGCCGTGCACGTCGGCCACCAGCGGCACAGTGCGCACCTGCGCCCCCAGAATGCGCGGCTGCGCCACCAGGTTGGGCCACACGGGCGTCACCAGCACCACTTCGTCGCCCGCGTCCACCAGGGTCTGCACGGCCACCATCAGGCCGTTCACACCGCCGGACGTCACTGCGATGCGGTCGAACCACGCATCGGTGTGCTGCTGCGGGTGCAGGCCGTGCATGTAGCCTGCAATCGCGTGGCGCAGTTCGGGCAGGCCCAGGTTGTGGGCATAAAAGGTCTCGCCCTTTTGCAGCGACGCAATGGCCGCGTCGCGGATGAAATCCGGCGTTACCTCGTCGCTCTCGCCGAACCAGAACTTCAGCACATCGCTGCGCCCCAGGCCTTCGTTGGCCACTTCGCGGATGCGCGACTCTTCGAGGCTTTGGACTACTTCTCGCATGCAATCTCCTTGAAATACACAGCCATCATCGCAGGCGTATAGTCGTTTTTTTGATTTTTTTGGCTGACCCCAACGCTCATGACCTATCCCAACACCCAGCTCTTCATCGCAGGCCAGTGGCAAGACGCCGCCGAAGGCAAGACCCTTGCCGTGTTCAACCCCGCCACGGGCAAAGAAATTGGCCGTGTGGCCCACGCCACCAAGGTCGACCTGGACCGCGCGCTGGACGCCGCACAAAAGGGCTTTGAAGCCTGGCGCGACATGCCCGCCGGCGAGCGCGCCAAGACCATGCGCCGCGCTGCCGCCCTGATGCGCGAGCGCGCCGAATCAATAGCCGCCATCATGGTGCAAGAGCAGGGCAAGCCCCTGGCCGAGGCCAAGGTCGAGACCATGGCATCCGCCGACATCATCGAATGGTTTGCCGACGAGTCGCTGCGTGTGTACGGCCGCATCGTGCCCTCGCGCAATCTCAAGGCCACGCAGATGGTGCTGAAGGACCCTGTGGGCCCCGTGGCGGCCTTCACGCCCTGGAACTTTCCCATCAACCAGGTGGTGCGCAAGCTGGCCGCCGCGCTGGGTGCCGGTTGCTCCATCTTGGTCAAGGCGCCTGAAGAAACCCCCGCCAGCCCGGCCGAGCTGATCCGCGCGTTTGCCGATGCCGGTGTGCCCGCAGGCACCGTGGGCCTGGTCTATGGCGACCCGGCTGAAATCTCCAGCTACCTGATCCCGCACCCCATCATCCGCAAGGTCACGTTCACCGGCTCCACGCCCGTGGGCAAGCAGCTGGCCGCGCTGGCGGGCAAGCACATGAAGCGCGTGACGATGGAGCTGGGCGGCCACGCCCCGGTCATTGTGGCCGAAGACGCCGACCTCGAACTCGCCATCAAGATCGGCAGCGGCGCCAAGTTCCGCAACGCAGGCCAGGTCTGCATTTCGCCCACGCGCTATCTGGTGCACGAAAGCATCCGCGCCGACTTTGTGGCCGCGTTTGCCAAGTACGCACAGGGCCTGAAGGTGGGCGATGGCCTCACGGCCGGCACGCAGATGGGCCCGCTGGCCAACCCGCGCCGCATTACCGCCATGGCCGATTTGCTGGCCGATGCAGTACAGCAGGGCGCCAAGGTGCTGGCCGGTGGCGAGCGCATCGGCACCGAAGGCAACTTCTTCCAGCCCACGGTGCTGAACGACGTGCCCCTGTCGGCCCGTATCGTGAACGAAGAGCCCTTTGGGCCCGTGGCTGCCGTGCGTGGCTTCACCCAAATCGAAGACGCCATTGCCGAAGCCAACCGGCTGCCGTTTGGCCTGGCCGGTTATGCCTTCACCTCGTCGTTGAAGAACGCTCATTTGCTGGCGCAGCGCCTGGAAGTGGGCATGCTCTGGATCAACCAGGCCGCCGCACCTGCTGCCGAGCTGCCGTTTGGCGGCCTGAAGGATTCGGGCTACGGCTCCGAGGGTGGCCCCGAGGCCATCGAGGCGCACCTGAACACGCGCCTGGTGTCGATCATGAACGTGTAACCATCGCGCTCTTTGCTCCTTGGTCACAGGCCCCCGGTGCCATGGGCATCGGGGGCCTTTTTTTTGCATTTGGAAGACTGAACGTGGCGGCACGATGGTGGGCCGCTACAGAGCTACGGCCACCTCAGGTGGCTGTTACCCAGCATCCGCCATTTCAGGAGTGCACCGCCCATGCTGTCCCGACAATGCCTTGCCCTCATTGCTGCGCTGGCCTCCTGCGTGCCGCCTGCCTGGGCCGGCCTGGACAAAGAAGGCTCCATCCAGCGGCCCGGACTGTTCTTTGCCTGGCTGTCGCCCGACGATGGTCCGGTGTGGGCTCATTTTGAGAACCCCGCGCACCTGCAGCAGCTGGCACGGCACTGCAATGCCGGCGCGCCGGTGTTTGCGCTGCAAGCAGGCACCCGCTACCAGTGCAAGGCCGAACTGCCGCCGAAGTCTGCCGGGCAGGAAGAATCCTACGCTGCAGGCATGACCGTGCAAGGTCCGGCGCCGCAGGCAGATACCCGGCAGTACCGGCTCTTCGCCCTCACGCCGCCGCGCGCGCCGCAGTGGGTGGTAGGGAGCCCCGATGCCGAGCAGCTGGGAGCACTGCAGTTGTTCGTGCAGTCGGACGACCGCCGGTTTGGTACGCTGCGCCGCCAGCTCCAATGGGATTCGGCACGCACGGTTCAGCAGCCCCAGGGTGCACACACCACCGTGGTGGTGCCTGGCAGGGTGGTGCGCGATCCGAATGCTTTTTACGAAGCCCAGCGGCACCATGTCTTTGTGCGTCGCAGTGGCGGCTATGCCTACATGGGCGAGGTGCCCGGCAAGCCCGACAGCTACGTGGACATCGACGGCAACGACCTGCCAGGGCTGGTGGTGTCGGAAGGGTGTGACGGCTGGTGCGTATCGCTGTGGGGCCTGACGGGCGGGCTGCGGCAAGTGGGGCGGTTTGGCGGGCATTGAGAGGATGCCCTCTCAGTCGGTGCTGCGGTCCGCTCAGCGCTGTTTCACCGGGTCGTACACGCAGCGAAAGCCGATGTACACCGCGTAGAAGTCCGCAGGCTTCCAGGCCTCGAACTCCGCGCGCATTTGCGACGCGGGATACCACCAGGACCCGCCCATCGTGCGCCGCTCGTCGCCGCGCGCATCGGCCGCCCATTCCCACACATTGGCGCCCATGTCGTGGAGGCCGTTCACTCCGGCCGCAGTGGCATTGACGGGCGCGGCGCGGGGCCAGGGGTCGGGGTCGCTGGTGTTGGCGCCCTGCGGGCTTTGGCCCGTCGTCCAGGGGTAAGTGGTGCCACGCACCCAGGGCGCGGGCGGTTGGCTGCGCAGCTCGGTAAAGCCGGCGGTGCGCCACTCGGCGGCGGTGGGCAGGCGGCCGCCCGCCCATTGGCAGTAGGCCTGGGCCTCGGCGTGGGTGAGGTGCACGGCGGGCAACTGGTCGGTGTCGGGCGGTGAGCCGTCGGGGCGCTGCCAGGTCCAGCCCGCGCGGCGCTGCCAGCCGCCCACGTATTCAAAACCGCCGCCTTCGCGCTCGGCACGGGTGGTGGTGCCGGTGGCCCGCGCGTAGCGCGCAAACTGGGCGATGGTGACTTCGGTCTTGTCAATGCGCAGGCCGCGCAGGTCGTCCAGCACCACGGGCGCTGTGGTCTGGGCAGGTGCGGCCAGGGCCCAGAACACCAGGATGGCGCTGGCTGCGTGGCGTGGTGTTGGCATGGTGCTGTGCTCCCCGTTTCACGGCCAGGTGGTTATTGCCCGGCGAGTGTGGCGCAGAGTATCTGCCGCGGCAAAAGCCTGCGGGCGGGACCGGATTTGGACCGACCGAATGGCCTTGGGTGCGCCGGGTTGGGTGGTTGGCTCTGCGTCCGCAATAGGGCTATGCGCTGTATCCGGCAGGTGGCAGGCATAAAAAAACCCCGCACTCCAAAGAAGTGCGGGGTAATTGGCTGTGTGCCTGCCCTCCCACCAGTCAGGGCAGCAGCGTGTGGGGGGCCATCAGAAGTTGTGGCGCACGCCCACGGCGAAGGAGCTGAAGTCGTTACCCGGAGCCGACACGCCGTAGGTGGCAGCCTGGCTGTTGTTGATGCGGGTGTAGTACGTGTAGATCTTGGTGCGCTTGCTCAGGTTGTAGTTGTAGCCCAGCGTGTATTGGGTGGCGGCGCTGTTGGACACGTTGGAGTAGTTGCCGGCACGGCCCACGTTCACGTGGAACTCGGACACGCCCATGATGTAGGCGGCCGACAGGCGCAGGTTGGTGCGGTTGCCGCCGTTGGCGATGAACACGTTCTTGTCGCGTTGCACGTAGGCGCCCATCACGAAGGGACCGGTGGAGTACGAAGCGCGCACTGCGAACTGGTTCTGGTCGCCCAGCTTGGAGTAACCGGCGCCCAGGCCCAGCTTGCCGATTTCGTAGTTGGCAGCCAGGTCCATGCTGTTCTTGCCGCCGGTGCCGCTGGGCTGCTCGTGCTGGGCCCAGCCGGCTTCGAACGTTGCGCCGCCCAGGCTGGGGGTGCGGTAAGCGATCTTGTTGATGTCACGGGCGGGGTAGGCGTACAGGGCGTCAGCCGACGAGCCGGTGTCGTGGTTGTGGTTGCTGATGAAGTCGGCCGTGGCGTAGTACGACTCGGACGTGAAGTTGCCCAGGCGCACCATGCCGAAGCCGCCGGACAGGTTCACTTCGCTCTGGCGGGCAAAAATGCCGCGCGAGTCGGAAGCGCCGGAGCTGGAGTCAAAGCCGCTTTCCAGCTGGAAGCCTGCCATCAGGCCGCCGCCCAGGTCTTCCTGGCCCTTGAAGCCGAAGCGGGAGGAGTTGTTGAACAGGCCGGTCTTGGAGACATCGCCGTCTTTTTGGTGTTCAAAGCTGGTGTTGACCCGGCCGTACAGGGTGACGCTGCTCTGTGCAAAGGCAGCAGACGTACCCACCAGGGCCAGCGCGGCGAGGGCGCAGCGGTTCAATGTTTTCATTCGCGAGGTTCCTTAAATCAAATTTTGTTTGATGACAAATAATCACCGGCCAAAAACGCACAGGGGTGATGCCTTCGGGCCGCCGCTACAAGCAAGTTTGGTGCCTGTGGTGATGTGATCGTTGCACTTTGCAACGGAAGGGGATGCTACTGGCCGCCGTGATTGGCCGCCAGCGGGGTAAACACCTTTTTGTCATCAAGATGTCGTTGCGGCGCAACATGGTTCTGGTAGGGCACGCCAGAACCGACCCGGGGCGTAGCCCGGCACCCCCGTCAAGGTCGCGAATGCAGCGCAAGCCCCACGTGGGCTGCCATCGGCGTGCCGCAGTGCCCGGGCTGCTGCCGCCGTGAAGGCGCTGCAAGGGCCGCGAGGATTGCAGGCGCTGCAGGGCGGCTGGTGGGGTTCGTGGAGTGGGCGACGACCCCTTGAGGGATCGTCAACGGGCCCCTAGAACCGGTAGGTCGAGGTCAGCGTGTAGGTGCGCGCCTGTCCGTAGAAACAATCCCCGCGTGCCAGGCACTGGGTGATGTGCACCTTGTCGGTCAGGTTGACCACGTTGAAGGCCACGCGCCAGTCGCCAGCGTCGTAGGCCAGCATGGCATCGGCCAGGGTGGCGGCAGGGGTGCTGATGGCGCTGGTGCCGCTCCATTGCGAGCCGGTGTAGCGCACGCCCGCGCCCACCACCCAGCCGCCACGTCCCTGTGCTGCAAAGCGGTGGCTCAGCCAGGCCGACGCGGTGTGCCGGGGCACGCTGGCCACGGGCTGGCCCTGGTCGCCTGCGTTGCTGCGGCTGATTTGGGCGTCGGTGAAGGCGTAGCCCACCGTGAAGTCCCACTGGCGCGCCAGGCTGGCCTGCACCTCTGCCTCGAAACCGTTGACCTTTACTTCGCCGATCTGCAGGCTGTTGAGCGGGTTGCCGGGGTCGGTGGTCTTGCGGTTCTTCTCGCGCAGGGTGTACACAGCGGCAAACGCACTGATGCCCTGGCCTGGCGGCTGCCACTTCACGCCGGCCTCCCACTGTTCACCGCGCTGGGGTTTGTAGGGGGTGCCGTACGCGTCGAGCCCACCCAGGGGCTGGAACGATTCGGAGTAGCCCACATACGGCGCCCAGCCGCCATCCATCTGGTACGTGACGCCTGCGCGTTTGGTCCAGGCCTTGTCGTCCACGGCAGCGGCAGGGCGGCCTTCGGTATCGGTCTGCGCACTGTCGTGGCGCAGGCCCAGCGTGGCCGTCCAGCGGCCCCATTGGATCTGGTCTTGCGCGTAGAACCCCAACTGCTTTTGCACCACGCTGGGCTGGCGCACCAGCTGCGCCGCAGTGGGCGGCGTGAAGTTGCCGTACACCGGGTTGTACACGTCGATGGACGACGCCACCGCGCGCCAGGCCTGCTGGCCCGTGTGATTGCGCTGCACGTCCAGGCCCGCCAGCAGCGTGTGTTCGGTGCTGCCAGCCTTGAGCTTGCCTTCCAGCTGCGTGTCGATCAGCAACATGCGGCCGGTGTTGATGTTCCACACCGCGTCGCGCACCACGGTGCGGTTGTCCGCGTTGAACACGGGGCGTGCTGGGCGGCCCGTGGCTGCGTTGGCGGTGAAGCTGGTGTAGATGGTGCGGTAGTCCACCTCGCTCACGGTGCGGCGCAGGTTCTGGCGCACCGTCCAGTCGCCGTTCAGGCGGTGGCTGAAGAGGTAGCCCCACGAGTTGTTGGTGGTGTCATACGCATCCCAGCCCGGCTCGCTGATGAAGGTGTTGCGCGGGATCTGGCCGTACTGGCTGGCCAGCTGCGTGCCCTGCCACGGGAAGAAGCCGATGAGCGAGCCGCTCTTGTCCTTTTGGTGCAGGGCCTGCAGCGTCAGCGACGTGTCGGCATTGGGCTTCCATGTCAGCGATGGCATCAGCACCATGCGGTCGTCGCTCACATGGTCCACCTGCGAGCCGCTGTCGCGTCCCACGGCCACCAGGCGGTAGAGCCACTGGCCGTCCTTGTCCAGGGCGCCGGTCATGTCGGCCGCAATCTGCTTGCGGTTGTTGTTGCCCAGCTGCACCTGCACTTCGCGCAGCGTTTCGGCCTGCGGGCGTTTGCTCGTGAGGTTGAGCACACCGCCTACGCTGCCCTGGCCATACAGCACCGACGTGGGCCCGCGCAGAAACTCCACGCGCTCCAGCGTGTATGGGTCGGGGCGGCTGGTGTTGTAGGTGCCGTAGGTGCGCAGCAGCCCGTCCTGGTACTGGCTGACGGTGCCGCCGCGTGCGCTGAAGCTATCCACGCGGCTGTCGAAATAGTTGGACACGGCGCCTGCCGTGTACGCCGTGACCTGGCGCAGCGTCTGCACGCCCTGGGCCTCCATCTGGTCGCGGGTGATCACGCTGATGGCCTGCGGGGTTTCGATGAGCGGGGTGTCGGTCTTGGTGGCGCTCAGGGCACGCTGGGCCACAAAGCCGGTGACGGGTGCGGTGGGGTTCTCCTGCTCGGCACCCGCGCTCACGGTGACGGGGGCCAGGGCTTTCTCTGCAGCGGGCGCCGTGGGAGCGGTGGGGGCTGTGGGTGTGGCCTGCTGCGCATGGGCCGCGCCGCACAGGGCGAGCAGGGCCGCGTGCGCGATGGCGGTGCGGCAAACGGTGATGCCAGATTGCATGGTGCTGTTTCTCCGATGGTTGAAAAAAGGGGGCGGGCCCGAAGGCCAGGCACGGCGCGTGGCGTGCCTGGAGTGCAAGGAGCGCTTGGCTTTCGGGGCTGGCGATGGGACAGGCGCAGCCTTGGCGCCGGTCTTCAGAACGTGTAGTCCAGCGACACCTGCAGGCTGCGTGGCGTGCCGGGCACCACGGCGCCAAAACCGGCGGTGGTGGTGGTGCCGTCGATGTAGTAGCGGCGATTGCCCGCGTTCTTCAGGTTGGCCTGCAGCCGCACGCCACCCGCGAATTGGTAGCCCACGGCCAGGTCGACCACGGTGTAGCCTGGCAGGCGCCACTTGTTGTCGTTGGCCGTGAACTTGTCGCCCTGGTGCACCAGGCCACCACCCACCCACAGGCCGGGCAGTTGCGGCAGGCGGTACTGTGTCCACAGCGATGCGTTGCGGCGCGTGGCCCGCTCGACGCGGTTGCCCACGTTGGCACCGGCCGTGGTGTCGGCCAGCACCTTGGGGTCGTGGAAGCTGGCGTGGGCCGTCACCGTCCAGCCGGGCGTGATGCGGCCCTGCAGCTCCAGCTCGATGCCCTTGATCCGCTGGCGCGCGGTGAGCACCGAGTAGCCGGGGTGCGCCGGGTCGGTGGCGGGGGCGTTGGTCAGCTCCAGGTCAAACGCCGACACGGTGGTCATCAGGCGCTGGTCCAGCCATTCCTGCTTCCAGCCCACCTCCAGCTGCTTGCCCTCCGAGGGCGGGGCCGACTGCGCGCCCCACACCAGCGTGCCCGAGTTGGCCTGGAACGAGCGCGCATGGCTCGCGTAGAGCATGCTGCCCGGGCGGGGCTCCCAGCTGATCGCCGCGCTCGGCTGTGTTTTGCTCACGTCGGTGACGGGCGTGGTGTAGGCGTCTTTGAAGCGGTCGTGGCGCAGGCCCAGCAACAGGCCGAACTCGCCCAGCACCATCCGGTCTTGCACAAACACACCGGTGTTGCGGGCGTCGGAGGAGAGCTTGCCCACGCCGGTGGAGGCCACGGGTGGCAACAGGCCTGTAACGGGGTTGTAGAGGTCGATGGCGCCCAGGTTGCCTGTGGTGCGCGCGCCGTAGAAGCCCGCAATGGCGCGCCAGTCCAACCCCGCCAGCACCGTGTGCTTGACCGCGCCGGTTTGCAGCTGCGCGCGCAGTTCAGCCAGTGCGGTGTCCGACGTGTAATTTTGTCCCGGCGCCATCCAGTAGGTGCGCGGCACGCGGCCGTTGGTCACCGGGCCCATGGGCGACACGATGTTCACGTTGCGAAAGGTTTCGTTGCGCGACAGATGCACGCGGCCTTCCAGCTGGTCCGAAAAACGGTGCTGCAGCTCGGTGGAATAGAAGCGCAGATGGCCGTCGGTTTTCAACCAGGGCTCGCCGTAGAACGCGCCCACCGGTAGCACGTCCGCGCTGCGTGGATTCTTGGGGTCGGGCACGGCCAAACCGGAGGTCGAAGTGCCGTCGATGCTTTGGGTCTCGGCCTGCGCGCGCCAGACGGTGTCGGGCGTGACCCGCCACTCCAGGCTGCCTGCAATGCCTTGCTTGCGCGGGGTGTTGCCATCCACAAAACTGCCGCCCCGGCTGGCGCCGCCGTCCAGGCGGTAGCGTAGCGTGCCATCGGTATTGAGCGGGCCGGTCAGGTCGAACTCGGCACTGCGCCAGCCATGGCTGCCGGCGCCGATCTTCACGGTGCGCAGTGGGTCGGCCTGGGGGCGCTTGCTCACGTAGTTGACGAGGCCGCCCGGTGCGACCTGGCCAAACTCCAGCGCGGCCGGGCCCTTGATGACTTCCACCCGCTCGATGTTGAACAGCGGTGGGTCCAGCAGGTGGATGAACTTGGCGCCGTCGCGCAGGAAGTTGTAGGTGTTGTTGGCCCACAGCCCCCGGATGGAGAACTGCGAGTACGAGCCGTAGTACTCGCTGCGCGAGGACACGCCCGAGGCATTGCGCAGCACATCGCGCTCGGTGGTGGCCATCTGCTGCTCCAGCAACGCGTTGTCGATCACGCTGACCGAGCGCGGCGTCTCCAGCACCGACAGGCCCAGGCGCGAGCTGCTTTGCGCGCGCCGTGCGGGCGTGGCGGCTTCGCCTGCCGTGGAGTCGATGACATCGACCTGGCGCAAGGAGGGGGCGGCTGCTGGAGCGTCGGAGGGTATAGGTGCGGGTGCTGTGCTGTTCTGCGCGAACGCGGTGCCGCACACAGCCAGCAGTGCGGCGTGCGCCACCGCGGTGCGCAAGAGATTGGGGTGAATCATGGCGCTATCGAATTAATAGCTGTCGGCGCTTTTACGTAAAGCGCTACAGCCCATTTTTAGTGATATGAATGCCAGCCGCCCGAGCGTGCCAAGGCTGTACCACGCGCCGCGAGAGGGCGGTGGTTTGTGCGGCTAGCAAATCGGCGGTGGCGGCAGCCGGGGCTCAGTGGGCCTTGGGCGGCTCGGGCAGGGCGGGCGACGCCATGCCGTCGGCCAGCACAAAGGTGAGCGTGGTCACGTAGCTGGCTTCGCCGTACTTCTCGCCTTGCACTTCGCCGGGGGTCTTGTCGCTGTGCTTCACCTCGGCCACGTACTGGCCCTTCCAGGGGGTGACGAAGGTCACCGTGCCGTCTTCACCGGCCTCGGCCTCGCGCGTCCAGCCCGACGGGGCGGCCAGCTGCACCTTGGCCTTGGGCAGCGGCGCGCCCTTGTAGACCACCTTCAGCTCTCCGGGCTTGCCGGTGGGCACCAGGTCCAGCGGCGCGGTGGGTGCCACGGGCTTGGCCAGGCTGGCCACCCAGCGGGCCGAGGGCTGCCAGATCATGGCGGGCAGGTTGCGCTTGCTGCGGTCGATCAGCGGGTAGCTGGCGGCGGCGAACAGGGTGTCGGGCGTGCCCGTGGTGGTGTAGACAAAAGCGTCTTTGGCGAGCTGGCCTTCCACGCGCTGGGGGGCGGCACCCGCGCGTTGTTGTTCCAGTGCGGGCACACCCTTGAACTGGTCCAGCCGGCCGGGCGAGGTCTCGCGCAGGTTCTCGTTGAACTCGCCAAAGTGCAGGCGCGCCTGGCCGCCAGCGTTTTCGAGCCAGACCTGGTGGGCATGGACGGAGGGCACCGCGGTGAGGGCGGCGCAGGCCAGCAGGGCGGACAGCAGCGGGGCTTGGAGGCGTTGGTTCGAGGACATGGACGTTTTCCTTTCGGTGGTTTAGTGACAGCAAAAACAGCGGAGCGCAGTGCTCCACACCCCCGGCGCTACAGGGGAAAAATACTCATTGTTTGATAGCTGCCTGCGCTTGTTGGATAAGCGCTGGGTGGCTTTTTCGACCCTGAAATGGGTCTTGGCAGTGCCTGTGTGGCGCGGGTTGCCGCTTTAGAAGTCCACGCTCACGCTCAGCGACAAGGTGCGCGGCGCACCCACCACCAGGTAGCCCGAGCCGGGGTAGCCGCCGACTGAGGCCCAGTAGTTGCGGTTGGTCAGGTTGTCGATGCGGGCGCGCAGTGTGACGAGCTTGCCTTGCACTTCCGTCATATAGCGGGCACCCACGTCGAGCCGGTTCCAGCCGGGCACGCGCAGGGTGTTGGTGGCGTTGGCATAACTGGCGCCGGTGTGCACCCAGCGGCCGTCCACTGCCAGGCCCGGCACGCCGGGCACGTCCCATTCCGCCCCCAGGTTGGCTTGCAGCTTGGGCACACCGATGACGCGCTGGCCGTCGGTGGCGGCAGCGCCGGTGGTCTGCTGCTTGGCATCCAGCCAGGTCAGGCCGCCCAGCAGGCGCAGGCCCTTGGTGGCCTCGCCTTGCACGGCCAGCTCGATGCCCTGGTGGCGGTCCTTGCCGCTGGTGCTGAAGAGGTTGGCCGCGTTCAAAAACGCACGCGGCTTGGTGGTGGAAAACAGCGCCACGCTGCCGCCCACGCGGCCGGCGTCAAACTTGATGCCCACTTCCTTTTGTTTGGAGACATACGGCGCCAGCATCTCGCCCCGGTTGGTCGCCGTGCTGGGCGCGGTCTGGCCCTGGCTCAGGCCTTCCACATAGTTGGCATACACCGACAGGCCCTTGTTGACCTTGTAGACAGCCGCCAGCAGCGGGCTGGTGCGGCTCTGGTCGTAGCGGTCGGTCTGCAGCCCGGTGCCGTAGTCGTAATTGGCGATCTCCATCTTCTGGTGGCGCAAGCCCACGGTGAAGAGCATGCGGTTGTCCATGAACGCCATCGTGTCACCCAGCGCAAAGCTGGACAGGCGCGTGCTGCCGGTGCGCAGGGGATTGGCCAGGTCGCCGCCAAACAGGGTGTTGGCGCTGAAGCCGGGCAGGTTGGTGGCTATGGGGTTGTAAAGATTCGTGGCGTGCGTGTTGCGCCAATCCATGGCGTAGGCGTTCTTCTTTTCGAAGTCGTAGTGCGACGCCACCGCCACCCATTCATGCCCAACGCTGCCGGTCTGCAGCTTGCCACGCAGGCCCAACTCGCCGGTGTTCACGCTGTCATTGCGGGTGTTGTCAAAGCGGTAGGTGGTGGCGGCGCCGCTGGCGGCGTTGGTCACCGTGAGGTTGGCCAGTGAATTGGCTTCTTCGCCACGGCGCGCGCCCGCCGCAGCCCAGGCCGTGGTGCTGGGCGACAGGTCCCACTCGCCACGCAGCGTGCCGAACACATCGCGTTCGTTGGAGTAGCTCCAGGGCTGGGCAAAGTTGGTCTGGTTGTCGGGCACGCTCGGCACCGTGGTCACAGCGCTGCCCAGCGTGACGTTGGTGCGGGTGTTCTTGAGCTTGTGGTCCTGCCAGCCGACGTCGCCCGACAGGCGCACGTCACGGCTGCGCCAGTCCAGGCCCAAGGCCAGCAGGCCGAGCTGCACGTCTTCGTGGTCCACCGCCGTACCGCCATTGCGGGCAGCAGCATTCACGCGGATGCCAGTGTTGCCATCCGGCCCAAAGCGGCGGGCAATGTCGGCCGCCACCTGCGTCTGGCCGCCGCTGGCCACGCCAAAGGTCACGCGGTTCAAAGGCTCGTTGGGCGCGCGCTTGGGCAGCAGGTTGATGCTGCCGCCCAGGCCGCCGCCGTTGGGGCTGGTGCCGTTCAAAAAGGCCGATGCGCCGCGCAGCACCTCCACACGCTCGAACAGCTCGGTGGCGATGTATTGGCGCGGCAGCAGGCTGTACAGGCCGTTGTAGGCCGTGTCGTCCGAATCGAGGATGAACCCCCGGATGAAGAACGCCTCCTGAAAATTGCCAAAGCCACGTGCAACGCGCACCGTGGGGTCGTTCTGCAGCACATCGCCCACGCTGCGGGCATGGCGGTCCTGGATCAGTTCGTTGGTGTAGCTGGTGATGGAAAACGGCGTGTCCATCGCGTCCTTGGTGCCCAGGATGCCCGCACGGCCCCCACGGGCCACCTGGCCGCCGGGGTAGGCGGGCGACAGGCCTTGCGCCGATGCGTCGGCGCTGGCGTTCACGGTGACGGTGGACAGGGTTTTGCCGTCGGGCTCGGTGCCGCTGGCCGTCGCTTGCGCCCAAGCGGCAGGCGCGCCCAGTGTGAAGAGCAGGGCGGCGGCCAGTGCGGCTGGGGTCAGGGCAGGGCGGCGAGGGGAATGGGAATTGCGCATGGCGTGCTGAAGGTGCGGGGAATGGTCAGAGTGGCGTGGCGTTGGCGTTGGTGCCCGCTTCGTCGGCATCGGTGCGGGGTTTGTCATGGGCGCGTTGCGCAGTGGCCTTTGGCGTGGTGCGCGGCCAGCAGGTCCAGCCCATCACCGCCACCGGAATGCCCAGACCCACCCACGACCACCAGTCGCCCCAGGTGTCAGACACCAGTGCCGTGGTGAGGCCGGTGGTGGTCAGCACACCCATCACGAGGGGCCAGCCCCACAGCGACCATAAAGGGCTCGCCTTCATGCGCGGCCCTCCGTGCTTGGCAGCGCGCCGCCAGTGCGCGCGGCAGCCGTTGGCGGCAGGCCGGTGTGGCCGTGCACGGTGGCGGCCGCCGTGGCGGTGCTGGTACTGGCGCTGCACGCCTGCGCACCTTTGCGCAACCACAGGTACAACCCGCTGCCCAGCACCACGATGGTGGCAATGTCGAGCAGCGCCCAGAGGATCTTCATCGGCATGCCGCCGTAGTCGCCAAAGTGCAGCGGCTGCGAAACCAGCAGCGCCGTCAGGTACCACGGCAGCTGGGGCGCTGCAGTGACCTGCGCCGTGCGCGCATCCACCAGCACGGGCTTGAGCAGGCGCGAGGTGAGCGGCTCGTTGCCACGCAGAAAAAACGTGTTGTGATGTGGGCTGGAGAACGCCGTGCCCGGGAACGCGATGAACGACAGCTTGGTGCCCGGCGCCTGGGCCTGCGCCACCTCCAGCGCTTGCTGCAGCGGCCCGCGCTCTGCGGCGGGCACGATGGGCTGGCCCTCATAGGGCTTGAGCAGCACCGACAACTGGTCGTACTGCCAGTACTTGATGAGCAGATCGGCCCACGTGTTGATCATGCCCGTGCCACCCACCACGAAGGCCCACACCAGCGTGACGATGCCCAGCAGGTTGTGCAGGTCGAGCCACTTCACCCGCGTGGACCGATCCCGCCGCACCTCACCAAACGCCAGCTTGCGCATGAACGGCGCATACAACACCACGCCGGTGACGATGGCCACCAGCAGCAGCAAGCCCATGAAGCCCAGAAACAGCTTGCCCGGCAGCCCCGCGAACAGGTCCACATGCAGCTTGAACATCACGTACATGAAGCCTTCGTCAAACCGTGGCTGCGCCAGCACCTGGGCCGTGCGGGCATCCACCGCCACTGAGCGGAAGTCATCGGTGGGCGCCGGGGTGGGCGTGAGCGTGACGAACCACACGTTGTCATCGTCCTCCGCATGCGACGCGAACTGCACCACACGATCCGGGTGCAGCGCTTTTGCCGTGGCCAACACCTGGTCCAGGCTCGCGCGCGGCGTGTTGGCAGGCATGGCGGGCGCCTCGACCTCGGTGCCCAGCAGGTGGCCGATTTCGTGGTGAAAGATCAGCGGCAGGCCGGTGATGCACAGCAGAAGCATGAAGACGGTGCACACCAGGCTGGACCATTTGTGGGTCCAGCTCCAGCGGCGCAGGGCGGTGGGGCTCAGCATGGGATGAGAACCTTGTTGAGCGATTTGCTACCGCAAGGGCTTTGAGTTTCAAAGCGCTGCGCACGCACGCACTGAAGAGCCAGACGCAAAGCGGCGGCCATGCCGGAAGGATCAGAGAGAAAGGAGTGTTTCAAGCCAGGCAACCCGAATGCATCTGATGACGGAGGGAGCTGGCTGCAGCCGAGAGAAAGGGCTTTGGCTTGCGGTAACCAAATTTTATCCTGTAAATGCGAATGATTCCCGATCAGATGTTGTGATTTTGCGAATTTGACTTTTGTATGGCTATGGCGTCCTTGAATTGATAAAAATAAATTGACGAAAATGATAAATTCATCAAAAATTGAGCCGCATCAATGAACAAGGTGATATGCCATGAACCGCAACCGAATGACCGTCCGTAGAAAACTGAGTCTGGCCTTCGGCCTGATGGTGACCCTGATCCTGCTGGTGGCTGGGATTGCCATCTATGACATGACAAAGCAGAAGGACCTGTTCCACGACTACGTCACCGGCATCAATGCCCGCGCCCATCTGGCGAAAGACGTGCAGTCGGCCGTCAACCGGCGTGCCATTGCGGCACGTAACCTGGTGATAGTCACCTCGGAATCAGAACGCGCTGCTGAGAAGCTCGCGGTGAGCAAAGCCCATGCTGATGTTCAGGACCGGTTGGCTCGATTGAAAGAAATGGCGGTGGCAGGCCATGTGCCGGCGCACATCAAGGCGCTTGTGGACGACATCGACAAGATCGAACACGCCTACAGCCCTGTGGCTTTGAAGATCGTGGATCTGGCGCTGAATGGCCAGCGGGATGAGGCCATCACCATGATCAACGAGAAGTGCCGCCCTCTGCTGGCCGCGCTGGTCTCCAAGACCAATGAATACCAGGCTGTCACCGACGAGCGATCAGGCCAGCTTGTGCAGCAATCTGAGTCGGACATGGCCGCGCAGCGCACCTACTTGGTGGCCCTTGCTTTGGTGGCAGCATTGGTGGCTCTGATCTCCGGCTACCTGATCACACGCAGCCTGTCCCGTGCGCTGGGGGCCGAGCCCGATGTGCTCAGCGATGCAGCACGCCGCGTGGCGGACGGGGATCTGTCGAAAATGGATGGGGCCGACAGTGCCATCCAGGGAAGCGTGCTGGCTTCTCTGAGCGCGATGCAGCAGAACCTGGCGGACATCGTTGCCAAGGTGCGCGGTGCTTCGGATTCGATCGCCATGGGCACTTCCGAAATTGCACGCGGAAATATCGACCTGAGCCACCGTACCGAAGAGCAGGCCAGCGCCCTGCAGCAGACGGCCGCCACCATGGAGCAGTTCAGCACCACGGTCCTTAACAACGCAGAGAACGCCAAGGTGGCAGACCAGTTGGCCATGAACGCAACCACCGTGGCCACCCAGGGCGGCAAAGTGGTATCGCAGGTAGTGGACACCATGCGGGGTATCAACGACAGCTCACGCAGGATTTCCGACATCATCGGCGTGATTGACGGCATTGCCTTTCAAACGAACATCCTGGCGCTGAACGCTGCTGTTGAGGCCGCGCGAGCGGGTGAACAAGGGCGCGGGTTTGCCGTGGTGGCCACTGAGGTGCGCAACCTTGCGCAGCGCAGTGCCACGGCCGCCAAGGAGATCAAGGCATTGATCAGCGAAAGTGTGGAAAAGGTGGTTGCCGGTACCCAGCTGGTGGATCAGGCGGGCCAGACCATGGACGAGGTGGTGGGAGCCATCCAGCGTGTGACGGAGGTTGTGGGGCAGATCAGCGCTGCCATCTCTGAGCAGAGCTCCGGCGTGTCTCAGATCGGCCAAGCTGTGAATCAGATGGATCAGGTCACACAGCAGAACGCAGCGCTCGTCGAAGAAAGCGCGGCGGCCGCCCAGAGTCTGGACATGCAGGCCCAGCAGCTGACGCGGGCGGTGCAAATCTTCAAGCTCGAAGAGCGGTCGGGCACTGCCTCGGTCAGCCACGAGCGGCGGCCCAGTCTTGGCTATGCAGCCTGACCCGCTGCGCCCGTACTGGCCCAATCCGCCTCCAAGGCCCGAAAGTCGGCAATGACTGAAGAGTCCCCACGCCTCATCCAAGAGCTCTTCGCGCGGCAGTTTGACTATTTGCCGAAGGTGGAAAGCCCTGAGCAGCGCAAAGGCCCGCTGGGCATCGTGAACCTGTTCGCATTGGCATCCCACATGCTGACGGCCATGTCCGGCACACTGGCCATCGTTTCTGTAGACAGGTTCGGCGCGAACCGAGCGGGGTGCGATGCCGGTCTTAACGATCAGGTCCATCGACTGGTGGATCTCTCGGTGCAGACGTCCGCGTCATTGACACGGTTGATCGGCGTTGTGATGGTGGCGTTGCAAAGCGAACAAATCACAAGCCCAAGCGCTGCCGAACGCGAGAGCATCCAGGAAGTGATGACCACCGGATACATCTACATCGAGTCTTTGAATGCAGTGTCGCTGGAAACAACCAACATGGCGCGCTGGCGCGGTGTGTGGGGACGCAACGTCGGTCGCCCCTTCCGGGCTGCGCAGTCAACGCAAACCAATGACCCGGAAGGCGACAAGGCCAGACATTCGGTACGCACCCTGACTGCACAGATCATGGAGCTGGGTCTGAGAGCCGAGCTCTATGACGGAACCTGGAGCATGAACTGAACGCCATCGACCCCATTGCACGCTTCGCTCAGTGCGTCCGTGCGATGCTGTTAAAGCGACTTTGGCTATCTTTTAGATAGCGGCTAAAGACCTTTGGTAGGGCGTCAGCAGCGTCTTTGGTCCGGCTGTGGCAAGTTGCGGCGACCGGTCGGTTGACTGAGACGCGTGCGCTTTTTGCCCTTGTCAGAAGTGCGAGCGCAGTGTGACCTGCACCGCACGCGGCGAGCCGGGCAGGATCAGGTTGTCGTTGCTGCCGTGGGCTGACACGTAGTACTTGCGGTTGGCCAGGTTCTTGATGTTCACGTCCACATCCCACTGGCCCAGCGTGTACTGCACGGCGGCGTCCAGCGTGGTGTAACCGGGCAGGGTGACCAGGTTGGTCAGCGAGGTGAAGCGGGCGCCCACGTAGTTCACGCCGCCACCCACGCGCAGGCCGTGGCCCAGGTCCTTCATGGCCCAGAGGAAGGCGGAGTTGCGGGGCGTGAGCGCAGGCACTTTGCCCTGGGCGGCAATGGCGGCGGTGGGCAACTGGGTGGAGGTGGTGGTGGCCAGTGATTTCGTCATGCGGCCATCCAGCCAGGCGTAGCCGGCGCTCACATCCCAGCGGCCGGGCAGGCGGCCGTTGGCGGTCAGCTCCAGGCCGTTGGTGCGTTGGGTGCCCACGTTGATCTGGCGAGAGGGGTTGGTGGGGTCGGTGTTCTTGATGTTGGTGCGCTCCAGGTTGAAGAGCGCGCCCGTCACGTTCATGCGGCCATCGAGCAGGTCGAGCTTCACGCCGATTTCCTTGTTCTGCGTGATCTCGGGTTCGTTGGCGGTGTTGTTGGCAGCCAGCGCAAAAGTCTCTGCCGAAGGCTGGAACGACTTGCTGTACGACACGTAGTACGACACCGCGTCGCTGGGCTGCCAGACCAGGCCTGCGCGGGGGCTGAACTTCTTGTCGGTGCGCGACAACGCGGAGAGCTTGCGGTCAAACTCGGTCTGCTGCTTGAACACGTCGTAGCGCGCACCCACCAGCGCCTTCCACTGCGGGGCCAGTGTGATCTGGTTTTGCCAGTACAGCGCCGCTGTGTCTTGGGTGGTGTGGCTGGGGATGGCGCTGTCGGCGGTGTAGCTGGCGGCAGGTATCACCGGCGCGGCTACGCCGGCGGGGTTGAAGATGGAGACGCGGTCTGCTCCACCCGACACGGACTCCGCGCGCTTCTTCTGCTGGCCCAGTTCCATGCCCATCAGCCACTCCTGCTTCAGGCCCCCGAGCTGGTTGCGCCAGGTCACGTCGGTCTGGTTGAACAGGCCGCTTTCGTCGCGCAGGATGAACGAGCGTGTGCGACCCACGGTCAGGTTCACCGGGTTGGTGGTGCCGCCGGGCAGGGTGTTGTAGCGATCCAGCGTGTAGTCGTATGCGCGTGTCACATTGCGCACTGACCAGTCGTCGTTGAAGCGGTGGTTGAGGGTGGCCGCCAGCGATTGCATGGTGCTGGTGGTGGTGTCGTCTTGTGCGGCGTTGCTGGAGCCGTAGTAGGTGCTGGCGGGCACGTTCACTGGACGGCCGTTGAGTGCGGGAATGCCGAAGTCCGTCAGGCGCTTGTCGCGGGCGTTGGTGTACTGCAGCAGCAGGTCGGTCTGCGCCGCGAGCTTGAGCGCGAGCGACGGCGCGAAGTTGTGGCGCTTGACGAACTGCTGGTCGCGGTAGCTGCCCGAGTCTTCGATGGCGGCGTTGATGCGGAAGGCAGCGGTGTCGCTGATGCCTACATTCACATCGGCCGTGGCGCGGCGAAAGGCGTAGCTGCCCAGGCCCAGAGAAGCCTCCCCCGAGGTCTCGCCAAACTTGGGTTTCTTGGTCACGCGGTTGATCAGGCCGCCCGAGGAGCCGCGCCCGTACAGCACAGCGGCGGGGCCCTTGAGCACCTCCACGCGCTCGATGTCGGCCAGGTCGCGGAAGTACAGCGCGTCGTCGCGCACACCGTCCACAAACTGGTCGGCAATGGCGGTGAAACCGCGTATCACCACCTGGTCACGCTGGCCGTCGCCGTGGCTCATGGCCACGCCGGGTACGTTGCGCAGCACGTCTTCCATCGACCGCGCACCCTGGTCGCGCATGAGCTGCTCGGGTACCACGTTCACGGCTTGGGGCACATCGCGCAGCGGCGCGCTGCCCTTGGTGGCCGAGGAGCTGACGGTGGGCGAATAGCCGTCATCGCCGCTGGTGGATTGCACGGTGACCTCGCCCAGCGTCTGGGTCGGCGCAGAGGGCGGTGTTGCTTGTGCCAGCGCGGTGCCGCAGAACGCGGCCAAGACGGCGGCGGCCAGCGGGTGCAGGGCCTGGGGGTGGCGGAAGGGGCGGCGGAAAGGTGCGTGCATGGTTTGTCCTTGGTGTGTGCGCAACGCGGTTGAAAACGACTCCGCAGGCACCGGGCCTGGCGCGGGCCCATTGGGCCGGTGGCTGGGGGGCGCAGAGAGCGGGATGAAAAAATGCAGAGGTGAGAGGCGGATCAGAAAGTGCGACGAGCCAGAGGGGCCGCCGCATCCTTTCCGCTCACCACCCCCCTGCCCAGGCGGCGAGGCCTGCCAGCAGGGCCAACCCCGCCAGCAGCGGTGTGCGCCGGGGCTGCCAGGTCACAGTGGCCGTCACGGCCACGGCAGCTACTGACAGGGCCACGGCCCATGCGGTCACGCCGAGCGATGCGGGCACGCCATCGGCCGGGTGTGCGGCCAGCCACAGCGACAGCACAAGCAACAGCCACCCCGCGCGGCGCAGCTGTTGCAGGCGGTGGGCTGCACCTTCGCTGCCCGTGGCGTCTTCATGGTGGCGGTCCATGCCCAGCGCCATCACCGACCAGGCCGCAAAACACAGCAGAAATGCGGACATGGTGTTCAGGCCCCCGACGTTGAAACAGACACTTCGGTGGCCGCAGGCAATGCGGCCGCCGGGGCAGTACGCGGTGTTTTGGCCTCAGCGGCTTTGCCCTTGCGGGCACGGCCCGGGCGCAGCCGCCACGACAGCCAGCCCAGCACCAGCCCGGTGGTCAGGAACGCCAGGTCCATGCTGGCCCACACCCATTCGCCCGCCGGCAGCGTGACGCCGAGGTGGGTGTGGGTGGTCAGGGCGTTGATGACCGGAAGCAACGCCCACACCAGCCCCGCTGCGCCCAGCGGCACCGACCAGCCCATGCGGCTGGGCCGCACCACGGCGCAGGCCAGCGCCCACACCAGGGCCAGGCCCCAGGCGCTGAAGAACCAGGCCAGTTCCACATCGGCCCGGCCCTCTGCATTCAGCGGGACCAGGCGGTTGGAGGCGATGTACACGCCGCAGGCCAGCGGCAGGCCCGCCAGCGTGGCAATGTTGATGGCTGCCACCAGGCGCTCGCCAAACGGCGCCTTGGTGGGTGCGACGCCCGCCCTGTTGTCTTTATTGGCGGCGATCCCTGTGCGGCTCGCCTGCGTCTGCGACTTGGCGCTGCGCTTGACCGACCACAGCACCATGCCGGTGGCGATCATCAGGCTGCCCAGCAGGCCAAAGCCAAACAGCGCCCAGCGCAGGCCGATGTCGGCAAACCGCGCCATGTGCAGGCCGTACAACACGCCGTAGGTCTTGACGGCGGGGCCGGTGGCGTCGGCCTGGTCCAGCCACTGGCCGGTGGTGGCGTCAAACAGCAGGCGTGGCGGGCGGTACTGCAGGCGGTCGCCCTCGTGGCGCGTCACCTCGACCACGGCGCGGCCCTTGGCGTCGCGGCGTGCCTGCAGGCTGCCGATGCGCCCGCCATCCCAGCGGGTGCGCGCTTCGGTCAGGATGGACGGCAGTGCAATAGCGGGCAGCGGCTCTACCTTGTCTCCCGGTCTGCGCCGGGGGCGGCTTTCGGCTTTCTCGCCCTGCAGGTCGGCAAAGTACGTGTTGGAGTCCACGCCGTTCTCGCCCTTGTAGGCGGTGGCAATGCCTGCAGGCATGTAGAGCGTGTGGAAGATCATCAGCCCGCTGAAGGTGATCATCAGGTAGAACGGCAGCACGAGTACACCGCTGACGTTGTGTGCGTCCAGCCAGGTGCGCTGGCCGCCCTTGGTGGGGCGGAAGGTGAAGAAGTCCTTGAAGATGCGGCGGTGCGTGATCACCCCCGAGATCAGCGCTACAAACATCAGCATGGTGGCTACGCCCACCACCCAGCGGCCTTCGAGGGTCCAGCGCCCCTTCTGCGCGGTGCGCAGCTCGAAGTGGAAGCGGTAGAAGAAGTCGCCACCCATGGTCTGGCGCGCGTCGATGGCCTCGCCGGTCTGCGGGTTCATGCGCAGCGTCTCGAAGCGGCCATTGCCCGTGTCGCGCCACAGGATGTTGACCGCAGGGTCGCGGTCGTCGGGCAGGTGCATGATCCACTGCGTGACGTTGGGCACCCTGCGTACCAGCGCGTCCAGGGCTTTTTGCGCCACCTGCGGATCAGTGGCATCCACCGGCTGCAGTCCATGCATCTCGGGGCGCATCCACAGGTTGAACTCGTTCTTGAAGAACGACAGCGTGCCGGTCAGGAAGATTGCAAACAGCAGCCAGCCCAGGATCAATCCGGCCCAGGTGTGCAGCCAAGACATGGCCTGGCGGAATCCTTCGCGGTCGTTGGGCGCCTTGGGCTTCTTGGCTGAGCGTGCTGCTTCAGACGCAGTGTTGGCCGCGGTGGCTGCAGGGGCCCGTTCGGCCGGGGTTTGCGATGGGAGTGTGCTGCTGGTCATGCCGCTGCCTTCATCCAATGCGGTGCCGTGGCGCAGGCGCCCAGCACCAGTGCAGGCAGCAGCGTGCCACCCCAGGCGCCCCAGGCGGTGCGTGTGTAAAAAGCCCAGCCAGCGGCGGTGGCATACACCACCCACGAGAGCATGGTGGCCGTGAGCACAGCCTCCACGCGGGGCATGCATTGCGCTAGCAGGAGCGACAGCGCCGCCGAGAAGCCTGCCGCCAGCGCGTAGCCGCCCCCTATCGCCGCCACGGCGCGGGAGGTGATGGCCAGCCGGTAGCGTCCATTGACGCGGGTGGCCTTCATGGCAGGGCCCGGGGAGATCCGGGAATGTGTGTTGGCGAGGGCCCCGCAAGGCAGGGGCGGGTCGTACGGTGCGGCATCAGCAAAGAGCTCCAGACAGGTGTGTGGGTACAAAACGCACAAACGCTGGCTGCAACGGGCGGCTGGAGCCGGGCTGACTGGCTTGCTGGCGGGCTCGGGAATCAGGGTGTCACTGAACCCGGCCGCTGGTGGTAGGCTGACATTCTACTTTTGTTGAGAAGCATTCGCATTTGTGTTGCGGGAATTTTCTTCCGTTGATGTGCACTTGCAACAACCCGTGATCACAGGGGGCATTGCTATCCGGGAGAAATATTCTCAAAGCTGCAGCGCGCAGGCACAAAAAAAACGGGCCGAAGCCCGTTTTGATTTTTCTGCCCGCTTTCGTGGACCGATCTGGCGATCCGTGGCCTTACTCCACATCGCCCATCTGCGACTGCAGGTAGTTCTGCAGGCCCACCTTGCCGATCAGATCGATCTGGGTCTCGAGGAAGTCGATGTGCTCCTCGGTGTCGTCCAGGATCTTTTGCAGCAGGTCGCGCGATACATAGTCGCGCACCGTTTCGCAGTATGCAATGCCTTCCTTGATGGTGGCCTGGGCGCCTTGTTCGGAGCGCAGGTCGCAGGCCAGGATCTCGGGCACATCCTCGCCCACTTGCAGCTTGGCCAGGTCCTGCAGGTTGGGCAGGCCGTCGAGCATGAAGATGCGGTCCATGAGCCAGTCGGCATGCTTCATCTCGCCGATGGATTCGGAGTATTCCTTCTTGGCCAGCTTGTCGAAGCCCCAGTGCTTGAGCATGCGGTAGTGCAGGAAGTACTGGTTGATGGCGGTGAGTTCGTTCTTGAGCTGGGCCTGCAGATGGCCAATGACCTGTGCGTCACCTTTCATGGGGACTCCTTGTAATGTGTGGATTCGGCGCTGATTGTCGTGACCCGCATCCAGCAGCGCAAGGCAAGCCCCTGCTGTGGCGCGCGGGCTGCGTGTGATGCTGAGAGGCGTTCGCGTTCACATCTTGTGTGCCCCGCGGCGCACCAGGGTTGTCACCGGGAGGTCGCACAGGGCGTTGTATAGTAATTGGCAATTGATTCGATGTAATCAATTAATTGGATTGATGGCTTGGAAATGCCTAAACTTCAGTCCTGTTCAGTCAACCAACCACAAAGGAAACAGCAATGTCCCTGATCAATACGCAAGTTCAGCCCTTCAAGACCACCGCTTTTGTCAACCGTGGCGGCAAGGGTGAATTCATCGAAGTGACCGAGCAGTCCCTCAAGGGCAAGTGGTCCGTGCTGATCTTCATGCCTGCAGCCTTCACCTTCAACTGCCCCACCGAAATCGAAGACGCTGCCGACAACTACGCTGAATTCCAAAAGGCCGGTGCCGAGGTTTACATCGTGACCACCGACACTCACTTCTCGCACAAGGTGTGGCACGAAACGTCCGACGCCGTGGGCAAGGCCAAGTTCCCCCTGGTCGGCGACCCAACGCACCAGCTGACCAACGCCTTCGGCGTGCACATTCCTGAAGAAGGTCTGGCACTGCGTGGCACGTTCGTGATCAACCCCGATGGCGTGATCAAGACCATGGAAATTCACTCCAACGAAATCGCCCGTGACGTGTCGGAAACCCTGCGCAAGCTCAAGGCTGCCCAGTTCACCGCCGCCAACCCTGGCCAAGTCTGCCCCGCCAAGTGGAAGGAGGGCGCCAAGACGCTGACGCCTTCGCTGGACCTGGTTGGCAAGATCTAATCCACGGCTCCTCCAAAGCCGGACAGCGTCATGGCGCCATCGCGCCATGCCGTCCGGCTTTTTTACGCCCGGACGTTGACAAGCAGGCTTGAACTGCAGCCTTTTTGGCGTCACCCTCCCAGACACCACAACTCGAATTTCAAAGGACACCACCATGCTCGACGAACAACTCAAGACCCAACTCGCCGCCTACCTGGAGCGCGTGCAGCAGCCGTTTGAGCTGGTGGCTTCCCTGGACGACAGCGAGACGGCGCGCGACATGCGCGAGCTGCTGACGACCATCCAATCGCTGCGCAGCGACAAGATCACCCTGCGCACTGACGGCAACGATGCACGCAATCCATCCTTCTGCCTGCAGCGCGTGGGCGCCACCAACAGCCTGCGCTTTGCAGGCCTGCCGCTGGGCCACGAGTTCACCTCGCTGGTGCTGGCCCTGTTGTGGACGGGCGGCCACCCACCCAAGGTCGAGCAGGATGTGATCGACTCCATCAAGGCGCTGGACGGGGACTTCAACTTCGAGGTCTACATGAGCCTGACCTGCCACAACTGCCCGGACGTGGTGCAGGCGCTGTCGCTCATGGCCATCGTCAACCCCAAGGTCAAGACCACTGTGATCGAAGGCGGCGCCTTCCAGCAGGAAGTGAACGACCGCGAAATCATGGCCGTGCCCATGGTGTTCCTGAACGGCCAGGTGTTCGGCTCCGGCCGCATGACCATCGAAGAGATCGTCGCCAAGCTCGACACCGGCTCTGCCGCCCGCGAAGCCGCCAAGCTCAGCGCCAAGGATTCGTATGACGTGCTCATCGTCGGCGGTGGCCCCGCTGGCGCGGCAGCCGCCGTGTATGCCGCCCGCAAGGGCATCCGCACCGGCGTGGCGGCCGAGCGTTTTGGCGGCCAGGTGAATGACACGCTGGCCATCGAGAACTACATCTCGGTGCTCGAAACCGACGGCCCCAAGTTCGCTGCCGCGCTCGAAGCCCACACCCGCGCCTATGGCGTGGACATCATGAACCTGCAGCGCGCCGACAAGCTCATCCCCGCCGCGCAGCCCGGTGGTTTGATCGAAGTGCAGCTGGCCAACGGCGGCTCGCTCAAGGCCAAGACGGTGATCCTGTCCACCGGCGCCCGCTGGCGCAACGTGAACGTGCCCGGCGAAGCCGAGTACAAGAACAAGGGCGTGGCCTACTGCCCGCACTGCGATGGCCCGCTGTTCAAGGGCAAGCGCGTGTCGGTGATCGGCGGCGGCAACAGTGGTGTCGAAGCCGCGATTGACCTCGCTGGCGTGGTGGCCCACGTCACGCTCATCGAATTTGCCGACCAGCTCAAGGCCGACGCCGTGCTGGTCAGCAAGCTCAAGAGCCTGTCCAACGTGACCATCCACACCAACGCGCAGACCACCGAAATCACCGGCGCTGATGGCAAGGTCAATGGCCTCAAGTACAAGGACCGCGCAACCAACGTGGAGCACACAGTAGCGCTGGAGGGCGTGTTCGTGCAGATCGGCCTGGTGCCCAATACCGAATGGCTCAAGGGCACGGTGGAGCTGTCGCGCTTTGGCGAAATCATTGTCGATTCGCACGGTCGCACCAACATCCCAGGCGTGTTTGCGGCGGGCGATTGCACCACCGTGCCTTTCAAGCAGATCGTGATTGCAGCGGGCGATGGCTCCAAGGCAGCGCTGAGCGCCTTTGACCACCTGATCCGCATGCCCGTGGTGGCCGAAGGGGCCAAGGCGCAGGCAGCGCAGCCCGAGGCCGTTGCTGCTTGATGTCGTGCAGGGGATGGGGGCGGATGCTGCCCTCGTCCCTGCAGGTAGGGCGGCCCGGAGCGTGAATCCAGCTGCGGATTCAGGCCTGGGCCTTTTGCTACTCAACCACGCAAAGTCCTTCAACCCGGTCTGGGCGATCCGCTGTTTTTGTAGGGGTTCTACAAACCTCCCTAGAATCCGGCTGCCCATGCGCCGCTTGCTGTTGATCTTCCTGTTGGTGTTCATGCCGCTCCAGTCCATCTGGGTGGCTGCTTCGCCCTATTGCGGGCATGAAACGGCGCCGCAAGCCTCGCACTTTGGCCACCATGTGCACGATCATGTGGCCGATGAATCCCCTGTCCATCCAGCCAAGACATCCAGTGCCACCCCGGCGGACATGGACTGTCACGCCTGCCATGGTGCGGGCAGCGGTCTCGCGCACAGTCCCGTTGACCATGCCATCGTGGTGACTCCAGCACGCCCGCTGGCCCAGGCGGCACCAGCCTGGCCTCCAGCCCCCCTTTCACGCCCCGAACGCCCCAATTGGCCCGTCCTCGCCTGAGCGGCGAGGCGGGGGCTCTGGGCTGTCCCGTTTTCATTTGGATGTGGATCGAGACCTGCCTTGCGGGGCAGTCGCGACGCGTGCGCTGATGCCTGCGCACGCTGCTGATCGTCTCTCCCTCCCATCGCGCCTCGCCGATTTCAACCTGTGGCCCCTGGCCACTGCAGAGGAATCGGATGCAATCAACGAAACAAAGACATCATGCGCCCGCCGCCGCCGTAGCGGCTATGGCGCTGGGCTTGGCACTTCTGGGCACTGCCGCACAGGCCCAGACCTCCAACCCCGGCACAGCGCCGCTCACGCTCCAGGCCTTTTTTGATCAGGCCTGGCAACGCCAGCCCGAAGCGCAGTCTGCCGCCTTGCGGCGCGAGGCCGCGCAGGCCACACGCAGCGCGGCGGCAGCCTGGACGGCCGAGCCCATGGCACTGGAGCTGTCCACCAAAACCGACCGCCCCGGCAGCAACCAGGGCAGCCGCGAAGCCGAAGTGGGCCTGGCCCTGCCACTGTGGCTGCCCGGCGAGCGCGCCCGCAAGGCCGCACTGGCAGACGCCGAAGCGCAGGCGCTGGACAGCCGCCAGCGCGCCGCGCAGCTGCAACTGGCCGCCACCGTGCGCGAAGCGTGGTGGGCCGCGCAGCGCGCGCAGGCTGACGGGGCCCTGGCGGAAGACCGGCTGCTGAACGCCCAGCGCCTGGCTGCCGACGTAGCGCGCCGCGTGCGTGCGGGAGACTTGTCGCGCGCCGACCAGGCGCAGGCCGACGGCGCCGTGGCCCAGGCCGAAGCCGCCATGGCCGAGGCCCAGGGCGCGCGGGACGCAGCGCAGGCCGCACTGGCCGCCTGGGGTGTGCAGGCCGCGCCCACCCTGGCGCTGGCGGACGGGGCGGAGCCCGAGCCCCCTGTGCCAGACGCCACGGCAGCCGCTGCCCAGCACCCTGCGGCGGCCGACTGGCACGACCAGGCCGAGGTAGCCCGCCGCGCTGCCGAACTGGCTGCCGTGCAAACCCGCGCCAACCCCGAACTGACGCTGGCCGCCACGCGCGGCCGCGAGCAGGCGGGCGACCGCTACCAGCAGACATTCACCGTGGGCCTGCGCATACCCCTGGGCGGGGGCGACCGTGCGCAAGCCAAGCAGGCTACAGCACGCGCCGATGCCATCGATGCCGAGGCGCGTGCTGCCGTGGAGCAGAGGCGCCTGGCCGCCGACATCGCCGCCGCCATGGCCCGTGTGAAAGCCACCCAGGCCCAGCGCGACGCCTCGGCGCGCCACGCGGCGCTGGCGCAGGGCACACGCGGCTTTATCGACAAGGCCTTCCGCCTGGGCGAGGCCGATGGCCCCACGCGCCTGCGTGTGGAGCTGGAGGCCGCCCAGGCCGAACGCCAGCTGGCCCGCGCCCGCATCGATGCGGCCGCCGCCATCTCCCATCTGCGCCAGGCCCTGGGCCTGCTGCCGCAATGAACTCCCTGTGAATCCCGACCAATTTTTAAGACGACCATGACACTCTCTTCCGCTTTCTCCACACTGGGCCTGGCCCTGCTGCTGGGCTTGCTACCGCCGACCGCGCTGGCTGGCGCAGGCCATGACCATGGCGAAGCCCCCGCTGCCGCAGCGGGCACGGCCCTGCCGCGCTTTGCCGCCACCTCCGACCTGTTTGAACTGGTAGGCGTGCTCGATGGGCAAAAAATCGCGCTCTATCTGGACCACGCGGGCGACAACAGCCCCGTGAAGGACGCCCGGCTGGAGCTGGACATCGCGGGCACCAGCGTGCCCGTCACCCGCGTGGCCGAGGGCGAGTTCCAGGCCACCCTGGCTGCGCCGCTGGCCGAGGGCGTGAGCCCCGTCACCGCTACCGTGGCCGCAGGCAATGAGACTGACCTGCTCGCAGGCGAAATCGACCTGCACCCCGCCGCCCACACCGAAGCCGCACCCGCAGGGCTGGCCCGCCGCACTGTGCTGATCGCAGGCGCCGTGGCCGCCGTGCTGCTGGCGCTGGTCGCCGTGTGGGGTTTGCGCCGGGGCCGTGCTGCCCGCATTGGCGACAACCAGCGCGTGGGAGGTGCAGCATGAAGCGCTTCCACCCCATGCCTTCCTTGCTGGCTTTGCTGATGGCCGCCGCGCTCAACGCCCCCCTGCCAGCCCTGGCAGGCCCCGGCCACGACCATGGCGACGCGCCACCCACACCCACCGGCAACGGCCCCAGCCGCCAGCCCGATGGCAGCGTGTTTCTGCCCAAACCCGCGCAGCGCCAACTGGGCGTGCGCACTTTGGTGGCGGCCACCGGGCAACACGCCAAGGCCTTTGAACTGGCAGGCACCGTGGTGATGGACCCCAACGCGGGCGGCAAGGTGCAGGCCGTACTGGCAGGCCGGCTGGAGGCCGGGCCCAAGGGCCTGCCCGGCGTGGGCCAGACGGTGCGCAAGGGCGAGGTGCTGGCCTATGTGGTGCCCACGGCGGGCGCCATCGAGCGATCCAACCAACTGGCCCAGCAGGCCGAGCTGCGCGCTGCCCGCGACCTGGCCGCACGGCGTGTGGCGCGCTTGACGGAGCTGGCAGACACCGTGCCGCGCAAGGACATCGAGGCCGCCGAGAGCGAGCTGCACAGCCTCACCCAGCGCCTTGGCGCCGTGGGCGCGGGCCTGGCCACACGCGATGCGCTGGTGGCGCCGGTGTCGGGCGTGATCGCGTCGGCCAATGCCGTGGCCGGGCAGGTGGTGGATGCGCGCGAACTGGTGTTCGAGGTGGTCGACCCTGCGCGCCTGCGCATCGAGGCCCTGGCCTACGACCCGGCACAGGCCCAGAGCGTGGCCGGTGCCACGCTGGCCGTGGCCGGGCAGCGCGTGCCACTGCGCTTTCTGGGCGCGGCGCGCAGCCTGCGTGATCAGGCGCAGCCGCTGCAGTTTGCGGGCGACTCGTCTGCGCTTGGCACCTTGGCTCACTTGGCAATAGGCCAACCCGTGCGCGTGTTCGTGCAGTCCACCGACAAGGTCGATGGCCTGCAGGTGCCCGCCGCCGCGCTGTTGCGCAACCCGGCCAACCAGACCATCGTGTGGGTCAAGGAGTCGCCCGAGCGCTTTGCGCCACGGGTGGTCACGGCGGTGCCGCTGGATGGCACCTCGGTGGCCGTGACCTCGGGCCTGCAGCCCGGCGACCGCGTGGCCACGCAGGGCGCCACACTCATCAACCAGGTCCGCTAAGGAGTCGCTATGTTCAAGTGGCTTCTCGAAAACAGCCTGGTCAACCGGCTGCTGGTGCTCATCGCCGCCGCCGTGCTCATGGCCTATGGCGCCTTCACGCTCTCACGCACGCCGGTGGACGTGTTCCCCGACCTCAACAAACCCACCGTCACCCTCATGACCGAGGCGGGCGGCATGGCCGCTGAAGAGGTGGAGCAGCTCATCACCTTCCCGCTGGAGACCACCATGAATGGCCTGCCCGGTGTGGAAAGCGTGCGCTCCATCTCCAGCGCGGGCCTGTCGTTCATCTACGTCACCTTCGACTGGAGCACCGACATCTACCGCGCGCGCCAGATGGTGTCTGAACGCCTGTCGTCCATGGAAGAGGGCCTGCCCAGCGGCATCACGCCGCGCATGGGGCCCATCAGCTCCATCATGGGCGAGATCATACAGGTGGCCATCCCCATCGACGCAGGCAAGACCACGCCCATGGCCGTGCGCGAGTACGCCGACTGGGTGCTGCGCCCGCGCCTCATGGCCATCCCTGGCGTGGCGCAGGTGATCCCCATCGGTGGCGAGGTGCGCCAGTTCCAGGTGCTGCCCGACACGGCACGCATGGCGGCGCTGGGCATCACGCACGACCAGCTCACGGGCGCGCTCAAGGGCTTTGCGGCCAACACCTCGGGCGGGTTTCTGGAGCTGGGCGGGCGCGAATACCTTATCCGCCACCTGGGCCGCACCTCGCGGCTCGAAGACCTGCAGAACCTCGCCCTCACCGCCAAAAACGGCCAGAGCGTGCTGCTGCGTCAGGTGGCCGATGCCACCTTTGCCGCCGCCACCAAACGTGGCGATGCAGGCTTTGAAGGGCAGGGCGCAGTCATCCTGGGCATCCAGAAGCAGCCCACGGCCGACACCATCGGCCTCACGCGCAGCATTGAGGCCGCGCTGGTGGACCTGAAGAACTCGCTGCCCGCAGGCATGGAGGCACCGCGCGTCACCTTCCGCCAGGCAAGCTTCATCGAGGCCTCGGTCACCACGCTGCAGGGCAAGCTCATGGGCGCCTCGGTGTTTGTGGCGGTAATCCTGTTCGTGTTCCTCGGCACGCTCAGGCCCACGGTGATTGCGCTCACGGCCATCCCGGTGTCCATCTTCATCACCGCGCTGGTGTTCAAGTACTTCGGCCTGTCGATCAACACCATGACGCTGGGCGGCCTGGCCATTGCCATCGGCGGCCTGGTGGACGACGCGGTGGTCGATGTGGAAAACGTGCTGCGCCGCCTGAAGATGGACCGCGCCAAACACCCGAACCACCGCCTGCACCCCATCGAGGTGGTCAAGCTCGCGTCGATGGAAGTACGCTCCGGCATCCTCTACGCCACGGCCATCATCGTGCTGGTGTTCCTGCCGCTGTTTGCGCTGCCGGGCATCGAGGGGCGGCTGTTTGTGCCCCTGGGCATTGCGTTCATCGTGTCCACGCTGGCCTCGCTGCTGGTGTCGGTCACGGTCACGCCGGTGCTGGCCTTCTACCTGCTGCCGCGCATGAAGAACCTCGACCATGGCGACACGCGCGTGGTGGCCTGGCTCAAGGCGCGCTACCGCAACGGGCTCTCGGCCGTGCTGGCGCGACCGCGCACGGCCCTGGCCGTGAGCGCGGTGGCGGTGGCGCTGTCGGCAGCGGCGGTGCCGTTTTTCCCCACCACCTTCCTGCCGCCGTTCAACGAAGGCACGTTGCTCATCGGCATGCGGCTCAACCCCGGCGTCACGCTGGCCGAATCGAGCGCGCTGGCCCGCCAGGCCGAGGTGCTGGTGCGCCAGGTGCCCGAGGTCACGCACGTGGGCCGGCGCAGTGGCCGGGCCGAGCTGGACGAACATGCCGAAGGCGTGCACGTGAGCGAGCTGGACGTGGGCCTGCTGCCTGCGGCCGAGCTTAAGCGCAGCATGGCTGAGGTGCAGGCCGACATCCGCAGTCGCCTGGCGCATTTGCCTGCGGCCATCGCCATCGGCCAGCCCATCTCGCACCGCATCGACCACATGCTCTCGGGCGTGCGCTCGCAGATCGCCATCAAGCTCTTTGGCGACGACCTCGACACCCTGCGCGGCCAGGCCGAGGCCCTGCGCGCGCGGCTGGCGGGCATCCCCGGCCTGGCCGACCTGGAGGTGGAAAAGCAAGTGCTGGCGCCGCAGATCACCGTGCGCGTGGACTACGCCGCCGCTGCACAAATGGGCGTTCCCGCCCCCCAAGTGCTGGCTGCGCTGCAGACGCTGGTGGAGGGCGAGAAAGTGGCCCAGGTGGTGGAAGGCAGCCGCCGCTTTGCGCTGGTGGTGCGCCTGCCCGACAGCGCGCGCTCCATCGACGGCCTGGCGCGTGTGCTGATCGACACGCCCCGTGGCCCCGTGCCCCTGTCGCGCCTGGCCACCATCGAAGAGGGCGACGGCCCCAACCAGATCAGCCGCGACGATGGCAAGCGCCGCATCGTGCTGTCGGCCAACGCGCAGGGCAGGGCGCTGTCCGACGTGGTGGCCGACATCCGCCAGGCCGTGGGCGACACCCGCCTGCCCGAGGGCTACTTCATCACCCTGGGCGGCCAGTTCCAGGCGCAGGAAGAAGCCAGCCGCCTGGTGGGCCTGCTGGCCATCGTCTCGCTGGTGCTGATGTTTGTGGTGCTGTACACCCGCTACCGCTCGGCCACGCTGTCGGCGCTCATCATGGCCAACATCCCGCTGGCGCTGGTGGGCGCGGTGCTGGGGCTGTGGGTGTCGGGCCAGCCGCTGTCAGTGGCGGCGCTGATCGGCTTCATCACGCTGGCGGGCATCTCGGTGCGCAACGGCATTTTGAAGGTGAGCCACTACCTCAACCTGATGCGCGTGGAGGGCGAGCGCTTTGACACCGCCATGATCGTGCGCGGCTCGCTGGAGCGCCTGAGCCCCGTGCTGATGACCGCCCTGGTCACCGCCTTTGCCCTGGCCCCGCTGCTGCTGGAGGCCGAGCGCCCCGGCACCGAAATCCTGCACCCCGTGGCCGTGGTCATCTTCAGCGGCCTCATCAGCTCCACGCTGCTCGACACCTTCCTCACCCCGGCCCTGTTCTGGCTGTTTGGCCGCAAGGATGCCGAACGCCTGCTGGACGACAAGAACGCCGAGGCGTTTTGAGCTTTTCTTGCTTTGTACTTGTTCTCTTTATCTGTTCGTTTGCTTTTTCATTCACCCTTTGAAAGGACTCTCATGAAAACCACCCGCCAACTTTTCGCCGCCCTGGCCCTCGCAGCTTTAGCCACCACCGCCGCCCATGCCGCTGGCGACCACGGCGCAGGCCACGACCACAAGCCCCAACACGGCGGCATCGTGGCCGAAGCCAACGACATGGACTACGAACTCGTCGCCAAGCCCGACACCCTGACCCTGCACCTGCGCGACCACGGCAAGCCTGCCAAAACCGAGGGCGTAAGCGCCAAGCTCACGCTGCTCAACGGCACCGAAAAATCCGAGGCCGTGCTTGTACCGGCAGGCGAGGGCAGGCTCGAAACCAAAGGCATCTTCAAGGTCGCAGCAGGCACCAAGGTGGTGGCGCTGGTGACGCTGCCGGGCAAGAAGGCGGTGAATGTACGGTTTGCGGTGAAGTAGGCCGCTGCCGGAGAAAGAAAGCGTTGTGCATTACGCGCCGCCGCGTTGGCTTTTGCTGGCGTGGCGGTGTGTGGCTTGTCCCAGTGGCCGTGCGCCTTGAGTACGGGCGAGATAGGTGCGTGCGTGGTTTCAGTAGTGAGGTGTGCTGAAATTTGAAGAAAATTGGGCTCTACCGCCTGTCTATCAAGCGCTTATAGCTATCAAATTGGTAGTAAGGTGGTTGATGCAGGGCGCGAGGTGCTGAGCTTGCGTGGGCGGGAATAGGCAGGTTTTTTGGGCGGAGTGTCTGGCCGTTTTAGGCTGGTTGCGGACGCTCGCTTCGTCGGCGCGGATGGGTACTATCGGCCACTACCGGTCAGTCGTTGACGCTGTCCAATTCAGCCAAAACCAGACATTCGGAACTACTGTTGGGCTGGAAAATTCGGTTCTCCCCTCAATCGAATAGTCAAACCCTGATTGGCGCGTTCGGCATGTCGTATGGCGTGATTGGCATATATTTGGCGCCGCTGAACTCCTAGACTTCTTACATCCCGAGAACTTCTCTCGGTCCATCAAAAGGAGTCTGAAATGTCCAATCAAGTAGCCCTGATTACTGGCGGTGCCACTGGCATCGGCAAGGCCGTTGCCCTCAAGCTTGTCGCCAAAGGCGTCACTGTCGTCATGAGCGGTCGTCGTGCGGAAGTCGGGCAAGCCGCCGTCGCCGAGGTTTCCGCCGCGGCCCGCAACGGTGCACAAGTTCGCTTCGTGCAAAACGACGTGGCCGATGAAGCTGCGGTCAAGACGATGATTGACAGCATCGTGGCTGAGTTCGGTCGCCTGGACATGGCAGTCAATAACGCAGGCGTGTCCAACGAGACTGGCACTCTTGTGCAGTCGAGCAGCGACAACTACCGTGAGATGGTCGAGACCAACATCATGGGCGTGTACTTCAGCATGAAACACGAACTCGTTCAGATGGTCAAACAAGGTGGCGGCGCTATCGTCAACTTGGCGTCCATCGCCGGCCTGAATGGCATCGCCTGGAGTGCTCCGTACGCTTCGACCAAGCACGCAGTGGTGGGCCTGACCAAGTCGTCTGCTCTGGACCACGCGACCCAAGGCATCCGCATCAACGGTGTGGCTCCTGGCGCCATCAAGACCGACATCATCGCCGTCCAGCTCGGCGGAGGTGACCCCAACTACAACGAAACAAGCATCTCGGCGATGCACCCCATGAATCGCCTGGGCCGCCCCGAAGAAGTCGCCAACGCCATCTGCTGGCTGCTGTCGGAAGAAGCCAGCTTCGTCACCGGTCACATTCTCAACGTCGACGGTGGCTTCCAAGCAAAGTGAAGAACATGAGCAGCACCGCTCCAGACAAATTAAAGGTCCCATCCACTTTGTGGGAGGGCCTCAAGCGGGCCTCGGTCGACCGCGCAGAGGTCATTCGATGCGCAAGCTTGCCTCTGAGTGTGCTGAAGGACGATGCGCCGATTACTACAGCGCAATTCTTCGCCTTGTGGCGTGCCATCGAAAAAGTTAGCCAAGACCCGGGCATCGGCCTTCGTATCGCAACGGGATTGGACGGGGCTGTGATGCCTCTCCCTTTCGTAGCAGCCCAGCACGCTCGAACTTTCCGGGACGCTTTGAATCGGGTCGCTCGTTTTAAGCGACTGTGCGCACCTGAGGAAGTATCGGTCCAAGATTTTGCCGACCACAGCGCGCTTAGCATCATTTGGCCACATGGTGGTTCAGATACAGTTCCTCGCGCTTTAGTCGACGCGACCATGGTGTCGTTCGTGGAGTTGGGACGCAGAGGAACAGGCGAGCGCCTGATACCAATGTCGCTAGAGCTTGCACGACCGCCTGTAGCAACATTGGCACTTGAGAAATACTTCGGGTGCGACATCAAGTTCGATGCGACCGTCGACCGCATCGCGTTGAGTCGAGAAGACCTAGACAAGCTGTTTGCCACCTACAACAAGGACCTGCTCGATGTTCTCGCTCCGGAATTGGACAGACGTCTTGAACATCATGACGCGTCCGAGTCCGTGACCGAGCAGACAAAGTGGGTTTTGCGGCGTCGTTTGACTGCCGGTCGCCCGGACATTCGCTCCGTGGCCGCTGAACTTGCCATGAGCGAGCGTTCTTTGCAGCGCCGCCTGACTGATGAAGGTGTCAGCTTCCAAGCCCTGGTGACTCAGACCCGACATCAGATGGCTCTGCGGCATTTGGCCGACAACTCGCTCACACTCATCGAAGTAGCCTATTTGCTGGGCTACGAAGACCAGAATTCTTTCTTCCGCGCCTTTCGACAATGGGAGGCGCAAACCCCTTCCGATTGGCGCGCTGCACACGCTGCTGCGTGTCACGCGGGCAACTAAGTGAGTTCCTATGACCCCCACCGAAACCTATGCACCGCTGCAGGCTCTGATTCGTGAATATTTCAAAGGCGAGTACAACGAAATGATGCTCATCTTCGCGGGCTCAGCTGCGTTGACGTGCATTGCCGTTTGGCTCTGGGTTGCGACGCGCTCCGGTTTTGCCTTGGGGTTCGGCGTCACCGTCTTGGCAACTGCGATGCTGCTGTGTGGAACGGCAGCATCACTGCTTGTACGGGACAAGGGCTTGGTCGAAGAACTGAGCTTGAGTATCGGTAAACCTCAACAGAGCCAGGTGTTAGCCAAAGAGCGAGCACGCATAGAGGTTGTGGTATCAAAGTATAGGTATTACCGCTACAGCGCGGCAGTGCTAGCGGCCTTGAGTGTGTTGGGCCTGCTGCTTACAAGCCGAGGCTGGGTGCACGGCGTCGTGACTGGATTGCTTCTGCTGGTGGTCGCACAGGTCGTCATCGACCACTTTTCTGAGCAAAGGGCCACCCAGTACCTCGCAGCGCTTCCGTGAACTGCGGGGGCTTCCCAAGAGGCCTGAGGAGTCGGTGGCCGCTTCGGAAACGACTTAAGTTTCGCTTCGGGCCCTGAGCTGTCCTTCAGCTCATGCACGCAAAGCGGTAATCTGATGGGGCCTACTACATGAATTTAACCGTCAGCTTCGCATGGAACTATTTGCGTTTTTAGATCTGCTGGAGGATGGGCCGTCGCCCAGAGTGCTGGCGCGACTGTCTTTTCTTTCGGCCGAAGAAGGTGGTCGCAGTGGGCCTTGTTGGGGGGTGTACAGACCGAATCACAACTTCGGTGGCCCAGATGACCGGCAGTTCTACATCGGGCAAGTTCAGGTCCCAGAGGGCGAAGTCGTTCACCCTGGAGAGACCCGAAATTTGGAGGTTTGGTTTCTTAACGGACCTGGTCTTGCTGAACTGCTGCAGGTCGGGCGCCAGTGGCGTGTCCAAGAAGGTAAAAACCTTGTGGCCAACGCTGAAATACTTGAGGTGCTCAGTGAGGGCTAGCCCCTTCAAAGCGCAGGTTACACATCAGATTTCGGAAACACCACTGGCTGCTTGTGGCCGAGCTTTGCCTTTCAACGACGGGCAGTAGCAGGCTCACTCCGAACGCGATCGTGAGGGAGGGCGAGAAGGTGTTGAATTGCATCGGTGATAGTCCACTGCTCGAACCCGGGGGTGATGAGGGAGCCGTCGGATGCGACCTCTGAAACGTTGAACCCTTCTTCAACGTCTTCGTAGTAGATGGCTACTTGCCCAAGCTGTGCCACGATAAATACCGATTCGTTCACACCTCCACGCATGACCGATGCGGTGCGAAATGGGACGCGCAAGCGGGCAAACTGTTCGGCGTGTTCTTGCAAACACTTGGCGAGCTGATCGGCCAATAGTCCCTCCAGCTCGTCACGAGAAATTGGAGTCCAGCGGTTCATAGCTTCTTGAATGAGGGCTCACGGAGGATTCTGACGGACTGGCGAACGGCCGGTTATGGCCGATAGTACGCGTTCAACGACGCAGCGTTGATGACAGCAACCGCTGCAATGCAGCCCCTGCTGAGCTGATTTGAAATGCCCTTGCATGGCCAAGCCACCCATCGGCTGAGCATTGTCCCCAACGACCTCCCTGCCACGCAGGCTGTCCGCCCGGCCCAGACCCGTCAGTAGAAGTCTTCGGCCGACTGCCCCCAGTACCCACTCCCATTTGACTCGCTCATGCCGCCCGCATGCAGCGTGGCCTTGTGCGCCTTGCCCCGCCACATGGCCCTGCAATCTCCCGCACCGCCGTCAGAGTCATATTCACACCAGTGATGTGAAACATCACCAGCGTTCCATTGACTGATATTCCTGCAGCGCGAATGATCGGTCCCCAGGCGCTGAATGCATCTGCACCGGCCCCGAAAGACAGATGGATTGATGGATCGACTGATTGATTGGCGATGACAAAAAACAAAGGAGACGCCCATGCATGAATGCCCCGTGACCGTATTCCCGCAGCAAATCCGCTGGGAGACGGAAGGCACCAACCGCATTCCTTTTCAGGCCTATACCGATGAGGCGCTGTACCGCAAGGAGCTGGACCGTTTGTTCTACAACGGGCACTGGTGCTACGTTGGCCTGGAGGCTGAGATTCCCAACGCGGGGGATTTCAAGCGCACGGTGATTGGCGAGCGTTCGGTGCTGCTGCTGCGAGACAAGGATGCTTCGATCCATGTGGTGGAAAACGTCTGCGCTCACCGGGGCATGGCGTTTTGCCGTGAGCGGCATGGCAACCGCGAGAGCCTGACCTGCCCTTACCACCAGTGGAACTACACCCTGTCGGGCGACTTGCAGGGCGTGCCTTTTCGGCGTGGCGTGAAGCAGGATGGCAAGGTCAATGGCGGCATGCCTGCGGATTTCAACCCGGCAGAGCATGGGCTGACCAAGCTCAAGGTGGCCACCCGTGGCGGCGTGGTGTTTGCGTCGTTTGACCACAGCGTGGAGCCGCTGGAGGAGTTTTTGGGCCCCACCATCCTGGGTTACTTTGACCGGCTGTTTAATGGCCGCAAGCTCACCATCCTGGGCTACAACCGCCAGCGCATTCCGGGCAACTGGAAGCTGATGCAAGAGAACATCAAAGACCCGTACCACCCCGGCTTGCTGCACACCTGGTTCGTTACCTTTGGGCTCTGGCGTGCGGACAACAAGTCGCAACTGCTGATGGACGCGCAGCACCGCCATGCGGCCATGGTCTCGACCCGTGGCGCGGCGGGCAAGGCGGCGGATGTGACGCAGGTGTCCAGCTTCAAGGCGGGCATGGAGCTGAACGACCCGCGCTTTCTGGACATTGCGCAGGAGGACTGGTGGGCGGGCCCGGCCCCGGCGGCCAGCGGGGAGGGCGCTGCGGTGCCGAACGCACCGGCATCGGTGCCCACGGCGGTGATGTTGACCGTGTTCCCCAGCGTGATCTTTCAGCAGCAGGTCAACAGCGTGTCCACACGCCACATCCAGCCCGATGGCAAGGGGGCGTTTGATTTTGTGTGGACGCACTTTGGCTTTGAGGACGACAGTGAGGAGATGACGCAGCGCCGCCTGCGCCAGGCCAATCTGTTCGGCCCGGCGGGCTTTGTGTCCGCCGACGATGGGGAGGTGATCGAGTGGTCGCAAGAAGGTTTTGAGACCAAGCCCGCGCACCGCACGCTGGCCGAGCTAGGGGGGCGCGAGGTGGGCGACACGGACCACATGGTGACCGAGACGCTGATCCGGGGCATGTACGAATACTGGCGCAAGGTAATGGAGGCGGAGGCTTGACCATGGACTTCCAGACCTACTTCGAACTGAACCAGCTCTACGCCCGCTACGCCCGCGCGCTCGACGCGGCGGACTGGGAGGCGTGGCCAGAGTTTTTCATCGAGAACTGCGTGTACAAGCTGCAGCCGCGCGAGAACCACGAGCGCGGGTTTCCGCTGGCCACACTGGCGTTTGACAGCAAGGGCATGCTGAAAGACCGCGTCTACGGCATCCGTGAGACGCTGTTTCACGACCCCTACTACCAGCGCCACGTGGTGGGTGCGCCGCTGGTGCACAAGGTGGATGCAGATGGCCGCATCCACTGCGAGGCCAACTACGCGGTGCTGCGCACGCGTCTGTCGAAGGAATCGACGGTGTTCAACGTGGGGCGCACGATTGATGAGGTGGTGCCCACGCCCGAGGGCCTGAAGTTCGCATCGCGCCTCGTCGTTTACGACAGCGAGATGATCCCCAACTCGCTGATCTACCCCATCTGAGGAGCCGCCATGACGACGAACTGGATTGACGCCGCCGCGCAGGACGATGTGCCGCAGGATGACGTGATCGGCCTGGCTGTGGCAGGGCGCGACATTGCGCTGTATGGCGTGGGCGGCGATGTGTTTGCCACCGACAACATCTGCACCCACGGCCATGCGCGACTGTGCGATGGGTTTCTGGAAGGGCACGAGATTGAATGCCCTTTGCACCAAGGCAAGTTTGATGTGCGATCAGGCCAGCCCACCTGTGCGCCAGTGACCGAGCCGCTGCGCAGCTACCCCGTGAAGATCGAGGGCGGCCGCGTGTGGCTGGCCCTGGACTGAACCTCTCAAGGAGACCCTCATGACTGCCGAACGACCTGAGGTCGAGGCCGCCGCATTGCCGCATGAAGGCGTAAACGCCCACCCGGCCCACACCATCGTGATCGTCGGTGCGGGCCAGGCGGGCGGCTGGGCGGCGCAAACGCTGCGCAGCGAAGGCTTTGCGGACCGTGTGGTGCTGATCGGTGACGAAGCCCACCCGCCGCACGAACGGCCACCGCTGTCAAAGGCGGTGCTATCGGGCGCAGCCGCGCCGGAGAGCACGCGCCTCATGAAGCCCGAGGCCTTTGACGCCCTGGCGGTGCAATGGCGGCCCGGCGTGCAGGTGCACCGCATTGACCGCGCTGCCAAGCAGGTGCTGTTGTCGGATGGCACAGCGCAGCCCTACGACAAGCTCATCCTGTGCACCGGCGGGCGCGCCCGGAGGCTTGCCGTGCCGGGGGCAGACCAGGTGCCGCTGCACACGCTGCGCACCATTGAAGATGCGCAGGCGCTGGCCCCGGCCCTTCGGCCTGGCCGCAGCGTGGTGGTGGTGGGCGGTGGCTGGATCGGCCTGGAGGTGGCGGCCACCGCACGCCAGCAGGGCGCGGAAGTGGTGGTGGTGGAGACGCAAAGCCGCTTGTGTGAACGCACCGTGCCTGCGGAGGTGTCGGCCTATTTGCTGGCACTGCACCATGCGCAGGGCGTGCGTGTGCTGCTGGGCGCGGGGGTGCGGGGCTTTGCCCGCGCTGCAGAGGGTGCGGATGGCTCAGATGGCCGCTTGGAAGTCTTGCTGGCCGATGGCAGCGCGCTGGCGTGCGACACCATTGTGCTGGGCGTTGGCCTGGTGCCCAACGATGAACTGGCGCGCGCGGCGGGTCTGGCTTGCGAAGGTGGCGTGCTGGTCGATGCCCAATGCCGCACGTCCGACCCCCACATCCTGGCCGCAGGCGATGTGGCCGTGGCACCCAACCCCTGGGCGGGCCGCAGCCTGCGGCTGGAGTCGTGGCAGAACGCGCAGGAGCAGGGTATGGCTGCTGCGCGATCCGCCCTGGGCCAGGCAGTGGACTACCAGCCGCTGCCATGGTTCTGGTCTGACCAGTACGGCATGAACCTGCAGATCTACGGCATGCCCACGCCTGCGCACCGCGTGGTGCAGCGCGGCGACCCGGCCAGCGGCAGCTTTGTGTTGTTTTACCTGGCGGGCGATGTGGTGCAGGCCGCCGTAGGGGCCAACGCAGCGCGCGACCTGCGCTTTGCCCGCAGGCTGATCGAGCAGCGCAAGCCGGTGGATGCCGAGCGGCTGGCCGACCTGAACACGCCGATGGCAAAGCTGTGAACCCACATGGATGCCGAGCAGCACAGAAGCCCGCACCCGCACCCAAGCCCACCAGAACCGAACACGACAACCCGCTAAGGAAACCACCGATGACCGCAACCACGTCAACCACTTACCTCTGGACCCCGCCCCCCGTCTATTCGCTGCCTGTGCGTGGCCGCAGCGAGCGCCTGCCCATCCACCGGCTGTTCTTTGTGGGCCGCAACTACCACGCGCATGCGGTTGAGATGGGGCGCCCGGTGGACAAGTCTGTGGAAGTGCCGTTCTATTTCACCAAGGCACCGTCCACGCTGGTCGAGTCTGGCGCGACCGTGGCCTACCCACCCGGCACCCAGAACTACCACCACGAAATGGAACTGGTGCTGGCCATTGGTGCGCCCGGTTTTCGTGTGAGCGAGGCGGATGCGCCCCGCCTTGTCTATGGCTATGCCTGCGGCCTGGACATGACGCGCCGCGACCTGCAACTGGTGGCGCGCGACAAGGGCCGGCCGTGGGACCTGGGCAAGGATGTGGAGCAGTCTTCCGTGGTCTCCGAGATCGTGCCCATGCCGCAGGTGGTGCTGGGCCAGGGCGAGCTGGAGCTGTCGGTCAATGGCACCGTGCGCCAGAAGTCCGATCTGTCCAAGCTGATCTGGAACATCCCCGAGCTGATTGCCGACCTGTCCAAGTTCTACCACCTGCAGCCGGGGGACCTGATCTTTACCGGCACGCCCGAGGGCGTAGGCCCCGTGCTGGCAGGCGACCGCATTGAAGGCCGCATTGAAGGCGTGGGCAGCATCGTGCTCCACGTTGGCCCGGCGGAATAAGAAAAAACCACATCCAGGAGGCAACCCCACCATGACCACCGACCTCACGCCGTCCCCCGTGCGGCTGCACGCCGTTGCGGGCAAGGGCCAGCCCGATCCGACGCCCGAGCTGGAGCAGCTGTACCGGGGCTTTGAGCAAGAGCTGCTGGTACCGCTCTGGACGCAGATTGGCGACCTGATGCCCCGCCAGCCGCAATCCAAGGCGGTGCCGCACTTGTGGCGCTGGGACCGCTTGAAAGCCCTGGCCGCTCAGGCGGGTGCCATCGTGCCCGTGGGCCGTGGCGGGGAGCGCCGTGCGATTGCGCTGGCCAACCCGGCGCTGGGCGGGCGCCCCTTTGCCACGCCCACGCTGTGGGCCGCCATCCAGTACCTGATGCCCGGCGAAGACGCCCCCGAGCACCGGCACACGCAGCACGCGTTTCGTTTTGTGGTGGAAGGCGAGGGCGTGTGGACCGTGGTCAATGGCGATGCCGTGCGCATGTCGCGGGGCGACTTTCTGCCGCAGGCCGGCTGGAACTGGCATGCCCACCACAACGCTGCCACCGAGCCCATGGCCTGGATCGACGGCCTGGACATTCCGTTCTCGTACTACACCGAGAGCCAGTTCTTCGAAGTGGGGCGCGAGAAGCTCCCACCCGCCGAACGCACCACCGCCGAGCGTTCTTATTCCGAAAGGCTGTGGGGCCACCCTGGCCTACGCCCGGTATCGATGGTGCAGGCCCAGCCCGCCACGCCCCTGCTGGCTTACCGCTGGGTGGATACCGACCGTGCACTGGCCGATCAGCTGGCGCTGGAAGACGAAGGCCAGCCGGGCACGCTGAGCCCTGGGCACGCGGCGGTGCGCTTTACCAACCCCACCACCGGCGCCGATGTGTTGCCCACGATGCGGACCGAAATGCACCGCGTGCGCGCGGGCGGCGCGACGCGGGTACACCGCGAGGTGGGTTCTTCGGTGTTCCAGGTGTTTGAAGGCAGCGGCACCGTCACGGTGGGTGAGCGCACCTGGCAGGTGGCGCGGGGCGACTTGTTTGTGGTGCCGTCGTGGCAACCGTTCTCGGCCCAGGCATCTGCTGCTGGCGCGCTGGATCTGTTTCGCTTCAGCGACGCGCCGATTTTTGAGGTGCTGCACAGCCACCGTGTGCAAGTCACTGTTTGATCCTTCACTCACCAAGCCGAATTCGGCTTTCATAAAACCAAGGAGACACCCCCCATGTTGACCGCCATTCGTTCACAGATTTTGAGACCTGCCCTGGCGCTCTGCGCGCTGGCCCTTGTGGCCGCCGCGAGCTTGCCCCATGCCGTGGCGCAGACCTTCCCCGCCAAACCCGTTCGCTCCGTTGCACCCTATTCGCCAGGCAGCGGCCCCGATGCTGTGATGCGCATCCTCAGCGAGCGCCTGTCGCGCAACTGGGGGCAGCAACTTGTCATCGACAACAAACCAGGGGCCAACGGTTTCATCGCTATCGGTGATGCCAAGCGCGCAGCGCCAGACGGCTACACCCTGCTGCAGGTGGACAACACGCACATGGCCTTGCAGCCGCATGTGTTCAAGCAACTGCCCTATGACCCGGCCAAAGACTTTGAGCCCGTCGCTCCGGTGTATTTCACGAACTTCTTTGTGGTGGTGGCGGCCAACTCGCCCTGGAAGGACGTGGGCGATTTGATCAAGGCGGCCAAGGCTGCGCCAGGCGACATCACCTACGGCTCCTGGGGCATCGGCAGCGTGGCCCATGTGGGCGCGGCGAGTCTGGAGGCAGCAACGGGCACGAAGATGATGCATGTGCCGTACAAGGACATGGGCAGCGTCTACACCTCTGTGGCCACGGGCGACATCAAGTGGGCGTTTGGCACGGCGGCGACGGCCGGGCCCATGTACCAGGCCAAGAAGGTGAAGTTTCTGGCCCTGGCTGCGCCCCAGCGTCTGGCGGGCTTCACCGACATTCCGACCATGGGCGAAGCGGGCGGCCCGGCCGGGTTTGAAGTGAAGACCTGGGTAGGCCTGTTCGCGCCTGCTGGCACGCCGAAGGCCGCCATCGAGAAGATCAATGCCGACGTGGGAAAGGTGCTGGCCACCTCGGAGGTCAAGGAGCGCCTGGCGACCTTCGGGTTTGAGCCCTACATCGGCCCGCCCGCCGAACTCACCAAGGCCATCGAACGCGATTCGCGCACGTTTGGTGAAGTCGTCAAGCGCGCCAAGATTGCCCTGGACTGAGACGGAGACTGACCATGAAGCTCTACTCCTTCTTCCGCAGCGGAACCTCCCACCGCTTGCGCATTGCGCTCAACCTCAAGGGGCTGGCCTACGAGCAGGTCGCGGTCGATTTGCGGCGTGAGGAGCATCTGGGCGATGCCTTCAAGGCCATCAACCCGCAGCAGTTCGTGCCCGTGCTGGAGGCCGACGAGCGCCTGATGATCCAGTCGCCCGCCATCATCGAGTGGCTCGAAGAGCGCTATCCCACCCCACCGCTGCTGCCCGGCGATGCAGGCGATCGCGCCCAGGTGCGCGCCCTGGCGGCCATCGTGGGCTGCGACATCCACCCCATCAACAACCGCCGCATTCTGGAGGCGCTGCGCCACCGCTTTGGTGCCGACGAGGCTGCCGTGAACGACTGGTGCGGCACCTGGATCAGCGCGGGCTTTGATGCCATCGAGGCGCTGTTGTCGAAGGACCCGCAGCGCGGTGACTTCTGCTTTGGCAGCACCCCCACGCTGGCCGATGTGTACCTGGTGCCGCAGGTGGAGAGCGCGCGCCGCTTCAAGGTGGACCTGGCGCGCTGGCCGCTGGTGCAGGCGGTGGACGCGGCCTGCGCGCAACTGGAAGCGTTTCGTAAGGCGGCGCCCAGCGCGCAGCCGGATGCGGGCTGAGCTTGTCGAAGCCCCTCGCGGCGCTTCGACCGCGTTGAGTGAGCGGTTCAAGTGGATTCAGACGACTCCAAGAACCTCATTCCGTTTCCAAATCATTCGTGTCTAGGCGCGAAGCCGCAGACAGTGCTGTAGCACGGCAAGGCGAAGCAACAACGACACGGATGATTTGGAGACGGAATCAGTCGCCCTGCATGTAAAAAGCCTCGGCATGGAGGTGCGCCGCCTCCAGGCCTTTGCCCAGCGCCAGCAGTGTGGTGGTCTCCACCATCGGCGGCGATCCGCACAGATACGCCTGCCAGCCTTGCAGGCTCGCGTGGTCCTGCTCGATGGCCTGGGTCACCAGCCCGCGCCGCTGCGTGGCAGAGTCGGCACCCGAGGCCACCACCACATGCACCTGCAGGGCAGGGTGCACGCTGCGCAAATGGTCCAGCCACGTCAGGCCATACAGCTCGCGCGGGGAGCGCAGGCCGAAGTACAGGTGAATGGGGTTGCGCATCCCGGCGGCCATGGCGCCGCGCACCACCGACAGCACTGACGCCAGCCCGGTGCCCCCGGCCACGCACAGCATGGGCCCCGTGTGCTGCTGGCGCAAATAGGCCGCACCCAGCGGCCCGCTGACCTTGACCTTGTCCCCCACCTTCAGCTGCCCGGCGATGTAGCCGCTGACCCGGCCCTGGGGCATGAGCTGTATATGGAACTCCAGCAGCGGCTCGCCGGGCAGGTTTGCCATGGAGTAGGGGCGCACATGCGTCGGCGTGAACCCCAGTTGCATGTACTGGCCCGGCGAGTACGCAATGGGCTTTGCCACCTTGAGCAGCAGGCGCCGGATGTCTGCCGCCAGCGGTTCGATGGCCACCACGGTGGCCTTGGCCACGCGCGCACGGTGCACCACGGCTTCGCCGGGGGCGGGCACTTCGATGGTGCAGGGCTCGGTCACATAGGTCTGGCAAGCCAGCACGGCGCCGTCCACGCCGTCCAGCGGGCGCTGCTGCTCGCGCCCGCCATCGAGCACCTCACCAGACAGCACCCGGCAGCGGCAGATGCCGCAGCGCCCAGAAAGGCACGAATACGACATCGGAACCTGCGCCGCGCGCAGGGCGTCGAGCAGGTTCACGCCGGGCTCGGCGCGGATCACGCGGTTAAGCGGCTGAACGAGGATGTCCATGGCGGGCTGCGGTCGATTTCATCCAGCCCATTGTGCCCACGAAAGCGCCAGCGAATCACTGGCTGCAATACCATCGCCACTTCATATCACGCAAGCTGATGGAGTGGCGATGGAGCTATCGGATATCGACCTGAACCTGCTGGTGCTGTTTCAGCAACTCATGGTCGAGCGGCGCGTGTCGAAAGTGGCCGACAACCTGGGTCTGACGCAGCCTGCTGTCAGCAATGCGCTGGCCAAGCTGCGGCGCATTTTTGGCGACGAGCTGTTCTTGCGCACCTCGGGCGGCATGGTGCCCACGCCTTTTGCAGAGCAATTGGGCGAATCCGTGGGCTATGCGTTGGGCATGATCCACAGCGGGCTGAACCAGCGCACACAGTTCACGCCCGCTACGCTCAAGCGCACCATCACCATTGGCATGACGGACATTGGCGAGATCGTCTTTTTGCCCGCGCTGCTGGAGCGCCTGGGGCGGGAGGCGCCGGGCGTCACGCTGAACACCGTGCGCAACAACGCTGCCCATCTGCGCGAAGACATGGAGGCTGGCAAGGTGGACCTGGCCATCGGCCTGCTGCCGCAGCTGAAAGCCGGGTTCTTCCAGCGGCGCTTGTTCCGCCAGCGCTATGTGTGTCTGTTTCGCAAGGGCCACGCGCTGGACCGGCCCAAGCTGCTGTTGTCGGACTACAAGGCGGCAGAGCACTTGGTGATCGTGTCGGCGGGCACGGGGCACGGCAAGGTTGACGAGCTGATCCAGAAAGCCGGCATCGACCGCCTGGTGCGGCTGAGCGTGCCGCACTTTGTGAGCGTGGGCCACATCCTCCAAAGCACGGCGCTGGTGGCGACGGTGCCCGAGCGGCTGGCGCTCAAGCTGGTCGAGCCCTTTGGCCTGGTGCTGCGCACGCACCCCGTCAAACTGCCTGACGCTCCCATCAGCGTGTTTTGGCACGCCAAGGTGCACCGCGAACCCGTCAATCAGTGGCTGCGCGGGATGGTGTTTGAGCTGTTTGGGGGCGACGGTACCGTTGGCGGTGGGTTACCGTGATCTGTGGGGCGAGCCAGCGGCGCACGCCAGGTTGCGCCGTTGGCTCACTTAGAAATTGCTATGTTATCTGTAGCTTGCTTTTCTTGTAAGTGAAGCGGTAGGCCGGGTTTTTATTCAACATTCTGATCGCCCCACCGAGGGGTTGGTGGTTGTCGGTTGGTGGCAGCGTTGTCACCCTACGCTGTTCAATACACCAGCCGCTCCGGCCGCACCTCCTGCAGGATGGTCGTCGCAATCTCTTCAATCGATTTGGTGGTGGTGGACAGCCACCGGATGCCCGCGCGGCGCATCATGGCTTCGGCCTCGGCCACTTCGGCGCGGCAGTTTTCGATGCTGGCGTATTTGGAGTTGGGGCGACGCTCGGCGCGGATCTCGGCCAGGCGGTCGGGGCTGATGGTCAGGCCAAAGATCTTGCTGCGAAACGGCACCAGGGCCGGGGGCAGCTGGCGGCGCTCGAAATCCTCGGGGATCAGGGGGTAGTTGGCGGCTTTCAGGCCACATTGCATGGCCAGGTACAGGCTGGTAGGGGTTTTGCCGCTGCGGCTCACGCCCACCAGGATCACATCGGCCCCCGCCAGGTCGCGGTTGCTCTGGCCGTCGTCATGGGCCAGGCTGAAGTTGATGGCTTCAATGCGGTCCGTGTACTCCTTGCTGCGGCTCACGTCGCTGAAGCGCCCCACGCGGTGGTGCGACTTGATGCCCAGCTCTTCCTCCAGCGGGTGCACAAAGGTGCCGAACATGTCCAGCAGCATGCCCTTGCAGCCCTCCTGGATGACCTTGAGAACATCCATGTTGACCAGCGTGGTGAAAACGATGGGCTTCTTGCCCTCGACCTCTGCGGTGTGGTTGATCTGCCGCACCGCCTGGTGCGCCTTGTCCACGGTGTCGATGAATGGCAGGCGCACATGGCGCGGCTTCATCTCGAACTGGGCCAGGATGGCGTTGCCGAAGGTTTCGGCGGTGATGCCGGTGCCGTCAGAGACAAAAAATACGGTGCGCGAGTGCATGGAGCCCCTTTTTTTGGATGCGGCTTGCGCCAGCCGGGTGGACACCACAAAGAAGTGGCAATTCCCCGTTTTGCGTCAGTCGCGTGAAAGCGTCAGCCCGATGCCAGATGCGCGGGCCTACAATTGTCACAATTATCCAATTCTCACCATGCACACCGTCGGCCTACAACCACAACGACAAAGCTGCAGCCTGTGCATGGCCGCTCGCCCATCGCTCTCAGGGGGCAGGCGCGCAGACCCGGTTTCAACTTCTGGAGCTTTCCCATGTCTGCACTTTTCAGCCCGACCGCCCTGGTCGTACCGTTTGAAAACCTGAGAATGACCGATGTCGAGGCAGTTGGCGGTAAAAACGCCAGCCTCGGCGAGATGATCTCCCAGCTGCCGCAGGGTGTGCGCGTGCCCACGGGCTTTGCCACCACCGCCCACGCGTTCCGCGAGTTCCTGGCCTACGACGGCCTGGCCGACCGCATCAGCGCCAAGCTCAAAAGCCTGGATACCGAGGACGTGCGCGCCCTCGCACAGGTCGGTGCCGAGATTCGCGCCATGGTTGAGGCCCAGCCCTTCCCGGCCGACCTGCAAAAGGCCATCGCCGACGAATTTGCCAAGCTGAGTGCTGGCAACCCCGCCGCCTCATTTGCCGTGCGCTCGTCCGCCACGGCCGAGGACTTGCCCGACGCATCGTTTGCCGGCCAGCAGGAAACCTTCCTGAACGTGGTGGGCATCGACGAAGTCATGCACAAGATGAAGGAAGTGTTTGCGTCGCTGTACAACGACCGCGCCATTTCCTACCGTGTGCACAAGGGCTTCGAGCACGATGTGGTGGCCCTGTCGGCCGGTGTGCAGCGCATGGTGCGCTCCGACCTGGGCGCCGCCGGCGTGATGTTCACCATCGACACCGAATCCGGCTTTGAGGACGTTGTCTTCATCACCAGCAGCTACGGCCTGGGCGAGACGGTGGTGCAGGGCGCCGTGAACCCCGACGAGTTCTACGTGCACAAGCCCATGCTCCAGGCAGGCAAGAAGGCGCTGATCCGCCGCAACCTGGGCAGCAAGCTGATCCAGATGGTGTTCTCCACGCCTGAAGAAAAGGCCGCCAGCGGCAAGCTGGTCAAGACCATTGATGTGCCCACCGAGCAGCGCAACCGCTACTCGCTGACCGACGCCGACGTGGAGCAACTGGCCCGCTACGCGCTGGTGATCGAGCAGCACTACGGCCGCCCCATGGACATCGAGTGGGGCAAGGACGGCACCGACGGCCAGCTCTACATCCTGCAGGCACGGCCTGAAACCGTGAAGAGCCAGGCCAAGGGCCAGGCCGAGCTGCGCTACAAGCTCAAGGGCCAGGGCACCGTGCTGGCCGAGGGCCGCGCCATCGGCCAGAAGATTGGCACCGGCCCGGTGCGCCTGGTGCACAACATTTCCGAGATGGACAAGGTTCAGCCGGGCGATGTGCTGGTCACCGACATGACGGACCCCAACTGGGAGCCCGTGATGAAGCGTGCCAGCGCCATCGTCACCAACCGGGGTGGCCGCACGTGCCATGCCGCCATCATTGCGCGCGAGCTGGGCATTCCCGCCGTCGTGGGCTGTGGCGACGCGACCGAGCGTCTGAAGGATGGCACGCTGGTCACGGTGAGCTGCTCCGAGGGCGACACGGGCAAGATCTATGACGGCCTGCTCGAAACCGAAGTCACCGAAGTGCAGCGCGGCGCGATGCCCCCCATCAAGACCAAGATCATGATGAACGTGGGCAACCCCCAGCTGGCGTTTGATTTTGCCCAGCTGCCCAACGAAGGCGTTGGCCTGGCGCGGCTCGAGTTCATCATCAACAACAACATTGGTGTGCACCCCAAGGCGATCCTGGACTACCCCCAGATCGATGCCGACCTGAAGAAGGCCGTGGAATCCGTGGCCCGTGGCCATGCATCGCCCCGCGCGTTCTACGTGGACAAGGTCGCTGAAGGCGTGGCCACCATCGCTGCTGCCTTCTGGCCCAAGCCCGTCATCGTGCGCTTGTCTGACTTCAAGTCCAACGAGTACCGCAAGCTGATCGGCGGCAGCCGCTACGAGCCCGAGGAAGAAAACCCGATGCTCGGCTTCCGTGGCGCCGCCCGCTACATCAGCGAAGACTTCGGCGAAGCCTTTGCGATGGAATGTGAAGCCTTGAAGCGCGTGCGCAACGACATGGGCCTGACCAACGTGCAGGTGATGGTGCCCTTTGTGCGTACGCTGGGCCAGGCCGAACGGGTGACCAAGCTGCTGGCCAGCCATGGCCTGCAGCGTGGCAAGGACGACCTCAAGGTCATCATGATGTGCGAGGTGCCCAGCAATGCCATCCTGGCCGAGCGTTTCCTGGAGTTCTTCGACGGCTTCTCCATCGGCTCCAACGACCTGACCCAGCTCACGCTGGGCCTGGACCGTGACTCGGGCCTGGAGCTGCTGGCGCAGGACTTTGACGAACGCGACCCGGCTGTCGAGGCACTGATCCATCAGGCCATCAAGGCCTGCCTGGCCCAGGGCAAGTACATCGGCATCTGCGGCCAGGGCCCCAGCGACCACCCTGACTTTGCGCAGTGGCTGGCCAAGGAAGGCATTTCGTCGATTTCGCTCAACCCCGACAGCGTGATTGCCACCTGGCAGCAACTGGCAGGCTGACGCACCGACCGGGCTGCCATGTGCCAACTGCACCACCCGCCATCGCGTCCGTGATGCCGCGCCAGTGATGCCGTTGCAGCAGCCCGCTACCCGCCCCGCCGACGCCGAGATGGCGGGGCCGTTTCCCCCCGACTTGCACGACGTGCGCCACCTGTGGCTCAAAGCAGGTTTGCTCCTGCTGTGGGCCCTGGTGTCTTTTGGGGCCACCTACTTCGCCCGGGACCTGCAGGTACTGGTGGTGGGGGGCTGGCCTCTGGGCTACTGGATTGCGGCGCAGGGCGCTGTGCTGGTGTTCATCGCCATCGTGGTCGCCTACGGCTGGGCCATGAACCACTTTGAGCGGCAGGACCAGCAGCAACGCGAGGCGTTGGAGCTTTCCGCCCCTCCCGCAGAAGACCGCGCCCATGGCTGAGCGCAAGCCAGGCAGCGCCGAGGCGGACCGCGCCTATTTGTGGCGGCTGCACCGTATTCTGGCGCTGTACGTGGCGGGGGTGCTGGGCTTTCTGGCAATGATGACCTGGGCTGAACACCAGGGGCTGTCGCGCCACTGGATCGGCCCGATTTTTCTGTTCCTCACCGTCATGGTGTATGCCGGCATCGGCGTGTACGGCCGCACGACGGACCCTGAGGACTACTACGTGGCAGGGCGGCGCATTCCGCCCATGTACAACGGCATGGCGACGGCGGCCGACTGGATGAGTGCGGCCTCGTTCATCAGTCTGTCGGGCGCGCTGTACCTGCAGGGCTTTTCGGGCACGCCGGGGCAGGCCGGTGGCCTGGCTTATCTGCTGGGGTGGACGGGGGGCTTTTGCCTGGTGGCCATGCTCATCGCCCCACACCTGCGCGCCATGGGCCTGTACACCGTGCCCGACTTTTTTCACGTGCGTTTTGGCGGGCGCTGGCCGCGTGTCATTGCCGCACTGGCGGCCGTGTTGTGCTCGTTCACTTACGTGGTGGCGCAGATCTACGGCGTGGGGCTGATTGCGTCGCGCCTCACCGGCGTGCAGTTCGAGATCGGCATCATGCTGGGCCTGGGCGGGGTGTTGTTGTGCTCATTCCTGGGCGGCATGCGGGCCATCACCTGGACGCAGGTGGCGCAGTATGTCGTGCTGCTGCTTGCGTTCATGATCCCGGTGTCGTGGCTGGCGTACAAGCAGCTGGGCAACCCGCTGGCGCCATTGGTATATGGCGCGCAGATCAGCAAGATTGCCGACCTGGAGGCACAGCTGCTCGACTCCCCGGCCGAACACCAGGTGGTGCAGGCTTACCTGCAGCGCGCCAAGGACTTCGAAGCGCGCCTGCAGGATGTGGATGCGGCCCTGGAGCGGGAACGCGAAAAGGGTCGTGAGCGCATCCGGGCCCTGCGTGCGCAGAATGCTGATGTGGGCCTGATCGTCTCCGCCAGCCGCGAGCTGGCGGCGCTGCCCCGCGATGCGGCAGCTGCCCGCGAGCGCTGGACCCGCGAAATGCGCGAGAACTACGAGCGCGCGCGTCCTTTGGGCGGGCTGCCGCCCCACAGCCAGGCCTATGCCGGCGACCCCCACGGCACCCCCGAGGAGCAACGCGACTACGAGCTCACGCGCCGTAATTTTCTGGCGCTGATGTTCTGCCTGATGGTGGGCACCGCCGGGCTGCCCCACCTGCTGACCCGCTACTACACATCGCCCACGGTGTCTGCGGCCCGTGCGTCGGTGGGCTGGTCGCTGTTTTTCATTGCGCTGCTGTACCTCAGTGCGCCCGCGCTGGCGGTGCTGGTGAAGTTCGAGGTCATGCAGAACCTGGTGGGCAGCAGTTTTGAGGCCCTGCCTACCTGGATGGCGCAGTGGGCGCGGGTGGACAGCTCGCTGCTGTCGGTGGAAGACGTGAACGGCGATGGCCTGATCCAGTTTGGCGAGATCCGGCTGGGGGCTGACCTCATCATGCTGGCCACGCCCGAACTGGGTGGGCTGCCGTACGTGGTGTCGGGCCTGGTGGCGGCAGGGGGCCTGGCAGCGGCGCTGTCCACGGCCGACGGCTTGCTGCTCACCATCAGCAATGCGCTCGTGCGCGACCTGTATTTCCAGGACACGCGCCGCCAGGCGTCGCCCGAGCAGCGGGTGATCCTGACCAAGTTCACGCTGCTGGCCGTGGCCTTGTCGGCTGCGTTTGTGGCGGCGCTCAAGCCATCCGAAATCCTGCCCATGGTGTCGGCGTCCTTCTCGCTGGCGGCGTCGGCGTTTGTGCCGGTGATGGTGCTGGGAATCTTCTGGCGGGGCACCACGCGGCAAGGCGCGGTGGCGGGCATGCTGGGCGGGCTGGCCATCACGGTGTACTACATGCTGTCGCATGTGCCCGCCATGCAGGCGCTGCCGCGCTGGCTGCTGGCCGATGGGTTGTGGTTCGGCATCCAGCCCATTTCGGCCGGGGTGTTTGGTGTGCCCTGTGGCCTGCTCGTTACCTTGGTGGTCAGCTGGATCACCCGGCCTGCACCTCCGCTGCCACGCATTCGCTCGGAGATGTGAGGGGTTGGCGCCGCGCGGGGGTTATGTGTAAACCCCGATTTGCAGAGGTGCCAAAACATGGGATTCTGGTTCGCAGGTGATAGCCTTGCGGCGTCCCCCGCGACTGCTCACTACTAGGAGACTCATGGTTCTCGTCAAAACCCCCGCAGGCCAGGAAGCACTCAAGGACCGTCACGGCAGCCTGAGCTCGCGCCAGCGCTCGGCCTTCATTCTTTTTGACGGCAAGCGCACCACGGGGGAGATTTTGGCGGCCACGGCGGCCATGGGCATCACGCAGGACGATGTGCAGGCCATGATCGCCCAGGGGCTGTTGGCGCCGGTGGGTGGGCAGATGACTGCCGCAGTCGTAGGCTCCGTTGCTGCCGGTGCACCCCTTGCCTCCGCCACGCTGGCAGAGGCTCCCGCCACCGATCTGGGCACGGTGGCGTCGCCCGTCGAAGGCTCGGGGCGTTCGCCCATGGAGCGCTACCAGGCGGCGTATCCCATCGCCACGGAGCTGACGGCGGCGCTGGGCTTGCGCGGGTTTCGCTTGAACCTCGCGGTGGAGGGCGCAGGCAGTTTTGAAGACCTGGCAGCACTGGCCCCCAAAATCCGGGAGGCGGTGGGTGATGCCAAGTTCGAGCGGCTGGACAAGGCGCTGTTTGATTGAGGCCCCGGGGTTCCGGACTGGTCTCGACGGATAGGAGCCAGAGGGCTCCACAGCCACAGCCCGTTTGCAAGATGCGCGGGCATGAAAAAAGCGGCCCGAGGGCCGCTTTTGTTTTGCCGATGTAGACCGGAAGGGGGCTGAGATCAGCGGCCCACCTTGAGCAGTTCCACGTCGAACTTGAGCGTGGCGTTCGGGGGGATCACGCCGCCCGCACCGCGCGCACCGTAGCCCAGGGCGGCGGGGATGATCAGCGTGCGCTGGCCGCCGATCTTCATGCCCTGTACGCCTTCGTCCCAGCCCTTGATGACCATGCCGGCGCCCAGTGCAAATTCAAAAGGGTCGTTGCGGTCGCGGCTGGAGTCGAACTTGGCACCTTGCTCACCGTTGTTGTACAGCCAGCCGGTGTAGTGCACCGACACGTTCTGGCCCTTGGTGGCTTCGGCGCCTTCGCCCACGGTGGTGTCTTCGTATTGCAGGCCGGATGCAGTGGTGGTCAGTGCCATGGGAGTTCCTTGTTTGCTATTAAAAATATAGCTTCAAGCGCATGTTTTGAGTGCGCTTGAAGCTATTTTGACCCCTATTTTAACGAAAGCCCCGCGCGGAGGTCCGGCGGGGCTTTTCCCTGCGGGGCAGGGCGAGCAGGGGGAGGGAAGAGGGCTCAGGCCTTCTTGGCGCGGCCTGCGACCCAGCGGGTGGCAAAGGCCTGCACGTCCGACAGGCGCTTGAGCAGGTCAGCGCCCGAGGGGGTGACGGTGTAGCCGTCGCTGCCATGGTCCACAAAACCGGCTTCGCGCAGCTCTTTGATGCGGGTGTTGAGCGTGTTGGGGGTGATGCCACCCACGCTGTCCTGCAGCAGGCGGAACGTCTGGGGGTGGCCGTCCTTCAGGGCCCACAGCACGCGCAGCGCATAGCGGCATTCAAGTTTCTCGAAAAGCTGGTTGATGGAAGCATTTTCTTTGGAGCTCATGGACGCTTCTCCTCGCGCAAGTGTTGGATCTGGATTCAGTGCAGGTGGCCGTCAACCGGGCCCGCTGATGCGCTGAGACTATAGCGCGGAACCCATTTTGCTACAAGTTTAGTAGCTCAGAACGCACAGCACACATGCGCTAGTGGCGAAAAATACAATGTTGCGTATCAAACTGTTGCGACAGGGCCACGGTTTTCGGCCCCTGTCAGCTGCGCCCCAGCCCCGCCAGATGCGCGACCAGCAACTGGGCGGCGGGGGGCAGCCACTGGGCGCTGCGATAGCAGATGGCAAAGCGCCGCTGGGCCCAGGGGTCGCTCAGCGGGACGATGCGCACCGGTGCCAGCTGGGCAAACGGCTGGGCCACTTCGCGCGGCACCACGCTGATGGCGAGGTTGGCGCGCACCACGCACAGCGCGGCGTCAAAGTTGGACACCAGCACGCGGTGGGCCAGCATTTTTCCCTCCACCGCAGCGGCGCGCGCCAGCAGCACCTGCACTGCACTGAGCGCGGGCATGCTGACGAATTCGTGCTCCAGCACGTCGGCAAACCGCACGCTCTGCAGCTGGGCCACGGGGTGCGACTCGTGTGCTACCACAGCCAGGTGGTCGCTGCGGTAGGCGCTGGTTTCCAGGCCCGACAGGTCGGCTGCGTCCCAGCAGATGCCGATGGACGCGCTGCCGTCGCGCACGCCTTGCACCACGTCCGGGCTCACGCGTTCCTCCAGGCTGATCTGGATGTTGCGGTGTGCCGGGTCTTGCAGAAAGGCCGCCACATCGTCGGCCAGCGACTCGGCCATGACCGAGGCTGTGACCAGCATGCGCACATGGCCCCGCGTGCCGGTGGCGTAGGCGGCCATGTCGCGCTCGATCTGCCCCACGCTGGCCAGCATGGTGCGGGCATGCTCCAGCAGCGTCTCGCCGGCAGGCGTTGGCACCACGCCCCGGCGCTTGCGCAGCAGCAGCGGTGTGCCCACCGTGTCTTCCAGCTGCGCCAGCCGCTTGCTGATCGCCGAGCCCACGATGGACTCCTGCTCTGCCACACGCGCGATGCTGCGCTGCTCGCACACGGCGGCAAAGAGGCGCAGGGTCTGCAAGTCCAGGTCGCGCATGGCAAACCTCCATGGTTGTGATGTTCCTTTTGGGAATGTTGCGGCTTCCGAGATGTATTTTCTGATTCATTCGGGAATTTTTAGAATCTTGCCCAGACCCACCCGAAAGAGACATCCCGTGCACACCTCACCGATCCCATCCGACCAGCAGCCCCCGGTGGCCCGTGCCATCGTCCGCGAAGTCGGCCTGCGCGACGGCCTGCAAAGCATCGCCACGGTGGTGTCCACCGCGCACAAGATCGAATGGATCAACGCTGCCTACGCCGCCGGCCAGCGCGAGATCGAGGTGGGCTCCTTTGTGCCCGCCCGGCTGCTGCCCCAGCTGGCCGACACGGCCGAGGTGCTGGCCCACGCCAAAACGTTGCCCGGCCTGGTGGCCTCGGTGCTGGTGCCCAACATCAAAGGCGCCGAGCGCGCGCTGGAGCAGGGCGCCGACCTGATGATCGTGCCTCTGTCCGCAAGCCACGCCCACAGCCTGGCCAACCTGCGCAAGACCCCCGACGAGGTGGTGGCCGAGGTCGCGCGTATCCGATCACTGCGCGACGCGAGCGGCAGCCGCACCCTGATCGAGGGCGGCGTGGGCACGGCCTTTGGCTGCACCCTGCAGGGCGAGGTGGCTGAGAGCGAAGTGCTGCGCCTGATGCAGGCGCTGCTGGATGCGGGCGCTGACCGCGTGAGCCTGGCCGACACCGTGGGCTATGCTGACCCGGCTGCGGTCGCCCGCCTGTTTGGCAATGCAAGTGCGCTTGTGGGCGACCGCCTGGCCTGCGCGCACTTCCACGACACGCGCGGCATGGGCCTGGCCAATGTGTATGCCGCCTGGCAGGCAGGCATCACCCGCTTTGATGCCTGCCTGGCGGGCATCGGCGGCTGCCCGCACGCGCCGGGCGCCAGCGGCAATGTCACCACCGAAGACCTCGTGTTCATGCTGGAGCGCATGGGCATTGCCACCGGCATCGATGTGACTGCGCTGCTCGCGCTGCGCCAGCGCGTGGCCGGATGGTTGGCGGGCGAGACCCTGCATGGCACCCTCTGGCAGGCCGGGCTGCCGCAGAATGCCGCACCCGCCGTGCTGCGCGAAGCATCAACGGCCTGAACCCCTTTCTGAACGCTCTGAACATGCACGACACATCCGCCTCTCTCTCGTCCCCCCGCCTGCCGCTGGAAGGCCTGCGCGTGGTGGAGTTCACCCACATGGTCATGGGCCCCACCTGCGGCATGGTGCTGGCCGACCTGGGGGCCGAGGTCATCAAGGTCGAGCCCGTGGACGGCGACCGCACGCGCCACCTGCTGGGCGCGGGCGCGGGCTTCTTCCCCATGTTCAACCGCAACAAGAAGAGCATTGCGATCGACCTGCGCAGCCCCGAGGGCCTGGCGGTGGCGCGCAAGCTGGCCGCATCGGCCGACGTGGTGGCGCAGAACTTCAAGCCCGGCGTGATGACGAAATACGGCCTGGACTATGCCGCGCTGAGCCAGGTCAACCCGCGCCTCATCTACGTCAACCACACCGGCTTCTTGCCCGGCCCCTACGAGCACCGCACGGCGCTGGACGAGGTGGTGCAGATGATGGGCGGCCTGGCCTACATGACCGGCCGCCCCGGCGACCCGCTGCGCGCAGGCAGCAGCGTGAACGACATCATGGGCGGCATGTTCGGTGCCATCGGTGCCATGGCGGCGCTGATGCAGCGCGGCATCACCGGGCGCGGGCAGGAGGTGGACTCGGCCCTGTTCGAGAACAACGTGTTCCTGGTCGGCCAGCACATGATGCAGTACGCCGTCACCGGCAAACCGGCGGCGCCCATGCCCGACCGCATCTCGTCCTGGGCCGTGTACGACGTGTTCAGCGTGAAGGACGGCGGGCAGATCTTTTTGGCCGCCGTGAGCGATGCGCAGTGGCAGACCTTCTGCGACGCCATGGGCTATGGCGACCTGAAGGCCGACACCGGCCTGGCCACCAACAACGACCGTGTGCGCGCCCGCCCCACGCTGATGCCGGTGCTGCGCGAGCGGCTGGCGCAGCGCACGGCGGACGAGCTGGCCGCGATCTTCGAGCGCCACGGCCTGCCGTTTGCACCCATCCGCCGGCCCGAAGAACTGTTTGACGACCCGCACCTGCAAGCCACGGGGGGCCTTGCCGACATCACGCTGCCCGATGGCGAACGTGCCGGGCAGACCGCGCAGATCACGCTGATGCCGCTGCGCATGGACGGCCAGCGGCTCGATGTGCGCTGCGACCCGCCGCGCCTGGGCCAGCACACGGCGCAGCTGCTGCAGGGCCTGGGCTACACGGCCGATGAAGTGGCCGCGCTGCAAGCCACCGGGGCCATTGCCTGATTTTTCCTTGACGACCGGGGCAACCCACGCGGCGCAGACCGCAGGCCCCGGATTCCAACCCCACTACCGGAGACAACCGTGCCCCAGCCCACCCCTGCTTTTGACATGCACCGCATCGCGCCCGCCCGCCATGGCGTGCTCACGCGCCGCCAGGCCCTGGCCACCGGCGCGGCCGCGCTGGGCGCCGCCGCCTGGGGCCTGCCCCGCATGGCGCGTGCCCAGGGCGACGGCAAGCCGCTGCGCGTGATCCTGCCGCTGTCGGCGGGCTCGGGGGCAGACGGCGCCATCCGCGCCATCAGCACCAGCCTGGCCAAGGCGCTGGGCCAGCCCATCGTCATCGAGAACCTTCCGGGCGCGGGCGGCATCACCGGCACCACGCAGATCGTGCGTGCGCCCAAGGACGGCTCGGTGATCGGCGTGGTGTCCAACAACCACGTGGTCAACCCCAGCGTGTACAAGAACATTCCGTTCGACTCGCTGGCCGACATCACCCCCATCACCATCCTGGGCGCCACGCCGTTTGTGCTGGTCGCGCACCCTGCGGTGCCCGCCAAGACGGTGCAGGAGCTGATCGCGCTGGCCAAGTCCAAACCCGGCGTGCTCAACTACGGCTCGTCGGGCAACGGCACCATCCTGCACCTGGGTGCGGCCATGTTCGTGGACCAGGCCAAGCTCGACATCAAGCACATCCCCTACCGGGGCATGGGCCCGCTGATGAACGACATCCTGGGCGGGCAGGTGCAGCTGGGGGTGGTGGCAGTGGCACCGGCGGCTGCGCACATCAAGGCAGGCGCCTTGCGGGCCCTGGGGGTGACCACGGCCACCCGCGTGGCGGCACTGCCGGGCGTGCCCACCATTGCCGAACAAGGCCTGCCAGGCTATGAGCTGGACGGGTGGATCGCCCCCGTGGCGCCTGCGGGCCTGCCCAAGGCTGAGCTGGCGCGGCTGTACAACGGCTTCAAGGCCGCCATGGAGATCCCCGAGGCGCGTGACGCGCTGATTGCGCAGGGCTACGAGATCAAGCTCACGCCGCCCGAGCCGGCCGCCGCCTTCTTCCGCAGCGAAGCAGCGCGCATGGCGCAGGTGGTGAAGAACGCGAACGTGAAGATCGACTGACGCAGCGCAGGGGGCTGCCTGCAGCGTGTTTTCGCGCAGCATCAGGCAGGTTTTGAGGGTTTTCGGGCGCTTGCGCTAGTGCAATATGCCTTAGTAGCTATTATATTGATAGCATTTGCATGGCCGCCGTGGCCCTGCGCCCGCAGGGCTGCAGTGCCACCGCGGGTGCGGTGTGATGTGCAACTGCCTTGCGGCACCCGATATCAGGCGCGCGGCGCGGGGAGCGCGGGATGGGCGTGGCGCAGGCGGAACACCTCCACGGCCTCCACCAGTTGCTGCGCTTGCCCGCTCAGGCTGCCTGCGGCAGCGGCGCTTTCTTCGACCAGGGCGGCGTTCTGCTGTGTCGCCTCGTCCATGCGCACGATGGCCTGCGTCACGCGCAGCATGTCGCTGGTCTGCGCGGCGCTGGCCTGGCTGATCTCTTCCATCAGCGCGCTCACACCCCGGATGGACGACACCACCTCGGCCATGGTGGTGCCTGCATTGCGCGCCAGGTCCGAGCCGGCCTGCACGCGCTCCACGCTGGTCTGGATGAGCTGCTTGATCTCGCGTGCGGCGCTGGCGCTGCGGGTGGCGAGGTTGCGCACCTCGCTGGCCACCACGGCAAAGCCCCGGCCCTGTTCACCGGCGCGCGCGGCCTCGACGGCGGCATTGAGCGCGAGGATGTTGGTCTGGAATGCGATGCCGTCGATGACGCCAATGATGTCGGCAATGCGGCGCGAGCTGTCCTGGATGCCCTGGACCACCTCCACCATCTGCGTGACCACGTCACCCCCCCTCTGCGCCACGGTGGCGCCGTTGCGCGCCAGTTCGTTCGCGCGCTGGGCGTTGGAGGCGTTCTGCTGCACCGTGGATTGCAGCTGCTGCATCGACGAGGTGGTTTCGTCCAGCGACGATGCCTGCTCTTCGGTGCGCATGCTCAGGTCGGCATTGCCCTGCGCGATTTCAGCACTGGCGCTGGCTACGCCCTCGGCATTGCTGCGCACGCCAGAGACCACGTTTTCCAGGTTGTCCTGCATGGCGCGCAACGCCTCCAGCAGGCGCGCGGGTTCATCCGTGCCCTCCACCTCGATGCGGGTGGTGAGATCGCCCGCCGCCACCTTGTGCGCCACCGACACCGCCACCCCCAGGGGGCGCACCACCGAGCGGGTGAGCAGCCAGCCCGCGCAGGCGCCCAGCGCCGTGACCAGCGCGAGTGCCACCAGGCTGCTGAACAGTGCGCGCCGGGCGTCCTGCGCAGCCTCCTGGGCGATGGCTGCACTGCTGGCGGCCACCTGCTGGCTCAGCTCGGTGAGCAGCTTGGCAGGGCCCTGGTCGATGTCGGCCACGTCCGCATCACCCGCCGAGGGCACAAAGCCCAGCGACTGGAACACCTCAAAGCCCTTGCGGTAGCCCTGCGCCATCTGGGCGTGGGCCTGGGTGAACTTTTGCAGCGCCGCCTTTTCCTGCGCGTCGGTCAGCTGGGGCTCCAGCGCCTTGGCCGCATCGGCCACCCGTTTTTCACTGGCCTGGAAGGCATTCCAGTGCAGCTCGCGCTTGCGCGAGTCCTCGCCTCGCAGCAGGGTGTTCTTCCACTCCAGCACTTGGGTCTTGAACTCGCTTTCCATGCGGCTCACGGCACGCTCCTGCGCCACGCGCTGTTGCACCGTGGTGTCGTAGGTGCCCAGCGTTCGGTACAGAGCGGCGATGCCGAACAGCGCGGCCCCCAGCAGCAGGGCCAGCACCAGGCCCAGGGCCGTGGCCATGCGTGCGCCGATGGAGTAGTTGGACATTTTCATCAGAGGCTCCAAAGGTTCTGCAGCGGGCCAGGAGGGCCTGGTGGTGAGATCAGGCCTTCAGCTTGAGCAAATAGACCATCACGCGGGCGGTGGTGAGGTCCAGTTCCATGAACTCTGCCAAATCCTTGCCGGTGAGCCAAGAGGGTTCCCACCGGTTCTGCTTGAGCGTGCGCAGCCAGGATTCATGGCGGGTGGCGGCCTCGACGGCGGCCAGCATCTCTGCCGTGCGTGCGGCGGACACGCCCTTGCCGGTGAACACGCCACGCCAGTTCGCCATCACGGCATCCAGCCCTTGTTCGCGGAACGACGGCAGGCCAAAGACGCTGCGGCGCGACGACACGCCCACGGCGCGCAGCTTGCCGCTGGCAATGGCATCGTTGAACTCGCTGTAGCCCGACAAACCCAGGGCTGCGTTGCCCGACAGCACGGCCTCGACCACCTCGGCACCGCCAGGGAAGGGTTTGTAGACCAGCCCCTCCGGGTTGGCCTTGGCGGCGCGGGCCAGCACGCCTGCGTAGATGTGGTCCACACCACCGGCCGAACCGCCGGCAATCGGCACGGCCTTGAGGTCGGCACGCAGCGCATCGGCGAGGTCCTTGGTGGTCTTGATGGGCGAGTTGGCCGCCACGGCCGCCACCAGATAGTCGCTGGTGAGCCGCGCCAGGGGCTGGATCTGTGTCATGTCCACTGCAGGCTTTTGCAGCGCAACTGCGCCCACCATCACCATGCCACCCATCAGCAGCGTGTTGGGGTCGTTGCTGTACTTTTCGGCGTATTTGGCCAGGCCGATGGTGCCGCCCTTGCCACCGATGTTTTCGTATTCCACCTGGTCCGCAGCGCCGGCTGCGACCATGGCTGCTCCGAGGGCTCGGCCTGTCTGGTCCCAGCCGCCACCGGCATTGGCAGGGATCACGATGCGCACGGTGCCCGCCAGCTTGGCAGGCTTGGCGGCTGCAGGGGCAGGACGGGCTGCTGTCGCAGCGCTCTGCGCCCAGACAGAGGGGCCGAGCGCAGTCCAGGCCAGGGCGGTCGCAACGGATTGGGCAAGGGCACGGCGGCGGTCGATGGCTGCAGACATGGAAAGTCCTTTGACAAGAGGGAAGGCAGGAAGGGCGTCGGGAACCAGATCTCAGGCCGCTGCGGGAGCGCTCTGACTGGGTTGCTTGCGCGTTGCCACGCCGAAGCAACGCAGTCAGCCTGTGGCGGCATGCACAGGGAAGGGACCTGCGCACCACCTGGGCTGCGCGCAATGGTCGCCAGCCAAGCTGTCAGTCTGCTGTCGCTGGCATCAGGGTAAACGCGGGGTTTATGGCCCCGTGCAGAGCGGTGCGCCGATCAGCGCACCATGAAAAACGCCCTGCGCCGCAGGTGCGGGGCTGGGCGTTGGAGCCAGTAAAGGCTGGGTCGCGAGGCTTACAGCGAGTCGATGAAGCTGCGCAGCTTGTCAGAGCGGCTGGGGTGCTTGAGCTTGCGCAGCGCCTTGGCTTCTATTTGGCGAATGCGCTCGCGGGTCACGTCGAACTGCTTGCCCACTTCTTCCAGCGTGTGGTCGCTGGTCATCTCGATACCGAAGCGCATGCGCAGCACCTTGGCTTCGCGCGGCGTGAGGCCGTCCAGGATGTCCTTGACCACGTCGCGCAGGCCGGCCTGCATGGCGGCTTCGATAGGCGCGGTGTTGGCACCGTCCTCGATGAAGTCGCCCAGGTGGCTGTCGTCGTCGTCGCCGATCGGCGTTTCCATGGAGATCGGCTCTTTGGCGATCTTCATGATCTTGCGGATCTTGTCCTCGGGGATCTCCATCTTGGCCGCCAGGATGGACGCATCGGGCTCAAAACCAAACTCTTGCAAGTGCTGGCGGCTGATGCGGTTCATCTTGTTGATCGTCTCGATCATGTGCACCGGGATACGGATGGTGCGCGCCTGGTCGGCGATCGAGCGGGTGATGGCCTGGCGAATCCACCAGGTGGCGTACGTCGAGAACTTGTAGCCCCGGCGGTATTCGAACTTGTCCACCGCCTTCATCAGGCCGATGTTGCCTTCCTGGATCAAATCGAGGAATTGGAGGCCACGGTTGGTGTACTTCTTGGCGATCGAGATCACGAGGCGCAGGTTGGCCTCAATCATTTCCTTCTTGGCATCGCGCGAGGTGGCTTCACCTTCGTTCATTCGCTTGTTGATGCCTTTGAGCTCGGCCAACGGCACGACCACGCGCGACTGCAGGTCGATCAGCTTTTGCTGCAGGTCCTGGATGGGCGGGATGTTGCGCGCGATCACGGCCGACCAGGGCTTGCCGGCGGTGGCCTGCTTCTCGACCCACTGCAGGTTCAGCAGATTGGGCGGGAAGTCCTTGATGAAGGTCTCCTGGGGCATGCCGCACTTGTCCACGATGATGCGGCGCAGCTCACGTTCCTTCTTGCGCACGTCGTCCACCTGGCCGCGCACCATGTCGCACAGCTTCTCGATGGTCTTGGCGGTGAAGCGGATGGTCATCAGCTCGGCCGACAAAGCGGCTTGCGCCTTGACATAGGCGGGCGTGCCGTAGCCTTCCTTGTCGTAGACCTTGTGCACTTTTTCGAACAGCTCGCGCAGCTTGTCGAAGCGCTCCAGTGCCTGCTTCTTGAGTTCTTCCAGCTTCTTGGTCAGTGCCTTGGAACCGCCCTTGCCGTCGTCGTCATCGGCCTCGTCGAATTCGTCGAAGTCTTCTTCGGCCACATAGTCGTCGGCCTCGTTGGGGTTGGAGAAGCCGTCCACGATGGTCGAGATGACGACCTTGCCTTCGCGGATTTCCTCGCCCATGTTGAGGATCTCGGCGATGGTGGCGGGCGATGCGCTGATCGCCTCCATCATGGCCATCAGGCCGCCTTCGATGCGCTTGGCAATTTCGATTTCGCCTTCGCGGGTCAGCAGCTCCACGGTGCCCATTTCGCGCATGTACATGCGCACGGGGTCGGTGGTACGGCCGAATTCCGAGTCCACGGTGGACAGCGCGGCTTCGGCGGCTTCTTCGGCTTCTTCCTCGGTGGCGCCAGCGGGAGCGTTGTCCGTGATGATCAGCGCTTCGGCATCGGGCGTCTGCTCGTACACCGCCACGCCCAGGTCGTTCAGGGTGGTGATGACGGCTTCGAGGGTTTCGGCATCGACCAGCTTGTCGGGCAAGTGGTCGTTGATTTCAACGTGCGTGAGGTAGCCGCGGGTCTTGCCCAGCTTGATCAGGGCCTTCAGGCGCTGGCGGCGCTTTTGCATGTCCTCTTCGGACAGGACGGTTTCGTCCAGGCCGAATTCCTTCATCAAGGCGCGTTCCTTGGCCTTGCTGATCTTCATGCGCAGGGGCTTGACCTTCTCGACCGTGGCGGCTGCCTCGGGGGTCTCTTCGATCTCGCCTTCGAGATCGGCCTCGATGTCCGACAGGTCGGTATCGTCCACGCTCTCATCGCCACCGGCGGCTGCCTTGGGCTTGCGGCCGCGCTTGGCGGGGGCCTTGGCTTCGGCAGCACCAGCAGCCTTGGCGGGGCGGCCAGGCTTTTTCTTGGGCGCTTCTTCGTCGTCGGCGGCTGCGGCGACGGCCTTGGCGCGGGCAGGTTTCTTCTTCAGCAACTCATCGGCAGCTTTGATCAGCTCGGCGGTACTTTTCACGGGCACAGTTTTCACTTTCTTGGCGACCGGGGCGGGCGCAGCGGCAGCGGCCTTTTTGGGGGCCGCCTTGGCCGGCGCTTTGGCCGCGGTTTTGGAGACAGCCTTTGCGGCGGTGCCTGAGGCAGACTTGGGCGACTTCGCGGACTTTTGAGCGGGCATGGAGCAACCTCAGAATCAAAAACGGACACAAAGAAAACGCAAGCGCCTCAGATCCCGGCGCGGGTGGCAACGCAAAGCAACGAGGGCTTTGCGCCTGGAGGGGACACCCTCAGCGGCAAGATGTCTGGGCGATCATTTGGTGTGCAGTCCTTGCGATAAGTGGGCCCATCAGCGCATAGGTGCGCGTTTGTCACGGTGGCCCGGCTCGGAGGTGCTGCTGTCGCTCTTGCCAATAACTAACCTTATATTATACCGCCCAGACCCTATTCAAGTGGTTTTTGGCGCTATTTGCTCCAGTTCCTTGCGCTTTTCGGCCAGCGCCCGGTAACGCTCCAGGGCCGAGGGGTCTTGTGCCACCTGCAGCACCAGCACTTTTTGCTGCTCCTTGATGTCTTCGATCTGCATGCGGGTGAGCAGGTCGCGCAGCTCCAGCCGCAATTCGTGCAGTTCGCCCTCGGTCTGCGCATGCGAGCCGGTCATCACCTTGACGGCCAGCTCTTCGCACTCGTGATCGCGCAGGCTTTCGCGCAGCACGGCCCAGGCCAGGGGGCCATGTTCGTGGAACTGCGCCTCCAGCCACGCAAACAGTGGCCCATGGGGCGCAGGCTGGGCCGCCAGTGTGGTGTGGTCGTCGTGCGTCAGCTCTTCCAGAAACGCCATGTGCGACAGCAGCAGCCGTGCCGCGTGGTCCGCCCGGCCCATGGCCGGCGTGCGGGGCAAGCGGGGCTGGGGCGGCCAGGGAGCGTCCTTGTCGCGCTTTTTCCAGCCTCCGCCGCTTTTCCAGTCGCCTCCCTTGCGGAACGGGGGCTTGCCGCCGCTGCCATAGCCATTTTGGCCTCCGTAGCCTCCCTGGTTGCCGTAACTGCCGTAGCCGGGGTCGTAGGCCGTGCCTGTCGACTCGCTGTGGGGTTGCCAGCCATCGGTGTCGGGCGGGGCATCCCAACTGGGGGCGTCATCGGGGGCGGTACGGGGCGGGTGGCGCTGCGGGGGGGCATGGTGTGCAGCGCGCAGGCCGTCGCGGGCGGCGGTCTGGCCCCACAGGTCGGACAGGTCGCGGGCATTGAGCTGGGTCAGCTCGGCCAGCTCGCCCAGCAGCTGGCGCTTGAGCACGCCGTCGGGCAGCGCCGTCCACAGCGGGCGTGCATTGCTGGCCATGTGGGCACGTCCTTCGGCGGTGGCCAGGTCGCAGCCCTCGCTGGCCGATTCGACCAGGAAGCGGCTCAGCGGCATGGCGTCGCTCACGTGGCGCGCAAAGGCGTCGGTGCCATGGTCGCGGATGAAGCTGTCCGGGTCGTGCTCTGCGGGCAGGAACAGAAACTTGATGCTGCGTGTATCGGTAGCGTGGGGCAGGGCGCCGTCCAGGGCCTTGCGCGCGGCGCGCCGCCCGGCGTTGTCGCCGTCAAAGCTGAACACCACCGCGTCGGTAAACCGCAGCAGCTTTTGCACATGCTCTGGCGTGCACGCCGTGCCCAGTGTGGCCACCGCGTTCGGAAAACCCAGCTGCGCCAGGGCCACCACGTCCATGTAGCCCTCGGTGACCAGCGCGTAGCCCGCCTCTCGGATGGGCGTGCGGGCCTCGAACAGGCCGTACAGCTCGCGCCCCTTATGGAACACCGGGGTTTCGGGGGAGTTGAGGTACTTGGGCTTGTCGTCCCCCAGCACCCGGCCACCAAAGCCGATGTACTCGCCCTTGACGTTGCGGATGGGGAACATCACCCGGTCGCGGAACCGGTCATAGCGCTTGCCACCGTCTTCGTCGTTGACGATGACCAGGCCGCTTTCCTCCAGCAGCGGGTCGTCATAGCTTGGGAACACGCTGGCCAGGCTGCGCCAGCCTTCGGGCGCGTAGCCCAGGCCGTAGCGCTTGGCCACCGCGCCCGAGACACCCCGGCCCTTGAAGTAGCCAATGGCGCGCTGCGACTCGCGCAGGTGGCGGCGGTAGGCGTCGGCGGCTTTCTCCAGCACCTCGTTCAGCGTGGCTTGTTTCTGTCGCGCGGCGGCGGCGCGTTCCTTTTCCTGCGGGGAGATGTCGTCATCGGGCACCTGCAGGCCCACGCTCTGGGCCAGGTCCTGGACGGCCTCGACAAACCCCATGCCCGCGTGGTCCATCAGAAAGCTGATGGCATTGCCGTTCTTGCCGCAGCCAAAGCAGTGATAGAACTGCTTGGCGGGGCTGACGCTGAAAGAGGGCGACTTCTCTCCGTGAAAGGGGCACAGCCCCATGAAATTGGCGCCACCTTTTTTCAGCTGGACGTAGCGCCCCACGATGTCCACCACGTCCACACGGGTGAGCAGTTCCTGAATGAAAGACTGAGGGATCGTCACGCGCCCTATTGTCCGCGTAAACTCTTTGTAACCAGTTATTGCTGGAAAGGCTTTTGGCATGGGGTTCGCGGCATGTGGGCGGGCGTTGGCGGGTAGGGCGCTGCACGGGTGGCGCGCCAGCCTGCCCGTGCTGCTGTTCGCGCTGGCGGGGCTCGCATGGCTGCCGGGGGCCTCGCAGGCCGCGACGGTCCTCAGGGTGCTGGCCTGGCCGGGTTATGCCGACCCGGACTTTGTCGCGGTGTTCGAGAAGCGCCATGGGGTCAAGGTGGAGATCACCATCGTGGCATCGGACGACGTCTTGCGCGCCAAGATGGACAGCACCGACGGGCCGGGTTTTGACCTGGTGGCTGCCAACACGGCGGAAATTGCGCGGCTGATCCTCCATGACAAGCTCGCGCCGTTGCCGCTCGGCAACATCCGCAACACTGCTGGGCAGTTGCCCCGGTTTCGCCAGCTGCACACCATCTCGGGCATTGGCTGGCGGGGCGAGGTCTATGCCATGCCCTTCACCTATTCCGAGATGGGGCTGGTGTACGACCGCCAGCAGTTCAGCACGCCACCGCAGTCGATCGCCGTGCTGTGGGACCCACGCTGGCAGGGCAAGGTGCTGGCGTTTGACGGCAGCAGCCACGGGTTTTCGCTGGCCGCCATGCGCCGGGGCCTGCCGCCGTTTCGCATCGACCCCGCCCGTTTTAGCCCGCTGGCCAAGGACCTGGTGGCCCTGCGGCGCAATGTGCGGTCGTTCTACAGCCTGCCAGAGGAGTCGGTGGAGCTGTTTCGCAAGCACAAGGTGGCGGTAATGCACGCCAACTACGGCCAGCAGCAGCTCAAGCAGCTGCGCGATGCGGGGCTGGATGTGGGCTACGTGGTGCCCAAGGAGGGCGCGCTCGCCTGGCTGGATTGCTGGGCCATCACCCGCCGCTCCACCCAGGTGGCGCTGGCTGCCGAGTGGATCAACTACATGCTCGACCCGGCCGTGAGCCGCGAGTTCACGCGGCGCCAGGGTTTGGCCAACACCCTGGACGAGCCACCAGCGCTGGCGGGCGATGTGCCCGGGGGGACCATGGGCCCCATTGTGTGGCTGGAGCCGGTGGAAGACGAAGCCCTGCGCGCACGCCTGTGGCAACGCATCGTGTCGGGCGACCGACCCAACCGGTTCTGACCGATGGCACGCGTGAAATGGAGCATCGCGCTGAGGCTGGGGGCCCTGCTGGCCTCGTTCAGCGTGTTCGCGGCCATTCTGGCGGGCTACTACACCTTTGACTCGAGCCGCGAACGCCTGCAGGGGCGGGCCGAGCGCTCGCTGCTGGCCACCACGCAGGTGCTGGCGCGCCACATGCAGGCGGGCTTTGGCACGGTGGCGCGCGACACGGCCTTTCTGGCCGACGCCGCTGCCGTCGAACAAGACCAGGGACGGCTGGCCGACCTGTTCAAGGCCAACCTGCAGGCCCATCCCGCCTATTTGCAGATCCGCTTCATCAGCGCCAGCGACTACGGGCTGGAGCTGGTGCGCATCGACCGCCAGGGCGACAAGCTGGTGCGCGTGCCCGATGACCAGCTTCAGGAGAAGTCGCACTTTCCGTTTGTGTTCGAGGCCCTCAGCCTGCCCGATGGGGAGGTGTATGTGTCCGAGTTCGGCATCAACCATGAAGACGCCGCGCAGGAGGCGGCCGTGCCCGTGTTCAACATGGCGTCGCCCGTGGTGCAGGGGGGGCAGCTGCGGGGCGTGGTGGTGGTGCGGGTGGCGGCCGCGCCGTTCCTGCACAACTTCAACGCAGCGCTGCCGACCCCTTACGGTTTTTATCTGAGCAACCGCTGGGGTGACTTTCTGGTGCACCCGGACGCCGCGCAGACCTTTGGCTTTGACCGGGGCCAGCGCATCCTGATCCAGGAGTCGTTCCCGCAGGTGGCCGCGCTGGTCGATGGCCGTGCCGAAGAGGCGGTACTCAGCCAGTCCGGCACCGACGACGAGGAGGCGCGTGTCTTTGCCTTTGTGCGCATGCCCTTTGGCAATGCGGACGAAGGGCGCTTCATGGTCGTGGGGCTCTCGCAGCCGCTGGCCGTGGTGCAGGGCGAGGTGCTGGACCTGGGCCGCAGCATCCTCAAGATCCTGCTGGTGCTCAGCGTGGTGGGTGTGGCCCTGGCGGCCGGAGTGTCGCGCCTGGTGACCCAGCCGCTGCAGGCCATGGTGAAGGCGGCGCAGGCGTTTTCACGCGGGGAGGCCCACGGTGCGCTGCCGGTGCACCGGGGCGACGAGGTGGGCGAGCTGGCCCGCAGCTTCCAGGACATGGAGCAGCAGATCAGCCGCCAGCTGGCCGAGCTGAACCTGAGCCGTGACGCCATGGCCCACCTGGCGCACCACGACGCACTCACCGGCCTGCCCAACCGCCGCATGTTCGAGCAGCGCCTGGCCCAGGTGCTGGAGCTGTCGCGCCGCAGCGGCCGCAGCTGTGCCCTGCTGTTTGTGGACCTGGATGAGTTCAAAGCCATCAACGACACGCGCGGGCATGCCGTGGGCGACCTGGTGCTGCAGGCGGTGGCTCGCACCATCGTCGGCGCCGTGCGGCAGGTGGACACCGTGGCCCGGCTCGCCGGGGACGAGTTCACGGTGCTGTGCGAAAACGTAGATTCCGAAGAGGCCGCGCTGCAGATCGTGACCAAGCTGCAGCACGCGTTCGAGCCGCCGCTGGACATCGACGGCGAGCCCCTGGCCGTGCGCGCCAGCATCGGCCTGAGCCTGTTCCCCCGCGACGCGCAGGATGCGCGCACACTCATGGCCAGCGCCGACGCGGCCATGTACCGCATCAAGCAGAGCCACAAGCGAAGGTTGTGAGGCTGCGCACTGCAGTCCACACCGCGCTTGCGCCGGCCCGTGTTGCTTTCGTGTCAGCCTGCGGCGCTAGGCTGTGTGTAGTTCACCTTCTTGCACCGACCCATGACCTCCATCTTTGACCAGCACCTGCCCCGCAACGAAGCCAACTTTGCCGCCTTGTCGCCCCTGTCGTTCATCGAACGCACGGCCGAGGTCTACCCCGACCGCCTGGCCATCGTGCACGGCGCGGTGCGCCAGACCTGGGCCCAGACCTACGCGCGCTGCCGCCAGCTGGCCAGCGCGCTGACCCAGGCCGGCATCGGCAAGAACGACACCGTGGCCGTGATGCTGCCCAACACGCCGCCGATGGTGGAGGCGCACTTTGGCGTGCCCATGGCGGGCGCGGTGCTCAACACCCTCAACACCCGGCTCGACCCGGAGGCCATCGCCTTCATGCTCGACCACGGCGAGGCCAAGGCCGTGATCGTGGACCCGGAGTTCACCGGCACCATGGCCAAGGCACTGGCCCTGCGCACGGGCACCACGCCCATCCGCGTGATCGAGGTGCAGGACGCGCTCTACGGCCCCGCCGTTCAAAGCCTGGGCGGCACCGACTACGAAGCCTTTGTGGCCAGCGGCGATGCGGCCTTTGCCTGGAGCCTGCCTGCCGACGAGTGGGATGCGATTGCGCTCAACTACACCAGCGGCACCACCGGCAACCCCAAGGGCGTGGTCTACCACCACCGGGGCGCCGCCACCAACGCCATCAGCAACGTGTTGGAGTGGGACATGCCCAAACACGCGGTGTACCTGTGGACGCTGCCCATGTTCCACTGCAACGGCTGGTGCTTTCCCTGGACCGTTGCGGCGCGTGCGGGTGTCAACGTGTGCCTGCGCCGGGTGGACGCGCAGGCCATCTTCGACGCCATTCGCACGCACGGCGTCACGCATTACTGCGGTGCGCCCATCGTGCACGGGCTGCTGGTCAACGCGCCCGAGGCGATGAAGGCGGGTGTGCCATCCGGCGTCAAGGCCATGGTGGCGGGCGCAGCGCCACCAGCGTCGATGATCGAAGGCATGGAAAAAATGGGATTTGATCTGACCCATGTGTACGGGCTGACCGAGGTGTACGGCCCGGCCACCGTGTGCGCCAAACACGAGGCCTGGGATGCCCTGGACATTGGTGAGCGCGCCCGCCTCAACGCCCGCCAGGGCGTGCGCTACCACCTGGAGCGCGACGTGCGCGTGCTCGACCCCGAGACCATGCTGCCGGTGCCGCAGGACGGCGAAACCATGGGCGAGATCATGTTCAAGGGCAACATCGCCATGAAGGGCTACCTCAAGAACCCCAAGGCCACCGACGAGGCCTTTGCGGGCGGCTGGTTCCACAGCGGCGATCTGGCCGTGCAGTACCCCGACGGCTACATCAAGATCAAGGACCGCAGCAAGGACATCATCATCTCGGGTGGCGAGAACATCTCCTCCATCGAGGTCGAAGACGTGCTCTACCGCCACCCCGACGTGCTGGCCGCTGCCGTGGTGGCCAAGCCCGACCCCAAGTGGGGCGAGACGCCCTGCGCGTTTGTCGAGCTGAAGGCCGGTGCCCAGACCACGCCCGAAGACATCGTGGCGCACTGCAAGAAGCACCTGGCGGGCTTCAAGGTGCCACGCGCCGTGGTGTTTGGCGAGCTGCCCAAGACCAGCACCGGCAAGATCCAGAAGTTCGAGCTGCGCAAGCAGGCCGGGTCGGCAGCGGCCATCAACGTCTGAGAAGGCGTGACGCGCCTCGTGGAGGGGGCGCGCGCGGTGGGTGGCTATTTGCTATGTAATTAATAGCTGCTGGTGCATATTCCACTAGCGCATCCGCCGCTTTTGGCTTGAAAACCGGGGCCAGGGGCTCCTGGGTGCCCCTGCGGCGCTGCCCGGGCTGGGTGTCAACGCCCTTCGTCCACCGCCTCCCGCCAGTCCCGCGCTGACATCCCCAGCTTTTGCGCAAACACGCGCGACAGCGCCGAGGGGTTGGCGTAGCCCAGTTCATGGGCGATGGACTTGAGCGACCGGCCTGCACGCAAATGCGCCTGCGCCAGCGTGAGCCGCCAGTGCGCCAGGTAGTCGGCTGGCGTGTCCCCCACCACGGCCTTGAAGCGGGCGGCAAACGCGCTGCGCGACATGCCCGCCTGCTGGGCCATCTGCGCCAGGCTCCACGGCTCGCCGGGTGCCTCGTGCAGGGCCGTGAGCGTGCGCGACAGTTGCGGGTCGGCCAGGCCCGTCAGCAGGCCGGGGGGCATCTGTGCTTGCTGCGGGTGGTCCAGCAGCCAGCGCAGCAACTGCAGCAGCACTACTTCAAACAGGCGGTCGGCCAGCACGCGGTGGCCGCAGCGCAGGCGGTCGGTTTCGGCAAACAGCAGGTCCAGCGACTGCTGCAGCCCGTCCACCGCGCCCAGCGGCAGCACCACCAGCGGCGGCAGGGCGCGGGCCAGCGGGTGGCTTGCGCCGCCGTCAAAGTCCAGCGCGGCGCAGGTGAAGTCCGAGCCCTCGGTGGGCGCGTTGTGAAAGAAGTGCTCCAGCGGTCGGGCATAGAACAGCAGGCTGGGCTCGCACACCTGAAGCCGCTCGGGCGGGCCCGCTTGGGGCTGGTGCGTGACCACCATCTCGCCCCGGCGCAGCACATGCAAAAAGCCCCGGCCCGGCGCCGCCGCAAAGTGCGTCACGCCGCACAGCGGCCCGTTGTGGAACAGGTGCGCCCGCACCCGAAACCGCTCCAGCAGCGGCGACAACCGGTCGAGCGGGGTGGAGGCCTGCGCGGGTGTAGGAACGCTTGGTGGCATGGTTTTGTATGATTTGGTATGAATAATGGATTTTATGTGCCCAATGGTACACGCTTACGCCGGACACTGCAGGGGTGCCGAGAACAGGCACAAGTTCTCACCAACCCTTCATGACCTTCAAGGAACACACCATGTCCGCTACTTCTCCTTCTGTCGCCCGCGTCCCTCTCGTCGACCGCACCGCCGCCACCGGCACTGTGCGCGCCGTGCTCGACCAGGTCCACGGAGCCTTTGGCGCCACGCCCAACATGTTCCGCGCCGTTGCCAACTCGCCCGCTGCGCTGCAGAGCATGTGGGGTGCGTTTGGCGCCTTGGGCGGCGGCGTGATCGGCGCAGCTTTGGGCGAGCAGATCGCCGTGGCCGTGGCCAACCGCAATGCCTGCGACTATTGCCTGGCCGCCCACACCGCACTGGGCCGCAAGGCGGGCGTGAGTGGCGAGGCCCTGGCCGCCGCGCAGGCGGGCGAATCGGCCGACCCGCGCACGGCCGCCGTGCTGCGCTTTGTGCTGCAACTGGTCAACGAACGCGGCCAGGTCGACGCGGCCGATGTGCAGGCCCTGCGCGACCAGGGCGTGAACGACGAGCAGATCGTCGAGATCGTGGCCCATGTGGCGCTCAACCTGTTCACCAACTACGTGAACGTGGCGCTGGCCGTGCCGGTGGACTTCCCCGGCGTCAAGCTGCGCCCGGCGCGCTGAACGATGGGGCGGCGCGCGTCTGGCCGATGGGCTGGGTGCGCGCCGCTTCTTTTTGCTGCTGTCGCGGTCCTGTGGCGAAGCCATCGCAGGCATTCCTTCGCCAAACCCATGCGTGCATTTTTTGCACGCATGACTGGCTGCAAAGTCGTTTGTCAGCGCGGCAGGCCTGCTGCACCATGGCCACTCCCTTGCCCACCCACCCGAAGGAAGCCGCCCCCATGACACCCGCCCGCGACGAGCACGCCATCGACACCCTGCCACGCCTGGAGGCCCTGCTGGGCACGCTGAGCGATGCCTCCGTCCACAAAGAGCTGCCGTATGTGCACCCCGCCTACCGCGCCATGATCGCGGCGTCGCCCTTTGCCGTGCTGGCCACCACCGGCCCCGGCGGGCTGGACGCCTCGCCGCGTGGCGACCCCGCCGGCTTTGTGCAACTGCTGGACGGCAAAACCTTGCTGCTGCCCGAGCGCCGTGGCAACAACCGCGCCGACAGCCTGCGCAACATCGTGGCCGACCCGCGCGTGGCGCTGCTGTTCCTCATCCCCGGCGTGGGCGAGACGCTGCGCGTCAACGGCCACGCGCGCATCAGCGTCGCGCCCGACCTGCTGGCGCGTTTCGTGGTCAACGGCCAGTCCCCAAAGTGTGTGATCGTGGTCGATGTGCAGGCGGTGTACTTTCAGTGCGCGCGCGCCATCCAGCGCTCGCGCCTGTGGGATGCCGTGCCGCCCGGCACACCACGCCCAGTGCCAACCCCCGGCGCCATCCTGGCGTCCATCACTCAAGGCGAGTTTGACGGCGCCGCCTACGACCGCGAACTGCCAGCGCGCCAGCAGGCCACCCTGTATTGAACCGGCACCGCGATCCGTCGCCACAGCGTTGCCCCTGCTGCCAGCGCACACAATGGCGGCTGGATGCGCAGGGCTTGCGCTTCATGGACTCACGGGCCGAACGCGCAGATGCGTGAGGAGCGTGGAGCTCCGTGGGGCGTGAAGCCCACTCACGCGCACGTTCATACCAAGTGAGGGGGAGACATGGATTCCGTGCTGTTGATCGTGGCCCTGGGCGCAGTGGCCGCGGGGTTTGTGCAGGGGCTGTCGGGCTTCGGCTTTGGCATGGTCGCCATGTCGTTCTGGGCCTGGACGCTGGAGCCCCGCTTGGCCGCGCTGCTGGCGGTGTGCGGCGCGCTCACCGGCCAGCTGGTGGCGGCGGCCACGGTGCGCCGGGGGTTTGACCGGGTGCGCCTGCTGCCCTTTGTGCTGGGTGGCCTGGTGGGCATCCCCATTGGCGTGGCCGTATTGCCCCGGCTGGACATGGAAGCGTTCAAGGTCATCCTGGGCACGCTGCTGGTGCTGTGGTGCCCGGCGATGCTGATGGCCAAGCAGTTGCCCCGCATCACGCGCGGCGGGCGCGTGGCCGACGCGCTGGTGGGCATGGCGGGCGGTGTGATGGGCGGCCTGGGCGGCTTCACCGGCGTGCTGCCCACCCTGTGGTGCACCTTGCGCGGTCTGGACAAGGACGTGCAGCGCGCCATCATCCAGAACTTCAACCTGGCTATGCTGCTGGTGACCTTCATCACCTACCTGGCCACCGGCCTGGTCACCCGCGAGGCGCTGCCGCTGCTGGCCATTGTGGTGCCCGCCATGCTGGTGCCCGTGCTGCTGGGAGCGCGGCTGTACCACGGTATCAGCGATGCGCGGTTCCGGCAGATCGTGCTGGGCATGTTGACCTTGTCGGGCGTGGCGATGCTGGTGGCCAGCCTGCCCAAGGTGCTGGCGCGGCTCGCGTAGGGTTCCATTTGCGTGGGCCGCGCCCGGTGGCCATCCTGTTGTCGACTTGCCGCACATGCCCCGTTACATTGGGAGGGGCATGCACCAAAAAGATGACACCACGCGGCCACCGGACGCGGACGACCGTCTTGAGGCCGGGGCCCCGCGTCGCCGCTATCGCCTTGTCACGCCGCTGAGCCTGGCGATTGCGCTGGGCTGCATCGTTGCCGTGGCGGGCTTGTGGCTGGTCACGCTGCAGCGTGTGGCGTTCGAGCGCGAGCAGGCCGTAGCCTCTGCCATGCAGTCCAATGCCAACCTGGCCATCGCCTTCGAGCAGCAGGTGTTCCGCACCCTCAAGGCGGCCGAGCAGGTGGCCGCCTTTGTGCGCGAGCAGTACCTGCAGCAGGGCACCGACATCGACCTGCGCGACTGGGTGGAGCGGGGGGTGATCCGCGAGCCCATGTTCACCATCATCAGCGTGGTCAACGACCAAGGCGACATCGTCAGCAGCAGCCAGGAGACCGGGGCCGTCAACTACAGCGACCGCGCCTTTTTCAAGGCGCTGCGTGCCAGCGATCGCGATGACCTGTTTGTGAGCGAGCCTGTGCTGGGCCGTGTGTCAGGGCAGTGGCGCATTCCGATGGCGCTGCGCATCGTGAGCGAGGGAGGCCGCTTTGGTGGTGTGGTGGTGATGTCGGTGGACCCGACGAACTTCACCGACTTCTACCGCCAGGCCGACCTGGGCGCACAGGGGCTGCTGGAGCTGACAGGGCTGGACGGCGTGGTGCGCGGCCGCAAGGCAGGGGGCAAGATCAGCTTTGGCGGCGATGCGCGAGGCCTGCCCTGGTTTCAGCTCCGCGCGCAAGACCCTGAAGGCGAACTGATCGATGAGAACGGCGCGGTGGACGGTGTGCCGCGCATCCTCAGCTACCGCAGCATGGCGGGCTACCCGTTGATGGTGACGGTGGGGTCGACCTCCGACGAGGTGCTGGCACCGGTGATGCAGCGGCGCGTTGACTACCTCGCCCTGGCCGCGGGGGCCAGTGTGGCGCTGCTGTGTTTTGGCGCGCTTCTCATTGTGGTGCTGGCACGCCAGCGGGCCGTGGCCGATGCACTGGCGTCCAGCGAAGGCCTGTTCCGCGCCACCTTTCACCAGGCGGCCACCGGCATCGCCCACATCACGCCCGAAGGCCGCATCCTGCGTGCCAACGACAAGTTCTGCCGCATGCTGGGCTATTCGCTGGAGGAGCTGCGCCAGCGCGACCTGTTTGCGCTGAGCGACGAGGGCGAGCGTGAAGCCCTGCGCCGCTTTCTGGCGCGGCGCCTGGTGGCGCACTCACCCGTGTTCTCCCCCGAGATGGAAAAGGCCTACCGGCGCAAGGACGGCGGCCTGTTGTGGGTGTACGAAGCGCTGGGCCTCGTCAAGGACGCCCAGGGTCACCCGGACTTTCTGGTGGTGGTGACGCAGGACATCAGCGCACGCAAGGAGCTGGAGATGCGCCTGTCGCACGATGTGCTGCACGACGCGCTCACAGGCCTGTCCAACCGCGTGATGTTCCACGACCGCCTGGCGCGTGTGCTAGAAACGGCCCGGCGCCACGGGCGGCACGCCGCAGTGCTCTATGTGGACCTGGACGGGTTCAAGTCCGTCAACGACCAGTGGGGCCATGCAGCGGGCGACCTGCTGCTGCAGCAGGTGGCTCGGCGGCTGGAAGACTGCGTGCGCGCCGAAGACACCGTGGCGCGCCTGGGCGGCGACGAGTTCGGCATCGTGCTGGCCACCATCGAGCGGGCAGACCACTGCGAGGTCGTGGCGGGCAAGGTGCTGTCTGCGATGGAGCAGCCTTTTGTGCTGGAGGGCGCTGTTGCCCACATCTCGGCCAGCGTGGGCGCGGCGCTCTACCCGCGCCATGGCACCGATGCCGATGCGCTGCTCGCCCAGGCCGATGCTGCGATGTATGCGGCCAAGCAGGCAGGCAAGAACCGCTTCAACATCGACACCGCACTGAGCCCGCTGGCCGATGACGGTGTTGCAGGTCCACCGGGCTGACGAGGAGCCAGCCATCGAGGGATGGCTCTGGTGTTGCGCTCCTCATTTGGGAGCATTGAGCGCATTATGTATAGGCGCTAGCGGCCTGTTTCATTCAAATCACCGCGTCATGATCGGAAAGTCACGCACCGGCTGGTCCAGCATGCCCATCAGCTGCCGCAGAGCCTGCGCATCGCCTTCCATGCGCAGCGCGCCAGAGGCGGCCAGCTCCTGCGGTGTGGCCTGGCCGTTCATCAGGCGCAGGAAGGCGGGTTTGGTGAGCAGCAGCGTGGCGTCGGCGGGCCAGGGTGGTGTGCCCGGGCGGTGGTGCAGCACCGCGTTCTCAATCCACAGACCATGGTTTTCTTCGGCGTCGGTAAAGCGCAGTGCCACGGCCAGGCGCACGCCGTCCGCGCGCGGGCCGTTGAGCGAGGCGGCCATTGCATCGAGGAACTGCGGGATGGGGGTCTGCATGAGCATGTCGGCCACTGCAGCGCGCGGGCCTGAAGCGTTGCGCTGTGCAGTGCCATGCCGCAGTTCCTGCGCGCCTGTCAGGTAGAAGTTGCGCCAGGGCGCCGATTCAGCGGCGTAGCCCATCTGCTCAAAGCTGCGCGCCATCAGGTCTTTGGCCTCTGCGTTGTTGCTGTCCGCCAGCAGCACATGACGCAGTAATTCAGCCGCCCAGCGGTAGTCGCCCGCGTCAAAGGCCTGGCGCGCGGCGGCCACTGCAGCGCCCGCGCCGCCTGCCAGGGCCACGTAGCGGCGCGCGGCCTCCACAGGCGGCAGCGGGTCGAGCGTGGCGGGGTGCGCGTCGAACCAGCCCAGGTAGAACTGCGCCACCGCGCGCACGTTGTGTTTGACGGTGCCGTAGTACCCGCGCGATGCCCACTGCGCCGCCAGCGTGGAGGGCAGTTGCGCGGCCTCGGCGATCTCGCCGGGTGTCAGCCCGGCGTTGAGCAGGCGCACCGTCTGGTCGTGCAGGTAGCGGTAGGTGTCGCGCTGCGTGGTCAAGAAGGTGTCGATGCGCTCGCGGCCCCACACGGGCCAGCCGTGCTGCAGGAAGACCACATCTGCACGGCGTGCGTGCGCAATGGCGCCGTCGATGTAGCGCGACCACGCCAGCGCGTCGCGCACCTTGGCGCCGCGCAGGGTGTAGAGGTTGTGCAGTGTCTGCGAGACCAGTTCTGCCGCACCGAACGCGCGCAGGTCGGGCAGCTCGAACACCATCTCGGCCGGGGCTTCGGAGCCTGGCACGTTGTGGAACACGAAGCGCACGCCATCAATGTCGAGCGCCTGCGTGGGCTGGTCGATGAGCACGGTGGGCGGCAGGATGCCGATGCGCCCGACCGCCACGGCCATGCCCAGGCCGTTGTCCACCACGCCGCGCGCATCGCGTGGCAACTGGCTGCCATACATGAAGCCCGCGCGGCGCGACATGGCGGGGCCGAGCAGCAGGTTCTCGCTGGTCGCCTCCTCCATGAAGCCCACCGGCGCCACGATGGGCACGCTGCGTGCCTTGGCGTCCTGCGCGGTCAGCACGCCCAATGCGCCGCCGAAGTGGTCCACATGGCTGTGCGTGAACACCAGGCCCGACACCGGCTGCGTGCCCAGGTGCTGGCGCGCGAAGGCGAGGGCGGCCGCCGCCGTCTCCTGCGTGGTGAGCGGGTCCACCACGATCCAGCCCGTGCGGCCCTGGATGAGCGTGAGGTTGGCCAGGTCGAACCCGCGCAGCTGCCAGATGCCCTCACGCACCTGGTACAGGCCGGGCGTCTGGTTCAGGCGCGCATGGCGCCACAGGCTGGGGTGCACGGTGGCGGGGGCCTCGCCCTGTGCAAACTGCAGCGCATCAAAGTCCCACACCACCTGGCCCTGCGCGTTGCGCACCTGGCCGCTGGGGCTGGCGATGAGGCCCCGGCGCGCGTCCTCGAAGCTGGCGGGCGCGTTCACGTCCAGTGTGCCCAGGGACGCGGTCTGGCGCGCACGCGTGGCGGCGGTTGCGTCCTGCCGGACATCGGCCACCTGGGCCAGGGTTGCAGGTGCCAGGCCCAGCAGAAGCGGCAAGGCGAGTGCCGCGAGCGTTGGGAGGTTTCGCATGGGGGTTTGGAACCTCTTTGAGATGAAAAAGGCCTCAAGCGCACAATTTATATGCGCTGGCAGCTATCAAAATTGAAGTAATGCGTTGCCTGTTTTGGACAGGTAGGGCCCGCGCACGTGGGTGCGATCACCCCTTCGCGCCATCACATCGGCTCCAGCCTGATGCGTTTCATCATCGCCTCGGTGAAGCCGATTTCCTTGCCGAAGGCGCGTGTGAAGGTCTCGCCGTCTTGCGGGTTGACCATGCCGCCTTGTTCTTCGAGCGCGGTCACCACGGCGGGCTGGCGCAAGGCGGCTTCGAACGCGGCGCGCACGCGGGACACGATGGCATCGGGCGTGCCGGTGGGCACGGAGACTCCGCCCCAGGAGGTCAGCTCCACCCCGGGCAGGCCCGCCTCGGCCAGCGTGGGCACACTGGGCAGCTTGGGATTGCGCGCGGGCCCGGTCACGGCCAGTGCGCGCAGCTTGCCAGCCACGATGTTCGAGTACGCCACGGCGGTGATGGGCGCGCCAAAGGCCACCTGCTGGCCCAGTACCGCATTGACGATTTCCGACGCGCCCTTGTACGGCACATGCGTGGCCTGCGCCTGGCTGACGCTGAGCACCATCTCCACCCCCAGGTGCGAGGGCGTACCGACACCGCCCGAGGCGTAGTCCAGCTTGCCGGGCTGCGCACGCATGCGCGTGAGCAGGTCGGCAAGGCTGCGGATATCGCTTTGCGCGTTGACGATGACCACCGTGTCCGAACTCGTCAGGCCGATCACATGGCGAAAGTCCTTGAGTGCGTCGTAGCCGGGCTGCTTGTACATGCGCATGCTGGCCGCCATGGGTGAGGCGGAGTACACCCAGGTGTAGCCGTCGGGCGCGGCCTTGGCCGCCTGGCGCGCACCCAGGTTGCCGCCTGCGCCGCCCTTGTTTTCGATGACCACGGGCTGGCCCAGCTCCTTCGACACCGCTTCGGCCACGATGCGGGCCGTGGTGTCCGGGCCCGTGCCGGCGAGGTAGGGCACCACCCACTTGATGGGGCGCGCGGGCCACGGCTCGGCGGCCATGGCGGATGTACTGGCCAGCAGTGGCAGCAGGCTTGCAGCGAGCAGTACGCGGCGGCGCAGGTGGGGGATGGGTTGATTCGTCATGTCTTGTCTCCGTGTCATTTTCTGTGAGGGTTGTTGTGGCGCGCTGTGGGCGGCGCAGCCGCTCAGGGGGATGCCATGAGTTCTTTCGCGATGGTGTTGCGCTGGATTTCGCTGGTGCCGGTGAGCACGCGGTACATGCGCAACATGCGGAACAGGAACTCCACGCGCCGGCCTTGCACGATGCCCTCGCCGCCGTGGATCTGCACCGCGCGGTCGGCGATGCGAAAGGCTGCCTCCGAGCAGAACAGCTTGGCCATGGACGACTCGGCGCGCGGCTCGGCGCCCGCATCAATTGCGCGGGCCGTGGCCAGCATCAGCCCGCGCGCGGCAGCCCAGTCGGTCGCCATGTCGGCCAGCATGTGCTGGATGGCCTGGAACTGCCCGATGGCGCGGCCGAACTGGTGGCGCTGCTGTGCGTAGTCGCGCGCATCGCGCAGGGCCACCTGCGCCAGGCCCAGCATGGCGGGGCAGTGCAGCAGCCGGTTCACGCTGATGCGGCCCAGCGCCAGCGCCAGGCCGCGCCCGGCCTCACCGATCAGGTTGGCGGCGGGTACGCGCGTGCCCTCCAGCACGATGTTGCCCGTGCTCGTCTGCCCCGCCATGGTCTTGTAGCCCGACTCCACGCGCACGCCGGGCGCATGCAGGTCCACAAAGAAGGCCGTGACCTCGCGCTTTTTCGGGTCGGGGTCGTCGTGTGTGGCGGTGGATGCCATCAGCACCGCGTAGTCGGCAAACGGCGAGCCCGAGATGAAGCGCTTGGCGCCCGTGATGACGTAGTCGTCGCCATCGCGCACGGCGCGTGTCTGCACGTTGCCAGCGTCCGATCCGGCCTCGGCCTCGGTCAGTGCGAAGCAGATGGCCATTTCGGCCCGGGCCACCGGCAGGATGAACTGCTGCATCTGGTGCGGCGTGGCCATGCGCGCCAGCGCGCCCACGCGTGGCGGGCCACTCAGCTCGCCAAATACATGGGGGGCGAACGGCGAGCCGCTGGCGTAGATGGCCTCTTTGACCAGCACATGGTCCAGCGTGGACAGGCCCAGGCCGCCCATCTTCTGCGGCAGCGTCATGCCGTAAAAGCCCAGCGCGTGCGAGCGCTTCCACACCTGCTGCAGCAAGGCCTTGTCGGGCGCGTGCTCGTGGTCGATGCCATGCTCGCGCGCCAGCGCGGCCAGCTCGCCGTACAGAAACTCGTTGATGCGCGCAATCAGTTCGGCCGCCTGTGGCGAGCCCTCAAAAGGCATGCCGGGAAACAGCGGCGCGGGGAGGGGGGATGTGATGTCGTTGTTCATGTCAGGATTCCTTGTCGTTGGCTGTGACAGCGGGCTCTGGAAACTGGCGCAGGCCCAGGCGAGAGACGCCGAGCAAGGGTCGCCCCGCAGCGATGGCGTCGTCCCCCTTCTCGCAGCGCGCAGCGCCAAGAGAGAAGAGGGAGGGGGCAAAGCCGCTCAGGGGGATGCCCTCTAATTCACCATCCGCCCACGCCCCTCCCAGTACGGGGCCTGTACGGCACGGCGCATCACCTTGCCATTGGGGTTCTTGGGCAGGGTGGTGACGAACTCGATGCGCCGGGGCCGCTTGAACCCGCCCAGGTGCTGGGCGCAGAACGCGTCGATCGCAGCGGTGGTGTCGGCACCGGCCGCACGGCCGGGCTTGAGCACCACGTGCGCGGCCACGGCCTCGCCCCATTTGTCATCGGGTACGGCGAACACGCAGGCATCGGCAATGGCGTCGTGCTGGTACAGCACGGCCTCGACCTCCGACGGGTACACGTTGAAGCCGCCGCTGATCACCATGTCTTTCTTGCGGTCCACGATGTAGACATAGCCCTCGTCATCCATGCGGGCCAGGTCGCCCGTGTGGTACGCACCGTCCTTGAGCACCTCGGCCGTCAGCTCGGGGGCGCGCCAGTAGCCCGCAAAGATGTCATCGCCCCGCACCACGATCTCGCCGATCTCGCCAGTGGCCACGGGCAGGCCGTCGTCGCCCAGGATCTGCACATCGCATTCCAGAAACGGGCGTCCGCACGATGCCAGGCGCTCAGGCCGCGCAGCGCGGGCAAACAGATGGTCCTCCACCGACAGGCCACACACGCCCGAGGTCGTCTCGCCCGCGCCGTAGCCTTGCTGCAGGATGGGCCCGAACACGTCCATGGCCTGCAGGATGCGCGCGGGCGCCATCGGGGCGGCGCCGTAGCCCAGGCGCTGCAGGTCGGGCAGGGGGCGGTACTGGCCCTCCAGTTCGGTCAGCAGCATGTTGATCATGGTGGGCACCATGAAGGTGTGGGTCACGCGGTCGGCCCGCATGTCGGCGATGAAGCGCGGGGGCTCGAAGCCGTTGAACAGGCGGATGGTGACCCCCTGGCACAGCGCCGGCACCATCTGCATGCCCGATGCGTGGGTGATCGGGCCCACCAGCCCCAGGATGTGGCCGGGCTGCTGCCCGTCCGAACGCGTGAGGAACTTGCGCAGCTGCGCAAGGCGGTTGCCGAAGGTCTGCATGGCCGCCTTGAGCACGCCGGACGAGCCCGAGGTGTAGTGCAGCACGGCGACTTCGTCCTCGCACACGACCACCGGGGTGAACGTGTCGCTGGCCTGGGCCAGTGCCGCTTCATACCCTGCGGGGCCCGCATCGTCGGTCAGCAGCAGCCGGGGCATGGCGCCGGGCATGCATTGCGCCACATGCGGGCGGATGGTCTCGGCGCGCTCGTCGGTGGTCACGATCAGCGCCGCACCGCTGTTGGCGGCAATGGCGCCGACCTCGGTGGGCGAGAGCCGGGCGTTGAATGGCGCCTTGATCAGCCCGGCCTTGTAGCAGGCGATCTCGATCTCGACGACCTCGACACAGTTGGGCAGGTAGATGCCCACGCGGTCACCGCGCTGCAGGCCCAGGCCGAGCAAGGCGTTGGCCAGGCGGTTGGTGCGCTGCTCCAGATCGGCATAAGTGATGCTGCGTGCGGGGCTCTTGACCGCCATGCGGCGGGCATGGGCACGGGCGCTGCGCGCCACGAGGGCGCCGACGTTGGCGACCACGCGCGGGGGAATGGGGGGCGAGGTGGTAATGGCTGTCTCCTGAAACACCGGCCCCGTCGAGCGCGGGGCATGGGGTCACTGTTCCAGAAGACGGGGTATCAGGGAAATACCGATTGCTGATGGGAAGGCATCACTGAAATTGATGCCCTTGCCGTAGCGTTCTTCCGCACGCACTGCGTGCGCGGCTGCGACAGTGCTACACCGCCTTCGCCCGGGTGGCGGGCTTTTTGGCGGCGGATCTGGCGGGCTTGGCAGCGTTGAGTGCCACTGCCGCGCGGATGAGCGACTTGAACGCCTCTGCATCCACCACATCGCCCTCGTGGATGTCGATGGCGCGCCGCGCATTGCCATCCAGGCTGGCGTTGAACAGCCGCGCCGGGTCCGGCAGCGAGGCGCCCTTCAAAAAGGTGAGCTTCACTGCGGCCTTGTAGCTCTCGCCGGTGCAGAGGATGCCGCCCAGCGACCATACGGGCGTTCCCATCCACTTCCACTCTTCCACCACGCCGGGGGCGGCCTCATGAATGAGCGCACGCATGCGTGCCAGCACCGGGCCGCGCCAGTCGGCCAGGTCTGCGATGCGCTGATCGATGAGGGTGGAGGCGGGTTGGGGCGATGCAGTGGTTGTGGATGCCATGGCGGTGTCTCCTGAAGCGGAATCGTTAGAGCCTTTATGGGAATGTGATCACTCGGCAGCCAGGGGCTTGCCCGCCGCCCGCAGCACCTGCGTGATGAAGCGGGCCTTCTCCTCGCGGTAGCGGTCCATCCCCTCGGATGCGAATCGCTGCTTGAGCCGGTTGTACTCTGCCACCAGGGCGGAGTCGGCGCGCAAGTCATCGCGAAAGTGCAGAAAGCATTCGAACGGCGAGCCGCAGGCCACCACCTGCAGTGCAACGTCCATCGTGGCGCCGGGCCACAGCAGCATGCACAGATCAGGCGCGCGCAGTGTGTCGGCCTTGGCGCTGCAGCCTGCGGCTTCGAGCGCTGCCACGCCCGGTGCATGGTCTTGCGGCGGCACCAGCACGCAGATATCGAGGTCACCCTTGGAGACTGCACCGGGAATGGACGAGGCGCCGATGTGTTCGATGCGCGCCTGCGGCACGATTGCAGCCACCTGGGCGGCCACCGCGGCAAACGTGGCTGCGGCGTCGTCCTGGTACTGCGCGGATTCGAGCAAGGTCACTGCGGTCACCCGGGTCACACAGCGGCCTCCCACCTGCCCGATGCCACCAGCTCCCGCATCACGGCCTCCAGCGCGTCCATCACCACCTGCATCACCCCGTCCACCTCGCGGTCCGCAGCGGTGGCCAGGGTGTAGCTGCGCGTCATCTCCGGGTTGACCACGCGGGCCACCATCCAGTCGGTGCCGGAGGCAGGGGCATCCCCCAGCGCGCAGGCAGGGGTGAAGGTGAAGCCGCCCCCGCACGCATACAGCGAGCGGATCACCCGCGCGGAGTCGTGTTCGTGGGCGATGTTCAGTGCCACACCGCGTGCGGCGGCGGCTTCTTCGACCCGCTGGCGGATGGTGTAGCGGCGCGACTGCAGCACCAGGGGCTGTGCGGCCGCATCGGCAAAGTCGATGGTGGGGCGCATGGTGGGGCTGGCGGCGCGCGCGGCCGTGGCACGCGCGCCAGCCCGGCGCGCAGCAGGCGCTTGGGCCGTGGCCGCTGCGTCAGGCGCTGGCCGCAGCAGCGCACGCACCGTGCCGCCGGGATCGTGCCCGCAAAAGTACATGGCCTCGCGCACCAGGGGCCGGCAGTGCAGCCCCTCCACCTGCGCGGCGTCGACCAGAACGCCGATGTCCGCACGCCGGTCCAGCATGGCTTTCCTGACCATGAGGCTGAGGTCGTCGAGCACGAACACCCGAATGCGCGGGTGCGTGTCCTTCAGGTGCGCCAGCAACGGGCCCATGAGCAGCGATGACAGCAGAAACGGCACGGCAATCGTGACCGATCCCTCCGGCCCTTGCGGCAGGCGCTGGATGCGCTCCCGCATGGCCGAGGCGTCGCTCAGAAGCCGCCGGGCGTCCTGGTAGAGCTGCACGCCAGCCTGTGTGGGCGTGACGCCCGCGTGCGAGCGTTCCAGCAGCTGCGCGCCCAGCTCGGACTCCAGCTTCTTGATCTGGGCAGTGAGGGCGGGCTGCGCAATGTAGAGGCTGCCCGCCGCGCGCGAGAGGCTGCCGGCCTCGACCACGGCGATGAAGTAGCGCAGGCTTCGGAGATCCATGGGGCAAGACTGTAGCGGGGTCCGTCCTTGGCGCGCGCCATGCCCGCCCAGGCGGCCGCGCACTCGGCGCGCAGCCCCGTGGTGGGCCGCGCAAGGCTGGCTTTCAGTCGCCCATCACCACGCCCTCGCGGCGTGGATCGGCCCCGCCCATCCATAGCTTCTTGCCATGTGCCTGGCCGCGTGTGATGGCTTGCAGGCCGCTGGTCATGTTCATCTCGCGCACTTCTGCGCCCCGGGCGCGCAGGGCTTCGACCGTGGCGGGCGGGAAGCGCTTTTCTTCCAGCAGCGTGGGGCCGTTCATGGAGCCGAAGTTGGGCAGGTTGATGGCCTGCTGCGGCATCAGGCCCCAGTTGAAGACGCCATACAGCGTCTTGGCCGTGTAGTGGATGATGGCCGCGCCGCCGGGGCTGCCGCCGCTCATCAGCAGCTCGCCCGTGGCCTTGTCGAACACCAGCGTGGGTGCCATGGACGAGCGCGGGCGCTTGCCGGGCTGCACGCGGTTGGCAATGGGCTGGCCTTGGGCGTCGGTGGGGGCAAAGCTGAAGTCGGTGAGTTCGTTGTTGAGCAGGAAGCCTTTCACCATCTGCCGCGCACCGAACTGGTCTTCGATGGTGGTCGTCATGGCGACCGCGTTGCCAAACGCATCGACGATGCTGATGTGGCTGGTGCCGTATTCAGGCTGGTCGGGCATGGCTCCGTGGTTGATGCGGATGACGGCCGGGTTTCCGGGCGCTGCGATCTTCATGCTCTGCGTGCCGATGAGCTTGGCGCGTTCGGCCAGGTAGGCGGGGGCCAGCATGCGGTCCCAGCTGTCGCCGGGCGGCTGCACAAAGTCGGGGTCGGCCACATACAGCGCGCGGTCGGCAAAGGCCAGGCGAGCGGCTTCGGTGTACAGGTGCAGCCAGTCGGCCGATGGGATGCCGTCCTGCAGGGGCTTGGCGGCGGCGTCGGTGTTTTTCAGGATGCCCAGGATCTGCCCGATGGCGATGGCCCCGGAGCTGGGTGGTGGAAAGCCGCACACGCGGTAGTCCTTGCTGGCCACCTGGTAGTCGTGGCACAGCGCCTCGCGCTTCTTGGGCTGGTAGCCCGCCAGGTCGGCCAGGCTGAGCTTGCCGGGGTTGGTGGGGTGCTTTTGCACCTTGTCCACGATGGCCTGGGCGACCTCGCCTTCGTGCAGGGCCTTGCTGCCTTCAGCGGCAATCTTGCGAAGCACGGCGGCCAGCTCGGGGTTGCGCAAGTTCACACCCACATCGCGCGCGTCGCCATCGGCCTTGTAGAAGTAGGCGGCGGCCACGGGGTCCTTCTTGAGGTGGGCGTCGGCCTTGACCAGCGTGTTGAGCCGAGCGCTGACCTTGAAGCCGCCTTCGGCCAGCGTGATGGCGGGCTGGAACAGCGTGGCCCAGGGCAGCTTGCCGTGCTGCTTGTGCGCCAGCTCCAGCATGCGAACGGTGCCGGGCACACCCACCGAGCGGCCGCCCACCACACCGTCGTAGAACGGCACGGGCTTGCCGTCGGCACCCAGGAAGAGTTTTTCATCGGCGGCAGCGGGCGCGGTTTCGCGGCCATCGTAGGCCTCCACCAGCTTGCCGTTACTGTGCAGCAGGAAGGCGCCGCCGCCGATGCCGCTGGACTGGGGCTCCACCAGCGTCAGCACCATCTGCACGGCAATGGCCGCATCGACGGCCGAGCCGCCGGCCTTGAGGATCTGGTAACCCGCATCGGTGGCCAGCGGGTTGGCAGCAGCCACGGCAAACTTCTCCGTGGCCCAGCCCGGTTTTTCGGTGTAGCCGGACGAGCCTTCAGGCTGCGCGGGCACGGTGTAGGCGAACTGGGATGGCGCACCGGCGCAACCTGCCAGGGCCATCAGGGTGGCGATGGCCGCAGGGGCCAGCAGGTTGCGAGTGAACGGGCGGCGCAGGTGCGACGTGGCAGGCAGGGCAGTGGGTGACATGCGGGTCTCCTGTGGGTGCAAGCAGCGAAGCGGCCATGGTAAGGGGCCTTGCTGCAGCCTGCGAGGGCGTGCAGGAGGCTGCCCCTGGGGTTTGTGCACCGATTGAAGGTGTTTTGCGGCGGTAGCGCTAGTGCAATATGCCTGAGCAGCTATCAAAAAGATAGTTGTTACCGACCGTCAGCGGCGGTTCACAGGCCATCCCGGGGCCCTGGCAGGGCGCAACGACCAGGAGCTTGCCTGCCCGGCGGGTCGGCTCACGCCTTCCCAGGTCGCCTCAGGCTGCCTGGGGTCCCGCGCGGCCGTCTTCCACCACAAACCGGGCGAGCGTGGAGGCGCCGCTGTCAGCGCGCAGCGGGTCGTCCACCACACGCAGCGTGGTGGACCAGCGCGTGGGGGTGATGTCGGCCAGGCCGTAGCCGCGCTGGTCGCAGCGTGCCAGCAGCACATGCGGGTTGTGGCGGGCGATAGCGTCCACCTTGGCCTGCGTGGTGCCCGACCGCGAACTGATGGACGTGCCACAGAACTCGCTGGCCACCACGGCCGAGTCTGCGCGAGCGGCATCGCCATGCACGCGGCAGACGTAGTTCTGGTGGATGTCTCCGCCCAGCAGCACCGTGTTGCGCGGCGTGTGCCGGGCCACGGATTGCAGCAGGCGCTGGCGTGCAGCGGGGTAGCCGTCCCAGGCGTCGGTGGGCACCGTGCCAGAGGGGTAGTGGCGCGGCGAGAACAGTGTCTGCTGTGCGATCACGCTCCAGCGTGTGGCCTGTGCGCTGGCTGTGTCGGCGGCCAGGCCCGCGTCCAGCCAGCGCTCTTGCGTGCTGCCCAGCAGGCTGCGCTGTGGCTGGGCCAGCTCGGCGCAGTCGGCGGGCCGCACGGCGGGTGCGCTGCTGGCCTCGGGCGTGCGGCAGGCCTGCCAGCTGCGGTATTGGCGGCTGTCGAGCAGGTGCACGTGCGCCAGCCGGCCCCAGCGCAGGCGGCGGTAGATCTGCAGCGTGTCCCAGCCGGTGGCGGACGCGGGTCCCCGGAGGCTGGTCGTGCGCAGCGGCATGTTCTCGTAAAACGCCTGCCAGGCCGCGCTGCGCTGGGCCAGAAAGGCGGCGCTGCCCGGGCTCTCGCCACGGCCCGCCTCGGCGGCATAGTCGTTTTGCACCTCGTGGTCGTCCCAGGTCACGGCCCACGGGCAGGTGGCATGGGCCAGCTGCAGGGCGGGGTCGCTTTTGTGCAGTGCGTAGCGGTCGCGGTAGTCGGCCAGCGTGGTGGCATGGCGCAGGCTGTGGGTGCGCGCCAGATCGGTGGTGGTTTTGGGTGTGGCGTATTCGTAGATGTAGTCGCCCAGGAACAGCACCAGGTCTGGCTGGTCAGCGGCCAGATGGCGCCAGGCCGCGTAGTGCCCATGCTCCCAGCGCTGGCACGAGGCAAACGCCACCCGCAGCGCCCCGGGCATGTCGCCCGCCGCAGGCGCGGTGCGCGTGCGGCCCGTGGCGCTCACCGCGTCGCCCAGCATGAAGCGGTAGTGGTACCAGCGTGCGGGTTGCAGGCCTTGCAGCTCCACATGCACGCTGTGGCCCAGCGCGGGCAGCGCAGTGGCCTCGCCCTTTTGCACGATCTGGGCAAACCCAGCGTCATGCGCCACCTCCCACCGCACGGTGTGGGTGCTCAGCATGTGCGCTGGATCGACCAGCAAAAGCCGCGTCCAGAGCACCACGCCATCAGGCGCCGGGTCACCACTGGCGACGCCGAGGGCAAAGGGGTTGTTTTGCAGCGCGGGCGGATTGCTCCAGGCCCAGCGGGGGAGGGTGGCGACGGAGGCAGCCAGGGCTGCATGTCGCAGAAACTTGCGCCTCAATTGCGGAGTCATCGCGGGGCGCGGGGTCGCTGCGCGGCGCTCAGAACTGGCACGGCCCAAGCCAGCGTCACCGCGCAAGGGCCGCCCCGCCGCGTTGGCGGCGTCCCCCCTCTGGGGGGAAGGCGCCGAAGGCGACACAGGGGGGAGGTGGTCACGCCGCCATCACCCGGTTCTTGCCCGAGCGCTTGGCCAGATACATCGCCTGGTCGGCCCGCACGATGGCGTCGGTGGCGCTCTCGCTTTCGACCAACTGGGCCACGCCCGCGCTGAAGGTGATGAGCACCTTCTCGGTGCCTTGCAGGAAGAAGCGCGTGGTCAGTTCGCGCTGCAAGCGGGTCATGGCCGCCACGCCGGCTTCGACGGTGGTGTCGGGCAGCACGATGACGAACTCTTCGCCGCCGTACCGTGCCAGCAAGTCCTGCGGCCGCATGACCTCGCGCGTGACCTGCGCCAGGTGCACCAGGGCAGCGTCGCCCCCCGCGTGGCCCAGCCGGTCATTGATGGTCTTGAAGTTGTCCACGTCCAGCAGTGCCAGGCACAGGGACGAGCCCAGGCGGCGGGCGCGGGCGATCTCGCGTTCCACGGCCTCGTCCAGGCCCTTGCGGTTGAGGCTGCCCGTCAGCGGGTCGTGGCGGGCCTGGGCGCTGGCGCGGTCCAGTTCTTCCTGCAGCTTGGCGACCTCGGCGCGCTTGGCCTCGGTTCGCTCGCGCAGGTCCTGCAGCTCATCGTGGGTCACGCGGCTGTCGAGCGCCATGGCGCGGGTGGCGCTCATCACCTCCTGCAGCACCGGGGCGATCTCCTGCAGCGTGCTGGCCTTGCCGATCAGGTCCGCGCAACGCTCCATGGTGCCCTGGTAGCTGGTGCTGGATGCGGTGATGCGCGCCAGCCGCTCGATGAAGGTGGCCAGCATCTCCTTCATCTGCTCTTGCGCCTCCAGCGACCGCGCCTTGGCTTCGGTCTGCTTGAAGATCACGTCCTTGAGCCGGCGCTGCACATCGTCCAGCCGCCGAAGCGTCAGGGGCGGGGTCGAGGCACTCATCAGCGCCTCGGCCTGGCCCTGCAGCCAGCGGTCGTCCACGCTGAGCACGGCGATGTTCTCGAAGATCATGTGCAGCAGCTCGAGCAGGCTCGCGCGGATGGAGGCTTGTTCTTCGGTGGCGAACGACAGGCGGTAGCTGAAGTTGCCCAGCATGAGTTGCGCGGTGGTCACCAGGGGCGTGGGTTCGCGCAGAAAGGTGATGAGCTGCTGCGCCATGTCGATGACGCGGGGATCGTCGTCACCCAGGGCGGGCAGGGTGTTGTCGATGAGGCGGGCCAGGGCTTCGGCAAACTCGGCGGGCAGTTCGCCCAGTGCGGTGGGCGCATCGGCCACCTCGATGGGTTTGGAGGCAGTGGCCGGGTGCAAACCCAGGTTGGCGTAACCCACCATCACGCTTTGCAGTGATGTCCAGTCCTTGGTGATGATGGCGCGTTCGAACTGGCCCAGCAGGCGTTTTTGCGCAGGTGTCTGGCCGGGCAGCACACGCTGGATGCTGCTCAGCGGTCCCTCGGGGAAAGGCTGCGGGCTGCGGATGCCCGCTATTTCATCGTAGATCGCGAGGTAGTTGTCTGGCGTGGGGGCCAGTCGGCGAGCGGCCAGTTGTTTGAGCGTCTCGCGCGCGATCTCGGAAGGTGGTCGGTCGGCCATGGGCGGGCACCAGTGTCAGGAGGCTGGAATGCACAAGTGTGACACAGGCAAGGCGCTGTGCGTGCTGGCACACCGGGCCGCACGGGTATGCCAGCCAGTAACATGGGGAGGACCCCTTGCGAGATCTGCCCACACGTTCCAAAGGGGGCGGCTGGCCGTCAGTTCACCATGACCAGCTTGCCCATCACCCCGCGCGAGCCCATGTGGGCATAGGCGGCGGGCAGCTCGGCCATGGGCATGGTGCGGTCGATCACGGGCTTGATTTTGCCCTGGGCATACCACTGTGCCAGCTCGCCCATCATGGCGGCGTTGGCCTTGGGTTCACGCTTGGCAAAGTCGCCCCAGAACACGCCCACGATGGACGCGCCCTTGAGCAGCGCCAGATTGAACGGCAGGGCCGGGATGGGGCCGGACGCAAACCCGACCACCAGATAGCGGCCGCGCCAGGCGATGGAGCGGAACGCGGGCTCGGCGAAGTCGCCACCCACGGGGTCATAGATCACGTCGGGGCCTTTGCCGTCCGTGAGGGTCTTGATGGCCTCGCGCAGGTTGTCCTTGCTGTAGTTGATGGTCGCGTCGGCTCCGATGGAAGTGCACAGCGCGCACTTTTCGTCGCTGGATGCGGCAGCGATCACACGTGCGCCCATGGCCTTGGCGATCTGAATGGCGGCCGTGCCCACGCCCCCGGCAGCGCCCAGCACCAGCACGGTCTCGCCCGCCTTGAGCTGTGCGCGGTCCACCAGCGCATGGTGCGACGTGGCGTAGATCATGATGAAAGCGGCTGCATCGACATGCGAAAAGCCGTCTGGCAACGGCATGCACAGGGCTGCGGGTGCAATGGTGTGGGTGCCAAAGCCGCCGGTGCCCGACAGGCAGGCCACGTTCTGGCCGACCTTGAGGTGCGTGACGCCTTCGCCTACGGCGGCGATCACGCCCGCGTATTCCGAGCCAGGCACAAAGGGCAGCGGCGGCTTCATCTGGTACTTGTTCTGCACGATGAGCAGGTCGGGGAAGTTCAGGCTGGCGGCCTTGATCTCGATGAGCACCTCGCCCGCCTTGGGGGTGGGGGTGGGCAGCTCCGTCCAGGCAAGTGCCTCGACGCCGGTAGGGTTGGTGCAAAGCCAGGCATGCATGGGGAAGTCTCCTGTCGGTCGGTCTTGTCAATGATGGCCCGCATGATAGGTGGGGCGCTGGCGTGCCGGATGTCCCACGAGCGACGGGCTGCGGCGACGGCTTCTCTGGCGCCCTCGGGCGCAGCAATGGCCTGCCCACCTACAATCCGTTGCAACCCCTACCCAGACCATGAAGATCCTGATTTCCAATGACGACGGCTTCCAGGCCCCCGGCATCGTCGCGCTGCATGATGCGCTCAAGACCCTCGACGGGGTCGAGGTGGAGGTCGTTGCGCCAGAACATAACAACAGTGCCAAGTCCAACGCGCTGACACTGCATTCGCCGCTGTATGTGCACAAGGCGGCGAATGGCTTTCGCTATGTGAACGGCACCCCGGCAGACTGCGTGCACATCGCGCTGACTGGCTTGCTCGGCTACCGGCCCGACCTGGTGGTATCGGGCATCAACAATGGCGCCAACATGGGCGACGACACCATCTATTCCGGCACGGTGGGTGCGGCCATGGAGGGATATCTCTTTGGCGTTCCGGCCATCGCTTTTTCGCAGGTGGACAAGGGCTGGGCCGAGCTGGAGGCCGCCGCGGCCAAGGCGCGTGAACTGGTGGCGCAGATGCGTGCGCAGCAACTGGTCAACGAAACCCCCTGGCTGCTCAATGTGAACATCCCCAACATGCCGCTGGAGGCCTTGCGCCCGGTCAAGCTGTGCCGCCTGGGGCGCCGCCATGCGGCGGAACGGGTCATCGTGCAGGAAAGCCCCCGGGGCGAAGCCATGTACTGGATCGGCGGTGCTGGTGCTGCCAAGGACGATGCAGAAGGCACGGACTTTCATGCCACGGCCCAGGGCCATGTGTCCATCACGCCCCTCAAGGTGGATCTGACCGATCACGACAACCTCGGTTACTGGGCGCAGACCGCCGCCCGTTTGGCGGCGGGGGCGGCTGCCGCCCCCGGGGCGTGATGCAGCGCCGCCCGGGTTTTCCGGCCAGGCTGCCGGTGTCCGGTAACGCCGCTATGGGCAAGCCGGCGGTAGCGCCGTCTTCCCCCGCACAGCGGAAGCCGGTGGTGGCCGCGGCACCTGCCGGAGTGGGGCTGGATTCGTCGGCCGTCCGGGCGCGGATGGTGCAAAAACTGGCGGCGGGCGGCATCACGTTGGCCCCCGTGCTGCAGGCCATGGGTGCTGTGGAGCGCCACCGGTTTGTGGACAGTGCCCTGGTCAACCAGGCCTACGAAGACACCAGCCTGCCGATAGGCTTGGGCCAGACCATCTCCAAGCCCAGCGTGGTGGCTCGCATGTGTGAGCTGCTGCTGGGCGCAGAGAGCGCCCGCCATGGCGGGCTGGGCCGTGTGCTGGAAATTGGGACGGGCTGCGGCTACCAGGCTGCGGTGCTGAGCCTGCTGGCCCGCGAGGTTTACACGCTGGAGCGCCTGCGTGGCCTGCACGACAAGGCACGCGACAACTTGCGGCCGTTCCGCCTGGCCAACGTGCACCTGCTGTTTGGCGACGGCATGCTCGGCTATGCCAAAGGTGCTCCGTACGCGGCCATCATTGCCGCAGCCGGGGGCGATGCCGTGCCCCTGGCCTGGTGTGATCAATTGGCCGTGGGGGGGCGCCTGGTGGCACCCATGGCACTGACGGGCGGGCAGCAAATGTTGCTGGTGATCGACAAAACCCCGCACGGATTGAAACAAAACGTGCTCGAACCCGTGCATTTTGTCCCCCTAAAATCGGGGATTGCGTAAAGGGAATTGCTTATGTTCGTATCGCGTGGTCTTGTGGTGGGTTTTACCGTGGCAATGGCGGGGCTGGTGCTCTCCGGCTGTGGCACCCGCATGAACAAGGCTCCTGTGGAAGATCGGGGCACCTCTTCGTCGTCTTCCGCCCCAGCGCCCGCAGCACAGCCGGGCGTGGTGGTGGGTACCCCCGTCAAGCCTTTGCCTGGTGCAGAAAACGCCGGCAAACCGGGTTACTACACGGTCAAGCCTGGGGATACCCTGATTCGCATCGGCCTGGAGTCTGGGCAAAGCTGGAAAGACATTGCCCGCTGGAACAATCTGGAAAACGCCAACCTGATCGAAGTCGGTCAGGTGCTGCGCGTGCTTCCTCCGTCCGCTGCCCCGGCGGCGGTGGCCTCTGAGAGCGGGGTGGTGACACGCCCGGTCACATCATCCTCCGTCGCTCCAGCCAGCACGCCCGCTGCGGCTCCTGCATCGGCAGCCAGCGGCGTCAAGCCTGCTGCCTCTGCTGCGTCGGGCACGGTGGTGGCGGTGGCGCCAGCCACGCCGGCACCTGTGGCAGCGCCAGCGGGCGAGGATGAGCTGGCGTTCATCTGGCCTGCATCGGGTTCGCTGATTGCCGGGTTTGACGAGGCACGCAACAAGGGCTTCGACATTGCCGGCAAGGCGGGTGACCCGGTACTGGCGGCGGCGGATGGCCGTGTGGTCTATGCCGGTGCCGGTCTGCGCGGCTATGGCAACCTGGTCATCCTGAAGCACAACAACACGTTCCTCACCGCTTACGCACACAACCAGACCCTGTTGGTCAAGGAAGACCAGGCGGTGCGCAAGGGCCAGAAGATCGCCGAGATGGGCAACACCGACGCAGACCGCGTCAAGCTGCACTTTGAAATCCGCCGGCAGGGCAAGCCTGTCGATCCCACACGCTATCTGCCATCCCGTTGAGTCCGATGGCGGATCACTCGCCGGGCGGTGGTCCCGAAGCGTCTGAGGTGACGACAGCGCAGGAGGGCGATTCCATCCTGCTGGCCGATGAATCGGAAGCCCTGGCTGACGCGGACAGCGAGCTGCGCTCGCTGCAGATGGGCCCAGGCCAGCACGCCGAGCGGCTGGACCGTGCGCTGGTGGAGCTGGTTCCCGAGTTCTCCCGCAGCTATCTTCAGCAATTGCTGGCCCAGGGGCTGGTCAGTCTCAATGGGAAGCCTGCTTTCAAGGCAGCCGCGCGGGTCAAGGCTGGTGACCTGGTGGTGCTGGAGATGCGGCCCACCCTCCAAAGCCAGGCCTTCCGGCCTGAGCCCATGGCGATTGATGTGGTGTACGAAGACGAGCACTTGCTGGTGGTGAACAAGCCCGCAGGCTTGGTTGTGCACCCTGCGCCAGGCAACTGGAGCGGCACCCTGCTCAACGGCCTGCTGGCCCGCGACGACAAGGCACTGCGGGTGCCACGGGCTGGTATCGTTCACCGTCTGGACAAGGACACCAGCGGTCTCATGGTGGTCGCCCGGGACCGTGCGACCATGGACGCCCTGGTGGCGCTGATTGCTGAGCGCAAGGTCAAGCGCCAGTACGTGGCCATGGCGCATGGTGCCTGGACGGGGGGGGCGACCCGCTCGGTGGATGCCCCCATCGGGCGGGACCCTCGCAATCGCCTGCGCATGGCGGTGGTGGACTTGGCGGTCCACCCTGGCAAAACCGCCCGCACGGATTTCCTGTGTCTGGAGGGATGCGAGCGTGGTTGCTGGGTGCAGTGCACCTTGCACACCGGGCGCACGCACCAGATTCGCGTGCACATGGCGTCTCTGCGCCATCCTTTGGTGGGTGATGCCTTGTACGGTGGCACGCCGGTCGGCGCCTTGCAACGCCAGGCCCTGCACGCCTACCGGTTGGCTTTTGCGCATCCGGTGACGGGGGATCCTCTGGAGTTTCGTGCCCCTGTACCCGACGATATGCGCCTGGCGCTGTCAGAATGGGGTCTGGGCTACAATGCGCCCTGAACGGCCGTGACGGCCCTAGCCCGCAGCCGGAATCCCGCCGGGCTCTACCAAAGCACCAGCGCCATTGCGCGGTGCACCAATGATTGCCCCTGCTGTTGATGTGACACCCGTTGCAACGCGTGGCACTTTTCCAGGAATCGCTGAACCATGAACACGGTGGATGCCAAAAGGGTCCTCGAAACTGCGTTGATCTGCGCGCAGCAGCCCGTGCCCGTGCGCGAGCTGCGGGTATTGTTCAATGACGCGCTGGGGTCCGACACCCTCAAGGTGCTGTTGCAGGAACTGCAGCTTGATTGGGCGCAGCGTGGGGTGGAGCTGGTACATGTGGCAACGGGATGGCGCTTCCAGAGCCGTCCTGAAATGCGTGAATACCTAGACCGTCTGCATCCCGAAAAACCGCCCCGCTACACCCGGGCCACCATGGAAACCCTGGCCATCATTGCCTACCGGCAACCGGTCACGCGCGGGGATATCGAGGACATTCGGGGTGTGACGGTCAACAGCCTGATCATCAAACAGTTGGAAGACCGGGGTTGGGTGGAGGTCATTGGCCACCGCGAAACGGTGGGGCGCCCGGCGTTGTTCGCCACGACCCGCCAGTTTCTGGACGATATGGGCCTGCAGTCTCTGGACCAACTGCCGGTGCTCGATGACCCGACAGGCAATGCGAATGTGTTGGAAGCCATGGCAGCCGCCGCCCAGGGAGCCATCGGGGGTGAGCCTGATCTGCTGGCGGTTTTGCCGCACGAAGTCGGTGGGCAAGAGCCAGTGGAGTCTGTCGAGGCTGTGACTGATACGGGTGGTAAGCGGCTCGTGGATGATTTTTTTCAGAATGTGGAGACTGATCTCCGCGACGACCATGTTGATACCCCGGGTGGTATCCAGGGAACTACTTGATGAACGACTCGACCTCCGAAAATCCGGCCGAAGTGCCTGGGTTGAATGCCGCTGATACGGTACCTGCTGCCAAAAAGCCGGCTGCCAAGCGGGCTCCTCGCAAAAAGGCGGAAGCTGTCCTTGCAGAGGAAGCGGTGCCTGAAGCCGTGGTGGCGATGCAGGTCGGTACTTCGGTGCCTGTGTCGGAAGCTGCAGCGCCAGAGGTGCCTGTGGCCCAGGTGCAGGCGGTTGTCATGGACTCGATATCTCCTGAGGCGGTCGTATCGGCGGCCGACGGCGAGGGCAATACTCGGCAGGCAGGGAGGCCTCCTCGTGGCGAATCTCGTGAACGGCCTCAGCGTCCTGATGGGGCAGGGCGCGACAAGCGCAGAGCTGCCCCTGTCGTTGAGGGCTATCAGTTTGAGGATGTAGTGTCCGGTCGTTTCGACGAGGAAGATGCCTCCGCAGACGCGGTGCCGCAGAAGCGGGTGCTGCTGCCGCAGGTCGAGACACCTAAACTGCACAAGGTGCTGGCCCAGGCAGGGCTGGGATCGCGGCTGGAGATGGAGCAATTGATCCTGGAGGGGCGGATCTCGGTCAACAACGAACCTGCTCACATCGGACAGCGCATTCAGTTTGGCGATCAGGTCAAGGTCAACGGCAAGCCGATCCGCTATCGCATCGACCCCCCTCCGGCGCGCGTAATCGCATATCACAAACCTGTGGGCGAGGTCGTGACCCATGACGATCCCCAGAATCGACCCACCGTCTTTCGCAAGCTGCCCCGGCTCATGCAGGGCAAGTGGCAGTCGGTAGGACGCCTGGACCTGAACACGGAGGGTCTCTTGCTGTTCACCAGCTCGGGCGAGCTGGCGAACAAACTGATGCATCCACGCTTTGGGTTGGAGCGCGAGTACGCCGTTCGGGTGCTGGGTGCTCTGAGCAACGAGGAAAAACAAAAACTGCTGGACGGCGTGCGCCTGGATGACGGTATGGCATCGTTTGGTTCCATCGAGGACGGTGGTGGAGAGGGTTCCAACTGCTGGTACCGGGTCACCATCTCCGAAGGCCGCAACCGTGAAGTACGCCGCATGCTCGAATCGGTGGGTCATGCGGTCAGCCGCCTGATCCGCATCCGCTACGGTGCCATGGTGCTGCCGCGCGGCCTCAAGCGCGGAGCCTGGCTGGAACTGGACGAGAGTGATATCCGCGCACTGGTTCAGGCCGCAGGTGCTGGGCGCCCCGAGCCTGTTGAGGGCCGTCCTGAAGGGGCTGGTGCTGGCGGGCGCAATGGCAAGCCGCGCAACCGTGGCCGTGGTGGGCCACGCGGTGATGGCTCGCGTCGGGACATGTCGCAGCCAGCCGTCCCTGGTGGCCCCCGTGGCCAGAAGCCGCGCCGCGATGGCGGCCAGGGCCCTGCCCGTGGCAACAACGCTGCAGGGGGCGATCGCCAGCGTGGGGGCTCGGCACAGCCCGATCCGATGAAAACGTCGGTGGGCTACATCGGCATGGACAGCCTCTCGCGCCACCGCCAGGACAAACGACGGCCCGGTGGCGGCGGTCCCCGGCGCGGAGGTGGTGGGCGCTGAGTGCTCCTGCCTTCACGCTCCCCGGTTAGAATCGAGGGCTTTGTCCGGTGGACAAACGAATCACAGCAACAACCATTCAGGAAATCAACATGGCAATCGAACGCACTCTCTCCATCATCAAGCCCGACGCAGTGGCCAAGAACGTCATCGGTCAGATCTACGCTCGCTTTGAAGCTGCCGGCCTTAAGGTCGTGGCAGCCCGTATGGCCCACCTGTCGCGCCTGGAAGCCGAGCAGTTCTATGCAGTGCACAAAGAGCGTCCTTTCTTCAAGGACCTGGTGGACTTCATGATCTCCGGCCCTGTGATGATCCAGGCCCTGGAAGGCGAGAACGCCATCCTCAAGAACCGCGAACTCATGGGCGCAACCGACCCCAAGAAGGCAGAAGCTGGCACCATCCGCGCCGACTTCGCTGACAGCATCGACGCTAACGCTGTGCACGGCTCCGACGCCGCTGAAACTGCACAGGCCGAAGTGGCATTCTTCTTCCCCGGCCTGAATATCTACTCGCGCTGAGATGGTGATGCTCCCCATGCCCGTACCCACCCTGGTGGGAGTCCCGTGTCATGGGGGTAGCTATGCTTGGTCTCCAGTGGGTTTGGCACCATGAGCACGAATCTGCTGGAATTCGACCTCGACGGTCTGGCGGCGTTTTGCGAGCGGCTGGGGGAAAAGCGCTTCCGCGCCACCCAGCTGTTTCGTTGGATTCATCAGCGCGGTGCCAGCGATTTCGACGCCATGAGCGACTTGGCCAAGGCCTTGCGTGACAAGCTCAAGGGCTGCGCGCAGGTCGAGTCACTGCCCGTTATTTCAGAGCATGTGTCCTCGGACGGCACTGTGAAGTGGCTGTTTGATGTGGGTGATGGCAACGCGGTGGAAGCCGTGTTCATCCCGGAGGATGATCGTGGAACCCTCTGTGTGTCATCGCAGGCGGGCTGCGCTGTCGGTTGCCGCTTCTGTTCTACAGGCCATCAGGGTTTCAGTCGTAATCTGACGACGGGTGAGATCATCGCCCAGCTGTGGTTTGCAGAGCACTCCCTGCGTAAGCGCTTGCAGACTGAAGACCGTGTGATCTCGAATGTGGTCATGATGGGCATGGGGGAGCCGCTGCAAAACTATTCGGCATTGGTCCCTTCGCTCAAAGTGATGCTGGACGATCACGGGTATGGCCTGTCGCGCCGCCGCGTGACGGTGTCTACATCGGGCGTCGTGCCCATGATAGACCGCCTTGCGCAAGACTGTCCCGTGGCACTGGCGGTATCGCTGCATGCACCCAATGATCCCCTGCGCGACAACCTGGTGCCGCTCAATCGCAAGTATCCGATCGAGGAGTTGCTGGAGGCTTGCAACCGCTATTTGGCGCATGCCCCCCGTGACTTCATCACGTTCGAGTACTGCATGCTTGATGGTGTCAATGATCAGGCGGAGCATGCGCGCCAACTGATCGAGTTGGTCAAGCGCAGTGGTATTCGCTGCAAGTTCAATCTGATTCCTTTTAATCCGTTTCCCGCATCAGGGCTGTTGCGGTCCCCGCAAAATCAGGTGCAGGCCTTTGCCAAGATACTCAGTGACGCGGGCATTATCACCACGGTGCGCAAGACGCGCGGTGATGACATTGACGCGGCGTGCGGTCAATTGGCTGGGGATGTCAAAGATCGTACCCGGGCCGCAGAACGCATGGCAAAACAGCGCACAATCGTGCTCAAACCGGTGACTTGATCAGGCAGTTGGCAAACTTCAAGGAGGCTCTACATGGCGGGAATGGTTGGACGCTGGCAGCATATTGGCCGCTGGACACTCACGGCATGCAGTGCGGTGGTTTGCATATGGGCGCTCCAGGGGTGTGCAACAAACGCATCGTCTGCAGTCAGTGACGCCGATGCGGGCTTGGTGACTCCGTCCGATGAGCCTGAGTCGCGGCGCCGCGCTCGCATCCGGCTGGAGTTGGCCTCCAACTATTTTGAATTGGGGCAAACGGCGGTCGCACTGGATGAAGTCAAGCAGTCGCTGGCTGCAGATCCTTCTTATGCCGATGCTTTCAATCTTCGTGGCCTGATTTACATGCGCCTGAGTGACTATGCACAGGCCGAAGACAGTTTCCGCCGTGCCTTGTCGCTAAGGGCAAATGACTCCAACGTACTGCACAACTATGGCTGGCTAATGTGCCAGCAGCAAAAGTACGTGGAGGCCGACCAATATTTTGTCCGAGCCATTGCCAACCCCGCCTATACAGCGCGTGGCAAAACGTGGATGGCCCGTGGCCTGTGCCAGTCAGGGGCGGGGCAGTTTCCCGAAGCGGAACAGTCTTTCTTGAAGGCCTATGAATTCGATGCTGCGAATCCGGTGGTCGGTTATCACCTCGCAGCGCTCTTGCTGCGGCGCAACGAGTTGTCGCGTGCGCAGTTTTACATTCGACGGCTCAACAACAGCGATTTCGCCAACTCTGAATCGTTGTGGCTGGGCATCAAGGTGGAGCGGGCTTTGGGCGACACCGTGGCAATGAGGCAACTGGCTGCTCAGTTGCGCAAGCGCTTCCCGGATTCCAGGGAGCTGGGTGCATACGAACGTGGGGCTTTCAATGAGTGAGGTGGTGGAGAGCGGAGTGACGGCGGGCGGCTTGCTCAAGGAGGCCCGGCAGGCGGCAGGCATGCACATCGCAGCCCTGGCGGTTGCGTTGAAAGTACCCGTCAGCAAGTTGGAAGCCCTGGAGGCAGATAACTACACAGTGCTGCCTGACACCGTATTTGTGCGCGCGCTGGCTTCGAGTGTTTGCCGTACCCTCAAAATTGACCCAGCGCCCATTTTGTCTTTGCTTCCCCAAAGTCAAAGTCCTCGTCTGTCTGTGGACAGCGCGGGTATCAATGCACCTGTGAAGGGTAGTGCCGGCAAATCTTCGTCGTCCTCTTCGGCGTCATTCGCGGGTTCAGGTTCCGGCTCGCGTTCGGTGGTGTTGGTCGTTCTTGCACTGTTGGTGGGAGCAGTGGTTTTGTTCTTTGTCCCTCGGCATTCCACGCCAGGGGATTCTTCCGATCCAGTGCCCGTTGCGGTGCCAGATGCTTTGCCGGCCAATGCCTCCGAGCCTGCACCTGCAGTGGTGCCACCAACGGTGGAGCGCCCCGCCGATGCATCTATTTCTGCATCGCCCGCCGCTGCTTCGGCGGCTTCGGTGCCTGTGTCTGCTGCGCCACCTACCGCTGCACCTCCAGCGCCTGCTGCCGCTGGCAGTGGCGTGTCTGCGAGCGCTGTTTCGGCCGCTGATGGCGCGGCAGATGCTCCCTCCGGTCCCCTGGTGCTGCGCGCGCGCGGTGCGTCATGGGTGCAAGTTCGCGATGCCAATGGTGCACTGGCGTTGCAACGCAATCTGGCGGCGGGAGAGTCGGTATCGGTGTCGGCACCCACGCCCCTGGCAGTGATTGTCGGTCGCGCTGACGCGACGGAAGTGGTTGTTCGAGGAAAGCCGTTTGATCTGACGGCAGTCGCCCGTGAAAACGTGGCGCGTTTCGAGGTGAAATAGTGGAAAACTCCCCGATTGATTTTGGGCCGGTGGCGATTGCTTCGCCCTTACCTAGACGTTCGCGCCAAGCGAAAGTTGTCTGGGGTTCGCGTGTGGTGACCGTGGGGGGGGATGCTCCCGTGCGCGTGCAGTCCATGACCAACACCGACACCGTCGATGCCATTGGGACCGCGATTCAGGTCAAGGAGCTCGCTCAGGCGGGGTCGGAGTTTGTCCGCATCACCGTTAATACGCCAGAAGCTGCTGCAGCGGTACCGTACATCCGAGAGCAACTGGATCGCATGGGTGAGAACGTTCCCTTGGTGGGCGATTTTCACTACAACGGACACCGCCTGCTCACCGAGTTTCCGGACTGCGCCCAGGCTTTGTCCAAGTACCGAATCAACCCTGGCAATGTGGGCAAAGGTGACAAGCGCGATAAGCAATTTGGTCAAATGATCGAGGCTGCCATGCGCTGGAACAAGGCTGTGCGCATCGGTGTCAACTGGGGCAGTCTCGATCAGGAGTTGCTGGCTGAGCTGATGGATACGAACAGCCGCCGCAGCAATCCATGGGAGGCTCGTCAGGTCATGTACGAGGCCCTCATCACATCGGCCATTGAATCTGCGCGTCGTGCAGAGGCCATGGGGATGGACGGCAACCAGATCATCTTGTCGTGCAAAGTCAGCGGAGTGCAGGATCTGATTTCGGTGTACCGCGAGTTGGCACGCCGTTGCGACTACGCTTTGCACCTGGGTCTCACCGAAGCCGGTATGGGTACCAAGGGAACGGTTGCTTCGGCGGCCGCATTGTCTGTGCTGCTGCAAGAGGGTATTGGCGATACGATTCGTGTGTCGTTGACACCCCAGCCCGGCGAGGCGCGTACCCAAGAGGTGGTTGTGGCATCCGAAATCTTGCAGGCCTTGGGCATGCGGGTTTTTGTGCCCAGCGTTACCGCTTGCCCGGGATGTGGCCGTACCACCAGCACCACCTTTCAGGACCTGGCCAAGCAAATCGACGATTTCCTGCGTGCGCAAATGCCTGTGTGGCGCGTGCGTTATCCGGGTGTGGAATCGCTACGGGTTGCAGTTATGGGCTGCATCGTCAATGGGCCGGGTGAAAGCAAGCACGCAGACATTGGAATCAGTCTGCCGGGGACGGGTGAGGCGCCTGCCGCCCCTGTCTTCATTGATGGCGAGAAGGCAATGACCCTGCGCGGTGACGATATCGCCAATGAATTCCATCGCATCGTCGAGCAGTACATCGAAAAGCGTTTTGGCGCCGGGGTGTCTGCTGCTTGACCGGTAGTGCTGCAGCCACCCGCACCGTAAAGCCTCGGGAGGTGGTCTGTCCAGCTTATGTAAATTTCCGCTAGACCTAGAAAAGAAGCGCTGTGAGTAACGAAAAAAGCAGTCCCTCGTCCAAACCAGAGAAGCTGGTTGCGGTGAAGGGCATGAACGACATCCTGCCTCCGGAATCTGCCCGTTGGGAGTGGCTGGAGGCCAAGGTGCGCGACCTGATGGCGCGCTACGCCTATCGCAATATCCGCACACCCATTGTCGAACCCACACCGTTGTTTGTACGTGGATTGGGCGAGGTCACCGACATTGTCGAGAAAGAGATGTACTCGTTTGAGGACCGTCTCAATGGGGAGCAGCTGACGCTTCGCCCCGAAGCGACAGCTGGTGTGGTGCGTGCGGTTGCAGAGCACTCCATGTTGTACGACGGCGGTAAGCGCCTGTACTACATGGGCCCCATGTTTCGTCATGAGCGTCCCCAACGCGGACGCTACCGCCAGTTTCACCAGATCGGCGCCGAGGCACTGGGGTTTCCGGGGGCCGAGGTCGATGCCGAGTTGATTCTTCTGGCAAGTGCCCTGTGGCGCGACCTTGGCCTGCAGAACGTGCGTCTCGAACTCAACAGTTTGGGTCAGCCGGACGAGCGCAAGGCTCACCGGGCTGCATTGATCGCGTATCTGGAACAGCACGTCGATGCTCTTGACGAGGAGGCGCGTCGGCGGCTGCACAGCAACCCTCTGCGCATCCTCGACACCAAGAATCCCGCGATGCAGTCGCTGGTGGAAGCGGCGCCTCGTTTGATTGACTTTCTGGGTCAGGAGTCTTTGGCGCATTTCAATGCCGTCAAGGCCATTCTTGATGCCAATGGGATAGCTTGGACTGTCAATCCTCGCCTGGTGCGTGGCATGGACTACTACAACCTCACTGTGTTCGAGTTTGTGACGGATCAGTTGGGCTCGCAGGGCACGATCTGCGGTGGGGGGCGCTACGACTACTTGATCGAGCAAATCGGTGGCAAGGCCGCACCGGCGGTGGGTTGGGCGTTGGGGGTCGAAAGGGTACTGGAGTTGCTCAAGGAGCAGCAAAGTGCCACCCCTTTGCTGGTTCCGGACGTCTATGCCATTGTCCCTTCGGCGGCCGCGTTACCTCGGGCTGTGGCTACTGTCGAGCAATTGCGCCAACATGGTGTTCGTGTCCAGATGCACGCGGCCCCTTCGCTGGAGGGCATGGGCAGTATGAAATCGCAATTCAAGAAGGCTGATGCCAGTGGTGCAATGCACGCGCTGGTGTTTGGCGATGATGAGCTGTCTCGTGGCATGGTGACTGTCAAAGCCTTGCGTGATGGCGCAGGTGAGCAAACCGAGCGCCCGCTGGACTTGGTCGCGCAATGGTCGGCCACCCTACAATCCACCCGCTAACCCAATCACTTTCCATGGCAAATCATCTCGACCTTGAAGAACAAGAGCAGCTAGACCAGCTCAAGCATTTTTGGAACACCTGGGGCACGTTGATCAGCTCCGTGGTCATTGTCGTTGCAGGTGCAGCGGCTGCTTGGAACGGTTACCAGTACTGGCAAACCCGGCAGGCCACGCAGGCGGCTGCGTTGTTTGATGCTGTGGATGTGGCTGCGCGGTCTGCCGATAACGTCCGCATGGAACAAGCTTTTGCCGATCTGAAGTCTAAATATGCAGGGACTGTCCAAGCTGGGCAGGCAGGCTTGACCCTCGCCAAGGCCATGCAGGGCACTGGTAATGTCGAAGGCGCCAAAGAGGCGCTTATGTGGGTTGCAGAACAATCGTCTGACGAGGGCCTCAAGGCCTTGGCCAAGTTGCGATTGGCTGGTGTGCTCATGGATCAAAAGAACTATGACGAAGCACTCAAGCAACTATCCAGCAGTGTCGCGCCGGAATTCTCCTCTGTTGTGGCGGACCGCAAGGGTGACGTCCTGATGCTCCAGGACAAGCGTCAGGACGCGATTGCTGAGTACAGCAAGGCATATAAGGGGTTCGAAGACAGTGTCGAGTACCGCCGTCTGGTGGAAATCAAGCTGAACGCGCTGGGTGTCTCGCTGCAAGGTGTGAATGTGGCTTCTGCTGTCTCTTCAACCGCAACACCTGCGGAGTCCAAATAACCATGTCGTCGCCTATCAACGCAAGGTCAGGGCACCAATTGTTTGTGCGCGGTCTGGTGGTAGCACTAGTGGCTGCCACGTTAGCCGGTTGTTCTTTGTGGAGCGCCGACAAGTCTAAGCCTGTGCCTGCCGACCTCGGAGCCAATGTGGCCGTTCTGGGCGTGCGGCAAGCATGGACTGCGCGCGTTGGCAATGTGGCTGGATTGCCATTGGAGGTCCATGTTGCTGGCAATGTGGTGACCGTCGCGTCAGCTGATGGTGCGGTGGCAGCCCTGGATGCGCGTACGGGGGGGGATATCTGGCGAGCAGCGCTGGCTGAGCCTCTGTCAGCAGCTGTGGGTAGCGATGGCAAGTTCGCGGCGGTGGTATCGCGTAACAATGCACTGATCGTTATTGATGGGGGGCGTGAGCGCTGGCGTGAGACGCTCGCAGCTCAGGTATTCACACCACCTCTGGTTGCAGGCGGTCGTGTTTTCGTGTTGTCGGCAGATCGATCCGTGTCTGCCTTTGATCTGTCGACAGGTCGTCGTCTCTGGTCCCAGCAGCGCCCCGGGGAGCCTTTGATATTGCGCCAGGCTGGTGTCTTGACCGCTGTGGGTGACACGCTGGTGGTGGGGTTGTCAGGCCGTTTGGTCGGATTGAATCCTGATAATGGCAGTGTGCGATGGGAGACCCCCATTGCCAGCGCACGGGGCACCAATGATGTGGAGCGCCTTGTCGAGTTGGTGGGGCGCACCAGCCGTGTGGGAGAAACAGTGTGCGCTCGATCCTTTCAAGCTGCTGTGGGTTGTGTGAACACGGCAAGGGGAACGACCATCTGGACGCAGCCTGCTAGCGGAGCAGAAGGCGTTCACGGCGATGCAGAGGCCATTTTTGGTTCTGAGAGCAATGGCACTCTTGTTGCGTGGCGCCGCGCGGATGGTTCACGCTTGTGGGGTATCGATCGACTTAAGTACCGCAAACTCACGGCGCCGCTGCTTCTAGGGCGTTCGGTAGTCGTCGGTGACGACTCGGGTTTGGTGCATTTGCTGTCCCGTACAGATGGGTCACCCCTGAACAGGCTGGCGACAGATGGGTCTGCCATCGCTGCTGCCCCAGTCGTGGCTGCAGATACCCTGGTGGTTGTTACCCGCAATGGCGGCATTTACGGATTCCGTCCAGATTGATCGGTCTTATTCAATGAAGCCAGTTATCGCCCTCGTGGGGCGTCCGAATGTCGGCAAGTCCACGCTCTTCAACCGTCTGACCAAGTCGCGCGACGCTATCGTCGCTGACTTTGCAGGGCTCACGCGTGACCGGCACTACGGTAACGGCAAGCAAGGAAAACACGAGTACATCGTCATTGATACCGGTGGCTTCGAACCCGACGCTTCCAGCGGCATCTACCGCGAGATGGCCAAACAAACTCAGCAGGCGGTCGCCGAGGCGGACGTGGTGATTTTTGTGGTGGATGCCCGTGCAGGTGTCTCCGCGCAAGACCACGACATTGCCAATTACTTGCGTCGCTTGGGCAAGCCTTGCGTGCTCGTCGCCAACAAAGCGGAGGGCATGCTCCAGGGCGTCCAACTAGCGGAGTTCTATGAGCTGGGGCTGGGCGAGGTTTATCCTGTGTCTGCGGCGCACGGGCAGGGCATACGCAGTTTGGTTGACATTGCGCTGGAGCCGCTCAATCTGCCTGAGCCTGACGATTCGGATACGGCGTTGGACAAGGGCGTAATCAAGCTTGCCGTGGCGGGGCGCCCCAACGTGGGTAAGTCCACCCTGATCAACACGTGGCTTGGCGAAGAGCGACTGGTGGCATTTGATATGCCCGGTACGACCCGCGATGCCATCACTGTGCCTTTTGAGCGCAATGGTCAGCGCTTTGAGCTGGTGGATACTGCAGGACTGCGCCGCAAGGGGAAGGTGTTTGAGGCTATCGAAAAATTCTCGGTAGTGAAAACGCTCCAAGCCATCGAGTCCGCAAATGTGGTGCTGTTATTGCTCGATGCCACCCAGGGGGTAACGGACCAGGATGCCCATATCGCGGGCTATATTCTGGAGAGTGGCCGCGCTGTGGTTCTGGCGGTGAACAAATGGGATGCCGTGGATGACTACCAACGGCAGCTCTTGGAGCGCTCCATTGAGACGCGGCTAGCGTTTTTGAAGTTTGCTTCGTTGCACTTCATTTCTGCGAAGAAGCGTCAGGGGCTTGGCCCTCTATGGACATCTATTGCCCAGGCCCACCGGGCGGCCACCTGCAAGATGTCCACGCCAGTGCTCACCCGACTGTTGCTGGAGGCAGTTCAGTTCCAAAGCCCCAAGAGGGCGGGGATGTTCCGCCCCAAAATGCGGTATGCGCACCAAGGCGGCATGAATCCGCCCGTGATCGTGATCCATGGTAACTCGCTGGAGCACGTGACTGATGCTTACAAGCGATTCTTGGAAGGGCGCTTCCGCAAGGAGTTTGATCTTGTGGGGACCCCTTTGCGCATTGAGATGAAAACCTCGCACAATCCTTTTGCGGACAAAGACGAGGCTTGACGACAAAGGCTCCTCAGTCGAGGGGCCATGTGTGTTAAAGCCAGAGCGTGCGTCTGGCTGTGGTAAGGTGCTGGTTTACAACAACACTTGAACACGGAGAATATCGTGAGCAATAAAGGCCAGCTTTTGCAAGACCCCTTCCTTAACGCATTGCGTCGGGAGCATGTTCCAGTGTCCATCTATTTGGTCAACGGGATCAAGCTGCAGGGGCAAATCGAGTCTTTCGACCAGTATGTGGTGTTGCTGCGCAATACTGTGACGCAGATGGTTTACAAACACGCGATTTCTACGATCGTTCCAGGTCGGGCGGTCAATTTCTCTACCTCAGAAACCCCTGATGCTGACAGCAGCAACTCTTGAGTTGTTGTCTGGTAGCGGGGCTCGCTTTCTCAGCGAGGTAGAGCAGGGAGAGGGTGGTTGGCTTTGAGTTCGGCTTCCGCATCCTCGTCCGCTATGACGCCGGTGTTGCTGGTGGGCGTTGATTTTGGTCTCCCCCACTTCGATGCTGAGTTGGAAGAGTTGGGACTGCTCGCCCAGACGGCGGGTTTACGGCCTGTTGCTCGCATTACGTGCAAGCGGAAAGCGCCGGACGCGGCACTCTTTATTGGCTCTGGCAAAGCGGATGAAATTCGCACCTTGGCCCAGATGCATGGGGCATTGGAGGTGCTGTTTGACCAATCACTCAGCCCCGCGCAGCAGCGTAATCTGGAACGTCATATCGAGCTTCCCGTTAATGACCGCACGTTGTTGATTCTGGAGATCTTTGCGCAACGTGCGCGAAGCCACGAAGGCAAGCTTCAGGTTGAGCTCGCCAAGCTGCAGTATGTGAGTACACGGCTGGTGCGGCGCTGGTCTCACCTGGAGCGCCAGACTGGCGGTATCGGTGCCCGGGGCGGTCCGGGTGAAAAGCAGATCGAGCTGGATCGACGGATGATTGGTGACGCGATCAAGCGCACCAGAGAGCGCTTGATCAAGGTCAAGCGTCAGCGCTCCACGCAGCGGCGCCAGCGCGAGAGGCGCGATACCTTCAATATTTCGCTTGTTGGGTACACCAACGCGGGTAAGTCCACGCTTTTTAATGCTTTGGTGAAAGCGCGAGCGTATGCAGCGGATCAACTTTTTGCCACGCTAGACACTACAACACGCCAGTTGTATCTGGCAGATGCGGCGCGATCTGTTTCTCTGTCCGATACGGTGGGCTTTATCCGGGATCTCCCGCACGGATTGGTGGATGCCTTTCAGGCTACGCTGCAAGAGGCTGTCGATGCAGATCTGCTGCTTCATGTGGTGGATGCTTCCAACCCGGATTTCCCGGAGCAGATGGCGCAGGTGGAGCGGGTGTTGCTGGAAATTGGTGCCTCGGATATCCCGCAGATACTGGTGTTCAACAAGCTTGACGCATTGCCCGAAGAGCGACGCCCCTCCCTGCTGGTAGACCAATACGAAGTGGGGGGGCAGTCGCTTTCCCGTCTGTTCGTAAGTGCTCGATCTGGAGAAGGTCTTGATGATCTGCGCCGCGCTTTGGCCGATAGGTTGCTGGCTACGCGTGAGGATATGACCCCAGCAGACGCCCTTGAATTGCCGGATGTGTTGCCCTGATTGGGCACAATGCATGATCGAATGACGCCATCAGAGAACCAGAGATTTTGCGCATGAATTTTCATACTCGCACCCTACGCTGGGCTCCATTGCCGGACCGTATTCGGGGCATGTTCAATCTGAACGATCCACGCTGGGGTCGCGGGGATGATAAGTCGGAGGACGGTAACGTGCGCCCTGAGGATCGACCTGCAGCGCCACCCGCAGGTCAGAGGGGTGGGGATCAGCGGCCAAGCAATGGCCAGCAGCCGCCTGATCTCGACGAGCTCTGGCGTGACCTTAATCGCAAGCTTGGCAGTCTGTTCGGGGGAAAGAATGGTTCTGGTCGTGGCCCGGGAGGAGGGGCTGGCGGTGGCTTTCAACCTGATATGAAAAGCGCCGGTGTGGGTGTGGGCTTGATTGCTGGCATTGCGTTCGTGATCTGGATGGGCACAGGTTTCTTCATAGTGCAAGAAGGCCAGCAAGCCGTCATTACGCAATTCGGTAAGTACAAAAGCACAGTGGGTGCAGGTTTTAACTGGCGCTTGCCTTACCCAATTGAGCGTCATGAGCTGGTTTTTGTGACACAAATTCGCTCCGCTGATGTGGGGAGGGACACGGTCATCAAAAGCACGGGCTTGAGAGAGTCCGCGATGCTGACCGAAGACGAAAACATCGTGGAGATCAAGTTTGCTGTTCAGTATCGTCTGAGCGATGCCAGGGCATGGCTTTTCGAAAGCAAGAATCCCTCAGATGCCGTGGTTCAAGCAGCTGAGACCGCCGTTCGCGAGGTGGTGGGCAAGATGCGCATGGACACGGCATTGGCTGAAGAGCGAGATCAGATTGCGCCTCGCGTTCGCGCGCTCATGCAGACCATATTGGACCGTTACAAAGTTGGCGTAGAAGTTGTTGGCATCAATTTGCAGCAGGGCGGTGTGCGGCCGCCTGAGCAGGTGCAGTCCTCCTTTGATGATGTCCTCAAAGCTGGACAGGAGCGAGAGCGTGCCAAAAACGAGGCACAGGCTTACGCGAATGATGTGATTCCACGCGCTGTGGGCTCTGCCTCTCGTCTGAACGAGGAGGCTGCTGCGTACAAGGCGAGGATCGTTGCACAGGCTCAAGGTGACTCGCAACGGTTTGCTTCTATCTTGGCGGAATACCAGAAGGCTCCGCAGGTAACCCGTGATCGTATGTATCTGGACACGATGCAGCAGATTTATGGCAACGTGACCAAGGTGCTGGTGGAGTCGCGTCAAGGCTCCAATTTGCTGTACCTTCCGCTCGACAAAATTATGCAAGGCGTAGCAAGCGGGTCCGGAGCGCTGGATGCCCCTGCGGCCACCAGCGTGCCTCCAGCGGTGTCACCGGCAACACCCGCACCAACCTTTTCGAATGACGCTCGCGCGCGCGACACCAGCCGCACCCGTGAACGTGAATCCCGCTAGGAGTAGTTCGTGAACAGAGTCGGTTTTATTGCATCTACCCTTCTGGTGGTGCTTGCTCTCATGAGCTCCATGCTTTTTGTTGTGGACCAGCGGCAGTTTGGAGTGTTGTATGCACTGGGTCAGATCAAAGAAGTGATCACGGAGCCTGGCCTCAATTTCAAGCTGCCTCCTCCATTTCAGAACGTCACCTACATAGACAAGCGTTTGCTGACCTTGGACAGCACGGACACCGAGCCCATGTTGACTGCTGAAAAGCAGCGTGTCGTTATCGACTGGTATGTGCGCTGGCGCATTTCCGAGCCCACTGAGTACATTCGCAACGTTGGGCTGGATGAGACGGCGGGCGCCATGCAGCTCAATCGGGTGGTTCGCAATGCTTTCCAGGAGGAGATCAACAAGCGCACGGTGAAAGAGCTACTCTCACTCAAACGCGAAGCGCTGATGGCTGATGTCAAGCGCGAAGTCTTGGAGACAGTTCGTGGTTCCAAGCCCTGGGGGGTTGATGTGGTGGATGTGCGTATTACCCGTGTTGATTACGTGGAAGCCATCACTGAATCTGTGTACCGGCGCATGGAAGCGGAGCGAAAGCGCGTGGCCAACGAGTTGCGGTCTACAGGTGCTGCAGAAGGCGAAAAGATTCGTGCAGACGCAGATCGTCAGCGCGAGATCACAATCGCCAATGCCTATCGGGATGCTCAAAAGCTGAAGGGTGAGGGCGACGCGGAAGCGGCCCGCATCTACGCCGAAGCGTTTGGCAAAGATCCTCAATTTGCCCAGTTTTATCGCAGTCTCGAGGCGTACAAGGGCAGTTTCAATAAGAAAAGCGATGTGATGGTGCTGGACCCATCGTCCTCTGACTTCTTCAAGGTCTTTCGCGGCTCAGCGTCTGCATCGGCGCCTGTTGCTCCACGCAAGTAAACAAGTGGCGCTGGTTATGAGAGGTGAATGATGTGGGACAGTCTTTGGACGGCATTTGCCTTGGTCCTGGTAATTGAGGGTTTTTTGCCTTTTTTGTCCCCCCAGGTCTGGAAGCGTACAGTTGCACAGATCGCTCAATTGCAGGATGGCCAAATACGCTTTTTCGCATTGTTGGCCCTTGCTGCGGGTCTTCTGATGCTTTGTTTCTGAACGCTGTCACACCTCTCGACTAGGAGATTCCTTGGGGAGTCTCGCCCGGTCCCGGTAGAATCACGGTTTTAACAGCCTCCCCTTTTCTCCATGTCTGCTTGGGTCCTTCCGGATCACATTGCCGATGTCTTGCCGTCTGAAGCGCGGCACATCGAAGAATTGCGTCGCGGGCTGCTTGATACAGCCCGTTGTTATGGTTATGAGTTGGTGATGCCCCCGCTGTTGGAGCATCTGGAATCTCTCCTTACGGGCACTGGCGAAGCGCTGGATCTGCAAACCTTCAAACTGGTGGACCAGCTATCTGGTCGTTCCATGGGGCTGCGAGCTGATACGACTCCGCAGGTTGCTCGCATCGATGCGCATTTGCTCAATCGCAAAGGTGTGACACGTCTTTGCTACTGTGGTCCTGTGTTGCACACGCGTCCTGACCGCCCGCATGCCACCCGCGAGCCTCTTCAGTTTGGTGCCGAAATCTATGGGCATACCGGGCTGGAGGCCGATCTTGAGGCTTTGCAGTTATCTCGGGAGTGTTTGCGAGTTGCCGATGTACGCGATACAACCATTGATCTTGCGGACGTGCGCATCGTCCGAAGCCTGTTGACTGGTGTGAGCGTGAGTCCGCAACTGCTCAGCGGAATTCATTCTGCTTTGGCGGCCAAGGATGCGGGAGAGTTGAGAGTCTTGACGCGTGGCTTTCCTGAGGATTCTCGGCAAGGCCTTCTCGCTCTTGTCCAGTTATATGGAGACGCTGCTGTTCTGGCTGAGGCTGAAAATGCGCTGAAGCGCATTTCTGGTGTGTCTCAAGTGCTATCAAATTTGAAGTGGTTGGCGTCGCGTCTTGACGGAGCCTCTGTCACTTTCGACTTGGCTGATTTGCGTGGATATGCCTACTACAGCGGTGCGCGCTTCGCGATCTATGCGCCCGGTGCCAGCGATGCCCTGGTGCGCGGCGGCCGGTACGACGAGGTGGGGGCAGTGTTTGGCCGAAATCGTCCTGCGGCGGGATTCAGTTTGGACATCAAGCAGGTGGTTGGCGTGGTGCCACCCCGTGCGCTGAAAGCCGCCATTCGTGCTCCTTGGGGCGAGGCCGCGGATGTGAATGCTGCGATTGGAGAGCTTCGGTCCGCCGGGGAAACAGTGGTGTGTGTTTTGCCAGGGCACGAGAGTGAGGTGGATGAGTTCCACTGTGATCGTGAACTGGTTCAGGTTGCGGGCCGTTGGGTCGTGCAGGCTGTTTGAGCAATTGTCATTTGAATTGGGTTTGAGATGAAAGCAACCAAAGGTCGCAACGTAGTGGTGGTCGGTACCCAGTGGGGCGACGAAGGCAAAGGCAAGTTGGTCGATTGGCTGACGGAGAGCGCTCAAGGGGTTGTGCGTTTCCAGGGGGGGCACAACGCTGGCCACACACTGGTGATCAATGGTGTGAAGACGGCGCTGCATTTGATCCCGAGCGGCATCATGCGCCCTGGGGTCAAGTGCTACATCGGCAATGGCGTGGTACTTTCTGCAGCGAAGTTGTTTGAGGAAATTGAGGGGCTTGAGAAAGCCGGTGTCGAGGTTCGTTCGCGCCTGCGTATCAGTGAGGCTTGCCCGCTGATCCTGCCTTTCCACGCGGCAATTGACGTTGCGCGTGAGGCGGCCCGAGAGCAGGGGGGGGCTGAGAAGATTGGTACCACCGGCCGTGGCATTGGTCCAGCTTACGAGGACAAGATTGCCCGCCGTGCCTTGCGCGTACAGGACTTGAAGTACCCCGAGCGATTTGCTTCCAAGCTGCGCGAATTGCTGGATTTGCATAACCATGTATTGACCACGTACCTGGGCTCTGCAAAGTTCGTTTTTGGCGATGCGCTGAAGCCATACATCCAGGATGGTAAGGTGCAGTTTGATGTCGTGTACGCCGAAGCCATGCGCCATGCAGAGTTGCTGAAGCCCATGATGGCTGATGTGTCGCGTGAGCTGAATGAGGCGAATCGCGCGGGTGCGAACCTTCTGTTTGAGGGCGCTCAAGGGACCCTGCTGGATGTAGACCATGGCACATACCCGTATGTCACCTCCAGTAACTGCGTGGCGGGGAATGCTGCTGCAGGATCTGGCGTGGGGCCGGGCATGCTTCATTACATCCTCGGTATCACCAAGGCGTATTGCACCCGCGTGGGTGGCGGGCCTTTCCCTACAGAGTTGGATTGGGAAGTGCCTGGTACGCCCGGTTATCACATGAGCACGGTGGGCGCTGAAAAGGGAGTGACAACGGGGCGTAGCCGTCGCTGTGGCTGGTTTGATGCAGCTTTGTTGAAGCGCAGCGCCCAAGTCAATGGTCTTACTGGCCTTTGCATCACCAAGCTGGATGTGCTGGACGGGTTGAACGAGTTGTTGCTGTGCACGGGCTACGAGCTCGACGGTCAGCGTATTGATTTGCTTCCCATGGGCGCAGAGGACATCGCTCGGTGCACGCCAATTTATGAAACGCTACCTGGCTGGAGTGATTCCACCGTCGGGGTGACCGATTACGACAAACTGCCCGAAAGTGCGCGCC
>NZ_LMDQ01000013.1:850000-851685 GCF_001425125.1 Acidovorax sp. Root402
ATGAGGGGTGATAACGAGTCTGCTTGCAGACGAAGTGAGTGATACCCTGCTTCCAGGAAAAGCCACTAAGCTTCAGCTATTGACGACCGTACCGCAAACCGACACTGGTGCGCGAGATGAGTATTCTAAGGCGCTTGAGAGAACTCAGGAGAAGGAACTCGGCAAATTGATACCGTAACTTCGGGAGAAGGTATGCCCCAAGTAGGTGAACTCGTACAGAGGGAGCCCAACGGGGTTGCAAAAAATCGGTGGCTGCGACTGTTTAATAAAAACACAGCACTCTGCAAACACGAAAGTGGACGTATAGGGTGTGACGCCTGCCCGGTGCTGGAAGATTAAATGATGGGGTGCAAGCTCTTGATTGAAGTCCCAGTAAACGGCGGCCGTAACTATAACGGTCCTAAGGTAGCGAAATTCCTTGTCGGGTAAGTTCCGACCTGCACGAATGGCGTAACGATGGCCACACTGTCTCCTCCTGAGACTCAGCGAAGTTGAAATGTTTGTGATGATGCAATCTCCCCGCGGAAAGACGGAAAGACCCCATGAACCTTTACTGTAGCTTTGTATTGGACTTTGAACAGATCTGTGTAGGATAGGTGGGAGGCTTTGAAGTGAGGACGCTAGTTCTCATGGAGCCAACGTTGAAATACCACCCTGGTGTGTTTGAGGTTCTAACCTAGGTCCATTATCTGGATCGGGGACAGTGCATGGTAGGCAGTTTGACTGGGGCGGTCTCCTCCCAAAGCGTAACGGAGGAGTTCGAAGGTACGCTAGTTACGGTCGGACATCGTGACGATAGTGCAATGGCATAAGCGTGCTTAACTGCGAGACTGACAAGTCGAGCAGATGCGAAAGCAGGACATAGTGATCCGGTGGTTCTGTATGGAAGGGCCATCGCTCAACGGATAAAAGGTACTCTGGGGATAACAGGCTGATACCGCCCAAGAGTTCATATCGACGGCGGTGTTTGGCACCTCGATGTCGGCTCATCTCATCCTGGGGCTGTAGCCGGTCCCAAGGGTATGGCTGTTCGCCATTTAAAGAGGTACGTGAGCTGGGTTTAAAACGTCGTGAGACAGTTTGGTCCCTATCTTCCGTGGGCGCTGCAGATTTGAGGAAGCCTGCTCCTAGTACGAGAGGACCGGAGTGGACACACCTCTGGTGTATCGGTTGTCACGCCAGTGGCATTGCCGAGTAGCTAAGTGTGGAAGAGATAACCGCTGAAAGCATCTAAGCGGGAAACTCGTTTCAAGATGAGATCTGCCGGGGCCTTGAGCCCCCTAAAGAGTCGTTCAAGACCAGGACGTTGATAGGTCAGGTGTGGAAGCGCAGTAATGCGTTAAGCTAACTGATACTAATTGCTCGTGCGGCTTGACCCTATAACTTTGATAGCCAACACGCTCACAGCGTGAAGCTCAAAGTCTGTTATGCCAAGTTAGACGCAGTCAAAACACAAAATCTGATTCCAGACTCTATGAATTCGCCAGGCAGTTCACAAAAACTGCCCAGCACCAAGTTATGCCTGATGACCATAGCAAGTTGGTCCCACTCCTTCCCATCCCGAACAGGACAGTGAAACGACTTTGCGCCGATGATAGTGCGGGTTCCCGTGTGAAAGTAGGTCATCGTCAGGCTCTTACAGCCCAGAAAACCCCAGTCAGATATGACTGGGGTTTTTTGCTTTG